>JACKHG010000001.1 GCA_020639115.1 Phycisphaerales bacterium
CCGCCCGCTACCCGAGACGCTGCGCGTCACCTTCGACGACATCAAGGCCGCGACCGATCGCCGGCAGATCTACGCGAAGCAGCGAAAGAAGAAGAAGATCAAGCCCTACGAGTTGACCGTACGCCCCGTTGATTCGGAGTGGGCCGACGACCCGCGCCTGCGCCTGCTGGTGTCGACCACGGAGACCGAAGGCATCGATGCCGTCTTCACGGCCCTGGCCCAGGTGCCGGGCAACGTGGAGTTTGAAGCGAAGCTGCCGGAGGGCGGGGTGGGCGTGTGCGCGCACGTGTTGGTGCTGTGATGTGACCGGAGGGACCAGCGGCGAGGACGCTGGCCGGTCTCGCCCGGGTCGGTCCGGTGGCCTGAGTGAGGGGAGCGCAGCCGTGGAAGCGAAGAACGAACGTCGACAGGGTCGGGCGATGCTCGTCGTCTCGACCGTCGGCACCAGCACGCTGACGGGCGGCATCGACAACGCGGGGCGCTCGCTGCTGACGAAGCACGCGAACGCCACCGAGGTGCCGGCCGACGTCGCGGCGGCGGTGGTGGCGCAGAAAGAGGCCGCTGTCGGCAGGCTGGGCGATCTGACCGGCGCGCGGCGACAGAGCGCCGAGATCAACGGGCTGGCCGCCGTGCTCGACGGGCGGGAGGCTGGCTGGGTGGCGCACCTGCTGGTGCACACGGACACCTATCAGGGGCGGATCGCGTGTGGCCTGGTAGAGGACGCGATCGGCGCTCTGTTCAGCGCCGAGTCGGTGTCGCCCATCACGGAGGCTGGGCTGCGCACGGATGAGGCGGTGGGTTTCCGGTGGGCCGTGACGGATCTGGTGGCAAAGCTGACCGATGCCGTCGAGGGCTACCGCGCACGCGGGTACGAGATCGTCTTCAACCTGACCGGCGGCTTCAAATCGCTCAATGGTTTCCTGCAGGCGCTCGGGACGCTGTACGCGGACCGTTGCGTGTATCTGTTCGAAGGCTCGCAGGCGCTGATGACGATCCCTCGACTGCCGGTGGTGCTCGATCCGGCGGCGGCGCTGCGGCCGCACCGCGATGTCTTTCGGCGGCTGGGGATGGGCGTGGCGGTGGACGCGGGCGCGCTGGCGGCGGTGCCGGAGACGCTGGTGCAGCGAATCGACGACGAGGCGGCTCCCTCGGTCTGGGGGACAGCGCTGTGGGAAGCGGCGCGGCCGGACCTGCTGGGTGCGGAGCTGCTGCCTCCGCTGACCGAGAGGATCCGGTTCGGTCATGGCTTCGTGAAGGACGTCGCGGGCCTGAAGGAGGCGGGGCGGGTGGCGCAGGTCAACCGCCAGCTCGACGCGCTCGCGGCCCAGTTGGAGGGCGCGCGCGCACAGCTGAAGTCCGAGACCTTCAAGAAGCTGAAGGGCGATCCCGCGCCACCCTGCACCCACGAGCTGTACCTGTGGTCGGATAGGGACGCGGCGCGGGCGCTGGGCTACTTCGACGGCGGTGTGTTCGTCGTCGACCGGTTGGTGCCGCACCTTCGATGACCGGTGTGCGGCCGGCCAGCGGTGCGCGGCGGCCTCACAGCTCCTTCTGCTCCATCCCCTCGACCTGCAGCCGGTTGATGACCGCCTGCGCGCCGCCTTCCAGCGCGTTGCTGCCGGCGTTGTAGCGTTCGCGCAGGGTGTCGACGGTGCCGCGGAGGGTGGCGACGCCGTTCTCGACGCTGACCTCGACCTGGTCTTCGTCGACGAAGGGGCTCCAGAACAGCTCGTCCTCGATGTCCTGCTTCACCTGCAGGTCGTCGACCCAGGTGGGGTCTTCGCTGGTGCGCAGCAGG
>JACKHG010000010.1 GCA_020639115.1 Phycisphaerales bacterium
GCGCACGCTGACCACGCTGATGGCGCCCTTCCTGCCCTTCGCCGCGCAGAAATGCCTGCGCATGCTCAACCTCGATGCCGATGCGCTGCGCTGGGATTCCGCGCTGACCCCGCTGCCCGCGGGCCACGCGCTCGGCGCCAGCGAATACCTGGTCAAGAAGCTCGACCCCGCCGAACTCGGCCTCTGACGCGCGCGCCGCCCGACACGCCGCGCCCCTTTCTCACTTTCTCACTTTCTCACTTTCTCACTTTCTCACTTTCTCACTCCCGGCGTCGCAGTATGCGCCGCCGGGGTTGAACAAATTGTCACATGCAATTTAGTACCATTTCATGCCGCGTGGCGATACTCGCCGTAGCAGCCCGCCGCGCGGAAAGGGGGCTGTGCATTTTTCCCCATTCTTCCAGGAGACAGCTTCATGACTTTCAAACTTGGCTGCCTCGCCCTGGCGGGCTTCGCGCTCGCGGTCGCGAGCTGCATGCAACCCGCCGGCGCCGAGGAAACCCAATCGCCCTCCCCCACGCCCAAGCCCGACATGCACGCGGGCAGCCCCGAGCAGATGGGCTCATCCGACCGGATGGGCCAGCAATCCAACGACAAGACCAGCGACGCGGACCAGTCCGAAGCGGAGAAGATGCGCACGAAGCACGGCATCGTCGCCCCGCTGCCGCCCCGGGACCCGACGATGGACACGTATTTCCCCGTCGTTATCGACAAGACCTTCGATGAGATCTACGCCGCGGACACCAAGGCCCGCCCCGAGGTTATCCAGCGCCAGCACGAGCTGCTCGAGGCCCGCTACGATCTCAGCGACAATCCCTCCGATGCGATGATGGCCGGCGGCCGCAAGGCGGTTCAGCAAGGCGTCCGCGTCAAGCTGCCCGACGGCGTGACCTGGGATCAGCTCGCCGGCATGACGCCCGACGAGATCAAGGAAAAGAACGTGTTCCCGATGGGCTTTCGCCCGCTGCCGCACGTGAAGCACGAGGTCGGCGGCCAGGTCTTTCCCCAGAACCAGATCGACGGCATCATGAAGCTCGAGCAGCGCGACCTCAACCGCTTCGACGTGGAGTTCGACATCCCCGACCGCTTTACCCCGGAGTTCCCCGCGCCGATCTTCCTCACCACGCACCCGGAACTCGGGGATGTCTCCCAGGGCAAGCTGCTGAGCTTCCGCAACTACTACGAAATTTTCCACGGTCTGGTGACGCCGGTGCAGATGGAAGGGTTGCGGCTGCTGCTCACGCCCTTCCCCCAGCAGCAGTTCAACCAGACGGAGGACCGCAAGGTCAAGGAGCCCAGTCTGGGCGTGACCTGCCTGGACTGCCACTCCAACTTCCACACCAACGCGGCGTTCCACCAGAACCCGGACACGCGCCCCCAGGAGAAACGCTTCCGGCTCGACACGGTGAGCCTGCGCGGCATGTACGACCAACAGCTACACGGATCGAAGCGCTCGCTCCGTTCCGTCGAGGATTTCACCCAGTTTGAGCAGCGCACCGCCTACTTCGACGGTGACCACGTCATCGCGACCAAGAAGGGCCCGAATCTGCCCGACCGCACCAACCAGGTTGCGATGATGGCCCAGATGCAGAACATCATCGACTTCCCGCCCGCGCCCAAGCTGACGCCCACCGGCCGCCTCGACGAGAACATGGCGACCGAGCAGGAGCTGATGGGTGAGAAGCTCTTCAACGGCAAGGCCCAGTGCAGCATGTGCCACCCAGCCCCGGCGTTCCTCGACAACCAGATGCACGACCTGCACCTGGAGCGGTTCTACAAGACCGAGAAGATCAACCACCAGGTGAACATCGCCGACGGCCCGATCAAGACGTTCACGCTGCGCGGCATCAAGGACTCGCCGCCGTATCACCACGACGGCCGCCTGATGACGCTCGACGACACGGTGGAATTCTTCAACCTCGTCCTCGGGCTCAAGCTCAACCCGGAGGAGAAGAGCGCTTTGGTGGCGTACATGCGCTGCCTGTAGCGAACCTGCGAGGGTGAAAAGTCAAGACCGGCGCGTCGGACCTGGTCGGACCGGCGCGTCGGTCTCTTCGTACACCGAGCGAGGTGTATTGCGGGATTCTACGGTGTGTCTTCGGCCATGATCTCGGCCTGCAGGGCGGCGACCTTGTCCGCCAGTTCCGGCTTGCCGTCGGCCTGGCATTCGCGGATCCACGCCGCGAAGATCGCATCCAGGTACTTGTCCTCGTAGAACGTGGCCGCGCGCCGGCGGCGCCCCATGTCGTACGCAGCATCGAACGCCTTCTGGTGCTCACGTTCCAGAATGGTCGTCAGGTAGGCTTCCTCCTCGGCCGGCAGGTGCATGGCCAGCACCATCAACTTCGCCTCCTTGAGAATCTGCTTGCCGTCGTCCCCGCGGTGCCACAACTTCAGCCCGAACAACAACACGCCCAATACCACCACCACACCCAGTCGCTTCATCGCTGTATCTCCTCGTGCGTGGACCGCGTGCAATTCGACCCGCCGCGCCGGCCTGCCACCCGGCAGACGCGCAGGCGCCGGCAGTTCGGTTGGCCTCAGCATAGCCATCCGCGCAGGGAAAGTCATCATGCAAGCGGGCGGACGGCAAAGGATGGGGTGTTTACCGGATGGGACCTACAGGTCGGTGAGCTTGTCCAACTCCGCTTTGAGCTGCGCCTGCGGCAGGCCCTGCAGAATGAGATCCACCATGCGGGTGATCTTCAGCTCGAGCCGCTGGGCCACCCGGTGGCAGAACTCGTGCCGCTCCTCCTCCGTGCCGGGCAGGAACGACGGATCGGGCATCGGCCAGTGCACCTTCACCCCGCCACCGGGAAAGACCGGGCACATCGCGTCCGCGGAGTCGCACACCGTCACCGCCACGTCGATGTCCCGCGCCAGGTAGGCGTCCCACGATTTGGACGACTGCCCCTCCATCGGCACACCCATCGCCGCCATCGTGTCGACCGCCAGCGGATGGATGTAGCCAGCCGGGGTGGACCCGCAACTGTGCACTTCGAGACGGTCCCCCGCGATCCGGCGGCAGAGCGCCTCGGCCATCTGCGACCGGCATGCGTTGCCGGTGCACACAAAGAGGACGGTGGGCTTTCGCACGACGACTCCTTCCGCTGAGGCTGCCCCAGCCGATCCATCGGCACGCGGGAACTCTCCGCGTGAGTATCCCGACCTGCCGACCGCCTGCAACCCGCCGCGATTTGATTTGGACCGCCCGCGGGCATAACTTGCCGCTTTTCGCGTCGCGCGGACCGCCCGCCCGCGCCGCAACGCCAGGAAATACTACGATTGCCGGGTGGCTGGGGATCGATCCGGACCTGTTTCCTCGATCCGCCCCGCCCCATCGAGCACCCATGAGCGAATTTCGCGTCGGCATCGGCTACGATCTGCACCGCACGGCGGAGGGCCGCCGGCTCGTCCTCGGCGGCGTCGAGATCCCCTTCGAGCGCGGGCTCGCGGGCCACAGCGATGCCGACGTCCTGCTCCACGCGGTCACCGACGCGCTGCTCGGGGCCAGCAGCCTGCCCGACATCGGGGAACTGTTTCCCGACACCGACCCCGCGTACCGCGACGCGGACAGCGCCAAGCTGCTGACCGCAGCCCTCGAGCGGGTGCGGTCGGCTGGCTTCGCCCCGCACAACGTGGACTGCGTGGTGCACGCCGAGCAGCCGAAGCTCTCGGCGCACAAGCGGGCGATCGCCGCGCGCATCGCCCAACTGCTCGGGCTGCCGCCCGAGCGCGTGAACGTCAAGGCCAAGACCGGCGAGGGGGTCGGCGCCATCGGGACCGGTGCAGCCATCGCCGCGACCGTCGTCGCCCTGGTGACCCCCCATCGATAAACACGAGCGCCCATGAACATCCAGATTCACAACACGCTGACGAACCGCAAGGAGCCCTTCGAGCCCGTCACGCCGGGGCAGGTGGGGATGTACCTCTGCGGCCCGACCGTCTACAAGCCGTCGCACATCGGCCACGCGGTCGGCCCGGTGATCTTCGACGCGATCAAGCGCTACCTGGTGCATCGCGGCTTCGCGGTGACCTGGGTGGTCAACATCACCGACGTGGACGACAAGCTGATCGCCGAGGCGGCGGCCCAGGGCGTGACGGTGCCGGAGCTGGCCCGGCGCGTGACGCAGAACTACTTCGACGCGCTGGCGGCGCTCAACGTCACGGGGATCGACCATTTTCCCAAGGCTTCCGAGCACATCGGCGGCATCATCGACATCTGTGAGCGGCTGATCGCCAAGAACGCGGCGTACGTCGTGGACGGCGACGTGTACTTCGATGTCACCGCCGACGCCGACTACGGCAAGCTCTCCAACCGCACGCTCGCGGACCAGCAGGAGGGCACGCGCGAGCTGACCGGCAAGACCAAGCGGCACCCCGGCGACTTCGCCCTCTGGAAGGCGGCCAAGCCCGACGAGCCTGCGGAAGTGAAGTTCGACTCGCCGTGGGGGCCGGGCCGGCCGGGCTGGCACATCGAGTGCTCGGCCATGGCGATCGCCCTGCTCGGCGAGACGTTCGACATCCACGGCGGCGGCCTCGACCTGATTTTCCCGCATCACGAGAACGAAATCGCCCAGTCGGAGACCTGCACCAACAAGACCTTCGCGAAGTACTGGCTGCACAACGGCCTGACCCGCTTCAACACCAAGAAGGTGAGCAAGAGCGACCCCGCGATGCAGAAGGTGCTCGCCGAGATGACGCTGAGCAACCTGCTCGCGACCTACAGCGGCGAGCTGCTGCGCTACTTCATCCTCAGCACGCAGTACCGCAGCCCCATTGAATATTCCCAGGCGGAGCTGGCCAGCAAGAGGAAGGGCCTGAGCACCTTCCTGCGGCTCTTCGCGCGGATCGAGACGGTTGCCGGAGCCAGCGTCTACGCGGACGCGCCCGCGGACGCCGCGCTACCGGCCTGGTGCGCCGCCGACGCGGACGACGAACTCGCCGTCACGCTCCGCGACGCCCACGACCGCTTCCACGCCGCGATGGACGATGACTTCAATACCGCCGTCGCGATTGCCGCCCTCTTCGAGCTGGCAAACGCCCTCAATCGCTACATCGAACATCGCAAGCTGGACGCCAACAGAGCCGCGACCGTAAGGGAGCGGACGGAACTCGACGCCAATAGAGCCGCGACCGTAAGGGAGCGGACCGAGCAAGCAGACGCGCCCTCCGGCGCGGACCACCCCTCCGTCGCCCGCGTCCTCGACGCCGGCCGCGTCCTCGTCGCCCTCGGCCGCGTGCTGGGCCTCTTCACCGCCCCGCCGGAGGCTGCCACCGCCGGCGACGCAGCCGTTGAGAAGGTGCTCGCCGCGCACGTCGCGGTCCGCGCCCGGTGCCGCGCTGACAAGCAGTTCGAACTGGCCGACGCGGTGCGCGACGGCCTCACCGCCGCCGGCGTCACGCTCGAGGACAAGGCCTCCGGAACGACCTGGCAGATCGACGCGGGCGGCGACGACCTGATGGACAAGCTCATGGCGGTTCACCTCGACGTCCGCCAGCGGGCGCGGCAGGCGAAGAACTTCGCGATCGCCGACGCCATTCGCGACGCTCTCGCCGAGGCGAACATCACACTCGAAGACAAGCCCACCGGCACCGTCTGGCATCTCGGCGGCTGAATAAACAACGCGCAATCTAAATCCGCGCAACGCGGCAGCCACGTCTGTGGTCGCGCTGCGTCTGCGCGCTAAGGTGTACTGAGCGCGCCGCGCAGCGCGGGATGCAGTCGCCCGGGAGGAGTATCGCGCCATGTCGACACCAGATGTGCCGTTGATCGTCGGCGCCGGGCCCGTCGGGCTGGGCGCAGCCCTGTTTCTCGCCGATCAGGAAATCCCCACGCGGATCGTCGATCAGGCGGCGGCCCCCTCCACGCACTCCAAGGCCCTGGCCATCAATCCCCGCACGCTGGAGATCCTGGAGCCCTCCGGCGTGACCGCGCGTCTGCTCGAACTCGGCCGGCGGATCCGCGGGGCCAAGGTCTGGCGTGAGGGCGCCCTCGCCGCCGAGATCAACTTCGCCGCGCTCGAACACCGTTACCCGTTCATGCTGGCGCTCTCCCAGGCGACAACCGAACGCCTCATCGCCGAGGCGGTCAAACAGCGCGGCCTCCGCGTCGAGCGCGGCGTCCGTCTCGTCGAATGCCGCAACGCGAACAGCCACGTCACTGCGGCGCTGGCCCACAGCGAGGACGAGTTCGAAACGGTGCACTGCCCCTGGATGCTCGCCGCTGACGGCGCCCACAGCACCGCCCGGGATCGGCTCAACGTACCGTTCCCCGGCTCGACGCTGGCGGATCCCTGGCACTTGGCCGACGTGCCCCTGGCGACGTCGCTCGCAGAAGACTACGCCCACATCGTTCTCGTCGATGGCGGTTTCCTCTTCATGATGCGCGTGATCGAACCCGCGGACACCGACGACACCGCCGTCCCGCTCTGGCGCGTGCTCGGGAATCAGCCCCATCCGCTCACGCGCCTCGTGGCGGACCGCGTCGCCGGCCCGCCGATCTGGGAGTCGCACTTCCGCATCTCCCACCGCATCGTCCGCGCGATGAGCGTCGGCCGCATCCACTTCGCCGGCGACGCCGCCCACCTGCACTCGCCGATGGGCGCCCGGGGCATGAATCTCGGCCTCGAGGACGCCTGGGTTTTCGCCCAGCTCGCCGGCCGCGACGCCCTCGAACGCTACCACGCCTTCCGCCGCCCGGTGGATCACCGCGTCGTCCGCCGCATCGACCTGCTCTCCCGCGTCGTGGCTGGCGACCCCAACCTGCTCGGCGCCGTCCGCCGGCTCGTGCCCGCCCTCATCCGCCACACGCCCTTCCGTGCGAACATGCTGGCCCAGGTCACCGGACTCGATCACGGCTTGGACTCATTCGCCCCGACGCGACGCGCGGCTCCTGCCGACGCGCTGGTTCGGTGAGTCCTGGCTGACTGCCGCAACCTGCGCAGTCCATCCAATTTGCCGGCGGGCACGTCACATCATCACGCCGCCGATGACGGTGCGCCGCACCTTGGCAAGCAGAATGCCCATCCGCTATGATTGCAGCCACAGTGGATTCGAGCCATGCAGCATTCTGAGGACCCGTCACCACTTCCAGCCTTTACTGCCCGCGACTGGCAGGCGGCCTTCGACCATCTGCCCCTGTGCGTGGGCATCTACACAGCCGTCCGCGACGCCCGCGGCCACATCGTCGATTTTCGCGTCGATTACGTGAACGAAGCCGCTTGCCAGAACAACAAGCTGACGCGCGACGAGCAGCTCGGCCGACGGCTCAACGACCTGCTGCCCGGTCACCGCGAGAGCGGCCTGTTCGGAGCCTACTGCGCGGTGGTCGACACGGGCTGCCCGTTCATCCGCCGGTCCTTCCCCTACCGCGATCTTTACGGCGACCGGGTCGAAAGCCGCATCTTCGATATCCACGTGCGCAAGTACGGCGACGGCTTTCTAGCGACCTGGCACCGCGTCGACGGCGCGATTCACGTGGAACGCGAAGACAGCGACCTGCTCGCCGATCCCGTCGTTGACGCCGCGTCGGCGGCATCCGCCCGCGAAGATATTGCGCGGATCCGCGAGGGCCACGCGCAATTCCGCGCGATCTTCAACCAGATGACCGAGGGGCTGATGCTCTTTGACGGCGCGGGCGAGCTGCTCGAGATGAACCCAGCCGCCCTCGCCATCCACGGGTTCGAGTCGGCGGAGCAGCTCAACGCCCACATTCATGCCCTGCGCAGCCTCCTGGAGTTTCAGGATCTGCGCGGCCGCGTCCTGCCCCACCGGGAGTGGCCCATGCCGCGGGCGCTGCGCGGCGAAGTTTTCCACCGGCTCGAGGTCCAGGCCCGGCGGATCGACACGGGGAAAACCTGGATCGGCTCCTACGGCGGGTCACTCGTGTGCGGGCCGGACGGCAAGCCGTCGCTGGTGATCCTCACGGTGCGCGACGTCACCGCGCAAAAGCAGTTCGAGGCGGCTCTGGCGGAAAGCGAGCAGCGCTTCCGCACCCTCGCCGACAATATGTCGCAGTTCGCCTGGATGGCCGACGAGAAGGGCTGGATCTTCTGGTACAACCGCCGCTGGTATGATTACACCGGCACGACCCTCGAGCAGATGCAGGGGTGGGGTTGGAAAAAAGTCCATCACCCCGACCACGTCGACCGCGTGGTCAAGCGCATCCAGCACTCCTGGGACACCGGTGAGCCGTGGGAGGACGTCTTCCCGCTGCGCAGCCAGGATGGAGACTACCGCTGGTTTCTTTCGCGGGCCCTGCCCATCCGCGACGCCGATGGCAAGGTCGTCCGCTGGTTCGGCACGAACACCGACGTGACCGAGCAGCGCGAACATGAAAACAAGCTGCGGATGGTGATGGCCGAATTGAACCACCGCGTCAAGAACACCCTCGCGACCATCGACGCCATCGCCCAGCAGACGCTCGACCAGGTTGACGACCTCGATGCGTTCCGCGCGTCGTTCAGCGCCCGGCTGCGGTCCATGGCCGCCGCCCACTCGCTGCTGACGCGCACGGAATGGCGGGGTGCCCCATTGCGCGACATCCTCACCACGGAGCTGTCCGCCCGGGTGACGACGCCCGATCGGCTCCAACTCGACGGCCCGGAAATCGTCATCAACCCCAACGCCGCGCTGGCCCTGCACATGGCTGTGCACGAACTGGCCACCAATGCGAGCAAGTACGGCTCACTCAACGCCCCCGAAGGCAGCCTGCGGATCACCTGGCAGGTCACCGGACCCGCCGACGCCCGGCAGGTCGAGCTGATCTGGAAGGAAGTGGACGGGCCGCCCGTCAAGGAGCCCCGCACCGAGGGCTTTGGTTGCAAGATGGTTAACCAAGTCATCGAGTATCAGCTCGGCGGCGCGGTCGAGCGCGTCTTCGAACCCGACGGTGTCCGTTGCCGCATCACCTTCCCCCTGGCTGGCACCGGCCACGCTGCCGACCATCACGGCACCGGGCGCAAAACCGTGTAACCAACGGGACGTCCGAACGCACGGAACACTTTCGGCCAGTGTCGTGACGCGCGCTGCTTCGGACACGGCGTCGACCCCGGGTCTCGCGCCCGGGCCTCTGACGGGCGAGACACGGTGATAAATACGCGATATCAAACCTGCGGGCGGCAGCCGCCGAACACCTCCGGCTCGAGCTGCAGCGTGACGTGATCGATCGCGAAGCGTTCGTGCAGCTCGCTACGAATCCGCGCGAGCAGCTCGGCTGCCGGCAGCGGCTCGCGCACGTTCACGTGGGCCGAGAGCGCATCGAGCCCGCTGGTGATGGTCCAGACGTGCAGGTCGTGGATCGCCGCCACGCCCTCGATGCCCATGATGGCTGCGTGCACCTCGTCCACGTCGAGCCGCGCGGGCGCATGCTCCATCAGCACCTCGACCGTCTCCTTCAGGAGCCGCCACGACGAGATGAGGATCAGCAGGCCGATCAGCACACTGGCCACCGGGTCAGCCCAGTTCCAGCCCAGCGTCCAGATGAAGATCCCCGCCAGAATCGCCCCCACGCTTCCCGCGGCGTCGCCCATCACGTGCAGCCAAGCGGCGCGGACGTTGAGGCTCTCGCCGCGGGCCCCGTGCAGGATCAGCAGGGCGCCGACGTTGACGATCAGCCCGCCGACGGCAACCACCATCATCCACGCCCCCAGCACCTGCGGCGGATTGCGAAAACGCTGGTACGCCTCCACAAAGATGAACAGGGCGATCGCCACCAGCGTTGCGCCGTTGACCAGCGCCGCGAGGATCTCCGCGCGGTAATACCCGTAGGTCTTCTGCGGCGTCGGCGGGCGCCGCGCGATCCACATCGCAAACAGGCTGAGACCCAGGGCGGCAGCGTCGGAAATCATGTGCCCGGCGTCGGCCAGCAGCGCCAGCGAGTGGGTGAGCCACCCGCCCACCACCTCGGCGAGCATGTAGACGACGATCAGCACCAGCGTCCACGTCAGCCGCCGGAAGCTGCCCTCCCGGCGGATGCCGCCGTGGGCATGCCCGCTTCCGCGCCCATGGTGACTGTGTCCCGCGTGACGCTTTACCGAGTGATCGTGTGCCGAGTGATCGTGTGCTGAGTGATCGTGTGCTGAGTGATCGTGTCCGGAGTTCATACCCACGAGCATAGCGCGCGACCGGCGATTCTGCCCCCGCCCGCCCCGCAGGACTGCTCCGGCGGCTGACAGGAATCGACACCGTCGCATAGTGCAAAATATTGCAGTTCTTCACCATAACGGATACGCTGCCGACCATGAAACGCAAGGCCGCCGCCCCCATCCACACCGCCCGCCAGCTCCAGGCCCTCGCCTCCCCGGTCGGACGCGAACTGCTCCAGGCCCTGCGCTGCGGCGGACCCGCGACCGTCGCCGAACTCGGGCCCCGCCTCGGCCGCCGCGCGAACTCCCTGCACTACCACGTGCGCAAGCTCGTCGCCGCCGGCCTGCTCCAACCCGTCGATTCGCGCCGCTCGGGCGCGCGCACCCAGACCGTCTACGACGTCGTCGCGGACCGCTTCGTCGGCCCCAGCGCGCCCCGCCAGCCACGCCTCCGCGCCCTCACCGTCGATGTCGTCGCCTCCCTGCTGCGCCAGTCTACCCGCGACTTCACCCGCGGCACGAGCCGCCCAGCCGACGTCGTTGACACCGGCGCGGGGCGCAACGTGGTCGCCGACCGCCACTCCGCCTGGCTCACGCCCCGGCAGCTCGCCCGCGTGAACCGGCTGATCGACGAACTTCATCAGGTATTCCGGGAAAACACCGGCACGCAGCAGGGGCGGCTCTACGCGCTGACCACCGTGCTCACGCCGCTCGACCACCGAAAGGACCCGTCATGAGTGCATCCCAACCACAACGCGTTGCCACCACGCGCCGTCCAGCCCGCGCCCGCGGCAGGTACGCCCGCTTCGCTCTGACGGCGGGCGCCCTGCTGCTCGCACTGCCCGCCCGAGCGGACGACACCTCCGCTCCGCAGCCGGCGGCACCGGTCCTGCGACTGCCCTGCGCACGCGCGTTCCACACGCTCGTCGTGCCCGTGCGCATCAACGACTCGCAGGTGCTCCACTGCATCCTCGACACGGGCATGCCCGAGGGCGTCTTCATCATGGACCCGGCAAAGCTTGCTGGCTCCGGCGTCGAATTCGCCATCGCCGCGCGGCTCAACGGCGTGGGGCCGGGATCCGCGGCGGGCAAGATCGCCTACGGCACGACGGTGCATCTCGCCGATCTGGAAATTCCCAACCAGCGCGTCATCGTGCTGGACGAACCGGGTCCCCTGGCCCGGATCGGCTTCGACGGCGCCATCGGGGCCTCGGTGTTCCAGGCCTACGTGGTGCAAATGGACTGCGCCCAGAACACCGTCACGCTCTACGCGCCCGACAGCTACGCGCCGCCCGCCGCCACCACCGCCGTCCCCCTCACCCTCGCCAACACGCGCCCGTTCGTCGCCGCCACGGTACGCATCGGCGACGGCGCGCCAGTCCCCGTGGAACTGATGGTCGACACCGGCGCCACCAAGTCCCTCTCCCTCAACCCGACGGAAATCGTCGCCGCCCCGCGCGGCGCCGTCGAGACCATGCTCAGTTCCGGCGTCGGCGGCGACAACCAGGGGCTGCTCGGCCGCATCCGCGAACTGCAGGTCGGTCCCTTCACGCTCGTCGACGTCTTATCTGAATTTCCCAAGGCACCCGACGCCGACCGCGGCGGCACCATCGGCATGGACCTGCTCCAGCGCTTCACCGTCACGCTCGACTACCCGCACGAACGGATGCTGCTCGCCCCGACGCAGCGCGTGTCCGCGCCGTTTCGCGCCAACATGTCCGGGATATCCCTGTGGCCCAACGACGCCGGCGAGCTGTACGTCCGCTTCGTACTCGCGGACTCACCCGCCGATCAGGCCGGCGTCCGCGTCGGCGACGTCGTCCGCAGCATCAACGGGAAGACCTGGCCGGCCACGGAGCTCTCGGCTGTGCGCGAGATGTTCCGCCAGCCCGGCGCGACCGTGCGCATGGAACTCGAGCGCGCAGGCGCCACCCTCGAGGTGCACTTCGAACTGAAACCACTGGTTTGAACCGCCCGCGCCCGCCGCTTCAGACGCCGATATCCTCGTTCCACAGCTCGGGGCGGGCGGCGATGAAGTCGGTCATGAGCTTGATGCAGGTGGGGTCGTTCACGATGACCAGTTCGACGCCGCGGCTGCGGACGTAGTCCTCCGGCCCCTGGAACGTCTGGTTTTCGCCAATGACGATCTTGGGGATCTTGTAGAGCAGCGACGCGCCGCTGCACATGTCGCAGGGCGAGAGCGTCGAGTAGAGCGTGCAGCGGGTGTAGTCGCGGGCCGTGAGCCGCCCGGCGTTCTCGAACGCGTCCATCTCCGCGTGCAGGATGGCGCTGCCCTTCTGTACGCGGCGGTTGTGGCCGCGTCCGACGATTTCACCGTCCAGGACGATGACCGAACCGATGGGGATGCCCCCTTCCTCCAATCCCTTGCGGGCCTCATCGATGGCCGCCTGCAGAAATGCATCCATGCGTGTTTCTCCCGGAGTGACGGGGCCGGGTGGCGCCGAGCAAAGCGGCGCTGCGGCCGATTCCCATATAGAAAACGAGCCGCGCCGCGGAGGCGGCGCGGCTCGCGCTGGACAACTTGGAATGCGTAGCAGCCACTAGACGGTGGCTGGCTGCTCCGCCACGCCCGACAGCGCCCGCTCGGCTGCGGACGGCTCGACCGGGCGGCTGCTCGACTTCGTGGTGCGCGAGCTGCGGCGCAGTTCGCGCAGCTTGCGGGCCTTGCCCACGCGGCCGCGCAGGAAGTACAGCTTCGCCCGGCGGGTCTTGCCGCGGCGCTTGACGTCGATCGCGGTTACCAGCGGGGAGTGCAGGAGAAAACTCTTCTCCACGCCCTCGTTGTTCACGATCCGCCGGACCGTGAACGACTCATTGAGGCCGCCGCCCTTCCGCGCGATCACCACGCCGTTGAAGATCTGCGTGCGGGTGCGGTTGCCTTCCACGATCTTCTGATGCACGTCGACCGTGTCGCCGACGCGAAACTCGGGTACCTCCGCCTTCTGGTACCCCGCCTCGACTTTACGAATGATGCTCTTGTCCATGGAACCACACTCCGCCTTCTGCACCCGCCGGATCACGCACGATCCGGCACTCATGTTTCATCATTATCGGGACCGACCATCCGTCCCGTGCTGTTGCTCGTCCGTCTCACGCTCCCGAGTCGCAGCCCGCTTTCCCGTCGGGCCCCAGCAGGTCCGGCCGGCGCTGCTGCGTCCGGGCCAGCGCCTGAGCGTGCCGCCACGCTGCCACCTTGCCGTGATCCCCGGAAACCAGGATCTCCGGAACCTCCATCCCGCGATACGCGCGGGGTCGGGTGTATTGCGGATACTCCAGCAGCCCCGAACTGAACGACTCGTCCGCGACCGACTCCTCGCAACCCACCGCACCCGGCAGCAGCCGGACCACCGCGTCGATTAGCACCAGCGCCGCCCCTTCACCGCCGGACAGCACGTAGTCCCCGATCGAAATTTCCCGCGGTTGCAGACCCTCGCGGATCCGCTCGTCAAAACCTTCGTAATGCCCGCAGAGCAGCGCCAGGCGCTCCGCTTGGGCCAGTTCTTCCACCACTCGCTGCGTCAACCGCTCGCCTTGCGGCGTCAGCATGATCAACTGCGGCTCCGCCGGGTGCAGGCTGCGCACGTGTTCGTACGCGTCGTACACCGGGCCGCACATCAGCACCATGCCGGGCCCGCCGCCAAACGGCTTGTCGTCGACCGTGCGGTGCCGGTCGCGGGCGAAGTCGCGCACATTCGTGAACGCGAACTCCACCTTGCCTGCCGCCTGCGCCCGGCCCACGATGCTCGCGCCCACGAAAGGTCCGAAGACCTCTGGAAACAGCGTGAGCACGTCGATCCTCATGGCCGATGTCGGGCAAGCGGCGCCGGAGAAGGCAGCGCGCTTACGCCCCCTTCGCCTTCGGATGCGGCTTCACCGCCACGCCACCGCGCTTGAGCAATGCCCGCACGGTGTCCGTCGGCAGCGCACCGACGCTCAGCCAGTACTCGGCCCGCTCCTTGTTCACCTGGAGCGCTTTTTCCGCATCCTTCGTCACGGGATCAAAGAAGCCGAGCTCCTCGATCACGCGTCCGTCGCGCTTGTTGCGCGAGTCCATCGCCGCCAAGCGATAGAAGGGCCGATGCCGGCGTCCCATCCTGGTAAGTCGCAACCTGACCGCCACGCGTAAACTCCTGTCGTCCATTCAGTTCCGCACGCCAAGCCCGCGCGCAACCCGCGCAGGGCGTAGAACCGCGTAGTATACCACCCAAAGCAGGACCGACAAGGCTGTCAGCCCCATGGAAGCGCCATGCGGGCCGAGGAAATGCGGAGCGGGAGTCCGGCGCGGAGCAGCAACGGGCACCGCGACTCCTAAGTGCATGTCAATACTCGAATTACGATTCGGAATGCACGTTCGGTGTCGGCGCTCCACTCTCCGGCTCGTCCAGGTCGAGCATGGCGACGAGGCGTGCCAGGGTGCGCTCCGTGGCCCCCTGATTGGCGCGAACCGTGGCCCGGCCCGCCTCACCCGCCGAGCGGGCGGCTGACGGATCCGTCAGCCACCGTTCGATAACGTCTGCCAGACCGCTCGCTTGCGTCTGAACCAGCGCATCAGCCGCACTGAGGGCTGCGACTGGCTGACGGAAGTTCTCCATGTGCGGGCCGGTCACGATCGGCTTGCCCAGGGCCGCCACCTCCATCGGATCGGAGCCGCCCATCGGCACCAGCGAGCGCCCGACGAAAACGACGTCCGCGAGCGCATAGAACTTCCGCAATTCGCCCATGGTGTCGCCCAGCACGACGCGCGGCGTGCCCGCAGAGGCTTTTGCCGGGCTCGCGCCGTCCGGGTGCTGGCTGCGGCGAATGCAGGCGTAGCCGCCCTTGCGAATCAGGTCCGCAACCTCGTCGAACCGCTCGGGCTTGCGCGGGACGAGCACGAGCTGCAGGCCGGGATGCGTCGCCACGATCCGGGCGAACGTCTCGAGCAGCAGCGTCTCCTCACCCGGCCCCGTGCTGCCGCAGACCCACAGCGGCGCGTCCTGGGATAACCCCAATGCGCCCGCCAGCGCCTCCTGGCCCGCGATCCGCTCGGCGATCGCGGCTGTGTCCCACTTCACCGACCCGGTCACCGTCACGCGGTCGCGCGGCACGCCCACGCTGACGAACCGGTCGGCTGTCGCCTCGTCCTGCGCCCCCACCCACGCCAGCGCCCCGAACATCCGCCGCGCAACGGGCGCGATCCACCCGAACCGCCGGCAGCTCCGCTCGGTCAACCGCCCGTTGACCACGCACACGGGGATGCCGTCCGCAGCCGCCATCGTGACCAGGTTGTACCAGACCTCGAGCTCCATCAGTACGATCAGGCTCGGCTCGAGGCGGTAGAGCGTGCGCCGCACGGTGGCCCCGAAATCCAGCGGAAATCGAAAAACGCGTTCCGGACCGAACAATTCCACGGCCCGCGCGTAACCCGTGTCGGTTGTCGTCGAAACGACCACGAAACCCGCGCCGACGCGTTCGCGCAGGGCTGTGATAATTCCCCGCGCGGCGTTGATCTCCCCCAGGGAGACCGCGTGCACCCAGACGTTGCGCCCGCGCTTCAGCGCGTCCATGCCGCGCATCACGTTCCGCGCCGGCCGCGGCCCGCCGAACCGCTCGCGCCAGCCCCGCCGGTTCTTGCGCTGAAAGACCATCGCGTACAGCAGCACCGGCAGGTAGAAGATCCCGCCAATGACGTACGCCATGTCCGCGATCCATCTCATCGTCGCGCGATGCTAGAACGCCGTTGACACCTTGGCAACACGCTGGTCTAATCGAATGAGGCACGTCAAAGTCAGCCCGCCGGGCACGCCGCGCCCCCGCCCGATGGTCCGTACACGGAGGTCGCGTCCCATGCCCGAGGAAGCCCGCAAGCCCGAAGAGCGCGAAACCCTGCCCACCGCCAAACGCGTCGCCCTGCTCAACCGCCACGATCGCATCTTCCACGTCATCCTCGCCCAGCAGTTCGATCGCGAAACCATCGATACCCTGTGCAAACTCGCGGAAATGCTCCGCAACATCGCCGAGACCCGCCAGGGCCTCCAGTTCCTCAAGACGCTGCTCAGCCACAAGCGGGCGATGCTCTACTTCATCCAGCCATCGACGCGTACCTTCCTCTCCTTCGCAGCCGCCTGCCAGATCCTGGGTATCGCCTACGACGAGGTGCGCAACCCGTCGGTCTCGTCGGAGGTCAAGGGCGAGACCGAGGACGACACGGTCCGCGTCCTCAGCCAGTATTTCAACCTGATCGTCATGCGCCATCCCAAGGAGGGCTTCGCCGAGGAGATGGCCCACGCGCTCGACGCGCTCAACATGTCCATCCCGATCATCAACGGCGGGTCGGGCCAGGACCAGCACCCCACCCAGGCCCTGCTCGACATCTACACGCTGCACCGCGCGTTCGGCCGCGTGGCCATCGAGCGCGGCAACCTGGATTTCTCAACGAACCGCTTCGCCGGCAAGACCATCGCGTTCGTCGGCGACCTCAAGCGCGGCCGCACCGTGCGTTCGCTCGCCTACCTGCTGTGCCGCTACCCGGGCGTGCGCATGATCTTTATCGCCCCGCCGGAGCTGCAGATCAGCGAGGACATCCTCGAGTACCTCGGCCGCAACGAGGTCGAATACGCCTTCGCGGACGACGTCGGCGCGGTCATCCACGAGTGCGACGCTATCTACATGACCCGCCTCCAGGACGAGTACGACGTCGCGGGCGAGAGCAAGAAGATCGACTTCGACCGCTTCCACATCTCCGCCGACATGACCCCGCGTTTCAAGCCGGACCTGGCGATCATGCACCCGCTGCCGCGGCGCAAGGAGATCGACCGCCGCCTCGACACCGACCCGCGCGCCCAATATTTTTCCCAAGTGCACAACGGCATGTGGATGCGCGCCGCGGCGATCGCGTACGCCTTCCACATGGACGGCGCGATCATCGATCACTATCAGACGCATTTCACATATTAGCTGCGGACGGTCCGCCGCGGGAACGGGACCACGAAGACACCAAGACACAAAGAATGTACTTTCTTAAAAATGCACACGGTGTGCCGCCACGAGCAATAGTTAGCAAATTCTCAATGTTCTTCTTCGTGTCTTGGTGTCTTCGAGTCTTCGTGTTTCGATTCGTCCGGCCCGCCAATCGATCCCCGGCGCCGGCCTAGCGCGCCGCGTTCAGATCGTCGCGTAGTTCGGGCACCAGGCCCACGCTGTCAATCTCGGATAGCTGCGCAAGATCGCGAAGGGCGCGCGTATAGCGGGTCCTGACATCCGCTTCGCGGTCCATGAACAAAATCCGTCTGCCCTTCATCTGGCAGAGGCCGCCACCGTCTCCCCCCAGATTCGCTTCCCGAACCTCGATGTCGAGACGCTGCGCAAGGTCAATCAACGCGGAAATCTTGTGTTGTGTGTCCATGCTTCACCGGCTTCAAGTTTCAGCGCGCAGCGCGCCGATTGCAATAAAGAGTTTTCACAGCCCCCCTTAGCGAGTCAGTCATGATCATGGATACCAGCGTGCCCCATTCCTCCACCGAAACCGAACAACGGCTCCAGGCCCAGTTCGAACGCCTCGAGCGGCAATTTGCCATGCTCAAGGACCAGACCCGCCAGGCCCAGAAGCTCGCCTCGCTCGGGACGGCTGCCGCCATGCTCGCCCACGAGTTCAACAACCTGATGAGCCCAGTGGTCGGCTATGCCAAGTACGCGGTCGACGCCCAGGACCCCGAGCTGATGACCAAGGCCCTCACGATGACGCTCAAGCAGACAGCCATCGTCACGGCGATGTCGGACCGGATCCTCGGGCTCGCGGTGAGCGAGGCCCAGGCGGTCGCGCCGGTCAGCGTGCATGCGGCTGTCGCGGACGCCGAGGCCTGCCTCTGCCGCGACCTGTCGAAGGACGGGATCCGCCTGGTCAACGAGGTGGATGCCGAGGTTCAGGTGTTGGCGGATCCCCGTCAGCTTCAGCAGGTGCTCTTCAACCTGTTCCTCAATGCCCGGCAGGCGATCAAGCACCGCAACGGCCGCATCAAGGTGACGGCTGAGGCGGGCGACGACAACACCGTGAACATCCACGTGGCGGACAACGGGACGGGGATCCCCGAGGAAGCGATGCACGATATTTTCGACGCGTTCTACAGCACGAAGGACGACCGGCCGGACAAGAGCGGTCTGGGCCTGGGGCTGACGCTCTGCCGCGACATCGTCGAGGAGCATCACGGACGCATCGGCGTCGCGAGCGAGGTGGGGAAGGGCACGACGTTCACGATCACGCTGCCGGCTGCCTGAGCGCCGCGATCAATCACGCCCACGGCTGTGGTGGCGCCCGGGCGGGAGATGACCCCTCGGGCCGGTCGAATCGGGACACGAAGGAAAGAATTGATGCTTCGTCCATCACGGGCCGGGAAGACGCTGATGGCGGAAGTGTAGGGAGTTCTTCCTCGTGACTTTGTGCCTGCGTGGCTTAATTCTCAATCCGGATCGCGAAATCGCTACCGCCGCAGTTTGAGCATCAGCAGGATCGGCCAGTTCAGGTATGGCTCCGCCCGGGGCAGCCGGGCCGCCAGGTCGGCGTCCACCGCGTGCTCGCTGATGTGCTCGATCTGCAGACCCGCCGCGACAATCGCCATGATGTAGTCGCACATGCGGTTGGGGCTGCTCTCGACCAGGACGCGTTCGCCCGTCGCCGGGTCGATGAACCGCGCCTGCACGCCGCGCAGCATCATCGCCGGATGCATCGACGAAAGCACCAGCGGCCCGCCCGGCTTCACCACGCGCCGCATCTCCCGGAAAAACCCCACGAGGTCCGCGATGTGATCCAGCACCAGGCAGCACAGCGCCAGGTCCACGCTGCCGTCCGCGAGCGGAAGGCCCCGGCGCACGTCGTGCTCGATCAGCACCACGCGCTCGGTCACGCCCCCCGCCACGACCTTCTGCCGCGCCCGCGCCAGCATCCCCGGCGACTGGTCCAGACCCAGCACGTGGGCGCCCGCCAGTGCCAGCCGCGCGGTATGCCTCCCGGTGCCGCAACCGATATCCACGATCCGCTGGCCGCGCACGTCGCCCACCAGCCGGTCCAGCTCCGGACGCTCCAGTGCGATCAACGGATTGCCGTCCGCGTCGTACACCTCCGCCCAGCGGTTGTACCCCTCGCGCGCCGGCAGCGGGGCTTCCGGCGAGATCGCCGACGATGGATTCGTTGAGGTTGGCTCGGTCATGGGCGCATCGTAACGCCGATCCTCGCCCACACCAGCCACACCCACCGGCGCGTCGTGGCTGCGACCTTGCGACACCCGCCGACCCGGTTATCGTCTGCCCCCATGCTCGACCCCGACGCGCCCCGCACGCTCCGCATCACCTGCGCCCCCGGCCTCGCCCCCTACCTGCAGCAGGAGGTCGAGGATCTCGGACTGCCCGTTGACGACGCGGACGCGACCGGCGTCGAGCTCACCGCGACGCTCCTCGACGCCATGCGCCTCAACCTCTACCTGCGCACCGGGCTCAACGTCCTCTGCCTGCTCGAGGCCTTCACCTGCACCGACGCGGACGAACTCTACGAGCGCGTGAACGCTGTCGCGTGGGAGGAACTCGTCGATCCCGACGAGTACGTCAGCGTCGTCGCCAACGTGAACACGCCGACCATCACCGACTGGCGCTTCGCCGCCCTGCGCATCAAGGACGCCGTCGTCGACCGGATGTCCTGGGCGGTGGGCACGCGTCCGGACTCCGGGCCGCTACGCGAGCACCTCGTGATCCACCTGCACTGGCACGGCGACCGCGCCCAGCTCTACATCAATACCTCCGGCCGCAAGCTCTCCGATCGCAACTATCGGAAAATCCCGCACAAGGCGCCGATGCAGGAGACGCTGGCAGCCGCGGTCGTGCTGGCGACCGGCTACGACGGAAGCGTCCCGTTTGTAAATCCCATGTGCGGGAGCGGCACGCTCGCGATCGAGGCGGCGCTCATCGCCTCCGGCCGGCCCCCCGGCCTGCTGCGCAGCAACTTCGGCTTCATGCACCTCAAGGGCTATCCGGCGGACGCGTGGCAGGCGCTGCGCCGCGAGGCAAAGAAGGTACGGCGCCCAGCCGCGCCCGCGCCGATCATCGCGACCGACATCGACGCCAAGGCGATCCTGGCGGCGCGCAGGAACGCCGAGACCGCCGGCGTCCATCACCTCATCCGCTTCGAGGTGTGCGATTTCGCCGAGACGCCCGTGCCCGAAACACCCGGCGTGATGCTGCTCAACCCGGAGTACGGCGAGCGGCTCGGCAGCATGCGCGCGCTCGAGGCGACCTACGCGCGGATCGGCGATTTCTTCAAGCAGCGCTGCCCTGGCTGGACCGGGTGGATCTTCACCGGCAACCGCGAACTGGCCAAGAAGATCGGCCTCCGCGCCAGCCGCCGCATCGAGTTTTTCAACGCGAAAATCGAGTGCCGATTGCTCAAGTACGAACTCTACAGCGGCACGCGGCGCCCGCCGCGCGACGGCGAAACAACCCCGTCGGATCACCCCGCAGATTAAGCTTTTCCTTAAGCGACAACGCCGGGCGCCGGCGCCAGCCCGCATGAGCGCCGGTTCAGTTCTTTTTCAACCGGCCCTGGCGCCTTATTCATTTGTCTTTTCCTATCGACAAGGCATATCCCCATAGTAAGCCCGCGCGGCACGGACCTGCGGATCCGAAGTGTGCGGATCCCGCTCGGCGCGGGCAGTCATCAAGGGAGGATCATCATGGAGAAGCACGCAAATACGCTGCGCTGGCTCATGGCGCTGACGCTGGGACTGTTCGTCACGACCGGCTGCACCGGCGGCGATACCGACAACGACGGGATCCCCGACAGCCTCGACAACTGTCCGAGTGCCGCCAACTTCGACCAGGCCGACGGCGACGACGACTCGATCGGCGACGCCTGCGACAACTGCCCCAACAACAGCAACGTGTCGCAGTCCGACGAGGACAATGACGGCATCGGTGACGTCTGCGACACCATCGACAACGACGGTCCGCTCTAGAGCAGGCTCTATTCAAGTGTAGCGGGCGTGACCCGATTGCCTTCGAATGCGGATCCGCACGTTGACGCTACAGGTGGACTGGGGATGTACTGGGTCCACGCGACAAGTACCCGGTGGGGTCGGCAGGCTGTGTGCGCCGGCCCTACCGTCCCCCCATATCCGCGCGCGGCCGCACGCAGGGGATGGCTCACGGGCCGGACGGCTTACAGCGCCCGGAGGCGCTGCTCCTTGTCGTGGGTCTGCAGCGCGTCGATCAGCTCGTCCATCTCGCCCATCATGATCTTGTCGAGGCTGTAGAGCGTCACGCCGATGCGGTGGTCGGTGCAGCGGTTCTGCGGGAAGTTGTAGGTGCGGATGCGCTGGGAGCGGTCGCCGCTGCCGATCATGGTCTTGCGGGCGCTGTCCACGGCTTCGGTCTGCTGCCGCTGGAAGTGGTCGAACACGCGGCTGGTGAGGATGCGCCGGGCCTTCGCCCGATTCTTATGCTGGGATTTCTCGTCCTGGATCGAGACGGTGAGTCCCGTCTCGAGGTGCACGAGCTTGATCGCCGAGGAGGTCTTGTTGACCTTCTGGCCGCCGGGGCCACTCGCCCGGGCGACGTGCTCCTCGACGTCCTTGTCCCAGTTGATGGCGATGCTCAGCTCCTCCGGCTCGGCGTACACCGCGACCGTGGCGGCGCTGGTGTGGATGCGGCCCTGCGCCTCGGTCTCCGGTACGCGCTGCACGCGATGCCCGCCGCCCTCGTACCCGAGGTTGCGCCAGGCGCCCTCGCCGTGGATGTTGAGGATGATCTCCTTGAGCCCGCCGAGGTCACTGCCCGACTGGTCGAGCACCTCCACCTTGTACCCCTTGCGCTGGCAGAAGCGCAGGTACATCTCGTAGAGGTCGCGGGCGAACAGGCCCGCCTCGTCGCCGCCGGTGCCGGCGCGCACCTCGAGGATCAGCGACGAGATCGCCGCGTCGTCCGCGGTGACCACGCGCTCCTTGAGCGCCTCGAGCTGCTCGTGGTAGCGTTCCTGGAGTTCGGGCAGCTCCGCCTGGGCGAGTTCGCGCAGGTCGGGGTCGCCGTTCGCCTCGTGGATGAGCGCCCGGGCCTCCTCCAGGCTGGTCATCGTCTTGCGCAGCGCGCGATACGGGTCGGCGAGGTAGCGCAGCCGGCCGAGTTCCTTGGCCAGCGTGATCGCCCGGTTGTGGTCGGACGCCACCTCGGGGTCCGCCATCTGGGTCTCGAGCGCGTCGCGTTTCTCGGAGATCTCCGCCAGCTTGCGCAGCAGTTTTTCGTCGACGGTTTCAGGCATGATGCCGGCTCACTTCACCGCACGCCCGGCGCGGTTGGCGCGGCGCCGGACGGGAACATGGGTCCATAGAAAAACCACGCGGCGAAGCGGACTTCGCGCGCGTGGTACCATGTGCGGGTGCCGTAGTTAAAGGCGACCGGCGGGCTTCTTCTTCTTTTCCGGCTTGTTGAAGTAGGTGCCGCCGAACTTCTTCTGGAAGCGCTCCACGCGGCCTGCCGTGTCGACAAACTTCTCCGTACCGGTGAAGTACGGGTGCGAGGCGCTCGAGATCTCCAGCTTGACCAGCGGGTACTCCTTGCCGTCCAGCGTGATCTTGTCCTTGGTCTTGATCGTCGAGCGGGTCAGGATCTTGAAATCCGCCTCCGCGTCGAGGAAGACCACCTCGCGATATTCCGGATGGATGTCCTTCTTCATTGCCGTCGATCCGTACAGCCGCGAAACCCAGAAAACAGGCGGGGCGGGCCATTTCCGCCCGACCCTCCAGCAGAGCCCCGCATTATAGAAGCCCCCCGGGAGATTGCAACGCGAGCTCCCGAACCCCCCTGCCCCCCATAATCACGCCCCCAGAGCCGTGCCGAGGGGAGAGAGTGGGAAAGTGCGAAGGTGAGAAAGTGAGAAAATGGGGCTCGGAAGCGTAGCGGCGGGCGGGTCCGAGCTCGGGGGGCGGGATGGGGCTGGCACATCCCAGGAGCACTTTTCCACTCGTCGAGGCGTGCACCGCGCCGACGGGAGTGCCACGTTCCACCCTCCAATGTGCTACCGCCTCTCGGAGCAAACCCGCCCCACCTCTGGCTGATAGCTGAAAGCTGATAGCCGACACATTCCGGATTCGGACATTCCCCATGCGCCCGTAAGATCCGCCCGCCGCTTGGTTCATCCACAACCGGACGGCGGCGAGGAGAGAGAAAAGTTGTTCAGGCCCCCCTCATCCACCCGCGCGGGAAGGCTGCGCCCGCGTTCACCCTGATCGAGTTGCTCGTCGTGGTGAGCATCATCGCGCTGCTCATCGCCGTGCTCATGCCCACGTTGCGCCGGGCGCGCGACCACGCCAAGCGCGTCGTCTGCATGGCCAACCTGCACGTGTTCGGCATCGGTATGCAGTCGTACGCGAGCGAGTCGCAGGGCGTTCTCCCCTGGGAGGGGTACGCCGAGGGTGACCGCCCCGTCCGCCACCTCGGCGCGTGGGTGGATCCGTCGCAGTGGTTCAACGCCGCACCGCAGTCTGCGGGATATCCCAGCTACGTCGACATGCAGCGGGCGGATCGTGAGGGCCGCAAGCGCCTGCCGAAAGATGGCGACTGCCTTCTTCGTCTGCCTGAAGTCCGCGCGGCGGTGGCCGGCCGCGAGACGACCTTGTCGAGGACGGCTATTTCCTGCTGTGGGGCCTGATCCGCAGCGCCGCCTCACCGCGCAGGACGTTCTGGTCGTACGCGTACAACACCGAACTCGACGCCGGGCTCGAGGATCGTTACGAGAGCAATTTTTTCCGGCAATTTTGCCAGTGTGCCACAGCTCTTGAGCAGTGCCGCCGGCGCGGGTTCCTGGGCTCCGCTTAAACATCACCGCAATGGCGGCGGACCTGCGCTGCCGGTGCGCGCTCCGCACTCGGAGCAGATGCCGGTCACGTTGCCGGGGAGAGCCTATCCGCAGTGGGCGCAGTGGCCCTGGCGGGCGCGGCGCCGGCGGCGCCAGAATCCAACGAGCGCCGTGGCCGGCCAGATTGCCAGCAGCACGGTCACGATGGAGAGTGGCACGCGGATCAGCCACAGGTAGGGCGCCGGCTGATCGTCCTGGAAGCTCCGGGAAAACTCGAAGCCGAGCAACTCGAGCGTCCGCCAGTTCGTGACCGGGGCACGTTCAGCCAGGCGTACGCGCGGAGTGTGGTTGCTCACGAAGAACAGGGCGTGGTTGCGCACGCTGAGCGAGACGTTGTCCGCGAGCCACAGCGCCGTCGGCCGCCGGGGCGAACGCATGGACTGCCAGCTCACGCCGGACGACGTCCACACCACGCCACCGGGCACGGCGAGCGAGAGCCACCAGAGCACGGCGCACGCGCAGGTCAATGCGGTGACCACGCTCAGGCCGATGGCTCGATATCCTCTCCGCACACGCGCGCTCCGCACTCAGAACAGACTCCACTCTCGTTGCCGGTGAGATTGTAGCTGCACGTGGTGCAGAAGTGTCCTGTTGGCACGTGCGGGCGGCGACGGCCGGCGCCGATCCAGTACCATTGCAGACCGCCGAGTATACCGAAGAGAAGGACCGGGGAAATAACCCACTTCGCGTAGGGCGTTCCGAATCCGACAATGTCAGACCATACGATCGCAACGAGCGAGGCCGGAAAATCAAGGATGAGAAACAGGCCCCAAACCTCCGCGTATTCGCTCGATACATGCACCCAGCCATGGTGAATGTATGCGAGCGTCGCGAGCACAAGAAGCGAATGGACAGACGCAAAGACGGCGCCGCGCCGGCGGCGCCGGGCATCCCGGAGCGCGGGCTTACGAAGTGCAGAGCGGGCCATGGCGTTTGTTTCTTTGAGTCATTTCACGCTGCCGACTTTATTGAACGGCAACGATCCCACTGCCGCGCCGGTGGGCGGTTCCCGCCCACGGTTCCGCTTCCTTACGGGCGCGGCTCTGATGCGGCGCCGATGGCCTGCTGCAGGTGGGCGAAGTCGTGCAGGTCCACGTCGCCGTCGGCGTCGAAGTCAGCGTCCACGCCGGGGACGCAGGTGAGCGCCGGCGGCGCGTCGGGGCCGGCGAAGCACGTCGCGAACGGAACATGGTCGCCCGGCGTGACGGCGCAATCGGCATTGAGATCTTCCGCAGCGCGGTCGGTGCGGATGGCGCACAGGTTGACGGCGACGTACTCACCCGCGTCCACCGTGCCGTTGCCATTGAGCGAGGCAGGCACCTGCGACGCGCTGACCAGCGCTCCGCCGTTCGCCGTCGCGTACGGCGCGAGCGCGAGATAGATCACCGGCGGAACGCTGCCGAACTCCGCAGCCAGGTCGAGCGTGCCCTCGAGCACGCCGCCATTGGCCCCGGTCGACGCGGAAAGGCCCCCGGCTGCATCGAACCAATCCGAATAGTTGTTGTCGTTCTCGTCCGCAAGGAACGCATCCCACGCGGCGACCTGACCGGCCTTGGCCCAGGGGGCCGCCTGGAGTGCGCCCGGTGCGTCCGCGACGAAGATGAAGTGATCGTTGCCCTCCCCGGCGTCGGGGGCCGCCACGTAGAGCACGTCGCCCGCGAGACCGGCGTAGAGGTACATGCCGTTGTTCTGCGCGACGAGGGTGGCGGCTGAGTCGAGGGCGCCATCCATCTGCCATTCGACGGGCGGGGGTGCGCCGCCCTCGACGGCGAACTGCCAGTTAGCGCCGCTGTTATTGTCCCACACGCCCGAGCCGTTGTTGAAGACCATGTCGAGCAGAGTCGCGGTCGAGGGGACGCCGACGGTGATTTCCCAAACCTCGTCAGCGGCATTGAAGGTCATGGCGGGGTCGGGGCTGACCACGGGCGACCAGTTGTTGAACCCGTAGTGCATCTTGACCTGTGCCGCGCCGTCGAGCGGACCGCCGCTCGGGTCGTAGGTGACCGTGACGTTCTGGCCCGCCTGCGCCGGGTCCGGCGTGATGGTGACGCCGTAGTCGCCGCCGCCTCCGCCGTTGGTCGCCACGCCCACGTAGACGTGCTGAATGTCGGAACGCGTGACGTTGCCGAGGGTGTCCTCGGCCTCCACATAGTAGTCGATCAGCACGTCGTCCTCACCGGTGATCATCGCGGACCAGCGCAGCGCCCGGTAGGTCGGCGCCAGCACGCCGTTCTGCGGCGGGACGTCGGAACTGGTCATGGCCGTCGAGTTCCACGGCCCCACCTCCGCACCGCCGGCGAACGTCTCGTTCTGGACCGACGCGATGGGGTTTTCACCATCGACGTCCACGCGCCACCTGAGGGTGACGTGGCTGAGGCCGCTGACGTCGTAGGCGTAGGTCCAGACCTCGAAGTCGGAGGGTTCGGGGGTCGCGGCCCACTCGTAGCCGCCGGGGTTGTAGGGCTCGCGTTGGGGCAGGAATACGGACGGCGGCGTGGCGTCGGGTTGGCCGGCGATCACCGCGTCGGCGAAGGTCACCGCCTGGTTGCACCCGCGGGTCACGTCGCTGTCCCAGATTTCCGTGCCGTCCCAGTACCAGTAGTCGCTCGCCTCGCTGACCAGCAGCCAGTGCCACGCCTTCTCCGTGCTGGAGCCGGTGCCGGCGTGCACGTTCGCCATGCTGGCGGCCGGCGCGATGGCCTCGGCGGTCAGCACGCGGTTCTTCGCCGCGGTGAGCACGGCCCAACTGTTGCGGTCGGGGCTCCAGCCGCCGGCGTTGGGATCGCCGAGCCACTTCTTGAACTCGGGATCGCCGTTGTCGGCGCCGGCCCAGGAGCCGTTCTCGACGTGGATGACGTCGCCGGGTGCGGGCGGAAAGCGGTCGAGGTAATCCTGGACCGTGGAGACGTCGTAGTCCGGATCGGTGGAAACCCAGTTGACCATGTTCTGGAAGTTGCTGTGGTAGTACGCGTCGGTGCCGCCGCCGTAGTTGTCGCCGTCGTGGTGGAGGACGACGAACATGGGGTGCGCGGCGTCGGTGTTGTACGCGCGGTACTGGTCCATGACCGCATCGTAGAGGAAGGCGCCGTATCCGCCGCGGCCGTCCTCGTTGCCCTCGTAGCGGGCGGCGGGCACGACGACGATCTGCGTGACCGCGCCGGTATCGGGATCGACCCACTGGGCGTGGTGCGGCTGATAGCCGAAGGGTGCGCTCACGCGGCTCGGCGCCCAGACGTTGTTGAGCTGAACCCACGCCCCGCCGCTGTCCGCCGGGTTGGGATTGAGCTGATCGGCCCGGTTGGGGGCGAAGAGGTTGGACGCGTTCGTATGGGGATATCCCTGGCAGGCCCGGTCGAAGTGGATGTTGTCGACCAGGACCCACTCGATGCCCTCGGCGACGAGGGCGGGGATCATGCGTTCGGAGAACGCGGTCTCCGCCGGAAACATGCCCTTGGTGTAGGCCGGGCCGCCGTTCC
Organism: Phycisphaerales bacterium; assembly: GCA_020639115.1. GTDB lineage: Bacteria > Planctomycetota > Phycisphaerae > UBA1845 > UBA1845 > JACKHG01. Next base: position 27,456 of record JACKHG010000010.1, read on the forward strand.
AGGTCTGGCTGTAGGCCAGCTTGTGCAGGCGGATCTGCATGCGGACGTCGGCGGCGTCGAGCAGCGGCATGAGCGGATGGTGGTAGCCGAACGCGACCATGTCGAGGCGGGGATTGCCCAGCGACGTGGAGAGCGCGACGCCCGCGTCGTAGCCGGCATCCCAGTTGTTCCACATGCCGCCGTTGACGCCGGCGGCTGCGAGGCTGTTGAGGTTCTCGATCAGCGAACCGGAGAAGCTCACCTGGGCGCCGAGGTGGGCAAGGCCGCTGCCGATGGTGACGGCGTCCTTCGGCCAAGTGGTGTAGGGCCCGAAACGCTGGTTGTGCACGTCGACCACGCTGAAGGAGAAGCGGCCAGCCGCGTCGACCTGCACCGGCGTTTCATACGGGTAGTAGATCGGCTGGTGCATGTGCCACAGGAAGCCGACCTGGATGGGTGCCTGGGCGAAAGCGAGCTGGCTGCCAAAATGCGCAACGAAGCACGCCAGTGCGATGGTGAACGTCGTGCGCGCGGTGCGCGTGCGGGCGATTGAAATCATGCGCGTCCCATCCCGTGTCCGGCGCGACCCGGGCCACGCCATGGCCCCCTACAGTCGCGAGAACCTCCAGGATAAGAATTCGCCCGCAGGCAAACAAGCAAAAGGCCGAGTCACCGGCCGCCGTGGACCCGACCAACCACGGCGCCCGGCCATAACTCGGCAACAATTGGGCGCGCCCCGCCGGATTGCATCACGGACCCGTCAGCGAACCGCCGGCGCAGCATGGCCCGAGCATCCACTGCCTACGTGTTTTCCCATTGTTGTGGCGATCACGCCTGGGGTGTGCGGCGATCGCCGCCCGCCAATACCTCCAGGACAGCACCGGTCGAACCCCCCAATCGGATGAGTCAGCCGGGCTCCGCCACTCCCCCTACGGAGGACGCTAGGTCGATAACCAGCGGCATTCAAGCCGCGCAGCCGATTTCTCTCGCCGCACGCCCTTTCGTGTGTCCGGGGACTCCCCGCGTGCCGCCAATCCGATATACTCGGAGACCCGGAGTTCGTATCGTCCGCAGCCCTGCGAAAGGAATTGAAGCCTATGAGGATTTCACCACGTCTGCTGCTGGTCGCCCTGACGTGGGCGCTCTTCACCTCGGCGGGCTGCTTCGAGGTCGCCGACCTGGTCAGATCGGTCGGCGCGAGCGCCAACAACCCGGATACGCCGCCGACGGATACGAGTTCCAGCGCGACCGGGGGAGATCAGTACGGCCCCTTCCCGCCCGACTCCGCGACGCCCGGCGGCGACACCGACTCCGACGGCGATTCCGACGTCGACACGAACGGCGATAGCGATACCGCCAACGACTCCGGCGAGCCGACGCTCGATCCCTTGCCCGCCGGCGCCGAAGTGCAGACTCTCGATTCCGGCCTCGGCGTGTACGACTTCGAGGTCGGCACGGGCGATCAGCCGCAGTCGCGCAGCGACGCGGTCCGCGTCGACTATGCGGGCTATATCCAGGACACCGGCCGGCAGTTCGACTCCGGCAACGACGTACGCTTCACGCTGACCGGCGTCATCAGTGGCTTTGCCGAGGGCATCCTGGGCATGAAGGTCGGCGGCAAACGCCGCATCATCATCCCGCCCGACCTCGGCTATGGCGCGAGCGGCAACGCCGGCGCGGGCATCGGCGGCGAGGACGTCATCGTCTTCGACGTGACGCTGCTGTCGGTCGAGTGAGCGAAGCCGTGGCCGCGGCACCTACGATTTGAGGTCAAAGAACGCTCGGGCGTTGGCCGTCGTCTGGGCGGCCAGTTCCTCGAGCGGCACACCGCGCAGCTCGGCGAGAAACGCCGCCGTGTGGGCCACGTGCGCGGGCACGTTGGGCCGCACGCTGCGCACCGGAATCGGCGAAAGGTACGGGGCATCGGTCTCGAGCATGAGCTGATCCGCCGGGTAGTCCCGCGCAATCGCCTGCAGTTCCGTCGAGTTCTTGAACGTCACGATCCCGGTGAACGAAATCCGCCATCCGTGCGCGGCGAGAGTGGCTGCCTCCTCCGCGGTCCCCGTGAAACAGTGGAACACGACCTTGCGGTTGCGGAAGCCGTTCTGCTCCAGCAGGGACACGCAGTCGGGGAACGCTTCGCGGCAGTGCACGACGATCGGCTTGCCGCTGGAGCGGGCGATATCGAGCTGCCGGACGAGCACCCAGTGCTGGGTTTCGCGATCCGCGAAGTCGTAGTGGTAATCCAGCCCGATCTCCCCCACCGCGACGACGTGCGGATCGGCGGCGAGTTCGCGGATCCGCTTGAAATCGCCATCCGCGACCTTGGCCGCCTCGTGCGGGTGAATGCCCGCGGTACAGGCCAGCATGGGGTGGGTCGTCGCGAGTGCGAGCGCCGCCTGCGAGTCAACGGCATCGGATCCGATCGTGATGATGCGGGCAACGCCCGCCGCCCGCGCGTCGGCCATGACCAGCGGGAGCTGCGCGCTGAGCTCCGGGTAGGTGAGATGGGCGTGGGTGTCGATCAGTTCCATGTCGGTTTCAAGTCAATCCGGCCCCGCGCGGGGCCCGCGGACGGTCGGGTTCGGAGTTTCGCGGCTCGGCCTACTTCGGCGTCGGCGTGAACGCGTTGATGAAGTGCGTCACCTCCGGCCTGCCGTCCGCGGGCAACACGATCGCGAGCACGTCGAAGCGGCACGGCACGCGTTCGGCCCGCGACTCCGCGATGAAGAACCGCGCGGCGCGCGTGATCTGCACGCGCTTGTGGTGGTTCACGGCGGCCTCCGGATCGGCGGCCTCGTCGCTGCGCCGCGTCTTGACCTCGACGAACACCAGCGTGTCGCGGTCGCCTGCGACGATATCGATTTCCCCGGCGGTGCAGCGGTAGTTGCGCTTGATGATGCGGTATCCCTGACGGCGCAGGTAGCGTGCGCCGATCTGCTCGCCGCTGGGACCCAGGCGCATCATCTCGCAACGCGGCATCGCCGCTCTAGTCGATCTCGATCTCCAACGAACGACTGAAACAATCCGCCAGCCGGTCGAGATCCTCCGGACTGGGGGCGCTGTCGTGAATCAGCAGGCGGTAGCGGAACATCGCCACCTCGCTCCAGGCGAAGGTCCGCGCCCCGCCGCCGTCGCCCTCGCCTTCGCCGCAGAAACTCGACACGCCGAACGGGTTGGCGGCCATCAGGCCGTCGTCGCGCACGTTCCACAGCGTGGGGTAACGCAGGTTGCTCGGGCAGTCGAACATGGTGACGCCGACGAACCGGTCGTCGATCTGGCCGGTGCAGTCGCACCACGTCGCCGACGACCCGCGGCAGTCCTCTTCGCCCTGCTCGCCGTTGGCATTGCGGAGCATACCGCCTCCGCGGCGGGAGAGGGCCGGGGCGACGCGGACGGCGCAGAGCCCGCCGTCGCTGGTGTCGCCGAAGCGCACGTCGCCGTAGGCCATGATCATGCGGCTGGTGATGTCGATGATCCGGCTGCCGCCGATGGCCGCGTAGACGAGGTAGACGCGCTGCTCGGTGAATTGTGGATTTCCCTCAGTGTCGAGCCAGTCGATCAGCGCGGAGAGGCGGCCGAATACCGGTCCGCTCGCCGAGAGCGTGAAACGTCGGTGGCGCTGGCGGCCCGCGCGTGCGCCGTCGGTCCAGTGGTCCACGCCGTTCACGTCCGCCCAGCCGTTCCAGCACGAGTGATGGTGGTCGCACGGATCGATGCCCGCGGATGACGCCGCTCCGTCGACGGTCACGCCGTCGACGGTCACGCCGACGCCGGCGGGCGAGGTGATCGGGCTGAGGAACGGGCGGTGCGCGTGGGTGGTGGAGCGGTATGCGGCGATACGGTTGGCGCCCTCGAGAATATCCGCATCACCCTCGGCGCGCTCGCACACGACGACCCGCGGGACGTCCGCAAGGAAGCCGCGGCTCTGCAGGCGGTACTCGCGGCGTTCGCCGGGCTGCATCGCGTCCTGCAGCCAGCAGAAGCGGCCGCGGGAATCGACCTGGACCGGGACGGGCCGGCCGGAGTCGGCGTCGACGAGCCCGATCACGTGCTCATCCTCGAGGCGCTCCAGGGGAATGCGCGCAGCGACGGGCGCGGCGGGCCGGCCGTCTTCCGGGGCTTGCACCGAGATTCGCATGATGGGCTCGTTACTCGTCGGTATCGGGACCGAGGTTCACCACGGGGACCATCTCGGTCGCGTTGGTATTTTCATCGGCGGTGCCGAGCGCTTCGTCCGCGGGCGCGTTGGTCGTCATGTCCGCGGAGCCGGCCCCGGTGAGGGCTGCGCCGCTCGGGCGGGCCGCCGGCGCGGCGAAGGTGTCGGTGTTGAGCGGCTGGCGCGGCTCGTGGATCTGGGCCACGCCCTCGGTCAGCTCGTAGATGCGCCGCGAGGCGAACGCGGTGTTGGACTTGTTGTCCTGTTCCTCGTCGAGCACGCGGTGGTAGAGCTCGAGCGCCTTGGCCCGGTCCTTGAGGCGGTAGTCGTAGACGACCGCCGCCTGGAAGAGCGCCGGGTGCGGCGAATTGGGATCCCACTGGTGGCAGCGCTCGTACCACTTCACCGCGAGCGTGTCGCAGTTCTTGAAGTATTCCTTGAGAATCTCACCATTGCAGAATGCCGCGTCGTCGATCTTGTCGCTGTCCGGATACTTGCGGATGAGCTCGGTAAACACCTCGAGGGCCTCGCGCATCTTCTGGCGGTTGAAGAGCGCCGGCACGCCGTGGCCGCCCTTGCGCATCAGCTCCAGCCCCTGCTCGTAGAGCGCGTCGGCCTCGGCGATCGAGTACTTGGGGCGCAGGCGCGATGCAGGAATTTCCGCAGACAGGATGTACTTGAAAGGCTTCACCCGGCGCAGGTCGGCCAGCTCCGCCTCCGCCCACTTCTGCTTGGTGGCGTAGCCGTGCTCCGCGTAGTAGTCGCGCAGAATCTCGAGCAGCTTGCGGTAACGCGCCCGGTGCGTCAGCACGCCCTCGACAATGTCGACTTCCTTGGCGTCCGCAACCTGGATATCGGGAACATCCACACCGGCGGGCTGAGCCATGTCGGTGGTGGGTCCTTCGGGACGTTGCTGGTCAGACGCCCAGCGCATCTCGGTGTTGCACCCGGCGGCACTGAACAGAATTGCGGACAACAGCACCAGATGGCGATGTGTCAAAATGGGCATAGTGCGGGACATGGGCCTCTCCTTGGCTCAGCGATCATGGGGCATCCTGAGGCGAGTCACCCAACGGGGAGTCGCCAAATTGCCCGAATTAAACCAGTCCCCTCCGCACGCGTCAAGAATCGAGTTGACGTATTGCGCGCGAACGCTGAGCGAATTCACTACCACTGGGCCTCCTCGAACGCACCCATCTTCGGAACCTTGCGGACCGGCCGCGACTTGATGATCGCGTTGGCGAGCGTGAGGTCGGCCTTGGCTGTGATTTTCAGATTGCTCGCGTCGCAGGTGACGATCGCCACGGCCTCGCCGAGCAGTTCCACGAGCTGGGCGTCGTCGGTGATCTGCGTGCGGTCCTCGGGGAGGCTGGCGTAGGCGCGGCGCAGCAGCTCCGCGCGGAACACCTGCGGGGTCTGGGCTTCGTAAAGATTGGTGCGCGACACCGTCTCCTCGACGATGCCCGCGTCGGAGCCGCGCTTGATCGTGCCGTGCAGGGGGGCTGCCAGGATGGCGGCGCCACTCTTCTGCGCCTCGGCGAAGACGTCGTTGACCATGTCCTCGGTGGCGCAGGGCCGGACGGCATCGTGGACGGCGATGTAGTCGGCGTCCTCCGGAACCGCCTCCAGGCCCTTCGCGACCGAATCGCAGCGGTAGGCGCCGCCCTCGACCAGCTTGACGCCCATGAAGCCGAGGTTGGGGCCGTACTTCTCCTTCATCTGCGTGATGTCCTCGGGCGGAACGACCAGGATGGTCGCGCAGACGTCGTCACGATTGATGAACAGTTCGAGCGTGCGGATGAATACCGGGCGGCCGTCGAGCGATGCGAAGGTCTTCTTTTCGCTGCCGCCGAAACGCTCGCCCTTGCCCCCGGCTGGTATGATGACTGCAAACTTCGCCATGTCCCTGCTCCGTTCGAATCGAATGGTACGACTGTTCGCGTCCCCAGCCGCCGGCGCGCCGTTCAGGCCTCGTCGCTGCGCTCCGGCGGGCCCTCGGCGCTGTCGCTTCTCCGGCCAGCAGCCGCCCGGCCGTCCGCCCGGCGCGAATTCGCCACGTCGCCAGCCTCCACGGATTCCATGCGGCCGAAGATCATCCGGCCAGCCGAGGTCTGCAACGCACTCGTCACGGACAACGTGATCGTCTTGCCGATGTGGTTGCGGCCCCCCTCCGCGACGACCATCGTGCCGTCCTCGAGGTAACCGACGCCCTGCCCGACGCCCTCGCCGGGACGGATGATCCGCACCTGCATCTGCTCGCCGGGAAGGAAGACCGGCTTGAGCGCGTTGGCGAGGTCGTTGATGTTGATCACGGTAACGCCGCGAAGCTGGGCGATCTTGTTGAGGTTGTAGTCGTTGGTGACGACGCGGCCGCCCATCTTCATGGCCAGTTCGACGAGCATCTCGTCGACGCCCCGCCCGGTGTCCTTGCGCTCGAGATGGACGTCGAGAATCTTGATGTCGGTCTTCTCGTTGAGCTGCATGCGGTTGAGGATGTCGAGGCCGCGGCGGCCGCGGTTGCGCTTCAGCCGGTCGCTGCTGTCGGCGATGAGCTGGAGTTCCTGGAGGACGAACCGGGGCACGATGAGTTCGGTCTCCACGATGCTCGTCTCGCAGATATCCGCGATGCGCCCGTCGATGATGACGGACGTATCGAGCAGCATGGGCCGGTTGCCCTTGGTCTGCTTGGCGAACTCCACGTAGGGGATAACGAAGCGCACGTCGTCCTTCGTCTGGATGATGAAGCTCACCGCCATGTAGCAGCAGGCGACGCCGATGATGATCTTGAGCGTGCTGATGAAGGGGTGGTCGCGGTAGCCGATGAGCTGACGTTCGGTGGAGATCGCGGGGCCAAAGACGGTGTGGCCGGCGTCATCGGTGACAGGCGCGAGACCCTGGGTGGCGACCTCCGCGTAGACCGGGTAGCGCAGGTCGGGGGCGACCGACTGAATGACCAGGTCGATGATGACGGAGATGCCGAAGGCCATCACCATGCCGATGATGATGCCGAAGAACAGTCCGGAGATGGCCAGCAGCGATTTTTGTCCTATAAAAACGTCGATGGCGATGACGCCGAGGGCCAGGACGATGACACCCACGAGCACGAGGGGCTTGTTGAACTGGAGCACGTCGAGCACGTTGCCGGGGTTGGTGTCCGCGGCAATGTAGCTCCACGCGACCGCGACGACGGCGAGCACAAAGAACGCCCGCAGCACATGCAAGAAAACGCCCCGAGTGCCTGACATCCGCCACCTTCCGTTTCGCACCGACCGATAACCGCAACGCTCCCGCCAAGGGTAATATACCACCGTGCGGCGATCCCGCACATCCGCCGGAATGCGCCGGCGGACGGCGGCACTGGCGAGCCGACCGCGGCACGTTATCATCGCCCTCCCGAATCCGCCCCGCGACCGCCCGGCGAAGCGACTAGAATGGGGACAGTCGCGACGCCGCATCCGGTTTTTTCTGCGGGGCGCACAGGGAGCCAACCGGTCATGAAACACATCCTCGTACTGGGCGCAGGGCAAAGCTCGCCCTTCCTGATTCACCATCTGCTGCAGCTTGCCGAGCGACACGACTGGTTCGTGACGGTGGGCGACCGCGACGCGGAACTTGCGGCCCAGCGGGTCAACAAGCATGCGCGCGGGCAGGCCGTGGCCGTCGACGCGAACGACATCAGCCTGCTCGCCACGCTGATCAAGAAGGCGAACCTGGTGGTCAACCTGCTGGCGCCGGCGTTCCAGCACCAGATCGCGATCGAGTGCGTCGACCTGCGCGCACACATGGTCAGCGCGTCGTATCGCGACCGCAACGTCCGCGAGCTGAACGGGGAAGCCCAGCGCAAGGGCGTGCTCATCCTCAACGAGGTCGGGCTCGATCCGGGCATCGACCACATGTCGGCGATGAAGGTGATCGACCAGATCCGCAGCCGCGGCGGCCGGATTACGAGCTTCGTGTCGTACGGCAGCGGCGTGCCCGCGCCGGACTCATGCTCGAACCCACTGCGTTACGCGATCACCTGGAATCCGCGCAACGTGGTGATGTCGTCGGAGCACGGCGCCCAGTACATGATCAGCGGCAAGATCAAGATCGTGCCCTACCCCGACGTGTTCGCGCGGAGCTGGCCGGTGCAGGTCGACGGGATCGGCACGATGGAGGCTTATCCCAACCGCGACTCGCTGTCCTACCGCGAGCTGTACGGCCTGGAGCACACGCAGCAGATGGTGCGCGGCACGCTGCGCTATCCCGGGTGGAGCGAGACCTGGTGCCAGATCGTCCGGCTCGGCCTGCCCAACGAGACGCTGCGAATTCCGCACCTGGCGGAGCGGACCTGGGCCGAGCTGGTGGAGATGTTCCTGCCGCGCACGGTGGCCGGCGCCACCATCGAGGAGCGGGTCGCGTTCCACCTGAAGATCAGCCCGACGGGCAAGATCATGGACAACCTGCGCTGGCTCGGACTCTTCTCCGACGAGGTGGTCGGCCCGGTCGGCGAAACCATGGCGGAGGCGATGATCGCCCTGCTCAGCCGCAAGCTCGTGCTGCACCCGCAGGAGCGGGACATGGTGGTGATCCAGCACGAGATGGAGGTCGAGTATCCGGACTCGGACGCGCCGAAGGAAAAGCACATTTCGACCATGATCGCGTACGGCGAGCCGGGCGGTTTCACGGCGATGTCGCGGACGGTGGGTCTGCCGGCTGCGCTGGCGGTCGAGCTGATCCTGACCGGGGCGTTGCCGCTGACGGGCTCGCAGATTCCGACGCACCCGGCGATCTACACCCCGATTCTCGCGGGCCTGGAGCAGGCAGGCCTGGCCTGCGCGGACCGCGTGATTCCGCTGAAGCGCTGAGGCAACGCGGCGGGAAGAGCCGACACACCGAGTGGTTACCTCGGGGGTCCATGCGAGGTTGGAGCCTGCGCCGGCGGACGCTGGCGGGCCGTGCCCGCCCCACGCACGGCCCGGCGTAATGGAATTCCCATATTTGACAAAGCCCTTCCGTTCAGCGTGCGCATTTTCTTTGCGCGATGCGGCAGCGGACTGGTTTTCCCGTATTCGGAGCTCGTCAGGGGTCTGGGTTGGGCCGTTGGGGGTTGGTGGTCGTCACCGGGGTTACCACCTCCGCCCGCTCGCTGGCGCTCGCGGCTCTGAGCGGGTGGGATCAGGCCGGGTCGGTGAGGAGGAGGGAGAGCTGGTCGCGGAGTTTTTCGGCCTCGCCGGGCGCGTACTTGCCGGGGTTCCAGCGGTAGCCGAGGCCGTCGCCCGCCTGGCGGGGGATGAGGTGAAAGTGCACGTGCATCACCTCCTGGCCGGAAACCTTGCCGTTGTTCTGCAGCACGTTGATGCCGGGGGCGCCGGTCGCGGACTGCACCGCCCGGACCAGCCGGGGCAGCACGCGGCCCAGGGCGGCGGCTACGTCCTCGGGCACCGCGTCCATGGTGGCGAACTCGCCCTTGGGAATGAGCAGCACATGGCCGGGAGCGAGCGGACCGACGTCGAGGAACGCGAGCACGTGGGCGTCCTCATAGACCTTGTGCGCGGGGATCTCGCCCGAGACGATGCGCGAAAAGACGCTGGGGGATGCGGCACTCATGGCGTCCGCTCCTGGATTGGGAAAACTACTACACGGCTGGTGTCGGCGACTCGGCGCGCGATGACTCACCCGCGGCGGACGCCGCCACGCGGTGCACGCGGGCTACTCCGCCGACTTGTCCGCGTCGTCCGCGGGCGTGTGGTCGGCGGAAGCATCGCCGGCGGGTGCCTCGGCGGTTGCGACGCCGCCCTTGCCGCCCTCGGCCTTGCCGCCGCGACGCTGTTTGGCCAGCTTGATGGCCAGGGCGTAACGGGCGTCCGCACGGACCTTGCGGGCCGAACGCTCCGGCTTGGTCAGCGAGCCGGGGCTCTCCTCGTCACCCACGAGCTGGAGCATGGCGAGTTCGCCGCCGTCGCCCAGCCGGCGCCGGCCGAGGCGAATCAGGCGGGTAAAGCCGCCGGGACGCCCCTCGAACTTCTCCGCGACGGTGGTCAGCAGGCGGTGCGTGATCGTCTCGCCCGTGAAGGGGAGCTTGCCCTTGGGCATGCCGGTGCGATAACGCCGGCCGCTGCGGGCGCGCAGCACCTTGTCCCGCTTGGCGAGCGACATGTCGTCGTAGTCGCTCTGGCGTTCGGCGGGGATCAACGAGCGGTCGGACATCAGCTTGTGGATCTGGCGGCGGGCGGTGATGCTGCCCTGCCGGGCGCTGCGGGCCAGGGTGATGAGCCGCTCGACGAACGGGCGCACGTCCTTGGCTTTTTCCAAGGTGGTGGTGATCCGCCCGTGCTGGAACAGGCTCTGCGCGAGGTTGCGCTGCATGGCCTTGTGATGCGAGGACGTCCGGTTCAGTTTTCGTGCTTTGACGCGATGCCTCATGTTACCGCTCACCCGCCGGCTGGCGGCGGAGTCACTCAGGACCCGTCCAGCCGATCGCTCCTGCTGTTGCCTACACGACGCTCTGCCGCGTCAAAACGAATCCCGCTGCCCACACGGCAGCGCCGCTAACTCAAGAAGCAGCTCACCGGCAAGCGCCGGGGGCTGATCAGACATCCGTACGCCCCTCGACGATCGTCGACATCGAGGGATCGTGACCGAGGTCGCCGGCGTCGCCGCCATCGCCGCCGTCATCACCCTCGTGGTCGTCGAGGTCGTCCAGGTCGTCATCACCGTAGCTCGCGTGCTCGGTGTGCATGATCGGCTCGCCGTGCTCGCCGAAGGTCATGCCCAGGCCGAGACCCAGCTCCGACAGCTTGCGCTTCACCTCGTGGAGCGAGGTCTTGCCGAAGCTGCGCACGCGGAGCAGGTCCGACTCGGTCTTGGAAACCAGCTCGCCGATGGTCCGCAGGCGGGCCGACTCGAGGCAGTTCGCGGCCCGCACGGAAAGCTGCAGGTCGGCGACGCTGCGGTTGAGCAGCGAGTTGATCTCCTCGTTGCCGCTGGGCAGGTCCTCGCCCTGCGCCGGCAGCGTCGAGACCATCGAGCTCCCCGCGTCGCGGTAGAGCACGAAGGGGTTCAGGTGCTTGCGGAGGATCTTGCCGGCCTCGACGACCGCGTCCACCGGTTCGACGCTGCCCCGCGTCCAGATCTCGAGGACGAGGCGGTCGTAGTTGGTCCGCTGACCCACGCGGGTGTCCTCGGTGCGGTAGCGCACGCGGGTCACCGGCGAGAAGATCGAGTCGATGGGGATCACCCCCACCTCCTGCTCGGGGCCGGAGTTGTCCTCGGCGGTCGCGTAGCCGCGGCCGCGTTTGGCCCGCAGCTCCATCTCGAAGTTGACGTCCTCGGTGACGGTGACGAGCTTGAGGTCCGGGTTGACCACCGTCACGCCGGTCTCGCACTCCAGGTCGCCCGCGGTGATCTCGCCGGCGCCCGAGCGCGCGATCTTGAGGATGCGCGTCTCGTCGCCCTCGCCTTCCATCTGCACCACGAGGCTCTTGATGTTGAGGATGATGTCGGCCACATCCTCGAGCACGCCCGGCAGAGTGCTGTACTCATGGGGGGCGTTCGCGATCTTCACCGCATAGACAGCCGCACCGTTCAGACTCGACAGCAGGATCCGCCGCAGCGAGTTGCCGATGGTGGTCCCGAAGCCGCGTTCGAACGGTTCGACGAGAAACTTCCCGTAAGTAGCTGTGCTGACCGCTTCATCACACTCTAGCCGACTGGGCAGTTCCAAGCCGCGCCATCGGATCCGCATATCGCTCTCCTTCAGGGGTCCTGAATGCTGGTTATCTCCAGTGCCGACCACCTTGCCCGAGGCCCTGCCGCCCCAGCGCCGACACATGCTCTCCCGCCCAATGGACGCCAGCGCCGCCGGTCCGGGCGGCATCCACCGGTTGAGCCTAGACCCGGCGGCGTTTGGCCGGCCGGCAGCCGTTGTGCGGCAGCGGCGTCGCATCCTCGATCGAACTGATCCGGATGCCCGCAGCCTGCAGCGCCGTCACAGCCGACTCGCGCCCGCTGCCCGGCCCCTTGACGCGCACCTCGACCTCCGCCATGCCGAACTTCTTGGCGGCGTAAGCGCAACGTTCGGCAGCGCGCTGCGCCGCAAACGGGGTGCTCTTCCGCGTGCCCTTGAAGCCCACCGTGCCCGCCGACGCCCAGCACAGCACCTCGCCGTTGGTGTCCGTGATGGTCACCAGCGTGTTGTTGAACGTCGCCTTGATGTGCGCCACGCCGCGCGTCACGTTACGCCGCGTCCGCTTTTTGCCCGCACGCTTAGCCACGATGCAGCTCCTTCACGCCTTTCTTGCCCGCCACCGTCTTCTTGGGACCCTTCCGCGTCCGCGCGTTCGTCCGCGTCCGCTGGCCGCGCACCGGCAACCCGCGGCGATGCCGCAGACCACGGTAGCAACCGATGTCACGCAACCGCGCGATGTTCGACTGCACCGACCGCCGCAGCGCTCCCTCGACCGCGTAGTTCCGCTCGATGATGCCGGCAAGCCGCGAGACCTCGTCCTCGGTGAGGTCCTTGGCCTTGGTCGCCGGATCGATCTGCCCTTCCTTCAGCACGTCCACGGCCACCTTGGGGCCCACGCCGTAGATGTACTGCAGCGCGTACTCGATGCGCTTGTCGTTGGGAATGTCCACACCCACTATACGAGGCACGTGATTCTCCTTCGAGCCCGTCGGCTCCGTCTGGCCCGTCGGCCTTGGCCCATGGGGCTCTAGTCTACCCTTGACGCTGCTTGTGCTTGGGGTTGGTGCAGATCACGCGCACGACACCCTTGCGCTTGATCACGCGACAGTTTTCGCAAATCCGCTTGACGCTCGCTCGCACCTTCATGATACCGCTATCCCGCCCGTCTGGGCCAATAAATCATGCCCGCACCCCGCCATCAGCAGCGGAGGCTCGGGCCTCACCATCAGTTCAGAGCCGCACTGCGCGCCACCGTGAGCACCTCGGCGCCGCCCTTCCGGACCGCCACCGTGTGCTCGAAATGGGCCGCAAAGCTCCCGTCCCGGGTCACAATCACCCAGGCGTCCGCATCGGCATACCGCACGGCTGCATCGCCCAGCGCCACCATCGGCTCGATCGCCAGGGTCAGCCCCGGCTCGAGCCGGAAATCACCGCGGCGGTTGGTTCCGTCGCTGTAATTCGGAACCTTCGGCTCCTCGTGCATCTCCTGGCCGATGCCGTGGCCGACGAAGTCGCGGATCACCGCCATGCCCGCCGATTCGACGTGCTGCTGGATCCGGGCTGCAACCTCGCTCCACATCCGCCCCGGCGCGACCTCCGCGATCGCCAACTGGAGCGCCTCTTCGGTCACCTGCAGCAACCGCGTCACCTCGGGAGCAACCACCCCCACCGGGACCGTCCGGGCTGCGTCGCCGCAGTAGCCCGCCATCCGCACGCCGCAGTCGATGCTCACCGCATCGCCGGTCTGCAGCACCCGGTCGCCGGGAATACCGTGCACCACCTCGTCGTTAACGCTGATGCACAGGGCGGCTGGAAAAGGCCGGGTCGCCGCCCGGTTCACCACGCCCTTGAACAGCGCTTCGGCGCCCGCGGAAGCGATCATCCGCTCCGCGGTGGCGTTCAGCTCGCCGGTCGTGACGCCCGGCGCCACCTGCCCGCACACCTCGTCGAGCACCTCGGCAACCAGCGCCCCTGCCTGGCGCATCAACTCGATCTCGCGTGCGTCCTTGTAATGCATGCCAATTCCAAGCACGCACCCACCGGTCCGAGCCGAAGCTCCGACCGGCGCCACGTCAATGTCCGCTGCTGCCCCCGAGGAATCCCTTGTAGTTACGCATGATCAGGTTCGCCTCGATGCGTTGCACCAGGTCGAGGGCCACGCTCACCACGATCAGCAATCCGGTGCCGCCCAGGAAGGCCGACACGGAGAACGGAATCTCGAGCCAGACAGCCACGATGGTCGGGATCAGGGCGATCAGCGCGAGAAACGCCGCGCCGACGTACGTGATCCGCCCCATGACCTGCTCCAGGTAGTCCGCGGTCCGCTTTCCGGGCCGCAGACCGGGAATAAAGCTGCCGTAGTCGCGCAGGTTGTTGGCCATCTCCTTCGGCTGGAACTGCACCGTCGTCCAGAAGTACGCGAAGAAGTAGACCATGCCGACGTAGGCCAGCGAGTACATGTATCCGCCCGGCCGCAGCCACTCACCCAGCGAGAACCAGATCGTCCACTGGGGCATGAGGCCGGCGAGCCACCCGAACATGTAGCCCGGGAACATCATCAGGGTACTGGCGAAGATGATCGGCATCACGCCGCCGTGGTTCACCAGGAGGGGAATATAGCTCCGCTGGCCGCCGTAGACCCGCCGACCGCGGGTCTGCTTGGCCTGCTGGATCGGTATCCGCCGTTGGCCCTGGGTGATGAGGATCGACCCTGCCACGACCGAGAAGAAGGCGACGATCAGAAAGATGATCTTGCCCGGCCCCATGGTGCCCGGCTCGTTGCGCGACAGGCTGAAGACGGCGCTGTGGGCGACCTCGATTACCGCGTTGGGCATGCGGGCGACGATGCCCGCCATGATGATCAGGGAGATGCCATTGCCGATGCCGTATTCGTCGATCTGCTCGCCCAACCACATCAGGAAGATGGTCCCGGCGGTCAGGCAGGTCACCGCGAACAGGTAATAGAACCACGAATCGCGGAACTCGGCGTAGACCCACTCGCGTCCGCCGAGCACCTTCATCCACATGGTCGCCTGGATGACGCAGAGGCCGACGGTCGCGTAGCGCGTGTATTCCTGGATCTTCTTGCGGCCGGTGTCGCCCTCCTTCTGCAACCGCTCCAGTGCCGGAATGACGGTCACGAGGAGCTGGAAGATGATGGAGGCCGAGATGTACGGCATGATCCCGAGGCCGAAGATGGTGCTCTGGCTCAGGTTGCCGCCGGTGAAGAGCGCGAACATGTCGGCCAGGCCGCCGGCTGCTCCGCCACCCCCGCCGGGGGCCACCATCTTCTCCTGGGCCACGCCGGGCACGGGTACGTAGTAGCCGATCCGGTAGATCGCGAGCAGACCAAGGGTGAAGAGGATCTTGTTCCTCAACTCCTTGACCCGCCAGATATTGATCAGACTTGCAAACATCAGGGTCTGAACCTCGCTGTGCCGCTACTGGCCTGCCCGCGCGGGCGATCAGCCGCTAGATGACGACGGCCTCGCCGCCGGCTGCCTTGATCTTCTCTTCCGCCGACTTGCTGAACTTCGCGGCCTCGACCTTGAATTTCTTGGTCAGGTCGCCGTTGCCCAGCACCTTCACCTTGAAGCGCAGGTTGCGGATGAGGCCGGCCTCGAGGATGGCCTCGCCGGTCACGTGGGCTCCGGACTCGAACTTGCCCTCGAGGTCGCCGACGTTGACCACGTTGTACACGGTGCGGAACGGGGCGTTGTTGAAGCCGCGCTTGGGCACGCGACGGAAGAGCGGCATCTGGCCGCCTTCCGAGAGCGTGGCCCGCTTGGAGCCTGCGCGGCTGCCGGCGCCCTTGTGCCCGCGACCCGCCGTCTTGCCCAGGCCGCTGCCCGGACCGCGGCCGAGCCGCTTGCGCTTCCGGTTGCGTCCCGCCTGCTTGAGAATTTCCGCAAGTTGCATCGTATTCGTCTCTTCGGGGCGGCGTACCGCCCTGGATCCCTGTGCTCGCCTACGCCGAGACCAGCGAAACGCCGCGGAGCCGGGCGATCTTCTCCCGGTCCAGCAGGCCCGTCAGGGCCGCGAACGTCGCCCGCACGAGGTTCTTCGGGCAGGTCGATCCGTAGCTCTTGGTCAGCACGTCCTTCACGCCGGCCAGCTCGAGCACGGCGCGGACGCTGCTGCCCGCGATCACGCCCGTTCCCTTGCTCGCCGGCACGAGCACGACCTTGCTGGCGCCGTAGCGGCCGAGCGTGGTGTGCGGCAACGTGCCGTCAACGAGGCCGATCTTCTTCATCGTGCGGGTGGCGATCTTCTTGCCCTTCTCGACCGCCATGGGCACTTCCTTGGCCTTGCCGTAGCCGATGCCCACCTTGCCGCTGCGGTCCCCGACGACGACGAGCGCCGAGAAGCTGAAACGGCGTCCACCGCGCACCACCTTGGCGCAGCGGTAGATCTTCACGACGTTGTCTCCCAGACCGCCCTCGTCCTGGGACGATTCCATGTGCTGTCTTTGCCGACTCATCGCCACCTCACCCCGCTGCATCTGGAGCAGCCGGTCATACCCTCTAGAACTTCAATCCGGCCTCGCGGGCCGCCTCAGCCAGCGCCTTCACCCGACCGTGGAACTTCCGGCCGTTGCGATCGAAGGCCACCGCCTCGATGCCCTTGGTCTTGGCCCGCGTCGCGAGCAGCGTGCCCACGGCGCCCGCGGCCTTGCAGTTGCCGCCGTAACCGAGTGAGCCGCGCAGCTCCTTGTCGGCGGTGCTCGCCTGGCACAGCGTCACCCCGCGATCGTCGTCGATGATCTGCGCGGAGATGTGCTGGAGGCTGCGGTGCACGCTGAGCCGCGGCCGCTCCGCGGTTCCGAAGACCCGCTTGCGGACGCGCCGTTTGCGCCGCACCATCCGATCCTTCTTCATCTGCTGAATGCTCATCGCTGGCACCACCCGAAGCGCTCGGCCCCGGTCCTCCACGTCTCAGGCCGCCCGGCGGCCCGCAAGAAAACCACTTCGGCGCTGCGCGACCCACCGGCCTGGCCGGGGCGCTACGCCGCAACATCCTTCAAGACTAACCGCCCGAAGCGAGCGCCTTGCCCGCCTTGCGCTTCACGACCTCGTCGTGGTAGCGGATGCCCTTGCCCTTGTACGGCTCGGGGGGGCGGATGCCGCGGATCTCCGCGGCGAACTGGCCGACCTGCTGGCGATCGCAACCGCGGATCGTCAACCGCGCGGGGTCGTTCTCACCGCGGGCCTGGGCGACCTGCACTTCGACCTCGAGGCCCTTCGGCACCTGGATGATGAACTGCGGCTTGTTCTTGCCGCCGCGGCCCATGAACCCGCAGTTGAGCTGCAGGGCGTTGCCGGCGAGCGTGCAACCGTAACCGGTGCCGTAGATCTCGAGTTTCTTCTCGAAGCCCGCGCTGACGCCGGTGACCATGTTGGCGATCATCGCCCGGGTCATGCCGTGCAGGGCGCGGATCTGGCGATCCTCCCCTTCGCGGCTGACGACGACGGAGCCGTTGTCCACCTTGGCCGCCACGCGGTGGGGCATGCCGAAGGTCAGCTCGCCCTTGGCGCCCTTCACGCGCACCGTCTGGCCGCTCACGCTGACGTCGACGCCGGCGGGGAAGGCGATGGGTTTTTTACCTATTCGCGACATCTGTCCCAGTCCTCAAACTCAGGCCGCGGCGTTCGTCGTCCGCGGCGCGTCTGCGCCCTGCGGCGCCGCCGATCAGTAGACGCTGCACAACAACTCGCCGCCGATGTTGCCCTCGCGGCACTGGCGGTCGCTGAGCACTCCGCGGCTCGTCGAGACGATCGCGATGCCCAGGCCCTCGCGCACGCGGGGCAGGTCGCTGCACGACTTGTACAGCCGCCGCCCGGGGCGCGATTCCCGCTTGATCACGTGGATAAGATCCTCGCCCTGCGGGCCGTATTTGAGCTCGATGCGCAGGATGCCCTGCTTGGTATCATCGATCTTGTCGAATCCGCGGATGTAGCCCTCGTCCCGCAAGACGCCGGCGATGCCCGCCTTCACCTTCGAAGCCGGGACTTCCACCATCCGCTTGCGGACCCGCGCTGCGTTGCGGATTCGCGTGAGCATATCGGCGATCGGATCACTCCACATTGGTCGTCACCTTCACCAGTCGGACTCTCATCATCGTCTGGCGGCCGTCCGCAGCCGCCGCACCGGATCCTGCCGCCCCGACCCGCTCGCGCGCGGCCGCAGGCGACGCCTTCCTCACCAGCTTGCCTTCTTCACGCCGGGGATCATGCCCGTCGAGGCCAGATCGCGGAAACAGATCCGGCAGATACCGAACTTGCGGTAGACACCGCGGGAACGCCCGCACAGCGAACAGCGGCGCACCCGGCGACTCGCGAACTTCGGCGTCTTCTTCGCCTTTTCCATCCAGGCCGTGGTCGCCATGGTTACTTCCCTTCCTCGTCTTCGCTGCGCTTCAGCGGCATGCCCAGTTCCGTGAGCAGGCGCCGCGCGCCCGCGTCGTCCCGTGCACTCGTCACGAACGTCACGTTCATCCCCTGGCGGTATTCCACCTTGTCCAGGTTGATCTCCGGGAAGATCGTCTGGTCGGAGATGCCCATCGAGTAGTTGCCCCGCCCGTCAAAGCTCGACGTCTTGAGCCCGCGGAAGTCACGCATACGCGGGACGGCCACGTTGAAGAGCCGGTCCACGAACTCGTACATCCGCTGGCCACGCAGAGTCACCATCGCACCGATCTCGTACCCCTTGCGGAGCTTGAAGTTCGACACGCTGACCCGCGCCTTGCAGACCACGGGCTGCTGACCCGTGATGGCCGCGAGATCCGCGACCGCGGAGGGCATCCGCTTCTTGTCCTGGATCGCGCTGCCCAGGCCCATCGAGACCACGACCTTCCGCAACCGCGGCGTGGCCATGGGGTTCTCGATGCCCAGTTCCGACCGCAACGCCGGGGCGATCCGCTCGCGATATTGTTCAAGCAACCTTGCCATCGTCGGCATCACTCCGCCCGCCCTACGCGGGCACCACTGCGGCAGCCGTCCAGCGGCTGCCTGGGCTTATGCGCCTCGCTGCGCCTTCGTCACCGATCCCAGGATGGAGCCCGAAGTCGCCACCCGCTGCTTGCCCTTGACCTTGCCGCTCGCGTCGCGGTCGAGCCCGAAGTGCACGCGCGTGCCGCGCTGCGTCTTCGCGTCGAGGGGCAACACGTTGGAGATGTGAATCGGGGCCTCCTTCTCGACGCGTCCGCCCTGCGGGTTGCGCCGGCTCGGACGCACGTGGCGGAAAACCACGTTGATGCCCTCGACCACGACCAGTCCGCGATCCCGGTTCACGCGCAGCACCTTGCCGCGCGCTCCGCGGTGATCGCCGCTGATCACCTCCACGACCTCGTTCTTGCGAATATGACAAGCCATTTTTACGTCCCGGGCTGTCAGCTATCGGCTGTCAGCCATCAGCCGGATTATTCCGCGAGCACCGCGAGCCGGCCTCACCGCCCGCTCCGCGCTCCTTCCCGTCGTCAGACCACTTCCTCCGCGAGGGAGATGATCTTCATGTAGCCCTTCTCACGCAGCTCGCGGGCGACGGCGCCGAAGATGCGCGTGCCGCGCGGCTCGCCCTGGTCGTTGATCAGCACGACGGCGTTGCTGTCGAACTTCACGTAGCTGCCGTCCTTGCGCCGCGTCGGGCGGGTGGTCCGCACGACGACGGCCTTGGCCCGGCGCCGGGTCGACCGCTCCTTGCGGTCGTTGCCGCCGGAGAAGTCGCTGTTGGGCAGCGCCTTCTTCACGGTGACGAAAACGATGTCGCCGATGTTCGCGGTCCGCAGGGAGGGCTTGCCCCAGCCCCCGGTGCTGCGGCCCTTGACGTTGTACACCATGGCGCGCTTCGCGCCGGTGTTGTCCGCGACGTCCACCATGGTCTGCAACTGGATCATGACGCTTTACTTCCGCTCCGCCGCGTTCCCGAATACCGGGTGAATTCCGCGACGCGCCTGGCTCGTTGTTCCTGGGCGCTGCCTGGGCCGCGCCGCTGATCTACGCCTTGCGGCTGATGACCCGCACCAACCGCCACGACTTCTGTTTCGACACCGGCCGGCAGGCCATCACCTCGACCAAGTCGCCGACCTTGGCCTCGTTGTTCGGGTCGTGCACGTGCAGTCGCGACCGCCGGCGGATGATCTTGCCGTACTTCGGATGCGCCCGGGACCACTCGTTCTCGATGGTGATCGTCTTCTCGCGAACGTCGGATACGACCACGCCGCGCCGCAGACGCCGCAGCTTGCGTGTATTCTGTTCCGTTGTTTCTGCCATCCGGTTCTGCTTTCCGTATCAAGCGCCCGCCGGCCGTCACCGCCCGGCACCTCACCCTGCGTTCACTGCTCAGCGCCGCTGCGACGCCGACGCCTCCAGGTGATACTGTTTTTCCTCAATACCCTGCTCGCCGCGCTCCGTCATCACCGTGAAGATCCGGGCGATGTCCCGCTTCGCCTGGGTGATGCGGTTGGGGTTCTCGAGCTTTTCGGTCACCGCCTGCGCCCGCAGGTCGAAGAGGTGCCGCCGGAGCCGATCCAGCTCCTGGTGCAACTCCTCGGTCTTCAACTCGCGAATCTCTGTGATCTTCATCGCTACTGCCGCTCCTGCGTCGCCGTATCAGCCGCGTCCCCCAACCCGACTCCGAACACTGTCCTCCGGACTCCAGACTCCAGACTCCGGACTCCAGAATCCCCTACATGCCGTGCCGCCGCGAGACCATCCGGCAGCGGAAAGGCATCTTCGCGTTCATCCGGGCCAGCGCCTGGCGGGCCACCGTTTCATCCACGCCGCCGATCTCGAACAGCATCGTCCCCGGCTTCACCGTGGCGACCCACGCCTCCGGCTCGCCCTTGCCCTTGCCCATACGGGTTTCGAGCGGCTTGGACGAGATCGACTTGTGCGGGAAGATCCGAATGTAGACCTTGCCCTCGCGGTGCAGAAAGTGCGTCGCCGCGATACGGCCCGCCTCGATCTGCCGCGCCGTGATCCATCCGGACTCCAGCACCTGCAGGCCGAACTCGCCATAGGCCACGGTGTTGCCCCGCGTCGCGTTGCCGCGAATGCGGCCGCGCTGGAACTTGCGGTGCTTCACGCGCTTCGGCATCATCGCCATGGGTGTCTATCTCCTGCCCGCGGGTCGCTCGCGACCACCGCGACTGCTGACGTTAGGCGCGCTTGCCCTTCATGTAGGCCCGCCGCACGCCCATGCCTTCCTTCACCTCGTCGCCGTAACGACCCTTGTACAACCACACCTTCACGCCGATGGTGCCGTACTTCGTGTAGCTCGTCGCGAACCCGTAGTCGACGTGCGCCTGCAGCGTGTGCAGGGGGATCGAGCCGCGGATCAGCTTCTCCTGGCGGGCCATCTCCGCTCCGCCGAGCCGACCCGACACCATGATCTTCACGCCCAGCACGCCGGCCTGCTCCGCCGACTCCGCCCGCTGCTTGAGCACCCGCCGGAAGCCCACGCGCTTCTTGAGCTGCTCTGCGATCGACTCCGCCACGAGCTGCGCGTCGGTGTCCGGCGACTTGATCTCGACGATGTTCACCGTCACCTTGCGGTCGATCAGGTCCTCCAGCGCGTCGCGCAGCTTGTCGACCTCGGCGCCCTTGGGGCCGATGACCAGGCCCGGACGGGCGGTGTGCAGCACGACCTTGACCTCGTTGCGGGTCCGGGCGATGTGCACCCGCGCCACGGCTGCGTACGGGGGCTGGCGGTTGAGCCGCTTGTCGATGAACGCCCGCATCTGCTGGTCTTCGTGGAGGAATTCACCGAACGCCGCCTTGGGGGCGTACCAGCGCGAACGCCAGTCTTCGGTGATACCCACCCGAAACCCGATTGGATGAACCTTCTGTCCCACGAGTCGCTCCGTTCGCTCGCCGGCCCATCGCCGGCGTCCTGGATGCTTATCGCTCCGCCACCTGTACGATCAAATGACTGGTGCGCTTCGAAATCGGATGAGCCCGGCCGCGGTCCTTGGGCTGGAACCGGCGGTAGTACGGCCCGCCGTCCACCCGCGCCTCGGAGACGAACAGGCGGCCCATGTCCGCCTCCTGCTCGTCGGCGTTGACCATCGCGCTCTTCAGCACGTGGCGAATCAGCATCGCCCCGCGCTGATGGCTGAACGCGAGCAGGTCCATCGCGGTGTTGCAGTCCTGCCCGCGGATCATGTCGATCACCAGCCGCGCCTTCTGCGGGCTGATGCGGGCGAAGCGATGCACCGCCCGCCACGACTTCTGCTCGGTTAGTTGCGTATCCGCCATCGTCTCACCTGTGGGGAAAACTTCGTGTCCCCGTCGCGGGCGGCGCGCCGCCCGGCGTCATGTACCTACTTCTTCTTGATGCCGTGGCCGCGGTAGCCGCGCGTCGGGCTGAACTCCCCGAGCTTGTGGCCGACCATGTCCTCGGTGATGTACACCGGGATGAACGCCTTGCCGTTGTGCACCTCGAACTTCTGTCCGATGAACTCCGGCACGATCGTGCAGCGGCGGTACCAGGTGCGGATCGGGGCGCTCGCCCCGGTCTCCTTCGCCGTCATCACCTTGCGGTACAGCTTCTCGTCAACGTGCGGGCCTTTTTTCTGTGAACGTGACATCGTTTCCTCTGTTCGCTCCGGCGGAGCTCGTCTCGACTATCCACCGCGTACCCGCGTCCGTTACTTCTTGCGCTTCAACACCAACTGCCCGTAGCGACGGCTCTTGCGCCGCCGGAGGATCCGGCGATTCGAGGGCTTGACCGGGCTGCGCGTCCGCCCGCCCTTGGCCAGGTGGCCCTTGGGGCTGCACGGGTGCCGCCCGCCCTTGCGCCGGCCCTCACCGCCGCCCAGCGGGTGGGCGACGGGGTTCTTCGCGGTGCCGCGCACGTAGGGGCGGCGGCCGCGATGCCGGTTGCGGCCGGCCTTGCCGACCTTGAGATTCTGATGATCGAGGTTGCCGACCTGGCCGATGGTGGCGCGGCACTCGACGCGTACCTGGCGCATTTCGCCCGAGGGCATGACCAGCGTGGCCCAGTCGCCTTCGCGGGCGAGCAGGCGGCACGAGGCGCCGGCGCTGCGGGCCATCTTGCCGCCCTGGCCGATCTGCATCTCGATGTTGTGCACGTCCATGCCGACCGGGATGTTCTTCAGCGGCATGCAGTTGCCGACCTTGGGCTCGACGCGCGGGCCGTTCTCGACGGTGTCGCCGGCCTTGAGGCCGACCGGGGCGAGGATGTAGCGCTTCTCGCCGTCGGCGTAGTTGATCAGGGCGATGTGGCAGGAGCGGTTGGGATCGTACTCGATCGCCTCGACCGTTCCGACGATGTCGTCCTTGCGCCGCTTGAAGTCGATGATGCGATAGAGACGCCGGGCGCCTCCGCCGCGGTGCCGCGCGGTGATCCGGCCGTGGTGGTTGCGGCCGCCCTTGCGGCTGATGCGCTCCAGCAGCGATTTCTCCGGCTTGCGCTTCTTGTCGGTCAGTTCACGATAATCGTTCACCGACGACGAGCGGCGCCCGGGAGAGGTCGGTCTGTAGTTCTTTACGCCCATCGGCTCACCTTCACGTTCGGCGGCGCCCCGCGCCGCCCTGCTGCCTGCCGCAGCCGCTAGAACAGATCAATATGCGAATCGCCGTCGAGGACGACGATGGCCTTTTTCCAATCGGCGGTCTTGCCGGTCTTGAAACGCACCCGGCGGGCCTTGCCGCGCCGGTTGGAGGTGCGCACGTCCAGCACCTTCACCGCGTAGATCTTCTCGATCGCCTGCTTGATCTCCGGCTTCGACGCGTCGGGGTGCACCTCGAACGAGTACGAACCGCCGCGCGCCCGCTCCCACTTGGTCGCGTCGTGACGCTGCGTGGACTGGTGCGTGCCCTTCTCGGTCACCAGCGGACGCTTGATGATGTGGTAGATATCCATGGCTCACCCGTTCGCGAAAACGCTACTCCGCACCGCCCGAGAGCAGGACCGGATCCTTGACCAGACAATCGAACGCCGCCCGCGTGAAGAGCAGCTTCTTGCGCCGCAGCACGTCGTAGGCGTTCAGCTCGCGCACCGGCTTCACCTCGGTCCGCGGGATGTTGCGGCCCGACAGGTAGACCGCGCGATCATCGCCCTCGAGGGCGACGGTGCAGCCGCGGTCGGCGCCGATGGCACGCATCATCGTGGCGAAGAGGCGGGTGCGCGGCTTCTCGAACTGCAGGCCGTCGACGACCGCGACGTCACCCGAGAGCAGCTTGGCCAGGATCGCGTTGTTCCGCGCCAGCCGCCGCATCTTCTTGGGCAGGACCTGCGAATAATTCTGGGCGCCCTTGGCAAACGCCACACCGCCGCCCCGCCGGACGTTGGTGCGGATGTTGCCCATCCGCGCGTTGCCGGTGCCCTTCTGGCGATACAGCTTGCGCGTCGAGCCGGCGACCATGCCGCGGCTCTTGGTCGCCGAGGTGTTCTGACGCAGGTTGGCCTGGTACATCACCACGGCCTGCTTCAGCAGCCGCGGCCGGACCTCGCCGCCGAGCAGCACGGGATCGATTTGCACCGAACCGCTCTGCTGCCCTTCCATGTTGTAGACCGGGACATCAATCATCGGTCATTTCCGCCTAATCTGAGCGTCCGCCGCCTAGTTGCGGGCCACGCTGCGGGTTTTCGATACGCGCACAAAAAGGAGCCCGTCTTCGGGCCCCGGTACACTTCCTTTGACGAGCAGCAGGTTGTTCGCTGTGTCGACCGCCACGAGCTTCAGGCAACGCTGCGTGATGCGCTCATCGCCCCAGTGACCGGCCATACGCTTGCCCTTCTTGATGCAGCGGCCGCGACCGCGCTGGGCCATGCCGCCGATGCTGCCCGGGCTGCGGTGCTTGCGCTCCGTGCCGTGGGAGGCCGGCTGGCCACCCATGTTCCAGCGGCGCATGACGCCCGCGTAGCCCCGGCCCTTGCTGTTGCCGGTGACGTCCACGTACCCAACCTCGTCGCCGGAGAACTGGTCAACCGTGACGACGCTGCCAAGTTCCAGCTCGGG
Organism: Phycisphaerales bacterium; assembly: GCA_020639115.1. GTDB lineage: Bacteria > Planctomycetota > Phycisphaerae > UBA1845 > UBA1845 > JACKHG01. The sequence goes on from JACKHG010000010.1 coordinate 52,245, forward strand.
CGCGTCGTTCAGCCGAATCTCGCGGGCGACGCGCTTCGGGCCCGTACCGGCCTTGCCGGCGTGGCCGATCAGCGGCATCGTCGAGCGGTGGGGCTTGACGTCCTCGAAACCCAACTGCACGGCGTTGTAGCCGTCGGTCTCGACGGTCTTGACCTGCAGCACAGTGCAGGGACCAGCCTTCACCACCGTCACCGGGGTCACCTCACCCGACGCGTCGATCACACGCGTCATGCCGACTTTTCTGCCGATCAGTGCCGGAATCATGACGAATCACTCACCTCTGCGTTGCGGCGCGTAAGCACCCGCCGGCCAACGCCTTTGTGCTTTGCAGCCAGTCCCTTCGGATCGTCCGAAAAGGCGAGGCAGGTACGCGTTCGAGCCCATCCGTAAAAACCACGGATACGACCCAGGCGCCATGCACCCCGAATCGCCGCAAACTACGTTCGGATCTTGATAAACACGCCAGCCGGAACCACCAGGCGATTGAGCGCCTCGATCGTCCGCGCGGTCGGCTCGAAAATCTCGATCAACCGCTTGTGCGTGCGCATTTCAAACTGTTCCCGCGATTTCTTGTCGATGTGCGGTCCCCGCAACACCGTGTACCGCTCGACCCGGGTGGGCAACGGCACCGGACCCACCACGCCACCCGCCGTGCGCTTGGCGTGATCGACGATTTCGTTCGCCGAGGAATCGAGCATACGGTGGTCGTATGCCTCCATCCGGATCCGAATCTTTTCGCTTCCCGCCACTGCCGTTCCACCTTTCCCGGCACTCTGCCCGCTGCGGGCCAGTCCCGCCTGCGGTCCCAGCGCCGCGCAACGTCGTCAGAGCCGGGCTAGAATAAGCATTTACGAAAGGCTGTCAACGGGCCTTCCCGCGCAAAATGGCAGACATTTCACCTGAGCTGGGGGTCGCCCAAAGCCGGGCATCGCTTCCCCCAGCCTGCCGCCCGGCTGGAAACCGGGCAGACCTCCGGGAAGACCTACTCCTGCCGGAAGCCAGCCAGGTCGTACAGGTACCCTTCAAAACCCTCTTCGAATCCGTCGAGATCCTCGGTGATGTATGCCCGGAATACCGCCTCCCCGAAGCTGGTCGTGGACGGGCTGGGCGCCCGGATCTTCGCCGCCTGAGCCATCACCGGCACGTCCCCCGTCGAGAGGTCGTCAAGCAGCTTGTTGAAGCCGCCCGCATACTTGCCCAGCGCCCCGTGCCGCAGGTAACAGACCAGCGCCCAGGCCTGGGCGTAGTAGGTCCGGGTCTTCACCGACTGCCCCTCGATGATCACCGCCCCCGCGTCCGTCGCCAGCATCGCCCGCAGCGGCAGCACGGTGTCGGACTGGAGGGCGTCGCGCAGGGCGTTGATGCGGAAGGTGTTGCGCCGCGGGGTGAAGTGCACCTTGTCGCCGGGCAGTTCGAACGATTCGCAATAGGTCGCGAGGCCCTCGTTGAGCCAGGCGGGCAGGGTGACCGCGCAGTTCTGGGCCACGTACTGGTGCATGCCCTCGTGGGCCAGCACGGAGAGGGTGTACGGCCGGCGAATGTAGTAGGCCACGCACATGTTCCCCTCGGAGAACCCCCCGGCTGCGATCTGCCGGTACACGGGAAACCGGGCCGGAAACCGCGTGGCGGCGAAGCGCTCCCACTGGGCGCGGGTGTTGAACACGTAGGTCTGGAGGCGCTGGTCCTCGCCCTTCTTCGGCGGGATGAGCCGGGCGTACTCGCGGTAGGCTGCCTCGAGGTAGGCCGGCAGCGCTTTCTCGAAGTCCGCGTCGGTCAGCGTGGAATACAGGTCGAAGTGCGCCGTGACAAACTGGTGCCCTTCGTAGCGGCTGAAGGTCCAGGGCTCCTCCGCCTGCACGACGGGCTCAGCCGGCCCGACGAGCGAACACCCGCCCAGCAGCGTCAGGGCGAGTGCGGCGAGCGCGACCACGCGGGACGGCGCAGCGTATCGGCGTCGGCGCCTGGTGCAGACGGAATCCAAAATCGGGCGAAGAGTCGGTGGATTGTTCAGAATGGCCGAGCCTCCAGGTCGTGGACGCGCGAATGCTCCCCCGTTGCGGCCCGAAGCTTAGGCTGCGGCTGAATCAGCGTCAATCGACGCCGAACGCTCGCGGAATTCCAGCATCCCGGGCAACCGGCACGTGCTGGAGCGGTCGGGTGCCCTCGCAGAGTACATCCGAGCGGTTGCCTTTGCCTGTCGCACTCTTATCCTGTCCCGGCAGGGAAGGTGGGCTCCCGTGCGGGCCCGCCCTGCCGCAGCCGGCCGGCAGCCGGCGCGCAGACGAGGCACGCGAGATCAACCCTCCAGGAACGCACCCATGACTGCAAGCCAGCCCGGCGACAACACCATCGAGAAAACCGTCATCATCGGATCCGGACCCGCGGCCTGGACCGCCGCCGTCTACGCCGCCCGGGCCAACCTGAACCCCCTGGTATTCGAGGGCGGAATCACCTCGGGCAGCGAGATGATTCCCGGCGGGCAGCTCATGTTCACGACCGAGGTCGAAAATTACCCCGGCTTTCCGCAGGGGATCGACGGTCCCGAGCTCATGCAGGCGTTTCGCCAGCAGGCGGAGCGTTTCGAGACGCGCATCAAGACCCGCAACATCATCGAATGCGATTTTTCGAAGCGGCCGTTCGTGCTCAAGGATGACCAGGCGGAGGAGACGCGGGCCCACACCGTGATCGTGGCGACCGGCGCGTCCGCCAACTGGCTCGGGCTCGAGTCCGAGCAGCACTTCCGCAAGGCCGGCCTGGGCGTGACCGCGTGCGCCACCTGCGACGGTGCGTTCCCCCGCTTCCGCAACAAGCCGGTCGCGGTGATCGGCGGCGGCGACAGCGCCGTCGAGGAAGCGAGCTTCATGACCAAGTTCGCCAAGCCGGTGTACATCGTCCATCGCCGCGAGGAGCTGCGGGCCAGCAAGATCATGCAGCAGCGGGCCCTCTCCAACGAGCACATCCAGGTGCTCTGGAACAGCACGGTGGAGGAGGTGCTGGGCGACGACGAGAAGGGTGTGACCGGCATCCGCCTGAAGGACACCAAGAGCGGCGAGTCGCGGGTCGTCGAGGTCGCCGGCGTCTTTCTCGCCATCGGGCATACCCCCAACACGGCGTTCCTGGGCGGCCAGCTCGACACCGACGACAAGGGATATCTCAAGCTGACCGACAACTACCGCACGTTCACGAAGATTCCCGGGGTGTTCGCCGCGGGTGACGTCGTGGACAGCGTCTACCGCCAGGCGATCACCGCCGCGGGGATGGGCTGCAAGGCCGCGATCGACGCCGAGCGCTGGCTGGCGGAGCAGGGGATCGAGTAGGTCGCGCAATACCTCGGCACTGGTCCCATCTACCCCACAACGCCAGGCACTTGCCGGATAGCGCGACGAACCGGAGTAGAGGGTGGGTGGCCCAAGCGAGACGTTTGCTCGGCTGAGGCAAGGCGCCAAGACTCTGCACTGCTGGTCGGTATCGCTCACAATACCGGTTGAGAACCTATGCGACACAACCTTGGCTCCTGGACCTGCCCTCGGGTAGAATATGGTACATGGAGACCGGACAGAGCCATCCCAGTTACCACGACGGGCAGGGGAACGGTTCGGCGCTGCTGTTGACGATCGGCTACGGGAGCAAACGAACATCCGAGGAATTCGTTGACCTGCTCCAACGCTACGGAGTCAAATACCTGACAGACGTGCGGACGAAACCCTTCTCGAGATTCCGGCCCGAGTATTCCAAGGACGCGCTGGCAGCGACTCTTCGTCGGCACGGAATCGCGTACATCTACATGGGAGACACTCTCGGCGGCCTTCCGGATGACCCAACATGCTACACTGATGGAAAAGTGGACTACTGCAAGGTGCGTGATCGCGTATGGTTCGAACAGGGATTAGCGAGGCTGGAGAACGGCTGGCATGGTGGACACCGCATTGCGATCATGTGCGCGGAACTGGAACCTAACCGCTGTCATCGTTCGAAGCTAATTGGTGAAGCGTTGGTTGCTCGGGGTATTGCAGTTGGCCACATCGACGAGCACGGTGCGGTCATCACACATGAAGCGGCAATGACCCGAATTACTGGGGGCCAAGGTGTATTGTTCGGCGCGGACTACACATCGCGGCGTACCTACCGGTTCGGGACTGATGAGGAACCCAATTGATTGAGAGGATCCTGACCATCGGGGCGTACGGCTACAATGCTGACACGTTTGCGAAGGCGCTCCAGTCCGCCGATGTTGATCTCTTTGTCGATATTCGGGCGCGTCGCGGTATGCGCGGGTCAGCGTATGCATTTGCGAATGCATCTCGTCTCATAACCACACTCGCCGGGGTGGGCATCCGTTACGTAGCCGCAAAGGAAGTTGCTCCAACCCAAGTTGTGCGGGATGCGCAGCGCTTGGCTGACGTCGACGCCGGAATCGCAAAGCGGGCCAGGTCCCAACTGAGCGATGCGTTCATTGCCGCCTATCGCGATCAGTGTCTTGGCCATTTCGACTCGCGGCGGTTCATCGACAGGTACATCGACGGGGCCAAACGGCCCGTGCTTTTCTGCGTCGAACGCGAGCCAGCTGCCTGTCATCGATCGCTGCTCGCGGAACGGCTCTCAATCGATCTAGGTGTTCCAGTGGAGAACATCAGGCCATGCGAGTTGTCGTTGTAGCGAAGACGAAGATGAAGGGTGGTGTGTGTGTTGGGGGCATCGTGGAGAGTACCGGACAGCCCGTTCGACTAATCCCAAAGGGGGCTGCCTGTAACCCAACCGACACTGGCTTCGACATCGGGGAGATTTGGGACCTGGACATCAGCCCGCGCGCGCACACGGCAGCGCCGCACATCGAAGACCATGACATCGTTCGCCCAGGTTCATTAGTGAGCGAGATCGAGGATCTGGACGGATGGTTGCGGGAAAACATCGAACTGTGGGTGGGCGACCGCACTGCACTCTTCGACGGAACCCTTCACTTCCGCGACAACGGCACCGCTTTCGTACCTGAAAGTGGACCCATACCCGATTGCAGTACCGGCTTCTGGATTCTACCCAACAAGTTGATCTATGACCCGTTCGTCAAGAGCAGCGGCGAAGAAATCCCCTACTATCGCAATCGGTTCGCCCGTGCTCTGCCAGTGAAGGTCAAATACGTCGGCCTTCTACCGGTGTCGCAACTGCCCAAGGTTCTGCCACCTGGCACGCTCCTCCGGCTTTCGCTGGCGCATATCTGGTCTGGTGCGCCACGAGAAGAGGATCGCGACAAGTACTTCTTACAACTATCTGGCTGGTACTACTGAGCCTCGTGAGTCAGCCATTGGCGGAAGACGGTGACCAAGAAGCAGCGAGACAGCGACCCAACCAAAGTACAAAGTAGGTAACCTCCCTCTCACATGATCGATGCGGGAATCGAGAAGCGAGGTAATTGGCAGGGCGGTGGACACCAGAACCGCGCTGGGCAACCGCCTGTTTCGATTTGACCTCACTGCCCGTTGACCGCAACCTACATGGTAGACATGCACTGCGTGGCATGCGGTGCACCCTTCACAGGCAGGAGGATTGGGGCTTTGACTGGCAAGGCGCTTGGCGGTTGTATTACCGATGTGCCGGGCGTGCGCGTGGGGCACGCTCAAAGCGAATCGGGGCACACGGGGGCGACGGTGCTGCTGCTCGAGCAGGGTGCGATCGCCGGCATCGACGTCGGCGGGTCCGCGCCGGCGACCCGGGAAACCCAACTGCTCAATCCCACCAACATGATTATGCGCATCCACGCCGTGCTCCTCACCGGCGGCAGCACGTTCGGGCTGCAGGCGGCTGCCGGCGTCCAGCGCTTCCTCGAAGAGCAGGACATCGGCTTCCGGGCGTCGACCGGTGCGATCGTCCCCATCGTGCCGACCGCGGCCATCTTCGACCTCGACGTCGGCCGGCCGCGAATCTACCCCGACCCCGCGATGGGCTACGCAGCCTGCCAGGCCGCCTCGGCTGACGCGACCCTGCAGGGTGCGGTCGGTGCGGGCTCAGGCGCGACCTGCGGCAAGGTGCTGGGCAGCGACCACGCGATGCGCGGGGGGCTGGGGACGGCCTCCATGGCCCTGCCCGACGGGGTGGTGATCGGCGCCCTGGCGGTCTGCAACGCCTGGGGCGACATCGTCCACCCGGACAACGGCACCATCCTGGCGGGAGCCCGTCACCCCAACGACCCGAGCCGCTTCCTCAACAGCGAGGAGTACATCATCGACCACCGCAGCATCGATACCCGCTTCTTCGGCCGCGACACCACGCTCTGCGTCGTGGCGACGAACGCGAAGTTCAGCCGGGAGGAGACCACCAAGCTGGCGATGATGGCCCAGGACGGGATTGCCCGGGCGATCCGGCCGTCGCACACCCTCTTCGACGGCGACGTGGTTTTTGCCCTGTCCGCGGGGGACAAAGAGGCGGACGTCACCGTGGCGGGCACGATCGCCGCCCGGCTGATCGTGCATGCGATCATCCGGGGGGTGCTGGCAGCCAATGCGCCCGTGGAGCAACCGTGAGGTCGGTTGAGGGGCTCTGGGGGAGGATGCGGGTGCCCCACTATCGGGAATTGGCAAATTCCGGCGCCACGACCGTCGCCTGCGGGGTATAATCCCACAGCGAAGTTCCAACCGCCCCACCACCCTGTTCCAGGAGGCGCACCATGCCCCAGCGTTCCCCCCGGCTGTTCGGCATCGTCTTGCTCACCCTGACCGTTCTCGCGATGGCCGTTCCGGCGCTGGCGTACAAGCCCTACCGCGTGTACACGCACGACCAGGCGCAGCAGGCGATGCGCGTGGCCCAACTGGAGTGCAAGCCGCTCGTGCTGCACTTCGTACCCACGGCTGCCCAGGTGGACGAGCAGATCCGCGCGTACTACAGCATTCGCAGCCCGATCTCGCGCTACGACCTGGACCGCGTGATCGTTGTGGTCATCCCGCGGGATCGCTACCCGGATTTCGCCGACTCGATGGGGATCGACGACGCCGGCGGGCTGCGCACCGTCTCGCCCTACGCGCTGAACGGCACGGATCGCTTCAGCCTCACCACGGCCCGCATGACGGTCGAGATGCGCCGCGGCGTGATATGAGGGGTCTCCCCTTTGCGCGGCCGGTTCGGTCGCGAGCGCACGTGGGAAATCACGCACGGGCCGAGTTCCACCGAGGCGGGTCGGGGCCAAACGCCCGAGACGGATGGTGATGCGGAGGCCCCTACGCCCAAGCTCACTCAGCCGAGCGTGCCCTACCCCCGCTGGAACCGGGAGGCGTGCGGCCCCACCGAAACGTACATCCGCAAGTACGAGATGCTTCCGGCGATAAAGGCCCGCAAGTACTTCCACGAGAGCGCCGTGCGTTTCGAGGACTTCGCAGCCGAGGAATTTCTGCCGGTTCTGGATATCCCGCGGGCCGGCGACCTGATCCTGCTGTCGGCCGTGACGTACGTGGCCACGCGGGCTGTTGAAGGACACGAGGCGCAGCTTCGCGAGATCTTCGTGACGCCGCGGTCGGGCGCCGGGGGCCGGGACATCCACCGGGCGTGCCTGGACGGGCTCGTGGCGACCACGCAGGATCGCACCGCGCTGGCGCGGTTCCTGGCCGAGGTCGGGTCCCAGGCTGACCCCCCACCGGGGCGCAGCCTCTGCATCGACGGTCTGCGTCGCCTTCAGCCCGAAGCGAACGACGCGATGTTCGCGTTGCTGGCCCAGGAGGAAGACCCGCATCAGCGCCGGCGGTTGGCGGTGCTGGTCCAGCGAGTGACGCGCGAACGATCGCCCGAGCCGCTGCGGTTCTGGTCGGAGGAAACGAGCGGAAAGGCGATTACAGCCGCAATTGACACATGGCGGGCAGCGGTAAACACCCCATGACCCCCGCCGGCTGGCCGGAATGCCGGCGCGCTCTGGAGATTTCGCCATTCCTGCCGGAGGACGATGGGGTATAATCAAGCCTAGAAGTGCCGCTTACAATCACACCGAATACAGGGAGGCTGACCATGCCCGTGCGTCCCAGCACTCTTGCAGCCCTGCTGATATCGGCGTTCGCGTGGCCTGCCGTTGCCGGACAACCGCACTACCGGGTCTACAATGACGACCAAGCCCCGGAGGCGCTCCGCGTCGCCCAGCGGGAGTGCAAGCCGCTGGTGCTGCACTTCGTGCCCACCGAGAAGGACGCAGCCAACCAGCGCCGGGAATACTACGGCCCGCACAGCCCAATTCCCCGCGAGGATCTGGAGCGGATGGTCGTGGTGATTATCCCCAAGGACCGGTACCCCGACTTCGCACGCCAGATGGGCATCCAGGATGCCGGCGGCATCCGCACCGTCTCGCCCTACGAGTTCACGTTCACCGACCGCTGGAGCCTCACCACGGTGAAGGAGTCCAAGCAGTGGCGTCAGTTCTCGGGCACGGTCACGCAGCAGCTACGGGCGCAGTTCAGCCGCGAGAAACTATGGAAATTCCCATCGGCGGTGGACTACGACATCGACATTATCCCTATCAAGTACCTGGAGACCAACGAGCCCGGGCCGATCAAACTCAACCGCTACCTGCTCCTCGATCAGCCCCGGCCGCGTTTCAGTTGCGACATCTGGGTCCGGGTGGACGTAGGGGGCGTGGTCATCTGCCGGCAACGGCAGGCGCTACCGGCAAGGGAGGCGCGCGATTACTTCCGGGAATCGGCCCGCGAGTTCGACGACTACGCCGCTGACCGTTTTCCGAAGGTTCTCAACGAGCCGCGCGCAGGCGAACTCGCCCTGCTCGCCGGCGCGGCGTACGTCGCCACCCGGCAGGTGCCCGGCTATGAAGCACAACTGAAAGAGCTCTTCACGACGCGTCTGGACGGCAAGTTCGCGGACGACATCCACGAAGCGTGCCTAGAGGGCCTGCTCGCCACGACCGAGGATCGCCGAAGCCTCGCGCGCTTCCTGGCCTATGTCGGGTCGCAACCTGATCCCGCGGCCAAACGCCATCTCTGTATCGACGGACTGCGTCGCCTGCAGCCCGAAGCAACCGAGGAGATGTTTGCCTATCTTGGTCGGAGCACGAACGGAGTTCATCGCCGGCGCCTGGCGTGGCTGATCCAGACCGTCACGCGGACACGTTCGCCGCAGCCGCTGCGCTTTTGGCGGGTTGTTTCCGATTGCGACATGATCGAGGACACCATCGCCGAGTGGCTCGGGCAAGTCGATGCCGAAGTCTCCAAGGGCCATTAAACTTCTCTAAGATCGAGACAGATTGACCATTTCTGGTGCATATCCCCTGTAAAGGGGATGCCATGGTGACCAATCCAGGATTGCCAAGGGGGGTAAATACCGGATAGACTGGTTAACTGGTCGGGTTCAAGTCCTTGTCCTTGCGAAAGGACGCCGGTGCGGTTCGATGCGCGGCGTCTTCGTTATGGCCCGCGCAGCGAACGCGAAACGTGATGATGTCGAGCACGTTGTGCGCGCTGCGGAAATCACGACCTCTCCTTGGGCCGTTTCCCCGCCGCGTGCACGCCGCCTGCTCCGCACTTGAGGCTGACACGACTTGGCCGGGCACGACCACAACACCACCCACCGCCCCGTCACGCGGCTGCTCCAACGCGCCGGTGACGGCGACGCGTCTGCCCGCGATCAGCTCTGGCACGTCGTATACGCCGAGCTCAAGCAGATCGCGGCATACCAACTCGCGGCCGAGCACGGCGACGTCACGCTGGCCCCCACCGTACTGGTTCACGAGGCGTTCCTGCGCCTGGTCGGCGCCGACGGACGGTTCGAGAACCGCCGGCACTTCTTCGCAGCCGCGGCGCGCGCGATGCGTCGGATTCGCATTGACGACGCCCGCCGGCGCAAGCGCCAGAAACGCGGCGGCGGCGTGAACCTGTCCCCCCTCGGGGACGAGCCCCCCGATCTCAACGATGACGCAGACACGGTCCTGGCGGTGGACGAAGTGCTCGACCGGCTGCGCGATATTGATCCGCGTAAACATGAGGTGGTGGAGCTGCGTTATTTCGCGGGCCTGACGGTGGACGAAACAGCCGCGGCGATGGGCATATCCGCGCGAACGGTGAACGTCGACTGGCGTTTCGCCCGCGCATGGCTCCACCGCGAGCTGGTCGGAACGTTCAGTTAGGCGGGGGTAGTCGGCTGGCAACCGGCCCTGCACGGCGATGACCTCAGATCACTGGCAACGCGTCATGACGTTGTTCGAGGCGGCTGCGGAGTATGCGCCGCGCGAGCGAAGTGCCTTCCTTGCGCGGGAGTGTGCGGAAGACGGCGCGCTGCGCCACGAGGTTGAATCGCTGCTCGCGCACGATGCAGCCGCGGACTGCTGCTTCCTCGAGCCCGCGGAGCCGCCCTCGATCTTTCGCCCGTCCGCGACCGTCGACGTCGAGGCCGACGACCGGCGGATCGGCACGACCGTGGCGGGATACCGCCTGATCGAACGGATCGCGTCGGGGGGCATGGGCACGGTCTATCGCGCCCGCCAGGAGCGGCTGCAGCGCGACGTTGCATTCAAGATCGTCCGCCCGGGCCTCTCGGCAGCCGACGCGATGCGGCGTCTGGAGCACGAGGCCCGCTACCTCGCGCGGTTGCGTCACGCCAACATCGCCCAGGTGTTCGAGGCGGGGACATTCGCGGATCCCGCCTCGTGCGAGACGCTGCCCTACTTCGTGATGGAGCTGGTGGAGGGAGCCCAGCCGATCACCACGTACTGCGGCGGCGGCTCCGAGCGGCACGGGCTCGATCTGCATGCGCGGTTGACCCTTTTCCTGCAGGTCTGCGACGCCGTGCACCACGGCCATCAGCGCGGTCTGATTCACCGCGACCTGAAGCCGGGCAACATCCTCGTCGATGCGGCTGGCCAGGTGAAGATCATCGACTTCGGCGTGGCCCGCTCGACCGACGCCGACGTCACGCTGACCACCCTGCGGTCCGACTCCAACCAACTGGTCGGGACGCTGCAGTACATGAGCCCCGAGCAGTGTGCAGCCGACGCCGGCGACCTGGACGTGCGCAGCGACGTGTACTCGCTGGGCGTCGTGCTCTACGAGCTGGTCTGCGAGCGGCTGCCGTATGATCTGCGGCGGGCATCGATCTGCCAGGCAGCTCGGCTCGTGTGCGACCAGCAACCCGACGCCCCGCGCAGCATCAATCGGAAGATTCCGCGCGACCTCGAGGCTATCCTGCTCAAGTGCCTCGCCAAAGACCGCACGCGACGATACCAGTCCGCCGCCCAGCTCGCCGACGACGTGCGGCGCCACATGCTCGGGGAGTCGATCACGGCCCGCAGCCCGGGGGCCCTGCATCGCATGAGCCGGTGGGCGGCGCGACACGCGGTGGCAGCCACGTTCGCCGCTTGCACGCTGGTCGCCAGCGTAATCGTGGGGCTCACGTTCCTCTTCGTCTGGTACCTCAGCCTGAGGCCGGAGCGCATCGAGATCAGCGCGGACCAGCGTACGGCGCGGCTCGTCACGATCAGCGACCATGTGCTGCACGCGTGGGAGGTGCGCGGGGCGGGGTTGATTGGTGGGGCTGCCCTGGTTCACCGTCCGGCGGCCTGGGGCGGGGGCAAGTTGGCTGTGCTGGCCTGCTCGTACGCCACGGCGCTTCCCTACGGGAATGACCTCGCGGCTTTCGACGTGAAGGATCCCGACACGCCGCTGTGGTATCGCGGGGTGCGCGATGCGGACATTCCGGCTGACTGGAGGGCGCGGCGCGGATACACCGCGACGGAGTTCACCTGCCAGAGCTTCTGGGTCGAGGACGTCTTCGTGGATGACGCCCATCCGGGCGAGGAGATCATCGTCTCCTTCAGCCACAAGCTGTATTCGCAGTGCATGATCTGCGTATACGACCTGCTGGGCAACCGGCTCTATGCGTTCTGGTACGACGGCTCGATCTTCGACTGCGTGGCCATGCCGCACGCCGGACTGATCGCCTTCGCCGCGGAAAACGCGGAGACCTACCTGTTCGACATGGGCTTTCCCAACTTGAGGACGCGCTACCCGCACGTCGCGTTTGCAGTGGACGTCACCCGGCCCGCTCCGGAAGCGCAGTTCCTGGCGACCCACGGGGGCGATGCCCCCTTCGAACCGGCCTGGTACCGCTACCTGCTGCCACTCGAGGCCAATGACTGGGTCACGGGCTGGTCGGTCGAGCAGCGCGGGTCCCGCGGCATTCCGGGACGCAGCGTGCTCGTCAGCGCCGAATTCCAGATGGCGCCGGAGGATGAACCGTGCGGGGTGAGCTGGTCCGTCGACGAGAACGGCGCGTACGATGCTGAGCGCATGACGGTCGGCGACCTGTACTACAAGAGCCGCGAGCAGCACGCGGACCGCTACCCCGACCCGCACACCATTCGCCTGGGTCCCCTGCCGCCTGGAGGTCAGGCCTCCTCCACGAGCCGGTAATCAGCCATCTCCGATCGCCGCGACGGGCGAAACGCGCAGATCCTCGTAACGGCGGATTTTCTGAAACCGGCGGCGCGGCGGCTGCGTCCAATGCCACAGCGAGCCAGCGAGGGGCTCACCCAGACTCGGGGCCGAGCGCGCCTGAGTGATTTCCCAGGAACGAGGTGTGAGATGAACACGAGATATTTCGTGCGCGCCATCGGTGCGCTCGCAGCCGCCGCCTTGTGCGGCGTCACGCCGGCGCTTGCGGCGGTCAAGCTCATCACACTGCCGCCGCGCGAACGGGTCGAGATCCAACTCGACAACCCGCAGGCCACGCTGGCCGAGGAGGAACGCATCGTGCCGCTGGCGGCGGGCGTGAATGACGTGGTCTTCGCCTGGGCAAACGCTCAAATCGCGAAGGATAGCATTCAGTTCCGCTGCCTGAGCGATCCCGAGCACATCAAGGTGCTCTCGGTCTCGTACCCGCCGGGCGAAAACGCGCTGACCTGGCAGGTCTCTGCGACGCAGGCGGGTTCCGCCCGCGTGCGGATCAGCTACATCATCGGCCAGCTCGACAAGTCGTTCGCGTACCGCGCGGTGGCAGCCGCAAACGAGAAGAGCCTGACGCTCTGGCAGTACGTGCAGTTGCACAACCGCTCCAACGAGGAGTTCGGCGTCGCGGGCATGTGGGCGGGATTCGGCGAGCGCTTCGAACGGCCGATCGGCATCGCCGAAACCCGGCAGTTGCTCAGCGCCCGGTTTGACAACGTGCCGATCCGCAAGACTTATACGGCGAGTCTCTCCGAATTCGGCTACCTCGACGCCGGCAAGCAGCAGTTGCGCATCCCCATGCACTACGTGCTCAAGAACGACCGCGACCACGGCCTGGGCGCTTTCCCGCTCATGTTCGGCAAGGCCCGCATCTACCAGGACGACGGGCACGGCACGACCGCGTTCCTCGGCGAGGACTGGGCCGGCTTCACGCCGCGTGATGACGAGCTGAAGCTCGCCCTCGGCGTGGCCAAGGACATCGTCGTCAAGCGAACCATCGATCAGCGCCGCCAGGATCGCGTGCTGGGCAATCTCTTCGACTACGACGTAGTCGTGAAATACGCGATCGAGAATTTCAAGGATGAACCCGTCACGCTGGACATCGCCGAGTCGATGCGGGCTCTGCGCGCCGAGATTCGCGGCGACACGGGCCGCGACGTCGAGTGGGAACTCGTCTCCGATGCGACGCTCGCCGAGCATTTCGACGCGGTCAAGAGCACCGCGGACCGCCTGCTCTTCCACGTCGATCTGCCGCCGCGCGGTGAAGACGACAAGGCCGCGCTGCAGACGCACACGCTGCACGTGAAAATCAAGAACGAATGGTGAGGGGCGAAGTGAGAAGGTGAGAAAGTGGGAAAGTGCGAAAGTGGAAGCGAGCGCGCACCGCGATGGCACGAATAAGCGGCTGACCGAAAGGGTGAACTCCGATGAATACGAGACTTGTGGGATTATTGGCGGCTGTGGGCGCTGCGGCGCTGCCCTGTTGGGCTAAGAACGTGGATCTTTCGACGATCCCGCCGCGCGATACCGTGCAGCTCACGATCTACAACAGCGAGGATCTGACGCTGGTGCGCGAGACGCGCCGGGTGACGTTCAAGCAGGGGATTAACCCGCTGCAGTTCTCGTGGGCGAATACGCTGATCGACCCCACCAGCGTCGATCTGCGTTTCAAGTCGCACGCGGGCGAACTCGAACTGCTCGATACGACGTTTCCCCACGACAAGCCCCAGATGCTCTACTGGGCGGTGCGCAGCGCGTTCGACGGTGACGCCGAGATCGAGGTGACCTATTTCACCAGCGGCATCTCGTGGGCGGTCGACTACGTCTGCGTCAGCGACCCAGCCGAGGAGACGATGGCGTTCGACGGGTTCGTCCGGGTGATCAACAACTCGGGCGAGGACTACGCGGGCGCCCAGGTGCGCATGGTCGTGGGCACGATCAGCCTGGTGGAGAAGGTGCGCGAACTGGCCCAGCGCGGGATCGTCAGCGAAGTTGACCGGTACATGTATGAGAAATCTGAAATGCGTGCCCGGGACTTCGACGCCGCAGCCCGCAAGGAGGTCTGCGACGAGTTGCAAATGGGCATGGCCCGCGGAGCCGTCGCAGCCGCTCCCAAGGAGATCGTCAAGGAGGGCCTGTCCGAGTATTTCATCTTCACGGTCGAAGGCACGGAGACGGTGCCGAACGGCTGGTCCAAGCGCATGCGCCTGTTCGCGGGAAAGGCGGTGCCCTTCCACATCCAGTACCGCTACCGCCCGCAGGAATACGGCGATCAGCTCGTGCGCATGTTCCTGCTCCGCAACGACACGGCGTCCGACCTCGGCTCGACGCCGCTGCCCGACGGGGTGGTCCGGCTCTTTCGCGACAACTGCCGCGACGGGCTTTCATTCCTGCTGGCGCAGACCATCAAGTACGTGCCCATCGGCCAGGAGATCGAGCTGAATCTCGGTAGCGATCCGGAGGTGATCCACGAGCGGATCCTGCAGCGCGCCTGGCGCAGCGACTTCTGGTTCAGGCGGAACGGCGCGAGCGTCTACTATTCGCCCACGGAGGGCCACCGCATCGAGATCAAGGACACGGTGGCTGGCTGGGACGATCACGAGTTGTGGATCGAGCGGATCCGCAACTATCGGGCCAAGCCGATCGCCGTCGAGATCCGCCGCAGCTTCGCCGGCGACGTGGTCTTTCGCAGCGATCTCGCGCCCACGCTCTACGACTACCGCAGCCCGCAGTTCACCGCGCAGGTCGCCCCGGCGAAGACGGCGAACCTGACCTACGAGACGGTCACGCACCAGGGCCGCAACAAGCAGCAGGATCACGTGACGCTGGAGGAGAGACAGTAGTTTGCTGATTGGGTGGCTATCCCCCCAGCGGCAGGCGTCTCACTCGGTGTCGCGCGTCCTCAATTACCACGATCGCGCCGTTCTGCAATGGCGCCTCAACCAATGGCATTACGGCAGAAAGTCGGTCGATCAGGAAAGGAGAGCGGGCATTCGACGTTCGGAAAATGACGCAACTGGCTACTTCAAGCCCGGAAAGCGCAATAATCTCAGCAAAGTCCAAGTCAAATGTCAGGATAACGCGATGCTCGATGAGTGCTTTAGCGAATATTTCGCCGTTGGCTAGCCGATGTAGTCCTTCATCGCGCAAATGCACTGCGTCGTGTCCTCGACTTCGCAGCCATCGCACGACGCTTTGCGATACACCCATATCGGCGAGAAAGTGCATCGGTTGTTCAGGCCGACCGAACGTTCTCCGCGGTTAACCATGCCGCATATTCCAGAGCCTGCCTGATGTCATCAAGCTCCAGATCGGGATGGTCAGTCAAGATCTCATCGTGAGTCGCGCCGTGTGCCACACACTTGACGATGATAGATACCGGAATGCGCATACCGCGGATGCACGCTCGACCTCCGAGGATTTCCGGATCAAACGTAATCCTGTCAAAGGCTTCCACAAACCTACTCCATGCACGATAACCGGTAACCTGCGGTCCCGTTCATTTACTAGTCTACAACCTAGAATGCCAAATGCCACGCGATTCCGCTGGCCCCGGTCTGCGGGTCGGCGTACGGCACGATCCGGCCGCCGAACAACTCGATCTCGTGCTCGCCGGCGACGGTGTGCCCGATGACCAGGCCCATGACCGCGCCCATGACGACGTCCGAGGCGTAGTGCTCGCCGTCGTCCAGCCGCTCCACCGCGACGGCTGCCCCCAGGGCATAGAGCGGGGCGCCGACCCACGGTCCGTACGCCTCGTGCATCACCGACGCGAACGCGAAGGTGCTCGAGGTGTGGCCGCTGGGGAATGAGCCCCACTCGCCGTTGGGGGAACGATCCGAGGTGGCAGCCTGGCCGAGCATGGTGGTCAGCCCGTTGATGGTGAGGGCGCTGAAGAGGGTCCGGCCGACGGAGTAGGTGCGCTCGTCCTGACGCTGCTGGCCGACGAGGTACCAGAGGCCGGCGAGCCCGAAGTGCGTGGCAGGATTGCCAAGAAAGCCAATGCCATCGGCGATGTCCTCCTTGTAGACGCGGCGGCTGGTGAGGGAGCTTTCGAAGCGGTCGTCGACGTGCGTGGTCTGCATGGCGAGCGACCCGCCGTAGGTAAGTCCGAGGATGATCAGGTTCTGCCCGTTGCCGTAGACGCTCTTGGTGTCTTCCCAGAGGTCGCGGGGCGCATCCGCAAGGTCGCGTTCGATCGTGTCCCAGAGCCCCGGCAAAGGCGCCCGGTTCCGCTCGGTGTGCCACTGCTCTTGAGCAGTGCCATCTGCATCAGCCGCCGTGTGCCACTGCTCTTGAGCAGTGCCGGAGTCCTCGGCCCCCGCGGCGTCGCGCTCATCGCCGGCTGTTGCCCGATCGGCTGCCAGGAACCACTCCGAAGCGCGCGCAGAGCCGCCTTTCGCATCGGCACCAGCCTCCCTGACCAGCGCATCGAAGTCGTGGACAGGTGCAACTCCACGACGTGCCTCGCCCAATTCCTGATGCGCGCTCGCGCATCCGCTTATAAGGATCCCGATCGCAGCACTCCCGAGTAATCGTGCGCGCATGCTCCACCCCCGATGCGTACGTGGTTTCACCGCAATGCAGGTTGAGTAACTACCGATGCTGCGACGTGAAATCAAGCCTTCCGCGCGTCCAGCGGCAGACACCCCAGCATAAACGTCACGTCAGGCCGAGGCTTCATCCAGCTTCAGCCGCTCGACGTAGCCGGTGTCGAACTTGCCCGACGCGAACGTGTCGTCGCGCATGATCCGCTGGAAGAGCGGGATGGTCGTCTTGATGGGGTCGACGCTGAGCTCGTCGAGGCAGCGGCGCATCGCCGCGATCGCCTCGTCGCGCGTCGGGCGATGCACGATCAGCTTGCCGATCATCGAGTCGTAGCGCGGCGAGATCGTATAGCCCGCGTGGGCGTGCGAGTCGAAGCGCACGCCCCACCCGCCCGGCACCGTCATGTGCTCGATCTTGCCCGGCGACGGCCGGAAATTGTGCGCCGGGTCCTCGGCGTTGATGCGGCACTCGATGGCGTGCCCGCTGCGCTTGATCTCCTTCTGCGCGAAGCGCAGTGGCTGACCCGCGGCGATCTCCACCTGGCAGCGGATCAGATCGAGGCCGGTGATCATCTCGGTGACGGGGTGCTCGACCTGGATGCGCGTGTTGACCTCGATGAAGTACGGGTGGCCCTTTTGGTCGACGACGAACTCGACGGTGGCTGCGTTGTAGTAGCTCGCCGCCTTGGCGAGCCGCACCGCGGCCTTGCACATCTCCTCGCGGGTGCGGTCGGGGATGCCCGGCGAGGGCGACTCCTCGATGAGCTTCTGGTAGCGGCGCTGTACGGTGCAGTCACGTTCGAAGACGTGCACGCACTGGCCCTTCTGGTCGGCGAGGAGCTGGACCTCGACGTGCCGGGGGTTCTCGATGAATTTCTCGATGTAGACGCCGGCGTTGCTGAAGGCCTTGAGCGCCTCCTGCCGCGAGGTGGCAAGCGCGTGCTTGAGGTCGTCGGCGGTCCGCACGATGCGCAGGCCGCGGCCCCCACCGCCGGCGAGCGCCTTGACCATGACGGGATACCCAATCTTGGAGGCGACCTTCAGCGCCTCGGCGTCGTCCTCGACCACGCCGTCGCTGCCCGGGACCGTCGGCACCTTGGCCTTCTTGGCCAGCTTGCGCGCCGCGGCCTTGTCGCCGAGCAGCCGGATCGACTCCGACGACGGGCCGATGAACTCCATGTTGGAGTCGCGGCACATGTCCGCGAACTGCGCGTTTTCCGCGAGAAAGCCGTAGCCCGGGTGGATCGCGTCGGCCCCCACCATCTCGGCGGCGGCGATGATGCGGTCGCCCTTGAGGTAGCTTTCGCCGGCCGGGCCGGGGCCGATGCACACGGCGCGGGACGCCAGTTTGAGATAGTCCGAACCGCGGTCGGCCTCCGAGAACACGCAGGCCGTGTCGATTCCCATCTCCCGGCAGGTGCGCATCACCCGCAGGGCGATTTCACCACGGTTGGCCACCAGTATGCGCTTGAACATGAATCGGATTCTGCGGCGGCCGCCGGCGTGAGCCGGGCGCGCTCGCGCGCCCCTGGCCTGCACCGCCGCCCGCGGGTTATCTCAGCGTCAATCGGGCTTGACCATGAAGAGGGGCTGGCCGAATTCGACCGGGTCCTCGTTCTTGACCAGCACTTTCTTCACCGTGCCGGAAACCTCCGCCTTGATCTCGTTGAAGACCTTCATGGCCTCGACGATACAGACCACCGAGTTGGGCGACACGCGCGAGCCCTCGGTGACGAACGGCGGCGACTCCGGGTTGGGCATCGCGTAGAAGGTGCCCACCATCGGCGACTTGATCGGCACCAGGCCGGCGTCCGCGTCCGCGAGCGGGGCCGGTGCCGCCGGGGCTTGTGGCGGCGCAGCCGGTCCGCCCGCCGGCGGCGGGGGTGGCGGCGGCGCGTACGCCGGAGGCATCGGTTGGGAATAAACAATCTGCGGCGCCGGCCCTTCCGCGGGCCCGTGCGCCCCCGCCCGCTTGAGCAGGATCTCCTCCTCGCCCCCCTTGTAGGAGAGCTCGCACAGATCGTGCTCGGTCATGATTTCGACGAGCGAGCGTATCTTCTTGGGATCGACCACGATGGGTATCTCCGCGCCGTTGTCGCGCCCCCTAGCGCAGGGGCGCCAGAACGGCGGAGTCCAGGTCCTTGTCCAGCCGCGTGAGCACCTTGTGACCCGTGCTGGTCACCAGCACGTCGTCCTCGATGCGCACACCGCCGACGCCCGGCAGGTAAATGCCCGGCTCGACGGTGACGACCATGCCCGCGCGGAACGTCTCGGTACTGCTCCAGCGCAGGGACGGGGCTTCATGCACGTCCAGCCCCAGGCCGTGCCCGAGACCGTGATTGAAGAATTCCCCATAACCTGCATCGGCGATGTGCCGCCGCGCCACGGCATCCACGTCGCACATTCGCGCTCCCGGCCTGACTGCGGCGATCGCCATCTGTTCCGCCGCCAGCACCAGCGCATACACCTCCCGCATTTTCGGCGGGATGCTACCGATGAACACCGTGCGGGTCAAGTCGCTGCGGTAGAAGCCATACGTGGCGCCCCAGTCGAGCAGCAGCGTGCATCCGCGCTTGAGCTTGCGCGTTCCCGGAACCGCGTGCGGCAGCGCCGCGTTGCCGTCGATCGCCACGATCGAATCGAACGCCGGCGCCGTCGAGCCGCGCCGCTTCATCTCGTACTCGAGCCGCGCCGCGATCTCGAGCTCGGTCTGCCCGAGCCGCAACGTCGCGAGCGTGGCCCGGTAGGCCTCCTCCGCGATCCGCGCCGCCTTGTTGATCAGCTTCAGCTCGTCCGCGCTCTTGCTAATTCTCAATTCGCGGAAGACCGGCGGCGCGTCAATCAGCTTCACGCCGCGCAGCCCGCGCTGCAGCTCCCGGCGGGCCGCCACGGTCAGGTACTCCGCCTGCACCGCCACGCTCCTCAGCCGCAGCACCTTGACGACCTTGACGATCTCCTCCTCCAGCGTGCCCTTGCGCAGCGCCACCTTGGCCCACGGCGCCTCCTTGCGGATCGACGTCGCGAAACGGCCGTCGCTGATGATCTGCACCGCGGTCCGCGTGACCAGCACAGCCGAGTCCTCCCCGGTGAAGCCGGTGAGGTGCACGTGATCGAAGCGATTGGTGATCAAAAGCGCGGGAATCTTGTGGCGGGTCAGCGCCTGGCGCAGGTCGCGGATGCGCTGCCGGTAAACGGGCGAGGGGGTCGCTTGAGCCATGTCGAGGTCGCCTGTAGCGCCGGCCGGGATGCGCCGCGGCGCCGCCGGCTCGACGTGCGGGGGCAAGTGCGGCTAGCGGCCGCGCTTGGTTTTCGTCTTGGTCTTGGTTTTCGTCTTCGTTTTGGTCTTGGCTTTGGTCTTCGACTTCGTCGTCGTTTTCGACTTGGTCTTGCTCTTGGTGGCGGTCTTGCTCTTCGCGCCGGTCTTGGCCTTGGCCGCTGGGGCGGACTTTTTCTTCTTGCTCGCCGCGGGGGCCTTGGCCGTTGCGGCCTTGGTCTTCTTCGGCGTCGCCGCCTTCGCCGTGTCCGCTTTCTTGGCTTTGGACTTGGCCTTCGCCGTCGTCTCCGCCGGTGCGGCGGCCTTGGCCGCGCGGCTCCGCGACGACTTGCGACCCTTCTCGAACACCGGCGCGCCGGCCTTGCGGCGAACGGTGATGCGCCCGTCGATCATCGGCCCCATCGCCGTCTGGATGACGGTCTGCCCCTTGGAGGTCTTGCGGCTCGGCGTGGCTGCAGCCTTCTTTTCCTTGTCCGCGGTGGTCTTCTTGGACTTCTTCGCGGCGGCAGCCGCCGCGGCGCGGAGCTTCTTGGCCTTCGGGGATTCCGGCACGACCTCGTCGACGCCGTAGAGCTTCAGCCCCTCGTAGTACCCCTCTTCGATGTGCCGCTGGAGCTGCGCCTCGCTGTCCGCCCGATCCACCGACTTGAACAGCGTCAGCGTGTGACCGTCACTGGAATACCCGCAGACCTTCCACGCGAAGGGAATGACTTCCTTCTGCCCGGGCGCGCGGCGCGGCGCCGGCCGGTCGCTCGATGCGGACGCGTCGCCGCCGCTGGCGCCGGTGGCCTCGGTCTCGGTCTCGGTGTCTTCCCCGTCGTCGTCCTGTTCTTCGACGTCCGCTTCGCCTTCGGGAAGTTCCGCTTCCTTGTCGTCCACCTGCTTCTTGGATTCCGCTTTGCTCATGGACGGTGCTTTCAACCCTGTTGAGAATGCGCCGGGAAAAAACGGTCGGGATCACCGCGTGCCCGCGATCACCGCCCGCAACATTGGCAATGCGCCCGGGAGGACTCGAACCTCCAACCTACTGGTTCGAAGCCAGCCACTCTATCCATTGAGCTACGGGCGCGGAGGAAAACATCGTAACCTTATGCGCGGCCTGAGCTTAGCCCGGAAAACCCCGCCGCAGCCACCGGCGGTGGGACCTCGCCATACCCAGGCCGAAGGCGAAATTATAAGTTCTTGTCCCCACACGTCTACTCTGCGCTCAACCGACGTCAACCTCCGTCGCGGATTGGCAAGCTGGGTGAGGCCGCGCGCCCGCCGCAGGCTACCCGGCCCCCGCGGTACTCCGCTGACCGTGCCAACGCTTCGACACCCGCTCCGCGATGTACGCGCCGATGCTGAGCGAAGCGGTCGCAGCCGGCGATGGCGCGTTGAGCACGTGCAGCATGCCCTCGGCGTCCACCAGGCGAAAGTCGTCGACCAGACTTCCGTCCTGCTCGATCGCCTGGGCCCGCACGCCCGCACCGCCGGCGGTGAGATCCGACGCGCGGATCTCGGGCATCAGCCGCTGCAGCGCGCGCACGAACGCGCGCTTGCTCCACGAACGGTACATCTCTCCACAACCCATCGCCCAGTGCCGCTGCACCAACCGCCAGAACCCGCCGTAACTGGCGGTGGCCAGCGCATCCTTCAGCGACCAGGAGAGCTTGCCGTAGCCCTCGCGCTTGAAGGCCAGCACCGCATTCGGACCCGCCTCGACGCCGCCGTGGATCATGCGCGTGAAGTGCACGCCCAGAAACGGGAACCGCGGATCGGGCACGGGGTAAACTAGGTTTTTCACAAGATGGTGCTGCTCCGGCTTCAGCTCGTAGTATTCCCCGCGGAACGGCACGATGCGCACGCCGGGCGTGACGCCGCACATCTGCGCGACCCGGTCGCACTGCAGGCCGCCGCAGTTGACGATGAAGCGGCAGCGCACCGCCCCGGCGGTGGTCCGCAGCACCTGCCGGGCGCCGTCGCGCCGATGGCCGTACACGCGGGCGTCCGTGCGCACGTTGTGGCCGGCTGACGTGATGCAGCGGGCGTACGCCTCCGTCACGGCTGTATAGTCCACGATGCCGGTGTCCGGGACGTGCAGCCCGTCGATCCCGCACACGTGCGGCTCGAGTTCGCGGATGCCGGCGGGGTCGAGCCGGCGGAGCCCCTGCAGGCCGTTGGCCCGGCCGCGCTCCTCGAGCCGGTCGAGCGCAGCCACCTCCTCGGCGTCGGTCGCCACGACGACCTTGCCGCAGCGCTCATGGGGTATTCCCTGCTCAGCACAGAAGGCGTAGAGCGCCTCGCGGCCCTCGACGCACAGCCGCGCCTTGAGCGAGCCCGGCTTGTAGTACAGGCCGGAGTGGATCACCCCGCTGTTGTGCCCGGTCTGGTGGGCGGCCAGATGCTCCTCCGCCTCCAGCACGATCAGGCTGCCCAGCTCGGCCCGCGCCAGCGCCAACGCCGTCGCCGTCCCGACGATCCCCCCACCGATGATCGCAATGTCGCAGTCCCATTCCGCCACGATCGCCATCCTTGCTCCGCGCCCCACCGGCACGCCCGGAGCCACGCCGCCTCCGAGCCGCATCGCCTCCCCCCCGCACCGTCGTAAGCGTCCGTCCCCCGCCTGCGAATGTCAATCCAATACCGCAACCTGGCTCACTCAGCGGCGTATCACCCAACGGCACAGCCACCCATCGGAGACCAGCACCATGACCGCCCGCCTGCCCATTGCACTCGGCGCCGCCGCCATGCTTTTCGCGTCCGCCGAGGTCCGCGCCATCGACTTGCCCTACTCCCCAAGGAACGTCACGACCAACGGTCTGCACTTTCATTACGCCCACGCCACGTACCGGGAACTGCTCGATGATTTCGAGTGGACGACGGGGTGGAAAATCGATGGCCCGCGGCCGGAAGGCAGCACGACCCTCGACTGCGGCCGGGAATCGATGTCCTTTGACCTGGCGATAACACGCCTGAACATGGTCTGCTATCATGCATGCGACGATGCCTTTTTCGTCCGCAGAAGGCTCGAGCCAACTATCAAAATCATCCGATTGGCCGATCGATGCGGCCTCACCTGGGGCCTGAAGTGGATGTTCACGTCCGTCGAGAGCATAACGAAAACAACCTATCCGGCCGATCGCCCCGCACTCTTACTTTATGGCCATGACGCCACGCCGATCCCCGAGATATTGAAATATGCAAACCTGGTGCCCTCCTACGTGGTGATGATGGAATATGACTGCACAGGGAAGAATCTCACGATGCTCGCGTCGTTGACGGATTTGCGGCTCTATGTTCCGCTTCTGGACATGCTCGACGTCGCCCTGCAGGACGACGCCACCGTCGTCGCCGAGATCAAGCTCGAACGTGGCGAGCCGGACGATCTCGCCCAGACGCTGGCTTCGCTCTACCCCGACACGATCACCTACCACCCGCTCGGCGACGAGCGTCAGACCGAGCCGCCCGGCGCCGACCCCGCGCTGCGCGTCTGGACCGACTGGGCGCACCGCCGCGTAGTGGTAACTGGAAGCGCCGAGGCGGTCGCCGAGGCCCAGGCGCTCGCGCGACTGCTCGACACGCCGTCCCCCGCACCGTCTGCCGCATCCACCAGCCAGCCTGACGGACGCGACCTGCAAGCGGACGATGAGGTCCAGCGCGATGCACCTGCGCGCGTCCCGTAGGCGCAACCTGCCCCACTTCCTGCTTGCAATCGCCCGCACCGGCTCGAAGATAGCCGCCATGATCGTCTGCGGCATCGACCCCGGCCTCGACACCACCGGATACGCCATCGTCCGCTGCGACGGCGTAGGCCGCGCGTCCATTCTCGATGCGGGCATCCTGCGGACGTCGCCGCGCGCGAACTTGGCGGACCGCCTGGTGCAGCTTGCCGACGATTTCGCCGAGGTCCTGCTGCAGTGGAAGCCAGCCGCGGTCGGGGTCGAGCAGCTCTACGCCCACTACAAGCACCCGCGTACCGCCATCCAGATGGGCCACGCGCGGGGCGTGCTGCTGGCGGCGGCTGCCCGAAACGGTGCCACGGTATCCAATTTCAGTGCCACGCACGTCAAGAAGCACCTCACCGGCAATGGCCGGGCCAGCAAAACGCAGGTTCAGCAGGCGGTTCAATCGCTGTTCCGCCTGCCGTCGATGCCGGAGCCCCCGGACCTCGCGGATGCCATTGCCATCGCGTTCTGCTGCGGAAATTCGGCAACCGCGACGGTTGCGCCGGATGAATCGCGAGATACCACCTCGTTACACGCTTCGTTTTGAACTCGCCCCCACCATCCGCTATATAAGAGTGATCCGGGCCGCTAGCCGTCGTGCTGCGCGTGTTGGGGTGCACTGCACGTCAACCGTGAGGTGCCGCGTCGGCGGCGCATCGCCGGGTTGCCTGATGAGATGGCGGAGTATGGACGGGCATCGTGTGCCCGGTGCTCGTCGTGCCAAACGAACACCTTTTCTTGAAGTGGAGATGATCGTATGAAACGGACCAGCCGACTGATGGTGGCGGCGGGCCTGGTGCTCACGCTGGGCGCCCTTCCCGTCCTCGCGCAGCAGCACGAAGAAGCCAAGCGGAAGCCGGTTCAGAAGGAGGCTATGGACCAGGCCGACAACGCCCCCGCCGGCGATGTCCAGACCGAGCTCGCGGCATTGCGGCACGAGATTTCCGCCATGCGCTCCGACATGCGGGCGATTCTCCGCGAGCTGACCGCCCTGAAGGCGGCGCAGGCCCAGCCGCGAGCGGCTGCCAAGCCCCGCACCCGGCCCCGTCGTCCGGCGATGGACCTGCTCGGCAAGCCGGCGCCCGAGGCGACCGTCAAGTCGCTCAGCGGCGACAAGGAGATCAAGCTCGGCGGCAAGTCGGACAAGGTGAAGGTCGCGATCTTCTACGCTTCGTGGTGCGGGTACTGCAAGCGCGCCCTGCCCACGCTCGAGGCGCTCAACAAGGAATACGCCGACAAGAACATGGAAGTCGTGGCCATCAGCCTCGACGCCAAGTCGGGCCAGCGGGCCAAGACCGAGCCCGAGCTCATCGCCAACTTCGAGAAGCTCGGCATGAGCTCCGTGCCGACTGGTTGGGACCCCGACAAGAAGATCGGCGGCCCCTACAAGGTCTCGAGCTTCCCGACGTCGTTCGTGATCGGCAAGAACGGCATCGTCGAGGCCGTGCACATCGGCGGCCCGGTCGATCTCTCCAAGCAGATTCAGGCCGAGGTGGACAAGCTCCTCGCCGGCGAGTCGCTGGTGAAGGCCGACGCCAAGTCGTAAGGCGACCGGCGAGCAACGACTGCAGTCTCGAACGGGCGGATCCGCGCGATCCGTCCGTTCTTTTTTTGTGTGGCTCCGGCGCGGACGCTTTCTTGGCACACGCCAGCCGCCTCGGTAAAGTGGCGCAAGCGGTCCCTGCCAGGAAACGAACATGAACCACGGCGTGATGCCTCTTCCCCTGCCTGTCGTTCCGCAGCGCCCCGCCGGAGCCGCACACCCATGATCGTCCGCCTGACCGGCACCCTGCTCGACGTGGACGAGGAGGCCGTGGTGATCGAGCGCGACGGCGTCGCCCGCGAGGTGCTCGTGCCCGGTTTCGCCCTCGGCGAGCTGACCGCGCACCGCGGCCTGGAGGTCACGCTGCACACGCTCGAGTTTCTCGAAGCCAACGCGATGGTGGGCAACATGACTCCGCGGCTGGTGGGTTTTCTCTATCCCGAGGACCGCCGCTTCTACCACCGCTTCGTGTCGGTCAAGGGCATCGGGGCGCGCAAGGCGCTGCGGGCACTGAGCGAACCGGTCCGCCGGATCGCCGGGTGGATCCAGGCTGGGGACGCGAAGTCGCTCGCCACGCTGCGCGGCATCGGCAAGCGCGCCGCGGAGATGATCGTCGCGGAGCTGCGCGGCAAGGTCGACGAGTTCGCCCAGGGCGAAACGACCGCGGTGGTCGAGACCGCCCGCTTCACGACCGGCCAGCGCGACGCGCTCGAGGTGCTGCTGGCCCTCGGCGAGGCCCGCGCGGACGCAGAGCGCTGGCTCGAACGCGCCGCCCAGTTGCATCCCGACCTCGACGAGGCGGAGGCGTGGGTGAAGGCCAGTTACCGGATCAAGACGGGGGTGGAGGGGTAGGGAAATGATGAATGCGGAATGACGAATGACGAATGACGAATGACGAATGACGAATAGACTGGATACGGCTTTGACGTGCAGTAGGCACGAGTGAATTGGGCCCCAAGACACCATGGCGCGTGAACGGATCATCTCGGGCGAGACGCAGCGCGGGGACACGGATGTGTCCGCCACCACCCTGCGTCCGCGCACGCTTGACGAGATGGTCGGCCAGACGCGCATCGTCGAGAAGCTCGAAATCGCGATGCACGCCGCCCGGCAGCGCGGCGAGCCGCTCGAGCACATGCTTTTCGACGGGCCGCCCGGCCTTGGTAAAACCACATTCGCCCACGTCGTCGCCCGCGAGATGAGCGAACGCCCCCTGCGCATCACCTCCGGACCCGCCCTCTCGAAGCAGGCGGACCTGATGCCGATCCTCACCAACCTCGAACGCGGCGACATCCTCTTCATCGATGAGGTCCACCGCCTGCCCAAGGTCGTCGAGGAGTTCCTCTACACCGCCATGGAGGACTTCCGCGTCGACGTCACCATCGAGGGCGGCCTGCGCGGCCGCGTGGTCAACTTCAACCTCCAGCCGTTCACGCTGATCGGTGCGACCACCCGCGCGGGCATGCTCAGCGGCGCCATGCGCGACCGCTTCGGCCTCCAGTTCCATCTCGATTACTACGGCGCCGACGATCTCCGCACGATCCTCCACCGCTCCGCCACGCGACTCGAACTCGGCTACGAGGACGGAGCACTCGACGCCATCGCGCTGCGCAGCCGCGGTACCCCGCGCGTCGCCAACCGCATGCTCCGCCGCGTCCGCGACTACGCCCAGGTCCGCGCCGACGGGCGCATCACCCAGTCGGTCGCCCAGGAGGCCCTCAACCTCCAGGGCATCGACGACCTCGGCCTCGACGAACTGGACCGTGCGTTTCTGACCGCGCTCATGCAGGTCTACGGCGGCGGCCCGGCGGGCATCGAGGCCCTGGCGGCGACCATGGGCCAGGAACGCGACACGCTGGAGGACGTGGTCGAGCCTTACCTGCTGCAGATCGGCTTCGTCGTCCGCACCCGCCAGGGCCGGCAGGCGACCAAGGCGGCCTTCGAGCACATGGGCCTCGCCGTGCCGAAGGGCACGGTGGGCGGCGACGCCAGCCCGACTCTCTTCTGAGTAACTCGGCGCAACTTAGCGGTGGACGTCGCTGGCGGATATCGCCACAATGAACTCTAACTTGCGGTCGCGAACCAAGTTACGGTTCGCAGCGCCGAATTCCCGCAACGTGCAGACATCCACGTTCACACCCGCCTGAGTAAAGCGGCGCCGCACGCCGCCTGGACGGGCTTCGGGCTGTCTGTACCTCGGGCGAACGCCCGATCATGCGGGTTTCGCGTCCCGCCCTCCCGAACGCCGTCAGAGGAGTTCCAGCACACCATGGCGATCAAGCAGCTGACCGATGCGCAGGTCCGTTCGATGTCCGTCGAGGAGAAGGATCGCTGGTGGCTGGAAAACGTGTACCAGGGGGACATTCCGCAGTTCACGGTGCGTTCGGTGGTCTGCGGCTTCTTTCTGGGTGGCGTGCTGTCGATCACGAATCTCTACGTCGGCGCGAAGACCGGGTGGGCGCTCGGCGTGGGCATCACGTCGGTGATCCTGGCCTACCTCATCTTCAAGACGCTGCAGAAGGCGCACCTCGCGGACAACTACCACGTCCTCGAGAACAACATCATGCAGTCGATCGCCTGCGCCGCGGGGTACACGAACGGTCCGCTGATCGCGAGCATGGCCGCCTACATGGTGATCCAGAACGTGGTGATCCCCTGGTGGCAGATGATGCTGTGGTGCTTCGGCCTGACGGTAATGGGCGTGCTCTTTGCGTTTCCCCTGAAACGCCGGTTCATCAACGACGAGCAGTTGCCCTTCCCGGAGGGGCAGGCGGCGGGTGTGGTGCTGGACACGCTGCACAGCGAAGACGAGGAGGACGAGGCGAAGCGCGTGCTGCCCGCGAAGCTGCTGGTCATCTTCAGCGCACTTGCCGCGGTCATCAAGTTGCTCCAGTCCAGCAAGATACTCACGAAGATCCACCTGGGGATTCTGCATATCCCGGAGATGCTGGACGAATGGTACTACACGTGGGCGGAACGCGCCCATCATTACATCCCCACGCTGTCGCGCGTTCCTCTGCGTGAACTGACCGTCCGGCCCGAGCTGGACATCGCCATGATCGGGGCCGGCGGCCTGATGGGCATTCGCACGGGCGTCTCGCTCATGATTGGCGCGGTTCTGAACTACGTCGTCATCGTGCCCTGGATCATCTCCCGCGGTGACATCCACCCGGTCGCCGACGAGGCGACGCTGGCCGCCTGGACACAGGCGGTGATTGCCACCGTCACCGGCGCCAAGGCCCCGGCGACGGCTGCTTTCAGCGCCGGGGACTTCTACCATTACGGTTTCAAGCCGATCACGACGTGGGCGTTGTGGAGCGGCGTGACGATGATGACGACGGCTTCGCTGGTCGCTTTCTTCAGCAAGCCGGCGACGCTGCTCAAGCCGCTCAAGGGCCTGTTCCAGAAGCACGAGCGCACCGAGGACTGCCTCAAGAGCGTCGAGCTGCCGTTGTGGGTCTCGGTGGTCGGCGTGCCGATCATTGGCGCCGGACTCGTCTACATGGCCTGGGCCTTCTACGGCGTGCCCGTGTGGATGTCATCGATCGCCGTCCCGATGGTCTTCATTTTCACGCTGATCGCCGTGAATTCGACGGCGCTCACGTCGATCACGCCCACCGGCGCGATGGGCAAGATCACGCAGCTCACCTACGGGGCGATCGCCCCGGGACAGATTCGCACGAATATCGTGACGGCGTGCATCAGCGCGGAGGTCAGCAGCAGCGCCTCGAACCTCATTCAGAACATCAAGCCGGGCTATATGCTCGGCGGCAAGCCGCGCCTGCAGGCGATCGGCCACGTGATCGGGGGCGTGGCGGGTTCACTCGCCTCGGTTGCGGTGTTCTACGCCCTGTTCCTGCGGAACAGCCCGTCGACGTTGATCACGCCGGAATACCCCTACCCAGCCGCGACGGCGTGGAAGGCCGTGGCGGAAATCCTCACCAAGGGCATCGGGCAGCTTCCGGTGTCGGCCCAGTGGTCGGTCCTCATCGGCGGTGTCGCCGGCATCGTGCTCGAGATTATCCGTATCGCGAGCAAGGGGAAGTTTCCGATCAGCCCGGTGGGCATCGGCCTGGCGTTCATCATTCCCTTCACGACCTGCCTGGCGATGTTCGCCGGGTCGTTCATGTTCTGGGTCATCGGCCGGCTCTACCCCCGCCCGGAGCAGAAGCCCAACACGATCTTCGTGCAGAACCAGGAATCGATCTGTGCCGGCATCATCGCCGGCGCCGCGCTGATGGGCGTGGCGGTCATGGCCATCGAGCTGTTTCTGCTGAAGTAGCCGGCGCGGAGCGGCGCACGTAATTCGCGAAATCGGCTGTCAGACGAGCTGCCGTGTGCGCGCCGCCAGCAGATCCGCATAGCGTGCTTTCTGCTCGGCGGGCAGGCAGCAGCGCTCGAGGAGTTCCTGAGCCGGCGCCAGCGCCGCAGCCTGCCGCTCCAGCACGCGCTCCGCCGCCTTGCGGGTCAGGCCCGCGTACTCCGCGAATGCCAGCCAGCTTTTGCGGCTCAAATTGTCCTTCTTGCCCCCCACCGGCAGGGCCAGCGTGTCCTGGGGAATGACCAGACGCGTGCAGACCTGGTCGTACGCAGGCGTCAGCTTCACGATGCCCCGCGGGTCCACGAGCACCGACAGATTCTTCAGGTGCACGTCTCCGTTACCCGTCCACCATCCAAACACAAGCATCCTGAAGAGCTTGAGAATCTCCACGGGAGGCTCGGTCGCGAACTTCCGCAGCAGCCGCACGCACAACTCGGCTGTCCCTGCGTACTTCGCCCGCGGCGGTTGCTCGGCCAGTTGGCAGAAATCCTCCTGGTGCACCTTGCGGCCGTCGCTGCGGCGGTCGAAGCGCTGCACGATGAACGCGCGGGTGCCGTCGCTCAAGTGAATGAGCCCGCTGGGCGCTACCGCGACATCGACCAACTCCGCCAGCCGCGTCGTGACGTGCTCGTTCTCCGGGAGGGCCGGGTAGGTCTCCGTCTGCGGCTTGAGAATATACCGGCCACCTTCCGTCACCACCTGCAGCGTCTTGCGATCCGTGGAGAACCCCACCGATATCTTCTTCTGCACGCCCGAGAAGGTCGTGTGGCCGACCATGGCGAGCGCTGCCGTGTGGATCTTGCTCAGGGCAAGATCGATCGTCGGAATCCGCGCCGTCCCGAACAGACGGCGGGCGCAGCGCGCATGGTACCCCTCTCCTGCACGCACGTCCCCGAGGCAAATCAGGCAAACGGAACTCATGGCGTATCGTCCGCCGCCGGCAGGATCTCGACGTCGCCGACACAGTCCGCGCACGTCGCCAGGAGCAGGCCGAACGCGTCATCCTTGGAGACCTTCAACTTCAGTGCAGCCAGTTCGAGGAGCCATCCCTCGGGCAGCAGATTCTGAAAGAAGGGATGCAGACCATCGGCAACGTACGGCTCGGCACGCAGCGGCAGGGTCAGCGCGACCGGCGTTGCCGCCGCGTCCGCCAGCCAGGCATCGTCGTATTGGAAAACCACTTCGCGCCCGGACTCGGTGAGGGTCCCGGCGCGACGGCCATCGATACGGACGATCCCAGCGCGCTCCTTCACGGCTGATCCTCATCTCGCGGCGCATCGACGGGTCCGAGGGTCTTGCCGAATACCGCCAGGACGCGGTTCACGATACTCAGGCGGACGGTAGGTTTGTTGCGTTCAAGCTCGGAGACGAAGCGCGTCCCAACGCCCGCGAGTTCTCCCAGCTCGCGTTGGGTGAGGCGGCTCGCCTGCCTGCGTGTGCGAACAAAACTCCCGATATCGATATGGTTGTCGGGATTGGAGTCCATCTGAGTCTTCCCGATCGGGAACATACCAGGCTACTTATAGTGAGTATATCGGGTTTCCACGGACAAGGCAAGCAATGTATTCCCGATCGGTATCAAAACATCCAGATTCTGGCCACGTGTACGCTGAAACCGTCGATATGAGGTATGATATTCCCGATCGGGATTCTATCCATGCACAGACCAGTCACGCCGGCCAGGCACGCATCGCCGTGCGGGCCAGGCGGAGCAGTTGGGGCCGCGTCGCCCCGCTGGTGGCCTCGACCGCCATGCCGTGCAGCACCGTGGCGAAGTAACGCGCCAGGTCGGCGACGTTCTCGCCTGCGGGCAACTCGCCTTCGGCCTGCGCCCGCTTCAGCCGCTTGCGGATCCTCGCCTCCCCGGTCGCGCGGCGGCGAATGAGCTCGCGGCGGACCGCGTCAGACGCAGCGCCGCAACTGAGCGCGCCCTGCACCAGCAGGCAACCACGCGGCGTGCGTCCGCCCGTAACCACCGCAACCGACTCGCGCAGCAGGCGTTCAATCGCAGCCCGGGCGGCTGGCTCAGCCAGGGCCGCTGCAAAGTACCCGGCGGGTCCACGCTCGTAGTGGTCGAGCGCCCGGCGGAAAAGCGCCTCCTTGTTGCCGAACGCGGCGTAGAGGCTGGGCCGGTTGATGCCCATCGCGGTGGTGAGTTCCTCGAGCGACGCCCCGGCGTAGCCCTTGCGCCAGAAGATTTCCAGGGCGCGGGTGAGCGCCAGGTGCTCGTCGAATGTGCGGGGCCGTCCCCGGGCCATGGGTGCTCCTCGGAGTTGTTTACCTATCGATACATTATTCGGCTGGACGGGGCCCGTCCAGTGTTGTATTTTTGTATCGGTCATTACATAAATAGCCGGAAGGAGCCCTACCATGCAAGCAGCACTTTCAGGCCAGGCCGCCCTCGTCACGGGCGGATCCCGCGGCATCGGCGCCGCCATCGCCAAACGTCTCGCCGCCGACGGAGCAGCCGTCGCCCTCACCTACGCCCGCTCGCCGGATCGGGCCGACGCGGTGGTCCGTGACATCACTCAGGCGGGCGGCCGGGCCGTGGCGCTGCGTGCGGACAGCGCCGACCCCGCCGCCGTGCGCGAAGCAGTCGACGAGGCCGCCCGGCAGTTCGGCCGTCTCGACATCCTGGTGAACAACGCCGGCATCGGGGTTATCAAGCCCATTGCGGAGTTCGCCCTGGAGGATTTCGATCGCACCGTCGCGATCAACGTGCGGGCCGTGTTCGTCGCCGCCCAGGCGGCAGCCCGCCACATGACCGAGGGTGGGCGCATCATCACCATCGGCAGCGTCAACGCCGACCGCATGCCCTTCGTCGGTGGTGCGGTCTACGCGATGTCCAAGGCTGCGGTGGCTGGGCTCACGCGCGGCCTGGCGCGCGACCTCGGGCCGCGCGGCATCACGGTGAACAACGTGCAACCTGGCCCCGTCGATACCGAGCTCAACCCGGCGGAGGGTGAGTTCGCCGAGTCGCTCAAGAGACTCATGGCGCTGCCGCGCTACGCCCACGCGGACGAAATCGCCGCCATGGTCGCCTACCTCGCCAGTCCCGCGGCTGGCTTCGTTACGGGCGCCTCGCTCACGATCGACGGCGGCTTCGCGGCGTAATCGGCGCGCAACGGCGCCGGTGATTCGACCGTCGGACCCCGTACCCCATATAATCCCGCTCCGAAAAGGACTGGATCAGACGGCGCGGCTGCGGATCCGCACGCGCGCCGCCCACGGTCCGGAGCGGGCCGGCAACACGAGGAGACAGCCATGCAACTGGGAATGATCGGCCTTGGCCGGATGGGCGCAAACATGGTGCGCCGCCTGATCCGCCAAGGCCATGAGTGCGTCGTCTATGACCGCGCCGCCCAGGCGGTCGAGGAACTCGTGGCCGAGAAGGCCACGGGCGCAGCCAGCCTGAAGGAGTTCGTGCACAAACTCGCGAAACCGCGGGCGGTCTGGCTCATGGTGCCGGCGGGCGTGGTCGATGCCGCGATCGCCGATCTGCTCCCCCTGCTCGATGCCGACGATACGCTCATCGATGGGGGCAATTCGTACTACATCGACGACATCCGCCGCAGCCGCGAACTCGCCGAGCACAAGGTGCACTACGTTGACGTCGGCACGAGCGGCGGGGTCTGGGGGCTCGAACGCGGCTACTGCATGATGATCGGCGGCGAGCAGGAGACCGTCGAGCGGCTCGATCCGATCTTCGCGGCGCTGGCCCCCGGGCGCGGAGAGGTCGCGCGTACCCCGGGCCGCGGCGACCGGCACACCGGCACGGCTGAGCAGGGCTACCTCCACTGCGGGCCCAGCGGCGCCGGCCACTTCGTGAAGATGGTCCACAACGGCATCGAGTACGGGCTCATGGCGGCGTACGCCGAGGGCTTCGCCGTGCTGCGCGGCGCGGACATCGGCGACCACACGCACGACCTCGACGCCGAGACGACGCCGCTGCGCGAGCCCGACCACTACCGCTACGACCTGCCCCTGGCGGACATCGCCGAGGTTTGGCGGCGCGGCAGCGTGATCGCGTCGTGGCTGCTCGATCTCACCGCCTCCGCGTTGCTCAAGGACCCGCAACTGGCCAACTTTTCCGGCCGGGTGTCGGACTCGGGCGAGGGGCGCTGGACGCTGAAGGCCGCGATCGACGAGGCGGTGCCCGCGCCGGTGCTGGCCGCCGCCATCCACGGCCGGTTCAGCTCGCGCGGCGGTTCAGATTTTCCCAATAAGCTGCTTTCCGCCCTGCGCTTCGAGTTCGGCGGCCACCACGAGAAACCTGCATCCTGACAGGAGCGCTCCGCATGGAACCCCGGCAATCCGACGCATTCGTGTTCTTCGGCGCCACCGGCGACCTGGCGAAGAAGAAGATCTTTCCCGCCCTGCACGCCATGGCCCGGCGCGGACGCCTGCGCATCCCGGTCATCGGCGTGAGCCGCTCCGCCGAGAACGTGGAGGCCCTGCGCGCCCTCGCCCGTGAGAGCATCGAGCAGCACGGCGGCGGTATCGACCCTGCGGCGTTCGACCGCCTCATCGGCCTGCTCAAGTACGTCCGCGGCGATCACACCAAGTCGCCGACGTTTCACGAAATCCGTAAGGCGCTGGGCGAGGCGAATCACCCGGCGTACTACCTGGCGATTCCGCCGTCGATGTTCGGCACCGTCGTCCAGCATCTCGGTGAGACCGGCTGCACGCGCGGCGCCCGCGTCATCATCGAGAAGCCGTTCGGCCGCGACCGCGAATCCGCCCGGGCGCTGGACGAGATTCTCTTCGGCGTCTTCAACGAGCGTTCGGTCTACCGCATCGACCACTACCTGGGCAAGCGCCCCGTCCACAGCCTGCTCTTCTTCCGCTTCGCGAACGCGTTCCTCGAGCCGTTCTGGAACCGCCACCACATCGAGAGCGTCCAGATCACCATGGCCGAGAGCTTCGGCGTGAAGGGGCGCGGCGCGTTCTACGAAGAGGTCGGCGCGGTGCGCGACGTGATCCAGAACCACCTCTTCCAGGTGCTGGTCAACATCGCGATGGAACCGCCGGTGCGCACTGACGCGGAGTCGATCCGCGACGAGAAGGTGAAGGTCCTGCGGGCCATCGCCCCGCTCGACTGCGCCAACATCATCCGCGGCCAGTTTCGCGGATATCGCGACGAAAAAGGCGTAAAACCCGACTCGCAGGTCGAGACCTACGCCGCCCTGCGCCTCACCATCGACTCGTGGCGCTGGCAGGGCGTGCCCTTCTACATCCGCGCGGGGAAATGCCTGCCGGTGACCTGCGCCGAGATCCTCGTCCGCCTGCGCCAGCCGCCGAGCATCTACCAGGCCAAAGGTCTAAAACCCAATCACTGCCGCTGGCGCATCAGCCCGGACGTCGCCATCGCCTTCGGGGTGAACACCGAGTCCGGCATCGACGACGACGGCGCCGAATCGGTCGAACTGCTCGCCTCGCGCCAGCCCGGCGTCGAGCAGATGGACGCCTACGAACGCCTGCTGCACGACGCGATCATCGGTGACGCCACGCTCTTCGCCCGCGACGACTACGTCGACGAGGCCTGGCGCATCGTCGATCCCGTGCTCAAGGAGCCCGGCGCGGTCCACCTCTACGAGCCCGGCACGTGGGGACCCACCGCCGATCGCTGCATCGGCCCGCCCGGCGGTTGGGATAACCCAGTCGTAACCCAGGAATGATCCGACGGTCCAGCGTGAAGGTCCAGACCCTGCCAACACCCGAAGCGACCGCCCGCGCCGCCGCGGAGGCCATCGCAGCCGCTGCCTGGGCTGCGCTCGCCGAACGCGGGCGTTTTGTCGTCGCGCTGAGCGGAGGCCGCACCCCCTGGCTCATGCTCGCGGAACTGGCGGAACTGGACCTGCCCTGGACGCGCACCCACATCGTCCAGGTGGATGAGCGCGTCGCGCCTGCCGGACACGCCGACCGCAACCTGACGCACATCGAGGAATGCCTCGCGGCTCCGCTTTCGAAGGGGCTGCAAGTCGTCGCGATGCCCGTGGAGGCCCCGGACCTTGCGGCTGCGGCGGATGAGTACGCCCGAACGCTGCGGAGCCTCGCGGGCGATCCGCCGGTACTCGACCTCGTGCACCTCGGCCTCGGCCCCGACGGTCACACGGCCTCGCTCGTGCCGGACGATGAAGTGCTGACCGTGACCGAGCGCGACGTCGCGGTCACCGGCGCGTACCAGGGGTGCCGGCGGATGACCCTGACGTATCCCGCGCTCGACCGCGCCCGCAAGGTGCTGTGGCTCGTGACGGGCGCTGAGAAATCCGGTATGCTGACGCGGCTGATCCGCGCCGACGCCGGCATCCCCGCCGGGCGGGTTCGCCAGGTTGCCGGGGTGGTCTTCGCCGACACGGCAGCAGCCGGCGGCCTTGCCTTCCGCTGAAAGGACCGATCATGCGTATTGGCCTCGCCGCCGATCACGGTGGCTTCGCATTGAAGCAGGCGATCGCGGAATGCGTGCGGTCCGCCGGTCACGAGCTGACGGACTTCGGGGCCGCGGCGTACGACCCGGATGACGATTTTCCGGATTTCGTGATTCCCCTGGCCCGCGCCGTGGCTGCCGGCGAGATCGACCGCGGCATCGCCGTCTGCGGAAGCGGTGTCGGCGCCAGCATCTGCGCCAACAAGGTGGCTGGCGTTCGCGCCGCGCTGGTCCACGACCATTACTCCGCCCACCAGGGCGTTGAGCACGACGACATGAACGTCCTGTGCCTCGGCGCCCGGGTCATCGGCGACCACGTCGCCCAGGACCTCGTCGAGGCATTCCTGACCGCCCGCTACAGTGGCGCCGAGCGCCACCGCCGGCGCATGGCCAAGATCGCCGCGCTGGAGGTCTGATTTCGGACGTGCCGGCCCGAGAATCGCCACCTGCCAAGTACGGCTTTACGGCAACCTGTAGCATGCCGCCCCAGAATCTTCCCGCACTCGCCCGGGCTCGCTGCTCGTTAGTCGCTGCGGTCCGATAGTTCGTCCGCTCTTTCCCCAGCTTCACGCCGGCGTTGCGGATGCGCCGCCAATCCGGCCGGTACAACCCCGCAGTTCTTGAAAGGGCCCGAACTTACGGGATACAATGAGCGACTTGCTTTCGCCCGGGCCCTGGTTGGCTGGGCTTGGATATGGCAACGTCCCGACTCGGGAGACGGGAGAAGCACATGCGCCGACACGCCTGGATGGCTGGTCTCGCCGCCGCTCTACTCATCGCTGGCTGCATCGATACGACGCCCAACGGAACGCCTGCGCCATCGACGGTGCGCGACGTGGCAGGTGGCGTCACGGACGGCGTCGGCCAGGAAGTGCCGGGCGCCGGGCCGATCGATGCCCGCGTGATCAATGACAGCAGTCAGACGGCAGCCGTCAGTCTGCGCTTCCTGCTCGCCCAGACCGACGTGCACCAGACGCTGCTCGTCGATATCCTCCCGGGGCAGACCATCGTCATTGCCGGACCCGAGCTGGCCACGCAGATGCTCGCGGGCGGCACCGCCGGCGACGGCAGAACCTTGCCCGATGAGACCTTCAACTACGACGGGACGAACGGCAGCGTGATGCAGGCGGTGTACCGCATCACCGACGCCGTTCAGCCAACCCCTACGCCCACGCCGACTCCGACGCCAACGCCTACGCCAACCCCAACGCCGACGCCGACGCCCACTCCGACGCCGCAACCCACGCCGCAGCCGACACCGACGCCCACGCCGACACCCGGTCCGGACTGCAATGAGAACGGCATCGACGACAACGTGGAGATCGAGCTGGGCTCGGCGACCGACTGCAACGAGAACGGTGTGCTCGACGAGTGCGACATCTACGTCTTCGAAACGTCTCGGGATCGCAATGAGAACGGCATCCCCGACGAGTGCGAGAACGACTGCAACGACAACGGCATTCCCGACGACGTGGAGATCGCCATCGGCTCCGCCGGCGACTGCAACGAGAACAGCATCCCCGACGAGTGCGACATCGCCAGCGGCACCTCTTCAGATCTGAACGAGAACGGCCTGCCCGACGAGTGCGAGACGGACTGCAATGACAACGGAATTCCCGACGACGTGGAAATCGCCGTCGGGTCTGCCGGTGACTGCAACGAGAACAGCATCCCGGACGAGTGCGACATCGCCAGTGGGTCGTCCTCGGACCAGAACGAAAACGGCCTTCCCGACGAATGCGAAGCGGACTGCAACGACAACGGCGTGATCGACGAAGTCGAGATCGCAGCCGGCTCCACGCCGGACTGCAATGAGAACGGCGTGCCGGACTCCTGCGACCTGCGCAGCGAAGATTCGTCCGACGTCAACGAGAACGGCATCCCGGACGAGTGCGAGGACTGCAATGGGAACGGCATCGTCGACGAGTTCGATATCGCGGCGGGCACGGCTGAAGATTGCGACGAGAACGGCGTGCCCGACGAGTGCGAGGGCGTGACCTGCGTCGATACGGTCGCGTGCTGTTTCGGCCTCGATTCCTGCGCCGAGTACCCCTTCGACCTGTGCGTCGAGTTCGGCGGATTCGCCTACGCTCCGGGCACCTGCGCGGACATCGCCTGCCCGCCGCTCGGCGCTTGCTGCAGTGGCGACGGCACCTGCCGCCTCACGCCGGAGGCGTTCTGCGACGGTTACTACCAGGGCGACGACTCCAGTTGCGAAGGCGCGCCCTGCGCCACCGCCTGCTGCCTCGGTGACGGCGTCTGCGAGAACACCACGCTGGATGGATGCGCGAGTCTGCAGGGCTTCGCCGCCGGACTGGGCACCGAGTGCTCCGACGAAGGCGTCTGCGGGATGGACTGCAACGACAACGGCATCCCCGACGACAGCGAGGACGGCACCGACTGCAACAAGAACAACGTGCTCGACGAATGCGACATCGCCGGCGGCACGAGCCTCGACTGCAACGAGAACGGGCTGCCCGACGAGTGCGACATCTCCATCAGCGAGGAGTTCCGCCTGCTGGGATTGTCCCGCTTCGGCGGCCCCGAGGCGCCCGAGCTCTTCTCGATCGATCCGGCGACAGGTCTTGCGTACGAGGTCTTTGTCGTCACTATCGGCAACGAGAATCCCCCGTACGTCGCCGGCGGCACGAGCCTGGCGGTCGATCCGCTCAGTAACCAGGTTTTCGGAGTACTCGACAACGGCGACGGGCCGGGCTACCTCGCGACGATCAACCCGATCGGCGGTCGGGCCGTGCTGTTTCTGCCGCGGCTGCGCCAGTCCATCGCCGACATCGCCTTCGGGCCCGACGGCACGCTGTACGCGACCGGCGGCAACGCCGGCGCATCGGCTGATGAACTGCTCACGATCGACCGCAACACGCGTGCGATTTCCACGACGGGCGTGATGCTGCCGGCGGGCCGCGGCCAGTCGCTGGCGGCCCTGCCGAACGGCAACGCCCTCTACCACGTGGCAACGCCGTTCGACATCACGCTGACCGTCGGCTCGCCCGCGACGCTGACGAAGATCGATCTGAGCGATTTCTCGACGACGACGATCGCGCTCGACACGACGCAGCGGTTCAACGCCATCACCGTCGGCCCCGACGGCAGCACGCTCTACGGCTATGCGGGAAGTGCGCTCTACCTGATCGACCCGGTCAGCGGCGCGGTGGACCTGGTGGGCGCCGACGAGATCGCCGGCATCGCCGGGATGGCCTTCTACCCGTTCGACGACGACTGCAACGACAACGGCCTGATCGACGAGTGCGAGATCAGCGCCGACTCGTCGCTCGACGTGAACTTCAACGGCTATCTGGACGACTGCGAGGAATAGCGGCG
This sequence comes from Phycisphaerales bacterium, assembly GCA_020639115.1. Lineage (GTDB taxonomy): Bacteria > Planctomycetota > Phycisphaerae > UBA1845 > UBA1845 > JACKHG01. Next base: position 91,819 of record JACKHG010000010.1, read on the forward strand.
TCGCGAGCCTGGGCCCGCTCGAGGCGGCGCTGCGCGGCGCGCACGAGACGCTCCAGGCTGGCGCCGAACGCCTCGACGCTCGCGTCCGCGCTGCGCAGTTGGCAAAGGATGTCCAGCACCGGCAGTTCGTGCTGCCGCAGGCGAAAGGCCTCCTTCAACCGCCGCCGGGCCCGGTTCCGCACCACCGCGCCCCCGAGCCGCTTGGACGCACGCACCGCAAGCCGCGGCCAGTCCGCCGCCCCCGCATCCACGTAAACCACGAGCACCCCGTCGCCCGCACTGCACCTCCGCCGCAGCAGGCGCGCGAAGTCCCCGCGCTGGTGGATCCGCTGGCGTTTGCTGAATCCCAGACGCTTGGCCACGGCGCGTACTCCGGGCGGGGCCGGCGCTGGCTGTGCCCCGCGGTTTCATGGACCTATACTATAGGTTACAGGACACACAGGTCGATGTAGGTGTTCAATGGAAGGACCGTCCAGCGACTTGACCCGCGGGAGCACCGTCATGAAAACCGGACTGCCACTCGGACTGCTCGCGGCGTGCACGCTGTGCTGGCTCGTTAGGCCCGCCCAGGCTCAATACGCCCCCGGCATGAACGGCCGGGCCAACGACGCCAACAACCTCGTCGGCGGGGGCGGCCTCAACGCCCAGGCCGCACCCTCCTTCGCCAACAGCGCCAACCTCTACGTCACCGGCAACGTCACCCGCGGCGCCTATTTCCGCGGCAACTCGCCCATCCGCGACATCAGCACGCTGTTCACGACGCTGCCGTCGTCCCGCATCGGCGGTTTCGAACGCGACGCGCTCGACGCCCGGACCGCGGTCAACAGCCGCGCGCCGTGGCTCGTCACGCCTTACTACAATCCATACCAGACCGTGACGCCGCTCAGCTCGATCCGCGCCGGGCAGAACCTGCCGGGCTCTTCGATTCCGCGCGATCCGTACACCATGCCCCAGTCGTTCAACGCCGCCGCGGGTACGAACCCGCTGGACGCTTCGGCCACGTCCCAGCCGCTCAACTCGGTCATTCCCAACAGCTCCATTTACACGCCCGACAACCTGCCCACGCTGCGCGGGACGGAGTTGTACGACCGGTTGCGGCTGACTACAGAGACCCAGCGCCTGCAGAACAGCGCGGTCTTTGGCGGCAATCACTTTGCCACCGAACCGCTCTACCCCGAGGCGACGGCTCCGAGCACGTCGCGGCTCGAAGACCCTTACAGCCTGCGGCTCACCCCCACCGACGCGCGGACGGATGCATCGCTGCTGCGCGAGTCGCGCACCGCCCTGCTCAACCCGCAACGCAGCGGGCTGACCACGCAGCGGCTCACGACCCAGGACCTGCTGACTCCGGCGGCCCTCGCGCCCAAGCTGCTCGGCGGGCCCACAGCCCCGCGCGAGCGCGATCTGCTCACGGGCCGGCTGGTCGCCCCGCCGGAGGAGGACACGCTGGCGGGCACTTCGCCGCTCGCCACCCAGCCGCTGGGCACGCGCCTGTCGGCGGGCGAGCCCGACGAGGCCGCCGTCGCCACGCGGCCCACGACCGGATTGGCCATTCCCATGGGACCGGACGCCGAGGCGATGGACGCTGCGGAGAATCCGACCGACGGCGTGACGCTCAACGCGACCAGCACCAATCCCCTGCTCAACCTCAGCAGCGCCGTGACGTTCCTCGGGCAGGTCGAGGCGAATCCGCAATTGCGCCAGAGCATCGACACGACGCCCTCACTGGCCGACCAGTACGACCGGGCGCTGAAGATCGTGCGCAACACCAGCAACGAGTCCATTCATACGCTCGCAGGTCCGGACGACTCGCGCGTCGATGAGCTGATGCGCACGGCCGAAAGCAAGTCGCGGGCGGGCGATTACTACCAGGCCTCGACCTACTACGGTCTGGCGGCGTCGCTGGCCCCCGAAAACCCGCTGATCCGCCTCGGGTACGCCAACTCCCTGGCTGCCGCCGGCGAGTACATCACCGCCGTGCTCAACCTGGAGCAGGCTGTCGCCGACTACCCCGCGTTCGGATTCCTCCGCCTCGACCTCAACGAGTTTGTGCAGAATCCCAAGGACCTCGACCTGCGCCGCGCCGACCTCGAGCAGCGCCTCGACCGGCGCGAGGACTACCGCCTGCGCTTCCTGCTCGGCTACATCGAGTACTACAGCGGGTTCGAGAAGTTCGGCCTCCCCAACCTGCGCAAGGCAGCCGCCGCCGCGCCCGAGGGCTCGATCATCGCCCGCTTCCCCGACATCCTCGAATCGCCCGCGAAATACCTGCCCGAGCGCAACGGCGTCGCCGTCCCGCAGCAACTACCGGAGCGTCCAGGGAATCCCTGACCGCGCCGCGAGACAGGCTGGTCATTGCGGCTGATCCACGACCGGCAGGGAGACGTCGCCGACGCCGAAATCGGTGTTTTCCCAGAGCACCTCGACCGTCGGATGCGCCTCCAGGTCCGCATACTCCTCCCGGAACCAGGCCTTCAGCTCCGCGTCCATCAACTCGGCGCTCTTCGTGTTCGGCGAGAACAGGTTGACGCAGCCGTAGCGGAAGTGCCGCAGCAGGATGTCGATGTCACGCCGGACCATGTCGCGCGTCTGGCCGCGCACCCCGACGAGCAGGCAGATCGTATCGGTCAGGGCCGCGACCTCCTCCGGGCCGGCGAACTTCATCGCCTTGCGCAGCACGCCGTTGCGAACGTGATCGTCGAACGTCTCGACGCCCAGCTTGATCCGCGTCGGCACGCCGAAGAACGCCCGGGTCGCCGCCCACGGTTCGCGGTAGGACCAGTATGACTCGCAGATGAATTCGCGTATCGCCAGCCGGTGGAGCAGGTCGCGGACCTGGGCCTGCACGGGCGGAGTCAGCTCCTGGATGCTGCCTGAGTTGATGATCTCCAGCCGGCTGAAGCGTCCCGTGACGCGGGCCAGCTCCGCGTCCGCCACGCGCTGGATCCACGCCTCGTCGGTCGTGTTGTCGTCGATGTAGTCGCAGAACGTGCACTTGCTCCAGACGCACGGCAGCCCCTTGAGCAGGACGATCTCCCGCGGCAACTTCCCCGTGATGACGCTGTAACGCTGCATCGTTCTGTCTGGATAGCGCCCCCGGGGCGCCTGACCAATTCCCAATCCGCCCCGGCTCGCCCTGTCCCCCCCAATAATATGGCCCAAAAGTGTCAGACGAAAGCCGCCCGCGGCACCAACCGGGGAAATACAGGGTGAAATGGCGATCCAGTTGGGTTATGCTCATGGGCAGGTCAGCCGGGTCACATCGTTGCTTTGCCGGCGCACACGCGGTCTGTGCATGCTAAAGGCAGGAGAACGCCATGTTCACATCACCCCCGACGAAACCGGCCCATCCGCGTACACGCCTGCTGACGCTCATCGCTGTCGCAGCGCTCGGCACCGGCCCCGCGGCTGTTCGCGCCGGCACGGACATCATCGTGAACTGGGACGGGTCCGGCGACTATATCACCATCCAGGCCGCGCTCGACGCCGCAACGAATGGTGACACCATCATCGTCATGCCGGTGAGCCCGGTGCCGACGGTCCCCAGGTATGCGGAAAACCTGGCGTTCCCGCCCAAGGCAATCACGCTCCGCAGCTCCGACCCGACCGATCCCGCGATCGTCGCCTCGACAATCATCACGGGTAATTACGCGGGCCGAGTCATTGATTTCGACCCCGCGACCCCCGTGTCCGCGACCGTGGCGGGCTTTACCATCATGAACGGGCAAGCGACCTACGCAGCCGCGATCAATTTTGGATCCGCCAGCCCCACCATCGAACACTGCCGCATCATTGACAATCACGCGTCGAATGCCGGCAACTCCGTCTTCGGCGGTGCGGTCGTCGGCAACGGCAGCAACGCGGTCCTCCGCGATTGCCAGATCCTGGCCAACGCGATCGATACTTCACTGGACGGGTACGGGGCTGTCTTCTTCTGGGAAGGCGCGCCGACGATCACGCGTTGCACCATAGCCGGCAGCAATCGCACTCATACCCGCAACATCGCCTACGCCGGCGGCCTGTACCTCTACAACACCACCGCCGAGGTCAGCGCCTGCCGCATTCTGGCCAACACGAGCCAAGGCTCGGGCTACAGCCAGGGCGGCGGTCTCTCCGTGTCGGGACCGGCGACGCCGCACATCCGCAGTTGCATCATTGCCCACAACGACGCGTTCGGCTCGTTCTCGTACGGCGGCGGCATTCGCTGCGTAAGCGGTACGACGGCTGTCCTCGCGCACTGCACGATTTCGCACAACACGGCTCATTACGGGTGCCAGCTCTGGTGCACCGGATCCGGAACGAACGTCGCACTGCACGACAGCATCGTCTGGTCGACCCCCGGCCTGCTCCCTCCGATGCGGATCGAGGATAGTGCCAAGCTGAACGTCGCCCACAGCAACGTCTTCGACGGCGCAGAATTCCAATGGGTGATGACCGGCGGGGTCCTCAACTGGCAGGCCGGAAACTTGGACGCCAATCCGCTATTCATCGCGCCGTACGGCACCGGCGTGTACCCCTGGGACGACTACGATTTCCACCTGGCGGCTGGCTCGCCGTGCATCAGCGCGGGCGACCCGGAGTTCGCAGCCGGCCCCGGCGAAACCGACATCGACGGCGAACCGCGTGTGCTGGGCTGTGCCACCGACATGGGCGCGGACGAGTCGGCCTTTGGCTACGCCGGCGACTTGGACAACAACGGCGCGACAACCGTGGCCGACTACGCCCTGTTCACCCCGTGCGTCACCGGCCCGGATTTGCCCTCCGCCCCCGACTGCCCCTGTGCGGACCTCGACACCGACGGCGACGTGGACCTCGTCGACTTCGCCAGGTTGCAGTCCCTGATCGGATGACGAGCGCGCAACGGAGCCGCGCCCGTAAGGAAGCGGACCACGGCTCTGAAGATTCTGCGGTGTCTGGACATACGTCACGGCAAGAAAGGTGATCGTGGGGAATTCGTCATTGGCATGTACTGGAATCGCCTTACGAGAACCTGTTGCCTTGCCGCGTGCTTGGGCGCCGTGACCGGCTTGGTGCTCCGAGAGGCCGGCCTCAGCGCAATGATGCTGGCGATCCTCACCTGTTTCGTCGTTTCCACTACGTTGGGATGGCGGATGAAGTGGTTTGGCGTAATCGTCGCCTGCGTATTCAATCTCTCCTGCAGCGCATGCATGTTCATCCTGGGATGGATCGCCGGATGGCCTTGGTTTTCGGCCAGGGATGCGCTGGTTGTACTGGCTGCTGTTCTGTTGCTTACCGTACCTGCGGTCGCAATGGCAAAGGTCAGGTCGGACTCCGATCGTGGCATCGCCTAGGCATTGAGTTACCACGACTATGTTGTTTATCTGGACGCGATTTCATGTCCTCTAGTGCAATGACCGACGATCGCTTCTGGCGTCTCATCGACGAGGCACGCGCACGCGGGAGCGTTGCCGAGCACCTGCCTCGGCTCCTGCTGGAATTGAATGCCGACGAGGTTGTTGCCTTCGCCAGCATGCTCAGCGGCAAGATCGCCAACGCGGGATCGTTTCCGCTGCTTGCAGCCAATTTCGTCATAGCAAGCTACGTGTCGGATGAGGGCTTTCGCTCGTTCCGAGCCTGGCTCGTGTCGCAGGGACGCGCCCGATACGAGAACGCCATTCGCGATCCGCAGACCATTGCCGATTGGCTGGACATCGATGAAGTGGACGACACGGCCGAGGATCCTGTTGGTGAGGCGGTCTGCATCGCTTATATGCGGCACGGCGATCCAGACGAATTGCACGCGCGCACCGCACACGCTGCGGATCCTGACCGTCCGTTGGACTGGCCGGAGAACAAATTGGAATATCGCCGACGGTTTCCCCAGCTCGTGGACAAATTCTGGAATCAGCAACGGATCAATGAACTGCATTCCGACTGACGGCTGCCTTTAAGCGAGAGAACCAGGCGTCCCCTTGGGACTTGGTTGGTACTGGGGCTTCGGCACGCCGCCTTGCCGGGCGGGGCCATTGTCGAACGTGCCTTCGGCACGGAATTCCCAGCGCGCTCGAGCTACGCGTGGCCACCCTCCGGTATCCAGACTCCGGTCTACGGACTCCAGACTCCGGACTGCCCCCCTACCGCGCCCCTGCCTGGATCGAAGTCACCGCGACCGTGTACACGATGTCGTCCACGGTGCAGCCGCGGGACAGGTCGTTCACCGGCTTGTTCAGGCCCTGGAGCACCGGGCCGACCGCGAGCGCGCCGGCGGACCGCTGCACCGCCTTGTAGGCGATGTTGCCCGCGTCGAGGTCGGGGAAGATGAACACGTTCGCCTGGCCCGCGACGGGCGAGTCCGGCTGCTTGAGCTTGCCCACGTCCGGGTCGATGGCGGCGTCGTACTGCAGCGGACCGTCGATCGCGAAGTCCGGGTTGCGCTCGCGCACCAGCATGGTCGCCTCGGTCACCTTGTCCACCGACTCGCCCGCCCGCTCTTGCCGGTCAGTAGCTCAGCATCGCGACGCGACCGGGCCGAAGGCCCGGGCCGTCCGCACGCGGAAATCACGATCGCAGCGGGTTCCAGCGCGTTCGGATTAGAATGATCGCAATCACCGTGACCGAGCACGCGGTCGGCGGTAGGCCATGAACAGCTCGAGGCGATCCCGGATCGGGCGCGCAGGCAGTCTGCGCGCCGGCCGGATCGTATCGCCTGTCCAGGTGCACCGCGCTGAGACAGGCCCGTCCGCGTCCCCGTGCTGCACCATCGCGTGCCCACGTGGATCGGCGACTCGTCGAGCACAAGCTGAGCCACCTCGGCGTCATGCCGCCGCAGCTTCGCCTTGCGCGCTCGACCACCATCTCGGCGTACCGGTCGAGGTTTCGGCGACTGCTTCGGATCGATCACCTCGACGCCGGCGTCGAAACGCACGCCCGCCTCACGAGCCCGCGTTACTAGAATCGCCCGGCGGATCGCCGAAACAACGTCATGAGGCGCTGAGTCGCGGATCGGCCCACGGCGCGGATGGTCCGCAGCTCGTCGCCCTCCGGCAGCACGATGCGCTTCTGCCCGCCAGGGCCCGCTCGATGATCTCTCCGAGGAACGCCTGCGAACCGCGCGCAACCGCGGCGAGCGGCGACATCTCAGGCGCCTCCACAACCGCTCGTGGGCCACGTGCTCCGTCCTGCCGACAGGGCGGTGTTGATCTTGTCGCGATCCTGCGGCCGGATGCTGTCCACGTCGCGGATCCGCGTGGCGTCGCAGACGTGTCCTCAGTCACCGCGAGGATCGGCATGTTCAGCAGGCCCATGTTCTCGATCAGCGTGATGATCTCCGGATCAGGCCGCAGGCCGCCGGTACACGACGCCCGAGACGCTCCGCCGGTTGGGGCGGCAACAGGCGCGGGCCAGGGCGAGCAGGATCGCCTCGCGGTCGCCCGGCGTGATCACCAGGGTGCGGTCGGTCTTGGTGGCAGAGAGTTGCGCGGCTCCATCGCCGCCACGAGCACGCGCGTGGCCACGGGTTCAGGCCGTCCGCGTTGGCCAGCACCTCGCGGCGATCTCGTGGCGATCTGGTCCAGCAGGATAACTCAAGAAGGTCAGGCAGGGCAGCACGCCGAGAGCGGCACGTCCGCCTCCGCGAACGCCCGCTCCGAACTTCTGCCGCGCTCCGGATCGTCGACGTCGTTGACGCGGTTGACCACCGCTGACGTCACGTCCCAGTCGAGGAACGCCTGCCGCGCGGTCAGCACCTCCGCCAGCACCTGGTCGACCTTGGTCTTGCCCTTCGCACAACTGCCCCGCACCACCAGCAGCACCGGCATCCCGCAGGTGCGCGGCGTCTCCACGTTGATCTCCTGTGACGTTCATGGAGGTCTGGTTATTGATGCCCTCGACGGACGAAGGGCTTTTCGCTGCAAGGCGGCACAGGTAGCACTGGTTGATGCGTTCGAGCAGCCGCTCGTTGTGCCCGTGGGCGACGAGGTCGCGGGCCTCTTCCACGCGCACCGGACAGACATCGTCCGGCTGATCCGCGATGCCGTGCGCCGCCTTGAACACGGCGACATCCGGGTCGTTCGCCCCGGCCCCGACCGGCTTGAAGAAGGCCATCTCGCGCACCGTCCGGCGCAGCACGCCGCCGAGCCCCAGCGCGACCACGCTGCTCCCCGCCTCCTGGTCAATCCCGCATACGAACAGACTGTGTGCCATGATGGCCCCCCGCTGCTGATGGTGTTTTGCCGGTGCGCCGGTCTCTCGGGTGATCCTCGGTGCGCATAGAGCGAGACGCGCCAGCCGCTGGTGCCGCGCCGCCGTGCGCACCTCGCGGCTGACCCGCGGGAGCAGCGCCCGGCGCCCGAATTCTAGCGCCCCCACCCCGCTTTGCCGGGCAAAACCGCGTCCGATAGCCAGCCACTGCCACGTGCAAGTTCAGCGGGTACATGCCCCCCGCCGATACCTCTAGCGGACGCACCAGCCAATCCTGGCTGGCACTCGGAGCCCACCATGCCGATGGTCAGCACCAACTGCGGGATCTGCGGCCAGCCGGCGGACCCCATCGACTACGAACTCACCGGCGGAATCTGGACACCCGTGACGTGTGCGGAGTGCGCCCGCCGCCGCCTCGTGGCTGACGGCGGCATCGTGGTCCAACTGCTCGCGGCGCCCAAGGGGGCACTCTTCGAACTCGGCGAGGTCCACCTGCGCCCCGGTGCGCTGCACGTGCTCACCGAGTCCGGCCAGCACTTCTGGCCGTTCCTCGTCCGCCACGCCCAGGGCGACACCGGCGTCTTCGTCACCCGGCACGCCGGCCAGACGCCGCGGCCCCAGCGCTACCCATCCAGCAAGCGCCGCAAGACCAGCCGCACGTTCGACACCGGCCACGCCTACCTGAACAGCTCCGGAAACGTGGTCAGCGAGTACCGCACCGCGCAGAACCGCCGCCTGTGGATCGTCACCGCTCCCGGCAAGGTCACGATCATCATGGCCCCCGGCGAGTATTGAGCCACCCCCCGGTACTGCATTTCCGCGACCATTCCCACCTCGCAGCAAGCTGCTCAGCCGCGAAGCGTCAACGTGTCCCTGCGGTTTTTGCCTATTTCGAGATCGCCGTCAGCCCGCGGCCGGCTGGAACACGATCGTGTGCAGCAGTGCGAGAGCGTGGCGGCGGCTACGAGCGCAGAGTCGGGCAAGCGATTACCCGCTGGCAAGATCGTAAGAAATACCGAGCTGTTACAGTGGCACTGATTCCAGGGGCTTCGCCGACGGCGCTACGCGGCTCCCTGCCGCGACCACGCACCCGTTTGTCAGTACAATGCCGGGATGAACCTCACAAAGCGCTTTGCGCCCGTCGCTGCCGCAGCCCTTCTCACTCTGTGCGCTCCGCGCCCGGGGCTCGGCCAGCCCTCCGAGGCTCCCCCCACGGCTGAAACCGACCCGCAGGCCGCGACGCCGATGCCGGGCCAGGCGGATGCGGCGGAGCCGGATGCCCCTCCGTCACAGCCGGAGCTGCAGATCGACGAACTCGGGCCCAAAGTGACAACCACGCCCGAACCGGGCGTCTGGCCGACCCCCGATCTGATCGACGCGCTCGTACGCCGCGTGGCAGCCGACGTGGCGGGTGAGTACGACCTCGACTCCACGCAGGCGCAGCGCGTTGAAGATCGCATGGTCGAGCGCTGGACGCGGTTCATGACGCAGAATCGCCGCGACCTCGAGCCGCTGATCACCGACTATCTCGAGGCCCGCTTCGCGATCCACCCGCCCAGTGCCGACCGCGTCGCCGAGTGGGCCGCCCGCGCGATGCCCGTCTACAACCGGCTGCGCCAGAACGTGGAAGCCGGCGAGGACGATGTGCGTTCCGTCCTCGATGACGACCAGCGGGCCGCGTTCGATCGCGCCGCGCCGCAGCGCCAGACGCAGTTGGACGCGGTGGCCGGCCAGCTCAAGCGCTGGAGCGTCGGCAAGTTCGACGAGGCCGAATGGTGGGTACCGCCCGCCAGCAACACCCCACCCGCCCCGCGCGGAGCCCAGGCGGAGCAAGCCAGTCCGCCGCCCACGCCGGAGGCGTCGACGGACCTGCCCCCCCGCCTGGTCGGTGAGTTCAACGCTTGGGAAAAATACGTTCAGGATTTTTGCGACCGACTCGAGCTCGACCGCGCCCAACGCAACGCAGCCGGCTCCATCCTGCGCGAGCTCATCGCCCGCGCCACCGACCACGCCCGTCGACATCGCGACCGCATCGCCGCCCTGGAGGAGAAGATCGCCTCCGGATCCGGCGAGGAGGATGAAACCTTTAACCGAGACCTCGTCGAACTCTATGGCCCGATCGACCGCATGTTCGCGGAGCTGGTCGCACGCCTCGAGCGCCTGCCCACAGCCGGCCAGAAACACCGCGCCGAACAGGCCGCCGAACAACCGGCTGAGCCGGCGGAGACCCCATAGCAGAAGTCGTCATTCGCGGGTGCAGCGCCGCCTGGAGTCCGCGCCGGAGGGCGCCCAAGGGCTCTGGCTGATACCAGGACGAGCGTGCACGCCTGCGTCGTCACGCCTCGACGGGGCGTTCGCCCGGCATACAGCTCTCCCTTCATGGGATGGTGCGGATGGTGCTCGGTGCTCCCCACGGACTACCCCTTGGCGCGGGGGTGAACAGACGCGTGCGCGGTCCCTGCTTGCCACAGCGTTCGCAATCCGCATGCAACGTGAAGTCCCCCGGAGTGCGCATTACCAACCGGAGCCGATCCGCGACAGATGGATAGAGCTTGCTCTGGCACCTGATTGGCCAATGCAAAGCGGCCCGTCCGATGGACGGGCCGCGCGATGCATCATCGATTGGAATAGCGAGCTTGCCCCAAGCGATTCCGCGCAGGGCGGTCGCGACTAGCGGCGGCGACGGCCGACCGCCAAGGCACCCAGCGCGAGCAGCGCGAAGCTGGCCGGCTCGGGCGTGGCGTGATCGTCCGGGGTCAACGCGTACTGCGACTGCACGTTGCCGGTGATCCCCGTGGTCCAGTCGAAATTGCTCAGGTCCTGTCCGAACGCCACGGTCAGGCTGTCGATGCTGCTGAAGATGTTGTTGACCGGCCAGACATTCGTGCCCGGCAGGTTGACGGTCGTGGCCGTCCAGCGACCGAGCCCGTCGATGGTGCTCAGGGTCGGCGAGGTCGAGTTGATTTCGAACAGCATGCCCGTGATCGGGCCGCTGATCTCGTAACCAGGCACCGGCAGGCCGGGGCCAGCGCCATCGGCATCGTACGAGAAGGTCAGCGAAAGCGACCCACCCACGAACTGGGCCTGGCCGCTCAGCAGAATCTGGCTGAACTGCGTCGAGAGGTTGACAGCCACGTTGGATGCAGTGCCCGCGAGCGGCGGGCTGTCGTTCAGCACCAGCGAGCCCTGGTTGAGCGCGCTGATCGTGAAGAGGCCGGTGTTCGGATCAAAGCTTGTGTCCGGCTGGCTGTTGATCAGGTTGTGCTGAATCGACGAGTACGCTCCCAAGGCCGGGACGGCAGCCAGCACGACCACAGCCATCACGCTCGTGAAAATGACTTTTCCCTTCATCGGTATTCCTCGCTCCAATCGAAAGTAGGTCTGAATGCTTCAATCCCATGCCCGCGTCGCCGCACGATGGCGCGGCGACACGATCAATCAGGTTTCCGGCCGCAGAAGCGTACAACCGCGTTCCGCGGACCCGCCTCGACTAGCGGCGCGCCCCGCGCCGCCGCAAACCCAGCAGTCCGGCGCCCGCCAGCAGCGCGAGCGTGCTCGGCTCGGGGATTCCGGTATACGTCAGGCTCAACTCCATCGTGTTGATGGCATAGACGCTCGTCTGGAAGTCCTGCAGCGGCCCGCCACCGTCCTGCCGAGCCCCCTGAATGGTGAAATTCATCGAGTACAGCCCGGGCATCGTCGCGATCGTGCCGTCCACCAGCGCCCCCGCTGTCGGGTTCAGGTAGACGTCGCCGACTTTGTCGATCAGGTTGTCGCCACCGTTCGGCTCCTTCACGTGGAACGCGCCCACGGTCCCTTCAACGAGCAGAATGTTGGATGCCGAAAACGGCGTGAAGGTCGTCCCGAAGTCGGGCGAGGTGTAAACCGTGCCGTAGAGCTGGAACGTCCCGCCACCAAGGAACGTCGCCTCGGCGTCACCGCCGGCGCTCAGATCCTGGTCGAGCGCGTTGCCGCTCCACACCATGTGCCCGCTGGATATGCCCTGCGGGTCGATGTAGTAGTCCGGGAAGAAGTTGAAGTCCGTCATGGTCCCCCCCGACGTCATCACGCTCGGGATGTCCCACTGCGGACTCGGTGACGCGTTCGCGTCGAAAATCGGCGTTGGTTGCGCCGTCGTGCCCAGCGAAAACACATCCGCTGCTGACGCCGAACCAGCCATCGTCAGGACTGCCCCAAGGGCGACCACTGCCACCCCGCGCGTCTTAAGACGGTTGTTGCAGAACATGCCTCTACGCCTCCTGCCTTCTGAAGCACCACACTCCAAAACCACCTCGACGATCGCTCCGACCGACCTGGCAGTTACATCGCGCGGTGCTCGCCTTTCCTTCGCCCGGCGCCCCTGTTCCCCCGCCAATCCTCCGGCGAGGCCGACCCTCACATTGGGGCCATGTCCAACTGCATCACGAACACGCCCCAAAACAAAAAGAGAGCTCGGGAACGCACGTTCCCTGCTCTCTCTCACCCAGTGCTGACCGGCAACCTCAGCCTGCCGCCCGAACACGTCCACTGCGCCTGGAGCCTCCCCGCACCATGCGCAGTTCTAATTGCTATCGCTCAATATACCGGACCCGCCGAAATCATGTCAATCAATATTTGTCAGCTACGTCCGAAAATAACACCCGTCTCCCGCAGAACAGCCCATCGACGCCTAAGTCCTTGCAACGCCCCGACTTGCTGCGGAGCGCGCGGCCATCCCGCGGCTGACTCCGCGACGGTCAATCGTAGCTTGCCCCGAAGTGATCCAGGACGATTTCCAGGTCCGCATCGTCGACCACGCCGTCCTCATTGCCATCGGCCAGCAGATCGTACGCCGCGTCCCCCACCTGCGTGCCGTAGGCCTCCAGCGCCTCCAGCACGTCGTCGTACCCGACAATGCCGTCGTCATCCACGTCGCCCCAGTGCGGGGCGATATCCACGATCGTCCCCGGGCCCACGTGCAACCGCATTAGGGGATCCCCAATGAGAACTTCTGACCAGCTCAGGTAGGGCAGGCCGCTGAAGACCGCCTCCGCCAGCGTCAGATCGCCGACGCCGTTCTGGTCGTCGTCACGCATCAGGTTGGTGTAGATGAAATCCCCGTCGAGAATCGCCCCGCCTTCGGGCTCGAAGGCGTGCCCCGCCGCGGCGGTCCCGCCGATGGTGATGAAGTCGCCGATCTTCGCCTGCCCGGTCGCCACGTCGCTGAAGAACGTGACTGCGTTGAAGCTCTCGATGGACGTGAACACGGCGCCGGGCACGCACTTGAAGAGCGGCCCGCCGCCGGGGCCCGAGGCCAGCAGGTAATCCGCCGGCCGGCCGTCACCGCCGTTGCGCCCGTAGGTCAGCATGCCGATGATGCCCTGATCGGCCCCCAGAAAACTCGCATTCAACGCGGCGGCGGTGTCGTCCCACAGCGCACGTCCGCCCATCCATCCGCTGATCGTCCGGCTGCCCGTGCCCCCCGCCGTCGCGGGGAAGCCGGTCATGAGTTCGAAGAGCTGGAAGTAGTGATTGACGGGGGCGAAATAGGTGATCTCCTCTGCGCCCGGCGGTTGGGGGTGATCCGCATAGCCCAGTGGCGGCGCATTCGGGGGCAGGTTGTAGGTGTCCGTGTGTGCGAACTCGTACGGCGCCGGCGGGCTCGGGGAATGATCGATGGCCAGAACCGCATCGTTGGCGTTGTATCCCGTGAAACGCGGATGCAGCGGGTCGCTGACCCGCGCCGCCCGCTCCAGCATCGCCCGCACGGCCCATATTGGGTATTTTCCCTGCGGCCGCGTGGCGTCCAACCGCGCCGTCAGGTACAGATCGCCGGCGAACATCCGCCGGTTCCGCGCCGAATAGCCCGCGGAATCAAAATCGCCCTCAATGCGCGGACTCGATGCCACGCGCCACATCCACGTCCACCGGAAACTGTCGCGGCGTGCCAGGATCGCACGCTGCCGCGCCCACCGCTTGATCGACGACCGGTAACCCTGGTAGGGGTTCACCACCCGACCGCTGATCGGCATCCGCGACACGGACGACGCCGCCGGATCGATCAGAAAGAGCACCGCCAACTCGCTCTCCACCGAGGCCGCGTTGACGGTCGAGCGGTTGTTCACCGTCAAGTGCGCATTTGAAGCGGCTGGCTTCACGACGTCGGCCAGCGCCGGATCGGTGTCCTCGATCCGATACGGCATCCCCGCCGTCGTGATGATCACGTAAATCTGGTCCTGCAGCCCGAATGCGCGCAGGTGCGCCCGCGCGGGTTCCGCGATGTAGGTTTCGAAGTCCGACCGGGAGATGATCTCGTCCGCCGGTGTCGCGGTCAGCGAAGCGCTGTCGGTGAGCCCGCCAAGGTACACGACCTGCTCATCGATGATCTCGGGATGATATTGCCGGTAGAGCCGCACCACCTCGAGGCCGGCGGGGCTGTTGGCATTCACCAGAATCAGGACGTTCCACCACGCCAGGGGCACCTGGTCGTCGCTGACGCTGGGCGGCAGAACCTGCGCCAATCCCGCGGGCAGTAGCTCGTTCTTGCGGCTGCAGGCGTCACCGGTGCCTGCACCGGCTCGTTCCCCACCTACGAATGCCGTAACCACGAGCATGAGCGTGACCAGCGCCGGTCGCCGCATGTACAAGACGCGCTGTATCATTGTTCGAATGCTGCCCACATTCCCAACACCAGCCGCCGCAACGCCGCACGCGGGCGACACGCCAACTACTGCCGGGGGCACAACAGCTCAGGCACGCGGCGCGATCACTGGGGTCAAATCATGGCAGGCCGACGCGGGCTTGCCGTCGCATTCCGCGCGAACCGCAAGCTCCGATCGGTGCTGAACGGACTGTTAGAACTTCCTTCCCTGTCGACCGCAGTTGGCTGCTCACGGGCTCCTCTTCCCGTCACAACCGGTGCCTCAGCGCACCCCTACACCTACAAACAACCAAATAGCCCATTCAAAGTCAAGAGCATGGCCGGTATGTGTCCAAAACATGGTCGCATTGGGGTATGAACGCGACGAAATCGGATGGCTCGATGGTGACCGCTCGCTACGGCTGCCCGACAGTCAAACCGCCGAACCGCCGGTCCCGACCGGCGTAATCCTGGATGGCTGCGTGCAGATGCCCGATGCCGAAGTCCGGCCAGCACGCGTCGCAGATGTACAGCTCCGCATAGCTCATCTGCCAGAGCAGGAAGTTGCTGATCCGCCGCTCCCCCGCCGTCCGAATCAGCAGGTCCGGATCCGGCAGCCCGGCGGTGTATAGGGCCCCGCCTACATCCGACTCCTCGATGCTGCCCGCGTCCCGAATGCCGGCAGCCGCCTCCGACGCCAGGCGCCGGATCGCGTCCACCAGCTCCGTCCGCGCCCCGTAGTTCAGCGCCAGGCACAACCGCATGCCCGTGTTGCCCGCGGACGCCGCGATCGTCGTGTCCATCTCGCGCAGCACGTCGTCCGGCAAGCCCTCCCGCCGGCCCACGTGCACGAGCCGGATGTTGTTGTCTACGATCTCCCCGCGCTCCGCAACGAGGTAATGCCCGTACAGGCCCATCAGGAAATCCACTTCCTCCCGAGGACGCTTCCAGTTCTCGTGGCTGAAGCTGTACAGCGTGAGCACCTCGATGCCCAAACGGGCTGACTGCGTCACGATCTCGCGCACCGCCCGCGCCCCCTGCTCGTGGCCGCGCACCCGGGGAAGCCCGCGCGCCCGCGCCCAGCGGCCGTTGCCGTCCATGATGATCGCGACGTGACGCGGCATCCGCTCCCGCGGTACGCCCAGAACTTCGTGTGGATCCAGAACGGCTTCAGGCATTATTCGTAACTCTCGGGCGTACCAGGGGTTCGACGGTTCATTGGGCGATTATACCGGCCCGGACGTGGGGCAAAACGGTGCCAGCGACCCAATCGTGCCTACGACGACGTCACGCCGCCGGGTCGCAGAAATCCAGAATTGGGGCACTCACCGCCCCCATGCTGTCACCCGCCGATGATCGTCTGGTCGCGGTCCGGCCCCACACTGACGATCGTCACGGGCACGCGGGCAACTTCTTCCAGCCTGGTTAGGAAACTGCGGGCGTTGGCGGGCAGCCTGCCCCGGTCGGCACAGCCCCGCAGATCCTCCGACCAACCCGGCAGCATCTCCACGACCGTATCCACCCGGCTCATCTCGGCTGCACTCGCCGGTAACGAATTCAGCGGACGACCCGCCAACCGGTACTGCGTGCACATCCCCACCCGCTTGAAGCCGCTGAGCGTGTCCAGGTGCGCCACAGCAATCTCATCCACGCCGCCCAGCCGCACCATCGCCCGCAGCGCGAACGCGTCCAGCCAGCCGCAACGCCGCGGGCGACCCGTCGTCGTGCCGTATTCGTGGCCCGCCTCGCGGATCCGCTCGCCCGTCTCGTCGTGCAACTCGGTCGGGAAGGGCCCCTCGCCCACCCGCGTCGTATACGCCTTCGTCACGCCGATCGTGCGCCCCACGAACCGCGGCGGCACGCCCGCTCCGGCGGCGATGCCCTGCGGCCCCGTGCTGCTGCTCGTCACGTACGGGTAGGTGCCGTGATCGACATCCAGCATCATGCCGTTGGCGCCCTCGAAGAACACCCGCTTGCCGGCGTCCGCCGCATCCAGCAGATACGCCGAAGTATCGCCGATCAGCGGCCCGAGGCGCTCGGCTGCGATCCGCAGATCGCCCCAGATCTCGCCGAAGTTGAGGACCGCCTCCTCGCCGCCGATGCGTGCGCCGAGCTGGGTCCGCTTCGCATCCACGAGCGACCGCACGCGCCCTTCGATCCGCGGCAACTCCAGCAGATCCACCATGCGCAGGGCCGTCGACCGCACCATCTTGTCCGCGTAGCACGGCCCGATGCCCCGCGTCGTCGTCCCAATCCGCTCCGCGTCGCCGCCCTCGCGCAGGCGGTCCTCGATCTTGTGATACGGCATGACGAGGTGCGCCCGCGTGCTGATCCGCAGCCGCTTGCCGACGTCGATGCCGCGCTCAGCCAGTTCGTCCAGTTCCTTCAGCAGGCTCGTGGCGTCAATCACGACACCAGGCCCGATGACCGCCGTCACCTCTTCCCGCAGCACGCCGACCGGCAGCAGATGCAGCGCGAACTTCTGCGCGCCGATGCAGACCGTGTGCCCCGCGTTCGCCCCGCCGTTGTAGCGCACGACGACGTCGAAGTCCGCGCAGAGCAGATCCACGATCTTGCCCTTGCCTTCGTCGCCCCAGGCCAGCCCGACGACCGCTGTGTGTGGTGATGCCGCCATTGTTCGCGCCCTGCCGAGGTTCTGCGTGCGGGCATAAAAAACGGGCCGCAACCGGCCCGTAACGTGCCCCCTTTTAAGCTCGTTACCGGTTGATGATCAGCCGGTCGTGAGCTTCTGTCAAGGTCAATCCGTGACGGCCCGCCGTCACGCACGCAAGAACGCCTGCCGCGCCGATTCCGCCGGACAATGCTGCCGAGCGGCCACGCGGAACGCGAACGGTCACATGCCCGCGTGCGCCCCGACGCGTTTCGCGACTTCCTTCCAGTTCACCACGTCCCACCACGCCTTCACGTAGTCCGCCCGGCGGTTTTGGTACTTCAGATAGTACGCGTGCTCCCACACGTCCAGCACGAGCACGGGGGCCACGCCCCAGGTGGTCAGCTTCTGCTGGTTTTCCCCCTGAATGATGATCAGCTTCTTCGCCGCCATCTCCAGGCCGCAGATTCCCCAACCGCTGCCCTCGACCGCTCCCGCGGCTGCACTGAACTGCGCTTTCATCGCGTCCACCGAGCCGAAGTCGCGGTTGATCATCTCGAGCAGCGCGCCCTCCGGTTCGCCCCCCTTGCCCTTGGGCGCCATGTTCGTCCAGAACAGCGTATGCAGCGTGTGCCCACCTCCGTTAAACGACACCGCCCGGCTCAGCGCCTGGATCGCGGCGAAGTCGCCGCTCTTGCGCGCCTCGGCGAGCTTCGCCAGCGCCGCGTTGAGCTTCTTGACATAACCCGCATGGTGCTTGTCGTGGTGAATCTGCATCGTCTGCGCGTCGATGCTCGGCTCCAGCGCATCGTACGCATACGGCAGCGGCGGCAGCACGTACTCACCCGCCTTGGCATCGTACGCCCCCGCCAGCGCGTCGTAGCCGCCGGAAGCGCCCTCCGCCGCCTGGGCCAGGCCCGTCGGCCCCAGGGCCAGTCCGACGGCTGCCGCCCCCGCCGCTCCGATCATTTCCCGCCGATTCAGAATCGAGTCCATCCGCCCACGCTCCTTTCGTTGTATCGCGTTGTAAGGCCCGGCGCGCCGGCCTGCAGTCACGACGGACCGCGATCCGCCCCGCCAGCGTCGCCGAATCATGCGACCCGATCGCGACCCCGTCAATCCGTGCAAATGTTGCAGTGCGGACCGGGTCGGGTGCCCCCCCACGGTTGACACCCCGATTTGACAGGAAGCCACCAACACGCAACCGTTCGCCGCCATGAAGCCCGCCACGCTGCAAACATCCCGCCTGCTCCTGCGCCCCTGGCGCGACGCGGACCTGCCCGACTTCGCCGCGCTCAACGCCGACCCCCGCGTCATGGAATTCATGCCGGCGATGCTCACCCGCGCCGAGAGCGACTCAGCCGCTGCCGCCCTGCGCGACCACTTTGCACGCCACGGCTTCGGACGCTGGGCGGTCGAGATTCCAGGAATCTCCGATTTCATCGGCTTCGTCGGCTTGCACCACGTCGCGTTCACGGCGCCCTTCACACCCTGCGTGGAAATCGCCTGGCGCCTCGCCGCCCCGCACTGGGGCCAGGGCTACGCCACCGAGGCCGCGCAGGCTGCGCTCGCCTTTGCCTTCGAAACGCTGCAGCTCGACGAGGTGGTCGCCTTCACGGTCCCGACCAACACCCGCTCGCGCCGCGTCATGGAGCGGCTCGGCATGACCCGCAACCCTGGCGAGGATTTTGAACATCCCAAGTTGCCGCCGGGACATCCCCTCCGCCACCACGTGCTCTACCGCTGCACACGGCCCGCCTGAACCGCCGGAAGTGTCACTGTCACCGTGAATTCGCCGTTGCGGGTGCACGCCGCGTCAATCCGCCCTCCGACCTGCTCCAATACGGTCCGCGCCAGAGGCAGACCCAGCCCGCAGTGCATCGCGTCGCCGGGCCGGGACGATGCGTCGGCCCGCCAGAAGCGCTCAAAAACCCGGTCGACTTCCCCCGGTGGAATCCGGCATCCCGTGTTGCGCACCGCCAACCGCACCGCGCCGTCTTCGGCCGCAGTCGCGATGTGCACTTCACCGCCGGTCTCCGTGTGCGCCACCGCGTTTTCCAGGACGTTGTGAATCACCAAAGCGACCAGTTCCTCGTCGCTTTCGACCGGGCGGGTGCTGTGCAGACTCCAGGTCACGTGCAGGTTCCGCTGAACGGCCCGCCCCTCCAGCGGCGCCCAGCGCGCCCGCACGAGCTCATCCAGGTTCACTCGATCCTGACCCGTCTCCAGTTGACCCGCATCAGCGCGCACCAGGTGCAGGAGGTTCTCGACCATCCTCTGCATGTGCAGGCAGATCTCCAGGCACGCCGCCACCGTCTCGTGCAGCGCTTCTGCCGACCGCTCGCGCCCCACCGCCACTTCCAGCTTCATGCGCAGCCCCGCGAGCGGAGTACGCAATTCATGAGCCACGTCGCCCGTGAAGCGCCGCTCCCGCATCAGCGTCGCCGCAAGCCGCCCGAGCAATTCGTTCAAACGATCCACCACGGGCGCGAGCTCGCCCGGCAGGTGCGCCACGTTGATCCGCGTACCCAGGTCCTCCGCGTTCAGCGCACCAATCTGGCGGGTGAGGTCGTCCACTGGCGCCAGGCTGCGCCGAACAACCCAGCTCAGTACGAACGCCGCCAGCGCCACCGACACGATGCCCACCCCCACCAACGTGGCGCCGACGCGCCGCAGCGTCCGCGACAACGCCTCCGTCGCGCGCCCCAGCACCAGAGTAACCGGCGGCTCAGCCACGAGGTGCGCCGGTTCCTCCGGTCGGGGCAAGAAGGTCAGGCTGACCAGGCGGCCGGGACGTCCGTCGGGCAGAATCACCGTGCGAAAGACGGCTACGTCCCGAGGCCCGCCGAAGCGCGGCAAACTGCCTTCCGCAAGCGACCGTGAGCGTGCCAGCATCGACCCGTCGGCAGAGCGCAGCGCATAGTATTCGGCTTCCGGCCCGGGCGCGAACTCCATCGGCTCAGCCTCGTCGAGCTCGAAGTCAATCCCCTCCGCATCCCCCTCGACGAGCATGGCCATCGCGCGCGCTTTCGCCGCCAGCGCCCGGTCGAACTCGGCGTTGAGCGTCCTGCGGATCGACACGTACAGGACCGCAGCCGATACCGCGAACACCACAGCGATTCCGGCCGTCGTACCGATCAACAGGCGTCTGCGCAGCATGCCCTTCACCGTCTACTCGAGTACGTATCCCTGACCGCGCCGCGTGTGGATCAGGCGCGGCCCTCCGTCGCGTTCGGTTTTCTTCCGCAGGTAACCGATGTACACGTCCACGACGTTGCTGTCCGTCGCGTCACGAAAGTCATAGATGTGCTCGTGGATCTCGCTACGCGTGACCACGGTCCCCGCACGGTGGACCAGGAATTCAATCAGCGCATATTCGCGGGCCGTCAGCTCGATCCCAGCCCCGCCCCGCGTCACCGTGCGCGCCACCGTGTTCACTTCCAGGTCGCGCACCCGGATCACCGGATCCGAGGCCGCATACCTGCGCCGCACCAGCGCCCGCACCCGCGCCAGCAACTCCGCCAGCGCGAAGGGCTTCACGAGATAGTCGTCGGCCCCCGCATCCAGCCCATGAACCCGGTCGCGCACCGTGTCCCGCGCCGTCAGCAGCAGCACCGGCGTGGTTACCCCTTCGCGACGCAACTTGCGCAGGAGTTCCAGGCCGTCCAGTTCGGGCAGCACGATGTCGAGCACGATCGCGTCGTACTCCCCCGAACGGGCATACCAGAGACCCTCCGGCCCATCACCCGACGCATCCACGGCGTAGCCCGCCTCCGCCAGCGCCTGCGCGACCGCCTCGCGGAGGGGGGCATAATCTTCAATCACCAGGACGCGCATGCCTTTATCCGTCTTGCCAAAACTCTGCGCGGGCGCGCACCTGGCCTCGAATCCACGCCACACGCGTTTCGCGAACCGCGTCCGGTATGCGCCACGCTCGCGGATTATCGCATGATTGCCGGCTCAGGGCACGGCTTCCGCGTGCCCAGCCACTCCAGGCACGCCGGGAGGCGCGCCTGGAGTGGCACGAGCGGCTGCGGCCTCTGACGGCACGCGGTTGTGCACGCTGACTCAGTCGTCATCCTCTTCGGCCGCGTCGTTGTCCTGCGCCGAGCCGTGCACCTTTCCGCTGGGCAGGATGATGATCTCCTTGCCCTCGCCATGGGATTTTCCCTCGGCCTCGTACAGCACCACCAGCTTTTTCTCGACCGCGACCTTCGCCCCCTTTCCGAACTCCTTTTCGATCGTCGCGCGCACCGCGGCGGGTACCTGGGCCAACGTCACGGCTTCTTCCGTCTCCACCAGCGCGCCGTCCGCCAGCACCGCAACCTCATGCTCGACGCCGTTCGCAGTCCACTCCGCTTCGTACCGCGTTACGCCGTCCTCCGTCTCCTTCTCCACCCCGGTGATCGCATTGCCGCCAGCCTCCTGCAGAATCGCCGCGCGCGCCGCCGCGGGAATCGCATCCAGCGAGGAGCGTTCCTCGTCGTCGGCCACAGCCGCCAACGACACGACCGCTACGCCGCACAGGCCCACCAGCACCAATCGCTTCCTGATCGTCAACATCTCGAACTCCTTTCAACTTCTGTGTCTCGTCCGGCACCGACCGTCAGCGTGACGCCGGCGTCCTCGTATCGCACCCATCGTATGCGCCGATCATGCGAGAGCGGTATAGAGATCACCAGTTCCGTCCGGGCGCGATATCCACCGGCGTGCACCCGCGAACGTGGGGGGCGCCCAAGCGGCGGGCTCGAAATCGCCATACCGCCCGCGCGGTCAACTTGGTCAACCGGCCGAAGAACCATGGAAGCGATGTCGAGGCGTCTGGCAGTGGAGGGGGGGCCGCCGTATCCAGCCTCACCCGCCTGAACGCTTTACCCTTCACGGCAGCTCAAAACGCCTATCTTGCCGGGAGAATGACTCGTCTGTATGCAACCCTGCCACCCCGCGAATTGCCGCTTGCCAAGCTCGCCCCATCAGCTAGAGTTCGCCCCGGGCCGGGCCCTGACGTTTGATTCAGATCGGTAGGCGTGTCCGCTTGCCGACGTCATGTGGGGGCTCGGCAGCCAATCCGAGGCGCCGGCGCAGGCGCCCGCTCGATCCGGAAATACCAACGCGGCAGGAGTCGACCATGGACACCAGCACGACCGGGCTCACCACCAACGGCGCCAAGACCGCCATCGATATCACCGTCGGCCCCAACATCAAGGCGGAGGAGATCCTCACCAACCCCAGCAAGGCCGTCGGCGAGATCGGCAACTGGGTCGGGCGGCTCAAGGACGCCGCCATCGACTACATGCCCACGCTGCTCATGGCCCTGCTCACCCTCGTTCTCGGCTGGATCCTCACCAAGATCGCCGTCAAGATCGTCCGCCGCGCCATGCGCCGCGCCAAGCTCGACGACACCCTCACCGGCTTCGTCTGCAACATGGTCTACATGGCCCTCATGACCCTCGTGATCATCTCCTTCGTCGGCAAGCTCGGCGTCCAGACCACCTCCTTCGTAGCCGTCATCGGAGCAGCCGGCCTCGCCATCGGCTTCGCGCTGCAAGGTTCGCTCGCCAATTTCGCAGCCGGGGTCATGCTGATCATCTTTCGCCCGTTCAACGTCGGTGAGTACGTCGAGGCGGGCGGTACCGCCGGCATCGTCGAGGATCTCGCCGTCTTCGCCACCACGTTCAAGACGCCCGACAACAAGACGATCACCGTGCCGAACGCCAACATCACCAACGGCACGATCACGAACTACTCCCGCAAGGCCACCCGCCGTGTGGACATGACCTTCGGCATCGGCTACGCCGACGATATTCCCAAGGCCAAGCAGGTCCTCACCGACATCATCAACGCCGACAAGCGCGTCCTGCAGGACCCCGCGCCGACCATCGCCGTCGCCGAACTGGCGGACAGCAGCGTCAACATCGTCGTCCGCCCCTGGGTCAACAACGCCGACTACTGGGGCGTCTTCTTCGACACCACCGAAAAGGTCAAAGTCGAGTTCGACAAGCAGAACATCACCATCCCCTTCCCCCAGCGCGACGTACACCTGCACCAGGCGCCCCCCGCGGCCTGATCCGGGCCGCGCGCGCGATTCGGGAATGCGGATATCGCTCGGTAGGAATCCGTCGAAGCGCGCAAGGAGCTGTACAGACTCTCCCCGCCGCGCCGGTGGCGGGGTATGCTGAACGTGCATGCTTCCCTGCGCCGTTTCATGCCCGGCTGAGCCGTCCGCGCAACGCGACACCCGTCGCGCCGTGGCCCGCCGGCGCCGCCTCCAGGCCTCTGCCGGCCTGCTCCTCGCGTGCACCTTCTTCCTGCCCGCGGTGCGGTCCTGCAACTCCAACATCATCCCCGCGGAATCGGTCGTCGAACTCGCGGGCGACCCGCCAACTGACTTCGACGAGTGGCTGCACGTACCATCCGCGTTCGCCCTCTATCTCGCCGCGTATGTCTTCGGCGCGGTGACGTTCATTACTCTGCTGCGCCACCCCCCCACCCGCACGACATCCGGCGGCTACGCCACGGCAATTTTGCTCTGCCTGACGCCCATCTGCGCGCTCGCGGTGTGGCTCGAGCTGATCACCAGCAGCATGAGCGGCGGCTTCTCGAGCGCAGGCGTGCCGCACCCCGTAGTCCTGCTGGCTGCGTGGACGTTCGTCTGCTGCGCGCGCTGCTGGCGCCGGGCAGCCGGCGGCGCCATCGCCATCCGCTGGTACACCGCGCTCTGCTGCGTCCTCTGGTTCGCCTGGTGGACCTGCGACGGCGCGCTGATCGGCGTCCACCTCGCTCTCGCCGCGTCAGCCGCCATCCTCGTCGGCGCCTACGAAGAGGCCCGCCTCCGCGCGCACCGCGGCCCCTTCCGCACGCTTCTCGCCCTCACGATCGCCAGCCTCGAACTCCCCGACCCGACCGAGCCCCAATGCACCCGCTGCGGCTACCTCCTCCTCGGCCTCACCACCCCGCGCTGCCCCGAGTGTGGCACGCCCTTCGAACCCGACCGCCTTACCAGCCCCGCCACCGCCACCCCCTGAACCCCACCCCCGCCAAAGTGTGCCACTGCGCTCGAGCGGCCCAGTCCTCTGAACCCCAACGCCAATCCCAAGCCCAGCATTCACTTTCTCACTTTCGCACCTTCTCGCCTTCGCACTTACTCCCCCGATTTCATTTGCTTCCGCCCCGCTCAGCCGCTAACTTCACAGCGCGGTCATGGATGGCCGGAAATTGCCTTTTACCTATCGCTGCCCCCGGGCGACGACTTGATGGAGCGAGTCGCGTCATGTCTTCTCATGCCCTTGAGAAATTCCCGCGCGTGCGCCTGGCCCAGTTGCCGACGCCGTTTACGCAGATCACTGCCCCCGAACTCGGCCTGAAGCTGTACCTCAAACGCGACGACCTCACCGGCAATGGCCTCTCCGGCAACAAGGCCCGCAAGCTCGAGTTTCTCATCGCCGATGCCCGGGCGCAGAACTGCGCCACGCTGGTGACCTGCGGCGCCGTGCAGTCCAACTGCGCCCGCGCCCTCGCCGTCGCGGCTGCGCAGACGCACCTGGAGAGTTACCTGATCCTCACCGGGGCGGTACCGGCTGAGGATGATGGCAACCTGCTGATCTCCCGGCTCGCCGGCGCCGAGATCGAGTTTCTCACCTCGACCGACCCGGCTGAGCGTGACGCCCTGCTCGCCCGGCGCACTGCCGACTTGGCTGCTAGCGGCCGCCGGCCCTACGTGGTCCCGTTCGGC
Source organism: Phycisphaerales bacterium (assembly GCA_020639115.1). Taxonomy (GTDB): domain Bacteria; phylum Planctomycetota; class Phycisphaerae; order UBA1845; family UBA1845; genus JACKHG01. Next base: position 116,941 of record JACKHG010000010.1, read on the forward strand.
GGCTCCAGCGAAGTTGGCGCCCTCGGCTACGTCCAGGCTGCCTTCGAAATGGCCACGCAGCTCGGTCCGGATGCTGCTCGCTTCCGCCACATCGTCACCCCCATGGCGAGCGGCGGCACCTACGCCGGCCTCTACCTCGGGTTTGCGCTCGCCGGCCTGCCCATTCGCCCCATCGGTGCGTTCGTGTGCGGGTCCGCAACGGAGTGGGTGCCGACGTTGCTCGATCTCATCCACGGCCTGGCCCGCCTCCTCGGCGTCGTCGTCGCCGCCGACGAGTCCGACATCCGCCTCATTGACGCCCGCGGCGCCGGATACGATCAGCCCACCCCGGCTGAGCTCGATTTCATCGCGCGCTTCGTCCGCGCCACCGGTGTCCTGCTCGACCCGGTCTACAGCGGCAAGGCCCTCTACGCTCTCTGGCGTTACCTCGAGTGTGGTGCGCTCGACGACCCGGCTGACGTGATCTTCCTGCACACCGGCGGCAGTTTTGGGATTTTCCCGCACCGGCGGGGACTCTCCGCCGCGCTCGCCGGCCTGGAGCCGCACGCCGCTGACGTCGGCGCAGCCGGCTGCCTCCCCGACGCACCCGTCGCCGCCCAGGCGGAGCGCCCGGCCACGGTCGCGCTACACGCGGCGACTGCAAAAGCCGCGTCAGCCGTGCATCGTGCCAGCCGCCGCGCGACCCCGCACCGCTCGCCCGAGCTGCGGCCCGCTCAGACAATCAGCATCGCGTCCCCGTAGCTGAAAAACCGGTACCGGCCGTCGATCGCGTGCGCATACGCCCGCCGGATCAGTTCCTGGCCCGCGAACGCCATCACCAAGGCCAGCAGCGTACTCCGGGGCAGGTGGAAGTTTGTCAGCAGCACATCCACGCCGCCGAATGCATACGGCGGATAGCAGAACAGGTCGGTCTCGCCCGCGTACGCCCCGCGCCATCTCGTCGCGTGCCACGCCGACTCCAGCACCCGCGCCGACGTCGTCCCCACCGCGAGGATCCGACCGCCGGCAGCGCGGATCGCGGTCAGATCAGCCGCAGCCTCCGCCGACATCTCCGCGTACTCGCGATGCATCACGTGGTCGGCCAGGTCTTCGACCTCCAGCGGCGCAAACGTGCCGTACCCCACGTGCAGCGTCACCCGCACGATCCGTACGCCCGCAGCCTCGACGCGTTGCAGAAGCTCCGGCGTGAAGTGCAGGCCCGCGGTCGGAGCAGCCACCGCGCCGTCGCGTTCCGCGTACACCGTCTGGTAGCGGGCCATGTCCGCAACGTCTTCCGCATCGTGCGACCGGTTGCGTTTGATGTAGGGCGGCAGCGGCATCCGCCCGACGACGCCCAGGATTTCCGCGGCGGATTCGTCCCCGGAAACCCGCAGCGTCCACCCGCCACGCTCCCCGCGACGCTCCGCCACGACTTCCCACCGCGTCGGCGCACCCGCGAATCCAAGCCGCTCCCCCTCCCGCAACCGCTGCGCCCCGCGCAGCAGCACTTGCCACCTGCCGTCCGCATCGGTCTGAAGAAACAGCCCCTCGATGTGCCCGCCGGTCGAACGCTCCAGTTCGAACTTCGCCGGCAGTACCCGAGTGTCGTTCAGCACCAGCGCGTCGCCGGCCCGCAGGTGCCTCGGCAAATCCTCAATCGACTCGTCCGCGAGGCTGCCGTCCGCGCGCTTCACCACGAGCAGCCGCGACGCCGACCGCTCCGTGGCTGGATGCTGCGCGATCAGTTCCTCCGGCAGCGCGTACTCCAGCTCGCGCGCTGCGAAATGCGGACGTTCCCCACTACCTTGCACGTCAACGTTCCTCGTTTCCCAATATCAACACGCTGTTGCCTGGCGACCTCATTCGATGCCACGCGCAGAGTCCGATTTCCCGAGCGTAGCACCCGCCAGCGCGTAAGTTAAGCGCCCCGCGCGGCTTACGCCAACCCACGCCCCCTCGATAAAAGGAGCCGCCCCGGCCCGGCACATGCAGTTCCTCCCGACGCCAGAGGTACCGCGCGCTGTATGCCATATGCGCCCAGCCCAACGCCGCGCCTGCGCGGCGACAGACTGGAGGTAGCACGGCACCAGAGCAGCATGAGCGCGGAGCCCGAACACGTGTGCGCGGCTCGTGAGCATCGCCTGCGCGGCGTGAAAGCATCGCCCACGCGGTGCCCGAGCAGCACCGCTGCGGCGTGCACGCATCGCCCACGCATCGCCCGAGCAGCGCCAGCACGACGTGAGTGCACTGCCCACGCGGTACACGAGCAGCGCCCGAGCAGTACTTGCGCAGCGCGCGAACGAAGCCCGCAGCGGCGCCGAGTGTGAACGACAGTCGAGCGGCGCATCGGTGGCGTTGGAGTGAGCGTTCGTGGCAGGGCGCCACGCCGTCAGGTCGCGGCGTCAGGCCGGCCTTGCGCGTCCGTGAATCTGTGCGCTCCGCTCGCGCCGCGGTCACAGAACCCGCGCCCCAGACATTGGGTTGGCGCGGCGGTTGGGCAGGCCGCGGGCACGCGGAGACTGCGACCGAGTCAGCGTGCCTCGTAGCGACTGCGACCGAGTCGGCGTGCCCCGTATGCGCGAGCCCTGCGCGCCGCGCATTGGTTTTTTGCGAACGGCCCATCCGCTGTTCGCCTGTCGCCGGTGGTGCAATCCGCCCGTTGCCCTTCCGGCCGTTCCTCTCGCGCCAGCGCACCGCTCTCAGCACCGGGTTCTGGTGCTCGGACTCAGTGGCTGGTGCGGCGGCTGTACCCGGCGGACACACACGCAGACTGCGCACGCGCAGACTGCGCCAGAGCCCGGCATCGCTCACGCGCGAGGTGTCTCACGTTCCACGGACCTTCGGCCAGCCCGCGCTGCGCCGGAATCACGGAGAAGGAGCCGATTTGTTACCGCCCCGCGTCCAACCCATCGGCCTGCAGACACCGACTGCCGCGGTGCTCACCCAGCTCGCGCGCTGCCTCGCCGAAGGCTCGTGCCAGCCCCGTACAATCTGGGTTGGCTGCCCCTGGTACTTGGCACTCCCCCTCGCCAGTTGCCTCCGCGGCTGGCGCGCCCGCTTCCTCCTCAGCGCCCCTGGGATGCCCGGTGACGATGCACCCGCTCAGACCCTCGCCGGCGTCACCCGCGCCGCCCTGGCTGCTTACGGTTCAACCAACCCCACCGCACCTGCAACCATCGAACTCACCCCGCCACCAGCCGATGCCCACCGCCGGCTCAAGGGCCTGAACCTCCAGTGGCCTTCCACCCGCCACAACGAAGTAATCCGCGTCTACGACACCCACCCCCGACCGCCGCAGCCCATCATCGTCCCCGGCGCGCTCTTCGACCTCATGATCTGACGCGTCGGCCTTACGATCCGACGCCTGCGCCTGACGATCTGACTTCACTGTGTCGGGATCTGACTCCTCGGCGAGGGAATCTGACTCCTCGGCGCGAGGATCTCACCATCGCCGTTCCACGGCCCCAAGCCCCACCGCGCCGCCATGTCCAATCCGCCCCGCGCATTCCCCAAGCCGGGCCGCCCTGAGTCGTACAAAGCCGAGCCGCGCCAATCCGTACCGTACTGATCAGAGCCGCGAGCGCAAGCGAGCGGGCTGAAACTCGGGCGCGAAGTTCGCCCCGGCTCCCAGTTGAAACAAGCCGAAATAGAATCTGCCTTTGCAGCCGACGACGCCGACCCAAGCCCTGAGAAACGCAACGCCAACGAGGCGGCTGAAACTCCGACGCGAAGTTCACCCCGGCCCACGAAGGAAACGATCCGAAATCCGGTCCGCCTTCGCAGTCGACAACGCCGACCGCATCGCGGTGGACTACCACCGCACACGAACCTGCTTTCAACACACGCCCAAGACCTACGCACTCGCCTGTGCAACACGCTCCTCGGGTGGCGGCAGACCTTGGCAAGGGTCAGCGGCGACCACCGGACCGGTCCGTCCTTTCGACCGATGGCGCTCCCTCGACCGGGGCCCAACTTGGCTTGCGCCACCGGGCTCCGCTTTCGGCGCACGCCCCATAGCGCTCCGGAGCCCGGCTGTGATTCGAACCCCTTAGACGGACTGAGCCCACCCACGTGCGCTCTGAATCCTCCACCGGCTGCCAACACTTGGCGACGAACATCCCAAGTCGAACCGCCCCGGGCAGCTTGCCGTCCCCCAAGGCAATGTCAGCCGTTGCGCGTTCTCCCACACCGCCGCAGAAAGACATCGCTCCCGCCGAACACGATCACCCCGACAAGCCCCAGATTCGGATGATCGAACATAAGTGCCTGGCGATTGAAGCCATCACCCACGAGACCAAAGAGGACACACGCCAGCGAGATGAGCGCACCAGCGACGCACAGCCCGTGCAGCCGCTTCCGGCGATAGGATACGAGCGACGACAGAGCCAGTTCGCGCCGGTACGCCAGCAGCACCACGAACAGCAGCGCCGCCTGCACCGTCGCCATCATCGTCAGAGCCTGGTACGCCGGCACGCTCAGGTACGCCGGCTCCCACGCCATCGTCGTCAACATGCGTACGGCGTCGAACACGAACAGCAGAAGCCCGAGCAGCACCAGCCCGGCGACGCGCAACGACGCTCCAACCGTCGGACGCGCCAGAGGCGGCAGAGATTCACTGGCCATATCACAAGTGCGCCAATCAGGACTCGGCAACCGCGCCTGCAGGGTCTGCCGGACCGAACAACGATCGCGAACGCTGTGCTCTGGATGACGCCCCGCGGTTGCACGAAACCTGCGACCCGACTCCGCCGACCTCACAGTCGCCGGATCACGCCGATCACGATCCCCTGGATGTCCACGCGGTCGGCGTAAATCGGCTCAAAAGCGTCGTTTGCCGGCTGCAACCGGATGCGATCCTTCTCGCGGTAGAAGGTCTTCAGCGTCGCCTCGCCGTCCGGCAACAGTGCCACGACCGTGTCACCATTCCGCGCCGTGTTGCGCCGCTCGACGACGACGTAGTCGCCGTCGCGGATCTGCTCGTCGATCATGCTGTCGCCCCGCACGCGCAGCACAAAAGTGTCCGCGTTCGACGCGAACACTTCCTCCAGGTCGAGCGTTTCGGGATTCTCGACCGCCTCCAGCGGCAGACCGGCGGCTATCCGCCCCACCAGCGGAAGCAGGGTGGGACGCTCATCCGGAAACTGCGCCGCCCCAGTCACTTCCAAAGAGCGTGCCCTGTGCGCTGACCGGCGCAGCAACCCCTTCCGTACGAGCGTGTCGACGTGCTCGAACACGGTGACCTTCGATATGCCGAGCGCGTCGGCCAACTCCTGCATCGTCGGGGAATAGCCATGACTGCGCTGATGGTCCCGGATGCGCGTCAGAATCTCGAGCTGCCGCGGCGTGATCTGCCGCGTCGCATTCCCGCGCCGCGCTGTTGCCATTGCCCACCTCCGTGTTCGCGTTACCTGACCCTGCTCGTGTAATGCCTGTGACCGGCGCAACAACCCGCGCCGATACATCCTTGCCCGTCGACCCCAATGGCTGCCCCGTCGCATCGCGGCCGACGACCGTCTCCAGCCGGCCCCGAACGACCAACGGAACGTCGTCACCCCTGACCGCTACTTCGCTGCCTGCCTCGATCCGGCCATGGCCCTGCATACCGCGGACTGCCGCGCAGCGCACGCTCTGACGGACCAGCGACGTCGAGGCCGCCCGAGCGTACACCGTCGCCCAGGCTGCACCAAACTGCCGGGCGCGACGGAGCGCACGCGCACTCAGCTCATCGCTCCAATCCAGCGCGCCGATGAGCCACTGGCCCAGGACATCCAGAGCAGCCTCGATCTGGATCATCAAGCTGCCCCCTCCCACGCTCTGCGGCAACGCTAGCGCACAGCTACCCGCGGCGTCCCACGCCCTCGGCTGGTTCCGAGCGGAGCGGCTACTTCCAGCCCCTGCCGCGACGACCCGGACCTGACCGTGTCGGGGTGAGACCCGCACGCGCGGCATCCACCGCGAGCCCTGGCGTCCTGTCCGCTCTGCCGCGCGACCACCGAAAGCGCTGGATCCCTCGAAACCACCGGATCCGGCTCGCTGGCGACCGACTGACTGGCTGGCAGCGCGTGCCGCACCAGCCGAAACACGTCCGGCCGAACCGCCTCTGTCAGAAGCACCGCCGACCGTCGCATCGCCGACCGTCGCATCGCAGGCCGTCGCATCGCGAGTCCGATCGTCTGCCGAATTGTCGGGGAGGCGGTCGTCCCGCACCCGCCGATGCCCAGCGGCTGTTGAATCCGCAACTCGGGAATCAACAGATGAATAAAGAGTCGGCCCCGGAAGCCACGCGGTCCGGAAGTCACCTCCGGGGCCGATAAGACACAATGGAATTGCGGCGTTCGCCTGATCGGATGCCGACACCGGGTCATTCACAGCGTCGATCGCTGTGTCGATCGCTGTGTCGATCGCTGTGTCGATCGCTGTGTCGATCGCTGTGTCGACTACTGTGTGAGCACTGCCCGCTCCACACCGAACGCCGTCGCGGAAACTGCTGTCGTCCTGACGCATGATCTCCTCCCGCCGGCCTCGCGTTCTCCGCACCCGAACGACGAAGCCGCTGCGCGGCCTCCGTGCACCGCAGCCCCTGACAGGCGCCCGACCGACCCGCTCCGAGCGTTCGCAACCTGTTAGGTACCGAAGTATAACCTAACATTGTCCGAACGTCAAAAGGAAGTTGAGATTTTTTGTCAGATGGCTGGCGGCGGGCGCGTAGCGCGCAAAAAGATGCGCACGCCACCCGACTCGGGCGGCGTGCGCCGCATCGTGCGTCATTGGATGTATGGACAGGGTCTCGCCGAGCGTAGACGCCAACTCGTATATCCCAGCCGATCTCCTTGCAGAGTCGCCCGGTTTGCCCGAGCCCTACGGCGCAGCCCGTCCAAGCTCGAGGCTAGCGACGGGCTTTCTTGCGCTTCGCGGACTTCGCGGTCTTCGCCTTACGTCCCGCTGCCGGCCGCGTCTTCCGTGCCCCGGCCTTGGCGCCGCCGCTCCGGGCCGCGCCGGCCTTGATCGCCCCGCCCTTGTTCGGCTCGAGTACGAGCTCGTAGCCCAGCACGCGGGCGAGCCGCTGGGCTGTCTTCAGCCGCATCGACTCCTGCTTGCCGAGCATGAAGCACGAGAGCGTGCCCTCGTCCATCTTGGCGGCGCGGCAGATCTTGTTCTGCGGCAACCCGCTCGCCTTGATCTCCTGCCGCAACTGCTCTTCCATCGGTCTGTTGCTCTTCTTGGCCATGTAGTGCCTCCCGTTTCGGCGTGCGTCCGACGGCGCCGTGAGCAAAACGTCGCCGCCGACCAGTGAACCTGCCTCAACCCCGACCTTGTGCGCCGACACGCCGTCATCGTGCGCTGCGGAGTCGTGCAGCGTCGCCGTCGATGTGCCAAAGCCTATCCACAGCGACGGTCCCGACCATTACACCTGCGATTTCCGAAAGGCAAACGCAGGGGTAAACGCAACCAACGCTCTCCCCGACGGCGAGCGCTTCACTACCGCACATCGCCGACTGCCCCGAGGGAGAGACGGGCAGGCTGGGCCTGCCCACCACGCCCGACCGGCTCGCAACCACCGCCCCGGGCATGGCCAAAACCACATGCACTATACTCCTTGGGCGATGAATGTGCCATCCATTTAGAAAATTGCAAGCTCGAATATTGAATATATCGCAATGGGGTGAAGCCGCTACCTCGTCGCTTCGCGCCAGACGTTCAGGCGTGTAGAACCCCAAGAACGGAAATTCACAAGCGCCGGGCGCCCCGCGCACCACGCCGCGGACCCCGCGAGTGACGCCCCCGAACCATCACCGCCATGAAGTGACACTGTGTAAAGAAGCCCCATGACCATTCCCAATCCGCGCGGACACATTTCGCCAGATCCCCCGGCGCCGCCCCGCGCACCCACCACGCACCTGGCCCTCGCCCCCTGCCCCGACCTCCTCGCTGGCAAAATAGGCGAACCGCAATCTCCGGTTGATTTCCTGCCTCATGGGCTCGAAAATGGCCTTCGCAGCGTCACCAACGCCGCTGCGCCAGTAGCTCAGGGGATAGAGCATCGGATTTCTAATCCGACGGTCGCAGGTTCGAATCCTGCCTGGCGCGTACCCGCAGCCCCCGGGCTGATATGGTCTGTGCAGCCTCACCCGACGGCGACCGGCGGATGCCGCGCGATGGATTTTGCGTTCAATGCCCCCAACCTGGCTCATCACCGGCGCAACCGGTCAACTTGGCGGACACACCATCGCCGCGCTGTCCGCACATCCCCAAGGCCGTAGCGTCATTGCGATCACCCACCGGCGCGCGCCCGCGTTTAATGACATTGCTGTCATGAATTGTGATCTTGCGGATTCCGAAACGCTCCGCGCACGCTTGGATGAATCACAACCCGACTGCGTCGTCCACCTCGGCGCGGTCACAGCCGTCGGTTCGGCCTACGGGAATCCCGGATATGCACGGCGGGTAAACACCGATGCCACGCGCATCCTCGGCGAATGGTGCGCCGCGCACAACCGACGCCTCGTCTTCGTTTCCACCGACATGGTCTTCGATGGGGAAAGCGCCCCCTACAGTGAATCGGCTGTTGCGGCCCCGCTCAGCCAGTACGGGCGCACAAAAGCCGACGCCGAACGTGCCATCGCGCATCTCCCCGGCGTGCTCACGGTCCGCCTCCCGCTCATGTACGGTTTTTCGTTCAATTCGAGCGATACGACATTTGCCAAACAGATCGCCGCTCTCCGCGCCGGCGATCCCCTCAACCTCTTCACCGACGAGTACCGCACCCCCGTCGCCCTCGCCGACGCCGCCCGCGCCCTCGTCGTGCTCGCCGCGAGCGACCTCACCGGCGTGATCCACGTGGCTGGCCCCGAGCGGCTCAGCCGCTACGCCATGGTCGAACGGTTCGCCGCCGCCCTGGAGATCCCGCACCCGAAGCTGGTGCCCATCTCACGGCTCAGCATCGCCGCGCCCGAGCCCCGCCCGGCCGACCTGTCCCTCGACGGCCGCCGTTTCGCTGACCTCTTTACGCAATGCGCTCCGCGACCCATCAGCCCGGCGACGCTGGTGGCGCCCTGATCCCGCGCCGCGTTCCCTGGCTGGCAATTTCCCCAGAGGGCCATGACAATGCGGCAACTATTGCGGCATCGCGGCCCGGCGCTTAACCCGTATCCAGGGAGGCCCCAAGATGTCCACGCCCCTGCACTGCTTCGCCTGCGGCACCGACTTCAGCGCCATGGACGTCCACGCCGACGAGCAGCGCCGCTGCCCCAACTGCGGCACACTTGCTGAAATTCCGGCGGTCCGGCCCGCCCCGCCTACGGTCACGAGCGCCGCCTTCGCCCCCCGGCCGGCCCCCGGCCCCAGCAGCAGCCTCGGCATGGCGGCGATGATCTGCGGCCTCCTCAGCCTGTTCATGTGCGCTCCGCTCGGCCTCATCGCCATCGTCCTCGCCATCATCACCCTGGTTCTTGTCCGCCGTGAACCCGCGCGCTTCGCGGGCAAGGGCTTCGCCATCGTCGGTCTTTGCGGCGGGATCGTCAGCATATTGCTGGTGACGGTGATCTTCCTGCCGGGACTGAGCCGGACGCGCGAACTGTCCAAGCGATTCGTCTGTCAGAGCAATATGCAGGCAGTCGGCACGGCATGCAGGATTTACGCCAATGACCATGACGGCGACCTGCCGCCCGGCGTACAGGTGCTGATCGACTCCGGCGACGTCATGCCGAAACAACTGCACTGCCCCAGCGCCGCGACGAACGCCGCGACACCCACGGTCGCGTACATCTACATCGCCGGTCAGGGCGGGATCGACGATCCGCGGAACGTGCTGTTGTACGAACCTCCGGAAAACCACGACAGCGAGGGCGCCAACGTGCTCTTCGCCGACGGCCACGTCCAGTTCATCCGGCCATACAGCGAAGTGGAGCGACGCGTCGCCGAGACCAAGGCCCGCATCGCTCAGCGGCCCGCCCCGAAGTGACGCCGCATGGGCGCGGTGTCGATCGCCGCTAGGGAATACTCAGCAGTCCCATCCGCGGTTTCCCCGCCGCGCCTGCGCCGACTCCGCACACCGGGCGCGATTCGCCGCACGCGTCCTCCCGCGCTGTCATCCAACCGCCGCACAGATCCGTCCAATATTTCGGTTGGCGCGCATGGTTCTGCGCAAGTGCATCCCCTATCATGGCGCCCGCCGGCGAGTGATGGGGGCGACGCGGACACGATCCTCCGGAGGAACGCTCATGAAGCCTTTCCCTATCCGCGCCGCGCTCGCGGCGCTCGCGCTCGGTGCCATCCTCGTCACCCCGGCCCGCGCCGAAGTCATCGTCGACAATGACGCCGGCGCCCCCGCCTACGTCGAATCCGGCTCGTGGACGACCAGCGGCGCCGCTGGCTACAACGGCGGGACCTACCGCTTCGCGAATGACGGCGAGGCGTCCACCGCCACCTGGTCCGCCACGCTCACCGCGGCTGGCGACCTCGAAGTCTTCGTCTGGTACGTCCCCGGCAGCAACCGCACCACCTCGACCCACTACATCGTCAACGCCGCCGACGGCCCGCACGACGTCTACCTCAACCAGCAGGCCGGCGGCCTCACCTGGGAATCTCTCGGCACCTTCACCTTTAACGCCGGCGCCGCATCCGTCGTGGTCGACGCAGCCGCCAGCACGGGCGGCAGCGTCGTCATCGCCGACGCCGTCCGCTTCGGCGACGACGGCGGCGGACCGATCGACCCGCCCGATCCCGTCGAGATCGCCCCCGGCGTGTACCACGCCGAGTGGGACCTGCCCACGCCACAGGTCAACCACGTCGTCGCATTCGACCTGGCGGACCCCCAGTACACCATCGAGATGGGCTTTGCCCAAGGGCACCGCTACTTCACCGCCAAGGAACCCGTCAGCACGATCGCGAGTCGCTACGACACCGCGGGCCACGAGGTCGTCGCCGCCATCAACGCCTCCTTCTTCGGCAGCGGTCTCGACATCCTCGGCATGCTCGGCTCCGGGGGAAACCTCATCGCCTCACCCACCAACATGCCCCACACCTACATGCTCGAGCAGTCCGGTGAGGGCTGGGCAGCGACCAACCTCGCCAGCGCCGCCATGGTCGCCCGCTTCGCCGACGACGCCGAAGTCACCATCGACAGCCTCGACTACCCGTGCGCCAGCGGCGTCATCAACCTCTACACGCCCGACTACGGCCCCTCGACCCACTCCGTCGCCCAGGGCGTCGAGATCATCGTCGAGAACGTCAACATGCCGCTGCGGCCCAACAAGTGGCTCGAAGGGCGCATCGCGGCGATCCGCACGGGATCCCAGTCGCTCGACAACGCCATCCCCACCGATGGCTTCATCCTGGCCGCCTGCAGCGGCGCGGAGAGTGAACTGCTCGCCCACGCCACCGTCGGCGCCGACGTCGCCGTCCGCTTCACCATGGCCAACCGCCTGGTGAACCTGCAGACGCTCGTCTCCGGCAACTACTGGATCGTCAAGGACGGTGTGGCCCAACCAGGCGAGGCGGTCCGCCATCCGCGTACCGTCATCGCCTGGAGCGGCACGAAGCACTGGTTCGTCACCTTCGACGGTCGCCAGGCTGGGTACGCCGTCGGTGCCACCACCGCCGAGCAGGCCGACTTCCTGATCAACGCGCTCGGCGTGGAAAACGCCATCAACCTCGACGGCGGCGGCTCGACCACCATGGTCATCGACGGCACCGTCGTGAACTGCCCCTCCGACAACGCCACCACCCCCTGCACCGGCACCGAGCGCGCCGACCCCAACGCCCTGCTGCTCATCCGCCGCACAGCGACCAGCACGTTCCCGCTGACGGACAACTTCGCGGCGGGCAACCGCTACCTGCCCTGGGACGACAAGTTCGGCCCCAACGCCGTCGAAGCGTTCGTGCCCACGGCGCCCAACGGCGACGGCACCGTCATGCACGTGCTCAGTGCCGACAGTGCGTTCGAGACCGCATCAGTCGGCAAGGCCGGCGACGCCAATTACGTCGTTGAAGCGTCGGTCTACTGCGCGTACCGCCCGGAACTGGCTGCCGACGGCTTCGAGCGTGTCGGGATCTTCGCCCGCGACGACGGCAACGCCAACTTCGACGCGACCACGCTGGGCAAGGGCAACTGCTACGCGCTGACCTTCGACTCGGCTGACGGCCGCGTCCGCGCCGGCAAGATCGTCGAGGGCGTCTTCACCGATTTTCTCGCGAAGCCCCGATACGAGACCTCCACGGCGTGGCGGCGCATGCGGATCGACTGCGTCGGCACGACCATACGCTACTACCTCGACGGCGCGCTGATTGCCTCGGCGAGCGACACGTCTCGGGCCCACGGCCGCTGCGGCGCTGGCTGGCACGAGTACTTCGCCACCGACGCCAACGCCCAGGGCGCCTACGTCGAAAACTTCGTCGTGCGCGGCATCCTCTTCGACACCGACGGCGACGGCGACGTCGACCTGGTGGACTTCGTGAAATTCGCAAACTGCCTGCGCGGGCCCGGCCTGATCTGGCACCCCGCCAGCTTCTGCCGCCGGCTCGACGGTGACGGTGACGGCGACGTCGATTTCAACGACTACCTGCGCCTGCAGGAGGCGTACACCGGCCCGCTATGAATCATTTCTTGTTGAACGATGGCCACATCAGTCGCCCGATGATCCGGGCGGCTGATGCGGCGTGCGCGCTGGCGGAACAACTCCGCGCTCACTGAATGCATGGGTTTTTCCCTCAAGAATCGAGGCGTAACTCCCAAGTTGCATAGATCCACATCGTGTCACACTGATCATTTGCGCAGTCATCCTTAGGTTGTCTTTCCCCCAGGCTGCGCTTTGTGGCAATTGCTTAATCGTCCTGTAGTTCTCACCGAAGAAGAAGCGTCGGCGCGCTCGCGAACCGGCGCCGACGACCAACGCCCCCTCCGCAGGCACTGGTAACCGTGGTTCGCCTCCGACAGAGGAACACACATCATGTTCAAGCGCGTCAAGCTGGGAACACGAATCGGCATGGGCTTCGCAGCCCTGGTGATCATCGCCATCGGCCTCGGAGGCCTCGCCATCTGGGACATGAACAGCGTGCGCACCGAGTCCACCAAGATGAGCGACGAGTTCGTGCCTGAAGTCAACCTGGCCAGCACCCTGCAGCGCGACGCGCTGCTGACGATGTACAACATGCGCGGCTACGCCTTCTCCGAGGAAGACAAGTACCTCGAACTCGGCCTCGAGAAGCTCCAGGCGGTCAAGAAGCAGCTCGCCGACGCCCAGGATCTCGCCGCCAGGTCGCCCCACCTCGTCAAGCTCCGTGCAGCCACCGACGAACTCCAGGCCAACGTCGCCAAATACGAAGCGCTCACCCAGCAGACCAAGGCGAGTCTGGCGGGAATCGTGGAGACGCGTTCCCAGCTCGACGCGGCTGCCAAGCTCTATTTGGATCAGTGCTACGCGTTCCTCGAGGACCAGAGCAATGCCATGCAGAACGAGATCAAGGCCGAGGGCGCCGAGGCCGTTCCCGCCGACGAGCTGCTCGAACGCTTCGCCAAGATCACGCTCGTCAATGAGATCGTGGACGTCGGCAACGACACGCGTATCAAGTGCTTCAAGGCCCAGGCGCTGCGCAACCTCGCCATGGTCGACGAGGGCCTCAAGAACTTCCCACCATTCGGGACAAGTTCGACGCGCTGCGCAAGATCACCCGCCTGCAGAAGAACATCGACGAGATCGATCAGACGCAAACAGCCGCCGCCAACTACGAATCCGCGATGATCGCCCTGCGCGACAAGTGGACCGCGCTCGACGGCATCAGCGCCGAACGCGGCCGGGTCGGCGATACCGTTCTGGACCAGGCCGACGCCCTCGCCACCGCCGGCTTCGAGCACATCGGCGACATCTCCGCGGACTGCCGCCAGATGATGAGCACGGCGTCCACCACGCTCATCGTCGGCCTCTCCGTGGCGACCGTCCTCGGCATCGTCCTCGGCATCATCATCACCCGCGGCATCACCGGCCCCATGCGGCGCATCATCGCCGGACTCAACGAAGGGGCCAACCAGGTCAACGACGCCGCGACGCAGGTCTCCGGCGCGTCCCAGCAGTTGGCGGAAGGCGCCAGCGAGCAGGCCTCCTCCCTCGAGGAAACCTCCAGCGCCCTCGAGCAGATGGCCGCGATGACCCGCACGAATGCAGACAATGCCAAGCAGGCCAACGCGAAGATGGACGAGTCCCGCGGCATCATCGCCGAGGGCCACACCGCCATGGGCGAGTCCAGCGAGGCCATGAACCAGATCGCCGAGGCGTCCGAACGCGTCAGCAAGATCATCAAGGCGATCGAGGAGATCGCCTTCCAGACCAACCTGCTCGCGCTCAATGCAGCCGTCGAGGCCGCCCGCGCCGGCGAGCACGGCAAGGGCTTCGCCGTCGTCGCCGACGAGGTCCGCAGCCTCGCCCAGCGCGCCGCCACGGCGGCCAACGAAACCAGCGATCTCATCGCCCAGACGGTCCAGCGCGTCGCGCGTGGTGTCGACTCCAACCGCCAGACGACCGACGCGTTCGCCAAGATCAGTGAAGCCACCGCGCAGGTCGCCGAACTCGTCCGCCAGATCACCGACGCCACCAACGAGCAGGCCCAGGGCGTCGAGCAGGTCAACACCGCGGTAAGCCAGATGGACAAGATCACGCAGCAGAGCGCCTCCGGCGCCGAGGAATCCGCCTCCGCCGCCGAGGAACTCGCCGCCCAGTCGCAACAGCTCAAGGGCATGGTCCAGGAAATGTCGGGGCTTATCAACGGCGCATCAGCCGTCAACGTTGTCGGCGGAGTGTCCGTGCCGAGTCACCAATTCGAGAGTGTATAGGCGGAGCAGTGCGGCGTACCGCGCAAACGACTGAGGCGTCGGCGACCCTCAACAGGGCTGCCGGCGCCTCCGCTTGTTCTCGAACCCGGATGCCGGATGGCGACGTCCAGGCGGGCGCCGCGGCGTGAAGGACGGTTCCGGCGGCGGTAGACGCCAGCCCCCTAGAGGCCGACGGTGTTGTAGCCGCTGTCGACGAAGATGTTCTCGCCGGTGACGCCGCTCGCGAGATCGCTGAGCAAGTACACGGCTGTCCGGCCCACGTCGGGCCCCTCGATGTTGCGGCGCAGCGGGGCCTTGCGCTCGACGTGATCGAACATGTCGTCGATGCCGCCGACCGCCATGGCGCTGAGGGTTTTCACCGGTCCGGCGCTAATCGTGTTCACCCGCACGCCCTTCTCCCCCAGCTCGAACGCGAGGTAGCGGCTGCAGGCCTCGAGCGCCGCCTTGGCGACGCCCATGACGTTGTAGCCGGGCACAACCTTCTCGGCGCCATAGTAGGTCAGGGCGATGACCGAGCCGCCCCCGGGCATCAGCTCAGCCGCCCGGCGCGACATCGCCACGAGGGTGTACGCACTGATGTCCAGCGCCTGGGTGAACACCGCCCGCGGCGTCTGCGTGAAGTTGCCGATCTTGAGGTATTCGCGATCGGCGAAGGCGATGGAGTGGACGAGGAAATCGATCGCGTCGAAGTCGGCCTTGAGCTTCGCGAAGACCGTGTCGAGATCCTCGTCGCTGCCGGCGTCGAGCGGCTCCAGCCAGGGGTCACTCACCCCGATCGCCTCGATGGCCTTGGCGGCCCGCCGCTGCATCTTCTCGCCCGGCAGGTGCGTGAACGCACAGGTCGCGCCCTGCTCGATCAGCTCCTTCGCGATCGACCACGCGATGCTCCGCTCGTTCGCAATACCGACTACGAGTCCCTTCTTGCCGTCGAGAAGCCCCATGTACCTTCCTCATCAGAGCCGCGACCGTGAGGGAGCGGAATGCGCCTCCATCCGCGGGTCACCGTCTGCGGCTCGTCGCTTGTGTTGATCCGGACCGACGGGACCTCCGGCGTCCCACCGATCAGCCCCGTATTTTGGCGCGCAGGCGGAAAGTTGGCAAATCGAACGGGGAGGAACCGGCCCGCTGTGGTGGACGGCAGCGTGGAGGCAGCGCAGCACGACGTGTGTGGCGAGTACGGCCGCCTCGCCAGAAAGCTACGGCGTCGAGGGGCCATTCATCCAGGTTTGGCCTCACGAGCTAAGTCGCGCGGCTGCGGAAAAACTCGGCGATTTCCGCTTTGCCTGCCTGACCCATCGCCGTGCGGAGCGTGATGTCGACGAGCCCGTCTTCGTCCGCCTCGATTTCGACACCGTTCATGTCCAGGATGATCAGCGCAGATGCGGCACCGGTACGCTTGTTTCCATCGATGAACGCGTGGTTCTGCACAATGTGGAAGAGGTATGCGGAAGCCATCTCGAAGAGGTCTTCGTGAAGAAACGCGCCGTCGTACGTGGACTGCGGCATGGCAAGAGCCGAGTGCAGCAAGCCGACGTCACGAACGCTTGGTTCGCCGCCATAGGCCTCGATCAGACTCAGGTGCAGACGCAACACGCGCTCGATATCGAGGAACAGTGGAAGCATGTGACCATTCTACTCGGCCAGCTTTTTCATCGCACGACCGAAGCGCGAATGCACTTTCTCCAGCGCCTTCTGGAACTTGCGCTCCTCAGCCGCGTCGCGCACTGGAGTGAGTACGAGGCAGCTGCCGTCGGACACAATTTCGAACGGCGTTTCCGGCGTCGCCCGCAGCAGCTCGAGGATGGGCTTGTCGATCACCAGTGCGTAGCTGTTGCCGTGCTTCGTCAGCGTTTTCGTCACGATGCATCTCCCAGAGAAACGGGGAACCCTCACGTCGATACACAGTATATACGTTGTATTCACTTTGGTCAAACGGCGATCGCGGGGCCGGGGGCAGCAAGTTGTGCAGGCGGTGCGCTTTCGGACGTCAGCGGCGGCGGGCGATGACGTCGAGCTTGGGAAACTCGCCGCCGAGGATCTGCGCGGAGCGCACGCCGAGCCAGCCGTCGAGGACCGTGGCGTAGAGGCTGCGGAAGTCGGTGGTGTAGCGGACGTCGCCGCGGTCGAGGTTGTCGAGGTCGCCGGGCGTGCCGTGCAGGCCGCCCTTGACCGCGGCGCCGGCGAGGAAGGCGACGCTGCCGGAGCCGTGGTCGGTTCCGCGCGAGCCGTTCTCCGCGACGCGGCGGCCGAACTCCGAGAAGCTGAGCACGAGCACGCGCTCCAGGTCACCCTGGGCCTTGAGCGTGTTAAAGAAATCCATCAGGGCGGTGCCCAGGTCGCGAAGCAGGCCCGACTGGCGGTTGAGCTGGTTCGCATGCGTGTCGAAGCCGCCGAGTGAGACGTAGTAAACGCGGGTCTGCATGCCAGCGGCGATCAGCCGGGCCACGGTGCGCAGGTCGCGGCCGAGCGCGCCGCCGCGGGTGTTGCGGCCGCCGCCGCGGGCCCCGTCGTCGCGCGTCGCCCATTGGATTTTCTCAGCGCTGAGCCGGGCCTCGAGGGCCACGCGGCGCAGGTACTCCAGGTTGGTCTCGGGCTGCGGCGGGTCCAGCGGCCGCGGCTGATTGAGGGCCGTCACAGCCCGGCCGGTCGGGGCGGGCCGGGCGGCTGCGTGCCACGTCAGCGACTCGGGCCGCTCGAACGCGAGCGGCAAAAAGCGTTCGCCGCGCATGGCCAGGGGCGACTCCTCCGCGAGCGCGATGCCGGCAGTGGAGTCGCAGTCCTCGCCGCCGCAGGCGTTGTCGAAGTAGCGCCCGAGCCACCCGTCGTGCATCCGCCCCTCCGGCGAGGCGGTGTGCCAGATGTCCATGCTCTTGAAGTGCGACCGGTTCGGATTGGGATATCCTACAGCGTGCACGAACGCCAGGTGCTCCGTGTCGTACAGCGCCTTCAGATCGACCGCAGCCCCGTTGAGGGCGAAGTCACCATCGAGCTTCAGCGTCTGCCGACCCGGCAGGGCCAGTTGCGGCCGGGCGCGGTAGTACGCGTCGTTCGTCACCGGCACGACGGTGTTCAGCCCGTCGTTGCCCCCGGCAAGCTGCAGCACGACGAGGATCTTCTCCCCGTCACGCAGCGCCCGCGCGCCGCTGTGCCGCCCCGCCGCCTGGACCGTCTGAGCCAGGAACGCCGGGACCGTGCCGGCGAGGGCGACGAGGGAGGCGCCTTGGCGGAGGAACTCGCGGCGGGACGGGAACTGCGAATGATGAATGGGTTGCGCCGGGGCCGGTGGCTGTGCCGTGGCTTGACGGTTCTGCGCTGGCGCGTCGACCGGATCTTGGGGATGATCCCCGCCCTTCATCATTCCGCATTCATCATTCATCATTTCACCTGATATTCCGGCATGGTGAGGAGCGCGTTCACCAGGGAGACGACGCGGGCCATCGTGGCAGGCTCGTCGGGGTCGAAGCGGGCTCCGTTTTGCACGAGGAGAACGCGGAGGAAATTGCGCTGGCGCGGATCGACGCGAAGCGGCAGGATGCGTTCGACAAAATGGTTGAGCGCACGGTCAGCCGTCGCGAGGTGCTCGCGCTGCAGGATGGTCGCGGGGTTGAACGCTGGCTGATACTGCGGCTCGACCTGCACGTCGGGTACTTCGAGGCCCGGATAATCGTCCAGATCGTGCAAAAGGTCGCGACGGTGACGCTGCAGGCGTCCGGGGTCCGCCCCCGGGCCCATCATGTTGTCGGCCAGACGCGATCCGGTCCCCGCGAGCATCGCGGAGGCGAAGTTGTAGCGGGCGTAGATGGTCGCGGCGCTGATCCACTTGCGGCCGCCGTCCCACCCCTTCACGTTGGGTGGCTGAAACAGGTCCTGGCCCATGCCGCGCAAGGCGCGCACCGCACCGTACATGTCGTCGGGGGGCAGTTCGAGCACGCGGAACGTGCCCACCACCAGATCGACCGGGCTCTTCACCAAGCTCGCCTGGGCGTCGGCGGCGTAGAACATCTCCGACTTGAAGAGGGTGCGAAGCACCTCGCGGATGTTGAACTTTTCGGCGCGGATAACGCCGGCGAGCGCTTCGATATCGGCATCCGACGGATCGTCGCGCACGAAGCCGACGAGCAGCTTGCGGGCGAGAAACCGGGCGGCAGCGGGCTGCTCGAGTATGATGTTGATGATGTCGTTGCCGTCGAAGTTGCCGGTATGGCCGAGGAAAGTCTTCTCCCCGTCGTCGTGGATGCGCGGCGCGTTGCGGAACTCGGTGCCGCGCAGAGTCCAACCCGTCAGCGCTCGGGCGGCGGCCTTGATGTCCGCCTCGGTGTAGTTGCCCTCGCCCAGCGTGAAAAGCTCGAGCAATTCGCGGGCGTAGTTCTCGTTGGGCGCTTCCTTGCGGTTGCTGGCGTTGTCGAGGTAGCGGAGCATCGCGGGGTTGTGACTGACCGCGACGAGCAGCGTGCGAAAGTCATCGAGGGCGTGCTTGCGGAAGAGTTCGTTCTGCTCCCACATCATGCTTGCGCTGCGCACCTCGCGGTATCCGGACGTGAAGTGCCCGTGCCAGAAGAGGGTCATGCGCTCCTCGAGCGGGCGCGGGGTCACGATCATGCGTCGCACCCACCAGGCGCGCAGCTCCTCGATCTGGAGCCGGTCGAAGCGCTCGAGCCGCTGGCGGACCTCCTGGCGTTTCTCCTCGGACCGGCCCAACTGGGCGCGGCGCAGCGCGCCGCGGTCCATGCCGGAGGCACAGCGGAAGTCGGGATCGGTCTGCGGCGTGCCCGCGTAATCGATGAGTTCATCGACCGCGGCGGAGAGGCTGAGGCTGGCGAGGTGACTGACCTGGGCCGGGGTACCGCCGAAACCGGCCCGCCGCAGCAGATGGGCTGCCCGGGCGGCGTCCCAATCAGCCGCCGGGGCCAGTCCAGCGGCATGGGCGGTTGCTACGACGACCCACGGCATTACCCCAATTGTAAAGACGGTCTTCAGAAGGCACCTCGCTCCGGCACTGCCCGCCGACAGGACTAACGGAGAGTATATCGGATCTATTGCGGCGCCCGGGCCGAAAACTGCTCCGTGACGCTCTTGCTACCCGGTTGCAGGGGCGGCGGCGAAAACGGTATCATGCGGTTGCGTCGCCCGGAGTGGGGTAGTCCGGGCGATTTGCTTGACCCGCCAAGTGGCCGGAAACGAATCCCTGGATGGGAACGAAGCAGCGTGCTGAACCGAGGGTGGACAACTCTGCGCCGCGGGCGCACCCGCAGATCGTGGGCGCAGATCCTTTGCGCCGCGGCAGTGTTCATGCCGGCGGTCCTCATAACCGTCCAACCGGCGGATGCGGACGCGCCGGTACGTCCCGGCGACTGGGATCAGGACGGGGCCATCACCGTCCATGACGTCGCCGCGCTGTCGGCGTGCCTCGTGGGCCCGCACGCAACGCCGGTCGCGCCGTGTCTCGTCTTCGACGCGGACGGCGACGGCGATGTCGATCTACGTGATTTCCATCATCTGCAGTGCGCGGTGGGCATGCCTCCGATTCCCGGGGACTGGAACGGCGACGGGTACCTCTGGGTCGACGACCTCGCGGGCGGCTACGCCTGCGTGGGCGGGCCGCAGGTGCCCGTCGCGCCGACGTGCGGCATCATGGACCTCGACGCCGACGGGGACGTGGATCTCGCGGACCTGGCGGCCTTCACCCGGGCGGTGCCGCACTGCGGCCTGACCCCGGACAACTGGGAGCCGGCCGACTGGTTCGACACGGACACGGACAACAGCCTGCAGCCGGCCGACAGCCTGTTCCGGCTCATGTGCCTCGACGGCCGGCCCGCGTTCGGCACGGTATCGACGGCGCCGAACATCCACTCCCACTTCGTGGGTCCGGGCGCCGCCGCGTGGAGCGGGTACACGTACACCGGACGGATGCGGCTGACGGATCCCGCCGGCGGCGTCGGCGTCACGTTCTACTCGGATTATCCCAACAGCGATCACTACTACCGGCTCCGCTCCTGGGTCGGGCAGGCGGCGTTTCACATCGCGCCGCACGGGGCGGAGGTTGTGCTGAGCGGCGACACGGATTCGGGCGTGGTGCCGAGCCGCAACGTCTGGTACGCGTTCCGCATCGAGGTGCGCAATGCGCCGACGGAGACGGTGATCCGCGCGAACGTCTGGCACGACGGCGCGCCGGAGCCGGCCGGCTGGCAGATCGAGTGCGCCGACACGCGTCCGAACCGCTACACGTCCGGAACGATCGGCGTGTGGGCGATGGGCCCGGGCGCCAAGTACTGGGACGGACTGCAGGCGGTGGCGCTGCCCTGCGGCGTCGACGTGGACAGCGACGGCGTGCCCGACTGTGCGGACGCCTGCCCCACCGACCCAGCCAAGACCGTCCCGGGCGCGTGTGGCTGCCTCGTTGCCGACGCCGACGCGGACGAGGACGGTATTCCCAATTGCCAGGATCAGTGCCCGGGCGTCGCCGACGTCGACACGGACAGCGACGGCCTCGCCGACTGCGTCGACGGATGCCCGAACGATCCGGACAAGACGGCGCCGCAGGTCTGCGGGTGCGGCACGCCGGACGCCGACGCCGACTTCGACGACGTGCCGGACTGCATCGACGCGGACAACATCTGCCTGACCACGCACGAGCTGAACTTCGGGACGGAGATGACGCTGCAGGGCCTGTACCTGTGGAGTTGCGACGGCAACCCGCTCAACTACTCGGTCGTCTCCAAGCCGTTCTGGCTCAGCCTCTCCCCGGCGTCGGGGAGCAGCAACGGCGAGGACGTGCTGATGTGGGCCTCGGTCAGCCGCGGAGCGCTGGCGCCCGCGCGCTACGCCGGCAAGGTCGTCATCCGCGACCTCGCCACGGGCAAGGAGGCGTGGATCACCGCGACGGTCAACAAGACCGTGCTCACCCCGATCGCACGCTGGGACGTCGTCCCGCGGCAGCGGATCAACGCGGGCGAGACGCTCAACTGCGGCGTCGTGGCGTTCTCCAAGGCGGGCATCGACCGCGTACGCTTCTCGATCTCCGGCGCCGGCTACACCGGCCCGTCGCCGATCGACGTGACCGTGATGACGCTGAACCCGCGGGTGAACGTGTGGGAATACTGGATTCCCATCAGCGCGAGCGACTTCACCGCCGACGGGCTCGTCACCATCCAGGCCACGGTGATCGGCAACGACGGCGGCGTCCGCGACGCGACGACGATCCCCGGCACGGGACTCGAACCGCTGGAGCTGTTCATCAACCGCTACGGTTCGCGACCCGCCAACGTCGCCTGGGTCGACGTGGCCGGCAACGACGCCTCCGGCGCCGTGAACAATCCCAACCGGCCGTTCGCGCGGATCAGCACCGCCATGCAGGCACTGGCCACCTACCAGAACGGCAACGCCGACGGAGCGCTCGTGCGGCTGCGCCCCGGGGCCCACGAAGCGGACAACGGCGGCATCTTCCTCGGGGAGACCGCCGCCACCGAGCACGAGTGGATCACGATCACGAACGACCCGGCGGTCGGCGGGTCGGCGGCGAACACGGCGATCGACCGCAAGGCGGACAGTTCGCTGACGTCGGACTGGCTCGCGGTGCGCGGGCTGACGCTGTCGGGTGCGGCGATCATCAACGGCGGTTCGTCGTCGGACCCGGACCTGCGCAAGCGGCGGGTGTGGCTGAAGGACTGCATCATCATCGGCGGGCCGGAGAGCCGGCCGTTTCCGGTGGGGAGCAACTGGATCGGGCCGCACTACTACACGGAATGTTTCATCACGGGTCAGCGGCGGGCGAGCGGCAACGGGCAGAACCAGCGGCTGATGCGGAACCTGACGATCACGGAGAACCGCGAGGACGTGTTCCAGGCGGTGCCGTGCGGCATCAACATCTTCGTGGACGGGGTGGATCCGGGCGACGGTCCGAACCCGGAGCACGCGGACGTGATCCAGTCTTCGGGCGCCGTGCAGGGCAACGCCGCGAGCATGCACAACTGGATTTTCTACAACGTCGTCGCGACCGATCTGCACTACCAGGCGCTGTTCACGCGTACGGGAGCGCCGGCGCTGGACAACGCGTTCGTGAACTGCCTCTTCGAGATGCGCGATCCGGTGCGCGTGGGCGGGATCGGGTCGGCGATGGCGGGGATGTACGACCACCTGCTGGTGTGGAACTGCTCGTTCATCGGCACGGGGACACAGCACGAGACGGCGCTGGGGCGGCCGGAGGCGCTGACCATCCCGGGGGGCTCGTGGCTGATGGCGAACGTCTCGGTGCGCGGGTGCCTGATCGACCGCTACGTGTGCGACGTGGGCGGCGCGCTGTTCACGCACGACGACGTCGAGTTCCGCGACAACCACTACAACACGCCGGCGGGCATCGGGAATTCGTTCACGCCGGACACCACGGGGGGTACGATCACGGTGGGCGACCCGCAGATCGTGACCGACGTGCAGTCGCCGGACTTCGGCGCGCCGGCGAGTGCAGCCTCGCCGCTGGTGGACCGCATCGGCGCCCCGCCGGTCCCGGCGGACGCGCGGGGTACGCCGCGGGGTGCGGCGGCGGATGTCGGAGCATTGGAGCGGTAACGGGCGGTCTACGGAACGTGCGGGAAAGCCGCGTCGATCTCGGCCTCGGCCAGCTCGACCAGGAACGCCGTGATCCGTTCGCACACCAGGTCGAGGTAGCGCTGCCCTTTCTCCGCCGACGCCCGGGCGGGATCGCCAACCGCACAGTGATCGTTCAGCCGGTCGAACTGGCGGCTGGTGCGCACCCAGCCTCTCTGCAGCGCCTCAAAGCGGAACGGGCGCGCCGTACCCGGGCCGGCCTGGGCGCGTTCCACCAGCTCCGGCGCGAGCGCCAGCATCACCGACGTCTCGAGCTCGCCGGCGTGGTCATCGGCGGCAGCGAAAAACTCGCTGTAGCGATCCCGGCCCACCGTCCACCAGTTGCACACGAACAGGTGCACGTCGAGGTCCGCCTGCAACTGCCGCACCAGCGGCGTGAACTCGTTGCCGCCGTGCCCGTTGACGATCACGAGCTTGCGGATGCCGTGGTGCCGCAGCGATGTCGTCAGATCGCGGATCATCGCGTCCAGCGTCGCCTGCGACACGTGCAGCGACAGGGGAAAGGCCATCAGGTTGCAGTCGACGCCATAGGGAATTCCAGGAAGGCAGACGACGCGCGGGCACTGCGCCCACGCGGCTGCACAGCAGCGCCGGGCCACGTACGCCGCGTGCCGGAAATCCGTCCCCTCCGGCAGGTGCCGGTTGTGCGCTTCGATCGCGGAGGTCGGCAGCACCGCCACCTCGTAGCGCCGCTCCCGGATCCGCTG
Organism: Phycisphaerales bacterium; assembly: GCA_020639115.1. Taxonomy (GTDB): domain Bacteria; phylum Planctomycetota; class Phycisphaerae; order UBA1845; family UBA1845; genus JACKHG01. The sequence goes on from JACKHG010000010.1 coordinate 141,052, forward strand.
CAGATTCGTCGCCGTCAGGTCCCATTCATCGATCAACGCACCATCTCCGCCAAGATCCGAACCGCGCCCCGATCCGAGCCGCGAGCGCCAGCGAGCGGACTGAAACCAAAACCGTAGGCACGCTGACAGCGCCGCCCAGCGTACATCGGCATGCACAAACAGTCGACATCACCCCGACCGCGCCGCATCACGCTCCGGAGTTGTTGCCGACCAGCCCGAAGATGTACCCCAGAAGCTGCCCGAAGAAGATGTACAGCAGGTTGATAATGATCTGACTCATTTCGTCATGCTCCCGTCGTCGTGTCGTCCGTCGCGGTCACACCGGCGCGCCGCAACTGGATCTGTTTCGCCACCAGAAAGATCACGGGGTAGATCAGAAGCTCCATCGCAAAGCTGGTCAAGAGCCCGCCGAACATCGGCGCCGCCATCCGCTTCATCACATCCGAACCCGTCGCCGACCCGATCATGATCGGCACCAGCCCGATCATCGTCGTCATCACCGTCATCGTCTTCGGCCGGATCCGCAGGACAGCCCCCTCGTGGATCGCCGCCCGCAGGTCCGCCAGCGACCGCATCCGCCCCTCCGCTACGAACCGGTCGTAGCTGTTGTGCAGGTAGAGCAGCATCACCATGCCCGTCTCGGCGTCCAGGCCCGCCAGCGCGATCAGCCCCACCCACACCGCGAGCGACATGTTGTAGCCCGCGAAATACATGAACCACACCGCCCCGATCAGGCTGAACGGCACCGCCAGCAGCACCACGCACGTGTCGAACCAGCTCCGGTGCGAGACGTAGAGCAGCAGCACGATCGCCACGAACACCGCCGGCACCGCGACCGCGAGCCGCCGGTTCGCCGCCTGGATGTACTCGTACTGCCCCGACCAGATCAGGTTGTACCCGGCGGGGATCGTCACCCGCCTGGCGATTTCCTGCTGGGCCCGCTCCACCCACCCGCCGACGTCGCTCGTCGTCAGATCGACGTAGATCCACGCCGTCTTCCGCGCGTTCTCGCTCTTGATCCCCGGCGGTCCCTTGTGAATCTCGATATCCGCGAGCTGCGCCAGCGGCACCTGCGCCCCCGCCGGCGTCGCCACCAGCGTCCGCCGCAGCGCCGGCAGGTTGTCGCGCAGCTCGCGCTTGTAGCGCAGGTTGACGGGGTAGCGCTCCAGCCCCTCGACCGTCTGGGTGATGTTCATGCCCCCCAGCGCGGTGAGGATCACGTCCTGCACGTCCTGGACGCGCAGCCCGTAACGCGCGATCTCGTCGCGGTCGATGTTGAAGTCGACGTAGTTGCCCCCCACCGTCTTCTCCGGGTACGCGCTCAGCGTCCCCGGCAGCGTGCGCACCTCGGCGGCGATCCGCTCCGCGAGATCCCCCAGCGTCGCGAGGTCGTCGCCCATGATCTTGATGCCCACCGGCGTCTTGATGCCCGTGCTGAGCATGTCGATCCGCGTCTTGATCGGCATCGTCCACGCGTTGGTCAATCCGGGGAAATCCACCACGTCGTCCAGCCCGTCCACGTGGTGGCCGTCCGGCTCGTCCCAGCCGTAGCTGAGCTCGTTGATCGAGATCGGCCGCTCCTCCGGCCAGAAGTAGGTCAGTCCGCTGTACTTCTTCACCACCTCGGGCAGAAATGCGAACCACCGCTCGAAGTGCCGCTTGCGCCATTTGGCCTGGTCGGGCTCCAGCATGATCGTCGTCTCGATCATGCTCAGCGGCGCCGGATCGGTCGCCGACTCCGCCCGGCCGATCTTCCCGAACACGTGGTGCACCTCGGGAAACGTCGCGATCAGCGCGTCGGTCTGCTGCAGCAGCGCCCGCGCCGTGGTGATGCTGATGCCCGGGTCGGTCGTGGGCATATAGAGCAGGTCGCCCTCGTCTAGCGGCGGCATGAACTCGCTGCCGATCTGCTGGCTGAGGCGCAGCAGCGGCACGTGCTCGCCGACCACCTGCCGCCCCCAGATGTACTTCTGCAGCGGCAGCAGGGCGCTCGCCACGAGCAGCACCGCGATCAGCAGCGTCAGGTACTTGCCGCGCAGCGCCGCCCAGAAGAACGGCTCGTACGCGCGCTGCAGCAACCGGCTGATCGGGTTGGTCTGCTCGTTGGGAATTCGCCCGCGGATCAGGTAGATCATCAGGATGGGCACCACCGTCACCGCCAGGATCGCCGACGCCCCCATCGCGAACGTCTTCGTGTACGCCAGCGGCTTGAACATCCGCCCGCTCTGCTCGCCCAGCACGAAGATCGGCACGAAGCTCACCGTGATGATCAGCAGGCTGAAGAACAGCGTCGGCCCGACCTCCTTCGCCGCGTCGATGATGATCTCCGCGTGCGGCCGCTTGCCCTTGTCGCGCTCGTAGTGCTTGTGCGCGTTCTCCACCATGACGATCGAGCTGTCCACCATCGCCCCGATCGCGATCGCGATACCGCCCAGGCTCATGATGTTCGCGTTGATCCCCATCGCGTGCATGACGATCAGGCTGGCCAGCACCGCGGTCGGAATCACGAAGATCGCCACGAGGCTGCTGCGCAGGTGCAGCAGGAAGATCGCGCAGACGATCGCCACGACGATCATTTCCTCGATCAGCTTGTGCTTCAGCGTGTCGACCGCCCGCTCGATCAGCGCCGACCGGTCGTACTCGGTCACCACGTCCACGCCCGGCGGCAGACCCGCGCGCAGCTCGTCGATCCGCGCCTTGGCGTTGTGGATGACCTGCAGCGCGTTCTCGCCGAAGCGCATCACCACGATGCCGCCGACCACCTCGCCCTCGCCGCCCGCCTCCGCGAGCCCCCGCCGCAGCTCCGGCCCCAACTGCACCGTCGCCACGTCACGCAGGTACACCGGCGTCCCGTCCGGGTTCGCCCGCAGCACGATCTTGCGCAGGTCGTCGAGCCCCTGCTGCGAGCGCACCCGCGACATCGGCACGCCGCTGCGCCGCGCGGCGGCCACCTCCGCAGCGCTCAACTGGGCCAGGTAACCCCGCCCGCGCACCATGTACTCCGTCTCGGACATCTCCAGCACGCGCCCGCCGACGTCGCTGTTCGACGCCTGGATCGCCGCCTTCACCTGCGTGAGCGGAATGTTGTAGGCCAGCAACCGGTCCGGATCGATCACCACCTGGTACTGCCGCACGAAACCGCCGACCGACGCCACCTCCGCCACACCTTCCACCGCGGTCAGCTCGAAGCGCAGGTACCAGTCCTGCATGCTGCGCAGCTCGGACAGGTCGTACTCCGCCAGCTTCAGCTCGGTCTTTCCGTCCCACGGACACTTGCCGCCGTGGTCGAAAATCCGCACGTGCTCCAGCCGATCGCGCACTCCCTCCGGCGCATCCTGCGGATGCGCATACCAGGCCTGCTCGTCCCCCTCCGCCCCCGCGACGTGGTACATCCCGTTCGGATGGTCCGGGCAGTAGTACCCGTTCCGCACGGTGTACTCGTAAACCCAGCCCACCCCCGTCGCATCGGGCCCGAGCTGCGGCGTGACCCCCTTCGGCAACCGCCCCGAAACGTAGTTCAGGTATTCCAGTACCCGCGACCGCGCCCAGTACAGGTCCGTGCCGTCCTCGAAGATGATGTACACCATCGAGAACCCGAAGAACGAGTACCCGCGCACGACCTTCGCGTACGGCACCGCCAGCATCGACGTGGTCAAGGGATAGGTGATCTGATCCTCGACCACCTGCGGCGCCTGCCCGGGAAACTCCGTGTAGACGATGACCTGCACGTCCGAGAGATCCGGGATCGCGTCCAACCGGATGTGGAAAATCGTCCACACCCCGCCGGCGACGACGAACGCCGTCAGCAGGATCACCAGCAGGCGATTACGCGCGCACCACTCGATGAGCTTCGCGATCATGCCGTCACACCGTTCGGGATCGTCGCGTCCGCGCCGCTCACCGCGTCTCCTCGAGCTCACCGCACGTCAGCATCTGAAAGCCGTAGTACGGATTGCGCTTGTCCGGAGTCGTCTGCAGCCAGTCGCCCTTCGACATGGGACAGTGGAAAATGTAGATCTTCTCGTAGCGGTCGCGATCCGGCCGCGCCTGCTCGACCAGCGTCCGCAGCGCCCCGCTCAATTCCACGAACGCCACGCGGCTCTCCGCGAGATCCTCCGCTCGCAGCTTCACGGCTGCGTCGCGCAGCTTCTGCAGCGCCGGCTTGAACGCGTCCGGCAGATCGACCTGCGGATCGGCGAGGTGCTTCTCGATCTCGTCAGCCGCCGCGATCAGGCCCAGCGCCTGCTTCGCCACGCCCTCGACCCGGTCGCCCGCGAGCCGCTCCTGGATTCCCAGGTAGTGCTCCATCAGGTGGTTCATCTGCACGCGCACGGCCTCCGGCGCCGTCTTCGGCTCCGGCAGATCCGCCCGCGCCACGAGCTGCATGCCGCAGATCGCGCAGGTGCCCGGCTGGTCGCTGTGCTCCTGCGGATGCATCGGGCAGACGTACGCATTCTTCGGGCTCTCCTCCTTCGTCAGCAGCGCCTTGGCCCAGGGCACGCGTTCGATCAGCCGGATCTTCATCCCGCAGTACGGACAGTCCCCCGGCTCCGCCGAAAAGTAATCGCAGATCTGCATCGGACAGACGTATTTCGCGCCCGGCGGAATGCCCGGCGCTGCGTCCGCGTGCTCCTCGGGTTTGGCCCCGTCCGCCGGCTGATCCGCGACGAGCTCAGCCGCGCAGATCGGGCAGCGCCCCGGTTTGGCACTGTGCACCAGCGGATGCTTCGGACAGTGGTACGGATCCGCCTTGGCCACGTCGGGATCGGGCGGCGCGTTCTTCGCCGCCATGTCCGCCGAGAGCCACACGCCCCGAAACGGCACCAGCGTCCGCCCATCCAGCGGGCACATCCCCGGCTCCGCCTGGATCACCTGGGCATGCTTCGGATCCGGGCACGTGTACATCACCTTGAACGGCTCGAGCGCCATCCCGCACCGCGGACACTCCCCCGCGATTTTGGAAAATACCGCCGGATGATGCGGGCACGAGTAAGCGACCTCCCCGCCATCCGCCGACAACATGGCCTTCGCCCAGGCCAGCTCCTCGATCGGCTTGAGCTTCATCCCGCAGCGCGGACACTCGCCCGGCTCAGCCGCAAAATACGGCCCGCGCTCGTCCGCCTTCGCCGCATCCGGATGCGTCGCCATCGGACAAGCATACTTGGCATCCGCCGGCATGCCCGCGCGCTCGGACGTCCCAGCCCAAGCCGTCGCCGAGCCCGAAAACACCACCGCAACCAACCCGATCCACCGACGTATTCCAGCGATCCGCATAATCACCCCAGAACTCATCCGAAATCCCAACTCAGCCGCCGCAACCCCTGCCAGCAATCTCTACATCCCCTCCATCCGGCAGGGCCCATTCATCATTCCTCATTCATCATTCCGCTTTCGCCGCTTCCTTCCCCTGCGTCGCTTCGTCGCTGCGTCGCTCCGTCGCTCCCTCATCCCCCCGCACCATCTTCTCGATCGCCTCACGCAGCTTGCTCTCCGCGTCCAGCAGAAACTGCCCGCTCGTCACCACGCGATCGCCGGCCTCCAGCCCCTGCCGCACCTCGACCATCCGGTTCTCGGCCTCGACGCCCACCTCCAGCGTCCGCGGCTCGAACCGCCCACCGGGCAGGGCCAGGAACGCGACCTGGCGCGTCCCGGTGTCGATGTACGCCTCGCGCGGCACCAGCACCGCCTCGCGGCCCAGATCGCTGTGCAGCACGACCGTCGCGAACATCCCCGGCTTGAGCTCCAGGTCCGGATTGGGAAATTCGAGGCGCACGCGGACCACCCGCGTCCGCTCGTCCAGGTACGGGTAGATGTACACCACCGCCCCGCGGTACGTCTCGTCCGGAACGTAGGTGAGCGTCATCGTCGCTTCCTCGCCGATCCGCACCCACGGCAACTGGTACTCGTACACGTCCACGTAAACCCACACCGTCGCGAGGTCCGCGAGCGTGTACAGGCGCATGCCCGGTTTGACGTACATCCCCTCGAGCGCCATCTTCGCCGTCACGATCCCCGTCGCCGGCGCGTGAATCGTCAGCGTCTTGCGGATCTCCTTCGTCCGCCGCAACGCGTCGATCTGCTCGTCGGAGACGTCGAAGTACTTGAGCTGCACCCGCGCCGCCTCCACCAGCCGCTCCGCCTCCGCCCGCGCCTCCGGCAGCGTGCTGTCCGCGAGCCGCTCCGCGCCGCGCAGCGCCGCCAGGTACTCCTCCTGCGCCGTGTACAGCTTCGGCGAATACACGTCGAACAGGGGATCCCCCTGCCGCACGTGCATCCCCGTCTCGTCCACGTAGAGCTTCTCGATCCACCCCTCGAACTTCGTGTCGATGTACGTCACGCGCTGCTCGTCGTAATCCACCCGCCCCACCGTGCGGATCGTCTTCACCAGCGGGCCACGCTCGACCACCGTCGTGCGGATGCCCATGTTCTGGATCGTCACCGGGTCGATGCGCACCTGCGGACCCGCGACCGCCGCCTCCGCGTAGACCGGCACCAGGTCCATGCCCATCGGGCTTTTCCCCGGATGGTCGGAGACGTAGTTGGGGTCCATCGGCGCCCGCCAGTAGAGCACCTTGCGTTCCGCAGGACCCGCCTGCGCCGCGGCCTCGTCGCCCGTGCCGCGCTTCATCGGCACCAGCTTCATGTGGCAGATCGGGCACTCGCCCGGCCCGCGCTGCACCACGTTCGGGTGCATCCCGCACGTGTAGAGCTGCTCGTCGGCCTCCGCGCCACCCGGGGCTGCGCCACTCGTGGCGGCACCGCGCCCGCCCAGCCAGTAGCCCGCCGCGATCCCCGCTCCGGCGGCGAGCACCGCAACCAGCACCCAGACGCCCACGCGAGCGCCGGCGCCGTGCCTCGTGTTCTCCGGCTGGCCGCTCATGATCCCGCCTCCGCCGCGCTGACACTCAAACCGATCGCCTCCTCCAGGTCGGCCACCGCCACCTCGAGCTCACCCAGCGCCCGGTGGTACTGCACCGAGAAGGTGAGCCACTTCTGCCAGTTGTCCACCACCAGCAGGAACTCCGTCCCGCCGGTGGTGTACGCCGCCCGGCTCACCTCGTACGCCTGCTGGGCCTGCGGAATGATCGTGTCCCTGAAGAGAATTCCCAATTCCTGCTGCGCCCGCACCCGGGCCAGCGCGTCCTCGATCCGGTAGCGCACCCGGTCCCGCTCCGCGGCGTACTCGGCCTGCGCCGCCAGCTTGCGGTGCCGCGCCTCGGCGATCTGCGCCTGCACGCGATCCACCCAGATCGGCAGGTTGAACCCGAACGTGATCGCCCAGTTGTCGCTGCCGTCCTCGCTCATCCGCGACACGACCGGCACCATTCCCGTCTGCGGATTCGGCGGCGGCTGAAACGCCCGCCGCCCGTCCATGTACATCCACTCGAATCCCAGCGTGAAATCCGGCCACCACGCCAGCTTCGCCACCTCGAGCTGCTCCTGCGCCCGGTCGATCTGCGCCCGCAGCCCCGCGAGCTGCGGGTTGCTGTCTTCCGCCAGCCCGAACAACCGGTCCACCGCCAGATCCACGGTCCGCAGATCGAACGGCGCCACCGCGGGAATCTCCGTATCCGGCGACCGGCTGAGCAGGCGGTTCAACTGCGCCACCGCCCGCGCCCGCTCCTGCCGCAGGCTGATGATCTGGCTCTGCAGATCGCTGAGTTCGACCTGCGCGCGCAGCGCATCCCCCTGCGTCCGCTGTCCGGACGCCGACTGCGACCGCGCGACGTCCACCAGCCCGCGCACGAGGTCCTGGTTGGTCTGATCGATGACGATCGTCTGATCGATCACGTAGATGCGAAAGTAGGCCCGCTTGACGTCGGCGATGACCGCCAGGCGCTGCGCCTGCACCTGCTCCAGCGCCGCCTGCAGATCGTGCAGCGCCGCCCGGCCCGCGTGATCGAGCTTGCCCGGGATGGGGAACTTCTGCTGCACGCCGAGCACGAAATAGTTGTCACCCTCCGCGGTGCGCACCGGCTCCGGCAGCGTCTTCGTCATCACCGTGGGGTCCGGCAGCGCCGTCACCTGCGCCACGCGCTCCGCCTGCGCCCGCGCCCGCTCCTCAGCCGCCTCGATCTGCGGGTTGTTGCCCAGAGCCACGACGATGAACTCCCGCAGCCGCGCGGGTTCGGTTGGAGGTGATTCTGCCGGTGACAGGCCGGTGGTTCCAGCCGGTACGGGAGCCGGCGCCCGCCAGTTGGCGTCGCCGTACGCAGTGGCCGTCGTCGCCGCCTCGTCGCGATACCGCCCGAGCCGCTCGGCGACCTGCTCGTCCGCCGACCGCGCCAGCGTGCAACCGCCCGCAACAATTCCCAGCGCGATGCCCGCCGCGACGACGCCGAGCCGCGCACGCCGGGCCGACCCATCATTCTTTCCGCAACTTCCGGCTGACTTGCGTATGATGTGATTCATGGATTCTCGCAACGCACCGACGTTACCCACTCAGATGCACGACCTTCACCACTCCTTCCCCATCCATTGGCAAATTCAACGCCGGCGAACGACATCACCAGGGCGACCCAGCCGTCAGACCAGGTGATCGATGCCATACACCAGCGCTCCGCCCAGAAATCCGGCGACCGATACCGCGATCGCACCCACGAAGAGCGTCGCCCGATAGAGTCCGCGGCGCGCGGGAGGATCGGTCTCTGCCGCAGCCCGCGGCGCGAGGATCAGCACGAGCAGCGACCACAGCGCCGTTCCCGTTCCGACCCAGCGGTGCGCGGTCATCAGGTCCCGGCTGTCCGTCAACGCGAACCCCGCCCAGAACCACCCCAGCACCGCCGCCACGACGGCGCTGAGCACGCCGAACCACAGGCAGAAACGCGCCGCGTCCGCGAGCCGCGCCGAACCGCCCGCCATCAGCAGGATCTCCGCCAGCGCCGCCCCGAGCAGCATCGCGATCGGGAAATGCACGACGAGCGGATGGAATTTCCCCAACCAGGCGATCGCCCCGGTGGCCTCGTGCTCGTGCTCCTCCGCCGCCTCACCCTCCGCGGGCAGGGCGCCGCCCGCAGGCCCGCCCGCACCTGCCGGCCCCGTTTCCGCGACCGGCAGGTTCAGATTGGCGAGGTATTTTTCCGGATGGTCCTGGAACTTCGTCAGGCAGCGTTTGCAGCAGAACCCGATCGTGTGGCCGGCGTACTCGCAGGTGATCGCCGGGTCCGCCTCCTCGTCGGTCAGCACCGGGCACATCTTGTTGATCGGCGCGGACTCGGCCCGCACCGGCGCTGCGACAATCGCCGCCAGCGCGCACGCCAGTACCGCAATCCGCCCGCCGACACGCCGCTCAATGACCCGCATGCCCACCTCCGCCGGCGGCGTCCTTGTCCGCGGGCTTCAACTGGTCGACCTTGTAGTAGTAGCCCTGCTCCTTGAGATTCCCCAGGTAGGCGCGGGGATCGCCGAAGAGCTTGCCGGCGCACTTGTCGCAGCAGAAGTAGATCTTCCCGCCCGAGGCCAGCGTCGCGAACGACGTCGGGTCGATCGGCTCCTGCGTCACCGGGCACTTCGTCTGGTAGGTGTAGCTGTTCGCCAGCGCCGCGGCGTACTTCTGCGGATCCTGCTCGTACTTTCCGACGCACTTCTTGCAGCAGAAGTACACCTTCTTGCCGTCGTGCTCCGCCGAGACGCTCGGATCGACCGGCTCGTGCGACACCGGGCAGGTCACCTGCACCTTCGGCCGCCCCTCGAGCGCCATCCGCTGCGCCTTCGTCCCCTGCGCGTACTTCTCCGGCTTCGCCTCGTACTTCTTGATGCAGTCCTTGCAGCAGAAATACACCGGCCCCGCATCGGTCTCCGTGCTGATCGCGAAGTTGACCGGATCGCCCATCACAGGGCACGGCACCAGCGCACTGTTCTTGTTCGCTTCCGACTCGTCGCCCGCGCCGTACGCAACCGCCGCGATCGCCATGAGCCCAAAAGTCACTGTCATGTAACGCCCTGCTCTGCTGAATTTCACGTCCACTCTCCTTAACGCAATCCCCGACACGCGCAAACCCGCCAACGCGACCGGCCACTCCATCGGGACTGTTGCACCATGTGATGCACGGCGTCGGCGAATTCTTCCCAACGCCCGCCACGCCGTTCCGCCCACCACGAAATCCGCGCCGGACCTTCCACCCGGGCTCCGAACTGTCCGCCGCCGCCGGACTGATGTATCCTGTCCTCCCGGGTTTTGCACGTGTCATCTGCCGAAAGACAGGATCGTCGCCCGCATGCATGACGCCGAGCTCATCGAACGCTGCCGCCAGGGCGACCGCCGCGCCCAGCGCGAGCTCTACACGCGCACCGCGCCGCGCATCCATCGCCTGCTCCTGCGCATGACCCGCAACGCCGACGACGCCGCCGAACTCACCCAGCAGACCTATCTGCTGGCGTTCTCGCGCATCAGCCAGTTCCACGGCCGATCCGCCCTCGCCACCTGGGTCTACCGCATCGCCGTCACCGAGGGCCTCCAGTGGCTCCGCCGCAACCGCCAGCCCGCGACGCCGCGGCCCAGCGAGTTCCTGGACCAGTCAGCCGCGTCCCCGGCCCCCGACGCCGATCTCAAACTCGATATGGAGGATGCTATGGCCCGGCTCGATCCTGTCGACCGCGTCATGCTGCTGCTGCGCTACGCCGCGGGCGAAGACTACCGGGCCATCGCCGAAATCGTGAATTGTGCCGAGGGCACCGTCGCCTCCCGCCTGCACCGCGCCCGCCAGCGACTGCGGGCGATTTACCAGCCCGAAACCCCCGCGCGGGAAGAAACCACCAGCCCCGCGCATCGAACAGGATAAGGCGTGCCCTGTACGCCGGAAGGTAGGGCGTGCCGTGCACGCCTGCCGCGCCGCCGGCTGCGGCGTGCAGACTGAAGCGAACGGCGAGACTGAAACGAACGGCGAGACTGAAACGAACCGAAATGACCTGCTTCGATCCCGAAATCCTGGGCCGCTACTTCGATGGCGAATTGCCGCCGGCTGAACGCGCCGACGTCGAGCGCCACGTCGCCGACTGCGCAACGTGCGCGGCGGAACTGGAGCAGCTCGCCGCCCTGCGCACCGCCATCAGCCACACCTCCCCGGAAAGCGACGCCGCGGCCCTCGAGCCGATCTGGAGCACCGTCGCCGCCAAGCTCGACGAGTCCGCCACGCCGGCTCCGCTGCCCTTCGCACCACCGCGACGCACGTCCATCCGCCGCTGGGCAGCCGCCGCCAGCCTTGCGCTCTTCCTCGGGCTCGCCGGCGTCGCCGGCGTCTGGATCACCCGCACCCAGCCAGCCCAGGCCTCGGTGATCGACTTCAGCCGGCTGCTCGACAACGTCAACGCCGACGCCCTCGCCGCCTTCGAGGGCTTCCTCGACCACAACCACGGCGTCGTGATCGACCCCGACGCCGCGCACCAGGCTGCCCCGCGCCTGGACTTCGAAGTGCCCGCGACCCTCCCCGGCGGCTTCACCCGCCACAAGGTCTACCGCCTGCGCTTCGGCGACGCCGACGGCATCGCCGCCACCTACGAGTCCGCCGACGGCGCGTTCCTCGCGACGATCTTTCACCCGCCGGTCCGCAAGGAGCAGTTCGGCACGCACCAGGACTACCCCTGCGTGATCGGCCAGCACCACGGCCACGCCGTCCAGGTGGGCGCGTGGCGGATGGTCCACCTCACCGACCCCTCAACCTGCCACTGCGTCCTGGCGCGCACGACGTCCGATGACGCGGTCGCGGAGATTCTCCGCGCGGTCGCGCCGCGCTCCGTCCCTGGCGATGGTCATCATCACGATTGACCGGCGCCGCGAGCGCCCGCGTCGCGGCTCCCATCAAGATTTGTAGCTGCTACCTCGCGGACGCCGCCGGGCAACCGACGTCGAAGCAGACCTCGATGATGCGCGGCGCGTCCACGGCATCCGCCGCGAGGCCCAGCGCCCGGCACCACGCCCGCGCCTTCGGCCCGATCAGCGTCCCGTGAAGCGAGAAGCTCCGGTTGTCGCGGGCGCAGCGGTAGAGGTCGACCTCGACCGCGCCCGGCCGCCGGATGCTGAACATCACCCGCTCGTCGGTACCGGTGAGTTCGTGGCGCCGCAGCACCTCGTACAGCGCGGCGGACGCGAGCGCGCTGAGCCCGCGCCCCTCGAAACTGGCCGACGGGCGCGCGCCCGAGCAATCGATTTGAAGCTGACCGGTGGGCACCATTCGCGAAACCTCCGTTGCGACGACAGCCTGCACGCCCGTGCGGGCATGCTGGATTTTCCTATCGTGCTTGCCGGGGGTGCAGGCACGTCCACTCGGGGTATCGCCATCCTAGCAAATCACCGGCCGCGGCGCAAAGGGCTCGCCCGACATGAATTCCGCGCGTCGCGCCGCGGGTTTTTCCGCAGCGCGTAACGTTCTCACTTCAGGGATTCCACCGACGGGTGATAAGCGCGGTCGCGCCGCTGCGGCCTTAAAGCCAGCGCGTACTCCGCGCAGTCCCACCGCAGTTCCGCGGGCAGTGCAACACGTTCACAGACTTCGCGGACTTACAGGTCCACTTCAAGCGTCCGCTGCGCACCGCTCGTGAGGTTCCGCGCGACGATCCGGCGGTTGGCCACGTCCAGCCGCACCACCCAGGCCCCGTTGAGCTGTGCGTCGTGAAACGCCGAGCCCGGCGTGAGCACCGTATAGCGGTAATCCATGATGCGGTTGCGCGCCCCGTCGAACGCCGCGTAGGTCAACCGCCCGCTCACGCCGCCGCGCAGCACCGCGCCCGTCTCCGCGTCGAGCAGCACGCCAGCCGCGCTCACGTCGGCGAGCCGCACGTGCCGGTTGGTGCCCGCGCCCGCGCTCGCCACGACGTCGTTGAACAACGGGCGCGTCTGCTGCGTGGTCAGGTCATACGCCCGGACGTGTTCGGTGAAGCTGCCCCCCACGAACTCGTGCCAGAGCACCTCGCCCTCGTGCAGGAAGACCGTCCCGCCGTCCCCGGTGACCCGCCGGTTGGTCGCCACGGTGAACCGCGCCCCCGTGGTGAAATCCATCACGTACAGGTCCGCGCCCAGCTCCAGGCTGCGGATGTTCACCGTCCCGCTCGGCTGGGTGTGGTAGGCCAGCCGCTCACCCGCCACGTCGAACGCCGGGTAGGGCCAGTCGGTCGCCACCGCCTGCACCTCGCCGCTGGCGATGTCGATCCACACGATCGACGTCGCGATCGCGTCGTCATTGCTGGCGACGTGCAGCAGCGCGGCGTGCCCGTCACGCACGCGCGGTTCCGCCGGCGGCGACTGCCTGAAGTCGTACGCCTCCGCCAGCTTTTGGGTTTCCCCAGTGGCGAGATCGAGCACGACGACCCCCGTGCCCGCCCGGTCCGGCCAGACCGCGTACTGCCCGTCGCACGCGACGTCGTCGCCGAACAGCGGATTGAGCAGCTCGATGTCGCTGGCTACCTGCTCGACGCCACCCGTGCCCAGATCGACCACGTACACCGTCCCGCGCACCGGCGCGTCGAGCGCCGCGTTCGCCGGACTCGTCTGCAGATAGCAGTACCGCTCCGCGTCGCCGCCGACGAGCCGCACCGCCGGCGATTGGATTGCCGCACCCAGCACGTCCACCAGCGCCTGCAGACCCGCTGTTTCCCCATCCGCCGCGCACCCCGCCAGCACCGGACCGAGCCCCCCCGCCAGCGCCGCGCACACCAACCCCCGCATCCACCCGCGATTGCTCATGACCCGCCTCCCGACGTGTCCGCCTTTGACCTGCGACCCCGGTGCCACGCGCGCCGGCGTCGCCCGTCGTCAGCCCGCTGATCCGCCGCCATTCTACCGTTGCCAAAATGTCCAATCGATAACCCGCCGCTCGTCAACGTGTGCCACCGCTCTTGAGCAGTGCCGGGGTGTGCCACCGCTCTTGAGCAGTGCCCGAACTCTCCACCGTTGAACCCCCACTGCACGATGTGGGTATTCACCCCGGCCTGGAGCAAGCTCCATTCAAGTGTGGCGCGCGTGCCCCAGCATCGCCGCGTACGCCGCCAGACCCAGCGGCGCGACCGGCGTCACCGCCGCCGACCGCCCCAGCGCATCCCCCTCCGCCGCCCGCAGGAACACGCGAACATCCTCCGCGAACCCCGGCGCCGCGACCTCGACCGCGTCACCACCCGCGGCGACCTCCGCGCCCAGATGCCGGCCGAACGCCGGCTGATCCACCTCGAGCCGCGATCCACCACTAGCGCCGTCCGCCGGCGGGTCGACCCGCACCGCCGGCAAACTCACGACGAACAGCTCCGCCTCACCCGCGGCGCTCGGCGTCTCCCGCCAGCCCGCGAACTCCCCGTACGGCAGGTGCAGGTGCCGGCTGCACCCGACCGGTGCCCGGCCCGCACCAGCCACCCGCACGACGTCCTCGACGCGTCCCGTCCGCCGCAACTGGTCAACCGCGTGCACCACGTCCGCGTACGGGCTTCCGCAACAGACCAGCGCGACCGCGTGCAGTCGCAGGCCGGCCTGCGCGTCGATCGGGCAGTCTTCATCCGTCTCCACCGCCCACCGGGCATGCCCAGCCACCAGCGCGACCGGTGCCCGCACCCGCAGCGGCTCCTCGGCCCACCAGTCCCCCTCCTCCGACGCCGGGTTCCCGCGGATCAGCCCCCGCACGACCGGCGCCAGGACCACCATCCGGTACACCGCACCCGGCAACCACCCGTCGGCACTCCCCCGGTTCCCCAAGTACGCCAGCAGCGGCACCCGCGCATAATCCGGATGGGCCATGGCCAGCAGCGCCCCGTCGATCAGCGCATAGGCCAACGCTTCCGGTCCGTCCGTCCCCACCGAACCGGCCAGCCCCTCCGAACAGTCCAACACCTCCGGACAACCCGGCGCCCGCGCCAGCCGCTCCACCAGCTTCGAGCACCGCACCGGCGTTTCCCCGTCCCAAAGCGCCCGCACCAGCGCTCGCTGCACGCGCGTCAACCCATCCGTGCCCAACGCCGCATCGATCGGCAAATATCCATCGGCCATGGTGCACCTCCCGAACGGAGCCCCGCCCGGTGCCGCGGATCACCCATCCGCGTCGTCCTCTACGCCGATCCCGCGGCGCGGCGCCACGCGCTCGGCATCCGCCAGCGCCAGCGTGATCAGCGCGGCGATATCCAACTCACCGGATTCGGCTGCCTTGTCGTGCAGCCCTGCAGCCTCGGCGGAAGCATCGACATCAGCATGACCCGCGCCCGCCGCATCCGCCAGTGCCGCGCGGCACGCCGCGCGCAGCGTCTGCGCGGGCTCGCGCAGGTCTTCGAGCCCGCGCTGCGCTTCCTCTGGAATCCGAAAGGTCATGTGCAGCAGGTCGCGCAGCACTGTGACCGGCTGATCGTGCGCCACGGCCCGGCGTACGCCGTCGCGAATCACGCGGGCCGCCTCCGTGAACGCGCCTGCCAGCGTCAGCGCGTGCACTTCCGCCGAGATGAACTCGTAGTGCAGCCACTCCTCCGGTGCCGTGATCCCCTGCCCCTCGAGCGCGTGCGCCCGAGCGACGGCCCACTCCTCCCGACAAATCGCCATGTCGCCGCGCAGCATCAGCACGGAGAGCTGCACGCGCCGCGCCCGTTCCGCGGTCTGCGTCCGCCCCGCGCGCTCCAGGCAGTCGATATACAACCGCGCCGGCCCGTACCGCTCCGCATCGATTCCTTCCGTAATCGCGCCGGCCAGCAGATCGATCAATCGCGCCTCGAATTCGCTGAGTTCGTCCGAATTTTCCAAGGACATGCCTCCCGCGTGACTGCTTTAGTACAGCAGCCCGCCATCGTACTGCGCTGCCAGCGCGAGAAACTCCGCGGGCGGCTCGTAGGTCACCTCCCCGCGCCACTCAGCCGGCACGCCGGCCATAAATTCCGCGAGCAGCCAAGCGATGAGCGGCGAAATATCCGCGCCCAACCTGTGGACGTACTGCGCAATTCCCCAATTGATGAAGCTGATATCGTTCTCCGTGTACTCCGCCGTCAGGATCGAGTGCGGTATGCGGTGAATCAGGTTCAGGTGCTCAAAACACTGATGAAACAACCGGCCGTGCCGCAGTCGGAACAGCCCCGAACGCGACTGCGGGCCACGTACACGGCAAATGAGAACGTGCATCAGTTCTGCCAGGATTTTCTGCTTGCGACTCGGCATGGTAGGGCGCTCCGCGCAGTCAATTCGGCCGACCGCGGCCTCCAACTGCCACAGTGCCTATCCTGGACCGTACAGGTGCAAGATGGCGGCAATCCTACCCTTAATCCCTTAATCCCTTAATCCCTCAATCCCTCAATCCCTGACCTTCCCCCGACTGCCCCGCCCGCACGCCCCATGCTTTACTCCGGAATGCACCCCCATGTCCATTCTCTGCGCCGCAGCACCGATGCTCCTCGCCGCGTGCGCCGCTGGGGCGGGCCCTCAGAACCCCGGCAGCCATGCCGGGGCCCAGGCCGCACGAGCCGATTGACGCCCGCCAGCCGCCCGGATGCTACCCCGTCGACCTTCCGGTCTATTCCCCATTCTGCACGCTTACCCGGCATTGTGAGTCTCGCCGCTCTCGGACTGTAAGCGTCTATCAAACATGCAGTTATTAGCGACACTGATACCCTCTCAAGCCAACCCGGGAGGAGCACCACGCAAGAAAACTGCGATGCACCCCCTTGAACCGCGACCGGCGGATGCGTAATTTTCGCATTCGGCGAACTTGGCATTTCTCATATCGCCCGGTTGGCCGCCAGTGGAACGGACGCCATGTCTGTCTCGACTTGTCCAATTCGCAGCCTTTCGCGACCTCAGCGTCACCCATCCACCCGTAGTGCCAAGTGCGGGCAGCCGGGCGCTGGCGAGGTACACCGAGCTCAATATCCCAGCCGCCAAGGCCTGCACCTCCGCAACGGGCGGCAGTTCATCAAGCGAACACTCCGGGCCTCGTCGGCCCAGCGTCACGTATTGCTCTCATTTCCAACACGCGGTCCACAGCGTAAGGAACGAGCACATGTCACCACATCAGCAGACGCCAACGCTCCGCCGTATCCTCTCTCTGGTTGACTCGGACCGAAGTACCGCCGTACTTGTCGCCGCGATAACGACCATCCTGAGCGCAGCACTTCTCCCGCCGCAGGTCCATGCGGACGACCCCTGCTGGCTCGATCCGTGCGCGCCGGGCTGCCCCACCGGGCACCCCTGCTGCTCCGACCCGCCCGATGCGTGCTGCGGAAGCCCTGATTTGTGTTCGCTCGGGCTCCAACCGGTCGCCCCACAGGAGTCGGCTTGTCGGGGAAGTCAGGGCGGACTCTCCGGCCCCGACTGGGCGCTTCGACTGGATCTGCCTTACGCGCCGCCCGAAATGCCCCCGCGCAAGATCGACCCGATCCAAGGGTCGTATCCGATGGTTCCCGCGCATGGACGAGTGGCCGGTACGCCCAATCCGCATCTCGAACGCCCCATGCAAAGCGACATGATCGACTTGGTGTTCGGTCGGCCGCTTGTACAGGAAATCGACTTCGAATTGCCCTTCGGAGGGGCTGTATTCCGCCACGTGCGCACGTTCTCGCGCCAGGTCCAGCGGAGCTACGAGCCCTGGGGCGATATTGGATTCTGGGATTGGAACGGGCACGGCTGGATGATGGGCGAGGCTCCGATTCTCCTCATCGACGCTCAGGTTGGTCTGTCTGTGGATGGCTCGTTTGACAACATCGTGTCCATCGTCGGCACGGACGTCCATACCATGCCCGAGCGCCGCTGTGTGCTCGTGCCGGACGCGCATCATGCCATCCCCTTCATTCTCCAGCAGCATGGCCAGGAGTACGAGTACGTTGCCCCATCCTGGTTCGACGCGACCTTCGAGCATGACGGCGTCGTAGGGTCGAATGGATTCGAGTCGGCTCCGACCTACATCGATGTCTGGCTGAGCCGCCAACGGATACGCTACCGTTTCACGCCCCATTTCAATGAGGATCTGAATCCCGTCCCGACCGAGCATGCGCCGCCACCGACTGGTCGCGGAGCGCCATATTACGGACTCCTCGCGTACATCGAAGATCGCGCCGGAAATCGTATTCAGCCCGAATACTGCGGCTTTCACGAGTACGAAACGGGATGCTCCCTTTTCGGCGAAGAGATTTATCAAACGTGCAATCAGAAGGGACAACTCAAATCGGTCCGGTTGATACCCGCCGGTTCAAGCGACCCCGAATGGACCTTGATCTACTACTTTCAGAATCTTCAATGTTCGGAGGACGATTGCCCGCCCCAGGAGACCGCGCACTTCCGCCACCACCTGCGCTCCGTCTTCGTCTACGAGGGTGACGTAACGGACGCCGATGGACTGGACTGTCTCACGCTCCCACTGGATACGTTCTGCAATACCAACGCGCTCTCCGGATGGGATCATCCGCCTTACCTCGGCATCCCGGATAACTGGGTCATCCAAGCCGAGTACACCTATAGCGAGGACTTCGTGGCACCTCCCTTTATCGCCTGGGACGTGAGTCCGACGAACCCGGGTAGTAACACCCGCCAACGCGGATCATTGATTCGAACAGTAGTACGGCGGCGCGCCGAAGTGGGCGATGTCCCCAGCGAGCAGACGACATTGTACCGGTATTCGGAGTGGCCGGGCGCCGGAGGACCCGCATCACACGTTCCAGGCCTGAAGGCGATATATTCGCCGGCGGCCGTCGACCGGATGATCGAGGCGGCGCGCACGGTCCCCTGCGATGGCGGCTCCTATTGCGCCAATTATGTGGATGCCGATGTGAACTACCTCATCGGTCTCAATGACTATTACTACATCCGAACAGCAGATCCAGCGACGGGCGCAATGACCAATATTCCCGTCGAGGACTTTGCGACGCACTATTTTGAGTACGTGCTTCCAACGGATTTCCAGCGGAGGCCTTTGTTCCGCGATCTCGCAAGCGCCTATGGCCTCGGGGGAACCGACGGAACCATCAATGATCGTTACACGAATGCCTACACCGATGCACCAGTGCAGCTATACCGAGCGCGAACCGGCAATCCCTCCTACGATGGCGACTACTACTTCTACTTCATGCGTCTCGCGGTTGACACGATCGACCTCGAAGCTGGAGAGGAATACTGCTCAAACCCGTTGAGAGCCGACAACACCTCGTGGGACGCGCACGTGCCCTACTACGTGGCGCCGTACGGCCTCTACCCGACTTGCGGCGCACACATTCCACGTGCGGATCGCGTGCGGCACGTGGCCGTTGTCGATCGCGTCGAGCCATCGACGAAGCCTCTCTGGGAGCTTGCCAGCGGTTCGAAGGAGTACTCCGGCCTCCTCAGCCGGCGCGTCGTGGAAATGAACGCTGCCAGCTTCGTCCTGCGCGAACGCGAATTCGACTACGAAGAATCGAACGGTGCGCTCCTCGAGCAGCACGGCTACGCCGCGCAACGACGCTACAACGCCAAGGGCCAGCTCATCGAGATCCGTTCGGAAGGCTGGGGCTCCGAGGAAAATATCGGCCACGAGGACACCGACGGGCTGATCCACTTCTTCGAATACGGAGCCTGCGGCCAGGCGGAACCGGGCGGCCCGACCAATCCCCGACTTGCGTTTCTCTACTCGTCGTGGAGGCCCGGCGAGCCCAAGGAACTGGCCTGCACCGGCCTCATGCTCGGAACCAACGGCGCCCGGTGGTACACCGCCAAGTACGAGCACGGCATTCCCGCCCAGCCGGAACTCGTCACCCGGGAGTTTCACTTCCGAACGCCCGTGGACAGCGCCGGCATCGATTCGCCCGCACCGTCGGGCCATCACGTCATCAAGCGCATCCACGACTACGCCGGCGGCGACCCCGCCCACGACGAAGTCCGCTACGTCGTCGAGATGATCGATACAGGGCAGGAGGCCCCGGGCTCAGCCGGCGACCACATCTGGAGCCTGAAGCGCACCCGCTACGACCTGCATGGCGCCGTGACCTCCAACGGCATCGGGCGGTTCGTGGCGTCGGGCAACGATCCCGCCGACCCCCCGGTCGAGGATCTCCTCGAGTTCTACGTCGACACCCACACCTTCAACAACCGCGGCCAGTTGCTGCAGGCGGTCCTCGACGCGGACGTGGCGGCTTCCGATCAGTTCACCCGCGTCGCCCACGCAGCCCTGCCGCCCCTCGAACTGGAAACCACCTACACCTACGACACGCTCGGTCGTGTCGTGCGCGTCGACAAGCCGGGCGGCCTCTCCGACCGCACGGTCTACGACCAATGGAAGGTGATTGACAGCGAAGGCCTTCGTGAAACGTGGATGTTCCAGGACGTGGCTGCGGACGGCTCCGTGGAGAAGCCGGTCCAGGTGATGCGGCTCACCTCGCAGGGGCAACCGATTGAAGTGCTGTCCGTGCGCGTCGCGACGTTCAGCGAACATCCGGATTGCGACGCCTCATGCACGGTTCTGTCCTCGTCGAAACTGAACTACGACGTCAACGGGCGCGTGGACGGCGCCGAGGGTCTGGCCGACACCTCGACCGACGGCAGCGCCGTCGTGGCGTCCATCGCCTACGACGCGTTCGGGCAGGTCGGACGCGAACAGGCGCCCGACGGCACGATCGTCCGAACCGTGCGCAGCATGCGCGGGATGGTCGAGAAGGTCTACCGCGGATCCAACGACGAGCATCCCTTCTGGGCTACCGCGACGTACTGTACAAATCCCAACCCGGCGGAGTGCGATTATCCCAACGACGAGTTTCCCGATGACATGGTCCTCGTCGAGAAGCACTTCTACGGCGAGGGCGTGCGCGACGCCGGACTCGTCCGCGAGCTGCGGCGCTACAACCAGAAGCCCCTGAACCAGTACTTCGAGGAGGGCGAAGAGCCGGGCCAGTTCCCACCCAACGACGAAAACTCGAACGGCCTGCGCACGGTCTACAGCTACGACTGCCGCATGCGCCCCGTGCTCGTCGAGGAGCAGGACGCCGAGGGCACGCCGCTCTTCCGCACGTTCACCTGGTACGACCACCTGGATCGCCCGCGAATCGTGGCGGAATACGACGCGGACGATGGGCCGCCGGCGGCGCTCGATCCGCGCGTGGTGTGCTACTTCGGCGCCGGCGCGACGGGATATCCCGCCGATGCGATCGACGGGGCGCCCGAATCTCCCGACGTCCCCTGGGCACGCTCCATTCGCGATGCCTCGGCGACGCCGCTCAGCCTGCGCGAAATGATCTACAACGCAGCCGGTCAGATGGCTGAGGAACGCGACTATCGGATCGATCCGGAGGGGCCGCTGCACTACACCTCCACGTTCTACGAGTTCGACGGGCGCGGACTGACGGTGCTGCAGCGGTCGCCAAGCGGGGGCACGACGAAATCGCTGTACAACGCGCTCGGCCAGCTCGTGCTGCAGCGCAAGATCGTCGAGACCGCAGCGGCGGAGAGCGGCGAGATCGAGGTGCGCCGGACCCTCAACACCTACGACCCGCTCGGCAATCTCATTGTGGAAATCACCTACGAACGCCGCGCGAGCGCCGGAGTGAATGCATCGTTCGACTATCCGCAGGACGACGCGGCCATCCTGCAATACCGCCACTACTGGTACGACCGCAGCAACCGCCTGACGGCCACAGCGGAATACGGCACGAACAACGCGAGCGACTATTTCGAAAACGGCCCGGCGCCCACGCGCGAAGTATCTCCGCCCTTAGGCACGTCGGTCCTCATCACCCAGTATGAATACGACGACGCCGGCCGCCAGTACCGCGTGACCGATCCCGCGGGCCTCGTCACGGAGACCGAGTACGACGATCTCGGCCGGCAGGTGCTGGTCAGCGAGAACGCCGCCTGGCTCAACGGCGAGCCTCCCCGCCAGACAGCCTATCGCTACGAAAAATCGTCGGGCCGGTTGGTCGAGGTGGCGGCGCTCAACGGCACGACGGCCACCGACTACGCCGCGATCGACTGGAACGCGACCGACGGTTCGATCCAGATCACCCGCTACGACTACGACGCGCCGATCGTGAACCTCGACAGCACCGGCGCCATCGTCTACGTCTCGACCAACGGCGGCTGGATCAGCGCCGTCCACTACCCCGATCCCGAGACCGGTCAGCCGGAGGCGGAGCCCTCCCTGCGCTTCGCCTACCGGCACGACGGGCAGGTCGCCCAGCGGATCGACGCGCGCGGCGTCGAACTCGACTACCAGTACGACGCGCGCGACCGGCTCGAGTCGATCCGCGTCGCGAGCTTCGGCGCGAACGTCGCCAGCAACGCCGTCAAGCTCGAGTACGCCTACACGCCAAGCGGCATGCTGCGCGACGCGTACGTCCGCAACGGCAGCGGCGAAATCCTCAACCACGTCAACCTGACCTACGACAGCAACCACGAGGTCGCGACCGTCACCCAGCAGGTCGGCGATGGGCCGCAGCGCACGACCACCTTCGACTGGGCGTGGTCGAACGCCGCGGGCGACACCCGCCTTACGGGAATCACCTATCCCCATCCGAACGCACCGCAGCTCGAATACCTCTACGGCGGGCCGTACGCGACCGACGGGCTCGACGACGCCCTCAGCCGCACCACCCATCTGATGGCCGACGAGGAGCAACTCGCCCAGTGGTGGTACATGGGCGACTCCCGGCGCATGGGCCAGGTGATCGGTGGCCACGTGCAGACCTTCGGCGACCCCGCGTGGAAGCTCGACCGCTTCGGCCGCATCCGCCAGTTCGAGTATACGAACGCCAGCGGCACGGCCCTGCGGCACGTGTACGGCTACGACCGAAGCGGTAACCGCACCTTCAACTACACGTACAACGCGAACACCGACCACTCGTGGCAGTACCGCTACGACAGCCTGTCCCGCTTGGTCAGCGCGTCGCGCGGGGCGATGGATCTCGACGGCACGTTCCTCCCCGGCACGCAGCCGCTCACCACGACCTGGGCGCTCGACACGCTCGGCAACTGGTCGGGCGACGAGAACGAGGAGAGCGTCCACCGCTTCCGCGACGCCGACGCCGATGGGGAATTCTCCACCGGTGACACGACCCTCTCCATCGACCACCACGACGTCTCCGCCGCCAACGAGATCGACTGGCTGCTCACGGTCGATGCGTTCGGTTCGAACGGAGCCCAGCCCTACGCCTACGACCTCGCCGGCAACCTGATCTTCGACGGCGAGCGTTACTTCACCTACGACGCGTGGAACCGCCTCGCGGGCATCTACGCCACGGGCACGCTCTACGTCGACGACTACGGCGACCTCACCGGCACCGCCGGCGACTGCATCGAATGGTTTGAATACGACGCGCTCGGTCGCCGCGTGCGCACCGAGTTGCACCCGGGGACCGAGGCCGCAGCCACTACGGAGCACGTCTACGGCACCGGAGCCGCCGTGCTCGAGGAGTACATCGGTACGACCGGGGCCCAGACGCTGGCCCGTTGGTTTATCCACGGGGAGTCGTTCCCCGACCCGCTCTACATGATCGACCTGACCGCCGCGGGTGACATCGGGGCCGGCACCGAGGAGTGGCTGTACTACCTGAAGGACGCCCTGGGCAGCGTCATGGCCCTGGTCAGCTTGGACACCGGGGCGGTCGTCGAGCGCTACGCCTACGACCCCTACGGCCGCACCGAAGTGCTCGTCCGCTTCGCCGTCGAGTACCTCGGCGGCCCGGTCGAGCCCGCCGGCGACTACTTCTACCACGATCACGACTTCGACGGCGACGTGGACGCAGCCGACGCCGCCGACCTACTCGCCTGCGTGGGATCGAACGGGCCCCGTTGCGTGTTCTTTCACGACCGCAACGGCGACGGCGTGGTCACCGCGCTCGACGTCACGCTCATGCAGCAGGTCTACGGCGGCGTGGGCGAGCCGGATCAGCCGCCGCCCGCGGGCCACGCCCGTCCGAACCCGCAGCAGGACCTGGTGGCCGCGGGTGCCGAGGTGACGCGTGCGGACGCCGGCGGCCTGCAGGCCTGCTTCGCGAGTTCCGACGGCTGGTGCGTCGCGCTCTACGACGCCGACGCCAGCGGCACGGTGGACCTGAGCGACGTCGCCCG
>JACKHG010000011.1 GCA_020639115.1 Phycisphaerales bacterium
CAACTCGTGCCCGGCGACATCCTCGTCTCCTACACCGACGGCGTCACCGAGGCCATGAACTACGACGAACGCGAGTACGGCTACGACCGCCTCCTCGAATCGATCCGCCGCTACCGCGACGAGTCGGCGGGCACCCTCGCCAACCAGATTCTCTGGGACGTACGCCGCTACGCCGGACTGGTCCGCCAGTCGGACGACATCTCCGTCGTGGTGGCGAAGGTGAAATAGTGCGGCGAGGGCCCGAGGCGGCAGCCGTGCCCCGACCCGCGGGTCCCGACAACCGGTTGAATCGGCTGCGGGAAATGCGTATGGTGACGGGTAACGGCGCGCCGCTTGGCTGGCACCTCAGGAGCGGTCGTCCACCGCCTGCCGTGACGCCGGCGCACCGGCCGGGAGCGTATATTGTTTTTCGCAATTGACCGCAGGGCTGCATACACTTCGCGCCGAGTCCTTCCGGCGCAGGAATGGAGAACCGCCATGTCAAACTGCCGCCCCATCATCGGTGCCGTCATCGGCGCCCTCTTCGCCGCCACTGCGCAGGCGACCGTCGTGCAGGTGCAGTTCACGGGAATCATCCAGGAGGTCAAACCGAATACCTTCGTCAGCGCCAGCGTCTCCGTCGGCGACCCATTCACCGGCTCCTACAGCTATGACACCGCCACCCCGGACGCCAACGGTTCGCCCGAACTGGGTGTGTACGCCCTCCCCGCCTATCAGATGACCGTCAACGTCGGCGGCCTCACCTTCACCAGCGCTGACCTGCAGATCAACGTGACGAACGCGACGGAAGACCGCTACTTCGTGATCAGCCCGAGCGTCTTCGAAGCCTACGGCCAAAACTTTTCCCAATTGAGCGTGGACCTCGTCGACCTCACCGCAGGCGCACTCACCAGCGATGCGCTGCTCGATCAGCCGCCGGACCTGCAGGACTTCATGACGCCCGGCGACTCCGCCCGCTCCTTCATCCTCGGCGCCGCACGCGACCCCTGGCTCAACGGTGAAGTGACCACGCTCACCCGCGTCCCCGAACCCGGCACCGTCGTGCTCCTCGCCGCCGGACTCTTCGCCCTCTACCGCCGTGAGTGCTGCAGCGCCCGCGGGCTGCGCTGACCCCCGCCACGTTCCCGCCGAATGAACCAAGACCACGGCGTGCCCCGCCCGCATGGCACGCTGCGGTCCGGTGCGTCGGAGCGCGCCGCGACCATCCGCGGGCATGACACCGCGAAACCGGAGAACGCAGTGGCATCGAAATACGACGCAATCGTGATCGGCACCGGCCAGTCGGGTCCCTCGCTGGCAGGCAGGATGAACGCAGCCGGGATGCGCGTGGCGGTGATCGAACGCAAGCACATCGGCGGAACCTGCGTCAACGCGGGCTGCATCCCCACCAAAACACTCGTGGCCAGCGCCCGCGCCGCGCACATGGTGCGCCGGGCAGCCGACTTCGGTGTCGACGTCGGCGGTCCCGTTCGCGTCGACATGTCCCGCGTCAAGGCCCGGATGAAGCGGATCTCCGGCGAGTCGAACACGAGCGTGACCTCCTGGATCGAGGGCATGGAGCACGTCGACCTGTTCCGGGGACACGCGCGCCTCGAGGGCCCGGGCGTCGTCCGCGTGAACGACGCGGTCCTGTCCGCCGACCGGATCTTCCTGAACGTCGGGGCGCGGGCGCGCGTGCCGGACCTGCCGGGGCTGGACGAAGTGGACTACCTGACCAACTCCGGCATCCTTGAATTGGACACCCTGCCCCGACACCTGATCGTGATCGGCGGCAGCTACATCGGCCTGGAGTTCGGACAGATCTACCGCCGCTTCGGCAGCGCGGTGACCATCATCGAGCGGGGCCCGCGACTGATCGCGCGCGATGACGAGGACGTCTCCGACGCGGTTCGAGAAATCCTCACGCACGAGGGCATCGACATCCGGCTCAACGCCGAGTGCGTGCGCGTCGCCCGGCGCGGGGACGACGTCGCCGTCCGCGTGGATGGCCCCGACGGCCCGCAGGAGATCGTCGGCTCGCACCTGCTGCTCGCGATGGGACGTACGCCGAATACGGATGCGCTCGGACTTGATCGGGCCGGCGTGGCGGTGGACGCACGCGGCTACATTCAGGTTGATGACGGGCTGCGCACGAACGTGCCGGGCATCTGGGCGCTGGGCGACTGCAACGGCCGGGGCGCGTTCACCCACACCTCCTACAACGACTACGAGATCGTCGCGGCCAACCTGTTTGACGGCGACGCGCGGCGCGTCAGCGACCGCATTCCGTGCTACGGACTCTACATCGATCCTCCGCTCGGGCGCGTCGGCATGACCGAACGCGAGGCGCGGCGTTCCGGCCGCCGCGTGCTGGTGGGCAAGCGTCCCATGACGCAAGTCGGCCGCGCGAAGGAGCGCAGCGAAACGGACGGGTTCATCAAGGTGCTCGTCGACGCCGACACGCAGGAGATACTCGGTGCCGCCATCCTCGGCATCAACGGCGACGAAGTCGTCCACGCGCTGCTGGATACCATGTACGCCAAGGCGCCCTACACGGTCGTCGCCCGCGCCGTGCACATCCACCCCACGGTGTCGGAGCTGGTCCCGACGACGCTGCAGAGCCTCAAGCCGCTGGCGTGAACGGCGAACAATAATGTTTTTCCAAATGTCGCACTACGCGCCACAGGCACAAGTCGGTCCCCGCCCGAGCCGGAAGGCGACGTCGCCGCCGGCCAGCGCGCGTGAACAACCCCACGTAGTTCATGAAGGAGAGCCGACCCCGAACGAGCCGACGGAGAAAAGCCCGCAACCACCAGCGCAGCAGCCGCAGAATTGGGCGATGAGGGACTTGAACCCCCGACCTCACGGGTGTGATCCGTGCGCTCTAGCCAGCTGAGCTAATCGCCCTGCACAGACCGGCCATTATCGCGGCGGGCGCTGGAAGGTCAAGGCCGACAGCGCCCGTCTTGAGCCACTGTGGGGGCATTCCGGGCCCGAACCGGGGACCATTTAGGGATCCCGCACCGCGTCGAAAATCGCTTCACAACGCGGGCGTGCGGCCGCCATCCACCGGGACGTTGATGCCGGTGACGTAGCTCGCAGCCGGCGACGCCAGGAACGCGATCACCGCCGCGACCTCCTCCGGCTGACCCAGGCGGCCGGCGGGAATCGAAGCGA
This sequence comes from Phycisphaerales bacterium, assembly GCA_020639115.1. Lineage (GTDB taxonomy): Bacteria > Planctomycetota > Phycisphaerae > UBA1845 > UBA1845 > JACKHG01. The sequence continues at coordinate 3,157 of JACKHG010000011.1, forward strand.
GCCACCCGGCGCGAATCTCGTCCTGGCTGCAGCCACGATCCTCGGCCCAGCGGGCGGCTAGTTCCCCGAGCCGCGCCGTATCCACGAACCCGGGGAGTATGTTGTTCACCGTGATGCCGAACGCCGCGACCTCGCCCGCCAGCGTCTTCGCCCAGTTCGCGACGGCGGCCCGCGTGGTGTTCGAGACGCCCAGGCCCGGAATGGGGGTTTTCACAGACGTCGAGATGATGTTGATGATCCGGCCGTAACCAGCCCGCTTCATGCCGGGAAGCACGGCCAGCGCGAGCAACTGGTTGCAGACCACGTGACGGTCGAGCGCGGCGCGAAACTGCTCCGGCGTTGCCTCGGTGATCGCGCCGCCGGGCGGGCCGCCCGTGTTGTTGACCAGAATGTGCGCGTCGCCGTGCGCGTCCAGATGACGAGCCACCTTCTCCTGCAGGGCGGCTGGCTCGGCGTAGTCCTGGCAGATGGTGTGATGCTGCTGGCCGGCGGCCGTGGCGAGCCTGCCCGCCGCAGCCCGCAGCGCATCCGCACGCCGCGCCACGAGCGTCACTTCCGCACCGAGCCGGGCGAACAGCTCCGCGGTCGCCCAGCCCATGCCCTGCGTGCTGCCGCCCACGATGGCCCGCCTGCCCGTCAAGTCGATCATGATGCACCTCCCGGTCGCAGATTGCGGAGAATCATCCGCCACGAGGCCGGGCTGCGTCAAGGGTGCCGCCGGGTAGCGGACATTTCGCGCCCGCCACGGGAAATTCTGCCACCCAGCGCACTACAATGCTCGACCATGAGTGACACGACGCATTCCCAGAGCCTGGAAACACTGCCCCAGACGCTCGGCGCGCTGCGCGATAGCGGCTGGCGTTCGCGGTCGGTCAAGCAGGAGATCCACGACAATCTGCTGAGCGCCCTGGCCGGCCACGAGCGGTTGTTTCCGGGCATCATCGGTTACGCCGACACGGTGATTCCCGAACTGGCCACGGCGCTCCTCGCCCAGCACGACATCCTCTTCATGGGTGAAAAGGGCCAGGCGAAGAGCCGGCTGATGCGCGGCCTGCAGGAGCTGCTCGACCCGTGGATTCCCTATGTCGCCGGCAGCGAGCTGCACGACGACCCGCTGCGCCCGATCACGCGTTTCGGGCGCGAGACGCTCGCCCGGTGCGGCGACGACACGCCGATCGCGTGGTGGCCGCGGGACGAGCGCTACGTCGAGCGGCTCGCCCCGGGCACGAAGTTCGCCGACGTCATCGGCGAGATCGACCCGGCCAAGCTCGCGACCGGCACGAGCCTGTCCGCCGAGGAGGCCCTGCACTTCGGCCTGATTCCGCGGATGAATCGCGGCGTCTTCGCGATGAACGAGCTGCCCGAACTGGATGAGCTGGTGCAGGTGGGTCTCTTCAACATCCTCGAGGAACGCGACGTGCAGATTCGCGGATACCCCATCCGCTTCGACCTCGACGTGATGATCCTGTTTTCCGCCAACCCGGCGACGTACAACCGCAGCGGCAAGGTCATCCCCCAGCTCAAGGACCGCATCGGCTCGATCATCCGCACGCACTATCCGCGGGACCGGGCGTTCGGAATCGAGATCATGGAGCAGGAGGCGACGATCAGCCTCGACGGGGAATTCCCGGTGCACGTGCCGCTGTTCATGAAGGAAATCTGCGAGCAGATCACCATCGAGGCCCGCAAGTCGCCCTACATCGACCACGCCTCGGGCGTCAGCGCCCGCTTCAGCATCGCGAATTTCCGCACGATGGTGGCGGCGGCCCGGCGGCGCGCGGCCCTGCTCGGCGAGAGGCCGGCGGTCCCGCGGATCAGCGACCTCGGTCACCTCATCGCCTCCAGCGTCGGCAAGCTCGAGATCGACCTGATGTCCAGCCACCAACTCACCGAGCAGCAGGTGCTGGAGGCCGTGCAGAACGCAGCCGTGAAGCACGTGTTCGACGAGTACGTCGACCGCCACGGCCTCGGCGCGATCGCGGAGATCTTCGCGAAGGGCGTCAAGGTGGACGTGGGCACGATGCTGCCCTCGGCGAAATATGCGGAAACTCTCAAGCGCGTGCCGCCCGCGTGGGAAAAGGCGTTCGAGATCAACCCCGCGGGCGACGACGCCATGCGCGCGAGTTGCGTCGAGTTCGTCCTCGCGGGCCTCTACGCCCACGAGCAGATTTCGCGCACCAGCCGCCACGGCACGGTGACGTACGAGACGTAGCGGGGCGTTACCCTTCAACGCATCTGCCAAGCCCCTGCGTCCCGGAGGAACGCATTGAATTTAGCCCGGCAATTCGTCGCTGGCGTGAAAGCGAATCGTGGCCATGGGAGTGCCGTAGGCACGACCGAATATTGCACCGGCCCGTGAGGCGTATCTCAGCCGTCCTTACGGGACTCGCTTTTCTCGTCGCCAACGTTGGTCCCGCGTTGAAATGCAGGGCTAAATTCACCCGTCGCCTGCGGGGTCGGTCTTGATGCACTCCATGCACGGATTTCAGGCATTTCCAAACGTGCCCCACCCGTCCGCGTGCCCTCCGTGGGGCTGGGCGAGGCGATCGATCTGTGCCTGGGTGGCCACGATGTCGTCGTAGTCAGCCACCATCGACCGCGTACACGTGCACGTCCACGACGAAGCATTCGAACCCGGGTCGTCCTGACGGATCGATACGTCGAAACCCGCGCCCCGAGCGGCTTGGCCGATGGCCTCAGCCGCAGCCCGATCCGGTGCGGCTGCGATGAAGTCAATCGACATCGGCGCCGCCATGTCCGAGCCGTCGTTGGCCACGCGACGAAGCGCGTCGCCGTCGGCGTCTTTCGGGTAGTCCATGCTCATCATGCAACTCACGTGCGCATGCCACGGCGACGCCGAGGCGTATGAAACTTAACCGAACACGTCTCGGAAGGGCGCGTTGACTTTAGCCCAGCGATTTATCGCTGAGTAATCCGCGACGACCCATGAGTCAAGTGCGGTAGGCACGACTGAATGTCGCGCCGGCCCATGCGGTGCATCTCGACCGCCCGTACGGGACTTCTTTTCTTGTCGCCAACCCAAGCGCCGCGTGGAAACGCGGGGCTAAATTCATCCGTCCCCCTTGGGGCCGGCGCCGCGTGCCTCTGCACACGCACCATCCTATCATCCAGGCGATGTCGCAAACTCCCGAACAACCGCAGACCCCTGAACAACACGCGGCGGTACCCGGCGGGATCGTCCACACGTACCGCAAGTACGAACCCCAGCGGTTCCCCATGCCCGACGCAGCCCCGCCGGACCTGGTCTCGCCCGCGTTCGAGCACCTGCTTATGTACGGCTCGACCCGCGGACTCACGCCCGAACAGCTCGCCGAGGCGGTCGACCTCGACCCGGCGCAGATTGCCGGCCTCGGGCCCAGCATCGATGCGCTCGTCGCCATGCTCCTCGAGCGCAAACGCCGCATCCTCGAAACCTACGAAACCGACCACGCCCGCGACGCGGCCCTCACCGAGTTTGCAGCCGCCGTCCAGAAGGCCCGCCCGCCGGACAAGCTGCTCAAGGCCTTCGACCGCGCCGTCCGCGCGGAGCAGCCCGCGGACCTCGAGCGCATCTGGTACCGCGTGAGCAAACGCGACCCGTTCGCCAACCAGGTTCTCCGCGTGCGCGACCGGCTGATCGAGAAGGACGAGGTGGACGAACTCGCGGACCGCTACGCGTTCACCGGTCGCACGCAGATGGACGTGCCGCAGGCGCTGGCGATCAAGGAGGAGCTCGAGACGATCGACCGGCTGCTCAAGCAGCTCGAGGAGGCGCGCAAGAACGCGAAGGTCTACCGCATCGACATGGAGGCGCTGGCCCGGTTCGCCGACGAGGGCGAGCTGGCCGGCATGGAGGAAATACAGCAGCGCGTGGCGGACCTGCTGCGGCAGATGGCCGAGCAGCAGGGCATGGTCGAGAACGCCGGCGGCGTCGAGCTCACGCCGCGGGCCTACAAGATCTTCCAGGGCAAGCTGCTCGACGAGATCTTCAGCGATCTGCAGGCGGCCAAGAGCGGCCGGCATCACGAGAACATTTCCGGCGACGGCGCCGTGGAAACGCAGCGCACCAAGCCGTACGAGTTCGGCGACTCGCTCGCGAACATGGACGTCGCCGGCTCGATGATCAACGCCATGATCCGCGACCCCGGCGTGCTGCCGGTGCGCATGAAACCGGCGGACATCGAGATTCACCGCACGCGCAACACGCCGAAGTGCGCGACGGCTGTGCTCATGGACATGAGCGGCTCGATGCGCTGGGGCGGTCTGTACGTCCACGTGAAGAAGATGGCGCTCGCGCTGCACGGCCTGATCCGCGGCGAGTATCCCGGCGACTTCGTCGACTTCGTGGAGATCTGCACGCTACCGAAGCGCCGCCACATCGCGGAGGTGCCGGCGTTGCTCCCGCGGCCCGTGACGCTGCACGACCCGCTGGTCCGCCTCCGCGCCGACATGAGCGACTCCCGGCTGAACGAGTTCAACGTCCACCCGCATTTCACCAACATCCAGCAGGCCCTGAAGCTGGCGCGCCTGTCGCTGCAGGTGCAGGATACGCCCAACCGGCAGATCGTCCTCATCACCGATGGCCTGCCGACGGCGCACTTCGAGGGGCAGTATCTCTACATGCTCTACCCGCCCGACCCGCGCACGGAACGCGAGACGCTGCGCGAGGGCCTGCTCTGCAAGGAACAGGGCATCACCATCAACATCTTCCTGCTCAGCACCTGGGCGCAGGACGAGGACGACATCCGCTTCGCCCACCACCTCGCCGAGAGCACGCAGGGCCGCGTCTTCTTCGTCACCGGCGCCCAACTCGAACGCTACGTGGTGTGGGACTACGTCAAACGCCGCCGACAGATCATCGGATGACACGCGCCAGCCCGCCCAGGGCGCGCAGATCACCGCGCCGCGACCGCCGAAGCCCGCATAACGGTTTTGACAGGGCCCGCTCAGGCGCAGTTCAGTCCCACGCCCCATACTCCTGCTGGGGTTCTTCGGGACTCCCCGTCGTTTCAGGATTTCGATAACCCATACTGGCGCCGCGGCAGCATCGCTTCATCATGGCCACGTCCGAACAACCCGTATCGTCGCGCGCCCTCGGGCTGCTGGTAACGATCGCCGTCCTGGCCGCCGTGAAAGCGGCTGCCAATATCTTCTTTCCCCTGTTTCTCGCCATCCTGCTGTACCTCATCCTCAGCCCGTTGGTGGAGAAGCTGGCGGACTGGAGGATTCCCAAGGCGGTCTCGGCGCTCGGCGTCACGCTGTTCGTGCTGGCCATCGTCGTGGTCGGCATCGGCCTGCTGATGAATCCTGCGGTGGATTGGGTCCGATCCGCACCCGACAAGCTCGAGCAGGCCGAGCAGAAGGTCCGCCGCGAGGTGCCCTTCCTCGGGCCGAAGAAGCCGCCCGCGAGTGACGCGCCGGAATCCGAATCAGCCGATGCCGGTGAGGGCATCAAGATCGACAGCGGCAGCATCACCAGCGTCACCGGAACCGTGCTGAGCACGACCGGCAGCGTGCTGAGCGGCATCGTGATCGTCGTGGTGAGTCTCTTCTTCCTGCTCATCGAGGGTGATCGGATTTTCCACCGCGCCGGACTGCTGCTGATGGAGCGCGACGGGGAGCCCGCGTCGCTGCTGACCGACGTGCAGCACATCGTCTCGCGCTACCTGGGGACGGTGACGCTGATCAACGTCGTGCTGGGTGTCGCGATCGGGTGCACGCTGTGGGGGCTGGGGTTGCCCAATGCGCTGCTCTGGGGCGTGATGGCGGCGCTGTTCAATTTCGTGCCCTTCCTGGGCGCGCTCGTGGGCGCGAGCGTCGTGTTCGTCGTGGCGCTGCTCACGTTCGACGGGTGGCTGTGGGTCGCGCTGCCGCCCGCGTGCTACGTGCTGATCAACAGCATCGAGGGCTATTTCGTCACGCCCACCGTGCTCGGGCGGACGGTCAAGCTGAGTCCGTTCATGATTTTCCTGGTGCTGATCGCGGGCAGTTGGCTCGGCGGCGTGCTGGGCATGATCGTCGCGGTGCCGTTCCTCGTGACCGTGAAGATCGTCTGCGATCACCTGCCCCGCCTGAACGGTGTCGCCCGGCTCATCGGCGACGAGGAGACCGCGCGGGAACGCAGCCGACCCCGGTCGCGGGAGCATCCCGAAACGCCGGCGATGACGGCAGCCCAGACGGATTGACCGCCCCCGCCAGCCCCCCGGCGCCCCTCGACAATCGGCCCCGGGCATGCTACCTTCCGCCGTTCACAACCCGGCGGCGTAGCTCAGTTGGTTAGAGCAGCGGATTCATAGCCCGCAGGTCACTGGTTCGAGTCCAGTCGCCGCTAGTCCCCCTCTTCCAGGTACCAGGCGCCAGGAGTCTAGCTCCGGGCTCGCCACAGGCTGCCGCACATCCATTTGCCAAGGCTACTTAGGCACCCAACAACGCGGCGACGGAGATCCGCCGGCGTCACGGCCTCGAGGCGGCCCGCCTGATGCTGGGGCACAGCTCCGCCCTGTTCACCGATGCGGTGTACGCCGACAGAGATCGCGAAGCCCTACTACGGATCGCCGCCGACTGCGGGTGGTGTAGGATACTCAGAATTGGAGCGGGTCCTGTTGAAACGCGTTGATTATTTCATTCGCATCCGACGAGACCGAGAGTGCCCCGTTATCCACAACCATGCGGGCAATTCGACAGACGAGCATCGCCGCAAAGACCCAAGTTGACTCCCCTCGAATAGGGCAGCCGTACTTGATGGCCGACGGCCCCGCGTGCGTAGATCCGTTCAGTGATACCACGAATGAAATGTACTCGTTCTCGCAACCTATTGCCTTGCTCAATGACCGGAGATCGCCTCGATACCAGTGTTTGCGGATCGTGGTTTTTCCAGAGGCCTTAGGATTGCTTTCGTATTTGTGTTTCACCTTGTCGAATTCTCTCTGGTTATCCTTTTCCCCCTCCACGCGCAATGGCGAGCTGGCGATTTGCTGTGAGAATTTGGTATTCAACGCAACTACTGCCAGTGATTGCATGTGCTTCTCGACGGCCAGATAGTTGAGATAAAGCTCTCCGCGAGCATCGCGCTCAGCGGGATCAGCAAAGACATATCCAGCCTGGATGAATGTATCCCAAAGAGTGCGCAGCAGGGCGCCGCAATCATTAGAGATGGCTTTCCCCCAGGCCGTGTCCGCTTCAGTCGCGTCGTACAAAAGATTGATGGACTTCCAGGTCCCAGCACCGCGAAACAGGAACCAGCAGAGCGACTGCTCAGAAGCACACCTGATGTTCCGGTAGGCCTCGGTCAGCGTCTCCTGCAACATAGACTCAACGCGGCCCCTGATCACCTGATTTTCCTGTAGCGTACCCATGGCGCGAAATATAGCTCAGGCAGTGATTTTCCGCACCTAGTGCCGTCGCCGATACGGGGCAATCGTGGCCCAGAGGCGTCGCGATGGCCTTCGGAACAAGCGATCGGTGTACCTAAATGACCGTGCGCGATTGCGCGCCTTCGTAAGTGCCTGATTTGCAAGAGTTTGTGATTGACAAAAAGTAAGGGACGCTCCATATCGTTGAGGTGTGAAATCTCAATCAAGGACATGGAGGTCCCTATGGCCAGGATGGTGCTCTCGATCGGTGGTCGTGTCAAGGTGCAAGTTCGACGGATGCGACGGGAAACGCGTGACGCAGGTGTAGCTCAGCGCTGCCAGATTGTCCTACATGCGGGCAAGGGACGTGGGCTGCGGACGATCGCGGACGCCGTGGGCTGTTCGCGCTCGTGGGTCGTGCGGGTGGTGAGCCGCTTCCGGCGTGATGGGGTGCTGGGTCTGGCGGATCGGCGTGAGGACAACGGCAAGCTCAAGCTGGACAGGGATTACCTTGATCGACTCTACGAGGTCGTGCAAAACCAGCCGAGCGACTACGGCTATGCCCGACCGACCTGGACGCGCGAATTGCTGGTGGCGGTGATGAAAGAACTGACCGGCGTGCGCATTCACGTGGGGACGATGAGTCGAGCGCTCAAGCAGATCGGCGCCCGCCGCGGCCGGCCCCGTCCGACGGTGCGCTGCCCCTGGCCGAAGGCGAAAAAGCAGCGGAGATTGCGGGAGTTGCGGACACTGGCGGCACAGCCGGCACGCGGCGAGGTGGTGGTCTTCGCGGACGAGGTGGACGTTCACTTGAATCCCAAGATTGGGCTCGACTGGATGAATCGCGGTCAGCAGAAAGAAGTGCTCACGCCGGGGCAGAACCAGAAGCGCTACCTTGCAGGCGCCTTGGATGCGGCCAGCGGTCGGCTGACGTGTGTGGAAGGGACCGCGAAGACCAGTGCGCTCTTCGTTGCGTTGCTGCGGGCGCTGGTCGAGGCGTACCCGCGTGCCCGACGCATCCATGTCATCCTGGACAACTACCGCATCCACCATAGCCAGTTCACCAGGCTGGCGCTGGCGAACTTCGCGCGTCGGATCACGCTGCACTTCCTGCCGCCGTACAGTCCGAACGACAATCGAATCGAGCGCGTCTGGCAGGACTTGCACGCGGAAGTCACGCGCAACCACCGCTGCAGCTCCATGGAGGAACTGATGGCAGAGGTTTGGAGCTACCTGCGCCACCGAAACAGCGAACCGTTGACGTTCAGGCAGGCTGCGGCATGAGACTCAGACTCGCGCCTACGAATCGCGCACGGTCATTTAGTGAATTGGAAGCGGCTCGAATATCTCCGGCCTACTGTTCGCAACGGCTTCGCGAATCACACTCAGATTTCCAGTGCGCACATCGCGAGTTTGCGGCACACTTCCCGCAAGGGCGCGATCCACCTGCTCGGAGACGATGGCCCGAAGGGAAACGGCTTGCGCATTCATGGCTCGAACGTCGACGACGATTTCGTATAGCCGTCCGCTATTGCGGCCTACTACGAACGTTATGTGTTCATCAGCCTCACGATCCGTTGTTCGCTCTTCCAGACCTGGATAGTGGAACTCAATCACGAATCGATTTCGTTTCGGACAGTAATCGCCGCGGACTCCGTCAGGCAGATCAAATGGGGAAAAGTGGACTTCAAAATCAACGCCCTTAATCTGCCGGCGCTGGGCGCGCCGCGCATCTGCCAACTTCACAGGATGCCAATTGCGAGTCATGACTTTGTCCTCGAAAGGAGGCAGCTCACATGCCGTGCAAGGCACTCCAGCGCCCGCCTGGGCCGAATCCCCTGAGGATCAGCGCTGTCCAAGACCACAACACCCCATAGGGCACCGTTGACTTCTATTGGGATTCCCATGAACGACCTTGCGTTGTAGGTACGCCAGTTGAGCCATTCGACCGAAACGCCAGTTTGGCGGGCATACTCGCTCTTCAGTGCGTCGTCTGACTCAGCAACCACGTCCGGAAGGCCGCTCTTCGCAACAACAGCGTTTTCCTTCCATGTGATCCCTGCGATCCCCTCTGCAGAGTCCGGCTCATCAGGAGGAATCTTGAAACTGGTCCGGCTTCCTTGAGTCGTGTGCCCCGACCTTACGAATATGCACAGACGCTTCCACCGTCCCCATCGCCTAGCCTTGAACAACGTCGCGCGGTGCCGATGCGTTCCGCCTGGACGGCTCTTGAAGGCAACAGCGCGCATCTGCTCGACCGCGTCACTGATTGCGGCGTTTCTCCACGGGTCGCCGATGAGCATCCTGCCCGACTTTGCCAGCAGCGCGACCAAAAAGAACGGCAACAGCAACGCCGGAACCCACGCACGCAAGTACACGATTATAGTCGACATCCATGCCGAGGTCTCGCTGCACGTACTCGGGTCTAGCTTCACCGCACCAGACAACACGCCGACGCCGATAGTCGACACGTACTGAATGCCGCGAAGCAATCCGGCGGTTACACGCCAACCGCTACCGATTCGGCGACCGAGCAGTCTCGTTTTGCAGGCTCCCGATGAATACGTCGGCTCCAGATGCCGCTGTTGCCGCTACTCTACACGATCGTCAGTCTGCTTGAAAAGCCCAAAGTTCAGGACCGGTCACCACGACGCGAAAGTAACCTTGCCCGGATGCTGTGAAATTGTCGGCACCAACAGTGAATTCGCGGTTGCCGCGACTTGCCCGGGTCCGATATCGCCGTGCCTGGGGCGTCTGGCGGCAGAACCTGCGGCAGGTCGCCCTCTCTGTAGATCCACGGGCAGCCACTGCGACAACTCGGCGACTCCGGTGGCCTTTGGGCGAGTCTGGCGAGCGGATCACTCCGAGCTGTATGGCGAGCGGGATCTGCAGGTTGCCTTCAACGTTGCCCGCAAGCTGGGGTGAGCAGGCTGTGCTACTCAGGATCTCCGCCGACTGCGGGTAACACGTTGAGAGACTTGGACCACAACATCAGTGACTTGGGGCTTTCCTCGATATTCCGAAGATCTCGCCACAGCGCCATTGCGTCGGATGTCCTTGAGGCAACATGGCGGCGGAGTGCTCTGCCCAGCGCGGATCCGAGAGGACCGGGAATCTGCTCTGCCAACTTCCGCGGAACTCCATCCATCACTTGTTCCTTGGTAAATCTCAGTTCTCGTGAATATGCAATCTGCAGTAGCAGTAACGCAGCGTGGTAGATATCCACGCGATGATCAACCCGACCAAATTCGGCGGCATCGTAAATCTCGGGCGGGAGTGTCCAGTTCGCACGTGTGTTGCTCAGGGATACGTCGGCCAAGAGCTTGGAGACACCGAGGTCGCCGAGCTTGAAGACAACCACCTGATTTCCGTGGGGCATCAGCTCATCCTGCACTGTCGCGCTCAACACGTTGCCCGAGTGAACATCTTGGTGCACGAATCCGTTCAGATGCAAGAAGTGTAAGGCCTGCAGAAGACATCTCGCGACCGGCCGCACCCAAAGCCACAGATTCGTATCTTTCCACGTAAAGAACGTATCAATCGGAAAGTCGCACTTCTCCTGGATAATGTAGAACGTGTCCTTGTATTCGAACGCATCGAACAAATAGGTGACGTACGGATGCCGAAGCGCAAAAAGTGTCTTCATCTCCGCAGTCGCCTTCTCCTTGACAACCTCATAGGTTCGGCCGAGTGGCTTTAGGATTTTCGCCGCGAGACGGTTATCCCAATCGTCGATGCACTGGTGCACGTACGAGAAATTGCCTTCGCCAATCCTATTCCCCATGACATAGCTGTTTCCCGTCAGACTGCTTATGATTATCTCGCCTGGCGAGGGTATGCAGATCCGCCGCTGAAGTTGGACGTCGCCCGTTTGTTCGCCGGCGGGCTGCGCTTCGGGGGTATCGCTTGGTGGCTGGGTGGACATGTCGATTTCCTCTTCTCCGAGCGTGCCTCCACCATACCGCAGGTGCGGAATTTCCGCACGTCCAGCCCGCCACCAAATTGGCAGGTTGAATCCGCGATTCTGGACCGTCAGTGGCGATTCTGCCCTTGACGACGTCGGGCGATGATGGCTGGGATCATGAATCAAGAGTCCCTCGAACCTACGCCGTGAATTGCGTGCCCTGCGCGGTGTCTGCAACACACAACAAGCCCTGGGACCACTCGCGCGAGATCGCCGAGTCGCAGAGCGAGTTGTCCGAGGGAACTGGCTGTTCTCGGCGTGCTCCGCGGCTCTGCGTGAGCCCTCAAGGCCGGGGCGCGCCCGCCGCAACAGAACGGCAGGTGTCTCCCCCACGTTACCACAAGTGCCTGCCGCTCCGCTCGCGACGTCACCGCCAGCCCCTCCTGACGCGGGGATTGGCCTCCTGCGGTAGGATGATGGCATGAGCAACCTCGAGTGCACCTACTGCGGTCTGCCCTGCCCGGGGTCGGCAGGCACGGATGACCGGGGGGCTGCCTACTGCTGCTACGGATGTCGCCTGGCTGCCCGCGTCATGGCCGACGGCGGCGGCCCCCCGGGCTCGCTGACCCGCACCCGCACCCTCCTCGGCGTGGCCATCTTCCTCTCCATGAACGTCATGGTCGTCGGCTGGATGACCTACGGCCAGGAGGTCTACGGCGGCACCACGCACGGCCTCTCGGCAGCCACCGTCGCGCTCTTCCGCTACCTGGCCATGTTCTTCACCGCACCCGTCCTCGTCATCCTCGGGTGGCCCATCGCCCAGACGGGCTGGGAGGCCCTCAAACGCGGTACGATCACCACCGAACTGCTCATCGCGCTCGGGGCGGCTGCCGCGTTCGTGTTCTCCTACATCGCGGTCATGCGCGACGCGGGCGCCCCGTACTTCGACACGGTGTGCATGATCCTTGTGCTCGTCACCGTTGGGAAATACCTGGAGGCCAGCGCCCGCGTGCGCACCACCGAGGCGCTCCACGCCCTCGAGAAACTTCTGCCCGAGACCGTCACCGTCGAGGACGCCGCCGGCGCTCGCACCTCCGTGGCACTCCGCGACGTGACCGCCGGCGCCCGCGTGTGCATCGCACCCGGAAGCCGCGTGCCCGTCGACGGAACGGTCCACGCCGGCGCCTCAGCCGTCGACGAACAGATCATCACCGGTGAGTCCGCCCCGGTCGAAAAATGTCCCGGCGACCGCGTCTTCGCCGGCGCGCTCAACGGCGACGGCGCACTCGTCATCACTGCGACCGCGGTCGGCGACGCCACCGTCCTCCACGGTGTGATCGACCTGCTGACCGCCGCCCGGCGCAGCAAGGGCCGCTACGAGAAGCTCGCCGACCGCCTCGCCGCGATCTTCGTGCCGGTGGTGCTCGCGATCGCGCTCACAGCCGGTGGCTGGGCTTGGTGGCGCTTCGGCGTCGAGGCCGCGATCATGCGTTTCCTCGCCGTGCTGCTCATCTCCTGCCCGTGCGCTCTCGGGCTCGCCACGCCCATGGCGGTGTGGGTCGCCCTGGGCCACGCCGCACGCCGCGGCATCCTCTTCCGCAACGCCGACGCCCTCGAGCAACTGGCGCGCCTGCGTGTCTGGGCGTTCGACAAGACCGGGACGCTCACGACCGGTGCCGCCACGGTCATCGACTTCGCCTGCGCTCCGCCCGAGGCCCGCGCCGCGCTGCTGGCGTCCGCCGCCGGCCTCGCCCGCGACAGCACGCACCAGCTTTCTCGCGCAATCGTGCGCTACGCCGCGGACGCCGGCATCGCGCCGCAGGGCTTCAGCGCCGTGCAGTCCACGCCGGGCCGCGGCCTCGCCGCCGACGGAGTGTTCCTGGGAAACACGGCGTACCTCGGCTCGACCGGATGGTCGCCGCCGGAACCGCTGGCGGCTGTGCTCGAGCGCCACGTCGCCGCGGGCCAGCCGCTGACGTGCGTGACCGCGCCGGCGGGAGCCGGCGTCTTCGCTTTTGCCGAGGATCTGCGTCCGACAGCCCGTGCCACCGTCGACGCGCTCCGCCATCAGGGCCGCAGCGTTACCGTGCTGACCGGCGACCACGCCGCGCGCGGACGCCAGCTCGCCGCCGACCTCGACGTCGCCGTCGAGGCGGAGCTGCTCCCCGCCGACAAGCTCGCTTGGGTTCACCAGCACCGGACCGGCGGCCTCGCCATGGTCGGCGACGGCGTCAACGACGCGCCCGCCCTGGCCGCCGCCGATGTCGGCATCGCCATGGGTTGCGGCGCCGACGTCACCCGCGAAACCGCGGACCTCACCCTAACCGGCGACGACCCGTACGACCTGCTCGCCGCCATCGAGCTCTCCCGCCGCACCGTCAGCATCATCCGCCAAAACCTGTTCTGGGCGTTCGGCTACAACGTGGTCGGCATCGGCCTGGCAGCCGCCGGCCTCCTCAGCCCGGTCTACGCCGCGCTGGCCATGGTCGCCAGCAGCCTCATCGTGGTGAACAACTCGCTACGGTTACGAAGTGAGAAAGTGACAAAGTGAGAAAGTGCGAAGGTGGGAAAGTGAGAAAGGGGGAAACACCGGATGCTGCGGTAGTTGGCGCTACGGATGAGCAGCCGGCTGCACTACGGAGCTCAAGGCAGGCGACCAGAGCGTAAAGGACGTCGTTCGACCTTTGACCTGCGACCTTTGACCTTCGACTTGCGACCTTTGACCTCGGCCCGCCGCCCGTCAGTCGTTGATGTCCATCAGGAAGATCAGCAACGTGTCGTTCTGCCACTCGACGCGGCCGGTGTTGCTCCAGACGCCGCCGACGCCGCGATCGATCGTGGCATCCACTTCGCGGGCGATCCCCTCGGGGATCTGCGTGAACATGACCCACTGCCCGGCGCCTATCGCGGAGTCGGTGCCGCTACCGATCAGGTCGAAGCCGACCGGATGGACCGGCCCGGAAGTGAAGTCGTTGTACACGCGGACGATGCCACCGTAGGGATTGTCTCCATCGGCGAGCGGATGGGTGAGGTAGGGTCCCTTCCAGTTGAGGGTGTCCTGCTTGATGGAGAGCTGCCGCTCCGTCGGGTCCGTCGAGTTGGAGTACTCGATCGCGAGCCGGCTGGTATCGGCGTAGTAGGCCTGCGTCGCGGTGCGCAGCGTGTCCACGATCTGCAGCACCTTGCTGACCTTGGCGTTCTCCGAGGCGCTGCTCATCTGCGGAATGACGATCGCGGCGAGAATGCCGATCACGATCACGACGATGAGGATCTCGAGCAACGTGAATCCGAAGCGATGCTGCCGGCGCGTGGACATACCCATTGGCTCCTATGCGACGTACCTGTACGCAGGCGCTATCGTCAGGTCCGCGGCGCGACTGCACGTAGAACCGCGCGCGACCGGTTGGAGAGGTAAGAAATATCAGGCTGCGTCAGGGTATCGGACGTTGCCCCCCGCGTGCGCGCTCAGCGGCGGGCCCGCTGCACCCGAACGGCATCGAGCGAGTACAGGGCCAGCGCGGCCCAGATGCCCGCAAACGCGATGCCCATGCGGTAGTCGAACGCCTCGTGGTAGACCAACACCGCCAGCAGAAACTGGCCCGTCGGCGCGAGGTACTGCAGAAAGCCCACGGTCGCCAGCCGCAACCGCTTGGCAGCCGCCACGAACAGCAGCAGCGGGATCGCCGTGATCGGACCCGCCACCATCAGCACCAGGCTGATTCCCCAACCGCCTGCGACGAACTTGCCCACGCCCTCCGCCGCGAGCCACGCGAGGTACACGCCGGCGAACGGCAGCAGCAGCGTCGTCTCCACCAGCAGACCGGTGATCGCCTCGACCCGCGCGACCTTGCGCAGCAACCCGTACAGCCCAAAGCTCAGCGCCATCCCCAGCGCCAGCCCCGGCACGGCGCCCTTCGCTATCGTCAGGTAGGTCACCGCCACCAGCGCAATCACCACGCTGATGAACTGCGCGACTCGCAACCGCTCGCCCAGGAACACGAAGCCCAGCGCCACGCTCAGCAGCGGGTTGATGAAGTACCCCAGGCTCGCCTGGATCAACTGGTTCGACGCCACCGCCCGCGCGAACAGGTACCAGTTGATCGCGATCAGCGCGGCGCTCGCCACCAGCACGAGAAACGTCCCGCGCCGCCGCCAGACGTCGAGCAGCGTCCCCCAGCGGCGCCGCACCGCAACCAGCACGGCCAGCAGCACCACGCACCACACCACCCGGTGCCACACGACCTCCATCACCGGCACGCGCTGCAGCACGAACTTCATGTACACCGCGGTGAACAGCCCCCACCACGCGTACGCGGTGAAGCCGTACACGAGTCCGACGCGGACCTCGCGCTGCTCGTGCTCGGCTGGCGTAACGGTCATGGTGGCGATCCGGCGCAACGACGGCGCCGCCCGGCAACGCGGCGCGGGCGGACAAAGGCGGGAAGGCTACCACAGAACCCGCGGCAACCCAATGGGAGTCGAACGTGCGTTCAGTACGGGCCGGTGCAGTTACGCTGGAAGGCCGCTGCATCCTCGAGATCGACGTCGCCGTCGCTGTCGGCGTCCGCCGCCGAGCACGCGCCGCCGACGGCAACGTTCGGGCCGGCCAGGCACGCACGCAACAGCGCCCAGTCGGCGGCATCGGCATCGCCGTCACCGTCCAGGTCGCCGAAAGCGGGCCGGGCGCACAGCAACTGCACGTCGTCGATGTGCACGGTGAATGGTCCCGCCGAATCGACTATGGAAAAGGCCAATTGCTCCAGCGTGCCCTTGCCGGTCGGCGTGTAGATGACGCCGTCACCGTTCATCGCGGTGATCGGGTCGGTCAGCGGATCGAAAATGAACGTCTGCCAGACGCCGGGCATCGGCTCCACCAGCACGCCCTGCGGCGCGCCGCTCACGGTCCCATCGGCCCCGATCCACTCGATGGCGCCGCTCGTACCGCCGGGATCGCCGATATCCGCCGAGGTGCCCGTCTCGCGTACGCCCGCACACACACGCAGACGTCCGGAGTCGAGCCGCAACCGCACGCGGATGGGGCGGTCCAGCTCGATCGTCGGATCGCCGCCGATTGCGACCTGGTTTGTCGTCAGTCGCAGCCAGCGCTCCGGCGAGTCATCCACAAATTCCCAACTCACCTCGAGTGAGCCGTCGCCGCTGAAGCCCGGCACGGCGTCCGTGACGGCAGCCACGTTGGGCGACGCGAGCAGGTCGGTGCTGGTCGAACCGCTGTAGCGCGGCAATTGGAAGAGGACGCGCGTGCCGTTGGCGTACCCCTCAAAGTCGGCGAGCGTGGCGACGCTGCAGGGCGGCCGCGGTTCGACGTGGACCTGCCAACTCTCATCGTCCGACCCGGCTGCATTGATCGCCCGCACCAGGAACATGAATGTCTGGCCGGCGTCGGCCGTTGAGGGCACCCATCCGGAAACCAGGCCGAAATCGTTCACCACCGCGTCCTGCGGGCCGGCGAGCAGGACCCAGTGGTCCGCCGCACCCTGAGCGAGCGTGAGCTGCCGCGAATACGCGTTGCCGGCCTGGATCGTCTCCGGGTCGGGTGTGACCTCGTTGATGATCGGCGGCATCGCCGCGCCGATACTGAGGTCACGGCGAATGACATCGCCGGCCCCGACGCTGATGCTGCCGACGACCGCCCCGGGATAACCCGGCTTCGCCGCCGTAAGCGTGTACACGCCGGGCGGGACGAGCAGAAACGAATAGTACCCGTCACCGGAGGAGAGCGCGACGTAGCTCGTGCCGTTGCGCGTAATCTGCACGTCGGTGACCGGCGCGCCGCCGGCGTCCGTCACGTAGCCCTGGATGATGCCGGTCGCAGGACTGGTTTTCCACGGCATCGCGGGCACCGCGACCGGCGTGGCGTACACGCCGCTGGTGTAGTCACTCCACCACCCGAAGGAGCTGTAGGAAAAGACGTTGTTGCCCTGCGCCCCGCGCGTGCGGGCGAGTGCGATCTGCTCGAGCAGCGAGGAGATGCCCTGCGAGGTGATGTGCCCCGCGACGACGTGGCGTCCGCCGCTCGCGCCGATCCAAGCCTGCAGGCGGTTGTCCCAGGTGGAGCCCGCGCCGCCCGCGAAGTAGAGCATGGGAATGATGATGTCGAGTCCGCCGGTCTGCGCCCAGGTCGCGGCATCCTGGTGCTGTGCCGTCGGCGCGGTCGCGATGTTGTTGTACACGGCGGCGCTGACCTTGACGTTGGGATTCACCGCCATGATCGCCGCGTACATGTCGCGGACCGTTCGATCGATCTGATCGGCGGTCCAGTGGGTGAAATCCAGACCGGCCGGGTTGCTCTGCGCGTCGTTGAACCGCGCCAGGCTGATCGGATCGTACGATGGCTGGTTGGACCACGGCGTGCGGATGCGGTCGTAGTGCACGCCGTCCACCGCGTAGTTGCTCACCACGTAGAGCACCTGCGCGCGCACGTACGCCTGGAATGCGGGCACACCCGGCGCGAACCACACGTAGCTGCTCTCGCTGAACTGCACGGGGTTGTCGGGCGTGTTGTGGTGCAACCAGTCGCGGTGCGCGGGATCGGCGGCGTCGCAGTGCGCATACAGGATGTGGTTGGGATTGTTCGGAAGCGTCTCGGCGCTGGCCGGGACGCTCTGCCAGCAGGTGTGGATGTTGATGTACGCGTGGAACTCCAGCCCCTGCGCGTGCGCGGCGTTGATCGCGTAGGCCAGCGGGTCCCACCCGGGATCACTGCCGCCGATGAGCGGCGACCAGACCTCGTTGGGCGAGGGGTACAGCACGTCCGCCTGACCACGGACCTGGAACACCACCGCGTTGAAGTTGGCGGCTGCGAGGTCGGCCATGATCTGGTCGATCCGTGCCTGGCAGACCGCCGGGTTGGCGTCGGGCCACTCGAAGCGCGAAACCCACATCGCGCGAAACTCGGGCGTCTGGGCCAGGGCCCGCTCCGCGGGCAACGCAGCAGCCAGCGCGGCTGCGGCCAGAATGACACTCGCGAAGAACTTCGGGGTGGGGGTGGCGTCGTGCATGCGGGTACCTCGCAAAAAGCGGATCGGCACCCATTATACGGAACCCAGCCACCGCGATTCGAGCGAATTCACGCGGACGCACGGTGAAAACCGGGGCGCACGCCGCGCGATACGGACAAACCCGCTCCCGCCGCGGCGGTTATACCCATCCACGCAGGCGGCAGGCCTCGGCCACGCGTTCCACCGACAGCATGTACGCCGCGAGCCGCATCGGCCCGGGCACGCGCTGATGCTCGGCGTGCACGGCGTCGAAGGCGTCGTGCATCCGCCGGGCGAGTTCGGCGTGCACCTGCTCGAGCGACCAGTAGTAGTTGTAGGTGTTCTGCACTTGCTCGAAGTAGCTCACCGTGACGCCCCCGGCGTTGGCGAGAATATCGGGCACGACCAGAATGCCGCGCTCGTGCAGGATGCGGTCGGCAGCCGTCGACGTCGGGCCGTTGGCCATCTCGATGACGACCGGGGCCTTGATGTCCGCGGCATTCTGCTCGTGGATGACGTTCTCGAGTGCCGCGGGGAAGAGCCAGTCGCAGTCGCAGGTGAGGAGCTGTTCGTTGCTGATGGCGTCGCCGCCCTCGAAACCGCCGATTTCCTGGCGGTTGCGCGCGTAGTGCTTGAGCGCCGCCGGGATGTCGAGCCCGTTCTCGTTGTAGATCGCGCCGTCCACGGCGCTGACCGCGATCACCTTCGCCCCCGCCTCGTGCAGCAGTTCGGCGAGTCCGCCGCCCACGTTGCCGAAGCCTTGGATGGCGCAGCGGGCCCCGGTGAGCTTGTGCCCGAGGAGGTTCTCCACGGCCCGGGCCACGTAGAGCCCGCCGACGGAGGTGGCGTTGCTACGGCCGCGCGAGCCGCCGAGCGGCAGCGGTTTTCCTGTGATCACCCCGGCGTGGTGGCGGCCGACGAGCGTTTCGAACTCGTCCATCATCCACGCCATGATCTGCGGCGTGGTGTTGACGTCGGGCGCGGGCACGTCGCGGTCCACGCTGAGCTGGTGGCCGACGGCGCGGATGTAGGCGCGGGCGAGGCGTTCCTTCTCGCCCTCCGAGAGCGCCGCGGGCGTGCAGGTGACGCCGCCCTTGCCGCCGCCGAGCGGCAGGTCGAGCACGGCGCACTTCCAGGTCATCCAGCACGCCAGGGCGCGGACGGTGTCGAGTGTTTCGTCCGGGTGCCAGCGCAGGCCGCCCTTGGTCGGTCCGCGCGCCGCGTTGTAGCGCACGCGGTAGCCCTGGAAAACTTCCATGGTGCCGTTGTCCATGCGCACCGGCAGGCGGAACTGCGTCTCGAACATCGGCCAGCGCAGCAGTTCGCGCATGGAACGTTCCAGGCCGAGCCGTTCGGTCGCGGCATCCACCTGGGCTTGTGCGGTATGAAAAGGATTATAGGGCGTGGGTGTCATGTTCTTTCGAAAGCTCCAGTCCGGCGCCATGCAACAGTTTCATTGCCGCCGACGGGTGTGCAGTATAGCGTCTGCGCCGGCGGATGCAGCCCCCGGCGGCGGCTGCCGGTGCCGTTGCAAGGCGGTGAATTCGTACTAAACTGTCGGCGGGATTGCGGGTCCGGCTCGTGGTCGAAGAGGGATAAGTTTGTTTGTAGCTGCGGCTGCGAGGACCTAGACATGCCACGTTCGCGCTCCTTGGGCATCATCGTCGGTGGGGGGCCCGCCCCCGGTATCAACGGTGTGATCGGCGCCGCGTCGATCAACGCCATCAATCATGGTTTTTCCGTTCGCGGGTTTTACGACGGCTTCAGCTGGCTCTCCTCGGAGAAGTTCGATCGCCAGCAGCATTCGGTCGAATTGGAGATTCCCGATGTGGCCCGCATCCACTTCGACGGCGGATCGATCCTGCGCACCGCGCGCACCAGCCTGCTCGACAAGTCCACGGTAGACGAGCACTCGCGCGTCATTCCCGACGCCGCGAAGGTCGGCAACGTGCTGCGCAACCTCGAGCGCTGCGGGGTCACCCACCTGATCACCATCGGCGGCGACGACACCGCGCTGAGCGCCCGCTTCGTCGCGGAGGCGTCCGGCGGAAAGATCCGCGTCGTGCACGTGCCCAAGACGATCGACAACGACCTGCCCCTGCCGAGCGACCTGCCGACCTTCGGGTTCAACACCGCCCGGCACTTCGGCGCGGAACTCGTCGCCAACCTCATGGAGGATTCCCGTACGACGGGCCGCTGGTACTTCGTCGTGGCGATGGGCCGCAACGCGGGCTTCCTCGCGATGGGCATCGGCAAGGCCGCCGCGGCCACGCTCACGCTGATCCCCGAGGAGTTCCCCGGCCATACTACCATCAGCAACATCGTCGACGTGCTCGAAGGCGCCATCCTCAAACGCCGCGCCATGGGCCGGCCGGACGGCGTCGCCGTCATCGCCGAAGGACTCGCCTACCGGCTCGGTGACGTGGACGAACTCGCCCAACTGCTCGGCAAGGAAGTGCCGGTGGACGCAGCCGGTCACCCGCGCCTTTCGGAATTCCCGCTGGACGAAATCCTCAAGCGCGAGGTCGCCAAGCGCTTCAAGCAGCGCGGCGACTCGGTCACGATCGTCTCGGAAACGATGGGCTACGAGTTGCGCTGCGCCCGCCCCACGCCGTTCGACATGGCCTACTGCCGCGACCTCGGCCACGGCGCCGTGACGCTGCTGCTCGAGGACGATCGCTCCCAGGGCGGCGTGATGGTCACGATCCACGGCGGCGACCTGCGGCCGGTGACGTTCGAGGAACTCATCGACCCCGAGACCAACCGCACGCGGGTACGCCAGGTCGAACTGAACACGACGCCGTATCTCGTCGCGCGCTCCTACATGATCCGCCTGGAACCCGGCGATTTCGAATCGCGTCAGTCGCTCGAACGGATCGCGGCGCAGGCGAAGCTGACCGCCGACGAATTCGCCGCCCGCTACAAGCACGTGGTGGACGAGTCGTTCGTGAAGCTGCCGCCGTCGCTCGCCCGCAGCCAGGTCGTGCAGGTGATGGACGAGCCGATCGAGTCACACCGCTGCGATGCGTCGAAGCTGCTGCCCATGTGATTCGGCCGAGCGGTCGCGCAGGACGATGAAGGCCGGGGTGAACATCACGAAGGCCACGAAGGCGTTCAGCAGCGGCAGGTAAACGGATCCCGGTTGCCGGTTGCCCCACGCGAGCAGGGGCACCTGGGGCCCGAAGTTCACGCCGAAAGCGAAGTTCACATTCAACGCCGGGGACACGCACGCGCGGCTGATGACGGTCAAGCCGAGATAAACCGCGGTTGCCGCGAGCAGCGCATCGGGCGTCCGTACCGCGCGCGGACGCACGAGGACGAGCAGCAGCGGCACGAGATAGAAGTGGTGGGCGGTGGCCGCCCAGGTGGTCCAGCCCGCCGTCCGCAGATACGTCGTGATCCCCAGAGGGAAATCTCCGCCAAGCGCCCAGCCGAGGCAGTCGGCCAGCCAGAGGCCGTGCAGCACCAGCACGTCGATCAGCGCAGTAGCCACGAGCAGGGGGCGGTCGAGCAACAGTCCTGCCGCCGCCATCAGCAGGCCGATGTGTGACATCCACAGGATCTCGCCCGCGATGCCGGCTGCAATCTTCACCACGCACACCAGGCCGAAGTGCGCAAGCATCAACCCGCCGATCGTCCGGCGCGTCGACTTGCGCAAGCGCAGGGGATCCGGAATCAAGACGCGCCCCCTCCTCCACCGCCGCCCAGGTCGGATTCGGATGAGTCGTTCACTTCGTTGTAGTAGGCGAGTGTTGCGGCGTCGCTGCCCACATAGGCGACGCGTGCGCGAATAAGACCATTCGTCGGGTTGTACCAGAACGCGCCGGCGGATGACCCATCGAGTACCTTGTCGGGCGGATGCGTGCGGTTGGGCGTGCTGTCGACTTCCACGGCGGGAACGCCGAACGTATTTTCCGGATGGGTCAGACCGGGCCCGGCGGAGAACCAGCTGCTGTCGACGGTCGCGGGATAGGCCGGCGGCGTGGCCCGGTGGTATCCGACGTCGATGAGGGTGCGCAGTGACGTGAGGGTGCTCTTCAGTGTCGCCGCGTTGGCCTCGTGGGACGCATCGGAAAACTGGGGCACGACGATGGTCGCGAGAATGCCGATGATCACCACGACAATGAGAACCTCGACGAGCGTGAATCCACTCCGCCGCTTGTACATTTTCGAGTGAACGTCGGCCATGGCAATCCCGTTCTGAACCTCGCTCTGCGAGCCCTTCTTGAAGCAGATAGTCGGCGCGGTGGTGGAAATATCGCGTGCCACTCGGTCCCTGGACTGCGGAACAGCCCTGCGGATATATCGTACGGCTGCGGCGATCTCCACAACCCGAACCGCACGCGTGATCGCGATCGACCGACGGGCGCATGATCGGCGCGGTCGTCCGCATGTTTTCGGATCAAAGGGCCACCGGTCCCCGGTCAGCGGCTGGTTCTCGGACGCTGGCACGGCGGCAGCAGATCGATCAGCATGGATAGGCGCGTGATGACATGGTCGGCCTGGTCGGCGCAGTCTGGACGCTGGCGGTCGCCGATCATCAGCACGGTCGTACAGCCCGCCGCGTGGCCGGTCTGCAGGTCTATGAGGTGATCCCCAATCATCCAGCTCGCCCGCGGCGCGGCCTGCGCCGCGGCGCAGAGCTCCAGCACCGGCTGGGGCGACGGCTTGATGACGCCGTCGTCGCGGGTGCGGAGGAAATCGACCGCAAGATCAAAGCGGCGAATGACGTGCTCGGCCCAGCGGCGGGCGTTGCGCGTCAGGATCGCCACGGGCCAGCCGCGCTGCCGAACCGCAGCCAGGGTCTCGGCGGCGCCTGCATGCAGCCGGGCGCCTTCCGCGGCGCGGCGCTCGTGGGCTTCGAGCACGGCGTCGGCCCGGCTGCGGGCCGCAGCGTCGAGCTGTGCGAGCGACTCGAGGATCGGCCCTGGCGGCAGGCCGATCTCGGCGCGGATGGCGTCGAAGTCGAGCACGGGGACCGTGAGCGTGCCGTCCATGTCGAAGATAAGCATGCCCCCCGGCGTCATCCCGCGCTCCTTGCGCTTGGTTTGAGTTCCCCTCGTGCAGCAACAGAATACCCGTCAGGCGGCGACGGTGCCATGCACCGCGGGTTGTGGAACTTCAACCACCGGACGCTGACCCGCGCACGCCGACCATGTAGACGTCATACCGTGTCGTCTTGTCGGCGTGGGCATGCGTGGGATC
Source organism: Phycisphaerales bacterium (assembly GCA_020639115.1). Taxonomy (GTDB): domain Bacteria; phylum Planctomycetota; class Phycisphaerae; order UBA1845; family UBA1845; genus JACKHG01. The sequence continues at coordinate 26,616 of JACKHG010000011.1, forward strand.
GGGCGCGAGCGGCGGCGCGTGGCGGTGTCGCTTGACCACGACGCGCCGGCGGGCCGTCGCGCGGGCGACCTCGAAGAGATCAGCCGCGTCGGGATCGTCGCCGACCAGATGCCTCAGGACGCGCATCTCGATCTTGACCAGGGCCGACTTCTTCTTCGGCGGGAACATGGGATCGAGGTAGACGACGTCCGGCGCGTCGGCCGGTGGGAGCGAACGCAGGTACGCGCGGGCGTCGCCCGGCCACACCCGCAGACGTCCGTCGAGCTGCTCCGCGATGTCAGGCTCCCGCATGGCCCGCGCGACGCCGTCCTCCAGCAGAGCGAAGAGAATCGCGGAGCGTTCAATCGCGGTCACGTGGCAGCCATGGTAGGCGAGCCGGAATGCGTCGCGACCGAGGCCGGCGGTCGCGTCGAGCACGGTGGGCCGGCCGGACGAGAAGCCGATGGCGGTGTAGAGCAGGCCGAAGCGATTCACGCGCCGGGCGTACCCCTGCGGCCCCTCCACGAAGTCCACGCAGAGCGGCTTGGGGCCGCCCCGTTGAGGAAACCGCAACTCGATCCGTTCCGCCGTCACCGCCAGCAGGATGTCGGCGTCGGCCGTGTCGGAATCGGCAAGCGGCAGACGGCAGCGCTCGGCGATCTCGGCAGCGCGCACCAGCGTGGTGGGGCTGCCATCGCCCGGGAGGACGACGACGTTTGCGGAAGCCGCGTTATCATGGTCGCTCGCGGATGGCATGCACCGGCATCTTACCGCGAGGCAGGGAGGTTGGCTTGTGGAAGCGCCGGCGTCCAGCCGCGGGGGTGGGGGCCCCGCGTCGCTCGTACAGGTGGTCATGACCGAAGTCCGACATCGCCGCGCGGTGATTCTGCTCGCCTTCGTCGCGTTCGTCAGCCTGGGGCTGCCGGACGGCGTGCTCGGCGTGGCGTGGCCGTCGATCCGCGCGACGTTTCATCAGCCCATCAGCCGCATCGCCTGGCTGCTGGGGGCGGGCACCTGCGGTTACCTCCTTTCGAGCTTCTTTTCCGGGCAGATCATCCGCGCACGCGGCGTCGGCGAACTGCTGGTCGGCAGTTGCGTGCTCGCCAGCGGCGCACTCGCGGGCTTCGCGCTGGCACCCGCGTGGGTGGCGCTGCCGGCGTTCGGCTTCATCGGCGGGCTCGCCGGCGGCGCGATCGATGCGGGCATCAACACGTTCGCAGCCGACCGCTTCTCCGCGCGGATCGTGAACTGGCTGCACGCGTTCTGGGGGGTCGGTGCGACGCTGGGCCCGCTGCTGATCACTGCTGTCCTGGCGGCGCACCAGCCGTGGCGCGTCGGCTATGGCATTCTCGCGGCGGGGCTCGGCGTGCTGGCGGTGCTTTTCACCTTGACGCGCGGATGGTGGCAATTGGGGCACGATTCGGCAGGCGATCCCGCGCCCGCGACAGCCCGAGTCGGCGAGTCGCTGCGCCAGCTCACCGTCGTGCTGCACGCGGCGCTCTTCTTGGTTTATGCCGGCGTGGAATCGACGGCGGGCCAGTTGCTCTACAGCCTGTTCACCGAGGCGCGCGGCATCGCCCCGCCGGTCGCGGGCATCGTCGTGGGCGCGTACTGGGCCGCGTTGACGTCCGGACGCATCCTGTTCGGACAGGTGGCGACGCGCGTCAGCCGGCGAAGCGTCGTTCGCATCGGAACGGTGCTGGCGCCCTGCGCCGCGGGACTCCTGCTGTGCCGCGACGTACCGGTCATCGGCATGGGCGGCGCGGTGCTGCTGGGGTTCGCGCTCGCTCCGATTTTTCCCACGCTCATCTCGCTGACGCCGCAGCGCGTCGGCCCGTACTTCGCGCCGCAGGCCGTGGGTTTCCAGGTGGCTGGTGCGGCGGTCGGCAGCGCGGTCTTCCCGGGACTCGTGGGCCTGCTGGCCAGGCGGTTCAGCCTGGAAGTGCTGGGCGTACACCTGCTGGCAGCCGCGCTCGTTCTGCTCGCCCTGCACGAGCTGGGTCCCTGGCGCCGGCCACGCCCGCCGCAGTAGTCGCCGCTCGGTCCATCTGAGCCGCAGAATGACCGCGCCCACGCACGTCATCTTGGAGTTCGCTAATCCTCCGCCCCTTCAAGTTAATTCTGGCTAAGCCGGCTCGCGCCACTCGCGCCGCAGTTCATGCTTGATGTGTGCCGGGATTGCGTGATGGCCCAAGTCGGACGGAGCGAACGAGAGGAGGCTTTGCGATGACACGACGGGCGACGGGAATTCTGACGGCAGTTGTGGTGTGTGGCCTGGGGGCGAGTGTGGCGTGGTGCGCGGGCGCGCTGCAGAGCGACGTGCTGACCATTGCAATTCAGGTTTCACCCAGCACCATCGTGCTGGGCCTCGACAAGGGATCATCGGTGACAGTGCATACGGACCTTCCGTTCGGCATGGTCGACCGGGGCACCGTGGCGCTGAACGGCGTGGCCGCAGCGTCCACCTTCGCCGACAGTTGCGGCAACCTTGTCGCCAAGTTCCACCAGGAAGACATCGAGGCGATCGTGGCGCCGCCGACGGCGACGCTTGCGCTGACCGGCACGACGACCGACGGGACCGCGTTCGCGGGCTCGGACCGGGTGCGGGTGATCGTGGATCCCTCGCCGAAGTGACGGTCATCGAACCCCGTGCTTTACCCAAGCAGCCGATTTCGGGCCGCTGGCCAGGGCCGACGAGCTCTGGCGCGGCGCCGAATCGGCTGCTGTTTACAGCGACAGGGGCAGGGCCGCAGCGCCGACGGTGCGAAGTTCCCAAGAATGCTGTAGTGGATGTCAGGCGAACCGGCTGGCGAGGACGAGCAGCAGCACGATGATGGTGCCGACGATAGCCAGGAAGGTGAAGACGGCGCGCTGGCCCTCGGCACGGCCCTCCGCGCCCTCCGCCTCGGCTTCCGTCTCGATGGCGACGAAGTCACAGCGGCACTGGGAACAGTAGTTCGCGTGCTCCGGGAGGATCTGGCCACAGTTTGGGCATTTCTTCATGGCGTTAGCATCCGCGCGTTCCATCCTACTACCCCCGCTTCCCCCGCTACAAGGGCGGAGGCTGTAGAGGCAGTCGCGGAGCGTGCTCAGCCGTTGTCGCCGTCGAGCAGTCCACCGAGGCCGCCGAGAATGCTGCCCTCGCCGCGCCGCTTGCCACCGGCCCGCGGGGCACTCGCAATCACCCGGTCCGCCAGGCGGCTGAAGGGCAGCGACTGCAACCAGACCCGCCCGGGGCCGGTCATGTGCGCGAAGAACAGCCCCTCGCCGCCGAAGAACGCCGTCTTGATCCCCCCGACAAACTTGATGTCGTATTGCACGCTCGGGGTGAACGCGACCAGACACCCGGTGTCCACGCGCAGCGTCTGACCCGCCTCGAGGTCGATCGGCACGATCGTCCCGCCCGCATGGATGAAACACAATCCGTCGCCCGTCAGCCGCTGCAGGATGAACCCCTCGCCGCCGAAGAAACCCGTACCGAGCCGCTTGGTGAACTCGATGCCCACGTCCACGCCCCGCGCACTGCACAGGTACGCGTCCTTCTGGCAGAGCATCTTGCCGCCGAACTCGGTCAGGTCGAAGGGAATGATCTTCCCGGGATACGGCGCGGCGAACGCGACCTCCTCGCGCTGGGAGGCGATATTGGTGAACACCGTGATGAAGAAACTCTCGCCGGTGAGCATCCGCTTGCCGGCCTTGAACAGCGAGCCGAACAGCCCGCCCGAGCCGTGCGGATCCATCCGCGTGTCCATCTCGATGCCGCTGCTCATGTAGCACATCGCCCCGGCCTCCGCGAGGACCGCCTCGCCGGGGTCGAGCGTGATGACAACCATCTGCATGTCGTCGCCGATGAGTTCGTAGTCGATGACGTCCGCGGGCATGAGCGTTCTCCTTGAAACCGAGGTCCCCAGATGCTAAGGCTCGCGAGCTTCTTCGCAAGTCTCGCCACACGACGACCCCAGCACGTGCCCCAAGCGATAGGAGCGTGCAGCGCTGATGAGACACTCAAAGTCTTCGCGGGCCGCCGCTATGTTGTGAAGTGGAAGCGTCCTGCCTTCGGTGGTTTCGACGTGCAGGCTACGTCCCTGGGAGCCGGTCAAATGAAACTCGCGGACACGCGGCCAGTCCACGATGTGGACCCGTAGACCAGTGCGGTACATGAGTCCTGCAGGTGCAGCGGCCACGAACGGACCGCGCTTGTACGCGACGGTCGCGTATGCGAACAGGATTGAATAAACCAACGGGAAACCAATGACCAGGATCGGGCTTGGTGGCCCAGACGCCGGCATGTAGCCAACCTGAAACAGCAGTATCACCAGGCAGGACCCAGTGAAACGCAAGAAGCTCCGCGGTGCACATGCATACGTGTTGACGTCGTACGCGAAACCACACTCGGGACAGCTATGCGGGCACGGGAGGCCTTGCAGGCTGTAGCGGCAGACCGGACAGGTCTGCGGCGGTCCCGGTTGAGGAACGCCCGATTCCGTGTAGCCGGGCGGCTCGATGATGCGATTGATCCGAATCATGGCTGCGACCTACATGTTGGCGACCGTGGCTTCTTCTGCGGGCGCGGCAGCCGTTGTCGCCGTCGGCGGGTGCTCGCGGATGCGTCGCCGGATCGAGAAATACAGGAGCGCGGCCGTCGCAGACGCCCCCAGGCAGCCCAGCCACAACGCCTGCCCGCCGTGCCGCGCCAGCACCTCGCCGCCCAGCGGAATACCCACCACGCTGCCGCCGGCGAAACACATGCTCAGCACACCCATGTACCGCGCCCGCAGCCGCGGCGGGGCCAGGTCGGAGACGATCGGCTGAACCAGCACCGCAGCCATCATCTCCCCAGCCGTCCAGACCACCACCGTACCTACGAACGCGAGCGGCGTGTGTGCGAACGCGATGAGGCCGAAGCCTACGCCGGTGACCAGGGACGAGAGCGGCATCAGCCGCGACCGGTCGAAGCGCATCAGCCACGCTGCAAAGGGCAGTTGCAGCAGCGCAATCATCGCGCCGTTCACCGCGATGATCTGGCCGTACTGCTCCTTGCCGATCCCAAGATCCTTGAAGTAGAGCGGCAGCGTGGACACCGCCTGCATGTACATCATCGAAATGGCCAGCGTCGCCAGGCAGAAGACGACGAAGGTGCCGTCGGTGACCACGTGGCGCAGACCGGCTGAACTACTCGACTGCGCATGCGCCGACGCGGCGTGCTCGGCGTGGGCGAGGTGCAGCGACTCGCGAATCCCCACGACGATGATCACGCCCAGGCACGTCGTGGTCGCCGCGTCGATCCAGAAAAGCCAATGGTACGACGAGCGCTCGACGATGAAGCCGCCCACGACGGGCGCAATGCTGAACCCCAGGTTGATCGCGACGTACTGCAGGCTGTACGCGGCCTTGCGCAGCCCCGGCGGCGTCACGTCGGCGATCATCGCCGAGCACGCGGGGCGGAACATCTCGCCAACGAAACCGAGCACGCCCACGCACGCGACCATGCTCCACTTGTTCGTCAGGAAGCTCAGCGTGAACATCAGCGTCGCCGACCCGAACGTCGCGACGACCATCGTCACGCGCCGGCCGACGGCGTCCGCGAAATGCCCGCCGACGAGCACCGCGCCCATGCACCCCAGCCCGTATGTCGCCATGCCCCACGTGGCGAACCGCATGGTGGTGTGCAGATGCTCCACCAGATAGAGCGTCAGAAACGGAATCAGCAGCGTGCCCGCGCGGTTGATCAGCGTGCCCAGCGAGAGCACGTACACGGTGCGCGGTAGTTGCAGATAGGTTCGCAGCATGGCCTCAGTCGATCGGGCGCAAGCGCGGACCGGGGTGCCGGCCCGCGTGCTGGCGCGGCATGCTACCCGACGCGGCGGGCGGCTGCGAGCCGTTGTGAGGGCTCGCCGCGACCGATACCATGCCCTCCATGAATCAGCGAATCCTCCGCCTCGGCGTTATTGCGTTCGGTTGCATCGCCTGTGCGGCGCTCAGCGCCTCGGCGGACGCAGCCCGGACATCCCTGCGGGCCGTGCTGCAGACACCCGGCGGCGAGCTGCCGTTCCGCCTCGACCTCACGCCGGCATCCGCCGGCAAGGCCACCGCAGTCATCCACAACGGCCGCGAGCAGATCGAAATCAAGGACGCCGAGTTCAGCCCGGAACGGCTCGTCGTGCCCTTCGGGTATTTTGGATCGCGGATCGAGGCGACCTCGAGCGACGGTGGCGCGACCTGGCGCGGCGCGTGGACCAAGACCGGACGCGGTGGCAAGGAGTCGCGGCTCGATTTTTCCGCAACGCCCTACGCCGGCTACCGGTTCGCGCCACTGCCACCAGCCAATGAGCCGGCAACCGACGACCCGACGCCTGGCGAGCAGACGCCGACGGCCGACATCACCGGGCGCTGGGACGTCGCGTTCGCCCAGTCCGCAGAGCCGACCATCGGCGAGTTCAAAGTGGCCGCCGATGGCACAGCCGACGGCACCTTCCTGACCCCCGGCGGGGATTACCGCTACCTCGCGGGCGTTTACACCGACAACCGCCTGCGGCTCTCCACCTTCGACGGTTCCCACGCGTTCCTGTTCGACGCACGGTTCCAACCGGACGGCACGCTCGCCGGCGGCTTCTGGGCCGGCAACGCCTGGCACGAGACCTGGACCGCCCGCCGCGCGCCCGACGCGAAACTCCCCGATGGCTTCAACCAGGCGCACGCGCTGGGCAAGGCCGACCTGGCGAACCTGCACTTCGCCGATCTCGCGGGCAACGCGCACACGCTCGCGGACATGCTCGGTGACAGCCAGGCGTGCATCCTCGAGGTCTTCGGCTCGTGGTGTCCGAACTGCCACGACGCCTCGCGTCTCCTCGACGAATTGCAGGCGAAGTACGCGGACCGCGGTCTGCGCGTCATCGGTCTCGCCTTCGAGTACACCGGCGACGTGCAGCAGGACGCCCAGCGCATCCGCGACTTCATGGCCCACTGCCACGTCACCTATCCCGTGCTCTACGGCGGCTTCGCCGATCGGGAGCAGGTCGCGCGGAAGCTGCCGTTCCTCGACGGCCTCAAGGCGTATCCCACGACGATCTTCCTCCGCGCCGACGGCGCGGTGGCGGCTGTCCACACCGGCTTTTCCGGCCCCGCCACGGAAGACTACCCCGCGCAGCGCGCCGCCTTCGAGCGCGTCATCGAACAAATGCTCCCCGATCCGAGCCGCGCGCGCCACCAAGCGGACTGAGGCAAAATCAGAGCCGCGACCGTAAGGGAGCGGACGGCGGCCTGCATCGAGGAGATTCGCCACCAGCGCTTCGGAAGAAGCGGCCGAATAATGGGCGTCGCGAAGAACATCGGTATGGCCGAGTCATATTCTCCAGACGAGCACGAAGACGACGAACTGTCCTGCCCGATGTGCGGATACAGCCTGACCGGGCTGACCAGCACACGCTGCCCGGAGTGCGGTAGTCCTTTCAACCGGGCGGAATTGCTCGGCGATGTCCCCTTCGTCCGCGCACCCGAGCCCATTCCGCTCTGGGATGAGCGCGGGCGCAGCGGAACCGCGGCGGCATACGTAAACGTCGCCATCCACATGCTCTTCGGTCCGGGGCCGTTCGCCAGTACGTTTCCGCCGAACCCGGATTGGTCGTCCGGGCGCCGCTACGGCAGGTATTCCTACGCGCTGGCCGCCGCACTCATGTTCTCAGCGGCAATTGCCGCGGGTTCGACCGGTGCGGGCCGCTACGCGTTCGTGGCTGCCTGGCTGATCGGCGCGTACACCTGTGAAACCCTGGTGGCGTTGATGCTCCCGCGTGATCGATCAACCGCTCCCACGATTGGTTCCTACTACTTCAGCCGGCCACGATCAATCGCCTGCATGGGAAGCTGCTTCCTGGTGCTGAGCTCGGTTGTCATCGCGACGGGATTTTTGACGGCGGAGCACGACGACGCCTGGTTGCCGGACCGGATCACGCACGCGCTACTGGCGTTGACCCTCTGGTGGTGGGGGGCGTTCACGTCGATCGCAATCCATACCGCGGGAAAATCCGGATGGGTCATGGTCATCAGCATCCCGGGCGCGGTACTCGTTGGCTTCGCTGCGGGTCTTGTCGCGTTCTTTCCCATCGGCATCGCGGTCATGTGGATTCTCGGTACGAATACGATCTTCTGACCGTCGCGACGAACCCTCGGCTGAGCGGAAATTGCGACGCGTCACAGTAAAGCCGGCAGGTTGCACCGTCGGCGTTGAGCTTGGTACACTCAAGCCCTCACTTGGGCTTCGGCACTCCGCCCGGTCGGGTGCGGGGCGCCGGCGCCGACTACCATTCGTCCTGCGGCCGCACGCCGCCGGACATCCTCTCGTCGCAAGCACTTCGCAAAGGAGTGGACGCGTGAGCGGGGCAGAGACAACCAGCGCGACCGCATCTCAGCTCGATCCAGCCACCTGCTTCACCGGCCGCATCAAGCGCGTGTGGCTTTCCCCGCTGTACCTCGTCGGGCTCGTACTCGTGGCCGGCGCGATGGTCCTGCTGCCCGTCGCGTACGTCGGCATCGTCGCGCTCGTCGGCTACGGCCTCTTCTACTACGCGACGCACTGCGCCGCCTGGATCGGTGCGGGCCACGTCTCGCGCGGCGGGCTCTTCCTCCTCCTCGGCCCGCTTGTCGCCGGGGGCATCCTCTTCTTCTTCATGGTCAAGCCGCTCTTCGCGCCGCGGAGCCGCCGCGACCGGCGGATCTCCCTCGTGCGCGCCAACGAGCCGCTGCTCTTCGCGTTCGTCGATCGCCTCTGCGAGGTCGTGGGTTCACCCAAGCCGCGGCGCATCGACGTCGACTGCCAGGTGAACGCGTCGGCCAGCTTCCGCCACGGGATATGGAGCATCCTCTGGCCGGGCGACCTGGTGCTGACCATCGGCGTGCCGCTGGCCGCGGGCCTCTCCCTGCGCGACTTCACCGGCGTGCTCGCCCACGAGTTCGGCCACTTCGCCCAGGGCCTGGGCATGCGCTTCTTCTACGTCATCGGCAGCATCAACGGGTGGTTCGCACGCGTCGTGTACCAGCGCGACGCGTGGGACGAGTGGCTCGTCGAGCGTATTGAGCAGGAGGAGGGCTGGATCCGCGTGATCATGTACGTGGCGCGCATCTTCGTGTTCATCACGCGCCTCGTCCTCTTCCTCCTGATGGTGCTCGGACACATGATCAGTTGCGGGCTCTCCCGACAGATGGAGTTCGACGCAGACCTGCACGCCATCCGCACGACCGGCAGCGCCAGCCAGGAAAACACCGAGCTGCACATGGTGCTGCTGTCGAGAGCTTACAGCGCTGTTTTCGAGGACCTGCGCGCCTCCTGGCGCGATCGCAAGCTGGGCGACAACCTGCCCGCGCTCGTGGCCCTGAAAGCCGAGGATTTTCCCGCCGAGAAACGCAGCGAAATCCTCGACAAGGCCCGGCAGGAAAAAGCCGGATGGTTCGACACGCACCCGTCGCCGGCTGCACGCATCCGCTTCGCGCAGAAGGTGGCCGATCCCGGCGTCTTCACCGCGGATGGATCGGCTGCCGCGCTCTTCAGCGACTTCGAGGGCCTCAGCCGCTCCATCACCCTGGCCTTCTACCAGCAACTCATCGGACCCGAGTTCACGGCGAAAAACCTCGTCGCCACCGCCGACGTCACGCGCGGGCTCGATCAGGCCCGCAGCAGCCGCGAGGCCGCCGACCGCTACTTCTGCGGCGGCGTTTCGCTGCGCCGTCCGCTGCGCCTCGACGCCCATTCCGAGATCTTCAAGCTCGATGAGGCTTCCGCCCGCGGCAAACTCAACGCCGCCCGCAACGGGATCGCCCGGCACGCCGCAGCGATCCGCGACCGCTACCGGCGTTTCCAGGAGGCCGACGCGCGCCACGCGGATCTCGCGATCATGGAAACCGCAATCAAGGCCGGCAAGGAACTCGATCCACAGAAGTGCGGCCTCAGCGCCTGCACCACCGAGGCCGTCGTGACCGCACGCCGCGCGGTCGAGCGCGAGCGCCGGACAGCCGCCGAGGATCTGATCCGCATCGAGGCGGTGATGCGCACCCGGGCGGAGGCCGCGCTCCGCCTGCTCTCGGCCGATGCCGTGGCCCGCCGCGTTCGCGGCATCGAACGTCTGCAGCGCCGCACACGCGAGCTGCTCGCGACCCTCACCACCGTCGGCGGCGTCGCCGACACGCTGCTCAAGCTGCGTCAGGGAATTCCCTGCATGGACACGCTCTCGACGCTGCTCACCGACGAGAAGCCGACCGAGGAGCGCGTTCGGCAGGCCCTCCGCCTCGCGGAATCCCAGCATATGCACCTGCACAACCTGCGCAGTATACTCGCCAACGGACGCTATCCGTTCGCCCACACCGCCGGTCGCATCACGCTGGCGGAATACGCGGTCGCGAAGCTGCCCGAGCGCGACGATTTCGGCGGAGTTTACGGTGCAGCCGACGAGGCGGTCGAGGCCATGGAACAGCTCTACGCACGCCTGCTCGGCGAAGTCGCCCGCATCTGCGAGGCGGTCGAGGCCGCACTCGGCTATCCACCTATCCAGACCGCGCCGCTGCCCCCAGCCGCAACCCCCGAGGCCGCATGACCACCTTCGATGCCCCGGAGATGCCCAAAGGCTCGCCCGGCGCGTCCGGGGACACCGCGCTGCGCTGCTTCACCTGCGGCTACAACCTCACCGGAGCCGTCAACAACCGCTGCCCGGAGTGCGGCTCCGACTTTGATCGCGACACGATCCTTGCACAACGCGCTGGTGAAGGCCCGCCTTCACCCGTCCCGATTTGGGATGAGCGGCGCGTGAACGGAATCTGCCTGGCGTACTTCCAGATTGCCTGGCGCGTCATGTTCAGACCGGGACCTCTTGCACGCCGGTTCCTGCCTAATCCCGACTGGTCATCGGCGCGCGTCTTGGGCAGATGCTCATACGGAATCGCAGCGGCTCTCACACTTGCCGGTGCGCTGATTTCCCAGTCCGAGATCGTTGGACGCATTCTGCTGTCGATCGCTTGGCTGGTCGGCGCCTACACTACGGAGCGCGCCGCCTCTATTGTCTTTCCCAATCACCGCTGCGTCGAGCGACCGAATCCCCGGGCGCGATCGAACTGGACGCGCACTCTGGTGGGCCTGGGGAGCTGCTTCCTCGTCATCAACGCGATCATCATCGCTGGCGGTTTCATGAATCCGGCGACTCCCGTAGACCTGGTTCCCCCTGGAGCGATGCTGCTCTTCGTCGTCGCTTGCCTCTGGTGGTGGATGGCGCTCTTCGTCGTGAGCGTGAACGCAGCGGGCTGGCGGGGGTGCGTCACGCTGATCACCCTGCCCCTGGCAGCCGGCATCGGATTCGGTGTCGGCGCCCTGACATTCTTCATGGCCTGCGTCCTCACTTTCCGGGGAGACATCTTCAACTGAGCAACATGAATAACACGAACGGCTCGCGTCGCATGAAAGTCGCGAGGTCTGCGGCAGTAGCATCAATCGCCATCGCTCGTTAAGATTGAAGGTTTTTCATGCCACCAAGTGACTCGAGCGACTTGCCCGGCACGAGCGCCGGCGCGTCCGGGGACACCGCGCTGCGCTGCTTCACCTGCGGCTACAACCTCACCGGCGTTGTCAGCAAACGGTGCCCGGAGTGCGGCACGGAATTCGACCCGGTAAGGATGCGTGAGATCCTCTACGGCGCCGCGGAGGACATCCCAGCACTGAACCGGTGCCGTGAAATCGGCTGGCTCCCGGCCCTGCTGCTCACCGCGTTCGACAGTTGCGTCCATCCGGTCCGCACGGCACGCCGCATGCCCATCAATCCCAGCACCGAGTCGGGCTGGCTGTACAGCGGTGTGTGTTACGCCGCAGCCGCAGCGCTCTACATTCTTGCGAGTATGCTGAGCCGCTATTCGCAACCCGAAGAGGCCACGATCATCTTCATAGCGTGGGGGATCGGCGTGGGTTCCTGCGAGGCCGTCCTCGGACTGCTCCTCGCCGCCATCTGCGCCCACGGACGTCACTACCCCGTGCGCTATCGCTACTATCGCGGCCTTGTTCACCTCGGCAGCATCCACGTCGTTGGGTTGGCGCTGGCCTTTGTACTGATCGCCGCCGAGCTGTCGGCATGGCAGCCGAGCGGCATGGACCCCTACATGCGACCATTCTGGTTGGATTTCCTCATAATTCTCCCCTGGCTCTCCGTCGGCGCATGGCTGGTTCACATGACCATCATGGTTGCGGCTCTGCGCGAGTCCATAGGCACCGTTCTGTTGACCCCGCTTGTCATGGCGCTGAGCGTCTTTTTGGCGCTGGCGCCGTCTGCCGGATTCGTGATGGTCTTCGGACGCGGACTGTGACGGCCGGTTTCGCTTGTGGCCGCCGGCCACGCCACGTACGATGACCCGCGGACCCCCGAGGCCATCGCCGGAGCCTGACGTGAACGCCAAGTGGCTGCTGACCATCCTGATCTTCGCGGGGCTCGTGCTCGGCATCATCGCCGGCCAGTTGCTCTACGACCCCGGCTTCAGCCCGGGCGGCGTGCACGCCCACGCCGCCGCCCTGGCCCTCTTCGACTTCATCGGCTTCACCGTCTTCATGGGCCTGCTCAAGATGCTGATCATCCCGCTGATCGCCACCAGCGTGATCGCGGGCGTCACCAGCGTCGGGGATTTCTCCAAGCTGGGCGCACTGGGCGCCCGCACCCTCGTCTACTACTTTGCGACCATGTTCATGGCCGTCGTGCTCGGGCTCGTGCTGGTCACCACCTTCCGCCCCGGCGACCCGATGGCTGCCCAGGCGGCGCAGGTCGACAACTCGGGCGCCGCCACCAGCAACGACGCGGACGCCGCGAACGCACCGTCATCCGCGCCCGTCCCCGTCGACGAACGCGCCCAGGGCGGACTCATCGGCATCCTCAAGAACCTCGTGTCGCAGATGATCCCCGAGAACGTCGTGGCCGCAGCAGCCGCAGGCCAACCGCTCGGCATCATCTGCTTTTCCATCTTTTTCGGCGTGGTCGCCACACTCGTGGGCGCGCCGGCTGAGCCCGTCGTGCACTTCATGAATTCCGCGTTCGAGGTGCTCATGCGGATGGTGCACGTGGTGATGTGGATCGCGCCGCTCGGCGTGTTCGCCCTGCTCGCCAAGACCATCGCGGTGATCGGTCTGCAGGTCTTCTCCGAGGCCATCGGGCGCTACATGTTCGTCGTTCTCGGCGGACTGGCCATCCACGGACTTATCGTCATTCCCCTGGTGCTCTGGTACTTCGGCAAGTGCAACCCCTTCAGGTTCCTCCACCAGATGCGCCAGGCGATGATGACCGCCCTCGCGACCGACTCCTCCTCCGCGACGCTGCCGGTCACGATCGAGTGCGCCACGGAGCAGGGCGGCGTGAACAAGCGCAGCGCCGGCTTCGTCCTGCCCCTCGGCTCGACCATCAACATGGACGGCACCGCGCTCTACGAGGCGGTCGCCGTCGTGTTCATCGCGCAGGCCTTCCACATCGACCTGTCGTTCACCGAGCTCATCATCGTCGCCGTCACCGCGACGCTCGCCGCCATGGGCGCTGCCGGAATACCCAGCGCCGGACTCGTCACCATGATCATCGTGATCAAGGCCGTGAACGGCAGCCTCACCGGCCACGGCGCCCCGGAGATCCCCGAGGCCGGCATCGCGCTGATCATCGGCGTGGACCGCCTGCTCGATATGTTCCGCACCGCGGTCAACGTCTGGGGCGACGCCGCTGGCGCCAAGATCATCGATCGGTACGATGCGAAGTAATGATGAATGATGAATGCGGAATGATGAATGAACCATAGCAGCCCAGCCCCCAACCCGACCGCCCGACGCTGCGCCCAATTCATCATTCATCATTCCTAATTCATCATTCCTCATACCCCCTGACCACCTCGACCTGACACTCCGGCAACGCCGCCAGAAACTTCCGCCCATACGGCTTCGTCACCACCCGCGGATCCAGGATCGCCACGATGCCCGTGTCCGTCCGCGTGCGGATCAGCCGGCCGAACCCCTGCCGGAATTTCAGGATCGCCTCCGGCAACTGGTAGTCCATGAACGGATTACCCCCCCGCCGCTTGATCTGCTCGATCCGCGCCTCCACCGTCGGCCGGTCGGGAACCGCAAACGGCAGCCGCGTGATGATGATGTTCGACAGCGACTCACCCGGCACGTCCACGCCGGTCCAGAAACTGTCCGTGCCGAAAATCACGCTGCGCACGTTCTCGCGAAAACGCGCGAGCATGATCGAACGCGGCAGACCCGCACCCTGCACGTAGAGATCGATGTCCAGCTTCGCGAAGAACGGCGCCAGCTCCTCCGCACACACGTTCATCAGCTCGTAGCTGGTGAACAGCACGAACGCCCGTCCGTCGGTCTTGCGGATGTACTTCTCGATCGCGGCGCAAACCGCGGGCAGGTACACCTCGCGCTGCGCCGGGTCGGGCATGTCCGCCTCGACGTACACCTTGACCTGCTCGGCGTAGTCGAAGGGCGAACCGAGCGAGGCCTGCGTCGCGTCCTCCACCCCCAGCCGCTGCCGGATGTACGCGAAATCGTCGTCCGGCTGAACCGTCAGCGTCGCGCTGGTCAGCACGACGCCGGCGACGGAGTTGAACAGCGCGTCACGCAGCGAACCCGCCACGTCCACCGGCCGCGCGTTCAGCGTCACGCGCTGCCGCCGGCCGTGCGTCACGTCCACCCAGTAAACCCAATCCTCGCGCTTGTGCTCCAGCAGGTCATCGAGCAGGTCGGCGCACTGCGCCACCCGCTCCATGTTCGCGTTGATCTCGAAACGATCCTGCTCCTCCTGCACCATGCTGCGCAGGCTCGCCAGCCGCGCCCGCACCTCGCGCAACGCCGGAGAGACGTTGTTCTGCACCGGCGGCGGAGCCGTGAGCCGACCGTTCGGCCGCCCGTGCAGCCCCTGCCACGCCGCCAGCTCGTCGAAGAACCGCGCCAACGCCTCCCGCGCCTGCACCACGGCCTTCACGGCTGAGTCGGCGTGAAAACCCGCGAGCAAACCCCGCTTCGTCCGCGGGTTGTACAGCCCGCCCAGCAGGTAACGCAGTTGGGCGTCGCTGAGGGTCATGCCGAAGTGGTCAGCCGCCACCTGCTCGAGCGTGTGGGCCTCGTCCAGGATGGCAAAATCATAATCCGGCAGAATCCCCGCACCCGACTGCCGCACCGCCAGGTCGGAAAAGAACAGCGCGTGGTTCACGATCAGCAGCCGCGCGTTGCGGGCCCGCCTCCGCGCCTGCTGGTAGTGGCACTTCGTGTAGTACGCGCACCGCCGGCCCATGCAGTTGCCGTGCTCGCTGCGCACGCGGTCCCAGACCTCGCCCTTCGGCACGACCGGCAGGTCCGCCAGCGATCCGTCCGTCGTCTTGTACGCCCAGTCCTCGATCTGCCAGAGCTGATCAAGCTCCTCCTGCGACGTGAAGAGCGCGTTCTGCTTCTGGCTGGCCTGGGCGAGCCGCCGCAGACCGATGTAGTTGCCTCTCCCCTTGACCAGCACAGCCGAGAACTCCTCCGGCAGCACCGAGGCGAGGAAGGGAATGTCCTTGCTGATGAGCTGCTCCTGCAGCGCGATGGTGTGCGTGCTGATGACCACGCGGTCGCGATGGGCGCAGATCCGTTCGATCGCCGGGAGGAGGTAGGCAAAGCTCTTGCCCACCCCGGTCCCGGCCTCGACCAGCAGATGCTCGCGCTGCTCGAAGACGTCCGCAACGAGCTGCGCCATGCGCAACTGCTGCGGCCGCACCTCGAACCCGGCGAGCTTGCCCGCCACCAGCCCCTCGTTCGTCAGTTCAAAAGTTGCCGCCATCCCCGCATTGAACTCCAAACCCGCCCACGCGGTCAACCAACCCCGCGCCCCGCGCAAATCAGAACCCCCCACGCCAGTGGGGGGCCACGCGCGCTCACCCGTACACGATCCTCGTGCGCAAGGCGCGCAACAGCGAAACAGAACCGCCACACCAGTGCAAGGCCACGCACGCTCGCGCGCGCAACGATCTCATGCACCCAAAGCGCACCGACCGTACGCACGTCCCGACCCCGGAGGGGTCAAGGCCTGTAGCCACGGGTGGAGCAAGACCCGCCAGGGTCGAGCGCAACCCGTGAATATCGTCCCGTTGAGATTCCCCGCCCCGAAGGGGCGGAGGATACGCCGTCCGCGCCACCGGCGCACTCCACCCAACAATCCACCCATCATTGATCCGCCGGCAAACCGCATTCGGGACAAATGCCCGTCACATTGCCGGTCAGGTCGTATCCGCACCGCGTACATTGCCCCGGCGTCCGGTGCCGGCGCCACCGGGCATGCGCGAGTAACCCGACCAACGCGCATATCGGAGCGGCATAACACGTACCGAAGAACAGAGCGACAGGCGTCAATGGATCAAAATACCCCAGTCGCAGGCGTTCGCCAGCCACAGCCAGGCTGCTTGCCATTGCACCTGCGACGACCGACCCGACCGCAATTGCGAGAAGCGACTCCGCCTTCCAGAGCCAGTCGGGCTCCGGTGCCACGCGGTGGGCACGATTCAGCAGGGCGATGGCCACACGATGGACCAGTAACCCACTCAGCACCGTCCCGCAGATGTATAGGATGATCATACCCATGCGTCGGCGCCGGGAACGGCACGCTTCCCTGAAGCCCGATGTGAACGGCTTGCTCTACTCCTCGAGTTGACGCCCGCACTCCGAGCACACCCCCGTCACATTGCCGGTCAGATCATATCCGCAGCGCACGCAAACGTTCGGCCTGAAATGCCGCCGCCAGCGGAGGTGTGCGACAACCGCAACCAGCGTCGCCAGAACGTAGGTACCGAGGAATTCGTCGCTGGGATGCCCAGTGACGAACCCGTCGAAGACGTGTTCCCGAAATTGCCCGGCCAGGATCACCGCTCCCACCACGACCATCGTCGCCAATGACGATGCTCCACCAATGGTGGCTATCGCCTGTATCCAAAGCGCCAGGCGACGCCCGGATCTGATCGGCTCCGTGCCGCGAACCCAAAGGCGATGCAGTCCCATGACACACAGTGACGTGACTGCAAACAGAAATAGGCTGGTCCACCAGCCATTCACTAGACACGCCAACAGCGCCGCCAGGGAAGTCGCGATCAACCGCTGCAGGGCCGTCATGATCTGCCTCACCGTCTACGCGGATGCCCTATGTCCAGCAATCCTGTCACGCTACCATACCCGCCATGCTTTCCGCGGTCACTTTCGTGCCGACGCCGCCCAACGACGCCCTCTTCCTGCTCCACCTGCTCGCAGCCGGGGGCATCCTGCTGCTGTTTGCGCGGCTGGGACGGACCTGGCTCGTCGCGCTCATCGTCGTCTGCACGCTGCTGATGAACATCGCCGTGGCCAAGAGCGTCACGATCTTCGGCATGTCCGTCACCGGCGGCAACGTGCTGTTCGCGACCGTCTTCCTCGCCAACGACGTGCTCAACGAGCACTTCGGCCGCCGCGCGGCGCGCCAGGCCGTGCTCATCGGCTTCGCGACCGGGCTGGTGGTCGTCGTGATGATGCAGTTCGTGCTGCGCTACGAGCCGAACGCGTTCGACACCGCCCAGGCCGCCCTCGTCCAGCTCTTCGACGTCCGCGCCTACCCCCGCGTCGTCGCGGCCTCGATGGTCAGCTACCTGCTCGCCCAGCTCCTCGACGTGCAGATCTACCAGTGGATTCGCAGCCGCACCGGCGCGGGGCGGATGCTCTGGCTGCGCAGCAACGCCTCGACCTGGCTGGCCCAGGCGTACGACACGGTGTTCTTCACGACGGTGGGCATCACCGCCCTGCCCGTCGCGTGGCTCGACGCCGGCCCGATCGCAACCTGGAGCACCTGGTGGCAGGCCGTGGTTTTCGCCTACCTGCTCAAGATCGCCCTGGCGGCTGTCGACACCGGCTTCCTCTACCTCACCACCTGGCGCTGGCTGACGCCGAAGGATTCGCAGCGCACCCGGTAGGAGCGCGGGGTAGAAACTACAGGACTTTCCAGCCGGACGAGCCGCGTGGGCAGCCTCGAAAGACCGACTGGAAAGTCGGTCCCACATGGGCATCGGGGCTTCGCAACGAGCTGTTCAGGAGCTGCCCCGCGGACCGCTCCCGCGCACCCGCACGGTCCGCGTCCATGCAGAGAAATTCACGGCGATCCCGCGACGAAAGCGATCGATAGGGCCTACCATCGAGCGGGTGTGGCCCCGCGCCGGGTGGCGGCGCATGCGAGGCTGCCTTGTCCGAACCACGATCCACTCCACGAGCGGTGCGCGCCGTACGACGCATCCTCGTGCCTACCATTCGTTCCCGCTGGGCGAGCTTCAACGCGTGCCTCCTGACATTCCTCGCGGCGACGGCTGTCGGTGTCGTCATCGTCATGGGTACCCGCTGGTCGCTGGGCATGCCCGCGACCATGCCCAATACGTCGGCCCTGATCACGTTCACGGGGGTGATGATCTTTGGCACCGCGTGCGCGATGGCCTGCTGGGTGTACGGTCGGCGCCGAACGGCTGCGCTTCGACACCGCGACTGCGCCGATCGCTTGCACCGCCTCGCTCGCTTCCGGGAGCACGCCGCCGCGCGAATTCGTTATCCGCATCGACTCCTCGAAGCGGCGTTGCTGGAGGTGCGCTCGACGGGGGCGCGTATTTGCGAGCGCGAACTCCACGGGCACGCGCGGGCGCTGCGCGCGACCATCCACCTGGTGCCACCCAACTTCGTCGCCGTCATCGGTACCCGCCGCGACTCTCGCGCCCCGGCCTGGATCGGTACCGAGAGGTTCGAACCGATCGATGCCGACGACCGGAGAGCCGTCGAGGCGTTCTGCGCGCAGATCAACCGCGAACACCTGGACGCGTACTGCGCTCCGTCAACGCTGGCCCAATCGTGTCCGGCTGACGCACCCAGCGCACCTGAGCCATCAGGTGCATCGGCGGGTGCCGAGCACGCTCGCCGCCAATACCTCGACAGCCGGACGCGCGTCGCGCTTCGCTGGACGCGCGTGGTGGCCATCCTGCTTTTTCTGACGGTGGTCCTCGGCGTCCTGCTCTATTACCTCTGCTCAGCCGCATACGGCGTCGTCATCGGCACGCGCCGGGTACCGGTTTGGCTTGTCCTTTTCGTCAGCGCACTCGTGGGCTGGTTCGTCATCCGCCGCACGATGCTCCACCTCCGCACGTACCTCGTTCCCAGGGGGCTCATCGCCGCCCGTCACCCGTTCTGGCGCACGCGTGGATCCGCTTGGTATGCCCGACGGGGATCGACACCGCTCATCAGCGACCACGTTACCGGCGCGATTTTCGTGCGTGTGGCCTCCACACCCCGGTACGTTCGCACGCGCTACGACTTCTGCGCTGAGTCAAAACGGCCCCACCTGCTGGCTTGGCACAGCCGCGCCCCGTCGCCAACGCCCGACGCCGTGCAGGCATTCCTCGGCGACGATGTGGAACTGTCACTCGCCGACTGACTTGGCTTGCCGCGGCTGGCAGGCCCGTATTCACTCGATTTCCCGCAGTCGCAAGCGAACACCGACCACCGAGGCATGCGCCCTGCCGGGCGATGGGCACCGCCGCCTATGTCCCCCGTCCGAAAGGACCAGCTTACCGCCCCCTTCGGCAGAACGCTGCGTCACCTTACTCCCGCAATCCGCTCGCCTGTGCTACCATCCTGGCGATGACGCCACGACGACCGACACGGCAGGTGCATATCGGGGCTGTTCCGCTCGGGGGCGATGCGCCCGTGGTGTTGCAGTCGATGACCAGCACGTACACCTACGACATCGACGCCACGGTGGCGCAGATCCGCGAACTTGCGGCGAAGGGCTGCGACGTCGTTCGCGTCGCGACGCCGGAGAAGCGTGACACCGCCGCCCTGCCGGCGATCCTGGCGCAGTCGCCGGTGCCGATCGTCGCGGACGTGCACTTTCACTTCGAGCGGGCGCTGGAGGCGGTCGAGGCCGGCGTGCACAAGATCCGGCTCAACCCCGGCAACATCAGCGACCGCAAGCAGGTCGACCGGGTGATCCGGGCGTGCCGCGAGCGGAGCCTGCCGATTCGCGTCGGGGTGAACGAGGGTTCGATCGTCGAACGCAAGGACAGCCGCAACGCGCGGGCGAAATGGCGCCCTGCACACGGACCGCCAGGCGGAGATGATCCGGCTGATGGTCAGCAAGCTCGAGGATTACCCGCATCTTCGACGAGAACGACTTCCACGACGTGGTGATCAAGCGCGAAGAGCATCGACCCGCGCATCTGCATCGACGCCTACCGGGCGATTTCGAACGCTTCAACTACCTGCTGCACTCGGCGTGACGCACGCGGGCCTGCCTGAGACCGGGCGATCCGCTCGGTGTCCGCTGCGTTGAGATACACTGCTCGCCGAAGGCATCGGCGACACGATCCGATCAGCTATGCAGCCGACCCTGCTCTACGAGGTGGAGGATGGAAGGAACTGCTTTGCGTGCTGGGCTCTGCAGCCGGGCGCGAGCCGGAGCTGATCGCGTGCCCCACCTGCGGGCGGATTGAGATTGACCTCATCGCTTCCGTGGCCCAGGTGCGGCAGAAGCTGGCGGACATCAAGACGCCGGTGAAGGTCGCGGTGATGGGCTGCGTGGTGAACGGGCCGGGCGAGGCGGAGGGTGCGGACGTCGCGGTTTTCGCCGGCAAGGGAAGGGCATCATCTACGTGCAGGGCGTGCAGACGCGGACGAGGGCGAGGCGGAGATGCTCGACGCGTTGTGGCCGAGGAGTCGCTGGCGTTCGCCGAGCGGGTGGAGTGGCGAGAGACGCTGAGCAGCGGGCTGTCACAACCGCCCTGCCCGACCCCCTGCCGCGCAGACGGCTCGATAGCCGCTGCCGGTCCGCAAGGGGTAACGCCGCGGCGATGACAGCCGAGTCTCCGCCTCAGGGCTGCGCTGCGGGCGTGGCACACACCGTTCCTTCCGTGGCCGCTGTCTCATCCGGCAACATTACATGCAAGATCTGAACAGGGCAGCGTGCCGCCTTGCCTGGAGCGATCGTCGTCAGTGCCGAGCGACTGCGCCACGAAGCGGAACGTCCAGGGCGCCGGCGGCACGAAGCTCATCGACGGTGATCAGCCGCGGGCTATCCGCATCAAGGGCGTCGCTGGCGATCGCTTCAAGCACGGAATTCAAGTAGGGGTCCTGCACAAATCTTCTCCAGGAGTTTCGCCTGCGCCGGCTCCAACTCGACCAGCATCGCCAACACGTGCAGCACGTTCAGCAACTCGGTCGTGTACTCCGCCAGCCAGTGATCGGGCTGAATCTCGCCGAGTTTCGACGGCGGCCGGCGGTCGCCGATGATCGGCCGCTCGCGATTCTTCTTACGATAGCTGAACCACTGCGTCAACACGTGCTTTCCGGAGACTTCGTAACGCCAGACCTCGGGCGGCACTTTGTCGACAAAGCCGGTTCCGACCAACAGACGGCGTTTCGTTGTCGTAATCGATCTCGTCGGCATGGCCTCAGGATCATCCGGGATCGCACCTTGTTCCTGGGATGCGGGCGTCCTCGGCACCGGGGCGGCCTGCCGGGCGGTTCCTGCCTTGACGTCGGCAAAGCGTTCGCCGAACGTGTGCAGCCAGATGACCCGCCGGCCCAACTCGACGGCCTGCGCGAACAGCTTCGGGCGCGCGGTCAGCGGAATGCGCAAGCCCGGCTGCGCCAGGTCCTTTTGAAATCGCGCCGTGTATGCCGGGTTGGCAGCCACGGCGCTAGCAGGCCAGGAAGTCTTCTGGCATTGGGGTCGTCTTGAGTTTCTCGCCAGAAATCCCAATAGTCGGCAGGTTTGGCGTCACTGCGGCGGCATCACGCCAAAGAGGAAATACCCGCCTCCAAAGGACCTTTGTAATGGTGCAGGTCCGGGATCAGTCCGGAAAACGTGATCGCTGGTCCTGAGGCTGAGAATGCGCCATCAATGCGTAAGGTACACCTGATTGTCTGAATATGATCGCCAGAGGTCAGCGTTGGGCTGAGTAATGACGCGTGGATCAGGATGATCCACTGCCGGGATTGAACGACCGCCAGTGCTGCATCTCACTGAGTCGGGCACGGGCCTTTCGTCGAGATCGGAAGGCTGCGTAACTCGCAGCCTGGCAATGGATTCGAACAACCGACCGAATGCCGATCGGCGGGCTTCCCACGCGCAGAGTCGCACGAAAGAGCTCTTCCTTCTTTCTGCTGGGCGCGTGAATCAACTTTTCCCAACGGCTTTCGACTCGGCATCCGGTGCAATTATCTATACTCGCTTAGGGTTGTACGCTTGCCGCCGTTGTAGGCGAAATGGTTATCCAAGGTAGGATAGACGCCCAGTCGCCAGTCGCCGCTGTGAAGAAACGGCGCGCTAATCCGGCAGCATTCTTGCCAGACTTTTGATCGAAGTTTGAGCTTGGCGAGGGCGGCGAATTTCCTCTCGCGCTTGCCGTCCGGCAGGACGGTGTATTTCACGATCGCCGGATTGTCAGGTGCCTTGTGCTTCGATCGCGCCGCCAGCACGATGCACACCGGCTGCTGCACGCCCTGGAAGATGCGCGTCGGAACATCGGGCTGATGGCCTTCCGGCGTGCAGTCGATCACCCAGATGCGGTCGCACTTGCGGCGGAGATCGTCGCGCATCCGCTGAAAGCCGGGTCCATTGAGGAAACCCGCGACGGTGATAAAGCACACGATCCCGGTATTGTGCTGCGGATCGTGATCGAACACCTTCCACGTGGCCCAACGCCAGAAGTAGACGTACAGGTTGCGGAGGTGTTTGGCATGCGCGCCCACGCCCCAGTCGGCCGGGGGTATCCAGCCGCTCAGCAGCGGGACCTTGGCGACTTCGTCGGTTCCTTCTTCGATCCACCCGCCGCGCCCTTTGGCTTTTTCCTTGTAGGGCGGGTTGCCGATCACGACGGTGATTCGTTCCTTGCTCTTGATCTTGTTCGCCTGCAAACGCGATTGGGAAATGGTGCGGTACAACGAGCCCAGTTCCTCGACCTCCGCGTACGGGTTTCCCAATGTGTCCGTGACGAACATACGCGGGACGGCGCG
Organism: Phycisphaerales bacterium; assembly: GCA_020639115.1. Classification (GTDB taxonomy): domain Bacteria; phylum Planctomycetota; class Phycisphaerae; order UBA1845; family UBA1845; genus JACKHG01. Next base: position 49,636 of record JACKHG010000011.1, read on the forward strand.
CGGAGGATTACCGATCTGCGCCATCAGCTCGGCGTGACACACGGAGCTGAGCGACCGCGAACGGCCCGAGTTGTGCATTCAAACGCGCGATCACCCGATTGATTGCCGACCGATCGCTTGCGGTACCGCGCCTTCGCCCTGGTCGGCCTCCACGTCGGCGGCAATACGACGAAGAATACCCAGGATGAATGTTCCCGTGCCCACGGCCGGGTCGGCCAGCGTGACGTCCGGCGAGGCGAGTCCGGCGCTGCGATCGAAGTGGGTGCGGAGTACGTCGTCCACCAGTCGAATCATCGGCTCGACGACTTCCGGAGGCGTGTAGTATGAGCCGGTGAGCTTGCGCAGCGCGTTGTCGTAGACCGCCAGAAAGTCCTCGTAGAAGTAAAGCCACGCGTCGGCCTTGCCCTTGGCGATTGCGTGCCAATCCACGGCGTCGAGCACGCGGACGAGTGTGCCGAGCGATGTTCAATGTCGTTTGGCTGTCAACTTCTGTCCGTCAACAGCCGTAAGGTCGCGCGATAAGCAACCTGTCTTCCCCAGTTGCTTGGCAACCCTGTTCAACCTGTCGGCTAATCGGATGTTGCTCGAACGGGCCATGAGCAGGCCGAAGGCAGACGGCTTTACAACCGTCGGCAAACGGCGCGTCGCCTTCGCCTCCGGGAACAGGAGCTTGCGCCAATCTGCGGCCAACGCGGTCAGGCCGGGCCTTCCCCAGTTGCTCCGCGGACCTCGTCGCAACAGGCGGCACAGCCAGCAGCCACCGCGCCAATTCCTGAGCGGACTTCGGCGAACGGTTGCCACAGCGAAGGAAAGTGTCGAACAGCCGAATGGAGCTCGGGAGGCGAAGCGAGCTTCGCCCCGGAGGTCTGAATGTCGCCCTGCAGCTCGACGATCGAACTGACGAGTTCTACCATTATGCCCAGACTGAACGAGTTGCCGTCGGTGTACAGCAGGTTCGGCAGCGACTGAGTTTCTCCCACTGCTCCCGGTCATGCCCCCTGTAGCGGTGGGGATCGCTGCCCTTGCTCAGCTTTGACCTCTACGAACCCGACCAGCACTCTGCGCAACGTAATCGCGCGTAGTCCGGCCGCGCCTTGAGGCGGCGAGTGACGATTCTCCGACAGCCGTGAGCGAACCGGCCTTGAAACCGCAGATTTCCGCAAGGTCGTCGAAGAGCGCTTCCAGCGGAGCACGAAGCTGGTCCTCGGGTTCGCCCGTGGCGCTGGGGTTGGCGAGCTTCGCCTTGGCGCTGACCCCGAATCGCGCAATCGCGTCTTTCAGTTTCGACATATTGCCTTTAGCCAATCGTCGGTCCGATGCCACGCCACCCGCGGGTGCCTGCGGGTCGTGAATTATCGCCCGCGCAGCAGCAATGGCAAGGATCAGGAATGACCAGGCGATGTCACCCTGCGCTGATTGGGAGAACTCGACTCCACTCCGATGCACGCAGCCGACTATACGACGTGCCTCGGGAATGTCTCTATTGCAGAACCGATGACCGTCGTTCGGGATCCGGCATCAGCAGAACCTCCGAGGGTCGTGCATTATACGACGGGCGGTTGGTCTGGCGGGACGCCTGTGACGGGGCCAGAACGAGTTCTGATGCCCGGCTGTGCGGCGACTGAGTGCTCTTCCTCTCCGAGTAGATCGCCGTGACGTAGGGATTTGACTTGTACGGCAATATGCCGTATCCTAATGGGTGGAGTCACGAAAATGGCAGCTGAAACTACGAAAATCACGATACGCCAGCCGGTCGCGATCAAGCGGAAGGTCGAACAGGCCGCAGCGAAACGCGGCATGACCGTCACCAGCTTCATCAACGCCGTCCTCGAACGAGCGGCTGACCGGACGCTGTCCCGCGTCCGGCGCCGCGAGCTGACCGAACGCGATCAGCACGCCCTGCTCGCGCTGCTCGCCAACCCGACCGGCCCCAACGACGCACTGCGTGACGCCGCCGAACGTTATCGGAAGCAGTTTCTTGACTGATTTCGAACGCGGAATCGAACGCCTCGTCTTCGAGCACTTCGACGCACATCGCCATCAACGCACCCTGTTCGACTGCGGCCGACCGAAACTCAACGAATACCTGCAGAAGCGACTCAACCAGCACATGCGCAAGGGTATCGCGGTCGGCTACGTTCTGGCCGATCCAGAAGGGCGCATCGCGGGCTACGTGACGCATTCCGCAGGCCGCCTGCCGATCACCGTTATTCCATCGGGCAAGGGCTATCCTCCTGATCTGCCGTTGCCGACGACGCTGATCGGCCGCATGGCGGTGGACCGCCGTTTCCAGGGGCGGGGACTCGGCGCCGCACTCCTCGTGCACGCCCTGCGCATGGCCGTGCAGACGACCGAACTGGTGGCGTCCACGGTCATCGAGGTCGACGCGCTCGACGACGCCGCGCGGTCGTTCTACCTGCGCTACGGCTTTTGCGAATTACCTGACGACGCCAGACACTTGTATCTTCCCATGGCGGACGCCCGAACACTGATAACGGAAATCCTCGACGGCAAATAGCCTGGCCGAGGCGCTGCATTGCGGGCCGGGTATCATGAGTGGCATGGGGCGTACAGTCCGCGCCCCCCGTCGGATCGAATCGATACTTCACGCGGGAGGTGCCGCTATGAACAATGCGCTGCTGGCTATCGCGTCGGTTGTTGCAGGCCTGCTGGGGGCGGGCACGGAGGAGGCGCGGTCGCAGATCAAGTCCGACGAGGAAATCATCTTCTTTCCGACGCTGGCGGTGCCGGCGGCTGACGGCGACACCTGGGAATTACCGATCCACGGTTGGATCTTCGAACGCGAGTGGGAAAACAAGCTGGTTTTGCGCTGGGCCGCGCAGCAGGGCGTGGGCGAGGATGCGCTCACGCCGGAGCAAGCGCGGACCCTGCAGGAACGGGCGCGCTGGTTCGTGCTCGACAGCGAACGCAGCAAGGACATCCAGGTGCGCATCGCGGGTAAGGTCGCAGCCGTCGGCACGTCGGAGGAGGACGGACATTTCCAGAGTGTCGTGCAACTGACGGCGGAGGAACTCGCGCAGGCGGTGCAAACGCGGGGGGCGCTCAGGGTCGTTCCCTTCCGCGCGATCATGCGGGAGGGCGACGAGCGCGAATTCAGCGGCCAAGTCGTGATCGTCCAGCCCGCGGGGCTCTCGATCGTGTCGGACATCGACGACACGATCAAGATCACCGAGGTGCACGATCGCGACAAGCTCATCGAAAACACGTTCTTTGAGCCGATGGAGGCGGTGCCGGGCATGGCGGCGTTCTACCGGGCACTCGCGGCGCGCAGCCCCCATCCGGATTTTCACTATGTCTCCGCGAGTCCGTGGCAGCTCTATCAGCCACTACAGAAATTCCTCGACGACAGCGGTTTTCCGGCGGGCAGCGTGCACCTGCGCCGCCTCGGGATCAGCCTGGCCAACGCCCTGGACGGGTTCGTCGTACCCGACGACTACAAGGAACAGCGCATCGCTGAGATCATCGGAGCGTTTCCCGAGCGGCAGTTCATGCTGATCGGCGACGCGAGCGAACGCGACCCGGAGGCGTACGCCGCGCTGGCGAAACGCTTTCCCCGCCAGGTCGTGAAGATCATGATCCGGGCCACACCGGGCAACCCGCCCGACAGCCCGCGTTTCGAGGAGGTCTTCGCCAATCTACCGAACGAGCGCTGGCAGGTCTACGCGGAGGCGCCGAACGCCCTGGTCGAGTGACCGCTCGGATGCGGATCACTCGCGGGCGAGCGCGACCTTGCCGAAGGGCGTGCCGAGTTCGCCGCGCAGGCGCAGTTGCACTTCCGCGGCGCCCGGTGACGTGACGACGCTGGCGATCGCGTCGACGCCCGCGACCTCAGCCACGAGTTCGATGTGGCTCTTGGAATGGGCCCTGAGCCCGTCGGGGGCGTCCACCTTGACATCGGCCACCCGCGCTCCGGCGATGGTGAGCTCGAAGCGCAGGTCGCTCACACCGACTGCGAAGACGTTGGGATTCTCTAAATCGGCTCCGACGGTCACGTGCACGCCGCCGAAGCCGACGCTGCCCTGCTTGAGCCCGGTGACTTCGATGGACGGCATCTGCAGGACGGGCAACTCGCCGTCGTGGCTGAAGGGCGCCTCCACCGACACGCCGGCGGCCTCGAGGGCCAGGGCCCCGCTGATGCGATAGGGAATTTCATCTGCGTCCTGGCCGTCGCGGATGAGCGCCAGCACCTCGGTGTATTCGAACCGCGCCGGCAGCGGGACGATACCGCGGCTGCGACTCGCCACGGCGATCGGCGGCACGTCATCGGCGCGGGCGATCTCGGAGTTGCCGACCTCGATGGCGTAGTGGCCGCCGGGGGCGCGGAGCTGGATGGGCAGCGGATTCTTCACGGCGATGTCGAAGGTGACGTCCACGCCGCGCCAGTCGATCCCGGTGATGCGCGGCGTGACCGAGTCGATCCGCGGCTTGGCTTCGGCGCAACCCGCCAGCATGCCGGCGAGCGAGCAGCCCATCACTCCGCAGATGCAAACAGCTTTCAGTCCCAGGATGCGGTCGACTGTCGAGCGAGGCATGCGTGTCCCTTTCTCTACGGCGCAGCCCACCGCCGCGCGGGCCGGCATTGTAGCAGCGGCGCCGGCACGCGCAGAAATAAAGACGCCTGATCCCTCGTCGGGGCCGGGCGCCGGAGGAATTCTCAACGGTTGGAGCGAGGCAACGGCCTTGCGGCAGGCGCCGGCTATTCCGGCGGTCGAAACTCCACACAGGAGCAATTCTCGTCCACGCTCGGCTGGCTGGCTGGGCAGCACCCCCACCCGGTGTCATCGATCTCGCAACCCGCGGGCAGTTGCACGAGGACGTAGTTGTCCGGGCAGGTGAGCGGTGGCGGTGTAGGCTGAGGCGTCGGCGTTGGCCCGTTGTCGTCGGGCAGTTCCGCGACGCAGAAGCAATCCGCGGTCACGAGCGGAAAACCATCCGGGCAGCAGCCCAGGCCGCTGCCATCGACGTCGCAGTCACCAAAGGTGGCGACCATGGTCTCGTCCGCAGCGCAGGTCAGCGTTCCGCCGGAGTCATCGCGGCCGTCCACGCTATCCCCCGGCGTCGCGGTCGGCGTGGGCGTGGGGGTCGGGCTCGCGTTGGGATCGTCGGTGGGAGCGGGCGTCGGCGTTGCACCTGGCGTCGGCGTCTGGCCCGGCACTGGGGTCGGACTCGCAGTCGGCGTTGGCGACCCGTCGGGCGTCGCGGAGGGCGAGGGCGTGGGCGTCGGGTCGCCGGTCCCGCTGGACGTGCAGGCCAGCGCGAGACCGATGCCCGCTACGCAGATACACGAAAACAGGGTGAGTCGTTTCATGGATGCCATCCCCCCGGGAAGATTGGTGCGAATCAAGGCTGCAGCCCGCGTTGGACGCGGGTCTGATCCTCCGGTCGGCCATTGTATGGCGTGTTGGCGGATGGTTTCCAGCCGGGCGGCGATGGCTCCGAAACCTCTTCTCGTTCGCGCGTGGTTATGGGTCCGGATGATATGGCGCGGTGTCGAGGGGCCGGTAAAAACGAAGCGACCCCGCTGCGGCCAGGGTCAGGGGGAAGGGTGTGTGGTGGTCAAGCCGCAGCGGGTCGCTCCTCAGTGTTGTCGTCTCGGGGCGAGAGACGGCAGTTTGTGGTGCCCGCCGGCACCACGGGTTGGAGGAGGCGGGTTATGAAGTTTTTGCGGGCACCGGTTGGGGTCGGCTCCGCCCCGCGGGCGGTTTCCGGCTTTGCATTGCCGGTGCCATTGCTACTAACCATACTAGCGACTTTAGTAGGCGAGTCAACTTGCCCGTCCAGGAAAATGGCGATTATTTCTGCGCGCCCCGGGCTGCTGGGTGGTTGAACCGGCCCTGCGCAGTCGATACTATCATGGTTAGTAACCCACATTCACAGGAGCCGTCCAGTGCGAAAACTACCTCGATCATTGACTCCCCTGGAGGCCATGATCATGGATGTCGTCTGGAACCGGGGTGCCGTCACCGTCCGCCAAGTGCAGGATGCGCTTCAACCGGACCGCGAATTGGCCTACACTTCCGTGCTCACTATGATGCAGGTTCTTGAGCGCAAAGGATTTGTGGGCGCACGCCGGGTCGGACGGGCCAACGTCTACGAGGCGACGGTCAGCCGTGATCGATTCGGCATGCGCAGCGTCATGGACGTCGTGAATTCGTTTTTTGCAGGCTCGGTCCCGGCGATGGTCTCGCAGTTCGTCGACACCGAACGCCTGTCCGAGAAGGACCTGCTGAAGCTGCAGGCCCTGGTGGAGGACGCGGTTGCCCGGCGGAACGGCGACGTAGCGCCGGAATGAGCGGCGTCGGATCCGTCGAAACAGGGAAATATCAACCGCGCTGTAACCCGACAACCGGCGGGTGGCCATGAGCGACCAGGCTGTGACCTATCTCGTCTCACGCCTTGCCGTCGCGGCGGTGGAATTCCTGATCGTGGGGTTCCTCGTGGCGGCTGTGCTCGCCGTCTTGCCCAACATCGGGCCGCGCTGGCGCCGGCGCATCTGGTTCCTCGCGCTGTGCAAACCGTTCATTACGGTGGCGACCGCGTCGTTGCGGGGCCTGCTGCCCGTGGCCCCACTGGTCAACGGGACCCTTCTGGGTGACATTCTCTTCCCGCTGGGCGACAGTCCGCAGGCACTCGCCGGCGAATCTTCATCCGGCGTCGTACTGCACACCGTTGCTTATGTGTGGCTCGGGATCACGCTGATCCTGCTGGTGCGGGTGTGGATGCGGGCGTTGTCGTGCCGGCAGGCAGCCGACGATCATCTCACCAAGGGCTACTTGCTGAAGCCCACGTCGATCAAGCGGCTCGATCCGAATCTGGTCATTCCGCCGAACGTGCGGATCATCGTAACGCCGGAGGACGCCGGGCCCGCGACGCTGGGTGTGTTTCAGCCGGCGGTCCTGATTCCGGAATCGCTGCTGCCTTGGGTGATGCGCCATCGCGACCCGTCTCCGCAGGAACGGGCACGATTCTGCCAGGTCTTGCGGCACGAACTGGCGCACGTTGCCAACCGCGACGATCTGCTCACGCTGGCCACCATGGTCATGCTGTGCTTCTTCTGGTTCCACCCGATGGCCCACTGGGCGTATCGCCGGGTGCGGATGAACAACGAACTGTGCTGCGACGAGGACGTCGTGGCCAGCGGCGTGCGGCCGAAGGACTATGTCGACACGCTGATGAGCATCGTCGCGGGCAGTTTTTCGCGGCGGGGCTTCGCGATGCACATGCTCGGCGACGCGAGTCCGGCGAGCGTCCTGCGCAAGCGGTTGCAGTACGTGCTGCGCGAACGGGCTTCAGGCGACCCGCGGCCCATCTGGGCTTATGTCGCCATCGCGATCGTGGCGTTGTCGATGCCGCGCTTTCTGGGCCAGGGCCATCTCGTGGAAGTGCTGATGCACGACGGCCGCCACCAACTGGTGACGCGTGCGGAGCTGAACGCGATGGGGCCGGCGCTGGTGGACCGGGTGCTGACTCCGGGCGTCGTGGACGAGTCCTGGTACACGCTGGCTCCGACGTACGCCGAGGCGAGCACGGCTCCGGCTGATCCAGCCAGCCTGCTCGAGAATATCGTTCCGTTGCGTCCGGAAGAGGCGGATGCCGCCGCGGTCGATCCGGCGGTGCCTTCGACGGAGGGCGCCACGGTGCTGGCGGACGCGAAGGACGAGGCGGGTCCGGTGGCGGAGGAGGGTTCGGGAACGACTCCCCCGAAGCGCAAGTCGCGGGGTCCGAGTTGGGGTGATGGTCTGCCGGTGGGCGGGCCGGCTCCGGCGCAGCCGATTCTGCCGCCGCCGAGCGATCATCGGCAGATCCAGTAGCTTCCCGTTTCCAATTCGAGGGGTGTCGTGCGGGTGGTCCCGGCGTTGCCCGGGGGCCGCTTGACTTTATCTTGGTAAAGCGTATACTGTACCAAAGTAAAGTGGAGCGACCGCCCCGATGACGCGCAACCCACCCGCCGACCCGCTGGACGAACTGCTGCACACCGTCGTGCGCCTCCGCCACGCGGGCGAGGCCCGCCGCTTCTTCCGCGACCTGCTCACCGACGACGAGCTGGAGATGATCTCCCGGCGCTGGCAGGTCGCAACCATGCTGGCCGACGGGCGCTCGTACCGCGAAATCGAGGAACAGACCGGGATGAGCTCGCGGACGGTGGCGCGGATCGCCCGCTGGTACAAGGAGGGGCCGGGCGGATACCGGCTCGCGCTGGCCCGGAGCCACAAGACTGCCACGCCGCGGACGCGGGCCGAAACGCGGCGCCACGATGACCCGAAGCAAAGTTGAGTTTCATTCATGAGTGCCACGATCAAACTGACGCTGCCCAAGGGGCGGCAACAGCAGGAGGTCTTCGGACTGCTCGCGGACGCCGGGCTGCGGGTACGCGCGACGGACCAGGAATACCGCCCCGCGTGCAGCGACGCCCGCTACGAGATCAAGCTGCTCAAGGCGGCGAACATCCCGAAGCTGGTGGAGTTTGGGGCGCACGACGTGGGGATCACGGGTTGCGACTGGGTGGCGGAGACCAGCGCAGACGTGGTGGAGCTGCTGGACACCGGGCTCCTGCCCGTGCGGCTCGTAGCGGCTGCCCCGCTCGGCGTGGATCCGTTCGCGCGGGCGAACGGGGCGCCGCTGATCGTGGCGTCGGAGTACGAGAACCTCACCGCCCGGTACATGCGGGGCAAGAATGCCGATTTTCGCTATGTGCGGACCTACGGCGCGACCGAGGTGTTTCCGCCGGAGGACGCGGACCTGATCGTGGACAACACCGCGACGGGCGCGACCCTGCGTTCGAACGGGCTGGAGATCATCGACGAAATCCTCCGTTCGAGCAGCCGGATCATCGCGAACCGGGTGACGCTGGCGGACCCGGCGCGGCGCGAGGCGATCGAGGAGCTGGTCCTGCTGGTGCAGAGCGTGCTCGAGGGCCGGCGGCGGGTGTTGCTGGACATGAACGTGGCGGCGGACCGGCTGGACGCCGTGGTCGATTTGCTGCCGGCGATGAAGTCGCCGACGATTCAGCCGCTGCACGGGCAGAACGGGTACGCGGTGCGGGTGGCGGTGTTGCGTGACGAGGTGCACCGGATCCTGCCGGCGATCCGGCGGGCGGGCGCGACGGACATTCTGCAATCCTCAATCCAGAAGGTGATGGCGTGAGCATGAAGGGTGTGCGCAGACTGACGGCGCGGGGTGACGCGGACCGGTTGTTGCCGGAGGGGCTGCGGCGCGTGGCGCCGGCGGCCCGGGAGGCGGAGCAGGCGGCGCGGGAGATCATCGCGGCGGTGCGCGGGCGGGGCGATGCCGCCCTGCTGGAGTTCACGCGACGTTTTGACGGCGCGGATCTCCGCGAGTGCGGCCTGCGGGTGAGCGCCGAGGAATTCGCTGCGGCTGATGAGGCGATTGCCGAAGACGTACGTGCCGCCCTGGCGCACGCGATCCGCAACATCCGGGCGTTTCACGAGGCGCAGCGGCGGCCGCCGCTGACGGTGGTGGAGGTGGAGCCCGGGGTGTGGTGCGGCGACCGCTTCACGCCGCTGGACTCGGTGTGTCTGTACGTGCCGCGCGGGCGTGGGGCGTTCAGTTCGGTGATGTGCATGCTGGGCGTTCCGGCGCTGATCGCGGGCGTCGGGCGGGTGATCGTGTGCACGCCGCCGGGGCCGGACGGCTCGGTGGACGCGGCGACGCTGGTCGCGGCACGAATGCTGGGAATCGACGAGATTTACCGGGTGGGCGGAGCGCAGGCGGTCGCGGCGGTCGCGTTCGGGACGCAGAGCGTGCCGGCGTGCACGAAAATCGTCGGCCCGGGCAACGTCTACGTGACGGCGGCGCGTTCGATCGTTGCGGACGTGCTGGATCCGGGTCCGCCGGCTGGCCCGAGCGAGTCGGCGATCCTGTGCGACGGCACGACGGATGCCGGCAACGCGGCGTGGAACCTGCTGATCGAGGCGGAACATGGGGAAAACTCATGTGCCATCCTAGTCACGCACGATGCCGCGTTCGCCGACCGCGTGGCTGGCGCCGTCAACCAGCGAATGGAGCAGTTGAGCGCCGAGCGCCGGGCATTCGCAACCGAGGTGCTGGGGCGTAACGGCGGAATCATCGTGACCGACGCGCCGGCGACATCTCTGGCGGTGGTGAACGCATTCGCGCCAGAGCACCTGGCGATCATGGCGGCGGAACCGTGGGATCTGCTGGCGGGCGTGCGCAACGCCGGCGAAGTGCTCCTGGGGGATTACCCGATCATCAGCCTGGGCAACTACGCGATGGGCGTCAACGCGATTCTGCCGACGGGCGCGCGGGCGCGGACGCGGTCGTGCGTGAGCGTGGATGACTTCGTGAAGCGGTCGAGCATCGGCTGGGTGACGCGGGCGGGGTTCGAGTCGCTCGCGCCGGTGGTGTCCACCCTCAGCCGCGACGAGGGGTTCAGCGCGCATCACCTGGCGGTGGAGAACTGGACTGCGCCGGAGTACCGGCGGGCCGACGGGAGGCAGCCATGACGGATACAGCGTTTGAGCCGGTGCGCGTGGCGCGGCGGACGGCGGAGACCGATTTCGCGATTCGCGTCGCGCCGCGGACAGCCGCGGGCGGACTGGTGGAACTACCCAACCGCCTGCTCGGGCACTTCGTCGATCACTTTGCGCGCGGCGCGGGCCTGAGCGTGGCGGTCGAACGCACAGCCTGGCCGCAGTCGTGGGAGTTCGACCACGTGCTGTGCGAAGACATGGGGCAGCTCACCGGGCGCGCGGTGGCGGCCATCGCCGAGGAGCGAACCGCCCGCTGCGGCATCCCGGGGCGGGCGACGGCGGCAAGCGCGATGGACGACGCCGCCAGCACCGTGCGGGTCACCTTCGAGTCCCGGCCGCGGTGCGCTTGGAGCGTGCCGCGCCGCGTGGACATCGACGGTTACGTCGACAGTTGGTACACCGAAGGTGGCGCCGCGGGCGGGGTCTGCTATGGCACGAACCTGCGCCAGTTCCTGGACGGGTTCGCGTACGGCAGCGGCGCCACGGTCGCGATCGAGGTGGCGTCGGGCGGAAACCTGCATCACCTGTACGAGACGGTTTTTCGCAACCTGGGCGACGCGGTAGGAGCCGCTCTGGGCACGGCGCAACGACTGCCCGGGGAGGGCAGCGGACTGGCGGGTCCGCCGGTGTACGATGTGTCGCGGGACGAAGTGAGAAAGTGAGAAAGTGGGAAAGTGGGAAAGTGGGAACGGCGCGGTTTCTGAGGCGAGAGAGTGGAGTTTCCACTTAATCTTGAGAGTGCTCACTAGGCCACGCGGGATGACCTGATGACTGCGAACGATACGCGACCGCTTGTCGTGCTCGATGCCGACGGCGTTTTCATGAACGAGATGACGTACTGGCGCACGGCGCTGGCTGCGGCGTTCACGCTCGCGGGCATCGCGATCAAGGACACCGCAACGTGGAAACGGCTCGATCGGGCGTGTCTCCAGCGGTCGCGGCTGCAGCGGATCACGAAGAGCCGGGCATGCAATTCGAACTGGGACCTGGCGGCGGTGATGGCGGCTGCTCTGGCGGACGAGTCGACGCGCACGGAGGTTCAGCGGCACCTCGTGGAAGGCGCGGACGATGCCGTGGCGGCCGCTCTGGGCGCGGGCATGGAGCGGCTCTGGAGCAAGCCGGATCCGGACGGGCCGCCGATTTCCGGTTTTGGGATTGACCGCAAGGGTGCGGAGTTTGCTGCCGCGCGCACGCGGTTTCAGGAGATTCTCTATCTGCAGCGTGACATCGGTTGGTCGTATCCACGGCACGAGCTGCTGCCGCCGGCTGAGAAGACGCGAGCGGCGCTGGCGCGGATGCGCGACGCGGGCTTGGCGCTCACGGTGTGTACCTCGCGGCAGCGGGACGAGACCGAGACACCCATCCGCACGCTGGAACTGGCGGAGTACTTCGACGTCGATCGTATGGCGACGCACGACGAGGCGCGACGGGCGCAGCAGGAGACCGGGATCGCCCCGCTGGGCAAGCCGCACTGGTTTCCGCTGGTCGCAGCGGTGCTGGGCTACTCAGCCGCGGTCGACGCCGTTCAGCGGGACGCGAAGCAACTCGCGGTGGATGGCTGCGGGCCCGTCGTCTACGTCGGCGATGCCTCCGCGGACTTCGACACGGTGCGCGGAGCACACGCGCGCGGGCTGCCGGTGACCTACGTGCATATCGACTCGGGCGTGAGCATGGCGGCGACGTTGGATGCGGTGCGGGCGGCGCCGGTGACCGCCGGGATCGTGCCGGACCTGGCGGCGGCGGCGGACCTGATTCTGGAGCGGCTGCTATGATCGGCGTGGTGGATTACGGCGCCGGCAACCTGCTGAGCGTGACGAACGCGCTGGATGCGCTCGACCTGTCGTGGACGCACGTGCGTCGCCCGCGGGAGCTGGACGATTGCGGACGCATCCTGCTGCCGGGCGTCGGGCACTTCGCAGCCGCGGCTGGGCAGCTCAAGGCATCGGGCATGAGCGCAGCGTTGCAGGCGGTGGCGCGCAAAGGCAAACCGGTATTGGGCGTATGCCTGGGCGCGCAGCTCATGCTGGAGGCGAGCGACGAGGCGCCGGACGCGGTGGGGCTCGGGCTGATCCCCGGGCGCGTGGTTCGGCTGAAAACGAAGACGATTCCGCACATGGGCTGGAACCGGGTGAAGCCGGCGGCGAGCGCCCGGTTGTTCGACGCCGCGGCGACACCCCCCTACTTCTACTTTGCGCACAGCTTCGTGTGCGCGCCGGTCGAGAAAAGCCACGTTGCCGCGGAAACAACGTGCGACGCGGAGACGTTCTGCGTCGCGGTGCAGCGGGACAACATTTTCGGCGTGCAGTTTCACCCGGAGAAGAGCGCCGGCGCGGGCCTGGACGTGCTGCGGAGGTTCGCGACATGCTGACGCGGCGGATCATTCCCTGCCTGGATATCCGCGGCGAGCGGGTGGTCAAGGGTGTGCAGTTTCAGAACCTGCGCGACGCCGGCGATCCGCTGGAGCGGGCGGCGCGGTACATGGACGCGGGCGCCGACGAGTTGTGTTTTCTAGATGTGACGGCGTCGCTGGAAGAGCGGCCGCTGCTCCTCGCGCTGATCAAGCGGTTGTCGCGCGTGCTGTTCATCCCGTTCAGCGTTGGCGGCGGCGTGCGCAGCGTGGAGGACGCGTACGAGCTGTTGCGTGCGGGGGCGGACAAGATCGGCGTGAACACGGCTGCCGTCGAACGGCCGGGGCTGCTCGGCGAGCTGGCCGACGCATTCGGCCGCCAGTGCGTCGTGCTCTCGATCGACACGAAGCTGGTCGATGGCGTGTGGTACGTGACGACGCACGGCAGCCGCGAACTCTCCAGCCGGCGAGCGCTCGACTGGGTGCGCGAGGGCGTGGAGCGCGGCGCCGGCGAGATCCTGCTGAACTGCATCGACACCGACGGCGTGCGCGGCGGGTTTCGTCTCGACCTGACCGAGCAGGTGGTCGGGACGGTGGAGGTGCCGGTGATCGCCTCGGGCGGAGCCGGCGGCGCCGAACACTTCGTCGAGCTGTTCACGCGGACGGGGGCGCACGCCGGGCTGGCGGCGTCGATTTTCCACGACGGCACCACGACGCCGAGCGCCGTCAAGCAGGCGCTGCGCGCCGCCGGAGTGGAGGTAAGATTGTGATTATCCCCAGTATCGACGTGATGGGCGGCAAGGCCGTGCAACTGCGCCAGGGGCGCGAGCTGCTGCTGACCGATCCGCGCGACCCGGTGGAGCTGGCGCGGGAGTTCAACCGCTACGGCCCGGTCGCGGTCGTGGATCTCGACGCGGCGCTGGGCCAGGGCAACAACACGGAGCTGATCGGCCGCTGCTGTCAGGTGGCAGAGTGCCGCGTAGGCGGCGGGATCCGCAGCGAGGAGGACGTGCGCAACTGGATCAAGCGCGGCGCGCGGCAGGTGGTGATCGGAACGAAGGCGACGCCGGAGTTTCTGAGCGGTTTTCCGCGCGAGTGGCTGATCGCGGCGATCGATGCGCGGGGGCGCAGCGTCGTGGACCAGGGCTGGACGCGGGACACGCAGGCGGACGTCGTCGCGCGGGCGCAGGAGCTGGCGCCGCACTGCGCCGCCCTGCTGTTCACGCAGGTGGAGCGTGAGGGGATGCTGGCGGGTCCGGACCTGGAGACGGCGCGGGCGCTGCGGGCAGCCGCCGGCGTGCCCATCGTGGTCGCTGGGGGAATTCGCCATGCCCAGGATGCGGCTGACCTGGTCCGGGAGGGCTTTGCCGCGCAAGTGGGCCGGGCGCTGTACGAGGGCAAGCTCGAGCTCGCCGACGTGTGGGCGGCGAGCGTGGCGTTCGACGAGCGCGGGCTGGTGCCGACGATCGTGCAGGAGGCGCGGACGCGCGAGGTGCTGATGCTCGCCTGGAGCAACGCGGATTCGCTGGCGGTGGCGCTGCGCGAGGGCGTGGGGTGCTACTGGTCGCGCTCGCGGCGGGAGTTGTGGCGCAAGGGTGCGACGTCGGGGCACACGCAGCGGCTGGTGGCGGCGCGGTGGGATTGCGACCGGGACTGCGTGCTGTTCACGGTGGAGCAGACCGGCCCAGCCTGTCACACGGGCACGCCGACGTGCTTCGGGAGCACCTCGGGCGGCGTGCTCGCGGAGCTCGAGGCGACGCTCGCGGAACGTAAGGCGGGCGCTGGGAAAAAGAGCTATACGCAGCGGCTGCTGGCGGACGCGGAGCTGCTCGCCGGGAAGCTGCGGGAGGAGACCGAGGAGGTCATCGTCGCGCCGAACTACGAGAACCTGCGTTGGGAGTGCGCGGACCTGATTTACCACCTGATGGTGCGGATGGTCGCGGACGGGATGACGGTGCGGGAGGTGATGGACGAGCTGCGTGGCCGAGTGAGAAAGTGAGAACGTGAGAAAGTGCGAAAGTGCGAAAGTGGGCGCGCCGGTGCGGGCGTAGAATGCTCGAGGCGGTTGGGAATCAGGCTACGGGGGCGGCCATGGGGGTGGCCTGCTGCTCGCACAGTTCGTTGATCGAGTGCTGTACCATGCCGGCGAAGACGGGCAGGGCGACGGCGCCGATGATACCCCAGACATAGAAGCCGGCGGTCGTGAAGAAGGTGGCGGTCAGGCCGCAGGCGAAGAGGACGCCTACTGGAATCGCCAACCAGGACGGCGCCAGTTCGGGCAGGCCGGCGAACTGCCGCTGCTCGTTGATGCGCGCGCAGAGGCGGTGGAAGCTGAACGCGAACCAGTAAAGGTTGAACACGGGGATGAAGCAGAGCCCGAGGGCGACGGTCGCGGACGGATCGTCGCGGCGCAGCCGGGGCATGCGTTCGTGGAGCAGGTTGAGGTACATCACGGAGAACGCGCCGGCGGTCAGGTAGTGCAGGAGCACGAGCGACGCGACGGGAAACGACGCGAGCAGGTGCCGCTGACCGGTGAGGGCCAGGTCGGTCGGCGCGATGAAGGACTTGCCGCACGCGGTGCAGCGGATGGTCCGGCCGGCGCAGGTGTCGTCCAGATCGTGCCATGCTCCGCAGTAGTTACACGCAGTCTTCATCGCGAATCCTCACTTGGCCGGCTTGGCCGGCGTTGGCCTCGGTCCCGCCCTACACCTGCGTTATCGACGCGCGCCGGACGTGACCTTATCAGCGGATGACCGGTTGGCCGGCGTCCGGTAAGATGTCGGGAATGGCCATTATCGAGTTGCATGACCTGCACAAGACGTACCGCGTCCACCAGAAGAAGGAGGGGCTGCTCGCCTCGCTGACCGGGCTGGTGCGGCGCACGTACAAGACGGTGCGCGCGGTGGACGGCATCAGCGCGACGATCGAAGCCGGCGAGATGGTGGGTTTTCTCGGACCCAACGGGGCGGGCAAGACGACGACGCTGAAAATGCTGAGCGGGCTGATCTTCCCCACGAGCGGTGACGCGCGCGTGCTGGGGTATGTGCCCTGGGAGCGGCACAACGAGTACCGGCGGCAGTTTGCGCTGGTCATGGGGCAGAAGAACCAGCTCTGGTGGGACCTGCCGGCGGCGGACTCGTTCCGGTTGCACCAGGAAATCTACGCGATTCCGGACGCGCAGTACCGCGCGACGCTGGGCGAGCTCACGGAGCTGCTGGGCGTGGGCGGACTGGTGTCCCAGCCGGTACGTGAGCTTTCGCTCGGCGAGCGGATGAAGATGGAGCTGATCGCCGCCCTGCTGCATTCCCCCAAGGTGCTGTTTCTCGACGAGCCGACGATCGGGCTGGACGTGGTCTCACAGTCGAACATCCGGGCGTGCCTGCGCGAGTACAACCGCGACAAGGGCATCACTGTGCTGCTCACCAGCCACTACATGCAGGACGTGGAGGCGCTGTGCCGGCGCGTGGTGGTGATCAACCACGGCCGGCTGGTGTTCGACGGGCTGCTGAGCGAGATCCTCGAGCGGTTCAGCCGGCACAAGATCATCAAGCTCCGCTTCCATGACGGGCAGATGCCCGAGCGGTTCGACGCGTTCGGCGAGGTGCTCGAACTGTCACCGCCCACGGTGACGCTGAAGGTGGAGCGCGCCGAGGTCGCCCGGCTCACCGGGCGGATGCTCGCGGAGCACGCGGTGGATGACGTGGCTGTTGAGGAAATCCCGATTGAGGAGGTGATCGGGGAGGTCTTCAGCACGCCCGTACCGCAGGCCGAGCCGGCCTAGCAGCGCGCATACCTTGCAGACCCGGCGGCTGCGTCAATCGAAGATGTCGTCGAAGATATCCTCGATGTCGTCGCCGAGGTCATCCCAGTCATCATCCCAGCGGTCGCAGCAGTCATCGTCGTCGTAGTAGCGGATCAGGTCGCCGATGTCGCCGCGAACCGTGCGGTAGGCGTCGACGACGCACGAGGTGCCGAGCAGCGTCGGTCCCGCCAGAAGCATGCCCCACGTTGCCAGCCGGTTTGCTTGTCGTCCCATGGTTGCCTCCTTCGCTGCGGGCGTCCGCGCCCGAGTTCCTCTACCAGTCAACATAGTTGACAGCGGTGAACCAATGAAGGTTAGGCAGGCAAATCCCGGAAGTCTAACCCATTAAATAACAGATAGTTAAGTGATTCAGCGGGAATCGCCGCGCTGCAGCAGGTCCTGGATGTGCTTGGCCAGCAGGGCTGGATCGCGCTGGGTGACGACGTGCTCGATGACGGTCGGCGCGACCTTCAGGTTGGTCAGGGCCGTGCGGACGCGTTTCCAGAGGCGGTCCTGCTTCGTGGGGGTATCGGCGAGGTACAGCTCGCTCGCCAGCTCCTGCAGGCGCGTCACCATGATGGTGTCGCGGTGCGTGTAGTAGCGATCGATGATCTTACGCTGGTGCGGGGTGAAGTCGCCCATGGCGGGAGCATAGCACGCGACGCGGCGGCGGCAACCGCGCAGCCGTCCCGTCGGCGCGACGCATCCGGCGGGCTATGATGAAGGCATGAAGACTGCAGGCTGGGTACGGGCGGTTCTCGCGACGGCGCCGTGGGCGCTGCTGCTCGGCGTGGCGGGATGTGGCGACCTGCGCGTGCCGGACCCGAACGTGGTGTACATCGCCTTTGGCGACTCGGCGACGAAGGGGCCCGCGGACGACGACTATCCCGACCTGCTGCGGGCCCGGCTCGGGGTTGCGGCGAACACCTTCGCGAACGAGGGCGAGGGTGGTGACACCATCGCGGAGGGCGTGGACCGGCTGGCGAGCCTGCTGGACAGCGGTATTTATCCCAATGCCGAGGTGCTGCTGCTGTGGGAAGGCGGCGGGGACCTGATCGACTTCATCGGCGAGATCGATCCGTTCCTGCTCTGGTCGGTGAACGACAGCGATTACCCGTACCAGGACGAACTGGACGCGAAGCTCGACGAGATCGGGGCGAACCTGGCGGATGCGATCGCGCGGGGTCGGGCGGCGGGCCTGGACGTGTACACCGCCACGTATTTCCCGATACTGGGCGGGTTTTCGGCGTGCCCGGGCCTGCCGTTCGACTTCATCATTCCCGGTCAGGCGGAGCGGGCCAACGAGTACCTCGCGCTGCTCAACGCGGAGATCCGCCGTAGGGTCAGCGCGAGCGGTGCGACGCTGGTCGACATCGGCCGCGACGCCGCGAACCTGGCGGACGACCGCGGCAACTACGAGAACTGCAATCATCTCAGCTCGGACGGCAACGCCCGCGTGGCCGAGCTCTTCTACGACGCGCTGCGCTGAACGGGCCGGTTGCGCGAATTGAACCACGAAGACACCAAGACACGAAGAACGGCCATTTCTTTGTGGTTGGCCGCCGGGCGCTTCAGGCGTCGGGGGACTTGGTTATTTCTCTAATGAGGGATGTCGCGTAAGCGCCGGCGGGGAGGGAGAACTGCAGGCGCAGGTACTCGCCGGCCGCATCGTCGCCGGATTCGACCTTATGGTTCTCGAGCGGGACGCGCAGGGGGCGGCGGGCGCCGTCGAGGGTGATGCCGTCGGGTGAGCGGCGGGGAATCTCCGGCAGGCCGACCTCCGCGCAGATGGTCTGCTCGATTTCGGCGGGTGCGCCGGTCGGGGTGGACATCTTCGCGCCGGGAATGGGGCCGGTTGGGGAAATCTCGAAGCGTGTGCAGCGCTCCTGTTCGGCGGCTGCGGTTTCCACCGAAAAGCAGGCACCGTTGGCGTGTTTCCAGGCGATGTCGCCGTCGCGCAGGCGATCCAGGACGGCGATCCGGCGGGCGAGTACGCCGTTGAACACCGCGCTTTGAGCGGCTGAGTAGAAAAGCGTGCGCAGACGCCGGTCGAGCGTCCGCCAGGCGGCGGGTCCGGCCTCGCGCTGGGCGACCACGTGGGTCCAGCGGGCCTCGTCGCGGCAGTGGGCGGGCCAGGCCCGAGCGCATCCGGGCAGGCCGCCCGCGTCGTAGAGGGTGCGGGCGGTGTGCTCCGCGGGTGCATCACTCGCCTCAGGACGCCCGAGCAGCCAGGCGAAAGCGGCTGGGTAATCGCCGGCGAGTGCCGCCAGACCGACCTCGGCGTTGCGGTTGCGGCGTCCGAAGCGTTGCGGGCCGAAGTAGTTGGGCACGCCGCGGCGGGCGAGCACGTCCAGGACGGCGGTGGCGATTTCGGCTGCTCCGGCGGAGCAGCCGCGCAGGCGGATATCGAAGCGGTTGCCGGCGAGATGGCCGATGCGCAGCTTGTTGGTGTGGCGCGTGACGTCGAGGATGCGCACGCCGTCGATCTGCAGCGCGAGGAGGCGTTGGGGGTCGACGTGTTCGATGCTGAGGCGCTGCCGCGTGACGCCCTGGGCGTCCTTCATGCCGGCGTAGCCGATGTCCGCGGGCTTGCGGCCGAGGGCGCGGGCGATGCGCTGGACGACAGCCGGCGTGGTCAGGCCGCGTTTTTCGATCGTCAGGTAGAGGTGCGTGCCGTCGCCGCAGGCGGCGTAGCGCGGGATTTCCTCAACGACGAAATCCTCCGGGGCGGACTTGATGACGCCGCCACAGCCAGGTGATTCCGCGGTCAGGTACGGGAGCATCGCGCGCGGGCCCTCACGGCGCCTGGTGAAAATCCATGGGGGGCGGCGCCACGTGCGGGGCGCGGGCCGGAGCCAGTGCCGCAGCGGCTTCCATGATGTGCCGGTCGGCGAGTTCGCCGCGGCGGTGCAGGCGGCGCCGGGCGCGGCGGTTGAGCCGGGCGAGGAGCAGTGCCGCCGAGCCGTTGGGATCCTCGCGGACCACGGGCGACTCCGCGCCGCGGAGGAGTACGGAGCGGATGCGTTCGACCGATTCGGCGCGGTACTGCCGGACGAGATCGGGCGGAAGGTCCCAGCGGCTGTAGCGGTACCACAGGCGCGAGCACGTCTGCCAGTAGTCGCGGGTGTGAAACCGATTGATGCGATCGAAGAGCCGGCGGTTGAATCGATAGGGCAGAAGCGTTTCGGTCAGTTGCGCGGCGAGCACGCGGTGATGGTGTTCGTGGTCGGCGGCGAGGACTTCTTCCATCAGCCGCCAGGTTTCTGTATCGACGAGAGCGTCGGCGCGCATCTCCCAGTAGAGATGGCCGAAGTTCATCGTCGTACGCGTCACGGTGATCTGGTGCGGAACGTATTTGTTGTGCGCGACGGTATCGGCTGCCAGGTGGGACAAATATCCGTAGGCGAAGGCCTGGTCGCGTTCGTTGTCGGCCTGCTCGAGGAAACGGAAGCCGGTGGACCAATGGTGACAGAACTGGCGGACGCGGCTCATGCGCTTGGCGAATACCACGTCGGCGGCGATGTTGCCGAAGATGTAGCTGACCATGCGGCGGGCCAGCATGGCGGCGAGGCCTGCGGGCAGCAGCGATGCTTCACCGAGCACATCGAGGGCGAGGCGGGCGTGCATCGCGGGCCCCCAGGCGTACGCATCGGCTGCCGAGAGGCAGACGCACGCGACGGCGAGCGTGATGATCACGGTCCAGCGTCGGGACATGAGGCGTTTCTCTCCGGAAGTCACAGCACGGGCGAGACCTGCGCCGCCGGTCGCGCCTGCGCCGCCTGCATTCAGGAGTATAGGCGGCGGGCCTCGCGGAAGTCGTCTCCTGACGGCTTTCGACACCGTCACGGGTGCGGCCCGCGTCGGGATTGACACGCCTACCCCCGCGGCTAGACTCATTAGGTTACACGCAACAGGGATCCATCGCCACGCTGGAGCGGTTACACATGGCTGAAGGCTCGTCGCACCTTTCGGTATTGAAGCGCGAATCCGTCGACGTCGTCTCGTTCAGCGACCGCAAGATCCTGGAGGAGCTTTCCATCCGGGAGATCGAGGAGGAGCTGTTCGCGCTGGTGGGGGCCACGCCGGCCATCCAGTTGCTGCTCGATTTCTCGAACGTGGAGCATCTCTCGTCGGCGGCGCTGGGCATGCTGATCAACCTGCAGAAGGAGGTCGGCAAGCAGAAGGGCCGGCTCAAGCTCGCGGACATCCGCCCGCAGATCTACGAGGTGTTCAAGATCACCCGCTTGACCAAGATGTTCGAGATCCACGGCTCGGTGGACGAAGCGATGGCGAAGTTCTAGAGCGGCGCGGCCCGAGCACGGTCCGGCGCAG
The DNA here is from genome assembly GCA_020639115.1 of Phycisphaerales bacterium. GTDB lineage: Bacteria > Planctomycetota > Phycisphaerae > UBA1845 > UBA1845 > JACKHG01. The sequence goes on from JACKHG010000011.1 coordinate 70,649, forward strand.
CGTAGGGCGCCGCCAGGGCCCCACCGGTAGAGGCATACAGATCGCAAACCGCGCCATGAACGTTGTCGATCCGCACAACGAAGCCACCTACCGAGTCATCGAAATCCCCAGCACGCTCGCCGACGCGAAGAAGCCGGAAGTGCACATCCTCGCGGAGGTGGAGCGCTGCGGATACGACGAGGACTCGAGCTTCGCCATCAAGCTGGCGCTCGAGGAGGCGATGACGAACGCGGTGCGCCACGGGAATTCCGGGGACGCCACCAAGCACGTCACGGTCCGCTATGCCGTCACGCCGGAGATGTGCGTGATCTGCGTGCGCGACGAGGGCCCGGGATTCGTCCCCGGCGAGATCCCCGACCCGACCGCGCCCGACCGCCTGTCGCTGCCGTGCGGACGCGGCATCATGCTCATGAAAGCTTACATGACCGACGTGGAGTACCGCGCGAACGGGCGCGAGGTGCGGATGGTCAAGCGCAACCCGCAGTACCGCCCCAAGCAGTCCACCCGGCGCAAGTAGCTGGCCCGCGGCATACCGCGCCGCTACCCTCCCTGGAAATCCCGTGATTCGAGCACCTTATGAAGCGATTTACCGTACATTTCTCCGGCAACGTGCAGGGCGTGGGGTTTCGCTACGTCACTTGCCGCGTTGCGGACCAGTTCGACGTCAGCGGGTACGTGCGCAACCTGGCGGACGGGCGCGTCGAGATGATCGCCGAGGGCGAGGAAGGCGAGTTGCGGCGGTTCGTCGGCGCGGTTGAGGAACAGATGGTCGGCCACATCCGCGAGCGGACGATCGAGCAGTCGCCGGCGAGCGGCGAGTTCGGCGCCTTTGGCGTCGCCTACTGATTGTCCGGCGTTGCCGAAGTTACCACGTCCGCGAGCAGGCGCGCGGGATCAAAGGGATTATCCAGCGCCGGTGCGTCGGCGGCGAGTTGCTCAGCCGCCCACCGCCCCACCGCGTACGACGAGGTCACGCCGTGTCCGCCCAATCCAGCGACGTGGAAGAGTTCCGGCCAGCGGGGATCGAAACCGATCACGAACTTGCGATCGGCGCTGAAGGTGCGCTGGCCGGTCCAGCTCATGCGCACGGCCACGCTGGCGAGCCGCGGCTGGCGCTTGGCGAGCAGGCGGGCAAGGCGTTCGTGGATGGAGAAATCCACTTGGTAGTCGCCGGCATCGCGGACCTGCTCATCGCAGGGGCACAGCAGGAGGCCTCCGCCTTCGGGGCGGAAATAGAGGCCGTGTTCGATGTCCCAGACCCACGGCCACGCGGCGTCGATTTCGGCCATGGGCGGCGTCAGCACGAGATGGCGATTCAGTGGCGCGAGCGCGAGCCGGCCGAGCAGGCCAGCCCAGGGACCGGCTGCGTTGACCAAGCGTCGCGCCTGAAACTCCCCCTGGGAGGTGATGACGCGTACCCCCTGAGGCGTGGGATGCCAGGCTTCGACCCGCGTGCTGCAGCGCAGCGGGATGCCGCGCAGGTAGGTGTGAAGCAGGCCGGCGGGATCGGTCACGCCCTCCTGCGGGTACCATGAGCCGCGACCGGCTGCAAAGGGAAAATGCGCACTGACTTCGTCCTGTCCGGGGCCAATGAGGAAGCCGCCGGTGCGGCGGAAGTCGGCGAGACGGGCGGTGCGCAGTTCGGCGGCGCCGGCCGAGGCCAGCCGCTGCACGTCGGGGTCCTCGACCTGCTCGCGAACCATGGCGGCGTTGCGACCGGAGGCGTGCTGCCCGCAGGCGGCTTCCTGCTCGAGGACAAGCACGTCCTCAACGCCGAGCCGGCGCAGATGATAGGCGGTGGCAGCCCCCGCCAGTCCGCCCCCCACGATGATGATATTCACCTGCATATGGGCACTCGTGGCACGCGCAGCGTGCCCTGCGTCGCAACGGTGCAGTTTATCGCGTGAACGCGAAGTCGCCAGAGCGGCAACGGGGGCCACGCGCCACGACTTGACGGCGCCGGGCCGCCGCCGCAACATCGGCACAGTCCCGCGCCGGCCCTGCCATTCATGCAGACCGGCGGCATGCGGACGCCCCGAGCGAGCGCAGCATGGCGAACGAACACGATGAAGAGGGCAGCACGGACTCGGTCGGGCCCATCGAGTCGCTCAGCGCCGTCACGCTGGTGACGGGGAACCTGCGCCGGGCGCTGGCGTTCTACACGGCGCTGGGTTTTCGACTACGCAGCGGGGATGAGTGCTCGCGCCTGGTGAGCTTTGCGGTGGGACCATCGTACCTGAACCTTCTCGCGGACGCGGATGCGGCGGCCCCCACGGGGTGGGGTCGCGTGATCATTTACGTCACGGATGTCGATGCATTCTACGCGCGGGTGCGGGCGCTGGGTTTCTCGCCGGAGGCGCCGCCGCGGGACGCGGCGTGGGGGGAGCGGTACTTTCACCTGCGCGATCCCGACGGGCACGAATTGAGTTTTGCCAAACCGCTCGATGGGCGTGGACGGGCCTAGGCCGTACCGGGCGACTCAGGCGATGGACTCGAGCGCCTGATCCGTATCCGCCTCCGACGTGCCGGGCACGGTCTTCTTCGCGTTCAGCGACAGGCCGACCATGATCTGCCCGGGCGACGTCGCAATGGGCACCGTCACCCAGGGCCGGAGCTTCTGAGGCATATCCCCAATGGGGCCCGTACTGCGGACGATGGGTGAGTCCAGTTCGACCCCGCCGAGGCGCTTGTCGCGGCGGGCGATCGAGACCATCATACGGGCCATCTCGCAAAGCGCATTCTCCCGCGCGCTACCCGCGGAAAGCTGAGCGTCGGCGTCCACGAGTTCCTTGGCGATGGCATCCGCCGTGGTGTTGGCCATGTAGATGGCGAAAGCACCGGATTCATCACCCCGGACCGGGATGACGGCGACGACCCAGTTGGGTTCCTCACGCCAGGCGCGCAGAACCGTGGGGCGGCCGATGACCGAGTCGCTCCCCACCATCTTCTTGAAGACCCGCCGCAAGGCGTTCAGCATCGGAAGTATCAACGTTGTCTGCAAGGCGCGTCCCCTCGATTCAGCTCATCGACCACCGTTGCATTGTCTCGGCACCGCTACCGCATGCGCAACCCTGGGATCCACACCCACGCTGCAAACTGCCTTGCGCTATCCGATAAGAATGGTCGGCGCTGCGTGAATTATGTCGATCGTTCGTCTGCGGGTGAGGGATTCACCCCAGGTCAACACACTCTCATCATCGGTCGTTCACCCACCGGGGTTGATCCGTTCATCGGCAATTGTCGCGTCACATTCCGGGCTCAATGCCCAACAGAACCGATCATCCCCCCCTTCAGTTAAATCTCTACTTCAGCTCCGCGGCGTTCCACGATCAGGGGTCACTTCTTTCCGGCCGCTCGCTGGCGACGAAAGAACGCACGCAGAATCGCGGCACACTCGTCCGCACAAACGCCCATCATCAGTTCGACCTGGTGATTGGTCCGAACATCCGTGGTGATGGTGAACAGTGAGCCGCAGGCGCCGAACTTCGGGTCGTCCACGCCGTAGACCACGCGAGCAACGCGGGCCAGAACGATGGCACCAGCGCACATCGGACAGGGTTCGAGCGTAACGTACAATGTGCAGCCAGTCAGACGCCAGTCGCCGATGAAGGCGGCGGCTGCGGTGATGGCGAGCATCTCGGCGTGGGCCGTAGGGTCAGCCAGAGTCTCGCGCTGGTTGTGGCCACGCCCGATAATACGGCCCTCACGCACGACAACGGCGCCGACCGGCACCTCGTCGCACTCGTCGGCCCTGCGGGCCTCGTCCAGCGCCGCTTCCATGAATCGCGTGTGTTCGTCGACCATGGAGGTAATTGTATCGCCTGCCGCCCTCCGCCGATAACTCGGGCAGAAACGCGTTTCTGGAGTGTACTGGCAGGTGAAGATTCCCCGCGCACGCAGCGCATGGTTTGCAGCCGGTCTGGCGCTGCTGGCGGCTGCGCTGGCAGGCTGCAACCCCGCATCATCCACCGACGCCCAGGTTCTCGAGTTGGTCGCACCGGGACTGGTTGACAGCAACGCGGTGGAGCTGGCCGCCGGAGCATCCGTCGAGATCCGCTGGACGCCCGGCAATCCCGATTTTCCGGTCTGGCTCGTCTACCGCGATCGCACGTCCCTGAGCGAGGAAGTCATCCTGACGGATGCAATGGGCGGGACCACGACCTGGGTCGTACCCACGACGCTCTCCACGGTGACCGCGTACGAGATTCGCGAATACGATCCGCAGGACGGCACGCTCCTCGCGCTGAGCCCGCCGCTGCAGGTAACCGGGGCGGATGCCACCTCGACGGGGCTACCTGCGGGCTCCGCGTGCACCAGCGATGCCGAGTGCGACGACAGCCTGTACTGCACCGGTGTCGAAACGTGCGCCGGCGGTTTCTGCTCGAACGGCGTGGCGCCCTGCGCGTCCGGACTCTGCGATGAAGCGACGGACGCCTGCCTGCCCACGCCGTGCGCCACGGACGACAATTGCGCAGCCGACGAGGCCTGCGCGGACCACGTCTGCATCGCGCTCAATCCCGGCTCCAACGGTCTGGCCGGCTACGCGTTCTATGCGGACAGCGGCGACGCGGTGGATTTCGGGCAAACCCTGACCGTCGGTGACGCGCTGAATCTGCAGGCGCCGCAGGCCGCGGTCGCGACGGCGCGCATTCTGGACGGCGCGTGCTCGTGCGGCTGGTCGATTCAGCCGCCGGGTGCGGGGACTTTTTCGGCGGCGAACGCGTGCTCTACGGGCTTCACGCTGGCTTCCTCGAACGCCTTCGAGCTGATCGTCGACACGTACTGTGCGGGCAACGCGCTGCGCTACGTGCAGGCCGGCATCGCAGCCGATCCACCGCCGGCGACGCCCAGCATGGAAGTGCTGGCGGAGGAGACGGTGGCGCCGTACGTCGTGCGGTTCACGCTGCGTCTCAAGGACACCAGCGGCGCGGTGATACCCGACGGCGTGTCCGTGGACGATTTCCAGATCGTGGAAAACGGTACGTCGGTGGACTTCAGTGAAACGAACCGGTTCGTCGTGCCCGGCGCCAACCTGCCGCTGCGGATCGTGCTGGTGCTGGACTACACGTCATCGATGGCTGCTTCCGGCGCGATTGGCACGATGATTGCCTCCGCGGCGGAGCTGGTGCAAGCCGACCACTTCACCGCCACCCACCAGTTCGGCGTAGTGGAATTTCATGATCGCACGCCGGAGGGCGAAGGGTATCGTCTGGTCGTTCCGCTGACGGCTGCCGATGCGGCGGGCAAAACTGCGCTCGTCGCCGGCCTCCCCCGTGCCGCGGAACTGGAGGGCGGTCTGAGCCGGGTGTGGGACGCAGTCAATCTCGCGTTGACGACGCTGGGTGCCGTCGAGCGCCAGGCGGACGAGGTGCAGGCGGTGGTGTTCCTGACCGACGGGCGCGACACAACGTCGGACGCGGCCCCGGCTGCCCTGATCGATACGGCGACCGCCGGCGGCGTGGCGCTCTACCCGATCGGCTTCGGAGATGTTGCCGACACAGAAGCCCTGCTGCGGAACATGGCGACCTCGACCGGAGGCACGTACTTCGCAGCCGCGGATGCCGACGCGCTGCGCGCCGTGTTCGCGCGGATAGCAGCCGACCTGCGCGGCCAGTGGAATCTCAGCTATGTGACGCCGCGCAACTCGGGCAGCGTCAAGGTGGATCTGACATTCAACTGGCAGGGACGCTCGGCGAACTACGCAACGAGCTTCGACGCCGGGTCACTCACCGGTGACATCCACCAGGGCCGGATCACGGTGCTCGACCGCAGCTACAACCCCTACACGGACCGCACGAGCTTCGTGCTGCATGCGCTCTACATTCCGCGCAACATCGACCGGTTCCGGTTCGTATTCGCCCACAGCGATGCGCAGTTCGCGCTGCAGGCGGAGGGGGGACTGACGCCGACGGCGGACGGCTGGTCGCTGACGCCGACGGGCTCCGGCGGCTACCTGCTGCTCAATCCCACGCCGTTGGAATACGGTGCGTTCGGGAACATCGGCACGGTTACTGTGCCGGGCGAGGTGGCGACGCTGCAGGTCGTACACGACGATACGCTGTACGACACGGCCCCGCAGCCCAAGTCCTTCGTATTCGAAGGGGACCTGTGGACGGCGCCGTACACGCTGGCGGTGCAGACCACGCCGGAGGGTTTGGGGCAAGTGCTGGTCTCGCCCGCAAAGGACGGGTACGGCGCGGGAGAAACGGTGACGCTGACGGCGATCGCAGCCGCCGGCGCGTCGTTCAAGCAGTGGACCGGCAACGCCACCGGGACGACGCTCACCGTCGACGTGGTGATGGACGACGACAAGTCGGTGGTGGCGGAATTCGCGGTGACACCGTGAGTCGCGGGGCCGCACAGCCCGTCGCAACACGCTATCGTTCACCGGCCTTGTTCAACCGGCATTTCGGCAAATCCCGCGATGTGCGGTCCAAACACGGGGACCGGCGCGTCGAACGCCTCCAGATCGACCTTGGCGAACCCGGCTGACTGGATGAGCGTGCCCGTTTCCCGGGCGGGTGAGCAACCGTCGCCGACGAAGCGCCAGACGGGCGCCGTGCGTTCCTGCCAGCGTCGCGTGCGCGAGCCGGCGGGGGCTGCGACGTGCTCCATGAACACGAACCGCCCGCCGGGGCGCAGGACGCGGCGGATCTCCGCGAGCGCCCGGTCCGCGTCGGACACGCTGCAGAGCACCAGCGTGGCGATCACGGCGTCAAAGCTGCCATTGGGAAATTCAAGTCGACGCACGTCTCCGCCGCGCAGGTCGACAGCCACACCGTGCCGCTCGGCAACGGCCCGAGCGTGGCGTTCCATGTACGGATTGGCCTCGATGCCCGTATAGCGGATGCCCTGCGGTAGGTACGGCAGGTTGGCGCCGGCGCCGTAACCGACCTCGAGCACGTCGCCCGCGAGTCCGGCGAAGAGTGCGGGCTTGCGCCGATCGATAAAGCGCCGGTAGCGCTTGCCGCAGTGCCGCATGCCGCAGGCAAAAAGCCGCTGATGGAGGCGGCAAAACGCCATGGCCGCAGGCTACTTCTTCTTCGCCTTCACCTCGGGGCGCAGGTCGATGCCCAGCTCCTCGAGCTGCGCGGGCGACACCTCGCCCGGGGCGTTGGTCAGCGGGCAGACGGCGCGCTGCGTCTTCGGGAAGGCGATGACGTCGCGCAGCGACGAGCACTTCGCGAGCATCATGACCCAGCGGTCGAAGCCCATGGCGATGCCGCCGTGGGGCGGAGCGCCGAAGCGCAGGGCGTCCATGAGGAACTGAAACTTCTCGTGGGCCTCCTCGTCCTTGATGCCCAGCAGGCGGAAGACCTTGGCCTGGATCTCGCGCTGGTGGATACGGATGCTGCCGCCGGCCATCTCGATGCCGTTCAGCGTCAGGTCGTAGGCCTTGGCGAGCACCTTGCCCGGTTCGGTGTCGAGCAGGTGCACGTCCTCGTCGCGCGGCGCGGTGAACGGGTGGTGGAGGCTGACGTAGCGCTTTTCGGCCTCGTCGTACTCGAACATGGGGAAGTCGACGACCCAGAGCAGGTTCCACTCATCCTCGGGAATCAGGTTGAGGATTTCGCCAAGCCGGGTGCGCACGTGGTGCAGGTACTTGCAGACGTCGGCGTACTTGCCGGGCATGAAGAAGATCGCGTCGCCCACCATGGCTCCGCTCGCGGCGAGCAGTTCGGCGCAGTGCGGCTGGAGGAATTTGGCCACGCCGGTGGACAGCTCGGGGGCTCCGTTCGCGCCCGCGATCACCTTGGTGACGGGCAGGCCGCCGCCGCCGATGCCCTTGATCTCGTCGGTCAGGCCGTCGGTGGTCTTGCGGGTGAGGTCGGCTCCGCCGGGCACGACCAGGCAGCGGACCACGCCACCGGCGGCCAGTGCGTCGCGGAAGATGCTGAAATCGGTCTTGCCCGCCAGTTCGGTGAGATCCTTGATTTCCAAGCCAAAGCGCAGGTCGGGGCGGTCGATGCCGAAGCGGTCCATTGCCTCCCGGTAGGTCATGCGCGGAAAGGGCCGCTTCACTTCGACGCCGATGCCCTCGGCGAACATTTTCTGGGTGGCGCCCTCGACGACCTCGAGCACGTCGTCCACCTGCACGAAGGCCATCTCGAGGTCGACCTGGGTGAATTCCGGCTGGCGGTCGGCGCGGAGGTCCTCGTCGCGGAAGCAGCGGACGATCTGGCAGTAGCGGTCGAAGCCGGCCATCATGAAGAGCTGCTTGTAGAGCTGCGGCGACTGGGGCAGGGCGAAGAACTTGCCGGGGTAGACGCGCGACGGCACCAGGTAGTCGCGGGCGCCTTCCGGCGTGCTCTTGCCCAGCACGGGGGTTTCGATCTCGATGAAGCCGGCGCTGTCGAAGTAGTCGCGGGCGGCCTTGGCCAGGCGATGCCGCAGGCGGAGGATCTTCTGCATCTTCGGGCGGCGCAGATCGACGACGCGGTACTTGAGGCGGGCGTCCTCGCCGGCCTCGTTGTCGTCGTCCACCTCGAAGGGCGGCGTGTCGGCCTTGGCGAGGATGTCCAGCTCGTGCCCTTCGACCTCGATCTCGCCCGTGGGCAGCTTGGGATTAATGTTTTCCCCGCGCAGGGCGACGTTGCCGCGGACCGCGATGACGTCCTCGCGGCGGATCGTGCCGGCCAGCTTGTGGGCTACGGGGTCGGTCTGCGGATTGAACTTCACCTGGGTGATGCCGGTATAGTCGCGGATATCGATGAAGGCCATCCCCCCGAGGTCGCGGTAGTTCTGGGCCCACCCGACCAGGATGACTTCCTGGCCGGCGTGCTGGGTGCGCAGCTCCCCGTTCTTGTGGGTACGCCGGTTGTACGCTATGGGCACGGTGCATCTCCTGTGTGCTGATTCCAACCCGTCGAGCCGCGTAGTTGTAAGTTTTATCGGGGAAAGTTGCAATCGCCGCAGCGCCAGGCGGTTGACCGGTGCCCCCCGCGCGCAGGAAGATACGCCTTGGCGGCGGGCAGGCGGGCACCGCGATTTATCGGCCCTGCACAGCCCTCCGCGGCGTTTGGGAACCCGGGGCATGACCACGCGTCCAAAAAACCGAGGGCGAGACGGACGGGACGGATCAGCCGCCGGCGTCGAGGCGCCAGCGGCATCCGCTCGGTTGGCGGACGCGCTGCTTGTCCGGCGCGTGCAGACCGGGGACCCGCACGCCTACACGGAACTGGTCCGCAAGTACCAGGATCGCGTGTACAGCGCCTGCCTGCGGATCTGCGGGTGTGCGGAAGACGCGGCTGACCTGACCCAGGACGCGTTTCTGAAGGCGTTCGGGGCGATCGATGGGTTTCGCGGCGCGAGCGCGTTCTACACGTGGATTTTTCGCATCGCCGTGAACCTCTCGATCTCGCACCAGCGCAAGCGGCAGCACCGAGCGACCCTGTCGCTGGACGGCGATACGGAGAGGCGGCTGTCCGGCGGACGGCGCGAGCCCGCTGCCCCACCGTCCGACCCAGCCGCCGGGCTGGAGGCGGATGAGACGCGGGCGCAGGTCGCGGCGGCGCTGGCGACGCTGGATGCGGAGCACCGCGCAGCCGTGGTGCTGCGCGACGTGGAGGGCTGCGACTACCAGGAGATCGCGGACATACTGGAAGTGCCCATCGGAACGGTGAAGTCGCGGATCTTCCGGGGGCGCATGGCGCTGCGTGCCCAGCTCGAAGGGGCGGGCACGGCGCCGGCGAAGCGACGATGAACGCGGACGCGAACAACGAGATCGGCGAACTGCTCAGCGCGTACCTCGACGGTGAGGTGACGGAGGCGGAGCGCGCCCGCGTCGAGCAGTTGCTCGCTTCGGACGCCGAGGCTCGCGCGCTGTACGCCGCGCTGCAGGAGATGGCGGGCGCGGTTCGCAACCTGCCGACCGCCCAGGCGCCGGCGGAAGTGCTGAGCACGGTGACGACGCGGCTCGAGCGCGAGACGCTGCTGGCGGGGGCGGATCCCGAGGTGACGCTGGCGCGGCACCGGCGGCCGCCGGTGCGCGCGACGCTGGCGATCGCGGCGCTGCTTGCGGTGGTGATCGGCGGCGGGCTGTACGTCTCGCTGCAACTGAGCGAAGCGCCGCGGCACGAGACGCAACTCGCCGCGAAGGACGCTTCCCCGGAACCTGCAGCTCCCTTTGCGGAACCCACTGAACTCCGCACGCAGTCGAAGATGCGTACGCGTTCACTGGAGGCGGCAGGCAAGAAGCAGACGCCCAGCCGAAAGTCCATCACCGACGGGGAGCACAGGCTGGAGGCCACAGCCCCCCAGACGGAGCGCAAGCTGACCGCGCCAGCGGCGCGCGAAAGCGCCACGGACCGCGATGAAGCGGACGCGTTCGCAGGGGCCACTGCGACGCGCCCTGTCTGACCTGGGTATTTCCACATCGACGCCCGAGTTCAACAGCGACGCAACCGCTCCGGATGCTCCGGACGCGGAAGAGGCGCTGGCGGCCCTGGCCGAAGAGCGCCCGAGCCGACCGGACGGTGATGCTCTGGCGGCGGGCGTGGGCGCACCGGCGTCCCCGCAGCAGGATGCGGCGGCGCGCGCGCCGCTTGCACCGGCGGTTGTTGGGGACCGCACGTTCGAGCAGCGGCTGGCCGCGGGTGAGTCATGGCCGGCGCTGGAAGCGCACCCCTTTGGCAGCGAGCCGGTGCGGCTGGTGGTCCGCTTCCGGGCGCCAGCGAGCGCGGAGCGTTTCAACCGCAGGGTCGAGCAGATGCTCGCCGCGCGACACGTCCCACCGGTTGGCGAATTGGCCGGGCAGCCAACGGCCGAGACGGCGTTCAAGCGGCCATCGCTGGTCACGCGGGCGGCGGAAGCGGCTGTCCCGCCCGACCATCGCCTGCTGTATCTGCCGGGCGAGGCGGGGGTGAACTATCCGGCGGTGGCGAACGAGCGGCAGATGCTGGCGCGGATTCCAGCCACTTGGCTCGACGACCTGATCGACGAGACGGCTGCCACCGACGCCGAGTCGATCGAACTGCACCTGGGCGGGATCACGGCGCATGGCCCGCGGGAAGCGCGCGACCTGGCGGGCGAAGTGTCCTCCCCCGCTCCCCTGCCGCCGCCACCTCCGCCCGCGGAGTCTTCCGCCAAGGAGTCGAGCGGGTGGCTCGCGTTGTTCCAGAGCCTGGTCAAGGGTCTGCCGGCGTCGCCGCCGGCGGCGGCGGCCGAATCCGCAGACCGGGGGCGGGCAAGCGGCATGCGCGCTCGGGGCGGGCGCGCCGGTGCGCCAGAGGGCACGGTCGCGACGGCGTCGACCGATGGCTTTTCCCAAGAGATGGCCTGGCGCGCAACCGCGCCGAGCATGGCCGATGATTCCACCGACAAGGAAAACGCGCGCGTCGCCGACCTGAGCACGGCGGGCATCGCCGAAGCACCCGCTGCCGAATCGCAGTATTCCGCCCTGCGCCCCTCCTCCGCCCGGGACGTCATCACGGTGGTGATTGAACTGGATGTGGAGTCCGGCCCGCGCGACCAGACGACCAACGGTCCGTAGCGGCGTGGCTGCCGTGCGGTGCCATCACGCCATGCGCCGATAGACGATGAGCGAGTGCTCGAGCGTTTCGGCCCCGAGGGGCAGCGTGTAATCCGCGGTGTCCCACGTCTGCATGCCCTGCGATTCCGCCTGGCGCTGACCGGCGTCCAGCTCGGCGCGGCTCAGGCCGCGGCCCTTGAACACGATGGCATAGCCGTCGTGGGCGACCAGCCCGCGGATGGACTCCAGGCATTTCTGCAAGGTGCCGACGGCCTTGAAGAGCACGGCGTGGAAGCGCTGGGGGCTGGGCCACTGCCCGGCGCGCTCGTGAAGCGCGCGGACGTTGGTCAGGCCGAGTTGTGCCGCGCTCTCGGCGACGTAGCGGGCCTTTTTGCCGGTGGAGTCCAGCGCGGTGACCTTCCAGGCCGGCATGACGACCGCCAGGGGCACGGCGGGGAACCCCGCACCGGTGCCCACATCGAGCACGTGTGCGACCTTGGCCCCCGCGTCGCGCAGCCAAGCCAACGGCGCCAGCGAATCCGCATACAGCTTCACCGCGGCCTCCGCCGGGTCCGTGATGCGCGTGAGGTTGAACTGCGCGTTCGCGACCATCAGCGCCTCAAAATGCCGATAGAGCAGCGCCCGCTTCTCGTCGGCCAGTTGCACCTCGAGGGCTTCAGCGGCCACCGTCAGCGCTTGATCGAATTGGGATTTTGCGTCCATGTCCATTCGAATAGAACCGCGGAGACGCGGAGAACGCCGAGGCAAGACTCAGTATTCTTCCTTGTAGTCATTGACCAGACGCTTCATGCCGCCTTGCATCAGAACCGGCACGTGAAAATTAAAGAGTAGGCCCACACGCCGGTCCGCCAAACGCAGGTACGATAACAGTTGCGCCTTGTGGATCGCGGCAAGCGCCTCTACACATTTCAGCTCGACGATAACCGCGTCCTCGACCAGAAAGTCCAGCCGGTAACCGCAGTCCAACTGAACACCTTTGTAGCGCACGGGCAACGGCAACTCGCTCTGGAATCGTGTTCCTCGAACCCCCAGTTCATGGGCGAAGCAGTGCCTGTACGCGGATTCGAGCAAACCGGGCCCCAACTCCCGATGGACATCAATAGCCGCACCAATAATGGACTCCGTCAAAGCATTGAGCGGATCTGGCATGATCGAATCTTCCCAGACAGACCCATCCAATCAATCCTCTGCGTTCTCAGCGTCTCCGCGGTTAGCCTTTGTTGCTCGTCAACTTGCGACCAGCTCGATGCGTTCGAAGCGGTCGACGTCGATGAGCCCCTGGTCAGTGAGCTTGAGCTTGCCGATGACGGAGAGGCTGAGGAAGGCGAGGGCCATGAACGGGCGGCGCAGCTTCGGCGCGACGGGGGTGGTGGCCTCATGCAGACGACGCAACTGGCGACTCAGGGTCTCGGCGTCGACGTCGCTCATCAGGCCGCCGATGGGCAGCGGCACGTCGGCGAGAACGGCTCCGTCCCGGACGGCGCAGAAGCCGCCGCGGATCTTCACCAGGTGGACAGCCGCGGTGAACATGTCGGCGTCGTTGGTGCCGGCGATCACGAGGTTGTGGGAGTCGTGGCCGACGCTCGACGCGATCGCACCGCGGGTGAGGCCGAAACCGCGCACGAAACCCAGGCCGGTGTTGCCGCTGGCCTGGTGCCGCTCGATGACGGCGAGCTTGGCCAGGTCGCGGGCGGGATCGGCGGCGAGCACGCGGTCGCGCGGCGTGATTCGCTCGACGGTGCGCTCCGTATCGATGCGATCCTCCATCACCTCGATGACGTGCACGCCGCAGGGTGCGGTTGAAGGCGCGGGGATGCGGAATTGCTCGGCCTCCAGCCACTGCACGTTGATGCTGCTGCGCAGGATGGACGGCTTGCGCTTGTCGGCGTGGCGGTCGATGGCCACGCCATCCTCAGCGACGAGTTCGCCGCCGCGGTAGGCGCGGGTGACGCGGCAGTTCTCGAGGTCCTCGAGGATCGCGAGCGAGGCGGTGCGCCCCGGCGCGACGGCCCCCAGGTGGTGCAGGCCGAAGTAGCGGGCGGCGTTGATCGTCGCGAGCTTGATGGCGTGCACCGGATCGAGTCCGGAGGCAATGGCCCGGCGGATCATGTGATCGATCTGTCCCTGCTCGCGCAGGTCGTCCACGTCCTTGTCGTCGGTTACGAACATGAAGCGGTCGAGCGTCGCCGGCGTTACCAGCGGCAGCAGTGCGTCGAGGTTGCGCGCCTGGCTGCCCTCGCGGATCATGATGTGCAGGCCCATGCGCAGCTTCTCGCGCGCCTCCTCGAGCGAGGTGCACTCGTGATCGCTGCCGATGCCGCTGGCGACGTACGCGCAGAGCGCGCGGCCGGAGAGGCCCGGGCAGTGGCCGTCGATCGGGCGCGGGCCGACCACGGTGAGCTTGTCGAGACACTCGGGGTCGGCGGCCACGACGCCTGGGAAATTCATCATCTCGGCCAGGCCCAGCACCCAGCGGTCGGAGAGCAACGGTGCGATGTCCACGGCGTGCAGCTCGGCGCCGGCGCTCTCGAAGTGCGAGGCGGGGACGCAGGAGCTGACCATCACGTAGACGTCGATGGGGCAGTACTTGCTCGAGCCGAGCATGAAGCGGATGCCTTCAGCCCCCATCACGTTGGCGATCTCGTGCGGATCGGTGACGACCGCGGTGGTGCCGTGGGCGGCGACGACCTTGGCGAATTCCGGAACGGAGAGCATCGACGATTCGATGTGCACGTGGGCGTCGATGAAGCCGGGGCAGACGTACTGCCCCCCCAGGTCCACGACCTCGCGTCCTGCGTACGTCCCGATGCCGACGATCGTGTCACCCGCGATGGCGACATCGCCCTCGTGTACTTCGCACGAGAGCACATTCACGATCTTGCCGTTGCGCAGCACCAGGTCAGCCGGCTCGCGGCCGGCGGCGATATCGATCCGCTTCTTCAGGTCCATGGTGTCACCTCTAGTGCGTCCCCGGTCCACCTCTAGCGTCATAGTGCGCGTCCGTGCTCGAAGGAAATCGGGGCACGCCCGCCACACTTGAATAGAGCTTGCTCTAGGCGTAAAAGCAGAGCGATGAACGCGGAGCGCTGAATCACGCGCTGTGATTCACCGTCCGTCGTTCATCGTTCCGCCGTTGCACAGCCCAGACTCTATATCTTTTTGGGCTTCATATCGAGCGTCTTGACGAGGAAGGCCCACTGGTCGGCCTGCTCCTCGATCCGCATCCAGGTCGGCTTGCCCGCGCCGTGCCCGGCACGCGTCTCGATGCGGATGAGCGTCGGGGCGCTGCCGGCCTGATCGGCCTGCAGCGTGGCTGCAAACTTGAAGCTGTGAGCCGGCACGACGCGGTCGTCGTGGTCACCGGTGGTGATGAGGACCGCGGGGTAGTGCGTTCCCGGCTTCAGGTTGTGCAGCGGCGAGTAGCTGTAGAGGACCTTGAACTCGTCGGGATTCTGCGGCGAGCCGTAGTCCGACTCCCAGGCCCACCCGATCGTGAACTTGTTGAAGCGGAGCATGTCGAGCACGCCGACCGCGGGCAGCACCGCGCCGTAGAGGTCGGGCCGCTGCACCATGCACGCCGCCACGAGCAGGCCGCCGTTGCTGCCGCCGGAGATCGCGAGCTTGCTGGAGTTGGTGTAGTTGTTGTCGATCAGCCACTCCGCGGCTGCTATGAAGTCGTCGAAGACGTTCTGCCGGTTCTTGCGCATGCCCGCCTCGTGCCAGGCCCGGCCGTACTCGCCGCCGCCGCGGATGTTCGCGACCGCGTAGACGCCGCCCATTTCCATCCAGACCAGGTTGGACGGCGAGAAGTACGGGGTGAGCGGGATGTTGAAGCCGCCGTAGCCGTAGAGGAGCGTCGGGTTCTTGCCGTTGAGTTCCATTCCCCGGCGATGGGTGATGAACATGGGCACCCGCGTGCCGTCCTTGCTGGTGTAGAAGATCTGCTTCGTGACGTAATCGTCCGGATTGACGTCCACATCGGGCTTGCGGAACACCGTGCTCTGGCCGGACGTGCAGTCGTAGCGGTACACGGTCGAGGGCGTGCTGAAGCTGGTGTAGGAGTAGAACGTCTCGGTATCGCCGCGTTTTCCGCTGAAGCCGCCGGCGCTGCCGATGCCGGGCAGGTCCAGCTCGCGGGCGAAGCTGCCGTCGAGATCGAAGAACTTCACGATGTCGTGCGCGTCGCGCATGTAGCCGAGGATGAACTGGTTGTTGATCGTCCCGGCGCTGGTCAGCGTATCCTCCGTCTCCGGCACGAGTTCCTTCCAGTTGCTGCGATCGGGATGACCGGTGTCGATCGCGACGACGCGGCCGCGCGGCGCGTCGAAATCGGTGTTGAACCAGAAGGTCGGGCCGTCGTTGTCGATGAAGCTGTACTGCGCGTCGAAGTTGTCGATCAGCTTGACCACCGGGGCGCCCTCCTGCCGGAGGTCCTGGTAGTAGAGCAGGTTCATCCGCTCGGTGCCCTTGTTGACGACGATGATCAGGTAGTTGCCGTCGTCGGTGACGTAGCCGCCGAAGCCGTAATCGGGATTGTCGCGATCCTCGTAGACGAGCTGGTCTTCGGCCTGGGGCGTTCCCAGCCGGTGGAAGTAGAGCTTCTGGAACTCGTTCTTGCTCTGCAGCTTCTCGCCCTCAGCCGGAGCGTCGTAGCGGCTGTAGTAGAAGCCGGAGTTGTCCTTCCTCCACGATGCCCCCGAGAACTTGGCCCATTCGATGGTGTCGGGCAGGTCCTCGCCGGTCTCGACGTTGCGCACGTACCAGGTGTTCCAGTCGCTGCCGCCGTCGGCCTTGGCGTAGGCGACGAGGCTGCCGTCGTCGGTGAAGCCCATGCCGGCGAGGGCCACGGTGCCATCCGCGGAGAACGTGTTGGGATCGATGAGGACGCGTGGTTCGTCGTCGAGCCCCTTGACCGTGTAGAGCACGCTCTGGTTCTGCAGGCCGTCGTTCTTCATGTAGAAGTAGTGGTCGCCGCGTTTGAAAGGCACGCCGTACTTCTCGTAGTTCCAGACCTCGGTGAGGCGGTCCTGGATGGCCTTGCGCTGCCGCACCGACTTGAGATAATCCTGCGTCAGCTCGTTTTCCGCCTCGATCCACGCGCGGGTCTCCGGCGAATCCGGATCCTCGAGCCAGCGGTAGGGGTCCGCCACCTTGACGCCGTTGTAGTCGTCGACGACGTCGCCCTGGCGGGCCTCAGGGTACTGCAATGGCCCGGACTGACGGCGCTGGTGTGAACATCCGGTGGCCAGCAGGAGCGCCGCGGCGAGGGCGGCACAGAGACGTACACTGCGCATGGGGTTCTCCTTACGTGAGTGCAATAGCGGGCTGGGGACCGCGCGGTGTCCGCGTCACGCGCGCCAGTCGGGCCATTGTGGGAGCGACCCGCGCCCGTTGCAAGCAGCCGCCGGCTTCACGACAGGTTCTGACAGGCGCGGCGGCGTCTCTGTCCAGTCGGTCGGTTGCTACCGGCCCCGGCATGGCTGCCGGGGTTCTGATTGGTGGCGTGCTGATCAGAACCCCCCACGCGAGTGGGGGGCCAGGATGCACGGGCCGCAAAACATCTTCAGCCCGTCGAAACCACAAACGCCCGAGCGACGCTTGTCGCGCAGTAGCGTGACCTGCGGCGTTTGAGCGCGACTCTGTCGGCGCAGCGTGGCAGCATGGGCGACTGCTGCCGGCCCCGGCATGGCTGCCGGGGTTCTGATGCGCGCAGCGTCGATGGGGACGGTGGCTTCACTACGGATTGGTGAACTCGGCGGTAGAATACACGCCCGCGGTGATGCTGGAGGTTGCCGCGTTCGCCGGAAACGCCCTGGAGGGAATCGCCCTATGTGCCTGCTTTTCTCACCGCTGCGACTGCGGGAACTGACCATCCGGAACCGCGTGTTCGTCTCGCCGATGTGCCAGTACTCCAGCCGCGAGGGCATGCCCACGGACTGGCACCTCGTGCACCTCGGCAGCCGCGCCGTCGGCGGCGCCGGGCTGGTCATGGTCGAGGCGACGGCAGTCTCACCCGACGGACGCATCTCGCCCGACGACAGCGGCATCTGGTCGGATGCGCACGCCGAGGCCTTCCGCCCCATTGCGGCATTCATCCGCGCGGCTGGCGCGGTGCCGGCGATCCAGATTGCCCACGCGGGACGCAAGGCCTCCACCGGCGCTCCGTGGAGGGGCGGCAAGCCGCTCGACGTCGCACATCGCGGCTGGGAACCGGTTGCACCCAGTGCGCTTGCGTTCGATGAAGGGCATCCTGTCCCGCACGCGTTGAGCGTTGCCGAGATCGACGGCGTCGTCGAGGACTTTGCGGCGGCTGCCCGGCGTGCGGACGCGGCGGGCTTCGAGGTGGTGGAGATTCACGCCGCGCACGGCTACCTGCTGCACGAATTCCTCTCGCCGCTCGCGAACCAGCGCACCGACGACTACGGCGGTGCGCTGGCGAACCGGATGCGCATCGTGCTGCGCGTCGCGGAGGCTGTGCGGGCGGTGTGGCCGCAGCGTCTCCCGCTGTTGCTGCGGATCTCCGCGACGGACTGGGCGGAGGGCGGTTGGGATTTAAACCAATCGATCGAACTGGCCCGGGCGGTCCAGCCACTCGGCGTGGACCTGATCGACTGCTCCAGCGGGGGGCTCGTGCCCCACGTGAAGATTCCGCTGGGGCCTGGGTACCAGGTGCCGTTCGCCAACGCGATCCGCCGCGAGGCCGGCATCGCGACGGGCGCGGTGGGCATGATCACCGACGCCCACCAGGCGGAGCAGATTCTCACCGAGGGCAAAGCGGACGCCGTGCTGCTGGCCCGCGCCATGCTGCTCGACCCGTACTGGCCGCTGCACGCGGCTGAGGCGCTGGGCGCGGACGTCGCCTGGCCCGATCAGTACGCCCGCGCCCACACGGTCTTCGCGAAGTGATGCGCCATGCCGGCTGATCGCAGCCAGAGTGCGCGGCACGGCGCACCGCTTGTCGCCCTCCTGCCCGGCGATTAACGTACGGAGCATCATGCAAGCGTACCTCGATCTTGTCCGCCGCGTCCTGCACGAGGGCGAGCGGCGCAGCGACCGCACCGGCGTCGGCACGCGCAGCCTGTTCGGCCACCAGATGCGTTTCGACCTGGCGGACGGGTTCCCGCTGCTCACCAGCCGCAAGATTCACACGCGTTCGATCATCCACGAGTTGCTCTGGTTCATTCGGGGCGAGACGAACGTGCGCTACCTGCACGAGCACGGGGTGAGCATCTGGGACGAGTGGGCGGATGCCGCGGGCGACCTGGGGCCGGTGTACGGCCGGCAGTGGCGGGCCTGGACGGGAGCGGACGGCGCGCCGATCGACCAGTTGCGCGCGGTGATCGAGCAGATTCGGAGCAATCCGCATTCGCGCCGGCTGGTGGTGAGCGCGTGGAACGTGGCGGACCTGCCGCGGATGGCGCTGGCGCCGTGCCACGTGATGTTCCAGTTCTACGTGTCGACGTCGGGCCGGCTGTCGTGCCAGCTCTACCAGCGCTCGGCGGACCTGTTCCTCGGCGTACCGTTCAACATCGCCAGCTACGCCCTGCTGACGCACATGGTGGCGCAAGTGACGGATCTCGAACCTGGCGACTTCATCCACACGTTCGGCGACGCCCACCTGTACGAGAACCACCTGGAGCAGACCGCCCTCCTGCTCGAGCGCGAACCGCGGCCGCTGCCGACGCTGGCGCTCAACCCCGCGGTGCGCTCCATCGACGACTTCACCTTCGAGGATATAGAAATTCGCAACTACGATCCGCATCCGGCAATCAAGGCCCCGGTGGCGGTATGAGGCCCAGCCTGGAACTGGCGGCGGCGGTCGCGGCCAACGGCGTCATCGGTCGCGACGGCCAGCTTCCCTGGCATCTGCCCGATGATCTGCGGCACTTCAAAGCGCTGACGCTCGACCACGCGGTGATCATGGGCCGGCGGACGTGGGCCTCGATGGGCACGCCGCTGCCGCGGCGCCGCAACATCGTGGTGAGCCGGCAGTACGCGCAAGCGCCCGACCCGGGCGTCGAACTCGTCCGCAGCCTCGACGAAGCGCTGGCCCTGACTGCGGACAGCGCGGGCCCCGTCTTCATCGTCGGCGGCGCCGGACTGTACGCGGAGGCGCTTCCGCGGGCCGACGTGCTCCACCTGACCGAAATCGACGCAGCCGTGGAGGGCGATGTGTATTTTCCCGAACTCGACCGGTCGGCGTGGGTCCTGCAGGAAGCGACTCCGCACGCGTGCGACGCCCGGCACGCGTTCAGCTTCAGGTTCTGCGTGTACCGGCGCGCCCACCCGCAGAACCGATAGCGAGCGAACTGCTGCCCGCGTCACGGCGCAGCCGTGCCCTCGGCCGCTTCGGAATCGCCGGCGACACCGTTCGAACCTGCATCCGCCTTCTGTTTGGCCTTGGCCTCAGCCTCACGGATCATCGCCGCACGTTCCTTGGGCGTCATGCGCTCCCATTTCTGCTTGGCCAGTTGCTGGTTGCGCACCTGCTCGAAGCGTTCGCGGATGCGCTTGACGAACGCGGGGTTGGCGAGCATGTTGCGATCGACCTTGCGCCCCCACAGATAGATCGTTGGCGTTGCGTGCACGTCCAGCTTCTTGCCTTCGGCCACGTCCTCGCGGATCCGCTGTTTGACGGCGTCGGAGTGCATGACCTCGACGAACCGATCGGGATCCAGGCCCAGGCTCTTGGCGAATTCCCGATAGTCGAAATTCGGCAGGCTGGCCTGCTTGGCGAACAGCTCGTCGTGGGCCTTCCAGAATGTGTCGTTGCCGCCGAGTTCACGGGCCGCCTCGGCGGCGTACGCGGCCTCGCACGCCTGCGGGTGAATTGTGCGCGCCGCGTTCGAGTTGCAGTCCGTATTCAGCGGCAGGTTCTTCCAGTAGATGTGCAGCAGGTTGTCGAAGTCCGGATCGATGTTCCGTTCCAGCTTGTGCGCGAAGTCCTTGCAGGCCGGACACTGGAAATCACTGAACACGACCATGGGCAGCAGCATATTGCCGGTACCGCGCGCCGGGTCGTCCGGGCGAATGGCGATGTTCACGGGCGTCTGGCTCTCGTACCGGTTCCACAACGTCTCGTCATCCCGATAGAACTCGCCCAGCGTCAGCATGCAGGCGTCGGCCTGCCGCTTCGCATGGGTGGCGCGCATCGACGCCGCCTCCGACGTGACCATCTTGAACTCGCACCAGACCATCGCGAAGATCGCCACGACCGCGGCAGCCACGAGTCGACCGGCGGGATGGGCCCGCCCCGCCTCGTCTCCTCGCGGAGCGACCGCCGGCACCGTGCCGTGCGCTTCCTGCAGCTGCGCTGCACCGGGCGCACCGCCTTCTGCCGATGCCGTTGCGACATCGGCAGCGTGCGTGGCTGCCGACTTCCGCGGTATCAGCAGCAGCGTGCCGATCAGCACCAGAAAGTTGATGCCGTGCGAGATGATGCACCACGGGCACTTCGCCGGTATCGGCGTGAAGTACAGGATATACAGGTAGAATAACGAGACAGCGCATCCAAACGCGATGAAGAGCAACAGCAGAAAGTGCCAGCCCCGGCGGGTGTAGTCGCAGCGCCCGACGATGAGGTACCACAGGCCGATCGCGGTGAAATACCACCAACCGACCAACGCCACCGGCAGCCCCTCCTGGCGGTGCGTCACGGGGTCCGGCTCGCTCGGGGGCAGCACGGACCACTTCGTCTTGACGACAACCTTGCAATCGAAACCGGAATTGCCCTCGGGCGAACACAGGTCCGCAAAGATGCCCTCCGCCGGCGTTTCATCGATATGCAGCCGCGTCAGCTTCATATCGATCACGCCGGCGGCAAGCGCCAACACGACCATGCATGCCACGACGATGGAGGAAAATCTCATTCTGCCTGCTCCCACCTGCCTCAGAGATTACACACGCCGGCGTCTCGTGCTGCTTCACATCCGCACCGGCGCAAGCCGAATACTATAGCCGAATCCGACCGCAGGTGCCGCATCAGCCTGAAATCAAGGGTGATGGTCGTCGGAGGTTTCCGCCGTCTCCGCGTCGGTCGCGTCGGCGACGTGCGCGCTGTGCTTGAACCAGTTGCGCCGATACCAGTTCAGGTTGCGTACCGTCACGGTAACAGGCGGAGCCAGATAGTGATCCAGGCTGAGCGGTTCACCCTGGATGGCGATCTGGCACATGTGCAGAGCCTCCTGCGCGACACGTTCGTATTCGCTGCCCACTAGAGCCGCACAGGTGCCGTCATAGAGCAGCGGCCAGTAGCACGGGTAAGGATTCGTCGTGACGAGCTGGCAGGTCTTGGGCAGCAAGCGCGGTTCTCCCGGAAATTCCCGCAACGGCCAGTCGTCGAGGGCCACCCACGCGTCCAACCGCGGGAAGCGCTCCATGTAGTCCCGGATCATCCGCTCAGCCACGAACGGTTTTCCATCACAGTTCATTTCACGCAGAATATCGACCGCCGGCCACTGCCGCATGCGCTCGCGAAAACCGATGCCGCGGTCGCGCAACGCCGGCAATTCTTCATCCCCATCCAGGACGGCGATCGTCCCTTTTCCGTCGAGCGTCGTCACGACGGCGTCGGCCAGCGCCTGTCCGACCGCCATCTCGTCGAGCCCCGCGAACGGCAGGGGATCCTCGCACTCGATCGGTTTCATCATCGTCACAACGGCGACGCCCTTCACCTGCAGCTCGCACAGCACATCGCGCATGATCTCCTGATCCGCGGGCTCGATGCACAACCCGCGCATCTGCGGCGAGTGCAGCGCCCGGATCAGGTCAGCCTGCGCGTTGGCGGAACGGATTTTCGGGGCCCGGATCTCCAGCCCCATGTGGCCAAGTCCCTCCCGATAGCGGTCGGCTGTTGCACTCAACGTGGGCCAGAGCGGGTCGTCCTGGCTCGCCCCGATGAACGCCACGAACCCCTGCCGCGACTGGGGCGCCCGGGCCGGCTCGCCCCGTTCGCACGCGGGCAGGAGACCCAGCGCCAGCCCCCACAGCGCGGTCGAGACCACGCGCCGGCATGCCCGCAACGAAGTCCGGCTGGCTGCTCCCGCACGGACACCTGTAGCCACGTTCATGATCGCTCCCTCGTGTAAACGCACCGTTTACCCGCCGTCGGTGCGACTGGCAAGCGTAGCTGAGGCCTTGGCTGCCCAGTGGCCGCGGAATGCCGGAGAAGGCGGCCAGCTTGCAAACTTTCGCCCTGCGATAGATAATGTTCGGACTGGTGATCATGATGCAGCGCGGACGCGGGCCCAGCCGCACCGGGATAGTCTGACAGTTTGGCAGGTGTTCGATGGGAGCGATTCTCGACGCCCTTCACCGTTTACAACAGGTCGAAAACGAGCTCAACACCTACCGCGTGAAGGAAGAAGCGCTCCGCCGCAAGGCCCGCCAGGTCGAACGACAAATCAGCAAGGCCGAAGCCGAATTCCAGACCCAACGCGAAGCCGTCACCCGCTGCCAGATGGAGATCGACCAGGCGGAACTCGACATCAAGGCGCGCGAGGAGTCGATGAACCGGCACCGCCAGGCGCTCAATACCGCCAAGTCCAACAAGGAATACGCCGCGGTCCTCACGGCGCTCAACACCGAAAAAGCCGACGCCTCCAAGTGTGAAAGCCGCGTTCTCGAACTGATGACCCGCAAGGACCAGCTCCTCGGCGAGTCGAAATCGTTCGAGCAGGAGCGGGGCCGCCTCGACGAGCGACTGAAAAAGTACCAGCAGGACCTCGAGCGCTACCTGGAGGAAACCCGCAGCACGTACCAGCGGCTCGAGAAGGAACGCGAGGCGGCGGCGGCAGGGCTGCCGGCCTCTGCGCTGGCGACCTTCGAACGCGTCGCCGCGCACCTCGAAGGCGACGCGATGGCGGAGGCCAAGCGGGTCAGCGCCCGCGGCGAGGACCACATCTGCGGCGGATGCAACATGTCCATCCCGCTCGAGCACATCAACCGCCTCAAGAGCCGGGATGAAATCCTGGTGTGCAGCAGTTGCGGCCGGATTCTCTACACCGATCCGGTCGGTGCCCGCCACGCCTGACGTCGGCTGCGCGCAGCGGAGCCGCAATCGCCGGATTCACCGAACCACGATCAAGGTGTGGTTGCAACGGCAGGACGCTCGTCTGCCGGAAGCCGCTGCAAGGTGAGCAGCGCCTCGAGCGCCGCCTCCATGTTGCGCAGGGGTTGCGCCGTGGCCCGCGGTTCACCCAGCGTTCCCGTGACCTGCACCTCGAGCAGCTCGCGGGCCATGCCTTCAAGCATCTCCGTCAGCACCGGCATGTCGGCCCAACGGAACGGGCTCACCGCGATCAGCTCGAGATCGAGCGCTCCCGACGGCAGCACCATCGTGCCGTTGCCGACCAGGGTCAGCGCCTCGCCCACCAGTTCGATATCCTTGAAGCGCACCTCGTCGCCGACGACGAGCAGGCCCGCGCTGGCCGACTGGAACGCCGACTCCTCCGGTATCGACAGGTTGAGCACGTGCAACACGGCGAGCAGCAGGGGCAGGCGGTAGAGTTCGGCGTCGCGCACCTGGAGGCGTCCGCCGCCGCGCCGCCCTTGCGAATCTCCCAATGTGCCCGTCAGGAAGAAACGACCGTCGACGTAACCATGCAGGTTGTCCGGGGCGTGCGCCGTGACGTCCGTGCGCTGCGCCGCGACGAGCCCCTGCACGGCGGCCCGCTGCACCGTGGCCTCGAGGCTGTATTCCGTGGCGCCCCGCCCCGCATCCAGGTCCAGCGTCCCGGTCACCGCCCCGCCGTAGAACGTCGCTGCGAGTTCGTCGAAACGCAGGCGCTTGCCGACGCCGTCGCGCAGCACGCGCCCGGTGAGGTTCGCCAGGGTGTACTTGCCGATCGTCAGCCGGTCGAGGTGCAGGTCCCCCTTCAGGAATACATCGGCGAGCGTCCGGCGCGCCTCGCCGCCCAACGCGATCCGCCCGCTCATCCCCGACACCTTCACGCCGGCCAGGAAGCCCACGTCGTACAGCTGCACGTCGCCCGCCAACTGCCATACCGGCGTTCGCGAATCGCCCTCGACGCGCCAGTCGAGCATGCCGTCAAAGACGTCGAGCGAGCCCTCCGGCGCCAGGTCGTTCCACTGGCGGCGCAGACGCCAGGGCAGCGCCATGCGAACGGCCTCGTCGTCCAGCTTCAATCCGCGCAGCGTGTAGCGCAGCGCACCGCCGTCAGCGTCCACCTCACCTGCGAGCGACAGCTCGGCGGCGCCGCTGACCGCGCGTACGCCGCGGAGCCACACGCGCTCATCCTCCACGACGACGTCGCCCGTGGTAATCCGCCAGGCGAGCGGGAAGGGAGCGTAGGTCACGGTCGCGCCGTCCAGTTCCAGGCGCAGCGTTTGACCCGACGACGCGCCCATCCGGCGCTCGACGTCGAACCGCCCGCGGATGTCCCAGGGCTCGAGCTGGGCGCGCACGTCGTCGGGCAGGGCCGAGCGCAGCGCTTCGGTCAGGCGAACCTGCTCGCCGCGGATCGTCACCGCGTTCTCGCCGGTGTCGCCGCGGACGATCCGCCCGCTGGCGCGCACGACGCCGTCGCTCGCGTTGCCGCGCAGATCGTGCAGCTCGACCGACTGCGGTTGAATCCGCAGCGAACCGCTCAGGCCCGTGACGGGCAGGGGGAATTTCTCCGGGCACAGATCGACATCCGCAACCGTGGCGTCGATGTCATACACGACCTCGCCGTCGCAATCGGTGAGGTTTACCGCAACCGCGGCCTCACCCTGGGCGTGCAGTTCGGCGACTTCCGCGCGACCCGCAGGCGGCAAGGCGTTGAGCAGCGTGTCGTCCAGCGGCAGCGCGTCGGCGGTGAGCGTCAGGTCGAGCTGCTCGAGTCCCGCCGGCGAAGCGCGCACCAGGCCGGCGGCGGTCAACGCGCCGTCGCCGCAGGAACCGCGCACGTCGACGACCTCGAAGGTGTCCCCGTCGATGCGTACGCGCCCGCGCAGGTCGCGCAGCGGATAGGGAAATCCAACGAACTCCGCGTCCACGCCGAGCAGTTCCGCGTCAATCCCCACGGTCCAGGGACCCGGTTCATCCTCCGTCTCCGGTCGCGACATGGTGACCGCGATGTCCGCGCGCCCGCGTGGTGCGAACTCCTCCCAGGTGTGGCGATGCCGCCCGGATATCGCGGTGCAAAGGTCGCTGTCCAGCGCCACACCCAACCCCTCCACATGCAGCGTGGCGGCGCTGTGCCTGCTCAGTTCACCGAACCAGCCCTCCGCACTGATGGCCCCCTCGCCATGGCGCCCGGTGAGCCCGTGGATAAACACGCCGTCGGAGGTCAGCTCCAGCGTGCCGCGCACGTCGTCCACGCGATAGGGAAACATGCGTATGGTCACGTCACCGCCGCGGGCTTGGATCAGCGCGTGCTGCAACTCGATCCCGGCGTCAGCGCCCGGCGCCTTGCTCAGCGTCGCCGTGACGTCCACCCGGCCGTGCGGATCGAAGTCGCGGTAGAAGTGCCGCATACGCCGCCAGCGATTGACGAAACGCGCCTCCCAGGGCCGCTCCGCATCGTCCCAATGCGGCAGCGTCAGACCCTCCACGTCCGCCTCGATCTGAAAGCCGAGCTCCGCGAAACGCTTGTCGCGACTCACATCGCCCGCCATGTGCCCGCGCAGGCGGCAGCGGGCATCACCCAGGTAGCCGGACAGGTCAGCCGATGCTCCGGTTTCATCCACCGCCACACGCCCGGACACGTCCTCCAGACGAATGAAACGCTTCTCCGGAGGCAGCGCATCCTCCTCCGCCGCCACCGGCACCGAGAGCCGCGCGCTTTCAAACTCCATCGTCAGCCGGTTGCTCGCCTCAGCCGCCCCTCGAAAGCCCAATGCAAAATCCACGATGCGAAACTGCCCCCGAACACCGAGCAGATCGATCCAGCGGCCCGCCTGCGGCTCCGTCGCCTCGATCGCCAGCGACGCCGCCTCCAGCGACAACCAGGGCGCCCCGCTCTCGTCCTCGTCCTCCACGATGCCGCGACGCAAGTCGATCGCAAAGCGCCCCTGGCTCCGCCGGTCGGTCTGCGCCCGCCACGCGACGACGTAACGCCGGTGCGCGTCGGGCGTCGCGGTCAGCGAGAGCGCGACGTCCTCGACAGCCGGACTGCCGGGGTCCGTGTTCGCATACATCAGCAGGTGGGCGTCGCGCACGCGCAGCACGGGCAGTTGGCGCAGTCCCGGCCGCCCTTCCGCCGCGGGCGCACGGAGCGCACGCTGAATGTTGAATTTCCCCGAGTCCGCGGCGTAGCGCGCCAGGCAGACCGGCCGCGTAGCGACGACTTCGTTCACCGTGACGCGGCCCACCAGCAGGTCGAGCGGATCGTGCTGCAACCACATCCCGTCGATACTGAGCAGCGAGGGCCGGCCCGGGCCGCCGTCCGGATCCGCCACCTGCACGTCGGTGAGCTGGATGCCCGTCGTCAGCGAGAATTCGACCGAACCGATCGTCACCGGGGTGGAGAAAAACTGCTGCACGTAGGCCTGCGTAAGGCGCTTGATCCGCGCCGGATCCGTCAGCACGCGATAACCGACGAGCATGATCAGGGCCAACGCCAACACCAGCCGCGGCAGCCAGCGCCGCAACCAGCCCACGCGCACACGTCCGCGCCGGCTGCGCCGGTTACGCCGCGGCTTTCGCTCGGGCGCCGGGGATGGGAATTCCGTCTGCGTCACGACGCGACCCCGTTGGCGCCCCGCCCGCCGCGAAGCCGGGACCAGACCCACGCCGCCCCCAGCCCAGCCAGCACCGCGAGCGCCGGCAGCGCGACGAGTCGATAGCGCACGCTCCCCACGAACACGCTGTGCAGCACGCACACGCACAACGCCGGGAGCAGCAATCCCAGGATTGTGACCGCATCGCGCCGCCGCGACCAGATCCCCAGCAGGATCAGCACGTAGAGCGGCACGTACCACCCCGCGAACACGATCTGCATCGTGCGCGAGGAGAGATCGGCTGCGTTCAGGACGGGGCTCCACGTCCGCGCCAGCTTCACCGGCGCCAGGGCGACGATGCGCCACGGATCCTGCGCGATTTCGCGGCGGGCAGCGCCGCGGAAGTGGGCATCCCACGCCCACTCGTCGAGGGCGCGCACCTGCGGGCTGTTCTTGATGTCCGCCAGATCGCTGGCGCCCGTCGCGCCGGGGCGCACGCCATCATAGAGCGATATGCCGCCCCGCGTGGTGAACCACACGCGGTGCCCCAGGAGCCGCTCGTTGCGCAGCATCCAGGGAACGAGGGCCAGCACGACAATCAACGCGACAGCAGCCGATCCAAGAAGCGCTTGGCGGTCGCGCCGCACCAGCAGCAGAAATACCAGCAGTGCCGCCACAAAGAGCACCGACGCTTCACGCGCGTAAACCGCCAGCACCGCCAGCACCGCGACAGCCCCCCAGCGCGGCACGGACGATCGGGTGCGCGCAGTCAACGGCCACGCCGCCAGCCACAGCCCCGCCAGCGCGGTGACCGCGAGGGTCTCCGATAGGAGCAGCGACGCGCTGCCGATGAGCGTCGGATCGAGCGCCACGACCAGGCCCGCGACCCATCCGGGCGCCCCCACCCGGCTCGCCAACAGGCAGGCGAGGCTCGCCGCCAGCGCACCGATGACCCACTGGGCAGCGCGGGCGCCGCGGTAACCGTCGAACAGGGCGAGCAGCGCGGGGTACAGCGGCATGCGTTCAGCCCGGTGGCCGAATTCTCCTACCAAGCCGTCGCCCGCCGCGAGCGAGCGCGACAGCGTCCAGTACCACTGCTCGTCGTCATAGGCGAGGCCGCCGCCCCGGACAAGGCCGTAGCCCGCCCGCGCCGCCAGCGCGATCAGGAAGACAGCGATCATGGTTTTCCAGGGGACGCGGTTGGAAAGAGGACGGCTCGGCGGGATGGCTGGGGCCTCATTCATCCAGGTACCGCGCCCGCACACGCAGGACCTCGCGGGTGATCCGCGTGAGCTTGGCGCGCTCGTCGATGCGGTAACCGATGATCCAGATCGGACCGAGCTGGTCGCAGAGGACCGCGACGCGCTCGCGATCTCCCGGCACGATCTTCTCGTCGCTCAGGAAATCCGCCACTTTCTTGGATCCCGGGGCTCCCAGCGGCCAGAAGCGGTCGCCGGGCTGGCGGCTGCGGACCACGAGCGGCGGATGGATGTTGTCGAGGTCGAGCCATTCCTCGAAGCGGTCGCGGTTGTGCAGGTGTTCGCCGAGTTCTCCCGGGCCGATCCGCTCGAGGTCGCACTCGATCTCGATGCGGCGCAGCGGAAGCACCGTCCGGCCGGGCAGGTGGATGGCGACCTGCTCGGCGATGGCCTCGCGCGGTTCGTCCGTGGGCATGGAGAACACCAGGCGGTTGTAGACGAGCTGTGCGGTCATGCCGCCGGGCAGGGTGATCTGCTTGCCGGAGATCTGCTCCGCGACGAGGTCGGTGACGCTCTTGAGGTGGCCGAAGGTGAGGTCCTGCTCGCCGAGGTCGAAGCGTCCGATCGCGTGGCGCACGAGTTCGGCCTGCACGATACGGCCCTTGCGGGCGAGCGCGGAAGCGTTGAGCACGAGTTCCTGGTCGGTGCGGCTGATGATCAGCGAGCGGAAGGTCTTCTCCACGGTTTCGCGGATGTACTGCTCGACCCAGCGGGCCTGCTCAGCCAAGCGGAGCAGCGCGTCGCGCACCTGCGGGTTGTAGTCCGCCTCGAGGCGGGGCAGCAGTTCGTTGCGGATGCGGTTGCGCGTGCCGTCGTGCGAGGCGTTGGTCTCGTCCTCGCAGTAGGCGATGCCTTCGTCCCCGAGGTAGCGGAGGATGTCGCCGCGGCCGATGTTGAGCAGCGGCCGGACCACCGTGATGGCGGAACCGCGCTGGGCTGTCCGTCGCGGCGCGATGCCCGCGACCCCGCGCAGGCCGGTGCCGCGGATGATGCGGTGCAGCACCGTCTCGGCGTTGTCGTCGGCGTGGTGGCCGAGGGCGATGACCTGCGCGCCCTGCGCCGCGCAGACGCGCTGATAAAACGCGTAGCGTTCGCGCCGGGCGAGTTCCTCGACCGATCCGCCCTGGATGGCCTGCAGTTTGGGAATATCGCAGCGCTCGATGATGCACGGCAGGGCCATGGCGTCGGCAGCCGCCGCCACGAAGGCCGCGTCGGCGTCGGCGTCGTGGCCGCGCAGCCCGTGGTGCAGGTGGGCCATGCTGATGTCGAGCGTGTAGCCGTGCTCGCGGTTCAGGCCCAGCAGCACGTGCAGCAGGGCCATCGAGTCCGGACCGCCGGAGATGCCCGCGACCAGCCGGGCATCGCGGGCGAAGAGCTCCTGCTCCGCCACGAACTGTGCAACGCGCTTGACCAGTGCGGAACCGGGCACGGGAATATCCTCAGAGGTGAAGACTGAGCTGCGGCTCCGTCACGGTGCCGGTCTGCCCGCTCGGCCATTCCTGTCAGTGCGCCGGGGCGCTGCCCGGCAGCGAGATCAGGTCCGCGACCTCGCCCAGCAATTCCGACGTCGTGGGATGCGGATGCACGGTCAGCGAAATGTCCGTGGCGACAGCCCCCATCTCGATGGCCAACGCCGCCTCCGCGATCATCTCGCCCACGTGCGGACCGGTGAGCCCGACGCCCAGTACGCGCTGTGTGTCCGCCGCGCAGATCATCTTGGTCAGGCCATCGGTCCGGCCGATCGCCGTGGCCCGGCCCGAAGCCGCCCACTGCATCTTCTTCACGACCACGTCGATGCCCTTGGCCTTGGCCTCCGCCTCGGTGAGCCCGACCCACGCGACCTCCGGATCGGTGAACACGACTGCGGGAATGCAGCGCGCCTCGAAGACCGTCTGGTCACCGGCGAGAATGTCGGCGACCACCTTGCCCTCCGCCATCGCCTTGTGGGCCAGCATGGGGTCACCGATGATGTCGCCGATCGCGTAGACGCGGGAATTGGTCGTCCGCAACTGGTCGTCGACCTTGATGAAACCCCGGTCGGTGAGTTCGATCCCGGCCTTGGCCACGTCAAGCTGATCGCCGTTGGGCCGCCGCCCCACCGCCACCAGCACCTGCTCGAAGCTCTTGCGCTCGGGGATGTTCTTGCCCTCGAAGCTGACTTCGACCGCGCCCTTCTTCTCCTTCATGCCGGTGACGCGGGTCTCGAGCGCAATCTCGGCGAACTGCTTCTCCAGCCGCTTGATCAGCGGACGGGCCAGGTCGGGGTCGCAGCCCGCCAGCAGCGCGGGCAGCATCTCGACGACCGTGACGGCTGATCCGAGCGCGGCGAGCACCGTGCCCAACTCGAGCCCGATGTAGCCGCCGCCGACGACCAGCGCGTTCTTGGGAATGCTCTCCAGCTTGAGCGCGCCGGTGGAGTTCACCACGCGCGGGCTGTCGATCTGGATGCCGCGCAGCTCCACCGGCCGCGAACCCGCGGCGACGATGCAGCGCTTGAAGCGGATCCGCTGCACATCGCTATCGCTGAGCGTAACGTGCCGGGCATCCTCGAATTTCGCGGTGCCGCGAACGACGTCCACCTTGAGGCGCTTGGCCGTCCCCCCGAGCCCCTTGGAGAGCTTGGCGATGACGTCGCCCTTCCACTTGTTGACGCCGTCGAGGTGGATCTTCGGCTTGGCGAACTCGACCCCCAGGTCGCGGGCGTGCTCCGGAATGTTAAGCAGTTCCGCAACGTACAGCAGCGTCTTCGACGGGATGCACCCGCGATGCAGACACACGCCGCCGAGGGCGTCGCCGGCCTCGACGATGGTGGTCTTGATGCCGCGCTGCGCCGCGCGGAACGCCGCCGTGTAACCGCCCGGTCCGCCGCCGATGACGAGCAGGTCCGTCTCCTGCGTGAATTCGCCCACAACCATGCGTGCCGCCCTCTGTGCTGAATTTCCCAGGAGTCGTCACTGCACCAGCAGCAGTGCCGGATTGGACAGGTACGTTACCACGTCGTTGAGGAACCGCGCCGCCTGCGCGCCGTCGGTGGCCCGGTGATCGAACGACAGGCTCAGCGGCAGGATCTTCCGCCGCACGACGCGATCGCCGTCCAGCGCGAGCCGCTCCTGCGTCCGGCCCACGCCCAGGATCGCCACCTCGGGATGATTGATCACCGGCGTGCCGTACACGCCGCCGATCGCGCCGTAGTTGGTCACCGTGAACGTGCCGCCGCGCAGCTCGTCAATGGTGAAATCCACGTTGCGCACCTTCTGGGCGACGCGGCCGAGTTCCTGGGCGATCCCCGTGATGCTGAGCTGGTCCACGTTGCGCATCACCGGAACGACCAGCCCGCGGGGACTGTCCACCGCGATGCCGATGTTGATGTATTCCTTGTAGACGATCTGCTCCGCCTCGCTGTCAAACGTGGCGTTGAACACCGGATGCTCCCGCAGACAGTGTGCCAGCGTGCGCAGCAGGAAGGCCATGCTGGTGATCCGCGGACCGCCCTCGCCGCGCGCCTTGAGGCCCGCACGCAGCTCCTCGAGCACCGTCACGTCCGCATCATCGGTCTGCGTCACGTGCGGAATGGTCGAGACGCTCTTGACCATCTGCCGCGCGATCGTCTTGCGGATCTGCGAGAGACTCTGCCGCTTGATCTTTCCCCAATTGTCCTTGTCGACCTGCCCCTCGAGCTTGCCGAAGGTGACCGCCGGCGGCGCGGGCACGCGGGCGGGTGCGCTGGGCCGCCCCGGAGCCGGGGCCCCGCCGATCGCCGCCTCCACGTCGCTCTGCAGCACGCGTCCGCCGGGCCCGCTGCCCGTCAGCGCGTCGATGTCCACGCCGTTCTCGCGGGCGAACTTGCGGACCGCCGGGGCAGCCGCCGCCCGCGTCCGCTGCGGCCCACCGGGCGTGGACTCGTCGACGTCGCGTGCCGGCGGTTCGGGGGTAGCCTTCGTCTTGCGCGCCGCCGCCGCGTCGTCGTCATCATCATCCGCCGGCTGAGCCTTCGTGCGTTTGCGCTCGGGCTCCTCGACCTGCGGTGCCTGCTGTTTGGCGGACTTGCCGGATGATTCGCTCTTCTTGGCTGGTTTCTCGGCCTTGGCGGGCTTCTCGTCAGCGCCGCCGTCGCCGTCAAAGGTGACCAGCGTCTGGCCGACCGCGACGGTTTCGCCCTCCTTCACGTGGATCTTGGAGGCGACACCCGCCACCGGTGAGGGAATCTCCACCGCGGCCTTGTCGGTTTCAACCTCCAGGATCGCCTGATCCTCGGCGACCTCATCGCCCTCCGCCACCAGGATGCGCACGATCTGGCCTTCGGTGATGCCCTCGCCCAGATCGGGCAGCTTGAACTCGCTTGCCATGCGACAATCTCCGAAACGCGTCGGCGCGGCTGACGGACCGCTGCGCCGCTCCCGCCGACGTCAGAATGCCAGCACCTCGCGGGCGGCGCCGACGATGCGGTCACTGCTCGGCAGGTGCGCCCGCTCGCGGGCAAAGTAGGGGAATAGTACGTCGTAGGCCGTAACCCGTCGAATGGGGGCGCACAGGTGCTCGATTCCGCTCTCGGCCACGCGGGCGGAGACCTCAGCCCCCACACCGCAGCGCCGCGGCGCCTCGTGGATCACCACCAGGCGGCCGGTCTTCTCGACCGAATTGAGAATCGTCGCCGTATCCATCGGCGCGATGCTCAGCAGGTCGATCACCTCGGCGGAAACGCCGTCGAGGTCGGCGAGATCGTCGGCCGCCTCCTCGGCGGCGCGGACCATGGCGCCGTAGGCCACGAAAGTGATGTCGCTGCCCTCCCGCACGATCCGCGCCTTGCCGATCGGCAGCGCCTCCGGCTCGTCGGGAACCTCCTCACGCATGGCGCGGTAGACCGCCTTCGGTTCGTAGAAGATGACCGGGTCGGGATCGAAGATCGCCGCACGCAACAGCGCCCGCGCCGTCCGCGGCGTCGAGGGAATCACCACCTTGAGCCCCGGCGTGTGCGCGTAGTACGCCTCGCGCGACTCGCTGTGGTGCTCGATCGCGCGGATCCCCGCGCCGTAGGGCATGCGGATCACCATCGGCAGACTGTAGCGCCCGCGGGTGCGGTTGCGAAAACGCGAAACGTGCCCCTCGACCTGGTGAAACGCCTGGTAGGCAAATCCCGAAAACTGCATCTCGGCGACGGGCCGCAGCCCGTACAGCGCCATGCCGACCGCCGCCCCCGCGATCGCCGCTTCCGCCACCGGCGTGTCGATCACGCGGTCGTGCCCGAATTCCTCGAGCAGCCCCTCGGTGACGCGGAACACGCCGCCGTCCTGGCCGATGTCCTCGCCCAGCAGCACGACGTCAGCGTCCTCGCGCAGCGCCTCGGACAGCGCCAGGTTCAACGCCTTGACCATCGTCAACATCGCCATGCCGCGTCTCGACTCCTGTAGACCGATCGTGCCCGCGCGCCACGGCACCAATCTAGCGCATCAGGCCCTCGGCCCGCATCGCCGCCTCGAATTCACGCTGCTGGGCGACCAGCTCCGCCGACGGCTCCGCGAGGCAGTAACGGAACGGATCGACCGGGTCGACGCCTTCGTACGCCTCGTAGTAGTCCACCGCTTCCTTGATCTGCCCGCGAATGTCCTCCTCGACGCCGGCGACACTCGCGTCATCGAGAACGTTGCGCTCCATCAGGTACTTCTTGAACCGGATCAGCGGGTCGCGCTTCTCCCACTGCCGCACTTCCTCCTCGCTGCGGTACTTGGTCGGGTCGTCCGCGGTCGTGTGCACGCTCAGGCGATACGTCACGCACTCGATGAGCGTCGGACCACCGCCGCTGCGGGCCTTCTCGACCGCCTCGCGGGCTGCCACGTACACCGCCAGGATGTCGTTGCCGTCCACCTGGATGCCGTTGAACCCATAGGCCAACGCCTTCTGCGCCAGCGTCTTCGACCGCGTCTGCATCCGCCGCGGATGACTGATCGCAAACTGGTTGTTCTGCACGATGAACACGACGGGCAGGCTGTACACGCCCGCGAAGTTCATCGCCTCGTGGAAATCCCCCTCGCTGGTCCCGCCGTCCCCCAGGTACGTGAGGCAGACGTTGTTCGTCTTCCTCAGCTTCATCGCCCAGGCGATGCCCACGCCGTGCAGCGTCTGCGAGGAAACCGGGACGGCAATTGGCAGGTCGTTCACACCCTCCGGAACGACGTTGCCCTCCTCGTGGCCGCCCCAGAAGAACATGGGCATGTGCATGCCCCATCCGCGGACCAGCATCATGCCCATCTCGCGGAAGGCCTGCGCGGTCCAGTCCTCCGGA
Source organism: Phycisphaerales bacterium (assembly GCA_020639115.1). Lineage (GTDB taxonomy): Bacteria > Planctomycetota > Phycisphaerae > UBA1845 > UBA1845 > JACKHG01. The sequence goes on from JACKHG010000011.1 coordinate 105,342, forward strand.
CCGATCGACATCGCGGTGCCGATCTGGGCAGCCTCCTGCCCCCGCGTCGGCCCGTAGGTGCCGATGCGGCCCTGCCGCTGCAGGTTGATCAGGCGCTCATCGAGGCGGCGGGTCGCGAGCATGTACCGGAACATGCGGGCGAGTAGATCGCCGTCGAGCCGTGGGTCCAGCGCGGCATCCACGACGCCGTGCTCGTCCAGGATCGACAGGTACTCCACCCGAGGTTCGATTTCGACGGTCTTACGCGGCACCGCATCACTCTCTGCAATGGTTGGGATGTCCTGGGGCGATCCGCCTGCCCGTGGGCCTCCGGCGGACGGTCGTGCCCGTCTCTTCGCCCGACAGGGCCTGTCATTGTACGGGTTGGCACCTCAAGGTCCACCGCGCCAGCCCAACCCGCCGCCAGGGCCTGTGAAAACTTGCCAGAAAAGTCGGGCAGAACCCAGCTACCTGGCACCCAGGGCAGCCAGCGCCGCCTTCTCGTCGGCTGCAAAGCGAAACTGCTTCTCGAGCTTCGTAATCTTGAAGATCTTGCGGATCTCCGGCTGGACGCCGCAGAGCACGAGCGTGCCCTTCTGCTTCTTGGAAGCAGCCGCCGCCTCCACCAGCATGCCCAGCGCGGAGGAACTGAAGTGCTGCACCTTGCCCATGTGCAGAATGACCTTGCGGCGATCCTGCTTGACCAGCAGCTCCAGCAGCTCATCGCGAATATTGTCTATATGCTGCAGATCGATGACGGTGGCATCGGTGAACGTGACACTGGTCACATCACGATAGGTCTCGACGAGCAGACGACTGGCACGCGGCATGGTTCGCCTCCGGCGGCCCTGGTGGGCTGCGGGCACCCTGGCTGGCGATGGTCCGCGGACTGGCCGGCACGCTTCCGCGAGCCGATCAACCGCCGTGATTCACCCCCGACGGGGCTCTGGGGCCCCTGGGGCGGCATTCTACTGGCCTGAGACACATTTGACGACCCGCCGAGCCGGCCTGCGGGCTTTGCCGCGTCCGCAATCCGCCGGATGGAGCCGTGAGCTCGACCTGTCGGGCTGGACCCCTTGACCGAAATCAGCCCCTCGCTACCATACGGGGCTCGCGAAAAGTCTGTAGCTGTACGTGGGAGTGTAAGGCGATGCCGACCGGTCGAACCTGTTCAACATACCTGGCGCGAACCGAGACGTTCCGCCCCGAATGGCACCATGTGGACGCCACCGACAAGGTGCTCGGCCGCCTCGCGGCGAGCATCGCCATGGTGCTGATGGGCAAGCACAAGCCCACCTACACCCCGCACGTCGATACCGGCGACTTCGTGGTGGTCACCAACTGCGGCAAGATCCGGCTGACCGGCAGCGACAAGGCTGCCAAGATGCACTACGACCGCTATACGTACTACCCTGGCGGCTTCAAGTCCGAAACCGCCAAGCAGTTGCTGGACCGGCACCCCGACCGCATCCTGCGGTTCGCCGTCCGCCGCATGATGCCCAAGAACGCACTGGGCCGCCGCATGATGAGCAAGCTCAAGATCTACAGCGGCGGCGAGCACCCGCATCAGGCGCAGCAGCCCAAGGAGTGGACGTACCAGCCGTAGCAATCAGTATCGCGCCGGCGGCGATCCAGCCGCGGGTGCCGTGGACTTTGACGCAGCAGAGACCCGAACCGAGACGACGTTAAGGAAGCAACCCAGTGGCTGAATTCCGCAAAGATCGTGATCGTGATCGTGAGCGCGGCGGGTCGAATGCCCCCGCCCCGGCCCCGGAGCAGAAGGTCGTGCATTCGTTCACGCACGAATGGGCTGCCCCCAAGCCCAAGGCCGGCGGTTACTTCTGGGGCACCGGCCGGCGCAAGACCGCCATCGCCCGCGTCCGCATCAAGCCCGGCTCGGGTCAGTTCCAGATCAACGGCAAGAAGCTCGACGATTACTTCAAGCTGCCGCGCGACCGCAGCGTCGTCGTCGCCCCCCTGCACGCCACCGACACGCAGAAACGCTTCGACGTCTTCGTGAACGCGATCGGCGGCGGCACGACCGGCCAGGCGGACGCCATCGTGCTCGGCGTCGCCCGGGCCCTGGTGGTGGCGAGCAAGGAATATCAACCGGCGCTGCGCGACGGCCAGTTCCTCACCCGCGACGCCCGCGAGGTCGAACGCAAGAAGTACGGTCGCTCCGGCGCCCGCCGCAGCTTCCAGTTCTCCAAGCGCTGATCCGCGCATCAACCGCTATTCATCGACGCCCTCGGAAGGAAGCCTCTTCCCGGGGCGTTTTCTTTTTCAGGGGCAGTGGCTGATCGCGCCGTCGAACACGCCGCCGGCCCACTCTTCGGCCAGGGCCTGGGCGTCGCGACGCATCGGCAGCAGCGGGTCGCTGGGGGATTCAGCGACGTCGGCAAAGGCCGAGCCGGTGTAATCGCCAGCGAAGAGCGCATAGCGCAGGATCACCGCGGGCGCGTCGCCGCCGTCAAGGTCCGGTTGGGTGCGTCGCCAGATCTCGATGATGCGCCCCTCGTGCGGCGGGTCGATCACCGCGCTCGTCTCGAACTCCAGGTAACCGCCTCGATCGGTCACGCGGTTGCAGTGTTCGTGACCCGCGATGTGGGCTACAACGTTCGGATATCCGTTGAGCAGTTGCCGGAATTCATCCGCGTGGATCGTCGTGGCCAGTTGGACCGAGAGGTCGATGCTGGGATGGTGCGTGGCCACGACCACCAGATCACCAGCGGCCTGGGCTTTCTCAAGTTCCGCGCGAAGGAAGCGCACCTGCTCGGCAATGAGTCCGCCGGCGTGGTAGTCCCCACCTGGGACGGTGACCGGCGCCAGGCTCGTGTCCAGGACGATCAGGCGCAGCCCGGGGCGCGGCGACGTGGCGTACCAGGTGCGCCCGTCGGCACCGAAGCCGTGGCCGGGCGGCCCCGTCGCCGTCGTGAAGTAGGCCGCCACGTACTCCTCCGGCGTCACGAAGCGCCGGTCAGGGTTGCGCTGCACAATTGATGGAACCAGCAGCTCCGGCAGCGGCCCCGGATTCGCCGGAGTAATCGTCCCGTAGGCGAGCGGGCCGTCCGGCACCAGCACGACCGGCAAGAACAGCCCCAACCGCGCTCCGCCCGGCAGCGGAGCCATCCACCCACCGTCCAGCCGCGGCACGATCGGAAGTACCCCCACCGCGTAGCGATCGTGGTTGCCCATCACCGCGTACCAGGGAATGCTCGCGGCCTCCCCGTTGACGCCCTGGCGGTAGAGCCCCGCGGCCTTGAACGGAACGTAGGGGTCGCGGGCGGGCGGACCACGATCCTCCGGCAGGCGGTCGTCGATTCCGCTCAGCGGATTCACCATGCGGCCGTCGAGAACGTCCAGGAACCAATGCAACTCGTTGAACTGCACATTGTCCACCGCGTCGCCCGTGTGGATCAGGAAGTCGAGTGGAGCGACGCGTTCATGGTAGTAGTTGACCGCCCGGATCATGCCGTCGATCAGTTGGAGGCTGTAGCGCTCATGGGGGCGCCACGCGACACTGATCAGTCGTCCGAGGATGGCGGTGCGGCCGGGCGATTCCTCGTCGAGGGCGTGCGCGTCGGAAATCTGCGCGAAGCGCGCGACGAGCGTGTACTGGGCGGAGTCGACGTCGGGCCAGTGCGTATCCGGCAGCGGATCCGGCTCGAGCGCGCCGCAACCCGCCAGAGCGACGAGCACGCCCACAGCCAGTGCATGGTGGTGATGTTGATGCGATCTTCGCGGCATGAATAGCAGTGCGCGCCGCAGGCGCATCCCGAACGTCAGGGTTCGGTAACCTGGCCGTTGGTATTCGCGGCGGCTTCGGCCCGAACGGTCGCGTAGTCGCAACCGAGATTCTGCAGCGCCCGGCAGGCGACGCTGCCATCCTCCTTGAGCAGGGCCAGGATCAGGTGCTCCGTGCGGAGCTTGTCGGCCTTCATCTGCTCCGCCTCTTCCAGGGCGTTGGCGACCACGTTGCGAAAATGCGGAGTGCCCGGCAGCCGCCCGAAGACCCAGGTGTCCTCGAGGCTCTTGCGCACGAGCTTGTCGATTTCATCCTTGAGCCGCTCGGCGCTGATTCCCCGATCCTCGAGAACCTTGTTGCCAAGTCCGACGCCCTCGTGGCGGATGGCCAGCAGGATGTGCTCGGTCCCCACGTAGTCCTGACCGTACTCGCGCGCGATCTGGCTGGCCCGCTTGACGACCTTCTCGACGCTCTCGGTGAAGTGACGGTACATAACGCCTCGCCCCGGCAACCGGGGTCGTGATTGCGAATCCTCAACCGCTGCCCCTCGTCCGTCAACGCTGCGGTTCCTCAACCCGTGCCGGAGGCGCATCCGTTCGCGCCGCGGCCCAATGCGCCCAATCATAACCCAGGCTGATCACCGCCACAAGAATGGTCACGATCAGCGTCAGTTTCAGCACGCGCACGCGGGCGGCGATCTCCCGTTCCCGCCAGGCGCTGAGCTTGGCGTCGATTTCCGCGAGCTTGCGGTCGACGCGCGCCTCGATCTCGTCAAGCTTGTGCGCGATGTAATCGTCCGCCGCGCCGCGCAGCTCACCGGCGATGCCCGCGACAACACCCTCGCGCTGAATGCGCCGGCGCAGGCGCTCCGCGTCCTCGTCTGCGACCGCTCCGCTCGGCCCCGGGGCGCTGACGTTGGGCAGCGCACGACTGAGCAGCGTACCCACCACTCGCCGGCGCTGCTCGCGCCAGGCGCCGCGCCAACCGCGGGCGCGCTTCAATGCGCGCATGATCTCGTCACGATCCGCGTGCTCCGCTTCGGGCAGACCGCGCAGTTGCGCCAAGAGCCGCAAGCCGCGCGTCGAGAGCTCTTCGAACGGCGCAGGGTCGGACGCCTGCACGCGCGCAAACAGTTCCGCGTCGGTCTCCGAGCCGCTCACGGCAACGCCGGCCCACGCCGCCAAGTCGTGCAGCGCTCCCCGGTCGATCACGTCCATGGTCCGCGCCATCCATGCAACAGAATGAGTCCAACCAGCAGCAGACCCAGCGCTGCGATCTGTACGACGTCACGCCCGAACCGCGGCCCGTACACGGTGCGCCAGCGCTGCGTCCAGTGCGCACCGTGCGCTCGATCAGTTGTCTTCCGGCGGCGCCAGGCGCCGTGGCCCACCGCCACGAGCCAGGATCCGCCATACACCAGCACGAAGGTGATGAGCATGAGCCGGTAGAGATGGAACAGGTTGAACGTGGTCATGGCGCCCCGTCGGTTGCGGCGCCAGGCCTGCACCCACCCGACTCCGGGCGAGACGACGATCGGACAACGACGCGGCACCGCGCGCGTTCATTCTCGCGCGCGCGGCACGCCCAATCAACCGAACAGATGACAGCCGCGTCAGCGGGCGAAGCGGCGCAGGGCCAGCAGCAGACCCGCCGCCCAGAACGTGACGGCGACGCCCGCACCACAACCCAGCCCCCCGATACCGCCGGGCGTCGGCGTCGGCGTCGGACTGGCCGTCGGCGTCGGCGTCGGCGTCGCGCTCTGCAACACATCGACGAACCGCGTCGAACGCAGCGTCGAAGTCGCATTGCTGACCGTCACGGACACCGGAAATCGCCCGGCGATCTGGTAGGTGTGTGCAACGCTGAGGCTCTCGGCAGTGTTGCCGTCACCGAGATCCCAAACGATGTTGAGATCGCTCGTCGGTGTACCAATGCCCGATACCTGCGCCGTCAGAATAACGGAAAGCGGCGCAAGACCGGCGGACACGTCCGATTCCGGTGCCGACGGATCGGAGATGCGGATGCTGACACTGCCACTGGACGATCCATCGCCACCACTACCACTGCCCGGTGCGCTGACGTCGATGGCGACCGCCGCATTCCCGGTGAGCCCATTGGCGTCCGTCACGCTGAGCTGAGCGAAGAAGCGCTGCGTACCGGTCGTCACCGTATACGTGTGCTGCGTCACGCGGTTGGTCGAAGAAGTACCGTCGCCGAAGTCCCAGTTGTAACTGCTGATCATCGCGGAGGACTGCGCGTTGCCCTCGAATTGCACCGTCAACGGCGACGTGCCATCCAGCGGGGACACGTTGATCGTCACCCGCGGCCGGTCCGGCGGCACGACAATCGTGCCCGCCGGAAGGGTGGTGCCGGAATCGATCACGTTGCCGGCGGACGTCACGGCAACACCGAAACCGTAGGTCGTGCCGCGGCGCTCCGTGTCGGCCACGGAATAAACGCCGAAGTACTTCGTGCCGGAGCCAGCGGTGAACGTGTACTGCTCGGCAAGAAGGTTGGCCACGACAGTCACGCCGGTCGCAACGACCTGCCCTTCGAAGTACACTTCACCGTCGGTCGGCTTCCACGAGAACGGCGTGTCACTCTCCACCACGAGGACAGAGGTGATGGGCACACCGAACACCGACTCCCCGATCATGCGCTGGTCATCGTTGTTGACCCAGTGGATCGTGTTGTCCGGCAGCGCCGGGGCGCAGCTCTGGCCGACGCACACATCGGCGACGCGTTCCGGCCAGTAATAGCCGTCGTACGTCGCCTCGACCGCGGTGCCCGCATTCACCCGACCGTAACCATAGCGCAGGCTGCGACTCGTGATGCCGTTGTAAGCCGCAACCATCGGATTGATCTGGTCGCACGTGTGCTCGATGATGTTGCGCACCTGCGGAGCGGTGTAGTCCGATTCGAGCGAGAGGATCAACGCGGCAATCCCGGAAACGATGGCGGAGGAGGCGGACGTCCCGCCGTAGTTCTTCGTGTACTGGGGATTGGCGAGATCGGCAGAACCGTCATCCGCAAAACCCGCATCATTGTAACCCGGCTCGAACGGAAACGATTCGTCGGTATTGTCCGTCGACACGATCGCAGGCAGCGTCGCACCGCCCGGCAAAGGCAGATCGTTGCTGGGCGCCAGCACGTCGATCTCCTCGCCGTAATTGCTGTATTGCGACAACTGGTCCAGGCTGTTGCTCGCGCCGACACCGATGACGGTCGAAAGCGTCGCCAGTTCGTCGTCGCCACTGACCTCCTCGCCGAGCGCGGAGGTCGGATCGATTCCACGACCGCCGCCCGACGCAAAACACACGACCATCCCGCGCCCGGCGCGGCCTTCATCGTAGGCCGTGCGCAACGCGTCGATGATCACGTCCGGATTGGCCGTGCCCGCGGCAAATCCCCAACTGTTGTTGTGCACGTCCACGTGCTGGTTGCGCGCAAATGTGTATGCGCTGGCGATCTGGCTCGTCGTGACCGCTGCCTCCAGTCCGCGCGACGCCGTGAACTCGGCAGCCGGCGAGACGCCCAGCACGCCCTTGCCGTTGAAGTACCGGGCGCACATCAGGCCCATCGCCGGCGTACCGTGGCGATCTCCCGTGCGCGCGGGCACCGCCGCTGTCGCGCTCTGCTCGTTCGTGGCCGCATTGTGGCTGATCCCAATGTAGTTCTCGGCCATGTCCTCGTGCTCAACGTCGCAGGAATCGTCCAGTTGCCCCACGAGCACGCCCGAGCCCTGTGTCCGCTGGAAGGCATTGAAAATCTCGATCGTCGTGAGATGCCACTGGTTGTCCTGGAACGTGTCAGCCCCGATGTCCGTCGGTGGGGTGAACTGCCGCGTCTCGACGGGAATACGCATGTCCGGATGAGCGTAAACCGTACGCACGTCACGGTACAGGGCGTTCGCCGTGTCCAGTTCGGTGCCGGCCGCATCGCCGATCGGCGCCACGAGGAACGTGTTGCTCAGCCCCTCCACCGGCGCCACCTCGGTCACGCGATACTGCCCGAACAGTTCTTCGCGCTCGCGCGCGTCAATGTCAGCGGCCAGACGCACGACGATGTGGCCGGACGAGAGGATCGGCGCGCCGCCGGGCTGCGCACGGTATACGGCATTCACCGAAAGAAAGTCGGAGCCGGACCGGCTGCGGACGCGGCTCGCGACCGCTGCATTCGCGGTGTGCAGGATGGCGAAACGGCTCGAGGCGCCATCCTCGGAAACCTCCTCAAGCACGCCGGCGCCGGACGTGCGGGCCTGCTGCACGGCGGCTGCCCGGAGCGCAGCGTCCTGCGGCAATTCGACGGCCAGCTCGTCCGGCGAGACGATGAGCGGATGAAACTTACCGCCCGAGTAGAAGCCGGGCTCGCCAGCCAGCGCCGGGTGGGCCGCCAGCGCGACGATCAGGGCAGCGACACCCACCAAGCCGCACGCGCCGATACGCTCGGCGAGTGACACGAATCCACGGACCGTAACCATCTGCGTAGAACCTTTCCCGGCTGATGCCGGTATGGGGCGTGATCGAGTCTCCTCTGCCGACGCGCACGCCGCAGGGAAATCAAGCCTCTGCTGTCGGCCCGTGATTCTGGAAACCACGCAGCCGCGTTGCCGCGAAACTGAGGTAAACTCCTGCGGCACAAGGACTACTGAACGCCTGGACGCATGTGAAACGTCCCCAGGCTATTCTTCGCATAACCAATGGCCTGTCAAGCGCTTCCTAGGGGCTGATCGAGCTGCGCAGCTTCTCCAGAACCCCCCGGTACGCCGCCAGGTCCGGCTGGCTGAACAACACCCACGTCACCCGCTCCGGCAGCGCCGATCTCTCGAGGAAATCACGGACCGCACCGAGCGCAACGCGGGCAGCATCCTCGATCGGGTAACCATACACGCCGCAACTGATCGCCGGAAAGGTCACCGTCCGGCAGTCGTGATCGGCCGCCAGCCGCAGCGCGCTGGCGTAGCACGCAGCCAGCAGTTCCGCCTCGCCCTGGCAGCCGCCGCGGTATACCGGACCGGGCGTATGGATGACGTACCGGGCCGGCAGCCTGTACGCCGACGTGATGCGCGCTTCCCCGGTCGGGCACCCGCCGAGCTTGCGGCACTCCGCAAGCAACTCCGGGCCGGCTGCCTGATGAATCGCCCCGTCCACGCCGCCACCGCCGAGCAGGCTCGTATTTGCGGCGTTGACGATCGCGTCAGCCGCTTCGCGCGTGATGTCGCCCTGGATCAGGTGGATGCGCCCCCAGGTGTCGGCTGTACCCATGACTTCTCTCCTCAGGAAACCTCAGCCAAGCCACGGACGTCCGCCCTACCCGGACGCCGCCGCGATGCTGCGCCAGAAGGAACGCCACCCGCCGGGGGCCTGCGTCGGTCCGAGCCTGCGACAGTAGGTTCGCAATACGCGGGCCCGATCCGCACGGGTGACGGCGGCGTCATTTGCCGATGCCTGGGCCAACACGCTGAGCATCCACTGTTGCGCGTGACGCGGGGCCGGAACAGACACGGCGCTCACTTGCACACCGGCCCAGTAGACGCGCGGATCGCCGCGCAGGACGCCCGCCACCTCGAGCGTCAGCAATGTCGGATCCTGCACGACGGCTCCCCGCAACAGTGTGTCGGCGACCAGGCGGCCGACGCGTTCGAGCAGGTCCGCGCGCTGCCGCCCCGCGAGCACGTCAAGCCACTCGCGCAGGGCGGCTGCATCGGGCGGTCGCAGCCGCCGCCACCCGCACTGGCTGATTGCACCACGGGCGAGGGTCCAGCGGCACGCGAGCGGAACGACGGTAGGAATATCCCGATTCATGAGCAGGCAAGCGCTGCGGTACTTTCGCCAGGCCGGCGAACCGGCTATGCGCCAGGCCCAGCCCGTAAAACGACTCTGGGCGAAGTATGTCTCGCTCGTGTCGGGCGCGGCGAGGATCGCCTCAGCCACCGGGGACGCGGAGGCGTCCGGCGCGTCGGGGGCGGGCAGGTCGAGCATCTGCGGCAGGTCGCGGAACCGCCTTGTCGCGACGACCAGCGCGCCGTCCTCAGCCGTCTGCCGATCGAAGAACGCGTTGCGGCGTCCGATGCGCCGATCGCGCTGGGCGAAGAGCCGCCGGGCATGCCGCGCCCAGGCCCGATCGATTTGCCGGGCGAAGGTGCGCAGTGCCTGCGCGGATGACCAGCGCCTCCGCTGGCCGGCGTACGCCTTCAGAAAACGCAGCCGCTGCGTGCGCGTCGCGCGACGCATGAACCACATGGCCAACGCTGCGAGATTGCGCGCCGCATCCGAGTCATTGACGGGGCGACGCAAACGTACGCCGTAGAGGTCGACATAGATGCACTGCGGATCGACGGTACCTGCCCCGCGGACGAGGATGTTGCCGGGATGGTTGTCCGGATGCAGAAACGCCGCGTCGTGGGCACGGGCGATCAGCGCGACGAGTGCCGTGCCCAGTTGGCGTTCAGCGCCGCGCCCGTGACCGACGTTCTGTGCGATTTCCCAACTGGGGGCAAGCCCCTGGACATCCCGTTCCTCGCGCGTGATCAGGACCGCGGCCCGGCGGCCACCCGAAAGTTGCTGGGTAGTCCAGGCCTCCATCGTCACCGTGGGAACATCGTGCGCCTCGGCGTACTTTCCCGCTTCGAATTCGCGCCGGGCGGGGTCTCCCAGGGCACGATCATGAAGCCAGGACACGAATCCGCGGCGAATGTGCTGCTTGACGTAGTAAACACCGGATGAATGCGTGAGCCGATAGACGCGCCGCTGCGCGTTGCTTTTGACCAGCTCGATGGTGCTCGCGCGGGCTATCCGGCTCCATTCCGCGTCGAGGCACAGATCTTCACTCGAAAGGGTGTGCACGCCCGGAAACTCCTCAGCCGCGCCGCCGGCTAGACCTCCGCGAACCGCGCCGTGAAGTGGCGCAGAACCGGCGGCTCCGCGGTGATGCGCAGGCCGCGGATCCGGTCGCGCCGGGCGTGCACCTCGCCGATCGCCTCGATCACGTAGTCGATCTGCGACTGCGTGTACACCCGCCGCGGGATGGCCAGGCGCACGAGTTCCATCTTCGCGTGCTCGCCGAACATCACGCTGCCGATCTCGACGCCGCGAATGCCGCCGTGCAGGTAGAGCGCACACACCAGCGCCTGCCCGGGAAACTGCGCCTTGGGAATGTGCGGACAGAACTCGGCGGCGTCGATGTAAATCGCGTGCCCGCCCGGCGGCTCGACGATCTGGATGCCCTGGGCGAGCAGCTTCTCCCCCAGGTACGCCGTGCTGCGGATGCGGTAGTGCAGGTAGTCCTCGTGGAGCACCTCCTCGAAACCCTGGGCCATCGCCTCGAGATCGCGCCCGGCGAGCCCCCCGTACGTGGGAAATCCCTCCGTGAGGATGAGCAGGTTCTGCGCCGCGCCGTAAAGCGCCTCGTCGCGCAGCAGCAGCACGCCGCCGATGTTCACCAAGCCGTCCTTCTTGGCGCTGATCGTCGCACCGTCGGCGAGGTCGAACATCTCGCGGACGATGGCGGCCACGCTGCGGTGCCCCTGGCCGGGTTCGCGCTGCTTGATGAAATACGCGTTCTCCGCGAAGCGACAGGCGTCCAGGAAAAACGGCGTGCCGTGCCGGTCGCAGAACTTGCGCACCGCGTGCAGGTTTTCCAGGCTGACCGGCTGACCGCCGCCGCTGTTGTTGGTCACCGTCACCATGACGCAGGGGATGTGCTCCGCCCCGACCTCCTTGAAAAGCGCCTCCAGCTTGTCGAGGTCGATGTTGCCCTTGAACGGGTGGCGGCTCTTCGGGTCGCGGCCCTCGTCGATCACCAGGTCGACGGCCCGGGCCCCGCTGTGCTCGATGTTCGCGCGGGTCGTGTCGAAGTGGTTGTTGTTGGGAATCGTCTTGTCCGGCCCCCCGATCAGTTCGAAGAGGATCCGCTCGCTGGCCCGGCCCTGATGCGTGGGGATGACGTGCTCGAAGCCGGTCACCTCCCGCAGGCGGTCCTCGAACCGGTAGTAGCTGCGGGCCCCGGCGTACGACTCGTCGCCGCGCATGATGCCCGCCCACTGCTCGCTGCTCATCGCACCGGTGCCGCTGTCGGTGAGCAGGTCGATCAGGACGTCCTCCGCCGGGACCAGGAACACGTTCAGGCCGGCGCGGTGCAGCGCGGCCTCACGCTCCGCCCGCGTGGTCATCTTGAGCGGCTCGACGACCTTGATCCGGAACGGCTCGATGATGGTCTTCATGGACAACCTCCGCAAACTGCGTCTGGAGCAGGTGAAGTTGATGGGCACATTCTACGACGATCCGCGGAGGAATGAAGGGCCGCCGGCGGTTGGCGAACCCGCCGCCAGATCGCTTAGAATGCGGGCCGTACACCCAAGGCTACGTCGCCAGGTGGTCGGGACCCGACGCAACAGCCGGTCTGCCGGGTTGTTGGGGGCGAAGATACGTCGCGACCGGCGTATGCCATGCGCGCTTCCGGCAAGCCTGGCTCACGAGGGGTGGGACGCGACGCCTATCAGGATTTTCCTCTAGGACGATGTCAAGCAACAGATCCGCAAGCAATCCGAGGTGGCTCGAGAACAAGCCGCTCGCATCGAAAGGAAGGCCGGAGATGACCGCACGTGCTCGCCGAAACTGCATCCTGACCGCCGCGGCCCTCTGCTGGGCGGCGATGCCGTCATGCAACACCCAACTGTCCACCGTGCCCGTAATCTCGCAACCGGGCACGACCACGACGATCATCCTCACCCGCCACGCCGAACGGCCCGAAGGGCTCGATCCGTCGCTGACCGACGAGGGGCGGCAGCGCGCCCAGGCGCTGGCGGACGCGCTGGCCGACCATGGCGTCACCGCCATCTACGCCCCCGACCTCAACCGGATGCGCGAAACCGCCGCGCCGGTCGCCGCGGCGCTCGGACTCGAGGTCAACGTGGTGAGCGCCGTCCAGATCGCCGATACCAAGGCTTTCGCCAACCAGTTCGTGGACGAGGTGCTGGATCTTCACGCCGGCGGCGTCGTGCTCTACATCGGCAGCACGGGTCCGGTCACCGACGCGCAGAGCGGGAACCTGCAGGAACTGTACGCCCGCCTGGGGGGTACCGGCCGGGCCCCCACCCGCTACCAGGACCTGTACGTCGCGATCATTCCGGAGGCCGGCAACGTCCACTGGATCAAGACCGAATACGGCGGCCCAAGCAGCCTGGACTGACCACCGCCGAGCGGCCACCGGCCTGTGAAAACTTAAGCCACAGAGAATACAACCTTAATATTCTCTTGACGTTAAGAACGTAGGTTTCCACTCGGAAAGGTGCGTACTTGCGGATCGCTTACGGCATTCACGGATTCGGACGCGGACACGCCATGCGGGCGCGGGCGGTGCTCCCCCGGCTCTGCGCGCGGCACGAGGTGCTCATCCTCGCCGGCGGCGACGCGTACACCGCACTCTCCGGGGATTTCCCGGTCGTGCCCATCCCCTACCTCAAATACCATTTCACGAGCCGCGGCAAGCTCTCCAACTACCGGTCGCTCAAGCGGAACCTGCCGCTGCTGCTCGACGCGCGCTGGCGCGGGCCGACCAGCGACCTCGTGGAATCGCAGATCCGGGCGTTCGGCGCGGACGTCATTCTCACCGATTCGGAAATCTATTCCCACTGGGTGGCGCGCCACACGGGAATTCCCCGTATCACGTTCGACCACTTCGGCCTGCTGGTCTACTGCCGGCCGGACATGCCGGCGTGGGAGCGCGTCGCCAACTGGGGCAACGCGTGGGTCTACCGGTTCCTTTACGGCGTGCCCAACCGCGCCGTGGTGTCCGCGTTCTTCGACGCCGTGCCCCGCCACCCCGGCGTGCAGCGCGTCGGCGCGGTCATCCGCGAGGACGTGCTGGCGATGAAGCCGACGCACGGCGACCACCTGCTCGCCTACATCAACAAGGGCGAGCACGAGTTCACGCCGGCGGTGGAGCAGGCTTTTCGCGCCCAGGATTGCCCGGTGCGCATGTACGGCGTGCCGCGCAGCGGACGGGAGGGCAACATCGAGTTCAAACCCATCAGCAAGCAGGGCTTCCTGGACGACCTGGCGAGCTGCCGCGCCGTGTATGCTACCTGCGGAAACCAGCTCATCGGCGAGGTGATCCACTTTGGAAAACCCATGCTGGGCACACCGATGGCCTGTCACGAACAGCGCCTGAACGCGTTCCACATCGAGAAAATGGGGTTCGGCGTCCGCGTCGCGCGGGACGGCCTGACCGCGGAGATACTGCGGGACTTTCTGGCCCGCGCGGACGAACTCGCGGCGCATGCCCGCGGGCATGAGCGCGACGGCGCCACCGAGGCGCTCGCTGCGATCGAGCGCTTCGCGGAAGAACTGAGCGGCGCGAGCAGTGCCGCACGCGCCCCAGCCGCCGCGGTGACCTGAGGAACCGGCATGAGCACGTTCTACCGCAGCGTATGGATCTCCGACCTGCACCTCGCGTCACCCGCGGCCCAGCCCGAACGGGTGCATTCCTTTCTCGACCAGATCAAGTGCGACCACCTTTATCTCGTCGGCGACATCATCGACGTGTGGGCCCTGCGCAAGAAGTGGCACTGGCCCCGGCAGTACAACGAAGTCCTGCACAAACTGCTCAAGCGCAGCCGCAAGGGCGCCAAGGTGGTCTACATCCCGGGCAACCATGACGAGTTCTTCCGCACGTTCGTCGGCTTCACCTTCGGGGACATCCGCGTGAAGGCCCGCGACGTGCACACGACCGCCGATGGCAAGCGCCTGCTGGTGACCCACGGCGACGAGTTCGATGCGATCGTGCGCCATCGCCGGGTTTTCTCGCTGCTGTGCGTCGGGGCCCATCGGCAGTTGCTGCTGGTCAACCGGGCGGTCAATTTCATCCGCCGTTGCCTGGGCAAGCCGGACTGGAGCCTCGCGGCTGCCGTCACGCGCCGCGTGCAGGATGCGGTGCGCCACCTGGCCAACTACGAATCGCTGCTCGTCGCGGAAGCCCGACGTTACCGGATGGACGGCGTCGTCTGCGGCCACTCGCACCGTCCGGCGCTGCGCCGGCACGCGGATGGTGTGCTCTACTGCAACACCGGCGACTGGACAGACCATTGCACGGCGCTGGTCGAACATCCCGATGGGCGCCTGGAACTCGTGCACTGGAAGGACGTCATCGCCGCCCAGAGTCCGCCGCAAACGCCCCGCCCGCCGCAAAAGAGCACGCCCCGTCGGAACCCACGCGTGCGGGTACCGTTCGGCGGACCGCGTGCTCCGGTTGCAGCCAGCACCTCGCCCGAATAGAAAATAGCCCGCCGGGTTGAATACGTGCGGAGATTTCGCGATGAAAGCTCGACTGAGCGTCATGGTCGCGCTGCTGGCGGGCAGCGCCTGGTGGGCCTTTGCCAAGGACGTTCCGCCGGAGGCGGGCGACGTTACCGATCTGGCGTTTCTCACCGGAAGCTGGAAGGGAACCATCAACGGAGGCGAATGGGAGGCGGTGTACACGTCGCCCTCAGCCGGGGAGATGCTTAGCGCGAACAAGGAGATTCGTGATGGCCGCGTCGTGATGATCGAGTTCGAGCACTTCCGCAGCGTCGATGGAGAGGTCGTGCTCACGCCGTTCCCCTACGGCAAGCGCAGCAGCACGACTTTCACGCTGAAATCTCTGGATCGCGGTCATCGCACTGCGGTCTTCGCCAACCCCGAGCACGACTTCCCGCAGGAGATCACCTATCGCCGTGTCGATGACGGCCGCCTCGTGATCGACGTCGCGGGCGTGCAAAACGACGCGCCCTTGCAACTCACCATCGACCTGAAACGGCAGAGCTGAACCATAAGTGGCGGGAAATGAGCGAACATGAACACGCTGGTCTGGTTTCGTTCTGATCTGCGCACGCGCGACAACACCGCGCTGCATGCAGCCGCCTGCGCGAACCACGGTTGCTTGATTGGCGTGTTCATACTGTGCCCGCAGCAGTGGAAGGACCACCACTGGGGCGGCCCGCGCGTCGACTTCCTGCTGCGCAACCTGCGTGCCCTGGGCGCCGAACTCAAACGGCTGAACATCCCGCTGAAAATCGTGCGGAGCAACCGGTTCGACGGCGTGCCCCAGGCGCTGCTGAAGCTGGCCCGCGCACACGACTGCGCCGCGCTCTACTGCAACAGCGAGCACGAAGTGAACGAGGTGCGCCGCGACGACGAGGTGCGCGCCGCTTTCGAGACGGACAACCGCCAGATGCACACGTTCCGCGATCAGACAATTCTCGATGTCGCGGACATCAGGACACAGGCCGGCGGGTGGTACTCGGTGTTCACGCCGTTCAAGCGCAAGTGGTGTGAGCTGTTCAAGAGCGGCGATGAACTCAAGGAGTTCGCCCCGCCGCAGCCCCAATCCTCTTCGAAGGTGCCGGCCGACGAAGTGCCCACGCAACTGGCAGGCTTCAGCACGGACGCCGACCGCAAGCTCTGGCCGGAGGGCGAAAGCTCCGCCCACCAGCGGCTCGCGTCCTTCGTTGACCAGGCCATCGCCGACTACGCAACGCGTCGCGACGAGCCCGCCACCGACGGCACGAGCGCCCTGTCGCCCTACCTCGCCTGCGGCGTACTCTCCCCGCGCCAGTGCCTCCGCGCCGCGCTGGCGGTCAACCACAATCGCGTCGACTCCGGCAAGAAGGGCGTCGCCACCTGGATCAGCGAACTCATCTGGCGCGAGTTCTACCGGCACATCCTCATCGGCTTCCCCCGCGTGTGCATGGATCGACCGTTCCGCACCGAAACGGAGCGCCTCCGCTGGAACAACGACACCGTCCAGTTCGAGGCGTGGTGCGCGGGCGCGACCGGTTTTCCCATTGTGGACGCAGGCATGCGCCAACTCGCCGCCGCGGGCTGGATGCACAACCGCGTGCGCATGATCGTCGCCATGTTCCTCACCAAGGACCTCTTCATCGACTGGCGCTGGGGAGAGCGCTTCTTCATGGAGCACCTCGTCGACGGCGACTTCGCCAGCAACAACGGTGGCTGGCAGTGGTCCGCATCGACCGGCACGGACGCAGCCCCCTACTTCCGCGTCTTCAACCCCGCCCGGCAGAGCGAGCGCTACGACCCCAACGGTGCGTACATCCGCCGCTGGGTGCCCGAGTTGGAACCCGTCCCCGCAAACAGGATCCACGATCCGGACGCCGCGACTCGAGGCGAACGCGACTACCCCGCCCCGATTGTGGACCGCTCGAAGAGCCGCGCGCGGGTCGTGGAGGCGTTCAAGCGGCTGGGCGGGTCGCGCTAGGCCCCCCGCCCGGCGTCCCCGGCGGAAAGTGCTTGACAACGGGGTTGTAGGGCGGCAAGTTAATAAACGCTCACTAACCCACCGCGGGAGAACCAGTTATGGGACGACCCGTCAAATTTAAAGACGCCATCTACCAGGCGGCCAGCCGCCTCTTCGGCGAACAGGGCCTCGACGGCACCAGCATCCGCCAGATCGCCGAGTCCGCGGGCGTCAGCGAAGCCGCCCTCTACCGCCACTGGGCGGGAAAACTCGACCTCGCCTGGGCGGTATTCCGTTCCGGCCTGGCCAATCTCTACGCCAACCTCGAGGAGCGCGTCCGCCCCGACCTGGCGCCCTACGACGCCGTCCGCAGCGCGGTGGAGTGCTTCTACCAGTTGTTCGACGAGAACTACCAGCTCTTCAGCTTCGTGCTCCTCCACCAGCACGACCTGTGGTCGCGCATGGACCAGGTTGAGGAAAGCCCGGTCCGCTACTGGTTCGACCTGATGGCCCGCTTCGTCGACAAGCTCCCGCCGGAGGACGCCGGAAATCTCGACGTGCTGGCGGCGGTCACCCTGGGCATCGTGCTTCAGCCAGCCGTCGCGGCGGTCTACGGCCGGCCCAGCCCGCCGATGGTGCCCCGCTCGGCCCTGGTGGCCCGGGCGGTCTGCCGCGTGCTGCACATCGATGTTCCCGCGCAGACCGTGGCGGTCGCCCCGGTACCAGCGGCAACTCGCGTACCGGCCTGACGTCTGGACGTCGCTATAACCCAATCCACGGGAATTACAGAGTTGCGCCGGCGGCGATCAGATCGCCGTGGCTGGTGCGCCGCGTAACGGGCGGATAATCGCCGGCGGGGTTGTACCAGGCATCGATCAAGCCCTGGAAGTCGTCGGTGGTGCGCATCGCGATGAACGCGTCACGTACGGCCCGAGCGCAGGGATGCAACTCGCTGTACTTGATGCCGAACTTGCGCATGAGCGCGCCGGCCCGATCAGCCCCGTGACAGCGCACACTCTCGGCGAAGTGAGCCGCGATGGTCGCACCCTGCTCCACGATGGAGGGCGGCTCTGGCAGGGGCTCACCGGCGGCGAGCGCGAGGCAGTCCCGGAAGATCCAGGGATTGCCGATCGCCCCGCGGGCGATCGTCACGCCGTCGACGCCGGTTTCCGCCATCATGTCCAGGCACGCCGGAGCGCTGAACAGGTCGCCGCTGCCGAGGATGACGCGGTCGCCGGCGTGGGCCTTGACGCGCTTGAGAAAGGCCCAGCGGCTCGGGCCGACGTAGCGCTGCTCCACCGTCCGGCCATGGACCGTGATCGCACAGACGCCGAGCGCGAACGCACCATTAAGGATCGCGAAGAAATTGCGTTCGCTCTCCGCGGAATCGTCCAGCCCGCGGCGCATCTTCACGGTGACGGGGCGATCCGCGCCCACCGCATCCATCACCCGGGCGACGATCTCGAGGGCAGCTTCGGGCTGGGACAGCAGGAATCCGCCGCGACAGCGGCCGAGCACCTTGCGCACCGGGCATCCGAAGTTGATGTCGATCACGTCGTAGCCCGCGTCGGCGAGCAGGCGGGCAGCCGGCCCGAAGTCGTCGGGGTTGGCCCCCATGAGTTGGCCGCCGACCGGGTGGTCGTCGGGCTCGACCGGGCGCAGGACACGCTTCTGCCCCTTGCCCCGGGTGATCACGAGCTTGTCGAGCACGACCTCGTTCAGCGTGTACGCAGCCCCATGCCGGCGCGCAATCGCCCGCATGGGCGGATCGCTGTAGCCGCTAAGTGCAGCCTGAACAAAAGGATGCGCAATTTCGACGGTCCCGAGCTGAAGCATGCGCGAGGATACCCCGGATCATGCCACGACCCGTTTCGTGGCAAGACCGAGAGTATAGTCGCTGGGCTTGGCAGGTTGAAGGGCGACCCGTCCGCGGTCAGTCGACGCGAGCCAGCGCCTCCTCCTCGGCGTACTTCTGGGCGCGGTCGCGAAGCTGCTCAAACCAGTTCCGGACCGTGGAAACCGCCTGCGCCCAGGCTGTTTGCGGATCCCGTAAGGGCGATTCGGGCCGGGCAGCGTCGAGTGATGACAACTGCACGACGGAATCCCGCATCCGCTGACGCATCGCGAAGTCCCGCAGCGTCGTCTTGGCCTCGGGGGCCTCCGCCAGCATGGTGTGCAGTTCCGCCAGCTCGGACTGCGCCTGGACAAACGCCCGCTGCTGCAAGTCGATGTGGATCTGCAAGCCTTCCGCGAGGCCATTGCTGCGGGCGGTCTGGCGGCGCAGCGCAGCGATGATCCGCTCGGACTGCTGCTGGGCAGAGAGGAACCCCAATTCCTTGCGGTGCACGTCCTCGCGCAGCTCGTCGATGGTCTTGGCGAGCTTGGCTCGTTCCGCCACCCAGGCAGCGTCGTCGCGACCGGACTGGGCCAGCGCGGCATCCAGGGCATCCAGGCGATCCTCGATGAGGCACTGGAAGTCGTTCTGCGACTCCCGGACAGCCGCCACAATGGCATCGGGATCCACCTTGTTCTGGCGAAGGTGCGCCGCCTCGCTCGCCTTACCGGCCGCCAGCGTCTCGGCCCGAGCTACGTCGGCCCGCGCGTCCGCCAGATCCTGTTCATGGGCGATATCGAGATCACGCAGGGCGGTCGCGTGGGCGGAATCGAGTCGCGCGAGCGTATCGAAGTGGTACCAGATGCCTGCGCCCACGGCGCAGACCATCATGGCTGCGAGCGCCATGGCGGCGCGCTTCCCGCGGCGGGCATAACGGAACTCCCGCGCGTTGGCTTCGCGCAGCTCCGCCAATTCGGCCATCACGGCTGCAAGGGCGTCATCGTCCGCGGCTCGTGAGTGAAGTTCGGCGCCGTGCAGCCCGTCGGCGGAGGCGTCGGACTCCTCCAGGTCGACCAAGGTCCGGCCGGCTTCGCTGCGTGAGGGAATGCTTTCGGACTTGATGCGCCGCCAGATGGTTCGCTCTGACACACCCAGCCGCGCTGCGGCTTCGGCCACTGGCATCCATGCCATGACATCTACTCCCCCGACATCCTGTCGGACACGAAGATCAGGTTGTGGGCCGTGTTCCTACGGCCGTGGCGGGCCCACCCGCCGCGATTCGGTCAGCCGCAAGCAAGCCTGTCCGTCAGTGTCGGTCAGGGTGAGATGGAAGTGGGCTGACGGCTGACGCTGTCAGTCTCTCCACTATTCACGGGCAGTGCAAGTTCAAAATGGAAGAATAAGCAGGTAGCAGAGGCAGCGAGACTGGCGTCAACTGCCGGTTCGCAGCGTCTTGATCAGATCAACTTCCTTGGCCGACAAGACGTCCGCCTTGATCTTGTCGGTGGTCGTGTTGATGGTGAAACTGCCATCGGAGAGAACCGCAATCCAGCCAGAGGAGTTCAGGGCGACGGCACCGGTCCGACCCGCCTTCACGTGCACGTTGCTCATACCGTTGTACGGATTGGTGGGAAAGGGCGACTGAAGGTAGGGACCGAAGAGAAAGTCCCCGCCCAGCGAGGTCTGGACGTTTCCATTCGCATCCGAATACGTCGTGAGTTGCTTCACGAACCAGTCGCCGTCGGGGTTCCCGTTCGTGGGATTGAAGCCGGGATAGCGGCTGTGCTCGGCATAGAAGTGGTCGATCGCGGCGTTGACGTTGGCGAGGGTGGCCTGCACGGCCTTGGTCTGGGCATCGCGTCCGGCGCTCGATACGCGCGGGGCGGCGATGGCTGCGATGATCCCGATGATGACGATGATGATGACGAGTTCGATGAGCGAGAACGCGCGCGGTGAGCGCGTTCGGGTTGTGCGTGAAGTGCGGAGGGGCGAACTCACTGGCCAGCTCCGGTCCATCCGGCCCTGCAGGGGAAACTAAAGACCACGCCCATCCGATTGCGTCCGGTGCGGGAGTCGTTCACCTCGGCTACGAGGCGTCGACGGGCGGCCGGAGACGATCGGAGGGCGTGGTCAACGATGGCCGTTTCGGTCGGGGCGCATCCCAGGCCGGGCCTGGAATTGCAGTCAACTAGTAGGTGCTGTAAGCCGTATCGCTCTCGTCCTTGGCGGACGTATTGGCGATGATCTGGCCGGTCGTCTGGTTGTACGCCCAGCCCTCGCCGCCGCCTTCCGCCACGGTCGGCGGGCTGGCGGTGGAGAAGACGATGTCCGTACTGCCGACGTTCGCGCCGACGGGCAGGGGCGGCATGCCGTTGCGGAGGTACGGTCCGTAGACGATCCCGTCCGTTGCGCTGTAGTCACCGGTCTTGCCGTTGATGTCGCTGTACTTCGTCAACTGGTCAACAGCGTCGCTGGCAGCCCCGCCGGCCGATCCGTCGTTCTTGTGCTGGCCGGGGAAGACGCCGTTGTGCTCAGCCGCGTACAGGTCGATGGCGGCGCGCAGGGCAGCGAGATCGCCACGAACGGCGGACTCGGTGGCCCCCTTGGCCCCTCGACTTATTCGCGGCACGGCGATCGCGGCGATGATGCCGATGATGACGATGACGATCACCAGTTCCACAAGACTGAACGCCCGCTTCGCTTTACCCACAAACCTCATGGCGAACTCCTTACCTTTGATTATGGCGGCTACGGCGTGTGTACTCCGACACACCGACCGGCGCTGAAGATATCGGCCACGTTGGCGGGCCGCTTGACCTACTCGTCTAAAGCATTTCTTGAACCCGCGGCAGCACTAATCGGCCTTTTCGACCCCAGGAAGGGGGGACTGCAGGTAGAGTCGCGTTGGGCCGCTCGGACATTCGAACAGGACGGCGCGATTCTCGATGCCGCGAACGACGCAATCGTCGACCTGGCTGCCCACTTCAACGCTCATGCCATCGACCACGGCGACCCGGTCATGACGCAGGAGCACAACGCCGGAGAGCACGTGACGCTCGGAGAACGGCGTCGCCGACTCGGCTTGCGCTGCTGCGGACGCCGCACTCAGATCAGGCGGCGGCGTGGGCGCCAGCGCGTGCAGCACCGTGGTGGTGGCGGTGAAGGGATCGCGGGGCGATCCGTCGCCAGGGGGGCCTTGCGCAAAATCAGGAAACGGCAAGACCGTCACCGAAAGATTTCCAAGGGTGCCCGGCGGCGCGGCTGCGGAACTCACCGCAGGCTGGGATCGTGCGGTCGATGTCGCGGCGGACGCGGACTTCGGCGCAGTGCCGGCAAGCATGCGATCGATGACCAGCGCGACGAGCCCCACGCCGATCACAGAGATGTAGATTGCCTTGCGTTTGCCGTTCATGCCGCTCAGCGGGACGCCACCGCCTCCGCTTCCTGCATCGCGAAAAGACTCAGCACGATGGAAGTACGCTGCTGGCCATCCTCCCCTTGCTGGGGCGCGCCGATGTCCACACCGGTGATGTCCGCCCACAGCGTCGACTGCTCGAACGCGCGCAGGAAGTGCAGCAGTTCAGCGAAGTCGCCGCGCGTCAGCACGTTGTAGCGCAACTCGACGAGTCCGGGATACTTCTCACCGGCCAGGGGTGTCACCTGCACCAGGTCCATGTTGCTCTCGCGGGCGAGGCGGGCCACATCACGAAGGTCGTCCTCCACCGGAGATTGGCGGGGCAACGCGCCGCGTTGGCTGATGTCGGCCTTCAACTGCGTCCCGCGCGCCTGTTCCATACGCAAGGCCGCCTCGGCGTCCGCCAGCGTAGCTGCCGTCGCCGCCAGCCGGTCACGGGCCTGGGCCAGGCGCGCCACACTCGTGTGCAGATGAAAAAAGCCACTCCACACGCCGAGCGCCGCGGCGCCGCAGACCAGCGCCGTGCCCACCAGGTCGTAAATGATCAGTGACCGCTTGTGCATCAACCTATTTCACCGCCTGCCAGTAGCACTCCAGCACGAACCGCACCGCCGTTCCGTTCAGCACGGGCTCCTGGCCCGCTGACGTCAGGTCCACGCGGTCAAATGTCTTCGTATCCTTCAGCGCGCTCATGAACGCGTAGAGCGCATCGTGATCGAGCGCGTAGCCTTCGAGATGAATGCCTCCCGGCCCGCCCAGCGTAACCGCCTGGGGTTGCGCGGCTTTGCCGCCTGCTGGCTGGGGCGCCGCCCGCTGGGGCGCGACCGTCGCCGTGCGCAAGGACGTGAACCACACGGTGTCCGGCGCCACGGAGCTGAGCAGCGCGAGTAAAGACGACCAGGAGCGTTTGCTCCTGAGGGCATCGGCCCGCGCGATCTGCGCGGTCAGTTCCTCACGCTCAGCCACCGCTTTCTTCAGGTCCGCGCGAACGGTGGACAGGCGCGACTGCAAGGGTTCCAACCGCGACTCGATCGAGGCTGCGGCTGCCGACTTGGACACGTCCAGCGCGAGCGGGATCGCCGTCAGCATCGTCACGGCGAGTACGGCGCTGACCCAGATCTGCAGGCGCCGATTGCGGCGGCGTGCGGAGCGGATGCCGGCGGGCAGCAGGTTGACGCTAACCATCGGCGCTCTCCTGCGGAATCGCCAGTCCGATGGCGCAGGCGTACGCGCTCGCCGAGGATACGCTGTCCTGACCACAGGCCGTCAGGTCCAGCAATGATCCTTCCGGTTCGGTGATTCCGGGGGTGAGCACCGTCACGCCCAGCCGCTCCTGCAGGAAAACGTCGAGACCGCGCAGAACGGCGCCGCCGCCGACGAGAACCAGCGGTCCCGGAGCGCGGCGAGGGAAGCACTGCATCACGTAGCGATAGGATCGCTCCAGTTCCTCGACCATCTCGTCGAGATCGCTGCGCAAAACGTTGAAGATCAGGTCGCCAAGGACGTTACCGGCGGAGCCGCCGTCCGTCCCATGGGGCGCGTCGCCGTGCGCAACGCCATGATCGCGCTTGTGCTGTTCAGCCGTCTGCGGACTGACGGCCAGGGACTGGGCGAGCTTGTCCGTCCAGGCGCGGCCGCCGTAGACGAACGCGCGGGCCAGAATCGGCGTGCCCCCGGCGCAGACGATGATCCGCGACATGCGCCCGCCCATATCCAACACGCTCCAGACGTCCTCCTCCGTGGCGGAGTGGCCGCGGTACATCGTGCCGAACCGCGCGAGCGCACACGGTGTCGCGTCGATCCGGTGGCAGTCCAGCCCGGCGGCCTCGCACAACGCCAGCGCGCTGGCGATGCCGTCACGGCGCGCCGCCACGCCGACGACCTGGGAGCGCAGCGCCGGGCTTTCCGGCAGACGCCAGTAGTCGGTTTCGGCGGAGGTGGAGTCGAAACTGGTCAGGCGCTCGAGTTCCGCCCGCACGGCCTCGCCGGGCGATTCGGCGTCGGCACTCGCGTCGCTGTTGCTCAGGTTGATGGCGTGTAGCTCGACGTCCGGCGGGCTCAGCCCCGCCACGATGTCGCGGCGCTGCAGGCCGAGTTGATTGAGCCACCGGGCCACGCGCGCGGCAAAGAGCGCTTCGTCGCCGCCGCGCTCCGGAGACCGGCGCCGACAGGTGCCCGCGGTCGTGACGACCCAGCGTGCACCGTCACGCTTGATCTGGGCGACACGCAGCGCCGTCTGGCCGACGTCGAGCGCAGCCGATACGGCCTTCGCCCTCACTTTCAGCCTGTCGAGCAGTACCGCCATGCCGGTCCCTTCGTCGCACGAGAATCAGATCGCCGAGGTCATGTCAAAGAGCGGCATGAACAGCGAGACGGCGACCGTGCCGACGATCGCCCCCATGACGATCAGCACCATCGGCTCGATCAGCTTCGTCGCGGTTCCCAGCAGTTCCGTGTTTTCCTCGTCGAGGATGTCGGCGGCGAAACTGACCGCCTCGCCGAGCCGTCCGCTCTGTTCGCCGGTGCGCACGGCCTGCACGATCGACGGGTTGATCAGCTTGCCCGCGTCGAGGGCACCGCTGATTGAATCACCGCGGGTGACCGCTTCGCGCAGCGACGCATAGAGGTTTTGGAACTGGTCGTTGCGGGTGACGCCCGAAGCCAGTTCAAGCGCCTCGAGCAGCCCCACGCGGGCCTCGAGCAGCATGCCCAGGATGCGAAACGTCTGCCCCTGGATCAGGCGTGATGCCAGGCGACCCGCCACCGGTATGCGCGTCTGCATGTTGGCGAGGAACTGTCGGCCCTGGCGGGAGCGCAGCAGATACACAGTCAGTCCGATCACGCCAGCTACCATCAGAACCGCCAGGTACCAGTAGCTGCGCAGAAACGTCGCCAGCGACATGAGCATCTGGGTCGAGGCCGGCACCTTCACGCCGAGCGTGTCGAACATCCCG
This sequence comes from Phycisphaerales bacterium, assembly GCA_020639115.1. GTDB lineage: Bacteria > Planctomycetota > Phycisphaerae > UBA1845 > UBA1845 > JACKHG01. The sequence goes on from JACKHG010000011.1 coordinate 130,502, forward strand.
GCGAAGCGCGGGATGACGAAGAAGAGCATCACCGCCATGATCTTGATCGACAGGAGGATCAGCAGCGCCGGGTAGATCAGCGATCCGACGATCTTGTTGCGCATGGCGCGGCGTTTGCCGATGATCACCGCCAGGCGATTGAACATCTGCGGAAGCCGGGCGCTCGATTCGCCGGCGGCCACGACCGCGCAGTAGGACGCGTCGAACGCACGCGGGAACCTGCCCAGCGCCTCGGTGAGCGTGGAGCCCTCCTCGAGGTCGGTGCGGATCGCCTCGAGCATCCGCTTGTGCCGCTCGTGACGCATCTGCGGACCGATCGCCGCCAGCGCCGGCACGAGGCCGCTGCCCGAAGTCAGGAGCATGGCCATCTGCCGCGTGAACAGCACGAGCTGGCTGACCGGAATCCGGATGGTCTGCGGGTTGAATTCACTGCCCGCCCGAACCGGCTTGTGCCCGTCCTCGCGCGCGCCGGCTGCCTCGCGGGCACCGGCGTGTCCGCGGTTTGCAGCCGGCCCGCGCGACCGGGGCGGATGGGCCAGACGTGTGGCCGGTGTCATGCGGTGGCCTCCGTCGGCTCAGGCTCCGCGGGGGCGCTGATATATGCACCTTCCGAACGGGTCACGCGGAGCACTTCCTCCAGCGTGGACTCGCCGCGTTCCACGACGTCGAGCGCCTTTTCACGCAGCGGGCGCCAGCCGATCTCGGCCAGGTACGTCCGCACGTCCGATTCGCTCGCGCGCTGGTTGATCAGGCGTTTGAGCTCCCCGTCGATCACCATGACTTCGTAGATGCCGACGCGTCCGCGGAAACCGGTGTTGTGGCATTCGCGGCAACCCTCGCCGCGCTGGAACAGCTCGTTGCCGCGGTGGCTCCAGCCCACCGAGGCGAGCAGCTCGGGTGGCGGGTAGTACGACGTGCGGCACGACGGGCAGATCTTCCGCGCCAGGCGCTGGGCGATGAACCCAAGCGTGGACGAAGCGATCAGGTACGGCTCGATGTGCATGTCCATCAGGCGCATGATTCCGCCGGGACAGTCGTTGGTGTGCAGCGTGCTCATCACCAAGTGGCCGGTGAGCGCCGCCTGCACCGCGACGCGCGCGGTGTCCTCGTCGCGGATCTCGCCCACCATGATGATGTCCGGGTCCTGCCGCAGCACGCTGCGCAGGGCGCGGGAGAAGGTGAGCCCCACTTCGGCGTTCACCTGGATCTGGTTGATCATGGGGAGCTGGTATTCCACCGGGTCCTCGACGGTGACGATGTTGACCGCCTCCGAACGCAGCAGGTCGAGCCCGGAGTAGAGCGTGGTGGTTTTGCCACTGCCGGTGGGCCCGGTGACGAGCATCATGCCGTACGGGCTGCGCAGCATGGACTCGATGGCGACGAGATCCTCCGCCTGGACGCCGAGCTTGCCCAGGTCGAAGGTGAGGTTGCTCTTGTCGAGGACGCGCAGCACGATCTTCTCACCCAGCACGGTGGGCATGCTCGAAACGCGCAGGTCGATCTCGCGGCCGTCGGCCACGAGGTGGATGCGCCCCTCCTGGGGAAGTCGTTTCTCAGCGATGTCCATGCGGCCGATGACCTTGACGCGCGACACGATCGCGGCGTGCATGCCCCGCGGCGGATTGAGCAGCTCGCGCAGATGGCCGTCGACGCGGTAGCGGATGTGCGTCGCGTCCCGGTCGGGCTCTATGTGGATATCGCTGGCCCCGTCGCGCACCGCGGTCAGGATGGCGAGGTTGACCAGGTTCACGACCGGGCTGCCCTCGACCATCTTGTCGAGGTCGGTGACCGGGCCCTCGTCGATCGCCTCGGTCTCGGCGATGGTGACGTCGGATTCCTCGATGGAGGCCAGGAAGGCGTCGACCGTGACCTCGGCGGCGAGGTACTTGCGCTGGTACTCGACGAGATTCTCGTCGAGCACGAGCACGGGCCGGACGCGACAGCCGGTCAGGCGCTGGAGCCGGTCGATGGTCGGGACCGACTGCGGGTCGGTCATCGCGACGGTGACCTCGTCGTGCACCCGGAACATGGGCAGCACGCGCAGATGCTCCGCCTCCTCCTTGGGAATACACTTGGCGGCCTTGGGATCGATCAGGCCGTGGCGCAGCACGCAGCCCTTCACGCCCATGCGCCGCGCCAGCGCATCGACCAGCGAGTTGTTGCTGAGGGCGCCGAGGTTGACGAGCGCGGTGCCGATGCGCTGACCGGACGCCGACTGGCGGCCGAGCGCGTCGGCGAGCTGCTCGGGGGTGATCAACCCCTCGGCAATGAGCTGCTCTCCCAGCCTGACTTCGGGACCGAGCATGGTTTACAGGAAACTCCGTACAGCCGTGTGGGCGTCGTCAAAATACTCCACGCGGCGGGACTGGCCGGTGAGTTCGAGGATCTCCCGGCAGGTGGCGCCGACGGCGGCGAGGCGCAGGCGCCCGCCGCGCTGGCGCAGGTCGTCCGCGGCCTCGACGATGCCCTCGACGCCGCGGCTGTCGAGATACGGCACGTCGGTCAGGTCGAGCACGAACCGCGGGTTCGGCGTGGCCAACCGCTTCTGCACGGTCGTGATGAGGGATTCCGCATCCTCGTCAACCAGGGGCCCGTGCGGCGTGATCACGTCCACCGTGCCGAGTCGCTTGACCTCGATGTTCATAGCGGGCCCCCCTGCCGGCACGCGCGCCGCAGCGCAGCCACCCCGGCGCCTGCAGCGCCGACGGGCGTCAACTCACGGATTCGCCTTCGGCTGCTCCCCGGAACCACCCTCCTCCGCATCCGTCTCGAAGTAGAGGAACCCGTCGCCCACCTGCCGCTCCACGATCCGCTCGAACACCGGCACCAGGTTGGGATCGACCACCTTGCCCGCATCCGCGCGGAGAATACCCAGCGCACGGCGCCAGCCGAAAGCCTGGCGGTACGACCGCGAGGTGGTCAGGGCGTCGAAAACGTCCGCCACCTGGATGATCCGGGCCTGGCGGGGAATTTCCTCACCGGCGAGCCCGTCGGGATAACCGCCGCCGTCCCAGTGCTCGTGGTGATGGCGCACGCCGTCGAGCGCCGCCTCGAGCTGGGGAATATCACGAACGACCTCGTAGCTGCGGACCGGGTGTTCCTTGATGTGCTCGAACTCCTCCCGGGTCAGCTTGCCCGGCTTCTTGAGCACGTCGTCGCGGATCCCGATCTTGCCCACGTCGTGCAGCAGCGCCGCCCATTCGAGCATCTGCAGCTCGTCGTGGTCGAGGCCGAGCGCCTCGCCGAGCAGCTTCGCGAAATAGCCCACGCGGTTCGAATGGCCCGAGGTGTACTCGTCCTTCTGGTCGATCGCATTGACCAGGGCCCGCACCATGTCGACGCTCAACCGGCGCAGCTCGTGGCCGAGCTGGTAGTTGCGGATCAGGTCGCCGCAGAACAGCGTAAGCGCCTCGAGCAGGCTCATGTCGCTCGCCTCGAAACGTCGCGCCTCCGGCCCGTGCGTCAGCACGATCGCGCAGAAGAACTGCTTGCCGGAGAAGACCGGACCGGTCAGTACCTCGGCGATGCCCTCGATCGGCTCGGCCAGCGAGCGCACCGCCACCTTGCCGGTGCTGATGCTTTCGCGGACGACCTCCTCGACCTCGGCGCGTGCCGCCGGGGCCTGCGACCAGTGCAGGTTGCCGTTCTCGAGCAGCGAGGCGGAGCAGACCAGCTCCTGGCTGTAGGTGATGTTCAGCGAATCGATGAACAGGCGCACGACCTCGCCCTCGGTCTGCACCGAGGTGAGGCTGCGGGTCACCTCGAAGACGATGCCGAGCTGTTCGTACGCGCGGAGGAGCTCGTCCGCCATGCCCGCGTGTTCGCGCAGCACCAGATCCAGCTCCTCCTGCAGGCGGTCGAGGCAGGGGAGGATCTGCGCCAGATCGATCTCTCCGGTCGCAGCCGAGCGCAGCGAGGCGAACAGCGGACCGAGTTTCTTGTGGCCTAGTTCACTCATCAGTTCGACCCCGCTGCGGATGGCGCCTTGGTCAGCTTGCTCTCGATCTCGACGAGCAGGCGGGACGGCGAGAACGGCTTGGGGTAGATCTCGACGTCGAGATCGCGCAAGCGCTCCGTCAGATCCTCCTGGTCGCAACGCGCGCTGAGCAGCGTGATGGGAATCGTCAGCTTGGCCTCCTCGCGCACCCAGCGGACGAGTTCGATGCCGTCGCACACCGGCATGTTCACGTCGGTGACGATGCAGTCGACCTCGGTGGACGCGAGCACGGCCTTGGCCTCCATTCCGTTGGCCGCCTCGAGCACCTCGTGGCCGCTCTTGGACAACCACAGGGCCATCAGGCGCATCACATGAATGTCGTCTTCCGCTACCAGTATTCGAGCCATCGCTCACTCCCCGGACTGCCTACACGGTCGCAGCCTCTGGAAACCTCTGCACTGAACTGCTCACCGGCAATGACGCGGTGAACGTCGCTCCTTCACCCTTGCGACTCACGAGCGTGATGTCCCCGCCGTGTTGCTGCATGATCTCGCGCGCCGTGGTCAGGCCGATGCCCGTGCCGGACTCGGCGCGGACGGCGTCGTCGTCGGCCCGCTGGAACTTCTCGAAGATCCGCCCGTGATCCTTCGGGTCGATGCCGATGCCGCTGTCGCGCACCGAGATCTGCACCTGCGCGTCGGTCGACTTGCACGAGAGCGTCACCTGGCCCCCCGCCGGCGTGTACTTCAGCGCGTTGCCCAGCAGGTTGTTGACCACCACGGCCAGCTTGTCCCGGTCGGCCTTCAGCGTCGCGAGCTTGGCCGGCAGCGCCAACTGCAGATCGATGTTCTTCGTCTCCGCGATGCCGCGCACGTCGCGCACCGCCTCGGTGAGCAGCGCGCGCAGGTCAACGTTGTCGAGCACGAGCCGCATCGACCCCACCTCGAGCTGCGAAATACTGAGGATGTCCTCGACCAGGCGGGCGAGCCGCCGCGTTTCCTTCGTGATCACGTTGTAGCACTCGGTGATCACCTGCGGATCGTCGAACTGCCCGCTGGCCAGCGTCTCGGTGTACGCGCGGATGTTGGTCAGCGGCGTACGCAGCTCGTGCGTCACCTGCGAGACGAACTCCTCGCGGGCCTTGTCCGCCCGCACCTGCTGGCTCACGTCGAGCACCAGCACGAGCACCCGCGTCGACTGCTGCGAATTCCGCGCCGGGATGACCTTCACCTGGTAGTAGCTGCCGTCGATGCCCTCCACCTGCGCATCCAGCGCCCGCGCGGGAACACCGCCCGCAGTGCAGCCGTTGACGCAGCCGAGAATCCGCTGCCCGTCGGGCAGCATGTTCTCGTCGGTGAGCGTGACTGTGGTGGATTCATCCAGCGGCCACCCGATCAGGCGCCGCGACATCGCGTTGGCGTAGAGCACGACGCCCTGCTCGTTGGCCAGCACCACGCCCAGCGGCGCCGCCATCATCGCTCCGGCCAGCTCGCCCGCGTCGCTGCGGCTCAGCACCGCGAGCAGCTCCGAAGACGCGTTCGACCGACGGACCTCCTCGTCCAGCCCGCAGGCCAGATCGACGAAGCGGTTCCAGCATTCGGCGATGTGATCGCGGGCGCTCACGATGCGCATCTCGGGCAGCGCGTCCGCAAAATGATCGTTGTTGTGCACCAGGTTTTCCGCAATCCGCGTCACCGTCGCCATGTCGCGACGCAGACGGCGATAGACGACGAGCAGCGCCGCCGTCGCGGCGGCGGCCACCGACATGGCAGCCGCCGGAAAATCCCGGCCGATCGCGTTGTAGTCCGGCGCCAGCAGCGCATCGATGTAGCACGGCTCCGGGACGCGCGAGTGAAGCACGGGAGCGCGAACGAGCAAACGCTCCGGCTGACCGTCGATGGGGCGCACCCACCCAACCTGCACTTCGCTGGGATACTCCGGGATACCGACCCGGATCGGCGGACGCGGCTGACCGATCTCGGACTGGTTCAGCGAGGCCAGCACCTTGTCCTGTTTCGTATAGACGCGCAACCCGACGCAGGGATAACGCGCCGCAAACTGGTTGAGCAGGAGTTGATTCTCGTTCGCCGGCACCGGACGCGAGGGATCCACGCGATCGGCCAGCAGTTCCACGGCCTTCTGCAAGGCGCTGGCCAGTTGGGCGTTGGCCTGGCTGCGCTGATGCAAGTAGGTCACCAGGCTGACCCCGCCAACCGCGATTACGAAAACCAGCACGAGCATGAGGCCGATAGCGCGCGGAATCTCCTCCGTCGTCATCAATCGCCGCAGTCGTCGCTGCCACGCACCCATACCGACTCCGTCTCCCTCCACCCGAAAATGGTCCATCTGCCGCCGGCGCACGCCGCGCACCGGAAGGTGTACGTACTGCGTCTATCGTCCGAACGGCGCAGCCGCTTTTTCGGCCACACAACCGGCGCGGGTCGTTTTCCGAGCGATAATTGCGGATTGGCCTGCTATCGGACCACCCGCGAACGTGCTGCTCGCACCGTGCAGAACTCCGATGCGTATTTCTGCGCCGTTTGAGCAGGAAAAGATCACGTTGCAGGCGGCGACGACGCCCGATAACCGTGCACACACATGAACGCGGTTTTATCCTGAAATTGATCGGCAAATCGTGCAGTGCGGCACGTCGCTCGCCCCGCGGCGCATGACTGGGGGAATCGTACCGGCAGATGATCTAGCGCCGCTTGACGACCTTCCCGCACACCAGCGCTGGCAGCGTGAATTCTCGGTGGCCCGAAGTTCCCAATACGCCGGCACGTGCCCTCCATCGACCCGTCGCGCTACGCGTGGGCGGTGTCGTGGATTACCGGACCCAGCGACGGCCCCGCCCCCGCTCTGCGGGTGGGTGGTCACGCCGGCCTGCCCAGCGCTCGCCGGGGCTCATGCTCGCCTTACTAAGCATTGCCCTGCGCGCCGCACGCGCGTAACCTAGTCCTCCGCCGACTTCAGCAAACCCTGCGAGCGACGCCAATGGATACTGCCCAACCGCGCTGGAATCTTCCGGACAAGGCCCTGATCGGCATGGTCCACGTCCGGGCCCTGCCGGGCACGCCGTATAACACGTGGTCGGTCGGCGACATCGCCGTCGTTGCCGTCCAGGAGGCGGTCGCACTCACCCGCGCCGGTTTCGACGCACTCATCCTCGAAAACATGCACGACCGCCCCTACTGCCTGCGGGAGGTGGGGCCGGAGATCGTCGCCGGCATGACCGCGGTCGGGCGGGCGGTCCGCGCAGCCGTCACCTGCCCGTTGGGCATCCAGGTGCTCGCGGGGGCGAACCGCGCGGCGCTCGCGGTCGCCCAGGCCTGCGAGGCGGCGTTCATCCGTGCCGAGGGATTCGTGTTCGCCCACGTCGCGGACGAGGGGATCATGGGCGAAGCCGACGCCGCCAACCTGCTGCGTTATCGCCGGGCGATCGGGGCGGAGCACATCGCCGTCGTCGCGGACATCAAGAAAAAGCACTCCGCCCACGCGATCACCGCGGACGTGGACCTGGCGGAGACCGCGAAGGCCGCGGCGTTCTTCGGAGCGGACGGCGTCATCGTCACCGGGACCGCCACCGGACACGCGACGCGGGCGGAGGATGTCTCTGAAGTGGCGGACGCGGTCGACCTGCCGGTACTGGTGGGCAGCGGCACGACGCCGCAGAACCTGGCGGACCTCTGGCCGCACGCGGACGGATTCATCGTCGGCTCGAGTCTGAAGGTGGACGGCGTGTGGTCGAACCCGCTCGATCCGCAGCGCGTGGACGCATTCGTGGCAGCCGCGAACCGCCTAACAGAGCCGCGCCCGTAAGGAAGCGGAAACAGAGCCGCGACCGTAAGGGAGCGGAAGCAGAGCCGCGCCCGTAAGGAAGCGGAAACAGAGCCGCGCCCGTAAGGAAGCGGAAACAGAGCCGCGCCCGTAAGGAAGCGGAAAACAGAGCCGCGCCCGTAAGGAAGCGGAAGAAACGCCCACCGTGTCGACGTTCCCAACGCAGCGTAGGCGCGGACCACTGGAAGCCGGAGCATCGTAAGCGATGATCGCGACCTGGATGATGATTGCTGCATTCGCCTGCGGGACTCCCCCACCGGACATTGAACGCATGGTTGATAATCTCTTCACGGAATTCACGGAGCCGCAGACGCCTGGGGCCAGCGTGGCGATCTCCCACGATGGTGAGATTGTGCTCGCCAAGGGCTACGGTCTCGCGGACCTGCCGCAGCACACGCCCGCCGACGCCCACACGAACTACCGCATCGCGTCGGTCACCAAGCAGTTCACCGCGATGGCCATCATGATCCTGAAGGAACGTGGAAAGCTCGATTACGACGATCCAATCGCGAAGTACTTCCCCGATTTCCCGCCGATCGGCGCGACGATCACGATCCGGCATCTGCTGGGTCACACCTCGGGTCTGAAGGACTACGAGGACCTCATGCCGGTGGATCAGTCCGAGCAGCTCAAGGATCGCGACGTGCTGGCGTTGCTCCAGCGCGAGCGCGAAACGTACTTTCCGCCCGGTACGCAGTACCGCTACAGCAACAGCGGCTACGCCCTGCTGGCGCTGATCGTGGAGCGTGCGTCGGGCGACAACTTCGCGACCTTCTTGAAGAAGAACATCTTCGCGCCGCTGGGCATGAACGACAGCGTGGCCTATGAGCGCGGCGTGTCGAGCGTGCCGCACCGTGCCATGGGATATCGAAAGTCGGACAGCGGCTGGGTCGATGCCGACCAGAGCCTGACCAGCGCCGTACTCGGCGACGGCGGCATTTACACGTCGGTCCTCGACTACTTCAAGTGGGACCAGGCGCTGAATGCGATTGCCCAATCAGCACCCCGGGGGCAAGGGCGCGACAATGCTCCTGCCCGCCCGCGCCTGCTCGTCACCCCCGAGACGCTGGTGGAGGCCTTCACCTCCGGCCGGCTCGCCGACGGCGCCCTGACCGGCTATGGCTTCGGCTGGCGGATCGAAACAGTCGACGGGCTGCTGCGGATCCACCACAACGGCGAGACCTGCGGCTTCAACACAGCCGTCCGCCGCGTGCCCGAGCGTCGCCTGACGGTGGTGGTCTTCACCAACCGCGCGGGTTCATGCGCCCACGAGATCGCCGACACGTTGCTCGCCCGCCTGATCGAAACGCATGAGCCCAAGTCGCCCGATTAGCCAGCCCGGTAGTTGCTGCTGGAATCGTCAGTGGCAGCCGGCCTACAATCGGATGTCGTCTCCCGACCGGCCCTCCCGATGGGGCTGACCATGTCGCTCGACACGCTTGAGATGTCGCCCACGGCGCGCTGCCGTTACTGCCGTTATTCCCTGCACGGCCTCGCGACCGCGGTCTGCCCGGAATGCGGGCGCCCATTCGACCCCGAGGATGTGCTGAGTTTCGACGATCCATGCCGACGCCGCGAGCGTGCGCGCGCCCAGCGCGTCCACCGGTGGCGGAAGTGGGCCGATTCGCCGTCACGCGCCCGCTGCATACTCGTGCTAATCGCCACGATCTATCTGCTGGCGGCCACGGACGTGTCCTTGTTCGTGCTCTCTCGCCGACCGAACAACACAGCCGACCTCGTCGTCGGGCTGCTCCGAATCGGCTTCGTGCTCGTCATGGTGCTCGCATTTTACGGACGGCTCCGCGCCGGCTATGCCCGGATGCGACTGCGGCGCTTGAAGCGGTCCAGCGATCGGGCACGCTCGCCGCGCTACGCCTCCTGGGCTGTCTGGATCTGCTGCGCCATCACGACTCTGCTGGCGTTTGGCTCGCCGGGTTTCGCCCTGCGGTTCGCCCTCCATCGGCAGGCATTCGATGCGGCGGCTGCGGCCCAGGTGAAAGCAGGCACCAGTGCGGACGTGGACCTGTGGATCGGCGGATTGCACATTACGCACATCTCCTTGCACAACGACGGCCAGGTTGCACTTGCGGTGGATCAAAGCCAATACTGCCTGCTCTTTGAACCGCGGGGTCGCGCGTGGGAATGGCCCCGCCGGTTGATGCTTCTGGGCGGTGACTGGTCGCTGGCCACGTTTGAACCGCCGTACACAATCTGGGACCTGATGGACCTCCCGTTCCCGAGACTCTCCCGATGATACCGCCCGAGTTTCTCGAATTCCCGGAGACCGCACGGTGCCTGACTTGTGGATACACATTGCGCGGCCTGCCTTCGGACGTATGCCCGGAGTGTGGGTGGCGATTCGATCGCACGAACCCGCTGACGTACAAGGACCTACTCTCCGTGAGATTCGCGCGCTGGCAGCGGCAGGTCCGCTACTGGGAACGTATCGCGGCACCGCCGTCGCGCGCATGGTGCGCGCTGGTTGTCCTGTGTACATCTTATTTGCTTGTGGCGACCAGTAATCCTGCGTTTCTTGCGGACGTGGACTTTGCATATTTCGAGGCGTACGCTCTGCGTGTCGTCAATGTCTGCGCGATTGGAGTAGTCCTGTTTGCCGGCTGTCGCAGCGTCCGCACCGGTTACGCCCGGAATCACATGCGCGCGCAGCTAGCTGAATGGCTGCCTGCCGACAATCGCAGGCGACGGCGGGTCATCGGCGTTTGCGCAGTGGTCGGCGCAAGCTTGCTTATACCCTGGACGCTCTGGATTCGCTTTGAGCTGAGTCGACCCGCGTTCGAACGCGCCGCGCAGCAGCAGCTAGCGATCGGACTGGGCACTTTCGAACCGCGCTGGGTCGGCCTCTACCGCGTCAGCGGCATCTTCCTTTATCCGCGCGGGCTCGTCATGCTGGACACGTCCTGGGTGAGCCACGAGAAGCGCAAATACACTGAACGTGTCGGCTTCTATTACGTGTTGCCCGAACCGAGCCCTCCCGATAACTCGGGCGCCCGATCCGCCCACTGGGAACTCTGTCGGTGATCAACGTAGCCGCGTCGTTGACGCCCCCGGCGCCGTCCGTTATAACTTGCCCGTGCACCCCATGAGTTTCCAAAAACCCGGCGCGAGGGCGACACGATGAAGGCTGTCGCCGTCATCCCCGCACGCTACGCCTCCACCCGCTTCCCCGGAAAACCTCTCGTCGCCGAAACCGGCCAACCGCTCGTCCAGCACGTGGTCGCTCGCGCGGCCCAGGCCCGCCGCGTCAGCCGCATCATCGTCGCCACCGACGACAACCGCATCTTCGCAGCCGTCCGCAGCTTCGGCGGCGAGGCCGTCATGACCCGCCCCGACCACCCCAGCGGCACGGATCGCATCGTGGAGGCCGCCGGGGGGCTGACCGCCGACCTGGTGCTTAATATCCAGGGGGACGAACCGGAGATCGATCCGAACCACCTCGACGGCCTCATCGAACTCATGGAGGCCGACCCCCAGGCCGAGGTCGGAACCCTCGCCTGCCCGTTCGCGGTCATCCCCGGCAGCGACCCCCGCGACCCCAACGCCGTCAAGGTCGTCCTCGACGTCCGCGGGCGGGCGATCTACTTCAGCCGGTCGCTCATCCCCCACCCGCGGGGCTTCGAGACCTCCGGCCGGGTGCACCAGGCTGCCCCGTACCTGCTCCACGTCGGCGTGTACGCGTACCGCCCGGCGTTCCTGACCTCGCTCGCGGGACTCGCCCCGACGCCGCTCGAACGCACCGAGCAGCTCGAACAGCTCCGCTGGCTCGAGCACGGACACAAGATCGCGGTCCGCGTCGTCGAGTCAGCCGCCAAGGGCATCGATACGCCGGAGGATTACGCGGCGTTCGTCAAACGGTATTGCGGATCGGCGCCGCCGGCCGATCGACACACGACGGGGCACGGAGTCGCCTAGAAGACAGTTTTTGCGCACAGGAACCGAACGCATGGCATCCGAAGACCTGCTGTCCGGCATCTCGAACGTCTCCGACGAGACCGAGTTCTACACGCCGATGCCCCCCGGGTATCGCCGCGGACAGACGAAGTACGTGGTCGTCTTCGGGACGGTCATGAGCGGCCTGGGCAAGGGCATCTTCGCCAGTTCGCTCGCCAAGGTGCTGCAGGATCGCGGCCTCTCCGTCGCACCCATCAAGCTGGAGGGCTACCTCAACCGCGACAGCGGGACGCTCAACCCCTACCGCCATGGCGAGGTCTTCGTGCTCGACGACGGCATGGAGACCGACATGGACCTGGGCACCTACGAGCGCATGCTCAACCAGGACCTCACCCACCTGAACTTCGCGACCAGCGGGCAGATCTTCGCCCGCGTGCTCGAGAAGGAGCGCCGCGGGCAGTACCTCGGCCGCGACGTGCAGATGATCCCCCATGTGACCGGCGAGGTGAAGCTGCGGCTGCGCGAGCTGGCCCTGGCCAGCGGGGCCGACGTGGTCTTCGTCGAGATCGGCGGCACGGTGGGCGACGTCGAGAACGCGTACTACATTGAGGCGGTCCGCGAGCTGGCGTTCGAGGAGGGCGAGAGCAGTTGCTGCTTCGTGGCGCTGACGTACATCGTCGAGCCGCATGCACTCGGAGAGCAGAAGTCCAAGCCCGCCCAGCTCAACATGCAGCGGCTGATGGCCGGCGGTATCCAGCCGCACATCATCGCCTGCCGGGCGACCAACCCGGTCTCGCGCAAGGTGCGCGAGAAGCTGGCCATGTACTCGAACGTGCCGCTCGAACGCGTGTTCAGCATGCACGACCTGGAGAGCGTCTACCTGATCCCCGAGGCGCTGCGCGGCGCCGGCATCGACACCATGGTGCTCGACTACCTGCAGCTCGGCTCGAAGGCCGATCCCGAGGCGCAGGAGCGGGCCCGCACCGCGTGGATGGACTACACCAAGCACTTCCGCTCAGCCGGGGTGCCCATCAACATCGGCGTCACCGGCAAGTACACGTCGCTGCGCGACAGCTACGCGAGCATCATCCAGGCGCTGGAGCACGCCGGGACCCACCTGGGCGCCAAGGTGCGCATCGAGTGGATCGACAGCACCGACCTCACCGAGGCGGAAGTGCCCGAGCGGCTGCGGCACATTCACGGCGTGATCGTGCCCGGCGGCTTCGGCGTGCGCGGCGTGGAGGGCAAGATCGCCTGCGTGAAGGTCGTGCGCGAAACAGGAATTCCCTACCTCGGCCTCTGCTACGGCTTCCAGATCGCGGTGATCGAGTACGCCCGCAACGTGCTCGGCCTGGAGGGAGCGAGCACGACCGAGGTGGATCACGACACGCCCTACCCGGTGATCGACATCCTCCCCGAGCAGAAGAAGATCGAGGGCCTCGGCGGCAACATGCGCCTCGGCGGCCAGGACGTGGCGGTGCTGCCCGGCAGCATGCTCGCGCGCCTCTACAACGGGGCCGAGCGGATCCGCCTGCGCTTCCGCCACCGCTACGAGGTGGACCCCGCCTACATCGAACGGCTCGAGGCGGCGGGCCTGGTCTTCAGCGGCCGGGCCGTCAAACACCCCATCATGCAGGTTCTGGAATTGCCAACGGAGACGCATCCGTTCTTCATGGGCACGCAGGCCCACGCGGAACTCACCAGCCGGCCCCTGCGCCCCGACCCCATGTTCGTAGGCTTCGTCCGCGCCGCAATGATGCGCAGCGGAGCCCCCGACCCTTTCGTCGATAAGCCCGCCGCCGAACCGGAACCCGGCCACCTGGTGCGCTGAGGCGGCCCCCCGCGGGTCGTTTCGTTCGTGCAGACGACCAGACCCGAGCATATAATGGTGTGAGTCAAGAGGTGTACGCGCATGAACTGGCAGGACTATATTGAGGTGCGTCCCGAAGTGGCGGTGGGCAAACCCGTTTTCAAGGGCACGCGCCTGACCGTCGAGTTCGTTCTGGAACGCCTGAGTGAAGGCGCGACGGCGGACGACCTCATCGACAACTACGTGGGACTCACCGCCGACCATATCCGCGCCGCCACGGCCTATGCTGCAGCCGTGCTCCGCCGCGACGAACTCGTCTGGTCCACATGAAACTGCTCGCGAACGCCCATATCAGCCGCGCGATCGGGAAATTCCTCGCATCCGCCGGCCACGATTGCGTGCACGCAGACCTCATCGCGCCCGGACTCAGCGATGAACAGCTCATGCGCATAGCCCTGGACGAGTGTCGCGTTGTCCTGACCGCTGACAAGGACTTCGGCGAGTTGGTCTTTCGCCGATTGCTTCACGTCCCTGGCGTCATACTGCTTCGCCTGCGGGCCCCCAGTGAAACGGATCGATTGCAGATCTTCCAGCTTCACTGGCCCACCATTGAACGTGTTGCCCTCGGGCACTTCGTCGTTGTCACCAATCGCAGGGTACGACGCAGCCCCCTTCCCTCGTCGCCGAGCGCCTGAAACTACCGCAACACTTCCGGCAGCAACAACGTGGCGTTTGTCCGCAGTAACAATTGAGATATGTGCGCGACAAATGGACCGAGCTTGCGATTCCTTGTCCCGAAGTCGCTCATGCGACATCATGTTGACCGGCGAAAGACTCCGCGAGCACTACGGCGATGACCACGACCCAGTCCACTCCCGGCACCGCGAGCCCCCGGCGAACCGAGATCCTCGCGCGGCTACGGCGCTGGGGACCACCGGGCCTGGCGGTGGTCATGTTCGCCCTCGCCCTCTGGGCGATGCACCATGTACTCCGCGACTATAGCTTTCACGACATCATGGCCGCGATGCGCTCGATCGCCGGACGCCGCATCGCCCTGGCCGGCGTGCTCACGGTGTGCAGCTACTTCGCTCTGACCGGCTACGACGCCGTCGCGATCCGCTACGTGGGCGAGCCGCTGCGCTACCGGCGCGTCGCGCTCGCCTCGTACCTGGCCTACGCGTTCAGCATGAACCTGGGGTTCGCCCCGATCACCGGCAGCGCGGTGCGCTACCGGATGTACTCGAGCTGGGGCCTCAACGCGGTCGACGTCGCCAAGCTCACCGCGTTCTGCGGGCTCGCCTTCTGGCTCGGGTTCCTGGCGATGGCGGGCATCGCGTTCGTCGTCCACCCCACCGCCACGCCCTACCTGCGCTACCTGCCGGGGCACTCGACCCGCGTGCTGGGCGTCTTCTTCCTGCTGCTGGTTACAGCCTACCTCACCTGGTCCGCGTTCGGGCACAAGGCGCTGCGCTTCCGCCACTGGGAAATCGAGCGACCGCCGCTGCTGATCTCGCTCGTCTCCATCGGCGTGGCAGCCACCGACTGGGCCCTCGCGGCCAGCGTGCTCTACGTCCTGCTGCCCGCGGGCAGCGTGTCGTACTTCGCGGTGCTGAACGTGTTCCTGCTCGCCCAGGTCATCGGCCTGATCAGCAACGTGCCCGGCGGCCTGGGCGTGTTCGAGTCCGCGATCGTGCTGCTGCTGCAGGATTCCGCCCCGACCAAGGACATCCTCGCGGCCCTGCTGGTCTTCCGCGCCGTGTACTACCTGCTGCCGTTCTTCATCGCGGCGCTCGCCCTGGGCGCGACCGAACTGCATCGGCGGCGCGCCGCAGCCAGTCGCGTCGCGGACACGCTCCAGGAGTGGATCGTCCCGATCATCCCGCACATCTTCGCCGCCACAACGCTGATCGCAGGCGCGATCCTGCTCTTCTCGGGGACGACGCCGACGCTTCCGGATCGCCTGCACACGCTGCGCCGGTTGCTGCCGCTGCCGGTGGTCGAGCTCTCGCACTTCGTCGCCAGCATCACCGGCGTGATCCTTCTGCTGCTGGCCCGCGCGCTGCAGCGCCGCGTGGACGTCGCCTATCCGCTGACCGTCGCGATGCTGATCATCGGCATCCTCACGTCGCTGTTCAAAGGTCTCGACTACGAGGAGGCGCTGGTGCTCGCGGCGATGCTCGCCGCTTTTCTGCCCACGCGGAGGCATTTCTACCGCCACTCGTCGCTGCTCGATCAGCAGTTGGGCGCGCGCTGGATCGCGCTGATCGGCACGGTGCTGGTCTGCGCGGCGTGGCTCGCCTTCTTCTCCTTCAAGCACGTCGCCTACAAGTCCGACCTGTGGTGGCACTTCGCCTACCACGCGGACGCGCCGCGCTTCCTGCGGGCGGCGGTCGGCGTGTGCGTCGTGATCTTCGCGTTCGCGCTGACGCGCCTGGTGCATCCGGCCCGCAGCCGCGTCGAGCCGCCCGATCCCGAGGAACTGGCCATCGCGGCGCGCATTCTCGAACGCGAGCCGCGCACCCTGCCGCGGCTCGCCCTGCTCGGCGACAAGATGTTCCTCTTCAACGAGGAGCACACCGCGTTCGTCACCTACAGCGTCCAGGGAAAATCCTGGGTGGCCCTGGGCGGCCCCGTCGGACCGGAGGAGGAGCAGCGCGAACTCGTCTGGCAGTTCCGCGACATGGTCGACCGGTTCGGCGGGTGGTGCGTCTTCCACAACGTGGCCCCGCCGCAACTGCCGCTCTACCTCGACGCCGGTCTGTCGGCCATGCGTTTCGGCGAGAGCGCCCGCGTGCCGCTTGGTGATTTCGCAATAGCCGATTACAAGAGCCTGCGCCAGGCGGTTCGCCACGTCGAGGACGAGGGCCTCACCTTCGCCGTGCTGCCGAGCTCCGCCGTGCCCGCGCTGCTGCCGGAACTGCGCCGCGTCTCCGACGCCTGGCTCACCGCGAAGAACACGCGGGAGAAGCGCTTCTCGATGGGTTTCTTCGACGAGGCGTATCTTTCGAAATTCCCCACCGCGGTCGTGCGCCGCGCGGACCGCGTCGTCGCTTTCGCCAACGTCTGGGAGGGCGCCGAGCGTGTGGAACTCTCCATCGACCTGATGCGCCACACCGACGACGCGCCCAACGGCGTGATGGACTACCTCTTCGCCCGGCTCATGGACTGGGGCCGCGTCCAGGGATATGGCTGGTTCGACCTGGGGCTCGCCCCCCTCGCGGGCTTCGAGCAGCACCCGCTCGCGCCGATCTGGAACCGCGTGGGCCGCTTCGTCTTCCGGCACGGCGAGCACTTCTACAACTTCCAGGGCCTGCGGCAGTACAAGGCCAAGTTCCACCCGGTCTGGGAGCCGCGCTACCTGATCTACCCGGGCGGACTGATGCTGCCCCGCATCCTCCTCGACTGCGCCACCCTCACCTCAGGCGGCCTGCGCGGCATCGTGACGCGGTGACGCCCCCGGTTTGCGGGCGATTGCCCGTCTGGTACACTCTGACCCGCGGCATTCGCCGTGGGCAGGCGTCCCCAATGTTGATGTTGCCCCGAGTAAGTCGGTGCGCTGTGGTCGCACCCGCTTCCGGACCCGTTGCGACGCGGATCCTGGCCCAGCCACCTACGAACTGAGGAGTTGACTGCCATGCACGAGCGGTTTTCGGATCGGGCGCGACACGCGATGGCCCTGGCCAACCAGGAGGCGAACCGCCTGAAGCACGAGTACCTCGCCCCCGCCCACATCATGCTGGGCGTCATCGCCGAGGGGCACTGCGTGGCCACCGAGGCGCTCCGCGTGCTCAACGTGGACCTCGATCGCGTCCGCGAGCAGGTCGCCAAGGAACTGGGCGAAGGCTCCTCGGGCGGCGGCGTCGGCCTGCGCGCCCAGAGCGACGCCACCAAGCAGGTGATTTCCCTGGCGGTCGACGAGGCCCGCAAGCTCGGCCATCGCTACATCGGCACCGAGCACCTGGTGCTGGCGCTGGTCGCGCAGGAAAAAAGCATCCCCTCGCAAGTCCTCCGCGCCGAAGGCGTCAACGCCGACAGCCTCCGCGAGCGCGTCCTCGGCATGCTCCGCTCGAGCGTGGATCTGAACCATGACCTGGCCCACTCGCGCCACGGCGATTTCGAATGGGTGCACCAGCAGGAACTCGCCAAGGCGTTCCATTCGCCCAAGTTCTGGCACACGCTGATCCTCGCGGTCGATTCCGCCAACCGCCTCGGCGCCGGCGAAATCCAGGCTGAGCACCTGCTGCTGGCCATTCTTCGCGACGAGGGCTGCAAGGCAGCCACCCTGCTTCGCGAGCACGGCGTAACGGCTGACGTGGTGCGCTCGAAGCTCACCGGCCGGGAGTAAGCGAAAACTTCGCAATCGCGGCGCCGCGAAGCGCAAGTTCAGCATTGCCATACGTTTACAGGTCGCGGCGCAACGAATCAGCGTCGGCGCATACTCAGGGCTCCTGAGTTCACTGGCGCTTCATTCCACCGCCGTTACCGCCAGGTTGCGCCAAGCCTGCATGGAATCGGGGGGCTCGCCGCCTATACTGTTGAGCTTGCGGGCGGGTAAAATGCCCTCGTTGTGGGTAAGCCGGCGAAGTGGGCAATCGCCGCAACCAGCCAAGCATCGAATCGAGGATAGGTCCGGCTACACCGGGAGCGGTGCCCCCGGTGGGCGCGGAGTGGACATCCCCAATCAAAAAGCGGAATGAGTCCCTAGTTGAAAGGAACTGGCATGAAACGGATCGGAACGGGATTGCTGGCAGCGGTATTCGCGGTCGCCATGGCGCAGGCCGCCTTCGCGTGCGACAAGGAAGCCAAGGGCGGATGCTCGAAGATGATGGAGGCGAAGGTCGCAGCCGCCACATCGGAAAACGGCGCCGTGGACCAGAGCGTCGAGCAGGTCATGGCATCGCTGCCGAAGATGACGTATCGCGTCGGCTCGATGGACACACCCTGCCCCAACGCGGCACGCGCCGCGGCGGAGAAGACCGGCGAGCCCATCCAGTACGTCGTGAACGGCGAAGCGTATAGCTGCCACAAGACCGCGATGAACAAGCTGGCTGAGCAGATCCAGGCCGAGCTGCCGCAGCTCGCCAAGGTCACCCACGTCGTGGACGGCGAGTCACTGGGCTGCCCGAAGGCCGCCGCCAAGCTGGCTGCTGACCACCACTCGACGGTGAAGCATATGGTGGCTGGCGTGTCGTTCGACTGCCCGAACCAGGCGCAGCAGGTGGCTGACAGTCTCGCCGCGAAGCTCGCCAGCAGCCATGGCTGTGCCAAGGCGTTCGCCGAGGGTTGTGCGAAGGACGGCGTCGCGATGGGCGGTTGCCACAAGGCTGCCGAGGCCAAGGCGATGACCGCGTCGGCGACCGAGCACAAGAGCGGTTGCTGCGGCAAGAAGAGCGCGGAGGCCAAGGTGGCGTCGGCGGAGAAGACCGGCGGCTGCTCGAAGAGCAAGGAAGCGGCTGCCCAGACCGCGTCAGCCGACCAGCAGGACGACAGCGCCCAGACCGAGACGGCGGACGCATCGGCTGAGGAGACCCCGCAACTGGCCAACGCCAAGCTGCTGGTTCGCGAGATCGTCGAGTACGTCGCGGCTTCGCGGAATTCCTAGGGCTTAAGCGTCGACCGCCCGGCGGTTACGCTGGCGGACGCGGCGTGAACACGACGCCGCGCGACAAAATGGGTGGAATCCGGGCGGGCCGGTGTGCAGCGATGCATGCCGGCCCGCTCTGTTGCGCCCAGCCAGCCGGGACATGGCAATTGCCGCCCGAGGCGTGCTAGAATGGACTGGCTTGACCAGGCCCGCGCCTTCCCGTTGAATTGGGCGCGCGGCGGATCCGACGGGAGACAGGCGGTGGCCCGGACGTCGTCCAAACGCAAAGACTCACCGGACGGCAGCGCGGCCCACCGGCTCGTGCTGACGGCGGAACATCGCATGCTGCTGGAGATCCGCGATACGCTGTACGAGGGGCGCTGGGACGTTTTCGCCCGGGACCTCGAGGCGCGGCGGCGCGCGGAGCCCCATGTTTTCGACACCGTGGCGGAAACGCCCGACATGCTGGCCACCATCGGTGCCCACCTGACGTTGATCGCGGAAATGCAGGCTTGGGAGCGGACCCACGGCACCACGCTGCGGTCCGACGGCGAAGCCGCTTGAGACAACACACGATTTTCACCCGGCGCAGAAGCGCACAATCAGTCGAACAAGGAAAGCGCACCATGAGATTCCCCACGCGCGTCGTGACCACGCTCGGCCTGCTGCTCGCCGGCGCGAGCGGAGCGGTCGCTCAGCAGTCGCTGCTCAGCCAGTCCGACCTGGATAAGCTCGGGTACTTCAAGTTCTGGTCGATGCAGCTCGAAATGGGCCGGGCCCGCGCGGTCACCGGCGCCTACGTGCTCGACGACTCGCTTTACATCACCACCGACAGCGGCGACGTGCACGCGCTGGACGCCAACGCCGGCCTGCTGCGCTGGGCGCAGAACGCGGCGGAGAACGTCTACGAGATCTTCCCGCCGACCCACTTCCTCGCCCCGGACGGTCGCGGCCTCGTCGTGATCACCACCAGCCCGCGCACGCTCATCATCGACCGCTACGCCGGCGATATCGTCGCGGACATGCCGCTGGAGATGGCCACCTCCTGCTCAGCCGTGGCCGCCGACGACCGCATCTACTTCGGCAGCAGCGACGGCCACTTTTACGCGATGCGCTGGACCGACCCGCGCACGAACCGCGCCGTACAGCTCTGGCGCGTCATCGCGGGGGGACCGGTCACCAGCGACCCGGTGCTGGTCAACAACAACGACGACATCATTTTCGCCTCGCAGGGCGGCTCGGTCTACGACTGCACCGCGGTCGGCAAGATCCTCAACTGGCAGGCGCGGACCGGCGGACCCATCATCGGCAACATCGCCGTCGACGGCCCCGGCGTGTTCGCCGCCAGCGCCGACCGCTCGCTCTACCGCTACAACCTGATCAGCGGTGCGCTGGAATGGCGTTCGCGCTTCCCCGAACCGCTGAACGAGGGGCCGACGGTCTCCGGCGGAGTGGCTTTTCAGTACTGCCGCGGGGAAGGACTCACCGCGCTCGACGCCCAGTCGGGCGACGTCCTTTGGAAGCGGATCGAGGGCCGGCGCTTCGTCTGCCGCGGCGTGGACTATGCCATGATCCTGGATAACACGAACACGCTGCTGCGCGTCGACATCAACACGGGCGAGGTCAAGGGCCACGCCCGCCTGCCCAAGACGGCGGTCCCGGTGACCAACGTCCACGACAACACCATCTACCTCGCGGCCAACAGCGGCAGCGTGTTCTGCGCGAAGCCTTCGGGCACGCCGTACCTGACGCCCGCGCAACTCTCCGAGGCGCGACGCGTCCTGCGCGCCCAGCAGGGCGAGGCGGGCGGCGATCGCGACACCCAGCCACCCCCGCGCCGGCCGGAGGAACCGGCCCTGGTCGATCCGAACGACCCGCTGCGCAGCGCGTCGGACAAGGGCACGGGCAGCGGCGATTCGCCGCGCTGAGGCGCCTTAACCCGCGTGGATTCCGATGCTTGACACCCGCGCAGGGCGGCGTGAAAGTATACCCGCCTGCCTGTGAGTTGCCGGCGGGCGTCGCAACCCGGGACTAATGCGCCCGGCCAAGAAGTTCTATTCGACGTGTTCGCACTTGCGTACCACGCCGATACGATAGCGATTCAGTGATCCTGTTTAAGGAGGTTAATGGTGAGGAAATCACAGGGGTCCGTATCGGCAACCGCCTCCCATACAAGTGTTTTGGGCTATTTTACGTCGTCAGTTGTCCTTATCTCCGCACTTGCAACCGGGTGCTCAACTGTGCAAGTGCAGTTCTATACGCCGCCTGATGCTCAAGTGTCGGTGCGCCGACTGCCAACTGGTCCAGCTTGGCAAGCATCAGACGCCCCCCTTGCTCGACTTTTTGGCGGAGCAATCACGTCAGTCGGCGATCTCATCACGGGTACGAAAACGCAGGAGGTAGCGCCTCAGGAGGTAGGCAGACTTGAGCGGGCACCGGATACCTGCGCTGTGTATAATCTGACCCCGACAGGTGCTTTCGGTCATTCGTCTAGAACCTATCGGTTCAAATACACCTCGGCAGTAGGCTTACCCGAAGTGAGTATCTACGGAGAGCTTGATGTTCACCGGGTTGAATCTCCCGAGGCAAGGAAATTCGTTGCCCAGGCATTTGTGCCGATCGCCCTGCCGAGTGAACACTTCGATGCCGCGTCCGCGAACTTCTACCCAGTGCGCGGCCCATCTGGCGTAGGGCTTAGCGAACTTGAATTGGAACATCTACGCGACGGCGACATGATCCGTAAGGTCTACTTTGTTGCCGATCTGCAAAAAGCATCGGAGACCATCGAGCTGATCGACGACCATGTCGAACGTCTGCGGTCCGCAGAGACAGTACTTAACACAGAGCTGGAGCTGGTCGACGCCCGCTTCGAGAACTACCGCCAGGACGCCCTCTACGCCGATCCCACTGAGGATCCGCTGGCCGCCGCCGAGGATCGCAGCGGCAAGAGCGCCCGCTTCGTGCAGATCGAGGCTCTGCGGCAGCGCATGGAAAACCAGCGTTTCGACATCCGCAACCAGGTGGACGACCTGCTCAACGAGAAGCGGATCCGCACGCGGCTGCTCGATTCGATGAGAATCGTGAATCGACGGGGATCCCTGGTACTGGCGACGCCAGAGAACCAGTGGGAATTTCACGACGCGGAGGACCAGGTCTCACGGGCTCGTGAATACCCTGGATTTACGGTCGGCCCAGACGACGCTTATTCGACAGGTGACATCAAACTGCCAGCATTAGGTGAAGTGCTGGTCGTGATGCGCGTGGGCGGGCGGCACATGCAGTGGGGTCCGCCGCCGATGCCGGAGGAGAGCGTCGCGAT
>JACKHG010000012.1 GCA_020639115.1 Phycisphaerales bacterium
TCGTTCTACCTGGGCGTGCCGCAGGCGCCCGCGCGGCGGATCATCGACGCGGGCCTACCGGTGGCGGTCGCGACCGACTTCAATCCGGGCTCGTGCGTGGTGGAATCACTCCCGCTCACCCTGTCCATCGCGTGCACGCAAATGCGCATGACGCCCGAGCAGGTGCTCGTCGCCGTGACCAGCAACGCAGCCGCGGTCCTCAACCGGTCGGAGCGCATCGGCGCGCTGAAAGTCGGCATGGACGCGGACCTCGTCGTGCTCGATGTGCCCAATCTCGAGCAGATGTGCTACTTCGCCGGCCGGAACTGCACGCGTGCCGTCGTGAAGCGCGGAGCCGTCGTGTGGGAAGGATGATATTCCGCTTCCTTACGGGCGCGGCTCTGAACTGGGCACGACGCGCAGCCGCGCCACCGCGCCGCGGGCGAAGCCGTAGATCAGGATGCACACAAACAGGCCCACCACGCTGAGCACTGCGCGGACCAGCGCCGACACCCCGATTTCGCCGTGGAACACCGCCGTGCAGCCCGTCAGGCCCGACCACAGGCACAACGGAATGAGCAGGCTTGCAAAGTGGTAGAGGAACACCGGTAGCCACCAGCGCCGCTGCCGCTCCGCCGCCTTGGAGAACTGCATGATCGAGAAAATCCACATCGCGAAGATGACCACGACGATGCCGCCTTCGACGATGCCCGAGCCGCCACCGGTCCACGCGATCGCGACGATAGACAGGTAGAACGTGGCAATCATGTAGAAGGGCAGCGCCGTGAGCCGGTCCGGATGCGCCACCAGCCGCCAGCCCGGCGGCGGCGTCAACGGCATCTGGGTCATGACGCTGCAGTGGCTGCACTTGGCGAAGTCGCCGGGAAAACCGGCGACGGCCCGCCCACAACGCCGGCAGGTGCCGGTGACGAGCGGCAGATCGCGGAGCCGGGCGCTCACTTCGCGCAGTCCATCGGGGCGGGGATCAGGCAGATGAATTCGAGCGGCGCCGACCCGGTGTTGCGGAACTGGTGCATCTCGTTGGCGGGCACCCAGATGATGTCGCCGGCCTTGAACGGCCGCTCGCCCTCCGTGCTGTTCGCCGTCCCCTCACCCTTGAGGATCACGATCTCATGCTCATAGTCGTGCTGGTGGTGCGGCGTGAACCCGCCGGGCTTCACCTCGAAGTGGCGCATGTGGAAGTTCTTCGCCTGCTCAGCCGGTCCGATCAGCATGCGCATCTTCGCGCCCTCGGCCCCCGGCATCTCGACGGTCTTCTGTTCGTGCGTCGCGATGGGCTGGACTTTCATGGTAACTCTCCCAGGAAGCGTGAACGGCGAAATGATGAATGCGGAATGGTGAATGGGTTGCGCCGGACGCGCGGGCCGTTTGTCGGTCAATCAGTGAAGCCGAACGGCCCGCCGTGCCGGCAGGGCCCATTCATCATTCATCATTCCACATTCATCATTGAATTCCCTACTTCTCGCCCGGCTTGTTCGTCCACGTGTCCGTGACCGGGGCGTACTCGAGCAGCTCGCCCTTGGTAAAATACAGGCTGATCTCGGTCTCCGCCGATTCCGGGCTGTCGCTGCCGTGCACGAGATTGTACGTCTTGCTCATGCCGAAGTCACCGCGGATGGTGCCCGGCTCCGCCTCGTAGCCGAAGGTCTTGCCCATCAGCTTGCGCGAAACCGCGATCGCGTTCGGGCCGGCCAGCGCCAGCACGACGACCGGGCCGCTGGTGATGTACTCGATCAGACCCGGGTAGAACGGCTTGCCCTCGTGCGGGGCGTAGTGCCGGCCGGCGAGTTCCTTGGTGATCTGCATGAGCTTCATGCCTGCGATGATCAGCCCCTTGTCCTCGAAGCGCTGCACGATGCGGCCGATCAGGCGGCGGTGAACACAATCCGGCTTGAGAATGATGAGCGTGCGTTCCACGGTGATTTCCTCTGTGTCAGGTGAAGACGGCAACAGCCGCCGATGCGGGCGTCCGCCGCGCCGATCGCGACGCATGCCCCCGGCTGTTCGGGCGGGTAATCTAGGGCGGCTGCGGCGGAGGGTCAAATCACCGGAAGCACCCGATCACGGGGTGGCGATCGTTGCCACTGCGAGGCGTCGGCCCGCCGCGAACCCGCGACAGGCCCCGCTTCGGTTCGCTCGGCCCACACAGTATAATCCGGTCGATATGCAAACACAGTGAGTCTACACCCGTGATCATGGATGAGATCATTACCTTGATAAGGGCGAAACCGTTCGAGCGCTTTCGCCTCCACCTTGCCGATGGCCGGTCGCTGCAGGTTGATGATCCGGACTTCATCGCGCGGGCGCCGTCCGGTCGCGAGGTTACGATTGCTGTGCAGGGTGGAGGGTTCGAGCGCGTCCGGATGGACGCGGTGGAACGCGTCGAGGTCATAGACTTCGAGGCGGGCTGACCGGACAGAAGCGAACTGAGCAATTCCACTATGGCCATGAAGCCGGCTGATGAGATCGAGCAGCTCCGCGACGAGATTCGCCGGCACGACCGGTTGTATTTCGTCGAGGCCGCGCCGGAGATCAGCGACCGCGAGTACGACCGGCTGATGGACCGCCTCAAGCGGCTCGAGGCCGAGCACCCGGACCTCGTCACGCCCGACTCGCCGTCGCAGCGCGTGGGCGGCGAACCGCTCGAAGGTTTTGCCAAGGTCACGCACGCGGTCCCGATGCGCAGCATCGACAACACCTACAACGAGGCGGAGCTGCGCGAGTTCGACCAGCGCGTGCGCAAGATTCTCGGCAGCGAGAAATTCGCCTACACGGTTGACCCCAAGGTTGATGGCGTCGCGGTCTCGCTGCTCTACGAGAACGGCGTTCTCGTCGCAGCCGCCACGCGCGGCGACGGCGAGACCGGCGACGACGTCACCGCCAACGTGCGCACCATCCGCGCCGTGCCGCTGAAGCTCGGCGGCAGCAAGTGGCCGGGGCGCATCGACATCCGCGGCGAGATCTACTGGCCGCTCGAGGACTTCACGCGCTACAACGCGGCGCGCCAGCAGGCGGGGGAACAGGTTTTCGCCAATCCGCGCAACGCGACGGCCGGCACGCTCAAGCAGCTCGACCCGCAGAACGTCGCGGACCGCGGCCTGCGCTTTGTCGCCCACGGCTTCGGCCGCATCGAACCGCTCGCCGAGGACTCGCACTACGCGCTGATGAAGCAGCTTCAGCGCTGGGGCGTGCCGGTCAGCGACCGGACCCGGCACATCACGGACATCGATGGCGTCCTGGCGGAGTGTCACGTGCTCGAGCAGGATCGCCGCACGCTCGCCTACGAGATCGACGGCCTGGTGGCCAAGGTCGACTCGTTCGACCAGCGCGACCGGCTCGGCGCAACCAGCAAGTACCCGCGCTGGGCCATCGCGTACAAGTTCGCAGCCGAGCAGGGCGAGAGCCGCCTCATCGACGTGGAATTCCAGGTCGGCAAGCTCGGTACGATCACGCCGCGGGCGATCATGGAGCCGGTGCAGCTCGCGGGGACGACCGTGCGGCACGCCTCGCTGCACAACTTCGACCAGGTCGACCGGCTGGACGTGCGCATCGGCGACACCGTGATCGTCGAGAAGGCCGGCGAGATCATTCCGCAGGTCGTGCGCGTGGTCATCGAGAAGCGGCCGAAGGACGCGCAGCCCGTCAAGCGGCCGAAGCAGTGCCCGGTGTGCGGTCATCCCGCCGCCCAGGACGAGGGCGGCGTGTACCTGCGCTGCCTGAACCCGCAGTGCATCGCCCAGCGCAAGGAGCGGCTGATCTACTTCTGCGGCCGCGACCAGATGGACATCGAGGGCGCTGGGGAATCCCTCGTCACGCAGCTCGTGGACAAGGAGCTCGTCAGGGACTGCTCGGACCTGTACCACCTCGCGGACCGCCGCGACGACCTGCTCGCCCTGGAACGGATGGGCGCCAAGAGTGTCGACAACCTGCTCGCGGGCATCGACGCCAGCAAGGGGCGTCCGCTGGCCAGGCTGCTCGCCGCGCTCAACATCCGCCACGTCGGCGGCACGACGGGCGAGTTGCTGGCCGACCACTTCGGCGACATGGACGCGGTCATGCAGGCGAGCGCGGAGGAGCTGCTGGAAGTGGACGGCGTCGGGCCGGAGCTGGCCGCGAGCGTGCGCACCTTCTTCGACTCGGAGGACAATCAGGCGCTGATCGCGCGGCTCAGGGACGCCGGCGTGAACATGCGCCAGCCCAAGCGGCAGATCGCCAAGGACAGCCCCTTCGCGGGCAAGACCGTCGTGCTCACCGGCACCCTGGAGCACCTCGAGCGCAAGGCGGCTGAGGAGATCGTCAAATCGCTGGGCGGCAAGGCGAGCGGCTCGGTGAGCAAGAAGACGGACCTGGTGGTCGCCGGCGAGAAAGCCGGCTCGAAGCTGACCAAGGCGAAGGAGCTGGGCATCGAGGTCATCGACGAGGCGGAGTTCCTCCGTCGGGCCGGACGCGGTTGAGCATGAGTGGTGATTTCCAGGACGTTCCCACAGGCGCTGACGGCCCACCGGGCGGTCGGCACGCGCGCGGTCCACGCCGGCGCTGGCTTCATGTACTGCTGCTGTGCCTCGGCGTCGCGTTGATCGCGGTCGCGACGCTGGCGCTGGCCGCGAACGATGAGTGGATCCTCGTCGATCGCCCGGGCTGCGTGCTGAAGGTCCGGGCCGCCAACCTCGGTTGGCATGCCGCCTGGGTCGACGTGCCCAACGACCCGGCGGAGTTCGTACCGTCCTCGCTCAGCGGCGAACTGCGGGAAAAGTACAAATACCAGTTGAACGTCGTCGGGCGCTGGCAGCGGCAGTCCATCCGGGACAACCACGTCCGCTGGTGCGACCAGCAGATTCAGCGCAACATCGGCGCGAACTCGCGCGCGTACGCGATCGACCTGTGGCGGGGACGCGTCGCCGCGCTGCCCGGGCTCGACGTGCCGGAGCCGACGGTGTGGATCGTCGGCCTTCCGGCGTGGGTTTTCGCCGTACCGGGCCTCATCTTATTGTTGATTCCCGTGCTCGCCGTCCGCCGCCATCGTCTTCGCCTGCGCTGGCAGCGCTACTGCCGAACGTGCGGGTATGACCTGACCGGAAACACGACGGGCGTCTGTTCGGAATGCGGCGCGTTCCTGCCTGCGGATCTCTCGCCCCCGGCTGCGCAGGGGGAGGAACCATCGTCGTGAACCAGGACCTCCCGCGTTGTCAATTGTGCCAGCGGCCGACCGTTGCGGCGCATCTGACGAAACATCACCTCACGCCGCGGTCGCTGGGCGGGCGTGAGACGGTGTTGCTGTGCCGCACCTGCCACGGGCAGATCCACGTGCTCTTCGAGAACAAGCAGCTCGCCGGCGAGTTCGACACGCTGGCGAAGCTGCGCGCCGCACCGCAGCTCGCGAGCTACCTCGGGTGGATCCGCAAGCAGAAACCCGGCCGGCAGTTTCACCGCACGACGTCACCGCGCCGCCGCCGCAAGTGAGCACCCATCAGAACCCCCCACGCCAGTGGGGGACCAGGCCGCGCGCATGAGCTCCGCGGCAAAGGCCGTCGAGGCGCGCACGCCCACCGGCGCCATCCATCTACCCAAACCGATGGCTTCGCAAACAAAAGTCCGACCGACCGTTTCACCGCCGCGCCGTCGCCACAAGTGAGCACCCATCAGAACCCCCCACGCCAGTGGGGGGCCAGGCCGCGCGCATGCGTTCCGCGGCGAAGGCCGTCGAGGCGCGCACGTCCTCGGCGACATACTTCGTCACAATCGCGGTGTGCGGTCCGGCAGGTTCAGTAGTGGCTGTTGGGATCGATCCGGTGCGGCCGCTCCATCACCACGCGGACCATCTTGTCGTCGGTCGGATCGTGGTGGATGTGGATCGCCTTCCAGTAATCCTGGGCGTACTTGTTGAGGTGGGTCTGCAGGTCGCGGAAGTCGCAGCGCAGGGTGTGGTACTCCATCCGCACGACCTCGTTGGGCAGGGGGTCCGACGCGGGCTCGACTTTTTCCACCAGCAGGTTCATGCCGCCGGCGGTCTGGGCCGCGAGATCCTCGGACTCCGCCTCCATGAGCAGTTCGATGTCGTCGGCGGTTTCCTTGTGGGCTCCGGTGACGTGATACTTCATGGTGCTCCTCCAACGTGTCCTTGCCGCGGCGAACCATGACGTGCCGGTGACCGCGTCGAGAAGTGCAGCCGCATGGCGTCACCGGTCGCGCCCGATTATAGCGTGCGTGGGCTACGCAATCGCTTAGTAACTTCATCCTTTTGTGTTGACGCTCACTGGGGGCGACCGAACCATGATGGGGCGCAAGTCTCGATTGCCCGGGCACCCGAGCGTGCCGGGCGCGCGGACCGGCCTCGGGCGGGGACCGTCGGCATCGCCCTCGCCCGTGAGGAATTCCCGTCGCACCCGACGCCACTTCCTGGCGTACGAATCGCAGGAGCGCTGCGATGAACAACTTCCGACAGCCGACCAGTCGATCCTGGCGATGGACGAAGCGGACCGCCTTTGCGCTGATCGTTGCGTGGCTGGGCTACGGTGCGTATGCCCGCCTGACGACGCCGGCCGTGACGGTCGAGCAGGCCTACGCCCGCTACGGGCCGCTGCCGGGCTGCACCGGCGATCCTGAGGCGACGCGGGCAGTCATCGAGGCGCTCAACGCGATTCCGCCACCGCCGGCCTTCGACGAGCCCGCACCCGCCGGGACAGCGTGGCCGGACAGCGGCTGGTCGGGTTGGGGAAGTTCGATCAGTCCCGCGTTAATGCGGCACGGGCCCTGGTTACCCCAAGCGCGGCCGCACCTGCGCGCCAGCATCCGCTACATTCACTCGCCGGAGGTCGAGGACGCGGTCGGACGGCTGCATGCCCTGCGCGGAGCAACCCTCGGGTGCACCGATCCGCTGAGTGCTCGAGGAGGCCGTGAAACGGGCCTGCAGGCTGCAATGTCTGGCCCCAACGAGGTGTTCCTTGGCCGGCTGCGCTGTGCGTTTGAGGAGCAGGACTTCGCGACCGCGCGCGAGGAGGCTGCGACCTTCCTCTGGCTCACCCAGGGACTGATGCACAGCGACGTGACGCACGCATACGTGGGGGCATCGATCGAGTGCGAACTGTGGTGCGAGGTCGCACATGCGCTGCGTGCGCACGCTGTTCCGGACGAGGACCTGCCTTTCTGGCAGAATCTCGTGCAGGCACCGTACGACGAAGACGAGCTGATCTGGACTATGATGGTTGCAGCGTTGCGGATTCGCGCCCGGTGTGCGGCAGCGACGCACTTCGCGCAGACCGGTGATGGCAATGGGTGGTACATGCTCAGCGTGCCCCGCACGCCGGGGACTCCTGCGCGACCTGTCGTATGGAATCTCCTTACGCTCCCCTTCAATCGCCACGCCGCCGTCGATCGCCGGCTGTGTGCTTCCTTTGACATGCTCGCCGCAGCCGCACCCCGGTCGGACGCGAGTCTGCGCGCCGCGCTGTCTGCGTGCTCACTGCAACACGCACCAGTCTCGATTCTGGACGGTGATCTGGTTCACGACAAATACTCGGATATGACGACAGGGTATCGACTGAGCTTTGTGAAGGACTGTCTGACCGCCCGCCTCTGCTTCCGGCGCGGTACGCTGATCGCCATTGCGCTGGCCCGCTACTGGCGCGTCCACGGCCACTATCCTGACGAGCTGGTGCAACTGTGTCCGGCGTTCCTTCCGGAAGTGCCGCTGGATCCCTACTGTACCGAAGCCGTTCACTACGCGCGCTCTGCGCAGGGATACGCGTTGTGGTCGTGCGGGCGTGACGGTCGCAACGACGGCGGCGGGGCGCCATTCGGAAGTTCTCCTTCGATATCGATCGATCTCGCGATTCCTCCACCACGCCCATCGAATTGGAACGAGCAACCGCTCATAGCCCTGCCTCCTCTGCGGCCCGACCTGGCGATTCCGCCGAGCGCATTGGAGGATCCGTTATGACGGTGAGCGCCGCCCCTGCGCATGATCCCGGCGCCCGCTCGGCTGCCGCGCCGTTGCGCTGGTGGCAGCTAGCCCTGCTGCCGTTCGCGGTGCTCGTTCGTCCGGGATCGTGCGGCGCGCGTGCCCTGCGGGCCAGCCCGACCCAAGTGTGGGCGATGCATCTGCTGATCATGTTTCTCGCCGCGCTCGCGGCAGCCGCATTGCATGTGGCCGTGGGCAATCGACCGGCGGATTTCTGGCTCCCACTGGCCGACCCGCATGCGCCGGCGCCCGAGTCCGGCGCCGGTGCGGAAGCCGCCTCCGGTTTTGCAGCGCCCCAGTTGCGTTGGGACGAGCGTCTGCGCCTCCCCGTCGCAGTATTCATCCTGGCCCTGTACGACCGGACGGCCACCGGTTGGGATTTGCCTGTCCTCCTGCTGATCGTGCTGGGCGCCCATCTGTTCTACTGGTTAATGGCGGGAATCCTGATGCCTGCCGTGGCGGGGCCAGGTCACGCGGCGGCCCGATACTGGCGCTGCCTGAAGCTGAATCTCTGGGCCAGCATCGCGCTGCTGCTCGTGGTACTGATTGCGCTCGCCGTCAACCTGCTGAACAACTCCGTGTCCTTCGGGTGGTCCCTCTTTGACGACACGACGGGCTTCGCCTTCGGGGCGGGTGCGCTCCTGCTCGGTTCGATCGTGATCGTGGCGCGGATGGGCACGGGCGCGACCGGCCCCGGCGCCACCCTCGCCGAGCCGACGCCCCATTGCCGCGCCTGTGGGTATAACCTCCTGGCCCTGTCGGCTGACCGCCCCTGCCCGGAGTGCGGGCAGGCCACCATCGGCGCTGATCCGGCGCTGAGCACCGGCCGGGAGTGGGTGCATGCGCGCGGCATCGCCCGCATCGCCGCCTGGGCGCGCACCGCCCGCGCCGTCGTGCGCGACCGGCATTTCTTCCACCGCCTGCCCGTGCACACCGGCGTGCCGCGGGCCCTGAGCTTCGCGCTGGCGAGTTGCGCAGCCGCCGCCGCGCCGGCCCTGCTGGCGGAGTTGGTAATTCCTTTGATCGGCAGCGGGGATGCGGACCGCTCGGCGGAGCTGATGGCGCCCCTGGCGGTGTTCGCGGTGGCGCTGGCCGGCGCGCTGCTGCTCGCCATGTTCATCGCCATCCAGTGGGTCAGCCGCGCCGGACGGCGATCGCCCGTCGCGACCTTCATCGGGGGCTGCTACGCGACGGCGTGGCTCGTGCCGGCGTGCGTCGCGGCGCAACTGGTGATCCTACCGCCCTTGCTCGCGGCCTGGTCCGTGCTGGATCGCCTGGATCCGATCGGCTACAGGCTGCCGATTCAGGCGCTGCAGGTCGCTCTGCCCCGGGGCTTCGCGTGGGGCTGGGGCGGCGTGGCGCTCGCGCTCGTACTGGCGGTGATCGGCGTGCGCGGCTTCTGCCGCGGACTGTCGGCCATGCGCTTCGCCGGCACCTGACCGCACCACATTCGCTAAGCACTCGGGGCGTGGAGGGCCGATAGACGTGGAGGTGATATCCGCGGCATCAGGTAGCCCATGAACCCCATTCTCAGTGTCATCGTTCCGTCGCGCGGGCGGCTCGCTCAGCTTGGGCGGCTGCTCGAGTGCCTCGCTGCGCAGACCGGCCGGGGCAGCGACGCGTTCGAGGTCGTCGTCGGGCTGGACGGCCACACCCCGGCGGAGGCGGATGCGCTGCCCCGCGACTTCCCCTATGAGGTGACCTACCTGCCGCTGCCGCCGGTGGGCATATCCGCCGCCAAGAACGCAGCCGTGGCGGCGGCCCGCGGCGACGTGCTGCTCTTCGTCAACGACGACATCGAGCCGGAGCCGCACTTCATCGCCGCCCACCACACCGCCCAGCAGGCGGGGCACGGCGTCGTGCTCGGCGCCTCGCCGTTCGTGCGCTGGCGCGATCAGAACGTGTTCGATGAACTGGTGGCGCGAACGCGGATGATCTTCTTCTACGCGGAACTCGTCGACGGCGCCGCCTACAACTTCCGCTATGCGTGGAATATCAATCTCTCGGTGAGCCGCAGGCTGCTCGCGCCGCTCGTCGGCCCGTTCACCGAGCGGATCCAGCCCGTCTTCTACGACGATGTGGAATTCGCCTATCGCCTGATCGGCGCCGCGGACGCCGTGCACTACTGCGCCGCGGCCCGGGCGCCGCACCGCCACCGCTACGACTTCGCCGGCTACTTCGCGCGCGAGGCCCTGCTCGGCGTGATGTCGGCCGAACTCGCCCGGGTGAATCCGGACTGCCACCGCGCCATTTTCCGCGCCGCTCCCGCCGAGGTGCTGGCCCGCGCCCACGCCGGCCTCGCCCCCGACATCCCCGACCACCAGCGCATGCTCACCCAGTTCCACACGGCAGCCGCGGCGTCATGGGGTGATAATATGCCGCCTGACTACGCCGCCACGCTCTACGCCCTGCACCTGCCGCTGAAACGCCGGGCCTTTCGCTGCGGGCTGACCGCAGCTTCGCGCAATCCAAACATCCCCTGGACCCGGCGTCAGCACCTGGCGGCCACGGCCCTGTGCGCCGATCCCGTCTTTTCCCTATGCCCGCCGTGGTCCGCCGAGACAATACAGGACCACGCGCCCGTCCAGCCGTACTCCACCGCGGCGCCGGGGGTTAACGCGGTGCCTACCGGGTAGTCTCCCTGCCGTCCATCCGGCGGCATCCCCGACGGTGCGCGGCGTGGATACATCCGCGCACACCGCAATGGGGCAGAGTCCCCATTCTCCGAAAATCACTTTGGTCTTGTTCGAGAAATGCGCTCCATTAGAATAGCGATATCATGACTCTGAACTTCAACGACGCGGGGGTGAGCATCGTCTGTCTGGGGGGAGCACAACTTCCCTACGGCGCTGACGCCTTCGCCGACATGATTCACGCGGCTGCCCGCCAGGACCATCCCCGCACCGAGCTGATCGTCGTCGACGATCGGCCCGAGCCACCCGCATCCGCGCTGCCCGCGGACCTGCGTGGCTGCGACCACGTGCGCGTGGTCGGCGGCACGTTCAAGAACCGCGCCGCGCGCTACGCCGCGGGGCTGAAGGCCGCGACTGGGAAATACCTGCTGCTGCTCGACAACGCGCAGGTGCCCGTCGTGCTGCGCCGCTCCGCGGTGACCACGCTGCTGATGTCCGCCGAACGCCATCCCGGCTTCGGCCTGATCTACGCCGACTACGAACGCATCGAGCCGGACGGCGCCAAGCGCGACGTCCACCTGCTCGACTGGCACGAGGGCCGCCTGCGCGACGCCCTCGACCTCGGCCGCGCGTTCCTCTTCGAGACCGCCACGGTCAAGGCGGCCCGCGGCTTCAACGAACGATACGAAGCCGCCGACCTCTACGACCTGCGCCTGCGCGTGACCGAACGCGGCCCGGCGGTCCATATCGCCAACCGCTACGCGGGAACGCTCTACTCCGTCGCAGCGCCCGCGGGCACCCACAACGTCTTCGACTACCTCATGGCCAACCGCGACGCCCAGGTGGAGGCCGAGCACGCGCTCGGCGAGCACCTCAAGCGCATCGGGGCCTACCTCGCGCCCGGCGCCCACGTGCGGCCGGTCACGAGCGTCACCCGCAACGGCAGCGACGTCATCGCGAGCATCGTGATCCCGGTCAACAACCGGCCGCAGTTCATCGGCCGCGCGATCGAAAGCGTGCAGGCCCAGACGCGCGCGAGGTCGAGGTGATCGTCGTGGTCAACGGCGGTTCGACGACCCGACCATCCCGCGGGGCCTGCGCAAGGCTACCTCGCCGGCGGCGAAGCACCGCCCAGCGCTCCGGCAGTGACGCCTCATGGTCGTGGACGTGAACAACCTCGGACTGTGTTTGAACACGGGCATTGCGTCGGCGCGCGGGCGCTACTACGTCCAGCTCGACTCCGACGACCGACTCAAGCCCGATGCAGTCGAGAAGCTGCTCGCGGTTTTCGAAAGCGACCCCACGATCGGTATGGTGATCGGTTCGTACGAAGTCTGGAACCTCAACGAGAAGACCGGCGACCTGAATCGTGACGAAAGCGTGCCCGTCGTCACGCACGACGAGTGGACCGAAGACAATGGCCGCAACAACCTGCTGCGCATCGGCGGTGCGGGCGCCCCGCGTTCGGCGCACGTCGGTGTGATTCGCGATTGCGGTTGGTTTGGCGTGAACGACACCGCATGGTGTCGCAACTACGGCGAGGACTACGACCTCGTGCTCCGCATCAGCGAACGCTACACCATAGGCCGGGTTTGGGACCCGATCTACGAGGTCATTCGCCACAGCGGCGGCACGGATCACAGCATCGACCAGGTCACCATCGACCGCAACGACAACGCGAAGGACTGCATGCGGCTCGAGGCGCTCCACCGTCGGCGGACGCTGAACAGCAGCAATGGTCAGGTGAAGCATCCGGCCACCAAGCCGGTGCTGGCATCCGCTTGAGGTCCATTCATGCCGGGTTTGTCTGACTGCACTCTCCTCGGGGTGGATGGGGGCGCCACCGAGGTCAAAGCGCACCACGTTTCCTGCGATAACCTCTCGGCTCCGCACGCGTTCGCGCTTGGCGGAGGCAGCCGCGGCCCGCGTCTACCCGCGACGCAACGGCTTCGCGCCGCTGCCCGTCACCCAGCAACTTGCCGAACGCGAAGCACCGCAGCTCACCGCTGACGAAGTGGCTCTATCGGGGCGACGTGGTGTCAGCCGCCGCCGACGCCATCGCCGACACCGCGCGCCAGGTCGGGGCCCGCCGGCTGATCGTCGGCATGGGCATGCCCGGCCTGAAAACGCCGACCGGCCGGGGAATCGCCGTGATCAACAACGGCCCGCGCATCCCCGACTTTCTCGAACGCCTCGAGCAACTGCTTGTCGAGCAGGATTTCGAGCTGGCCGCACCGATCGCCCGCCTGGGCAGCGACGCGGACTACTGCGGCGTCGGCGAGCAGTGGGCCGAGGCCGGTCTGTTCCGCGATGTGGAAAACGCCTATTACGTCGGCGGCGGCACCGGCGTGGCCGACGCCCTCAAGCTGCGCGGCGAACTCGTGACCTTCGATGCCGCGCGCGAATGGATGCGCAAGGCCTGGCAGATCCCCAGCAACCAGGGCCCGACCTTCGAACAACTCGTCTCCGCCCGCGGCATGAACGCGGGCTACCAGCAGCGGATCGGTGCCACCGCCCCGGATCGTTTCCCAGAGGTGGACGCGCTCGCGGGCGATCCGCAGGCGATCGCGTGGCTCCGCGACGTCGCCGACGCCCTCGCCGAACTCATCGTTGAGCGGCTCGACACCGTCCGCAACGGTCGGCGGGCACTGACCCATCGCGGCGACGACTACGCGAAACTCACGAGCGACCATCCCTACCGCGGCACGCTGCTCGACCGCGTGGTCATCGGTCAGCGGATCGGGATGCTCTACGCGGACGCGCGTTGCCGCCCGTTCTTCGCCGACCACGTCGACGCCGCCTTTGCGCGGCGCGTGCACGCCCTCGAGGATCCGCAACTCGCCCGGCACGTGCTCGCCGGCGACGCGCCGCGCCCCGGCTTCCTGCAGGCCTCGCAGCTCCGCGCCGCGCCCGCACTCGGCGCCGCGGTCTCCGCCGTTCAGGCGCTGTAGGCGTTATCGCTCCTCCGTCGGCGACACACTTCGGATTTACTTGCGCCGATCATCGGTCACACTTTGACGCTCGTTTTTGAACGCCACTATACTCAGCACCCTAACGAAACATGGATTCCTGGGGGGCCTTCGGCATGTGGCATATTCGAACCTCTGCGCCCGGCGCGTCGCGTCATCGGCGGGCGTGTGCGGTCCTGGCTGTTCTCGCATTGTCAGCCGCAGCGACGGCTGCCGGCCCGGCCCATCTCCACGTGCAGCCCGCAACGCCGAACCGGGCTGCGCCCACCCTCGACGATCTCCGCGCCGCCCGCGACCGCCTCGTCGCGCTCGGCTTCGACGTCGATCGCTGCGGCTTCGACCTGCACGCCGGCACCCTGGGCGTGGATGTGATCAGCGACCATGACCGCGCAGCCCTGCTCGCCGCCGGCTTCACCGTGAGCGCGGAGGAATCGCTCGCGCCGGTAGCGCGCACGCAGACTCAGTACTACGACCCCGACGAAATCGCGGCGATTCTCCAGCAGGCCGCGATCGATCATCCGGCGATCACCCACGTATTCTCGATCGGCACGACCTACGAGGGACGGCCGATCTGGGCCATCGAGATTTCCGACAACCCGGGCGTGCCCGAGGACGAGCCGGCGATTCTCTTCAACGCCCAGCACCACGCCCGCGAGGTCGCGACCTCCCACGTCGGCATCGACGTCGTCGAGCAACTGACCAACAACTACGGCAGCGATGCGCACGTGACGGACTGGGTCAACGACTACAAGACGGTCGTCGTGCCCATGGTCAACCCGGACGGCGTGGCGTACGTTTTTGCCAATCACTCCTCGTGGCGCAAGAACCGGCAGTTGCACTCCTGCTACGGCGTGGATTTGAACCGCAATTATCCCTACCTGTGGGGACCGGGCTGCGGTTCGAGCGGCACCTGTTCGTCCGACCTCTACCGCGGCCCGTCGGTGGCCTCGGAGTTCGAGACGCAGGCGATGATCGCCCTGGCGGACACGTACCACTTCGTCATGGCCACGTCGTATCACTCCTACGGCCGGTTCATTGATTACCCGTATGCCTGCGCGACGGGCGCACCCTCCACGCTGATGCCGGAACACCCGGTGATCGACGAGATGATGAACGGCATGGCTGACGCGATCGACGCCGTGGACAGCACGCCGCGTTACGACGTGAACTCGCCGGTGCCCGCGGGCGGCGTGAACGGCGACGACACCAGTTGGTATTACGCCTATCGGGGCACGTACTCGTTTATCGTCGAAGTGGGCACGAGTTTCGAGCCGAACTTCAGCCTGGTCGCAGGAATCGTCAGTCGCAACCGCGCCGGATGGCAGTACCTCTACCAGCGCCTCGGCGCCGCCCGTATCGACGTGCACGTGGCCGACGCGTGCTCCGGCGCGCCGCTGGCCGCCGAGGTGACGCTGACGAACTACGCGTTCGACACGGGCGAGTTGCCCCGCTACACGTTCCTGCCTTACGGCCGCTGGACGTTCATGGTTCCCCCGAACGGCACGTACACCGTGCGCATCTCCAAGCCCGGCTACGTCACTCAGGACGTGCCGGTGAGCGTGAGCACGCTGCCCGCGGGCATCCAGGTCGCGCTCGAGCAGACCAGCCCGCCGCCGACGATCTACGGCGACACCGATTGCGACGGCGACGTGGACATCGCCGACCTGCAGCGCTTCGAGGAGTGCCTCACCGGCCCCGTCCCAGCCGTTGACCCGGGCTGCAGCGGCCTCGACGCCAACGACGACAACCACGTCGATCTCCTCGACTTCGCCGCATTCCAGGCCGCCTACACCGGTTGAAAGCTGCCGCCGCGATCCGAGCCGCGAGCGCAAGCGAGCGGGCTGGAATACGGGCCAAGCGCGAGGCATCGACGGCTGAGCGGTTGCACACGGTCGACCGATTCCTGCGGTCCGTGCGCCAAGCGCGCCATTCTCGGGCCGGTTGTTTTCATGGTGCTTAGAACCTCAGTCCGCTCGCTAGCGCTTGCGGCTCTGATCGGTCCGTGATGGCCTCGGTCGGTGGACGAAATGGCAACCCGTGAATTCGCTTTGCCGACACGGCCATTGGTGTTACGCTGGGCACCCGCGACGATGCCCGCGAGCCATGGATGGCGCTGCGGACATGCGACAGGGAGGTCATCGTGTCCAGACACACATGTCGGCTGGCTGCCGCAGCCATCGGTACGTTCACGCTCATCGCACTCCTGCCCGGTTGCCAGCAGGCCCAACGCCGCCAGACCGGCCCGATCCGCGCGGTGTGGGTCACCCGCTACGACTACAAGACGCCGACCGACGTCGCCCGCGTGATGGAAAACTGCAAGCGCGCCGGCTTCAACACCGTGCTGTTCCAGGTGCGCGGCAACGGAACTGTCGCTTACCCCTCGCGGATCGAGCCGTGGTCGGAGGACTTCGGATTCCGCGATCCGGGCTTTGACCCCCTGGCGCTCGCCGTGGGCGAGGCCCATCGCCGCGGGCTCGCCCTGCACGCCTGGGTGAACGTCATGCCCGCGTGGCGCGGCGACGCACCGCCGCCGGTCCGCAACCAGCTCTACCACACCCACCCGGACTGGTTCCTCTACGACGCAGCGCGCCACCGTCAACCCCTCGTCCACGTCAACGGCGCCGAGCGGCGCAAGTGGTACGTGAGCCTCAACCCCTGTCTGCCCGAGGTACGCAACTACCTGACCGCCGTGATGCACGAGATCGTCAGCCGCTACCCCGTGGACGGACTCCACCTCGACTACATCCGCTTTCCCATCGAGCCCATCGTCTCCGGCGAACGCGTGCCCGACTACCCGCGCGACCCGCACACCCTCGCGCTCTTCAACCGCGAAACGGGCTCCGACCCGAAGGTGCATCCAGCCGCCTGGAAGCAGTGGCGCGCCGACCAGGTCACGCGCCTCGTCGCCCAGATCCGCGAAATGTGCCGCAAGACCCGGCCGGGCGTGATGGTCTCCGCAGCCGTGAAGCCGACGCCCGACGGCGGCCTGCCGTACTTCCAGGACACCCGCCGCTGGGTGGCCCACGGCGTCGTGGATGCGATTTTCCCCATGAACTACACCTCGAGCCCGAACGAGTACGCCGCCCGCAACGCGATGTGGATGGCGCTCCCCCGCGCCCCCGGCGTGATGATCGTGCCCGGCGTCAACCTCAGCGAAAACGCGCCGCCGCGCCAGGCCGCCCGCATCGCCCGGACCGAGATGGAGCAGGCCGCCCACACCGCCGGCCACTTCAGCGTGTTTGCCTATTCCCTGCTCTTTGAACGTACGCCCGGCGCCCAGACCGCCTCCGCCGGCCGCACGCCGACCCCCCAGGAGGAACGCCGACGCGAAATCATCCCGTTCATGCACTGGCTGGGCGAGTACACCCGCAATCGCGGCAGGTAGGGCGGGGCGGGGGCAAACCACCCGCGCCTCGGTCGCCTACAGGTACTTACATTTGCACCCGCTTGGCGCATGCCGCATCGTGACGCGTATTGGCATAGCCGTTTCGCCCCCAAGGCGATCACGGCGCACGTTGCGAGATGCCTATGTCTGCAAACCACGACGACTTCACGCCCGATGACCTGACAGCGCCGGCTCCTCCACCCCGACGTCCGCGCCGATTCCGGCTCGGCTGGATCGCGCTGGGCCTGCTGCTCGCACTGGTGGTGGCGTTCTTCATCTGGCGAAGCCACGCTTCGAACCGGCTGGAGGCGGAGATCAAGCGGATCGAGGCCGCGGGCGAGCCGCTTCACCCGCGCGACTTCAACGACACGCCGGTCCCGGACGCCGACAACGCGGCGCGCCTCTACGAAGAGGCAGCCGCCGGGCTGAAGCTGACCAAACGGGCGGACAAGCTGCTCAACGACTGCGTCGACGCCGCACGCGCCGGCGAACCCATGGCCTCGACGTGCGGCCTGCTCGTGCAGTCCCGCGGCGAACTGCTCGACCTGCTGCGCGCGGCCCGATCGCGACCACGCGTGTACTGGTCGCTGCAGTACAACACGCCGCTGATCGATCTGGCGATGCCGCGACTCGCCGCCCACCGCGAACTGACCAAGCTGCTGCGCCTCAAGGCCCAGGTCGATCACGATCGCGGCGCCGACGCCGAATTCATTCGCGACCTCGAGGATATTCTCGCCCTCGCCGACGCGATCGATCATCAGCCGACCCTCATCGCCCATCTCATCGCCACCGCGGCCAATGAAAACGCGCTCGGCGCGATCGAGACCACCGCGCCCTTCCTGGCCGTCACCGCCGACGCCAACGCGACGTCGAACGGGCCCGCCAGCCGCGCATCCGTCGAGCAACTCATCGCCACGCTGCTCGATGACGCCTACCTGGCTGACGGACTGAAACGCTCGTTCGAGTTCGAGCGGGCGATTCAGCTCGACTGCACGCTGATCTTCGCCGAAGGGCGTTTTGGCAATATGTCGGGCGCCAACTCCCTCAAGCAGTTGCGCTCGCCGCTGCCCTGGTTGACCGCGCCGCTCTTCAAGCTCGACGGCGTCTCGATGCTGGAGTACATGGCCCACGAGATTGAGGCGGTGCAGGAGCCAACCTACGCCGCGTACCAGGCGTGCATCGGCAAATACCCTGCGCCGCCCTGGGTGGCGTCGAGTTCGACGTGGGTGAAGGTGCAGCATTTCCTGGCCACCATCATCATGCCGTCGCTGCAACGCGCCGTCGTTCTGCACTATCGACTGCTGGCCCTGCGGCGACTCGCGGCGGTCGCGCTGGCGGTTCGCCTCTACGCAGTCGATCACGGTGCGCGGCCCGCGGCGCTCGCGGATCTCGTTCCCGACTACCTCGCCGCGATCCCGGCGGATCCGTTCTCGTCCAACGGGGTGATTCTCTACGCACCGGAGGATGCCCATCCGCACCTCTACAGCGTCGGCGTGAACGGCGTCGACGACGGCGGGGCATTCACCTTCAAGCGCGAATCGATCGACTACGACGGCCCGGACCTGCCCTTCTTCCTCGACACCGTCCCCCAGCCAGGCGACGAGTAACGCGCCAGCAGCCGCTGGTGGTTGCCCCGCCCCCGAGTCGTGCGTATCCTCGTCCGCAGCGGCTTTCAGAAAAAGCCGCAACGCCGCCCGTCGAGCACGCAGGATGAGGCCTGACCGTTGACCGATCGCCGCGCCGACATCAGTACGGAAGATTGCGCCGCGCTGCTCGACGCGGCGCGCGCCGTCGCCGGTGAACTCGAAATCGACCGCCTCGCCCGCCGGCTTAGGCCTTGGCTCGTCGACCGCGACGGCGTCCGCTCCGCAGGCCTGGCCATCGTCGACGACGAACGCGATTGCGTGACGACCTGGCGGTTCCGCCACGGTGAGCCCGAGACAGCCACCGCCCCGGTCGAATGGCGCTATCCCCGCGCGGAACTCGCGGCGTACGCCGAGCCGCGCGTCGCTCGCGCCGGCGAGGCCACCGCCGGTCCGCTCGATCAGCCGCTCCTTCACGACGACGCGCGGGTTGCCCTGATCGCGCCCATCCTGCTCGGCGAGCGCTGGCTCGGATTCCTCTTCGCCGCGCTCGACGACGACGCCGACGAGACCCGCCACGCCGCCTACTGCACCGCCCTCGCCGATCTCGTCGCGCCGATCACCTGGAACGGCCACACGCAGTCGCGCTTCCGCCACGGCGACCAGCGCCGCGGCACGCTGATCTCGCTCAGCGACGCGATCAACCGGTCGCTCGAACTCGCCACCGTGCTCGACTCGACGCGGCAGGCGATGCGCAGCCTCATCGGCCACTCCTTCAGCGCCATCATGCTCGCCGAGCCCGCCCGCGGCGAGTATGTCAGCTATCCCAACCCCGCCAACGGCCCCGATCTCGCCGCCGCGCAGCGCCATCCGCTCGCCGGCAGTGTGCTCGAACGCGTGCTCGCCACCGAGTGCACCTACGAGTCGGATGACCTCGACCGGCGGCGCAACTTCGCCGAAGAGGAGCGCTACCACGCGCTCGGCGTGCGCCGCTGCGTCGCGGCGCCGATGTTCGTCCGCGGACGGATCATCGGCTGCCTGCTCGTCGGTACCCAGACGGCGACGCACGTGCTGCGCGTCGACGTGTGGCTGTACGAGAACATCGCGCTGCAGTTGGCCCTCGCGATCGACAACGCCCGGCAGCTCGAACGCGTTCATCAGCTCTCCGAGGAACTCGCCCAGCAGAACACCTACCTGCGCGAGGAAATCCAGAGCGAACACGCGGTCGGCGACATGATCGGCGATTCCGCCGCGATGCGCGCCGTGCGGCAGGCCATCGCCCGCGTCGGACCGACCGATTCCACCGTGCTGATCACCGGTGAAACCGGCGTCGGCAAGGAACTCGTCGCCCGGGCCATCCACGACGCCAGCCGACGCGCCGACCGCCCCATGGTGAAGGTCAACTGCGCGGCCATCCCCGAAGGCATGGTCGAAAGCGAACTCTTCGGCCACGAACGCGGCGCGTTCACCTCCGCCGTCGACCGCCGCATCGGCCGCTTCGAACTCGCCAACGAGGGGACCCTGTTCCTCGACGAAGTGGGGGAGCTGTCCCCGGCGGTCCAGGCCAAACTGCTGCGCGTGCTCCAGGACGGCGCGTTCGAACGCGTCGGCGGCACGAAAACGCTGAACACCAACGCGCGCATCATCGCCGCCACCAACCGCGACCTGGCCCGCAGCGCCCGCGAAGGCCACTTCCGCAGCGACCTGTACTACCGCCTCAACGTCTTCCCGCTGCACGTCGCGCCGCTGCGCGAACGCAGCGAGGATATCCCCGCGCTGGTGTGGTTCTTCATCGACCAGTTCAACCGGCGCATGGGGAAAAACATCGCGAGCGTCGATCCCGCGACGATGGCCGACTTCGCCCGCCGCTCCTGGCCGGGCAACATCCGCGAACTGCGCCACGAGGTGGAGCGGGCGATGATCATGTGCGACACGCCCGTCCTGCGCACGCAAATTGCGGTCGAGGGAC
Organism: Phycisphaerales bacterium; assembly: GCA_020639115.1. Lineage (GTDB taxonomy): Bacteria > Planctomycetota > Phycisphaerae > UBA1845 > UBA1845 > JACKHG01. The sequence continues at coordinate 20,497 of JACKHG010000012.1, forward strand.
CGCCCGCGAACCATGCCCACGTTCCGCCCGTCGCCGACCTCCAGCAGGCCCAGGCCGAGCACATCCGCTGGGCGCTCACCAAGACCAACGGCGTCGTCGAAGGCCCGCGCGGGGCAGCCCAACTGCTCGGCATCAATCCGTCTACCCTGCGCTTCCGCATGAAACGCCTCGGGATCGTCCGGCCCGCCTGACCCGCAGCGCAGCCGCAGAATATTGCGGATCGCCGCAATATGCTGCGGTGACTGAGGGGGTACGAACCGCTTGTCGAAAGCGCATCCGGAAACGTAACATCATACTAGCCATAGAGTTATAATTCGATTCGGCGCCGTTGTGGGCGAGCCCACCGTCTCGGCACGACGATTGCCCATTGACCCTCCGTTCGGGCGATACTGACACGCTATTCGGAGAGGATCGACATGTTTCAACCACGTACACATCTGGCCATTGCAACCTTCGCAACGTTGGGATTCGCCGCGGCAGCCCTGGGCGACGCCCCGCGCTACCGCGTGTCGATCGTCGCGGATCCGGCGGAGAACGACACGATATCGACCGCGGTCAACCGCACAGGCACGTCCGTCGGGTACCTCTACGAATACGACGGTACGCACACCTATCCCCGGGCGTTTGTCGCGGACAAGAGCGGCGTCTTCACGCGTATCGACGTGCCGACGAACCTGCGCAGCGAGGCCGACGCGATCAACGATCGTGGAGTCGTCAGCGGCACCTTTCAGATCGAGGTGGAGGGCCTTTCCCATGACCGGCTCTTCCGCTACACCCCGGAATCGGGTTGCGTCGATCTCGGCACGCTCGGCGGGCGCCACGGGTCGGTCTACGACATGAACAACCGCGGCGACATCGTCGGCTACTGGTCCGACGCCACCGGCGAGTACCGCGCATTCAAGTACAGCGACGCGACGGGCTGGACCGTCCTCTATCCCAACAATACGCGCACGGCCTGGGGCCAGGACATCAACGATCGCGGCGAGGTCGTCGGGAACGTGTGGACTTCGGGAAATTCGACAACCGCCTGGTACTGGCGCGACGGCGTGCTCACGGAGATCGGGAACTTCGGCGGCAGCAGGACGAGCGTGTACTACATCAACAACAGCGGTGTGGCGATCGGACACTCCGACATGCCCGACGGGACGGCGCGTGCCTTCCGTTGGTCGGCGGAAACCGGCATCGTCGCGCTGCCGCTCCTGCCCGGCGCCGTCGAGAGCAAGGCGTTCTGGATCACCGACGCGGGCACCATCGGCGGCACGCAGCGCTTCGAGGTACTCGACGAGTTCGGTATCCGCATGGAGTATCACGCGTTCACGTTCGACGCCGCGCACGGCCTCGTCGACCTCGGCGTCGACATCGGCACCGACTGGCAGTCGCCCGTGGGCATGAACGAAACGGGTGCAGCAGTCTTCACCACCATGGACCTGAATGCCTACGAACTGCATCCGTACGTGTATTCGCCGGAGTTCGGCGCGCACGAACTCAACGACGTGCTCGAAGGCGACGTGCCCTTCGTCGTGGATCAGCCGATGGGCATCAACGCCTGCGGCGAGATCAGCGCCGTCGCGTGGTCCGCTTTCGGTGATGTCACCCCCATATCCGTCTCCGTGCTGCTTTCGCCCATCCGCACCGGCGACCTCGACGGCGACAGCGATGTCGATCTCGCCGACTACGCCCGCCTGCAGGCGAACTTCGCGACGACCAGCGGCGCCCAGCCGGAGCAGGGCGACCTCGACGGCGACGGCGACGTCGATGCCCGCGACGCCCAGGCGTTCATCGCCGCCTGGCGCAGCCCCTGCCGCTGATCCCCTTTTTCTCATGAACAGATCCGCGGCGTGAACGCCGCAGGCCAAACCGACGGACGGTGCCCCGGAGCACCCGACAAGGAAGGACACCATCATGGTTCGCATGCACACCCTGCTCACGCTCGGCGCACTCGCCACGCTGGCGACCAGCGCAGCCGCCGACGCCCCGCACTATCGCGCCACCATCCTGTGGGATTCCACAACCGACGAGACGATCGCGCAGTCCGTCAACCGCGCGGGATCGTCCGCCGGCTACCTCATCGACTGGGGCGGAGGCGCCGGTACCCACGTGGGCGCTTTCGCCGCGCTGCCCGACGGCACGGTCACGCCGATCGACGTACCCACCACCTTCGACAGCACCGCCGATGCACTCAACGACCGCGGCGCCGTCGCGGGCACGTTCTCACTGGGAGCGCAGTACAACTCCCCGCGGCGCCTCTACCGCTACACGCCGCAGACCGGTTGCGTCGATCTCGGCGTGCTTGGCGGCGCTCTGGGCAGCGTCGCCGACATGAACAACCACGGCGATATTCTCGGGAGCTGGCTCGACAGCACCGGCACCAACCGCGTCTTCCTCTACACGGATGCGGAAGGCTGGCGGGCGATCGGCACCGTAACGAATGACCAGGTTCAGCCGACCGATATGAACGACCGCGGCGACATCGTCGGCAACTACTGGCGCTACGACGACGGCTATCGCGCTTGGCACTGGCGCGACGGCGTGCAGACCGACATGGGCGACCTCGGCGGCAACGAAACCCGCGTCTACTACGTCAACGCGCAGGGCGTGGCGGTGGGCGGCGCACAGATGCCGGACGGATCGTGGTGCGCCTTCCGCTGGACGATCGAGTCGGGCATGACCGCGCTGCCGCTGCTCCCCGGGGCCACCACCAGCCGCGCCAACTGGATCACCGACACCGGCCTCATCGGCGGGATCCAGCAGATCGGCACGAGCGCCTTCAGCGGCTACCGTGCGTTCATCTACAGTGACGCGACCGGACTCGTCGACCTCGGGGTCGAACTCGGCACGGATTGGGACTCCCCTGTGGCGATGAACGACGCCGGCGCGGCGGTCTTCAAGACCTTCGAGGCCAGCGCCTACGAGGTGACCCCGTTCGTCTACTCGCCGGAATTCGGCACGCACGACCTCAACGCCGTGATCGATGGCGATTTCCCGTATGTCCTCCAGGACGTGTCGGGCGTCAACGCCTGCGGCGAGATCACCGCCATAGCGCTGCAAGTGAACGGCGCCAGCGTCGATCCGCAGTCCGTGTCCGTGCTGCTCTCGCCGATTCTCACCGGTGATCTCGACGGCGACAGCGATGTCGACCTCGCCGACTACGCCCGCCTGCAGGCGAACATCACCACCACGACCGGGGCGACGCCGGAGCAGGGCGACCTCGACGGCGACGGTGACGTCGACGCCGCCGACGCACAAAGCCTGATCGCCGCGTTGCACGCTCCCTGCCGCTAGCGACCAACGCTACATCCTCGATTTACAGTCAGGGGCGACTGCGGCGCAGGCCGCAGCCGCCCCTGCCCTGCGCATTCACGACGCGCGTCGACAGTACGGTCGATTAAAGCCTTGCTGTGCAGCGGCGAGGTTGCCTTGCGAGTGGGTTGCGGTGGAGGGACCGTAAAAACGACGCAGGGCGGCGCGAAATCAGCCGCCCTCTCGCAGTCATTGCACGTCAGCCCAGCCCGATGACCGAGTCGGTGCATGCTTTTTAATGCACTTGCAGCATACCCGATGATGCAGCCAAAGTGCAATTAAGAAAATGTCAAATTAGCGGTTGCGCAACGTCTGCTTTCAAGTGCGATTGCAATAGCCGCTCAAAACGACCAGCAAACGACCCGAAGCTAACGTTATGCGCCCTGCGTTCGCAAAGAAGTGGGAATAAACCCTAAGCCGTAGAGATGATAGCGCGCGCTGCGCACCCGGCTCGAGGGCGATTCAACTAACTGATGCAACTGATGCGGTGGAAGCCGTGACGACGCTTGCGGTTGATCAGCTTGCGGCCCTTGGACGTACGCATGCGCGCCCGAAAGCCGTGCTTGCGGGCCTTCTTGATCTTGCTGTTACGACGCGGATAGTGCATGAGCCACCATCTTTGCTCAAAAAAGCCTGAGATTCACCTGCCAGACCGCCGCACAGGCCCGTGGGCCCAGGCGACGTTGCGAGCCCGGCATATTAGCAGGCAACAGCCATCCCTGCAACCGCACCAGACGGGCTGTAAGGCCGGGGTACCCGCCTGATTCGAGCCACCACCAGGCACCCGGTGGCGGGGCTCCGCGGGCCAATTATACTCGCTGCCGCGATGGCAGGCGGAGAACGGCAATTCGTGCGATGGCTGCGTCAGAACGCCCCGTACCAGGCCACCGGCGTGGAACTGGGCATCGGCGACGACATGGCGATCCTGGCCGCCGGTGGGCAGATCCTGGTCACCTGCGACCTGCTCCTTGACGGCACCCACTTCGATACGGGCCGCCACACCTGGGAGGCGATCGGCCGCAAGGCGGCGGGTTGCAGCCTGAGCGACTGTGCGGCGATGGCGGTTCAGCCAGTGGCGGCTGTCGTGGCGGTGGCTTGGCCGCGGGGGACGGCGGTCGCGGGGCTCCAAGAGCTCATGGGGGGCCTGATCGCGCATTGCGGAGAGTTTGGCTGCGCGGTGGTGGGCGGAGACACCACGAGCTGGGTCGGCCGGCTGGCGATCGACGTAACAATGCTGGCCCAGCCGTTCGCGGACATCGCGCCGGTGCGGCGCAGCGGAGCGCAGGCGGGTGACGGCGTGTACGTCACCGGCCGGCTGGGCGGGAGCCTCCTGGGAAAACACCTGACGTTCAGGCCGCGGATCCGCGCAGCGGAGGTGCTGGCACGGACGCTGGGCCCGCGGCTGCACGCCCTGATGGACATCACCGACGGCCTGGGCATCGATCTGGCGCGGATGGCGGAGGCCTCGGGCGTCGGCGCGATACTCGACGACGATGCCGTCGCAGCCGCTGCGAGCCCGGCAGCCCACGACGCAAGCCGCGCGGACGGACGCAGCGTGCTCGACCACGTGCTGGGCGACGGCGAGGACTTCGAACTGCTGCTGGCTGCAGACATGAGCGCGGACGAAGCGCAGAATCTTGATCTGCTGCGTGTGGGCGAAATCACCGCGGACGCCGGCGTGCTCCTGCGCGGGTCCGATGGAACGCTGTACGAGCTGCCGGAAGGAGGATACGAGCACCTGTGAGCACGTCGCCGCCGAGTTCGATTGTGGAAACGCAAAGCGTGGATGAGACGCTCGCACTCGGCGAGCGCATCGGCCGCGCCCTCCTGCCCGGTACGGTCATCGCGCTGGTGGGGACGCTGGGCAGCGGCAAGACGCACCTGGTGAAGGGCATCGCCCGGGGCAATGCGGCGCCGGCGGGCGTCGAGGTCACCAGCCCGACGTTCGTGCTGATCAACGAGTATCCGGGGCGGCTACGGCTCTACCACATCGACGTCTACCGCCTGCGCAGCCCGGCGGAACTGGCGGCGCTGGGCTTTGACGAGATGACCGACGCGGGCGGCGCCGTGCTCGTCGAGTGGGCCGACCGCGTGTCCGAACTGCTGCCCGACGACCACCTGCACATCGAGATCGAGATCACCGGCGCCGCGACGCGCCGCTTCACGCTGGACGGCAGCGGCAGCGAAGCGGCGGGCGTGCTGCGCACGCTGGGCTGAGTGAGAATGAGCAGGATCGTGCACAACTGGTTCGAACGGCACCGGCACCCGGTTTCGCTGGCGCTGCACGCCGTTGGGATTCCCCTGCTGGTGGCGGGGCTGGTGCTCGGGGCGTGGCAGCTCTGGTACGGAATGTGGCCGCTGTGGTGGCGACCGGTGGGCCTGATCGTGGTGAGCTACGTGCTGCAATGGATCGGCCATCGCGTCGAGGGCAACGACATGGGCGAAGTGGTGCTGATCAAGAAACTCCTGGGCAAACCCTACGTGGCGATCGCGCCGCAGCCGGGCGCTCAGGACGATCAGCCGGCAGGAGCTTGAGCGGGCATGAGCGATACAGCAAACACGACCGTGACCGTCCGTCCCGCGACGGCGAAGGACACCGCGTTCCTCGTCTCGGGCAACATGGCCATGGCCCTGGAAACCGAGGGGCGCCGGCTCGACGTGCAGCGCCTGACGTTCGGAGTGCGTGCGGCGCTCGCCGACGCGAGCCGCGGCAGCTACTACATCGCGGAAGTCGGTGGCCGGCCCGCGGGGCAGGCGCTGGTCACACGCGAATGGAGCGACTGGCGCAACGGCTGGTTCTGGTGGCTGCAGAGCGTGCACGTCATCCCGGAGCATCGCCGCCGCGGCGTGTTCCGCGCAATCTACGGGTACATCGCGGACGCAGCCCGCAGCGCCGGCGACGTGTGCGGCCTGCGCCTGTACGTGGAGCAGGAAAACACCGCGGCCCTGGCGACGTATCAGGCACTGGGCATGGACGTGAGTGGGTACCGCCTGTGCGAGCACGACTGGTCGGCGGGTAGCTGACTAACGAGAGTAGGCCAAAATCCTCATGGGCCAGGCAACCGACAACACGCCGCTCATTCGCATCGAGCACGCTGGCCGCGTCTTCCGCATGGGCGAGGTGGAGGTGGCCGCCGTCGCCGACGCCGACCTTTCGATCGCGCCGGGCGAACTTATCGTCGTGCTTGGGCCGTCGGGCTCGGGCAAGAGCACGCTGCTCAACCTGATCGGCGCGATGGACCGCCCCACGAGCGGACGCGTGCTGTACGGCAACCTCGACCTCACCGCGCAGAGCGAACCGGCCCTGACCGACTTCCGCCGCCGCAAGCTCGGCTTCATCTTCCAGTTCTACAACCTCGTGCCGACGCTCACCGCGCGGGAGAACGTGCAGGTCGCGTCGGAACTGGTGCGCGGCGCGCTCGATCCCCTCGAGGCGCTGGGCCTGGTGGGCCTCGCGGACCGCGCCGAGCACTTCCCCGCGCAGCTCTCGGGCGGCGAGCAGCAGCGCGTCGCGATCGCCCGGGCGCTGGCGAAGAAGCCGGAACTGCTCCTCGCCGACGAGCCGACGGGTGCGCTGGACCTGGAGATGGCCCGGGAGGTGCTCGGGCTGATCCAGCGGCTGAACCGCGAACGCGGGCTGACCACGCTGATCATCACGCACAACCCCGCGATCGCGCGGATCGCGTCGCGGATCATCCGCATCGTCAGCGGGCACATCGCCGAGTCGCGCGTGAACGATCAGCCGATCGCCGCGCACGACGTGAGCTGGTAGGGAAATGCCTTGTCCGTGCTCGCCCGCAAAACCCGCCGCGACCTCCGCCGCAACGCCGGCATCCTCCTGGGCGTCGTCGCCATCATCGCGGTGGGCGCGGGGTCGATGGTGGCGCTGGGCACCGCGCAGCGGATCCTCGAGGCGTCGCAGCAGGCCTACTACCGCGACTACCGCTTCGCCGATTTCTGGGTGGATCTCAAGAAGGCGCCACTCACCGTCGTCGATCAGATCGCACGGCTCCCGGGCGTGGCCCGCGTCGAAGGCCGTGTTGTCTACGACGTGATCCTTGACTTGCCGGACGTCGATCAGCCGCTGATCGGACGGCTGATGTCCGCGCCGCAAACACACTTCCGCGACACGATCAACGGCGTGTGCCTCGTCCGCGGCAGCGGGTTCTCCGCCGACCGGACCAACGAGGTGATCCTCAGCGATACCTTCGCCCGCGCGCACGATCTCCAGCCCGGCGACCGCATCGCGCTCATCCTCAACCGCAAACGCGAGTCGTTCGTGATCGTCGGCACCGCGATCAGCCCGGAGTACGTCTACATGGTCCGCGGCGACGGCGACCTCGCCCCCGACCCCGAGCACTTCGGCATTCTCTACATCCGCGCCGACTACGCCCGCGACGTGCTCAACTTCCAGGACGCCTGCAACCAGATCGTGGGCCGCATCGTCCCCGGCGAGGAGCCGCGGCTCGAAGCCCTGCTCGACCGGATCGAGCGGCTATGCGCCCCGTACGGCGTGTTCGCCGCCCGGCCGCGGGCCCGGCAGGCGTCGCACCGCTTCCTCTCCGACGAGATCCGCAGCCTGGGCGTTACCGCCGTGGTCATGCCGGCGATCTTCCTGGGCGTAGCGGCGCTGGTGCTCAACGTGCTCATGGGGCGGGTGACGCAGCGGCAACGCACCGTGATCGGAACGCTGAAGGCGCTGGGTTATTCCAACCGGCAGGTGCTCCGCCACTTCCTCTTGTTCGGACTCTGGGTCGGGCTCGCCGGCGGCGTGGCGGGTGGTGTGATCGGCCTGCTGCTCGCGTCGGGCATGATGTCGATCTACCGCACGTTCTTCCAGTTCCCGCGCTACGTGACGCACGTCTACCCCGACCTGCTGCTGTTCGGTGTCGCGGTGAGCGCGACGTTCGCCGTGCTCGGCGCGCTCAAGGGCGCGTGGCGCGTGCTCGAGTTGCAGCCCGCGGAGGCGATGCGGCCCCAGCCACCGGAGCGCGGCGGGGCGATCTACCTCGAACGCGTCCGCGGCCTCTGGCAGCGGTTGAGTTTCCGCTCGCACATGGCCCTGCGCGCAACGATGCGCCACCCGGGCCGGACCGCGACCGGAGTCATCGCGATGGCGCTCTCGGCGGCGATGATCTACCTCACGCTGGTGTTCTACGACTCCACGTACTACCTGCTGGATTACCAGTTCGACGCGGTGGCGCGGAGCGACGCGGACATCGGCATGCGCGACGACGCGTCGCGGGCCGCGCTGCGTGAGGCCGAACGCCTGCCGGGCGTGGACGCGGCTGAGCCGGTGCTCGGAGTGGCCTGCCACCTGCGTCACGGGTGGCGGGAGCGGCGGGTGGTGGTGACGGGTCTGGCGGCGGACCATCGGCTGACGATTCCGCGGAACGCGGACCTGACGCCGGTGGTGATTCCGCCGGAGGGACTGGTGCTGACGCGCAAGCTCGCGGAGCTGCTTGGCGTCGGGCCGGGTGACGAGCTGACCTTCACGCCGGTACGGGGGCGGCGTGAGACGCGGCGCGTGCGCGTCGCGGCCACGGTGGACAGCTTTCTGGGACTGACCTGCTACGCCGACGAGCGCTACCTCAGCGGGCTCGTGGGCGAAGCGCTGGCGATGAACGGCGTGCAGCTCGCGGTGAACCCGGCCAAGCGGACGGCGCTCTTCCGCGCGGTGAAGGAATTGCCCAACGCGCAGGGCTTCTCGATGCAGCAGGACGCCCGGCACGGTATCGAGAAAACGCTGACGCAGTCGATGGCCGCGTCGCTGGGCATCACCATCCTCTTCGCCGCGGTGATCGCGTTCGGCAGCATGCTCAACAACTCGCTGATCGAGATCGGCGACCGGTTGCGGGAGATCTCGACGATGCGCGTGCTCGGCTATGCGAGCCGGGAGGTTGCGGGTATTTTTCTGCGGCAGAACGTGATCATCGCAGCCGCCGGACTGGCTTTGTCGTTTCCGCTCGGGTACGTGCTGGCCCGGATCGTCGCACACGCGTACGACACCGAGCTGTTCCGCATGCCGCTCGTGTTCCGGCCGTGGACCGCGCTGACGACCGCGGGCCTCGCGCTGAGCTTCGTGCTGGTCGCGCAGGTGCTGGTCTACCGGGCCGTGGCGCGCACGGACTGGCTCGAGGGCCTGAAGGTCAAGGAGTAGAAATCGCGATGAAAAAGAGCCTGATCATCGGGCTGGTGATCTCAGCCGCCGTCGTCGCCGTAGGCGTCTGGGCGTGGCTGAAGCCGCAGGCGGAGGTCGTGGTCGTCGAGCCGCAGCGCAAGACGATGCGCGCATACGTCGAGGAGCAGGCCGTGACCCACCTGCCGCAGGACTGGCTGGTGGCGATGCCCATCAGCGGCTGGCTCGAGCCGGTCACGCTGCGCGAGGGGGACAAGGTCAAGCAAGGCGACGTCGTGGCGCGGCTCGACACCGCCGACCTGGCGGACCGCGTGACGCAAGCGCGGCACCGCGTGTCCGTACTGCAGACCAAGATCGAGAAGACGCAGGACAACCGGCTCGAGAACCACGCGCTCACCGACGCCGAGGCGACGGTGAAGGCGCTCGACGAGGCGGTGAAGGCGTCGGAAGCCAAGCTGCTGGCGTACAAGGCCATCACTGAATTTTCCCAATCGGAAGTGCAGCGCGTGAAAGGCATGATGGCCCAGGGGGCGGCCTCCGACCGCGAGCAGCGCGCCGTCGAGACCGACCTGCGCAAGGCGCAGGCGGAGGAACGCGGCAACGCGCTCGACCTCGCAGCGCTCAAGACGATCGCGGCGGTGAGCTACATCGGCCCGCAGTTCATCCGCGACTACATCGACCGCAAGAGCTTCGAACTCGCCACGCTGCACGCCCAGTTGGCGGAGGCCCAGGCCGAACTCGCCATCGAGGAGCGCAACCTCGCCCGCGCGGAGTTGCAGAGCCCGATCGACGGCGTCGTGCTGGAACGCATGCAGACGCGGCGGCAGTACCTCGCAGCCGGCACGCCGATCATGTCGCTGGGCGACCTCGCGGACCTGGAGGTCATCGCCGAGGTGCTGACGCAGCGCGCCACGCGGCTCAAGCCGGGCGATCGCGTCGAGATCTTCGGCGAGGCCCTGCCGGATGGCCCGGTCGCGGGCGCGGTGACGCGGATCTACCCGCTCGGGTTCAAGAAGGTCAGTTCGCTGGGTGTCGAGCAGCAGCGGGTGAACGTGGCCATCGCGATGGATCAGCGGCCGGCGGGCCTGGGAGCCGAGTTCCGCGTGCAGGTGCGGATCCAGTACGCCGAGGCACCCGACGCGCTCGTCCTGCCGCGAACGGCGATTTTCCGCAGTTCGGAGGGGGCGTGGCAGGCCATGGTGGTGCGGGATGGGGTGCTTGCCCTGGTGACGCTCGAGGTGGGCTTGCTCAACGACGACGAGGTGCAGATCATGAAGGGGGTCGGGGCTGGTGATGAGGTCGTGGCGCGGCCGAGCAACGAATTGACACCGGGGATGCGGGTCCAGCCAGTCGAGTGAGGCTGAACGTGTCGGGGTGGTGTTCGGGTTGCAGATTCTGCCGGTTGATGACCGATAATTCATGGACTGAGTCAGGATTCCAGCGAAAGGACGCAAGCCATGTTTTTCGACCAGGTATTCTCGCTGCTGTTCAACAACGTGCTGGGCCTCATCATCCAGGTGATCCTGGGTGTGCTGCTGGGTGCCGGCGCCACGACCACGGGCTAAGCCGGCGACGCGGGCTGACGCCCATGCAGTCACGTGGAATCGTCATCAGGCGGCGGTTGCGGGCGCTGCCGCCGGCTCATTGAGCCGGCGGTGCCCGCGGACGCCGCTGCCTTTATGCGCGGCGGCGGGCCTCCGCCCACTGCGGCACTTCTCATTTCGCACCTCGGGCGATAGCGTTCGCGAGGCAGGGTTTCACCAGCCAGCGCACGGACGGTCCGGCGCCACCCGGCGGGCACCGACGGCCCGAGGACGCGATGGGCGACGAGTTTCTCTTTGTCTACGGCACGCTGCGACGCAGCCTGCGCCACCCGATGCACCGCGTGATCGCGGACGGGGCGACGTATGTCGGGGAGGCGACGTGCGCAGGGAAGCTCGTGGACTTGGGGCATTATCCCGGGGCGGTGCTCGATCCCGGTGCGGTGCTTGATCCCGGCGCGGTGCCTGATCCCGTGTCGGTGCCTGGCGCTGGCGCAGGGTCAATCGTTGGCGAGGTCTACCGGCTGACGTCGGCCGAGGCCGTGCTCGCGGCGCTCGATCGCTACGAGATGTGCTCTGCAGCCGATCCCGAGCCGCACGAGTACACGCGGCGCCAGGTGCCCGTGACGCTCGCCGACGGGCGGGCGTGCGTCGCTTGGGTTTATGCCTATACGGGCGCTGCCGCAGCCGCTGCCCCGATCGCCGGCGGCGACTACGCAGCCCACTGTCGCGTACTCATCCGCGAGGAGGCCGACGGGGACGCCGCGGCGATCGATCGGGTGTACCGCGCGGCGTTCAGCCGCGACGCGGACGCGCGACTCGTGCGTGCGATGCGGGCGGAGGACCGCTTTGACCCACGGCTCGCCCTGGTGGCGACGCGTGACGGCGAGGTGGTAGGGCACATCCTGTTCGCCCCGATTGCGGTCGAGGGCGAGGCCGGTTCGAAAGCGGGACTCGCCCTGGCGACGATGGCGGTCGTGCCCGCCGAGCAGCACCAGGGTATCGGCACCCGGCTGGTCCGCGTCGGCCTGCGCCTGTGCCGCGAGGCTGGCCACGATTTCGTCGTGGTCATCGGTCCACCCGCATACTACGCGCGCTTCGGCTTCGCCCCCGCCCAGAACCAGGGGCTCGCGGCGCCGTTCGCCGTTGCCCCCGAGACCTTCCTGGTGCACGAACTCGAACCGGGCGTTCTTGGCGGTGTCTCAGGCGTCGTATCCTATCCGCAGGCGTTCGACCCAATCCCGTAGGGCACGCTATTGCGTGCCGCACCCACCCTGCGCCAGCCGCATCCATCAGAGCCCCCCACGCCAGTGGGGGGCCAGCCGCAAAGCAGCCGATCATTGGACCTAATCACTGAGAACACAGAGAGCACAGAGAACATTGGGGATAATACAAGCGACTCTCCTCGCCGAACTCCGCGTCTCTGCGTGATCCTCCTCCAGACTCCAGACTGCCCGCCTCCGGACTGCACTTCAGAACCCCCCACGCCAGTGGGGGGCCAAGCCGCTCCGCGGCGCCAGAAACTTGAATAGCGCTTCTCAGCCGGCTCTACGTCATTGAGCGAGCCAGCCGTTGCTCCAGACTCCAGACTCCCCGCCTCCAGACTGCCCGGTGTGGCTTTTCTGCAAATTCGGAACTCGGGGCTGTAAGCTCTTGGCGGGCTGGTTTGCAACCCGTGGCGACTTCGGGCGTCATAAAGGATAGAACCCGTGGGCCGGGTTTCTGCTGGTGAGGTCAGGAGGCTGCGCTATGAGTGCTCGGGGAGGTTCCCTGCGGATACTGGATCAGGCGCGGATTGCTTCGCTGTGTTCCGCGTCTTGGGCGGAGATGTCGGGCGACGACCGTGTGCGGCACTGCGCGGCGTGCGACAAGCAGGTCTATAACTTTGCGGCGATGACGGGGGCGGAGGCGGAGGCGCTCATTCGTAAGCATGAAGGGCGGCTCTGCGGCCGGCTGTACCGCCGCGCGGACGGGACGGTGCTGACAGCCGACTGTCCGGTGGGGCGGGGGATCGTGCGGCGGAAGGCGGCGTGGCTGGTGGCGTGCGCGGCGGCTGTTCTGGTGCTTGCGGTGCAGGCGTTCGCGTACCTGGTGCCCGCAGCACAGCGGACGCGGTTGCGGGAGTTCGAACCGTTCGCGGCGATCGCACAGCGGTTGTCGCCGCAGACAGCCCCGGCGCCGCTGATTCTGATGGGCGACATGTCGTGGACGCCGGCCAACTCGGCACCGGCGCCCGCGCCCGCGAACTCGGCGCCGGCGAGCGGCAATCCGTAGGCGCCAGGCAATCGCGGGTCGCGACGGCAGTCTGATGGAATCCACGTCGAGGTGAATGATGAAGCGGTTTATTGGCGGGTTTCTGGTCGTGATGCTGGCGGCGCTGGCAGTGAATGTGCTGTGGCTCCGGCGTGATGCCGCGGCTGCGTCGTGGATGCAGTTCCTGCTCGTAGTCGGGATTGTGCCTACGGTGGCGGGTTGGGCGACGGTGCGGTTGGTGCACCTGGGCTGGCCGCGCCGGGTGTTCGATGCGCCCGACCGGTATGCGGTGTACCTGCCGGCGCTGGGGGCTGTGGCCGGCGTAGTCTGCCTGGCGCTCATCGCGGTGCAGGCGACCTACTTGTCCGCGCACTGGCCGGATTGGTCTTTCGGATTGGGGGCAGCGGTGATCGCGAGCCTGGCGGTGGTGCTGGCGGGGTGCCGCGCGCGGCGGGCGGGTTGCTGCCTGCGCTGCGGATACGACATCACCCATTCGCTGGCCGCCGGGCGTTGTCCGGAATGCGGCCGCGCTTTCGCCGAGGTCGGTGATCGCGTGCATTCATCCGCGGCTTGAACGCGCGTTGTTGCGTTTTTTCAATTCGGCGATTGATCGATGTGAGTCAAGTTGGGCGGCGAACGTGATTGCCCGCGTCGGCTCGCAGTGGCGGGCAATGTCGGCCCTACTGTTTCTCCGGCAGCTTGGCGGTCACCGAGGGCCAGAGTTTTTCCAATTCGCCGATCATCTGATCGAAGGCGTCGCGCTCGGTGGCGCGACGCGACCGGTCCACCTGGTCGGAGTCGGTCCAGGCGCTGGCGAGCCGTTTCTGCGTGGCGCTGCCCTCGCACACGCCGTAGACGAAACCGGTGCGGACGTCGAGCAGGACCGCGGACACTGTCGTGTCTACGGCGACGACCCGGTGCGGAGAAAGCCCCAGCGTGACCACGGTCAGGGGCCGGGCGGCGTCGTCGGTGTGAAAACGCGTGTCGTACGTGTAAAGCAGGAGCATGTCGGCGTGGAGGCTGGCACCCGCCAGGCGCAGGTCACGCTCCGAGTTGAGCATCTCGGGGAGCAGCAACCGGTTGAGCCAGCCGATCTGCGCGAGATTGGGCAGCGCCTCCAGACGCGGAATGGCGTCCTGCTCAGCCTCCTCGCGCACCGTGACGAAACTGTAGCGGCCATGACCGTAAGCGCGGTACCGGTACGACTCGTAGCCCGACTCCTGGATGCGGGCCAGAACCAGGTAGACCGGCCGCGTGGCTGCCGGCTCGCGGGAGAACTCCGCCCGGATGTCGCGATCGACGAAGAGGCTCATCTCCGCCGGACCACCAGGGGTCTCGTACTTGACGGAGGCGCAACCGGCCAACGCGGCGGACAACGATGCGAGGGCGAGCAGGACGGGTCGGGAACGCATGATGGTCTCCAGAATGGGGGGAAGGGGGCAGGCAGCGACCGCGTGCTGCCTCGGGGCGCAAGCATACCCCATAGGCAGATGCATCCGGAGCGCAAAGGTTAGGCGGCGCGCGGTGAATTTCCGCGACAGCTTACGGGAGTGGGCAGTTTCTCCGTGTGTGAAATCCAATTGGAGTGGCAGGTCCAGAGGCGGAGCGGGCGGCGCCAGGTGGTTGCCTGCGCCGGCTCGCGTTGGCAAGCAGTTCCCGCCCTACCGGGCCTCGCGTTGGCAACCAGAGTCGCCCCATGGCGTGACAGGTGCTGGGGGGTGGCTAGGATGGCGGCATGAACGCGGAACACGATGCGAAGCTGATGGATGGGCGGGCGCTGGCGCAGCGGGTGCTCGCCGGGGCGGCGGACAAGGCGGCGCGGATCAAGGCGGCGACGGGGGTGGCGCCGGGGCTGGCGACGGTACTGGTGGGGACCGATCCGGCGTCGGTGGTGTACACGCGGATGAAGCGGCGGCGCTGCGAGGACGCGGGGATGCGGCCCGTGCGGCTGGAGTTCCCCGAGGGGACCACGACGGACGCGGTGGTCGAGGCGGTCGAGGCGTTGGGGGCGGACGCGGCGGTGCACGGCATCCTGGTGCAGCACCCGGTGCCGCGGCCGGTGGACAAGCGGGCGGTGTTCGAGGCGATCCCGGTGGCGAAGGACGTGGACGGGGTGACGTCGGCGTCGCTGGGGCGGACCATATTGGGAATGTCCGCATTCGGCTCGTGCACGCCAGCCGGGATCATGCGGCTCCTGCGCGAGTACGCGGTCGAACTGGACGGCGCGTACGCGGTCGTGATCGGGCGCAGTCCGATCCTGGGGCGGCCGATGGCATCCATGCTGATCAACGCGCACGCGACGGTGACGCTGTGCCACTCGCGGACGCGGTCGTTGCCCACCATCGTGCGCGGCGCGGACGTGCTGATCGCGGCGGTGGGCAAGCCGGAGTTCGTGCAGGGGGACTGGATCAAGCCGGGGGCGGTGGTGATCGACGCGGGCTACAACGCGGGGAACGTCGGCGACGTGGACTTCCCAGCCGCCCTGGAGCGCTGCCGGCTGATCACTCCGGTGCCGGGCGGCGTGGGGCCGATGACAATCGCGACCCTGATCGATCAGACCGCGGATGCGGCGGCGCAGCAGTTGGGAGTGATCAATTTCGAATGACGAATGACAAATGACGAATTACGCCGCGAGCGGCGGCGCTGGGTTTCAGTTCTTGGGGGTCAGCAGGTCCTTCAGGGTGAAAGTCGCGGGGTTGGTTTCGGATGCGTTTTTCTCCGCGGTGCAGAAGGACACGGTGAGTTGGCCGGTGTTGAGGTCGGCGGTGACGGTGTGCAGGGTCATGTTGACCGCGGCCTTCGCTTCGATCTGGCGGGCGAGGTCGAGGTCGATCTCGCCGGTGGGGTGGTCGACGAGCATCTGCTGGACCTTGGCGTAGCGGTCGCAGGCGGTGGCGTCGGCGCGGAGGCGGTAGTGGTTGGTGCAGGCGATCGTGTGGGGCGGGAGGGTGTTGGACTGGGCCTCAGGCGTGCGGACGCTGACGCCGCCGTCGCGGGCGAACTGGCCGTCGTACTCGAAGACAGCCGCTGGGGTCGCCTGGTCGTGGAACGCGGTGGCGACGAGGAAGTTATTCCCGCAGAAGGCATGAGAGTCGCGGAGAATCTCGGTGGCGCGGGCGATGGCGTCGCCGGCGGTTGTGTTTTCCATGATGCGGCGGATCGCGAGCGCCCGGGGCACGAAGGGCGCCGCGGGCAGGTTGACGGGGACGCGCACGTCGTGCATGGAGACGAAAACGCCGGAGGCGTTCAGCGCGGTGTAGCCGCCGATCATGCCGGGCCAGGCGAGGGTGATCCATGGCTGGCGGTCGGCGCCGGCGTCGGTGTAGGCGATGATGAGCTGGGATTCGGGAATTCCCGGGAGGCGGTTGAAGTCGAGGTTGCGGCCGACGATGGTGTCGCCGTTGCGCGTGGCGGGCCCCCAGGCGGCGAAGCTGGTGCAACCGCCGTTCTGGATGTCCGCGAAGATGTTCATCACCTTGAGATCGATGACGTCGAGGTCACGGTCGACCGCGTCCACGTGCAGCTTGTCGGGGCCGACGCTCTCGCGGATGCCGGCGAGGATACCGTCGAGCTCGCGCTGCTGGCCGAGCGTGAAGCTGAACAGGGGCACGATCTGCTTGCGCACGGTGTTCTCGTAGTAGTCGAGGCTGGGCCAGACGATGGGAGAGAGCAGCACCTGTGTGGCGAGTTCGCGGATGTCCGGGCCGAGGAGGAAGCCGTGGGAATAGCCGCGGTCGAACGCGCTGCCGTGGAGGCGGAGAACGCGCACGCCCTGCTCGGTGGTCAGCGCGCCCGTGACCGGGCGGCGTTTGTCGGCGAAGGCACGGGTGGGTGCGAGGACGAACAGCAGGCTGAGCAGGGCGAGAAATGTGCGGCGGGGGCTCATCATGTGCAAACTCCGGCGCGGGTTCGGCGAAAATGGAGAGGGCGCGACGGTGCGGCCCTCCTGACGCGGGTGGTGAGTATAGCAAAAACCGCCAGCCTTGACCGAATCGTGCAATCGTTCACAATCCAGCGGAATCACCGGCGCAGCGGCGCCGGAGGCGGCTGACGCCGGTCTCCGGGTGGCGGGGACGGCGGTAGCGGGTGCGTGTGGAGGCGATCGCGATGCCGAAGACCATCGAGGGTGCGTTGACCGTCAGCGGGCAGAAGTTCGCCATCGTGGTGAGCCGGTTCAACGATTTCATCACGGCGAAGCTGGTGGGCGGGGCGGTGGACACGCTCGTCCGGCACGGGGGCCGGGACGAGGACATCACGGTGATCCATGTGCCGGGTGCGTTCGAGATCCCGGCGGCGGCCCGGCGGGCAGCCGGGAGCAAGGCCTACGACGCCGTCATCTGCCTGGGGTGCGTGATCCGCGGGCAGACGCCGCATTTCGAGTACGTCGCGGCCCAAGCCTCGCGGGGGATCGCCGAGGTGGCCATGACCCACGACGTGCCGGTCACCTTCGGGCTGATCACGGCGGATACGCTCGAGCAGGCGATCGAGCGGGCGGGAAGCAAGGCGGGCAACAAGGGTGCCGACGCAGCCGCCAGCGCGATCGAGATGGTCAACGTTTTGGGCAGGATACCGTAGTGGGTGCCAAGGAACGGGGGGCGGGTGCGGTCGATCGGCGGCAGGCGCGGATCCTCGCGATGCAGGCGCTGTGCCAGCTCGATGCGCAGGGTGAAGGATTTCTCGAGCGCGTGCCGGGCTGGCTGGCCGACTCGGGCGAGGCGCAGACGACGGTGACCTACGCGCAGCGGGTGATCGAGCGGGCGTGGGCGGATCGGGAGCTGACCGCGGCGGAAGTGGGGCGGCAGGCGCAGAACTGGGCGGTCGGGCGGATGGCCGCGGTGGACCGGAACGTGATCCGGGTGGCGTTGGCGGAGTTCGACCTGCGCGCGGCGCCAGCGAAGGTGGTGCTGGACGAGGCCGTGGAAATTGCCAATGCGTTCGGCGGTGCCGAATCGGGGCGATTCGTGAACGGCGTGCTGGACGCGGTGTGGAAAGACACGCAACGGGGGGAGTGAAACGCGATGGGCCTGTTCGATCGACTGAAGCAGGGGCTGGCGAAAACGCGCGACAAGATCGCGGGCGGCATCCGCGTGGTGCTGCCGTTCGGGCGCAAGATCGACGAGGCGCTGCTCGACGAGCTGGAGGACTCGATGCTCGCGGCGGACATCGGTCCGGTGACGGTGACGAAGCTGATCGACTCGACGCGGGCGGCGTGGAAGCGGGGAAAGATCAAGGAGTCGCAGGAGGTCATCGCCCATCTCAAGCAGGTGATCGTGGAGATGTGGCCGGAGGCGGATCGGCGGCTCAAGTATGCGGCCGACGGGCCGACGGTGGTGCTGGTGGCGGGGATCAACGGCTCGGGAAAAACCACCAGCATCGCGAAGCTGGCGAATCACCTGACGAAGCAGGGCAAGCGGGTGATCGTCGCGGCGGGGGATACCTACCGCGCCGCGGCGGTGCAGCAGCTCACCGTGTGGGCGGAGCGCCTGGGCGTGCAGATTGTCAAGCACCAGCAGGGCGCGGACCCGGGCGCGGTGGCGTACGACGCGTGCGAGGCGGCCGTGGCGCGCAAGGCGGACGTGCTGCTGGTGGACACCGCCGGACGATTGCACACCCAGGACAACCTGATGCGCGAGTTGGGGAAAATCCAGAAGGTCGTGCAGAAGAAGATCCCCGGGGCGCCGCACGAGGTGCTGCTGGTGCTGGACGCGACGATCGGGCAGAACGCGGTGATCCAGGCGCAGCAGTTCAGCGAACACGTGACGGTGAGCGGCATCGTGCTGGCGAAGCTGGACGGCAGCGCCAAGGGCGGGATCGTGATCGGGATCCGCGACCAGTTGCAGGTGCCAGTGAAGTTCGTGGGGTTGGGGGAAACCGCCGACGACCTGGAGCCGTTCGATCCCCAGCAGTTCGTCGAGGCGCTGTTCACGGAGTAGCGCCGGAGCCGCCGCTGGCTGGGCGGTGCGGTCAACTGTGCAGGCAGCGCGGCAGGGCGACGAGTTCGAGCCAGTAGGAGCCGAGCCGCTGCAGGCCGTCCACCGATTCGCCCAGTTCCATCGGCTTGGTGATGAAGGAGTTGCAGCCCAGCGCGTAGCTGGCCTGGATGTCCTCGCAGCGCTTGGAGGTGGTCAGTACGACCACGGGGATCGTGCCGAGTTCGGCGTCGGTCTTGATCTGACGCAGGACCTCGCGGCCATCCACGCGGGGCAGGTTGAGGTCGAGGATAATCAGGTCGGGCCGGGGCGCACGCTGGCGGTCGGTGAACTCGCCGCGGGCGAAGAGGTAGTCGAGCGCCTGCTCGCCATCCTCGACGATGCGCAACTCCATGTGCGTGGGACCGCCTGCCAGGGCACGACGCGTCAATTCCTGGTCGCCGGGGTCGTCCTCGATCAGGAGGACGACGGCTCGCTGACGCTTCCCCGCTCCCATCGCCTGCCCTCCACGTTCGACGGCAACTCGAATCTGAACGTCGCGCCGCCGGATGTGCCCGGCTCCGCCCAGATGCGGCCGCCCATGCGTTCGATCCCCTTGCGGCAGATCGACAGTCCGATTCCACTGCCCTCATACTTGTCGCGTCCGTGCAGACGCCGGAAGGGGGCAAATATCTGATCGGCATATTTGGGGTCGAACCCAATTCCGTCATCGCGAACCACGATGGTCCAGTAATTCCCGCCGTTGCGCTCCGCAGTGACGTGGACGATCGGCGCCGCGTCGGGCTGGCGGAACTTGAGGGCGTTGGAGATCAGGTTCTGGAAGATCTGCGTGAGGAGGCGCTTGTCGCCCTGCACGATGGGCAGGGCCTCACGGTTGATGGTAGCGCCGAGCTCGGTGATCCGCAGCGAGAGC
Source organism: Phycisphaerales bacterium (assembly GCA_020639115.1). Taxonomy (GTDB): domain Bacteria; phylum Planctomycetota; class Phycisphaerae; order UBA1845; family UBA1845; genus JACKHG01. The sequence continues at coordinate 40,573 of JACKHG010000012.1, forward strand.
GCCTCGAGCGCGTCATCCAGGCAGGTGTCGAGGTTGACCCGCTCGCTGGCGAGTTCAGCCCGGCCGGTACGCGACATGACCAGCAGGTCCTCGACGAGCCGTTGCATGCGGACGGCTCCGTCCTTGATGAAGTGGAGATCCACCTTGGCTTTCTCGGGCAGGTCGGGGCCGACATCGACCGCGAGCAGCTCGCTGAAGGTGGCCATCTTGCGCAGCGGTTCCTGGAGGTCGTGGCTCGCGACGTACGTGAACTCGTCGAGCTCGGCGATGGTGCGGGCGAGTTCCGCGTTGGTCTGCCGCAGCCGCTCCTCGTTGTCGATGCGTTCGGTGACGTCGATGACGGTGGCGAGGACGTACTCGTTGTCGAAGGCCTCGACGGGGCTGAGGCCGATCTCGACGACGAATTCGGAGCCGTCGCGCCGCGTGGCGAGAAGGTCGCGGCGGTGGCCGAGTGAGCGGCGCTCGGGCTGGGCGAGGAACCCGTCGCGAAGGGCGACGTGCGCGGCGCGCAGCGCCGGCGGGACGAGGACCTCGATGGGCTGGTCGAGCAGTTCGTCGCGCTCATAGCCGAAGAGGCGTTCGACCTCCTGGTTCATCTGCACGATTTCGCCGCGGCGGTTGATCATCAGGGTCGCGACGGGGGCGCCCTCGACGAAGATGCGGAAGCGTTGCTCGATGAGTTTGCGGTCGGTGATGTCCTCGGCGATGCCAGCGATGCGGTAGACGGTGCCGTCATCGTCGCGCACGGGGAAGCCGCGGCTGTGGACCCAGCGGCGACCGCCGTCGGGCCGGGTGATGCGGAACTCCTCGCTGAACTCGCCGCGCTGGACGGTGGAGAAGAAGGCGTCGCGAACGCGGGCGCGGTCCTCGTCGTGGATGCAGTCCATCCAGGAGAGCGGGTTATCCATCAGGTCCGTGCAACCGCGGCCCCAGATGTTCGCGTAGGCGGGGCTGACGTAGATCATGTCGCGACCGTCGGCGGTGGTCATCCAGAAGACCTCCTGGATGTTCTCGGCGAGCTGGCGGAAGCGGGTTTCGCTGTCGCGGAGCGCGGCTTCGGTTTCCTTGAGCTCGGTGATGTCGGTGTGCGTGCCGACCATGCGGACGAAGGCGCCGGCGTCGTCGGCGAGGGCCTGGCCGCGGCACATGAACCAGCGGAGCGAGCCGTCCTTGCGGCGGAAGCGGACGGGCAGGCTGAAGGGCGTGCGGCGTTCGAGGTGATCCTGGAGGGCGCGTTCGACCGCCGGCAGGTCGTCGGGGTGGATGACGGAGCGCCAGGTGTCGGTGCGGTTGGGCAGTTCGATGGCGTTGTAGCCCAGTTGGCTTTTCCAGCGGGCGCTGAGGTAGGCATCCTGGGTCTGGAGGTTCCAGTCCCACATGCCGTCGGTGGCGAGTTCCTCGACGAGGCGGAGGCGTTCCTCGTTGGTGCGCAGTTCCTGCTCGGTGCGCTTCTGCCGGGTGATGTCCTGGACCTGGACGACGAAGTAGAGGGGTTTGTCGTTGGCGTCGCGGACGAGCGACTGGCTGACGATGGTCCAGGCCGCGGTGTTGCCCTCACGAAGGCAGCGGCTCTGCACGGCGGCGACGGGAATGTCTCCGCGGAGGAGGCCGGCGACGTTCTGGCGGTACTGCTCCAGGTCGTCGGCGTGGATGATGGACTCGACGCGGTGGGCGAGCATGTCGCGCGGCGTGGCGCCGACGATTTCACACAGCGCCGGATTGACCTTGAGCCAGTGGCCCTCCGGAGAGGCGAGGCCCATGCCGATGGGGGCGTGCGTGAAGGCGGTGGTGAAGCCGGCCTCGCTGACGCGCAGGGCGGACTCGGCGCGCTTGACCTCGCTGAGGTTGATGAAGGTGACGACCACACCGCCGATGGTGCCGCCCTGGGTGGTATAGGGCAGCACGCGCACCAGGAACCAGACACCCTCGCGGGCCTGCACCTCGCGTTCGATCACGCGGCCGTCATCCAGCACGCGGCGGAGATCGTTGAGGAAGCCGGGATGGCGGAGGTTGTTGGCGAAGTCGCTGATGGGCCGGCCGACGTCCTGCGGACGCAGGTTGAACGACTCGGTGACTGCAGGAGTGAACTTTCGGATGCACAGCGAACTGTCGAGGAAGACCGTACCGATCTGCGTGCTGGCCATGAGGTTTTCGATATCGTTGGACAGCTCGGTGAGCTCGACGATCTTCTGGCGGTACTCCGTGTTGACGGTGTAGAGCTCCTCGTTGACGGAGTGGAGTTCCTGGTTCGTGCTCTGCAGTTCCTCGTTGGAGGAGACGAGTTCCTCGTTGGTGGCCTGGAGTTCCTCGTTGCTGGCCTCGAGTTCCTCGATGGTGGCCTGGAGGTGCTCCTTGGTGCGCTGCAACTCCTCTTCGAGTGCGCGGATCCGCTGGTGGGAGACTTCACCGATGTGGAGCGATTCGGTTGCAGCCGGCGGTTGATCGGCGGCGACCGCGAGCGGCTCGAAGAGCACGAACAGGTAGGGTTCGTTCTTGGTGCGGCCGACGGGGCGGACGACGATCGTGTACTGCTTGGGGGCGTCGTCGACGCAGACGGTGATGGAGTCGTAGGTGACGGGAGCCTCGGTGCGTTCCACCTTCTGGATGGCGGCGCCGAGGATGAGGCGCAGGTCGGGGTCGACCATGTCGAGCAGGTCGAGGGTGGCGCGGCCCTTGGCGGGGTGGAGCAGTTTGCGCGTGTCGCCGAAGGTGTGAACGACCTCGTGGCGCGCGTTGATGAGCACGCCTGCGGGAATGTAGGAATCGAGCAGCGCGTCGTAAGCGCCGATCAGGCGCGGGTCGGGCAGCGCGACGTAGTTGCCGACGACCGGCTGGCGAACGGTGGCCGGCGCGGTGAGCACGCTGCGCGTCGCGTGGGTGAGGCGCGCGTCGCGCACCTTGCGGAAAACTTTCCAGTGGGCGTCGGTCGCGGTGAACTCGTTGGCGAGTTCGCCGACCGACTCGGAGGGGCCGAGCAGGAGCGTACCGCCGGGGCGCAGCGCGAAATGGAACAACGAGAGCACCTTCTTCTGCGTCAACGGCGTGAGGTAGATCAGCAGGTTGCGGCAGGTGATGAGGTCGATCTTGGTGAACGGCGCGTCGCTGACCAGGTTGTGCGGCGCGAAGACGATCAGGCGGCGCAATTCCTTGTTGACACGGTAGGCGTCGCCCTCGCGGGAGAAGTAGCGTTCCCTCCGCTCGGGGGAGAGGTCGGCGAGGCTGCGCTCCGGGTAGAGCCCGGCGGCGGCGAACTCGAGCGACCGGCGGTCGACGTCGGTGGCGAAGATCTTGATGTCGCAGCCGGGGCGCTCGGGGACGAAGAGCTCGTGGAGGAGCATGGCGACGGAGTAGGCCTCCTCGCCGGTGCCGCAGCCGGCGATCCAGAAGCGGGCCGGTTCGCGGGCGGGCTTGCGGGAGAGCAGTTCGGGAATAACCGTATCGGCAAGAACCTGGAACGCCGGCGGATCGCGGAAGAAGTGGGTGACGCCGATGAGCAGGTCGTGGTAGAGCAGGCTGAGCTGGTGGGGATCGGCGGCGAGCTGGTCCACGTACTCATCGAGGCTCTGGTGGTGGGAGAGGGCGAGCCGGCGTTCGAGGCGCCGCGAGACGGTCTCTTGCTTGTAGCAGGAGAAGTCGACACCGTACGCGTCGCGCAGCAGGTGCTGAATGCGCGCGGTCGGCGTTTCGCAGTCGACCGACGGCGCGGGGTTCCACTCCTGCCGGGTGAGCGAAGGGCTCTTGATGTAGCGGACCAGCCCCTCGGGGATCTGCTCGGGCGCGATGACCCAGTCGATGAGTCCGGAGCCGATCGCGCTGTTGGGCATGCCGTCGAAGCGGGCGGTTTCGGGATCCTGGACGATGGTGAGTCCGCCGGCCTCGTGGACGTGCTGGATGCCGCGCGAGCCGTCGGTGCCGGTGCCGGAGAGGATGACGGCGATCGCTCGGGAGCCGAACGCGGTGGCCAGCGACTCGAAGAAGATGTCGATGGGCAGGCTGAGGGCGCCGGCGCGAACCTGTTCGGTCAGCGTGAAGCGGTTGTCGCGGATGGCCATCTCCATCTTGGGCGGGATGAGGAAAACCGTATTGGGCGTGACCTCCATGCCCTCCTCGACCTTGCGGATCGCCATCTTGGTCTTGCGGGCGAGCAGTTCGTCCATGAGGCTGCGGAAGTCGGGCGAGAGGTGCTGGACGACGACGAAGGCCATGCCGCTGTCGGTGGGCATGTTTTCGAAGAACTTCTCGATGGGTTCGAGTCCGCCGGCGGAGGCGCCGATGCCGACGAGGTAGAACTCGGCGGGATGTGCCTGCGGCGATGCATCGACGGCGTGCCGGGCAGCGGACTGCCCGTTGCTCTTTTCCGGCGCCTGCGCAGTTGCCGACGGCGACGCCGTCTCGGCATCGGTGGCAGGCGGGGGAATCCGTTCCGGCCGGTCTGATTTGACCATGATCTGCTCTCACCCAAGAAGGCGCTGAGCGCCTGCGTCTGCGGCGAGTCCAAACTTCTGGTTACTTTGTGCTCCCTGCCCCGATGCGTACCGGGAGATGAGCGCTGATGTTGCGATTAGAGCCTGTAGCAGGCATCTCCGGTCGCCCGACACCCAACTATAGATGTGAATGGAGGTTCGGCAGCGAAAGTGTGCGGGTTTGGGGGGGGGCGCGGAAACTGCCACTGTCACGCCATTACAATTTCACTGCATGGGTTCGGGAGTGACTTCATGTGTGGCGGGAATCCACCGGGGTTCAGGCGTCCGCGCGGGGTTGGGTAAGGACGCGTTCGATGGCGCGGCAGAGTTTCTGGGGGTCGAAAGGTTTCTGCAGGAAGTACTCGGCGCCGCGGCCGATGGCCTGGTCTTCGTCGAGGAGGCTGGCGGAGAGCATGACGACGGGGATGTTGCAGGTCTCGGGGCGGCTTTGGAGGACTTCGAGCACGTCGAGTCCGCTCATGCCGGGCATGCGCACGTCGAGGATGATGGCGTCGGGGCGGGACGCGGTTGCGGCGGCCACGCCCTCGGGTCCGGCGTAGGTGCTGTGCACGTCGTAGCCGGCGGCGCGCAGGCGGATGCCGACGGCCTTGGCGATGTTGCGGTCGTCGTCGACGAGCAGCACGTTGCGTCGTTCAGGCATGGCAGAGCACCTCCGCAGCGGCGAGTTGTTCGAAGGCGGCGATGAGCGCGGCGCGCTCGTCGCGGAGCTGCCAGCAGCCGGCGATATTCAGGGTGAGTTCGGGCAGGGATTCACCGGGCCGGTTGCGGTTGGCGTCGCGGATTGCGGTGTTGATGCGTTCGATGAGCGCGCGGGTTTCGACCGTGTCGGACGAGGTGACAAGGATCCAGCGGTCCGGTCCCGTTGGGAAAAGCAGATCGCAGCGGCGAACCTGGTGCTGGAGGAAGCGGTCGATCTCGCCGGCGAGCGCCGCGGGCGGTTCCTGGGGGGCGCGCACCTCGACAAGGCAGGCGTGGGCGGCGGCGCCGGGGCGCCGGGCGACGCGGTCGAGGCAGCGCCCGATGATACCCGCGGGGGCGCTGGTGGGCACGGTGAAGGAGAACGTGCTGCCCTCCCCGACGGTGCTCCGCACGTCGATGGTGCCGAAGTTGAGGTGGACGAGTTCCTTGGCGATGTTGAGGCCGAGGCCGAAGCCGCGGGTGCTGGTGCGGATGCCGCCGTCGAGCTGCTTGAAGCGTTCGAAGAGGCTGGCGAGCTTTTCGTCGTCGATGCCCGGGCCGTGGTCGGTCACGCCGAAACGGACCTCGCCGCGTCCGTCGTCCACGTCGGCCCAGACGCGGACGGTGCTCTCCGCGGGGGAGAACTTGAGGGCGTTGACCGTGAGATTGATGAGGACGCGGCCGATCTTCTCGGGGTCGCAGTAAAGTTCGGGCAGCTCGTCGGGAATCGCCAGTGCGAGGTTGACGTTGACGGCAGTCGCCTTGCGTTCGAGCGTGGTGCGCACGCGGTCGAGGATTTCCTCGGGACGCACGGCGCGGCGGGCGACGGCGAGGACGCCGGCCTCGAGTTTGCTGATGTCGAGCATGTCGTCGATCATCGTGGCGAGGTCGTCGGAGCGGTGGAGCACGATGGCGAGGTACTCCTGCTGCTCGGGCGTGGTCTCGCCGGCGAGCCCGTCGAGCATGATCGACGTGAATTCCTTGATGACCGTGAGGGGCGTGCGGAATTCGTGGGAGACGTTGTCGACGAACTCGTGGGCGGTCTCGCAGAGATCGGCGAGGCGGGCGTTGGAGTTCTGGAGCTCCGCGTTCTTTTCGCGCAGTTCGCGGAGCAGGCCGCGGTTTTCCTGTTCGACGACGTGGCGCTGGCGGCGGGCGATGGCGTTGTCGATCGCGCGGCGGACGTTTTCAGTCGTGGCGTCGGCCTTGACCAGGTAGTCGTCGGCGCCGGCGCTCATGAGCTCGGTGGCGATGTATTCGTTGCGCTGCCCGGTGAATGCGATGATGGGCAGGGTCTGGCCGGCGGCGCGCAGCGCGCGGAGCACCTCGAGTCCGTTGACGCTGCCGAGCATCTGGTCGAGGAACACGACGTCCACGTCTTGCGCAGCGAGGACTTCCGTCGCGGATTCGGCGTCCGTGACATGGAGGAAGTTGAAGCAGTCGGTGGCGATGGACGCGAGCGTGCGGCGGAGGATCTCGGCGTCGCCGGCATCATCGTCGATGGAGAGGACGTTGACGCAGCGGCGCCCAGTGCCTGCGGTATCGTCCACACCGACCTGGCTCACGCAGACGCGGTTGCGGCCGAGGTTCTTGGCGGCGTAGAGGGCCTCATCGGCGCGGTGGATGATGGTTTCCCAGTCATCGATGGCGTTGAGCACGCCGACGCCGATGCTGGCGGTGAGGTAGTCCGCGGTCGGGCTGTCGGGGTGGGGCAGGGCGAGCAGTTCGATGGCGGAGCACACCTTCTGGGCGAGCGCTTCGGCGTCGGAGGCGTTGGCCTCGGGGAGGATGGCGAGGAACTCCTCGCCGCCGTAGCGGCCGACGATGTCGGTGGAGCGCAGGGTTCGGACGATGCAGTTGGCGACCTGCTGGAGGGCGCGATCGCCCATGAGCTGGCCCTGGCTGTGGTTGTAGAGATCGAAGTGATCGAGATCGATCATGAGCACCGCGTAGGGGCAGTCGTAGCGGCGGGCCCGGCTATGCTCGAGCGCGGCGATTTCGGTCAGGGCTGCGCGGTGGAACACGGCGGTGAGGGGATCGGTGCGGCTGGCCTGGCGGAATTCGCGATGGAGGGATTCGAGCTGCTGCACGTGAGCCTGGGCCGAGGCGGCGGCGCGGCTGGCGAGTTCGCGCTGGTTGAAGCGGGCGAGGGCCCCGGCGATTGACTTTTCAAGGATCGCGGGAGAGAGGTCGCCTTTGACCAGGTAGTCGTCGGCGCCGGCCCGGGTCACCTTGGCGGCGATGTACTCGTCGCCGTGCCCGGTGAGGACGATGACGGGACTGACGTTGCCGGAGCCGCGGATGCTCTCGATGACGTTCAGTCCGTCGAGGGCGCCGAGCTGATAGTCCACGAAGGTGAGGTCGATCTTGCGGCGTTGGAGCTCCGCGAATCCGCTCGCGGCATCGCGGTGGTGGACGAACTCGACGGTGACGTCCGGCACCTGCAGGAGGTTGCGGTGGAGGATCGCGGCGTCACCCGCATCATCGTCAATGGCGAGGACGGTGAGGGGCTGCGTCATCTTGGGTCTCCCGCGTGGCCGTCGAGTTGCTGCGCCGTGGCGCCTGATAAGTGACGGCCCGGACCATCGAATTCAGAGGTTTCCGGCTATGGGCCTATCGGAGGGGTGCGAAAGCGTGTTTACATGTCCATTACGGTTGAAGAATACACAGTGGCCCTGACCGTATCGTATGCTCCGGCAGTTCGTTGATTGGACACATCAGACCTGTAGCCGGAGGCGAAAGAGGACCATGCCAGGGGTACTCGTTGCGGACGACGATCGTTTTGCAGCCGAGGCGCTGCGGATTCACTTGACGCGGGCGGGGATCGAGACGGCGGTGGCCGCCAGTGGCCGGGAGGCGCTGGCCCAGTTCGCGGCGTGCCAGCCGCACGTGGTGCTGCTCGATGCGGCGATGCCGGACATTAGCGGGCCCGAGGTGTGCCAGCAGATTCGCGCCACCGCAGCGGGTGCGGAGACGGTCGTGATCATGGTGTCGGGGGCGAGCACGCCGTCGCGGGCCTACGTGCGGAACTGCGCGGCGACGAGCGGGGTCAACACGTTCGTGTCGAAGCCGTACGACATGCGGAAGCTTATCGGGCTGGTGCAGCAGAAGCTCGAGCGGAGGGAGGAGCCAGCGGCATGAGACATCCGAAAGTGCTGATCGCCGACGACGACCGCGCGATGCGGTCGGCGTTGCGGGCGCGGCTGAGCGCGTGGGGGTACACCCCGATCGAGGCGGCGGACGGCCTGGAGGTTATCGGAACGGCGACGGGGCAGGACCTGGCGGCGGTGATCCTGGACCAGGCGATGCCGCGGGGGGACGGGATGTCGGTGGCGCGGCTGATCCGGCGTGAATGTGAGGTTCCCATCATTTTCCTGAGCGGGTGGCCGGCGAACGTTTTCGAATCCGTCGCGGAGGAACTGCCGAATATACAGGTACTGAACAAACCGCTGGATGCGGCGCAGCTTCGCGAGACGCTGCGGGAAATCATCGACAAGAGCGCCGGGCGTACGCCGCAGATCGCCTGATTGCCGACACCGGGCAAGGGTGGGGGTTTGGCCGACAAGATACTCATCGTGGACGACGATCGGGGCCTGACCCGCGCGCTGGCGGTGCGCCTGCGTCACGCCGGGTTCGAGGTGCACGTGGCGAACGACGGGCAGGAGGGCACGGCGCTGGTGCAGCGCCAGCGCCCCAGTGCGATCGTCCTGGACATCGACATGCCGCACTTCAGCGGCCCGGAGTTCCACGAGTGCCTGCAACTGGCGGCGCGCACGCGGAGCATTCCGGTGGTCTACCTGAGCGGGCACGACAGCGCGCTGTACCGGCGCCTCGCGTTCGAGCAGGGGGCGCGGGCGTTCGTGTCCAAGCCGTACGAGACGGCGTACCTGGTGCAGTTGCTGCGCGAAGTGGTGAGCGAGCAGGCCGCGGCGAACGCGTGAAGCAGCGGATCAGGCGTCGCGCTGAGGTTTTTCCAGGGCGCGGCGGAGCATGAGCGCGAGCGCCTTGCCGTCGTAGGGCTTGGTGACGAAGTAGTCGCCACCCACCGTCGTGGTCAGCTTGCCGAGGAAGTTGCGGACCACGCCATCCGAGCTGCCCGTGAGCATGAACACGGGAATCTTCAGATCGTTGTCGCGGATGTACTCGCAGACTCCGAAACCGTCGACCCCGGGGATGCGCACGTCGAGGATCGCCCCGTCCACGAGGTTCTCGTTGAGCAGCTTGATGGCTTGCGTGCCGTCGTGAGCGCTGAGCACGTCGAAGCCGGACTGGATGAGGCGCAGGCTGAGCGCCTCGCGCGTGCCGGCGTCATCCTCGGCGATCAGGATCATCGGGTGGGTGCGGGTGGTCATGAATCGCTCCCGGAGGACAGCGCTGTCGCGCTGGTGATTTCATCAACGAGCTGGAGCAGCAGTTCCGAGTCGTGGGGCTTGGCCAGGAAGTAGTCGCCGCCCGCGTGGTCGCTCCGCCGCGCGACGGACTGATCGACCGCGTTGCGGGCGGCGCCGGTCAGGAAGACGACGCTGAGGCCGGGCCGGTCGACAGCGCCGCGCAACTCCGCGCAGACGCTGAAGCCGCTGATGCCGGGCAGGTTCACGTCGAGCACGACGACATCGGGCGCATGGGCGGCACATACGGCGAGCGCCGCCTCGCCCGATTCCGCCTGCTGTACGGCGTAGCCGGCCAGCGCGAGCCGCATGCTCACGGCGCGGCGCAGGTCGGCATCGTCGTCGACCACCAGGATACTGGCATTCTTGTGGGTCATGTTCGCCTCTCCGCTGAGTCCTACGTTTTCCCTATCGACCGTTTGCACGGGAGTCCGCAGCGTTGACGCGGCGCGGAAATACGCCGGACTTATTGGACGGGTGGCCCGGCATTGCAGCGTCGTATTATCGAGCCTGCCGTTGCAGAGCCGAGCGTCGCGACGCTATGATGGAAGCGGGCTGGGTGGCGTCGCCGTTTGTGACGCGGCGTCACGACGGGGGTTCGACCATGAAAAACAGGTGGAAGTGTGAGGCGCTCGCGCTGCTGTGCGCGGTCACCGGTGCGGCGCGTGCGGACGGTACGGCAGCGGCGAAACTGTTCAGTATGCGGGAACACGACGCCGCGCCCGCGCTGCGTGCGGATGAGCAAGCACCCGGCGTGAAGCGCCGCGGGTACGTCGCGGTGAACGCGGACGCGCTGGACCGTGTGGCGCCGGGCAGCGTGTGCCGGGTCACCGCGGCGTTGTTTGCCGATGCCACGTTCGTGCTGACAATCGAGCGCAGCTCCGCGCGGCTGTCGGCGTGGACCGGCTGTGTGGACGGCATCGCCGGCAGCGACGTCGTCCTGGTGGAGCGCGACGGTGGTGTGACCGGCGTGATTCGCGCGGGAGCGCGCGGCGTTTTCGAGATCCGCGATCTCGGGGCCGACGTTCATGAGGTCCGGCAGCTCGACGTGCAGCGCCTGCGCGGTTGCCGGCGGCCCCCTTCGGTGGCACACGTCGCTGCCGCGGTGCGCGGCGCTGGTAGCGGATTCTGTGATGACGGCTCGGTGGTGGACCTGCTGGTCGTCTACACAGCCGATGCCCGGGTGGCTGCAGGCGGTGTGGCGGCGATCGAGGGGTTGATCGACCTGGCGGTGGCGGATGCGAACGCGGCGTTGGCCCGCAGCGAGGTGCAGACGGCGATCCGACTGGTGCACGCGCAGGAGGTGACCTACGCGGAGACGGGGCAGGCGGACATGGATGGTCCGCGGCTCGTGGCGACGGACGACGGCTTTCTGGACGAGGTGCACGAACTGCGCGACGCGTACGGGGCGGATTGCGTCAGCCTGTGGGTGAACGCGCTGGATACCGGCGGGATTGGGTATTTTCCGGATGCGACGCTGACGGGCATCGGCGCCAGCGGCTTCAGCGAACTGCGGCTGGACAACGCCGCGCTGGGGACGCTCGCGCACGAGCTGGGGCACAACTTCTACTGTACGCATGACCGGCTGCACACGGCCGACGTGCCCTGGGCGGACTATGCGTATGGATATGTCGAGCCGGGCGGCGCGTGGCAGACGATCATGGCGACAGCCGCGACGGCGTACATCCCGTATTTCGCCAATCCGGATGTGGCGTGGCCGGGGCCGACGCCGCCCGATCCCGGGCCGACCGGGGTGGCGGAAGGGCAGCCCGAACCGGCAGACACGGCGCGGGCAATCAATGAGACGGCGATCTACGTGGCGAACTTCCGGCCGACGGCCGTCAGCGGTCTGTCGAACGTGTTGTACGTGGCTGCCGACGCCACCCCCGGGGGAGACGGCGAAAGCTGGGCGAGCGCGGTCAACGATCTGCAGGTGGCGCTGTGCCGCGCGGCGGGATCCGGCGGCGTGGTCACGCAGATCTGGGTGAAAGCGGGTACGTACCGGCCCGATTCCGGCGGGCAGCGTACCGGCACCTTCCACCTAGCCGACGGACTGGCGATCTACGGCGGGTTTGCGGGAACGGAGGTTTCGCTGAGTGAGCGGAGGCCGGCGCAGCATTCGTCGATTCTCAGCGGCGACATCGGCGTGCCGGGCGACGCGAGCGACAACTGCTACCACGTCGTGACCGCCGACATCGCGAGTGCGACTGCGGTGCTCGACGGGTTTACCATTACGGAGGGGAACGCGAACGGCGCGGATCCGGACGACCGGGGCGCAGGCATCCTCGTGCGGGGAGCGGGGGCTGCCCGGATCGCGAACTGCACGGTGACCGGCAACACGGCGACGTACGGCGGCGCGGGATTGTACTGCGACGGGACCGCGGATCCGCAACTGACGGACTGCACGTTCACTGCGAACATCGTCACGGGCACGGACTGGCCGGCGAGCGGCGGCGGGCTCCAGTGCCAGGGCGCGGCGAGCCCGCTGCTCGAGCGTTGCGTGTTTTCCGCGAACGGAGCGCGCTACGGCGCGGGCATCGCCAGCCTGTTCGGGGCGAGTCCGGAGCTGCGCCATTGCGTCATCGAGAATCATGCGCCGGGCGCCGGCTCCGAGGGCGCCGGCTTGTATGCATACAGCAACTGCAACGTGACGCTCACGTACTGCGTACTGCGGGCGAATGCGGCGGACTACGGCGGGGCAATGGCCAACTGGTTCAACAGTTCCGCCACGCTGACGGGGTGCAGGTTAATGGGCAACAGCGGCGGAGTTGACGGCGGCGGCCTCTACAACTACTCGGACTGCGCCGTTGCGCTCGTCAACTGCCTCGCCGCAGGGAATTCCACGGCCGAGAGCGGCGGCGCGTGTGCGAGCCTGTTCAACAGCGACCTGCAGGTCATCAACACGACAGTCGTCGGCAACGTGGCGGGTTTCGACGGCGGCGGGCTTTCGTTCTACCAGTGTGCACCGTTGCTGGCGAGCTCCATCCTGTGGGCGAACACCGTCGGCGGCGTGGTGAGCGAGCATGCCCAGGTGGTGAGCGACGGCGCTGTGGCGATCGATCACTGCACGGTGCAGGCCTGGAGCGGCACGCTCGGCGGATCCGGCAACAGCGGAGCAGATCCGACCTTCCGGGATGCGGACGGCGGGGACAATACCTACGGGACAGCCGACGACGATGCGCGGCTGGCGGCGGGGTCGCCCTGCATTGATACCGGCGTCGATGCGCTGCCGACCGGCGTCGTGGAGGATCTCGACGGACGGCCGCGCGTCGTCGGTGGCACGATCGATCGCGGCGCGTACGAGTTTCCGCCTGCGCTCCCAGGCGATTTTGACGGTGACGGCGACAGCGATCTGATCGACTACGCCGCGCTGGCTGACTGCATGGCGGGTCCGGACGCGCCGCCCGCGCCGACCGCGACGATCGCGGCGACCTGCCTTGCGGTCTTCGACGCGGACGCGGACGGCGACGTGGACCTGCGCGACGCGGCTGCACTCGTACGCGACATTGGCGGCAACTGATTGGTGCAGGTCAACAAAAAGGTGAGCCTCGTCGCGTTCGCAGGAACGCCACGAGGCTCACTTGGTCTCGGCGATCAACGCCGCGATTTACACGGGACCGATCAGTTCGGTCCGCCCGCGGTGACCGAGTTCACGAAGAGCTGGAGGTCGGCTCCGTCGACCATGGCGTCGCCGGAGAGGTTGGCGGGCTCGCAGGCGGGACCTGCGACCGGAGCGCCGAAGCAGCCCTGGAAGAGGGCGAAGTCACGCAGGTCGTGGTCGCCGTCGTGATCCATGTCGCCGTCGCCGTAGGCCACGCAGCTCGCGGAACCTTCCTCACACCAGGTGGCGCCGCCGCAGGGATCGCCGGTCGAGGTGCAGCCGCTACCGCCGTCGCAGTACTCGGTGCCGTTGCAGAACGTGCCGTCGTCGGCGCAGAGCGCGTCGTTCGGCGTGAATGCGCAACCGTTGACCGAGTCGCAGGTGTCCTGCGTGCAGGCGATGCCGTCGTCGCAGATGAGCGGCGTGCCGGCGATGCAGCTTCCGCCCACGCAGTCCTCGGCGCCGTTGCACACGTTGCCGTCGTCGCAATCCGCCGGCGTGGTGCACTGGGCGACCGTGATGATGCGGAGCGAGTCGAGCGCGGCCTCGATGATGTTCCCGCTCGCGCTGCCATCGGCGGCGCCGAAGCGCAGGCGGACGGTGCTGGTCAGTGGAATGAAGTTCTCGAGGGCGAACGTGCGGTCGGTCCAGGTGTTGGCGCTGGTCAGATAGTTGAGCGTCTCCAGGTTGACCCAGGAGGAGCCGTTGTTGGACGAGACCTCGGCGACGAAGAAGTCGCCGCTGTCGTTGCCGACGTCACGGTTGAAGAACCAGCGCGTGTAGGCCAGCTCCGCCGAGGCCTCGCCGGACAGGTCGATGGCCGGGGAGACGAGGTAGATCACGCCGCTGTCGACGTCGTCGGTACCGAGCGACGAGTTCTGGGCGGTGAAGGCGCACCCGGAGCCCTCGTACGGGTCCTCGGGCTGGGCCTGGTTGCCGTTGTCACTGGTCCCATTGGGATTGCCAAAGAGCCAATCGCCGGTGCTCGCGGTGCTGCCCGAGCCACGGAGCGTCCAGCCCTGGACGTTGCCGTTGTCGAAGGTCTCAACGAACGCGGCGGTGGCGCAGGCGTCGTTCGCTTCGCTGCAATACTCGCCCGGGCAGGGATCGGCCCCGGGCGTGCAGATGTTGTTCAAGCAGGTTTCCGCGCCGTTGCAGTAGTTGCCGTCGTCGCAGTCGCCATCACCCGAGCAGGAACAGATGAAGACGTCGAAGTCGTCGACGTACCAGCCGGTCACACCGTTGCAGTAGTCCTTGCCGAATTCGAAACGGAACTGCACGGAGTCACCGGCCGTGGCGATGCCGGCGAGATCGATGACGGAGGTGCCCCAGCCGCCGCCGGCCCCGCTCCAGCCGGGCTCGCCGCCGAGGGGATTCGTGCTGCTGCCCGTGTCCAGCGTCACGTTGTAGTCGTTGTAGTCGAACGCGGACGACGGCACGAGGTTGAAGTTCCCGCCGTTGACGCTGACCTTGACGTTGCCGCCGTCGTAGCCGGCCTCGGTCGCGACGTAGTGGCGAAACTTCACCATGGCGCCGCTGGCGCCGGCGGGCAGATTGATGACCGGGCTGGTGAGCCGATGCACCGCGGTCTCGTCACCGCCCGTGGGGCATCCATCATTGAGGTCCGCGCAGAACCAGGCCGAGCCGTTGCCGCCGGGCGGCGTGCTGGCGGTCTGCACCCAGTTGTAGGGCGTGTCGGGGCTGCCGACGAACGCGGTGGTCCAGCCGTTGGCGCCGCTCTCGAAGTCGTCGAAGTAGATCGAGGTCTGGGCGCTGCAAAGCGGCGGCGGGAACGGATCGAGCACGTCCTGGTTGGAACCGCAGGAGCCGTCCGTGTCCATCTCGACGGCGAGCAGGGCCTTGTCGACCTCGGCGGCGTCGGCGGCGGTGAACATGCTGCTGGAGGGCAGACCGGTGACCGGGTCATTCGGCGTGGTGCCGACGAGGTCAGCCGCCGCCTGGTTCAGCGCGAAGTAGGCGTCGCGGTAGTCGGATGCGGGCGTGAGATAGACGGTCAGAGCGCGGTACCACACGGCGGCGGCCTTGATCGGTCCGATGCCGGTGACGGTCTGGCCGTTGAACGTCTTGCCGTCGGTGATGATGGCGAAAGCGTGGTTGCCGACGCCGCTGCCGCTGTGGACACCGCCGTTGTCGAGCGAGCTGCAGGTTTGCTGGGGGCTGTTGTTGCGATCCGGATCGCCGAAGCACTCGGGATTCCACATGTCGCGAATGGCGCCGCCGAATGCGGTGGCGTCCTCACCCATCAGCCAGCGGACGCCGTCGACGTAGCTGGAGGGCGTGCTGCACTGGCTGCGGAGGTTGTTGGGTGTATCGACGCCGGAGCCGGTGGGGTGGGTCGGCCAGTGGGGCGCGGCGGGCGGACCGGGGTTGGAGACGTCGCCGTTGTAGAGATCGATGAGTTCGCCGAACACGTCGGAGTAGGATTCGTTGAGCTGGCCGGACTGGTTCTGATAGATGAGGTTGGCGCTGTGTTCGGTGACGCCGTGGGTCATTTCGTGGGCGGTGATGTCGTCGGTGACGGTGCCGCTGCAGAAGACCATTTCGGTTCCGTTCCACCCGGCGTTGGGGCAGGGCGGGTTGGTGGAGTTGACCGTGAGGATCAGGGTCATGCCGGAGCCGTCGATGCTGTCGCGGTTGTGGCCGCGGAAGTAGTAGTCGTAGATATCGCCGGCGTAGTCGTAGGCGCGGTTGACGTCGGCGGGGCTGGCCACGGGTCCCTGGCCTTCGGAGCGGGCGAGGGTGCCGGGCAGCGAGGAACTGCCGTTGCCGTTGTAGACCGCGCGGTTGCGGGCGGTGAGGAAGAGCGACCACTCGTCGAGCGTTTCGCCGGTGCGGGCGTCGATGAACATGGCCTGGCGGGTCGGCACGGAGTTGTCGCTGACGATGAGGTAGTAGGCGAGGCGGGCGCCGCGGGCGGCGTCGCCGTACCAGCCGGGATCGACGATGACGAGCTCGGAGTGCTCGACCATGACGGCGGCTGGGTTCATGTCGGCAATGACGTCGGCGATGACGTCGGCCTCGGCGACGAGGGGTACGACCGGCACCTTGGCGGAAATGACGTGGAAGTCGCCGTTGGCGGCGACGACCTGCCCGGACGCGTCGGTGTGCACCTTGAGTTCGCCCGAGAATACCGGGACGCCCGCGTGGACCTGCATGTAGGTTGTGTGGATTTCACCAAGATCGTCGACATCGACGCGCTGCAGGGCGAGTTGATGAGCGGCGTCGTCGGCGCCGAAGAGCGGGCCGTACTGGGCGAGGAAATCCTGGGGCGTGGCCTGGGCGCGGTTGCTCGCGGCGGTCACCGGGATGGCCTGGCCGCCGCGGCCGGTGATCATGCGCACGGTGCCGTCGGGGTTGGCGTCAACGACGTGGACCTTATCGAGCAGCGGGGCGAAGGCCGGGTTGCGGCCGGCCTGCTGGGCCGAGGCGGGCCCGGCGAGGGCCAGCGTGATTGCGGCTGCCATACAGAATGAAACGCCAACTGATTTCACGGTCAATCCTCCTTGGCAAATACGGAATAGACGGATGCGGTGGGCCCGCGCGTTCCGACCCCGGCATCGCCGCAACGGGTAACGCCGGCGGGGGCACCGCCTGAGGTTTCGTGGAGCGACTCGCACACTTTCCCCTGCACCTGAACCGGTCAGTTTATCGCATGCGCGCAGCGGTTGCACAGCGAAGTTTGTGATGTATCCGGGCTGCATGATTGAAATCAGTTGGACAAGTTTCGGCGGGCGGCGGGCGCGCGTCAGCCGGGCGTGGGAATATCGGCCAGGGCGGCGGCGACGACGTGCGCGCTCGACCACGCCCACTGGAAGTTGAACCCGCCGATGCGCCCGTCGACGTCGAGAATCTCACCGGCGAGGTGCAGCCCCGGGCAGGGGCGCGACGCGAGCGTGCGCGCATCGACTTCGCCGAGCGGAACGCCGCCTGCGGTCGCTTCGGCAAATCCATAACCGCGTCCGCTGCGCACCGACAGCGGCCAGGCGATGAGGGCGTGGGCGAGTCTGCGCCGCGCATCGCGGGAGAGGTGCGCCATCGGCGTGGTCGCCGCGATGGCGAGCGCGGCGAGCAGCGCGTCCGCAAGGCGCGCGGGCAGCAGGCGCGCGAGGGCGTTGTGCAGTTGCAACCGCGGCTGGGCCGCGCCGAGTTCGATCAGGCGGGACTCGGCGCGGACGAAGTCGTCGCCGGGCAGGAAGTTCACCGTGAGCGCGACGTCGCGCTCGGCGGCGCGGGCGCGGTGCCAGTGCCGGGAGATGTCGAGCACGCCGGGGCCGCTGATGCCGAAGTGCGTCCAGAGCAGGATGCCGCGCACCCGGTGCGGCCTGTCGCCGGCGGCCTGCACGGTGAGCTCGACCGTTTGAGAAATACCGGAGAGCGGCGGGTGGAAGTCGCCGGCGAGGACGAGGGGGTCGAGCGCGGGCGTGAGCGGCACGAGCGTGTGGCCGAGCCGGCGGGCGAGCGTGTAGCCGAAGCCGTCACTGCCGGTCTTGGGCAGCGACTGGCCGCCGGTGGCGAGCACGACGCGCGTGGCGGTGAAGTCGCTCGCGCCGACGGTGACGCTGAAGCCGTCAGGGCCGCGCCGGATGTCGGTGACGCGGTGGTCGGCGCGGATGCGCACGCCGATGCGTTCGCACTCGGCGAGCAGGGCGCCGAGTACGGACTTGGCGCTGTTCGTCGTGGGAAAGAGCTTGCCGTTGTCCGGCTCTGCGTACATATCGACGCCGAGTTCGCGGAAGAACGCGACGGTGCGTTCGGCGGGGAAGGCGGCGAGGACGCGTTTGATGACGTTGCGGCTGCCGCCGGAGAAGTCAGCCGGCGTGACGACGCGGTTGGTGACGTTGCAGCGGCCCCCGCCGGAAACGAGGATCTTGGCGCCGAGCTTGCGGGCGCCGTCGAGCACGAGGACGTCGAGCCTGGGCGCGCGGCGGCGGGTGAAGATGGCGGTGGCGAGCCCTGCGGCTCCGCCGCCCACGATGATGACATCGGCTGATGGCGTGTTGCACCTCGTGCGTGCGGGAACGGGTTGTGGCGCCTGCGAGCGAACCGGGTGGATAGCGTAGCGGTTCGGCGGGCGGCTACAATGGTGCGTGATGGACGGCGAAAGTGGACAGGACAGGGTGCCCGGCGATGCGCCCCGGAGGCGCCGGGTGCGGTATTCCGGCACGCATCCGCGGCGTTTCGTGGAGCGCTACAAGGAACTGGATCCGGAGGCGTTTCCGGAGATGCAGGCGCACGTGCGTCGGCAGGGGCGCACGCCGGCGGGGTCGCACGTGCCGGTCTTGCTCGAGGAAGTGCTCGAACATCTTGCGCCCGCGCCGGGCGACGTGGTGGTGGACTGCACGCTGGGGCACGGCGGGCACGCCGCGCGGCTGCTCGAGCGGATCGGGCCGGAGGGCCGCCTGATCGGGCTCGACATCGATCGCGTGCAGATGCAGCGGACGGCGCAGCGGCTCGCGGCGCCGAACGTGGCTGTGCGCCGGAGTCACTTCGCGGGGGTGGCGAAGGTGCTGGCGGCGGAGGGTCTGGACGGAGCGGACGTGGTGCTCGCGGACCTTGGCGTATCCAGCATGCAGTTGGACGATCCGGCGCGGGGTTTCAGCTACAAGCACGATGGGCCGCTGGACATGCGGATGGATGACCGGTTGCCGCGGACGGCGGCGGACGTGCTCGCGGCGCTTGCGGGCGAGGAACTGGCGGCGCACCTGCGCGAGCTGGCGGACGAGCCGCACGCCGAGCGCATTGCGCGGGCGATCGTGCGGCGACGAGAGCAGACGCCGATCACGACGACGCGGCAACTGACGCAGATCATCGTGGAGGCGACGGGGCAGCGTGCGGGTGCCACGGCGGCGGGCCGCGACGCCGGCGCGTTGCATCCGGCTGCCCGCACGTTCCAGGCGCTGCGCATTCTGGTCAACGACGAGATGGGCGGTCTGGAGCAATTCCTGCGGGTGGTGCCGTACTGTCTGCGTCCTGGCGGTCGCGTGGGGATCATCAGTTTTCACAGTGGCGAGCATCGCCGCGTGGACGATGCGCTGCGTCGCGCGCGCGCAGCGGGCGTTTACGCGGCGGTTGCGGACGCGCCCGTGCGTCCCGGCGGCGTCGAGGTCGGCGGCAATCCGCGGGCGCGGTCGGCGCAGTTGCGTTGGGCGCGGCGCGGTCGCGATTGAGCGTGATTGACGGGTTTCTCTGGGCTGAAATCACATCCTGAATTCTCTGTCAACCGGAATTCATGCGCACGACAGTCAACGCTGGTAGCCTTCGAAAGGCGTGGCTTATTTTGCGCTGCGCCGTGGCATTCGACCCCAACCGACAGAAGGCGCAACATGCACTTACGCACAGCTCTGGAAGCAGCGGGAGACACCCATCAGAACATCGGCACGATCGAACGGGCGTTGTCCGTGGCGGTCGGTGCAAAGCTCGTGTGGTCGGGACTGAAACGCGGGCGGAGCATCTCCGGGCAGTTGCTATCCGCAGCCGGTAGTTATCTCACCTATCGTGGCATTTCCGGATTCTGTCCGGCGTACGCCGCGCTCGACGGGTCCGCGCCGGGGCCGCTCAGCCTGTTCGTCAGCGAGATCCGCGTGAGCGAGGCGGTGACGATCGACCGTCCGGCGGAGGAGCTCTACGGGTTCTGGCGGGACCTGGGCAATCTGCCGCGGGTGATGCCGCACGTGCAGCAGGTCACCGTGCTGGACGAGCGGCGTTCGCACTGGCGGGTGGACGGTCCGGGGAAATCCAGCATGGAGTGGGACGCGCGGATCACCGCCGACGAGCCGAACACGTACATCGAGTGGGCCTCGGAAGAGGGGATCTACCTGCAGCACCGCGGGGCGGTGGAGTTCGAGTCGGCGCCGGCGGACCGGGGCACGATCGTCCGGGTGATGCTGCTGTACCGGCCGCTGGGCGGCGCCGTGGCGGCGTTTCTCGCGAAGGTGTTTCACCGGGCGCCGAGCCAGGAGATCCGCGAGGACCTGCGCCGCTTCAAGCAGTTGATGGAGACGGGCGAGATCGCGACGGCGGAGGGGCCGTCGGCGCGGCGCGCCGTCACGCCGGCGGAAACGGACTCCGAGGACAGCCGACGACCGCGGTTGCGGAGTTCGGTCCAGCCAGTCGATCTGCATGAAGACGAACCGTTGCGGCGCGGCGACGCGTGCGACCCCGTCGACGAGGCGGCGCTGGAGTCTTTTCCCGCGAGCGACCCGCCGTCCTGGAACGGATGAGGCAGGCGGACAGGCCGGATGCAACGCCTTGGGGCAAGGATTCTCAGCAGGAAAGGACGCGGCGATGCGCGCAGTATGCTGGTTTGGTGAGCACGACGTGCGGGTGGAAAACGTGCCGGATCCCCAGATCGTCAATCCGCGGGACGCGATCGTGCGGGTCACGGCCACCGCGATCTGCGGATCGGACCTGCACCTCTACGACGGCGTGATTCCGACGATGCAGGCCGGGGATATCCTGGGCCACGAATTCATGGGGGAAGTGGTCGAGAAGGGCGCGGCGGTGAACAACCTCGCAGTGGGCGACGTGGTGGTCGTGCCGTTCAACATCGCCTGCGGCGGATGCTGGTACTGCAAGCACGAGCAGTTTTCGCTCTGCGACAACTCCAACCCCAACGCGTGGATGGCCGAGACGCTGTACGGCCACGCGCCGTCGGGCCTGTTTGGCTATTCCCACATGCTGGGCGGATACGCGGGCGGGCAGGCGGAGTTCGTGCGCGTGCCGTTCGCGGACACCGGCCTGTTCAGGGTCGAGCGCGACCTGCCGGCGGAGAAGGTGCTGTTTCTGACGGACATTTTCCCGACGGGCTACCAGGCGGCCGAGAACTGCAACATCCAGGAGGGGGACACGGTCGCGGTCTGGGGTTGCGGGCCGGTGGGTCAGTTCGCGATCCGCAGCGCGCTGATGCTCGGCGCGGAGCGCGTGGTCGCGATCGACGAGGTGCCCGAGCGGTTGCAGATGGCCACCGCCGCCGGCGCGGAAACGATCGACTTCACCGGGGAGAAGGTGTACGAGGCGCTGATGGACATCACCGGCGGGCGCGGACCGGACGCGTGCATCGACGCGGTCGGCCTGGAGGCGCACGGCGCGACGCTGGATGCGCTGTACGACCGCGTCAAGGTGGCGGTCTACATGGCGACGGATCGGGCCCACGTGCTGCGCCAGGCGATCCGGGTGTGTCGCAAGGGCGGCACCGTATCCATTCCCGGCGTCTACGGCGGCCTGATCGACAAATTCCCCATGGGGCCGGCGTTCGGTAAAGCGCTCACCCTGAAGATGGGCCAGACGCACGTGCACCGCTACCTGCCGAAGCTGATGGAGCACATCCGCAACGGGGACATCGACCCGTCGTTCGTGGTCACGCACCGCTTCGGGCTGGACGACGCCGCGGAGGCGTACGCCACGTTCCACGAGCAGCGCGACGGTTGCGTCAAGGTCGTGCTGCAGCCCTAGAGCAAGCTCTATTCATGTGTTGCGGGCGTGCCCCGGCTTTCTTCGAGCACGGACCCGCACTTTGACGCTACAGGTGCATGGGGGACGCGCCAGGACAGTCGCCGCGGGCGCGGCCGGCCATCAATTCGCAAACGCACCCTGGAAATCGGCGAAGTCGCGCAGGTCGATGTTGCCCGAGCTGTCGCCGCGCGCGGCGTCAAACACGTCGCACAGGCAGTCGGAGAATTCCACTTCCGGACCCGTGAGGCACGCGTCGAAGGCCGCCAGGTCGGCGAGATCGATGTCGCCGTCGTTGTCGTAATCGTGCTGCAACGGCCGTTCCACCGTTCCGGTGGGCACAAGCTTGAAGACCTCACCGCCGAGATCGCAGATATAGAGTTCGCCGTTGCCATCCTCGCCGAACGAAGAGACGAGGCTGATCGAGCCCTGGCCGGCGGGCGGAGCGAGTTGGCTCGTGCGGTCGGTGACGGTGCCGACCGAGCCGTTCAGGTAGTGGAACGACCAGATTTCGGCTGTGGCGTAGTCGGCGAGGAAGTAGGTGCCGCGCAGGTCGGGGATGGCGCATCCGCGGTAGACGTTGCCGCCCGTAACCGCCTGGCGGCTGGTCTGGTACTGATTGTAGTCGTAGATCGGCAGGGTCAGTGACGGATCGTTGCAGGTGCAGCCGCTGACGGTGCAGTGGCTGCCTGCGTTGTTCGAGCACGCTGTGCCCTCCATGCAATCCCAACCGAAATTGATGCCCCCGGGGACGCCGGCTGGGTGGAAGGAAACCTCCTCGCGGTAGTCCTGGCCGACATCGCCGATGTAAAGGTCGCCGGTCAGGCGATCGAAGCTGCAGCGATACGGATTGCGCAGGCCATAGTCGAACACCTCGCCCGCACCGCCTGCGGTCGCGAACGGATTGTCCGGCGGGATCGCGTAGTTGCGGTTGGCATCACCGGGAAAGTCATCGCCATCGACGTCGATGCGGAGGATCTTGCCGAGCAGCAGACTGGTGTTCTGCGCGCGTTGGCCGGGGTCGCAACCGCTGCCGCCGTCGCCGGTCGCGATGTGCAGGTAGCCGTTGAGCGGACTGAATCCGATCCATCCGCCGTTGTGGTTCGTGAACGGCTGGTCGAAGGTGAGGATTGTCGTCTTGCTGGCAGTGTTGGCGACGTCCGGGTTGGCGGAGACCTGGTACCGGGCGATGACGGTGTCGCCGCCGAGCGAGCTGGACGTGTAGTTGACGTAGAAATAGCCGTTGCTCGCGTAGTCGGGATGGAAGGCGAGTCCGAGGAGGCCCTGCTCGTTGCCGCTGGTCAGCACGTCGCTGACCGTGACGAACGGCGTCGCGTTGATCGTGCCGGAGGTAAGGTTGAGGATGCGGATCTGCGCCGTGTTCTGCTCGACGATGAAGAGCCGGTCCGTATCGCCGGGTGGTGCGGTGACGAAGTCGGGCCGGTTGAGACCGGTCGCGACGCGGACGGTGCCGAAGGGCGTGGCCGCCCGGGTCGCAGCGGCGGTAAGCACACTTGTTGTGAAAACCAATAGCGTGAATCGCGCGGACATCGCTTCTTTCTCCGGTCGGGGTCGGTTGTATGTTCGGTGCAATCCGGCACGGCGGTGCAGCCCGGCACCCGCAGAGAGGATACGCGGACGTCCGGCGGCGTGTAAACCGCCGGGCTGAAAAAGGGTACATCTGGCGTGTGTCCGCCCGTTTACGGCGTTTGGACAAGCAGCGCTCGCGCTACGGGGCCGGTGCAGGGCAGATGTTCGCGTAACGCGCCTGCTGAATGGCCACCCAGCACTGGTGCGTAGGACCACCGGCGTCGAGCAGGTGATCGGAGAACTGCTGGAAGTCGGCGAGATCGATGATGTCGTCGTAGGTCAGGCCGTAGTCGAACGCACAGCCGCAGGCCTCGTCGGGGTCGGGGCCGAAGCAGCGCTGGAACGCGGCGAAGTCGAAGAGGTCGGTGTCGCCGTCACGGTCGTAGTCGTCGAAAACGGGGCAATCACCCGGCAGAAAATCGGGAATGCCGTTGGTGTTGCAGTCCTCGCAACTGTCGGGCAGGCCGTTGGTGTTGAGATCGGTCGTCGATCCGGCGGCGAGGTCGCACTCGTCGGGCACCATGTCGAAATCGCAATCGGTGCTCGCGCCGCTGCACACGTCGCAGAGATCGGGCACGGCGTTGTAGTTGCAGTCGGTCGTCGCGTTGCGGGCGATGGCGCAGACGTCGTTGATGCCGTCGGCGTCGCAGTCGGCCCCGCATTCGTCCAGGATGCC
This sequence comes from Phycisphaerales bacterium, assembly GCA_020639115.1. Lineage (GTDB taxonomy): Bacteria > Planctomycetota > Phycisphaerae > UBA1845 > UBA1845 > JACKHG01. The sequence continues at coordinate 64,459 of JACKHG010000012.1, forward strand.
GTCGCCGTTCGCATCGGTGGCGCTGCCGGCGAGGATCTCCTGGTAGTCGTCGATACCGTTGGCGTTGCAGTCGGTGGGCAGCGGACGGGGGAGCTTGAGAAAAGGGTCACCGACGTATTCGTAGACCCACTGCAGGCGCGGGGACGCGATGAGCGAGGCTTCCGCCAGCGTGGCGCCGTTGCGGATGCGATCGAGAAAGACGCTGGGGTTGAGCGAGCCGACGGTGCCCTGTTCGCAGGTGGGCGAGGCAACGATGGAGGCGAAGCCGCCGACCGGGTCGATGGTGCCGTCGCCGTCGCAGTCGGGCCAGAGCGCGTTGAACGAGAACTGGCTGTGGATCCAGCACGCGGTGTTCGGGTCGCCGTCCAGGCACGGGGCCAGGCCATTGGTCGTGAGGTAGTCGGGATTGATGGGCGGGTTGTCGCTGAAGGCGAGCACGGGGCGCGGGTCGGTGGAGCGATAGCGCAGCGTCACGCCGCCCCAACTGATCCATGCGCAGGCGAACAGCCGGGTGCCCACGGGCTGCTGGCAGAGGACGCGGAAGGTCTTGTCCTGGATCCAGTCGCCGTTGATATCCTCCGCCCAGAAGTTGTTGTACTCGTAGCCGAACCAACCGAGGTCGTGCGTGGGATAGACCTCCGGCGGGCAGGGCAGCGTGTCGCACTCCTTACCGCCGTTGGAGTCGTAGTCGATGATGCCGTCGTACATGAATTTTCCCCACCGCAGGTCGCGGTGCGCCGCGACCACCGCGGTGGCCAGCTCGGGCCAATAGGGCAGATTCTCACGATCGTCAATGTAGTCCTGCCACATCAGCTCGTCGGGCCCCACGGTGACGTCGCCGTTGGTAATGGCCAGCGCCCGACGGGTGAGGTCCTTGGCGTCCTCGAGCGAGGGGCCGTCGATGCGCGCGGTAATGAACAGGCGATCGATGGAGTGGGCTTCGAGCAGGGCCTTGGTGAGGTTGCCGGTGCTGGGCAACTGCGGCCAGGGGAACACGCGGCCGCAGACCCAGAAGTTCAGGTCGGTCGGCACGACGATGGGGTTGTTGGCGTAGCTGCGCCCCTTCGCGGGCGGCACCTGGCCCATGCGGCTCAGGGCCGAGGCCACGGACTTGGCCCCGCGGCGGAAGGAGATCGGCAGCCCAGCCGGATCGCGGCTGTACACATCCCAGATCCCCGGCACGTTGTAGCCGACGAGGATGCCGATGACCTCGTCGCCGTTGGTGCCGGTGTCGAGGTAGTCGTGCACCTGGGTCCAGAGTCCGTTGCTGGAGGCGAAGTCCTCCTGCATGCCGGCCCATTCCTTGTTCCAGGTGCCGTCCGGATCGGTCAGGCCGAGGGTGCGCGGTTGTGAAATTCCATGGGTCGAGATGAACCAGTCCTTCCACTCGACGCTGTCGTTGATGCCGTTGGTGTTTTCGTCAAGTCCGGAGCTGTCGGCGTTGTAGAGGATGAGCCAGTGGTTCATCGAATCCCCCGTGATCTGTTCGGGCGGGGTCATGGCGGCGGCGCGGCTGGTCCAGCAGAGCGGCGCGAGGATCGCGGCGGTGAGAATGCGAACGGATGCTTGCGGCGACGGCATGGCCTGGGTCCTTTCCGGCAATGGACGCGGGTTGGGCAGAATTCGACCGGGATCCATCGTAGCAAACGGGGATGGGCAATCCAAGGGCGTGCCGCGGCGGCGCCTGGGGGGAAAGGCGAGGTGGGTCAGCCCTTCGGACGAGTGATCTTGTACTTCTTGACGCGGTAGCGGAGGTTGTCGCGGCTGATGCCGAGCGCCTCGGCGGCGCGGGTCTGGTTCCAGCCGTGGTTGCTGAGCGCCTGGACGATCAGGGCGCGTTCGTAGCCGCGCAGGCCCTGGGGCGCGCCGGTAGCGCCGTCGCCGGTAGCGCCGTCGGCGGTTGCGGCGCGCACGGTGCCGGCGGTTGCGGAGTCGGCGATTTCGCGCGGCAGGTGCATGGGGAGGATTTCGCCGCCGTCGCACATCAGCACCATGCGTTCGACGACGTTCTGCAGCTCGCGGATGTTGCCCGGCCAGTTGTGCGCCGCGAGGATCGCGCCGGCCTCAGCCGAGACGGCGGGCGCCTTGACGCCCAGGTCCCCGGCGGAGACGCGGACGAAGTGTTCGACGAGCTGGGGAATGTCCTCGCGGCGTTCGCGCAGCGGCGGCAGGTTAATGGGGAAAACATTGAGGGCTGACCGTGGGGTCCTCGCCGGAAACCACCCTCCGCAATGGCCTGGTGAGGTCGCGGTTCGTGGCGCGATGATGCGCACGTCGCAGGCGACGGTCTTGGTGCCGCCGACGTACGACTCGCGTTCCTGCAGGACGCGGAGGGGCTTCACCTGCGTGGCGGCGGAGATGTCGCCGATTTCGTCGAGAAACAGCGACCCGCCCTCAGCAGTTCGAACCGCCCGATCTTGCGGGCGACCCTGATGAGCGCGCCCTTCGTGACCGAAGAGTTCGCTTTCAGCAGGGGTCTCAGCGAGCCGCGCAGTTGATGCCGATAAACGGGTGTTCCTTGCGGCTCGGAGAGCATGTGCAGGTGCCGCGCGGTGAGATCCTTGCCCGTGCCGGTTTTCGCCGAGCAGCAGCACGGTCGCGTTGCTGCGCGACCCGCGTCAGTAGCGCGATTTCACCCGGCGGCGCCGCGCTGGTGCCGATCATGCCGGGTCGCGCGTGGCGAAGGACTCGCAGGCCCTGGTTTTCCCGCTTGAGCTGCTGGTAGGCGCGGGCGTTGGCGACGCCGGTCGCGCCAGCTCCGCGAGGCACGCGCCAGGTCATCGTCATTGAAAGGAGCCGTTGCGGCGGTTGATCACCTCGACGACGCCCACGACCTCGTCACGGAAGACCATGGGCGTGACGAGCAGTTCGCGGGTCAGGTGCTCTTCTCATCGAACCCGGCGAAGAACTGGGGGTCGCCGGGCGACGTCGCGGACGACCTCGACGGTGCGGCGGCTGACAGCGCGACCGGCGATGCCAACGGCATCGAACTCCCTGGCCCAGGTTCAGCGCCCGGTGCGGGCCGGCGGCGGCGGCAGAACCTTCTCACGGCGGCGGTCAGGCGTGGGGACGCTGCTGGCCTCCGCGTTCATGATGCGGGGCTGCGGACTGGGCGATGGCGTCGAGAACGCGTTCAGGTTCGGGGAGGAGTTGATGGCGGCGACAACCCCGGCGAGTTCATGCCACGCGTCGCGACTGAATTGGCTCATTTCCGCGGGCATGGGGCTCACATCAGGAAGGATCTCCACCCCGTCACCGATGCGCAGCACGTCGTCGAGCTCCTCGATGTCGGCGTCGTCGGGGCGATGCAACCCCCGGTCAGTCCCCGGCGACCCGTGCCGTGCGATCCGATGCCGCCGCCGAGGCCGTGGACCGTGACGGGCAGCGCCCCGGCGTTAATGCGCGATGACGACGTCGCGAAACGCCGAAGCTGACCAGGCCGTCGTGGAGTCCGCGGGGCGGCGGGCACGTCAGGTGATCGATGCCCAGGAAGCGATGGTACTTGCCCTGCGGATATGCGGAACAGATCCGGAACACTTCGGCGTGCGCCCCGTCGCCCGCGTGGGCTTCTGCCGCTGGGCTGGGTGCCGAGTGCGATCGGGTAGTGCGTACGAGGCGGTCGCCATCGAAAGATGCAGTGTCCGCTTGACTTGAGCACGACCACGCGGGTGGCGCACCCGCGCACGCGTTTCGGTCGTGGTGGTTCCGGCAGTCCGCGGCAATGACGCTCGTGGTGGTCCAGGCCGCCAAGGCGAGCGTGCCCAGGGTGGCGAGCACGGCGAAAGTGACACGCGTGCAGGGGCTGCCAGTCCGCCGGACGACGCTTGCCGCGGGCAGGGATCGAGGAATCTCGGCCGAGTGGCTTCGCAACTTTTGCCTCAGCGTGAGTTAGCGTTTAACATGCCGACGCCCAGGTGTTTGTGTCCGACAGGCGTTCAATCTTGCGTCGCGCGCGCGTTCGGCGACTGCTGCTGCGGGCCGATCGAGGATGGAACCGGTCACCGCCGCGCCCGTCAGCAGGGTTCGCCGACCCAAGTCATAAAGGTGCGTAAGGATACCGGTCCGCGTGAACGCCAACGGATGAACAACTGCTCGCGCGCTCTCGCGTGACCCGAACGCCTTCCGCACCCTCGTGGAACGGCACCATCGCGAACTGCTCCAGTTTCGTTTTTCGCTTTGAGCAGCCGGTCCGCCGCTGACGACGTCGTCCAGGACGCGTTCGTCAGGTCCATCTGTCCGCCCCAGCTTCGATCCCAACCGACGGCTCAAGCCGGTTTGTTCACCATCGCCGCCAACAAGGCCCGCGATCATCTCCGCGGGCGAACCCGGCGGCGGGAGGTGCCGCTCGATGCCCAGGTGGGCGGTGCGGACGCCGAGGGGCAGCGATTTCTGGATCTGCTCGCGGACGACGAATCGGACCCCAGCGAGCAGATGACGGTGGAGGAACGCGAAGCGCTGGTGCGGGCAGTCATCGAGGAGATGCCGCCCAATCTGGCGGAGGTGCTGGTGCTGGCGTACTTCCACCACTTCGCCTACCGGGATATCGCGGAGGTTCTGGATATTCCGCTGGGTACGGTCAAAAGCCGGTTGCACTCGGCGGTGAACCAGTTCGGAGCCCGTTTTCGGGCGCGAACGAAGGAGCAGGAACCGGATGCTCCGTCCTGAGGTTCGAAGATTTCACAGGTGTTACCGGACGGGAGGCGAAAGTTTCCAGTCTGGGGTGAACCGGCCCACGACCCGGCACGTAGGATCACCGTGAGCGAGAAACCGCACATTCTGGATGAGCAGATCATCGCGTTTGTCTGCGGCGCCATGTCCCGCGAGGAGCGGGCGACGCTGGCGTCGCGGATGGTGGATGACGCCGAGCTTGCGTCGCGGGTCGAGGCAGTGCGCCGCACGCTGGCGCCGCTGGAGGCTTGGCGGGCGCCGGAGCCGGCGCCGGGCGCGGTGGATGCGATCATGGAGCGCGTCGGACGGACGACGCCGCTCACCTACGTCGCCGAAACTTCAAAACTCGCGCCAGTCAGCGCCGAAGGCGAGTCGGGCGTACGCCGCAGCCGGTTCACGCTCGCGCAGTTCTTCGCCGTGGCGGCATCGATTGCGATACTGCTCTCCGTGCTGTTTCCCACGATACGGCGGGTGGACGATTCGCGGCTGCAGACCGCTTGTCTGAGCGGCATGAAGAACCTCGGGGCGGGCGTGATGAACTACGCCGCCGCGTACGACGGCGCCATGCCCCGCGTGCACATGGCCCAGCCGGCCAACTGGCTGAGCAACCCGCAGCGGGAGCACTACGCTCCGGCGATTCGACTGCGGTTTGTCGCGCCGCGGGACCTGTTCTGCCCGAGCACCGGTACGGCGGTGGACGACGAGACGGTGCGCAAGAACCTCGAAGCGTTCTTCCAGCGAACCGACGTTCGCTTCTACACGATTCAGCATCCCGCCGGTGGACCGACGCGTCTGGGCGTGCAGTTCAGGCGGATGCCGATCGCGGGCGACGAGAACCCGATGTTTCCGCAGGGCGCGATTGCTCCGGACGCGGACGACACGCTGAACTCGCCGGCCCACCGCGGCCACGGACAGAACGTACTGTTCAGCGACGGGTCGGCTTCGTTCCTGCGTTCGCCGCAGTTGCCGGACGCGGACAACATCTGGCGGGCCGAGAACACGAACACCTATCAGGGGACCGAGACGCCGGTGAGCGCCACGGATTCCTTCCTGATTCCCTGACTCCTTACCTTCCTCCTCCTGTTTGAACCGACGTACGGCACGCCTCGCCACCGATTGGCGAGGCGTTGCCGTTCGTGCGGTATACTGTTCGGCATGCAGATTCCTCGTGCACCGCATCGCTGGTCGGTGACGCCCAAGGCGGCGATCGCGATTCAGCGGCGCCTGGCGGAGCGTGTCGTGCAGCGCGCGCACCGCGGGCGGCTGCGCACCGTCGTGGGTACGGACATGGCTTTCACGCCGGACGGGGGCACGTGCATCGCCGCCGCCATCGTGTGGGACATCGCCGCCGGCTGCGTGGTGGAGGAGCGTCTCGCCCGCCGGGCGGTGACATTTCCCTATGTGCCGGGATTGCTCACCTTTCGCGAGGCGCCGGCGGTGCTGGCGGCGTTGCGGAAGCTGCGCATCCGTCCGGACGCCATGATGTGCGACGGGCAGGGATTTGCCCATCCGCGGCGCATCGGGCTGGCGAGCCACCTCGGCGTGGTAACCGGCCTGCCGACGGTGGGCTGCGCCAAGAGCCTGCTCATCGGCACGCACGGAGCGCTCGGCGTCCGGAAGGGATCGCGCACGACGCTGCTGGACGGGGCGGAGCGAATCGGCACGGTCCTGCGCACGCGCGACGGGGTGCGGCCGGTGTATGTGAGCGTGGGGCACAACCTGTCGCTGGACCAGGCGGAAGAGCTGGTCCTCGCGTGCGCAGCCGGTTATCGCATCCCCGAGCCGACGCGGCTCGCGGATCTCGTCGTCGCGGTTGCCAAGCGGACCTCATAGGGGGGGCATTGCGGTACGACTTCACCGCAACGCGCAATCTCTGCGTGCACTTAGCGCAACCTTCACGCTTCTGCAATGCGCTGCTAACTGTGCGGGGCTACGATTCGCGTACGTTTCGACGAGGCGACGCGCACTCGCCAGTCCGGAGGGGAACGGCGGATGGGGAAGGAGGCACGTCGAAGCGCTGGGGGGAAAGAAGCTACTGCGCCAGGGACCGGCGTCGGCTGTGCAGGCGGCATACCTCGCGGCTCGCAACGCACGCCACACACCGCGCCAGAAAATCGCTTTCGCATCGGCGCCGGTCCACCTCCTTTTTCGTTTTTTTTTGAGTAAATCCCAACGCAACGACTGACATTGCCCGTCCTGCTCCGTGGGCTTTTGCCGCAGAGTCCAGCCCTGCATGACCGGGCGCGACGGTGGGTACCTGGGCTGCGCTGCGCCCGCGCGGGCGACGGTCAATTGCGTCGCTCCCTGACCGCCCAGCCCCAATCCGCCCGCCGATCCCTGCGTCGAACATGCTATCGGACGCCGCGCCGCTGCCGAACGTGGCTCCCCGGCCTTGGTTTCAGCCTCCCCGGTTGCGTAGAATCGACGATAGGGACGCGCCGTGGAGGAAATTCTGCCACCGATGAGCGAGCCGGTCGACCAATCTGCTGATGACCTCATGGCTGAGGTATATGGGGAGCTGCACATTCTCGCGGAGCGCTACCTGCTCGGCGAGCGGCGCGGCCACACGCTTCAACCGACGGCGCTGATCCACGAGGCCTATCTCAAGCTGGCGGGCGGTGACGCGGCGAAGTGGACGAGCCGAGGCCATTTCCTGGCGGTGGCTGCCCGGGCGATGCGGCAGGTGCTGGTGACGCACGCCCACCGCCATCGCGCCGCCAAACGGGGTCGCGGTTGGCAGCAACTGGCCCTGGACGACGTCGTGGCGCTGTTCGAGGCGCAGTCGGTCGATTTGATTGCGCTGGACGAAGCGCTGCGCCGTCTCGCGGAGATCGACGCGCTGCAGGCGCGCATCGTCGAGCTGCGTTTCTTCGGAGGTTTGTCGATGGAGTCGGTTGCAGACGTACTCGACCTGAGCCTGCGCACGGCGGAACGGGAGTGGAGCATCGCGCGGGCCTGGCTGCGGCGCGCGTTGTCGGCGGAGTAGCGATGGCGGGTACGCGGTGGCAACAGGTCAAGGCGCTGTTCGAGGAGGCGGAGGGCCTTTCCGCAGCCGAGCGGGAGCAACTGCTGCGCAGCGTCGCGGAGGTACAACCGGAGGTTGCGCGCGAAGTCAGCTCGCTGCTCGCCCACCACGATCCCCACCAGGAATTTCTCGAGCCGCCGGACGCCCACCACGTTGCGCGGGCGCTCGAGCAGTTGGAGGCCCACCCCCGCGTCGGGCGCTGCCTTGGGGCGTACCGGCTCGCGCGGCTGATCGCGACCGGCGGCATGGGCCAGGTATTTCTGGCGGCGCGGGCGGACGGTCAGTTCGAGCGCCAGGTCGCGGTCAAGGTGATTCGCCGGGCGCTGGATTCGACGGATCTGCGTCGGCGCTTCCGCATCGAGCAGCAGGTGCTCGCGGGGCTGGATCATCCGCACATCGCGAAGCTGCTCGACGGCGGCGTGACCGACGACGGCCTGTCGTACCTGGTCATGGAACTGGTCGAGGGCGATCCGATCGACGCGTACTGCACGCGTGCGGGCCTGGGCCTGCGCAGCCGGCTCGAGCTGTTTCAGCAGGTTTGTGCAGCCGTGCAGTATGCCCATCAGCGGCTTGTCGTGCACCGCGACATCAAGCCCGGCAACATCCTGGTGACCGCCGATGGTGTTCCCAAGCTCCTCGATTTCGGCGTGGCCAAACTCGTCGACGAGGATGCCCAGACGCAGCGCACCCGCAGCCAGTCGATCCCCTTCTTCACGCCGGAATACGCCAGTCCCGAGCAGATCCGCGGTGAAACGATTACCACGGCGTGCGACGTGTACGCGCTCGGCGTCGTGCTTTACCAGTTGCTGACGGGCCAGTCGCCCTACGCCCCGGCGACCGATTCCGCCCATGCACTGGCGCGCGCGGTGTGCGAGCAGCCGCCGACTCTTCCGAGCCGGGCCGACGTGGACCCGCAGAGCCCGCCGGCGCAGTGGCAGCGCCGCCTGAAGGGCGATCTCGACACGATCGTGGCGATGGCCCTGCGCAAGGAACCCGATCGCCGCTATGCCTCGGTCGAGCAGTTCCTCGAAGATATTCAACGCCACCTCACCGGGCGGCCGGTCATCGCGCGGAAGGACACGTTCACGTACCGCGCCCGCAAATTCGTAATGCGCAACAAGCTCGGCGTGATCAGCGCCGCAGCGCTCGGCCTGGCGATCATCGCGGTCACGGTGGGAACATCAATTTCGCTCCTGCGCGTGCGGCAGTCGCAGCAGCGCACGCAGTTGATCAACGAGTTTCTGGAGGACACGCTCGCGCAGATGGATGTGGACGAAGCGGGGCGGGAGCTGAGTCTGCGCAGCGTGCTCGACCGGGCGTCGGCCCGGGCCGCGAAGGACCTGGCGGCGTATCCCGATGTGCTCGCCGGCGTGCACAGCATGCTGGGCCGTGCGTACCTGGGCCAGCGGCACATCCCCGAGGCGCGGGCGCATCTCACCAAGGCGCTCGCGCTCGACCGCGAACTCTATGGCGAGGGGGCGCAGTATGCCGAAGGGCTGCACGACCTGGCAATCCTGGAGCACTTTGCGGGTGACGACCGGCAGGCGCTGGAACTTGGCGAGCGAGCGCTGGCCCTGCAGCGAGCCAGCGTCGGCGATGACGCGCTGACTGCGTCGATGATCGGCGATCTGGGGGTTTTCCAGCGGGCGCTGGGCGATTACGCGGCAGCGGAGCAGTACTACCGAGAAGCACTGGCGCTCCGTCGCCGGTTGCTGCCTGCGGACGATCAGGAACTGGCCTCGGGGCTCAACAACCTGGGTGTGCTGTTGCGCACCCGGGGGCGACTGGCTGAGGCCCGGACGTTGCTGGAGGAGGCGCTGGCCATTCTGCGGCGGATTCACGGCAACGACAACGTGCAGGTGGCGAACACGCTGGGCAATCTCGGTACGCTGCTCAACGCCGCGGGCGAACTCGACGAGGCGGAGCGCCGGCTGCGCGAGGGATTGCGGATCAATCGCAAGCTGCTGCCTGAAGGTCATCCGCGCATCGCCATTACAGCCAACAACCTGGCCCGCGTCCTGGAGGACAAGGGGGCGTACGCGGAGGCGGAGCGGTATTACCGCGAGGGGCTCGCGATCAACCGCGCGCTCTTCGGCGCCGATCATCCGCGCACCGCGACGATGCTGCAGAATCTCGCGATCGTTCTGGCCCGCGAGGGGCATCTGGACGAGGCGCTGATCGACTGCCGGGAGGCGCTTGCGACCCGCCGCAACGCGTACGGCGCGGAGCATGAGAACGTTGCCGTGAGTCTGGACGGCTTGGGACGCATTCAACTGCTGCGGGGCGACGCCGTCGAGGCGGAACGCACGCTGCAGGATGCACTGGCCATGCGCCGGCGCGTGCTGCCCGAGGACCATCCGCACTTCGTGCGCAGCTACGAGCATCTCGCCGAGGCGAACCGGTCACTGGGTGATTTGACCAAGGCCCGGGAATACGCGGAGCAAGCGCTGCAACTGGAGCGGCGCGTGGGGGGCGAGGGTAGCCTGACGCTGGCCCGCTGCACCAGTCTGCTGGGTGGAATCGAGACGGCGCTCGGCGAAAGTGCCGGCGGTCGGGAGCGCCTGGCGGCGGCACTGGGTGTGCAGGCGGTCATCCTGGGGCCCGAGCACCCCGATACCGAGGTCACGCTGCAGCGCATCGCCGAGAACTTCCGCAACGCCGGCGATTGCGCCACGGTGGACACTTTCATCACGGAGCGCACGAAGGGGGCGGCCGATTCAACCGTTGAGGCCTGCCTGCGCATCGTGGCGGCGGCTGGTTGCTCTGCGGGAACAGGTCCGAAGAAAACGGCGTCCACGGGACAGTAGACGCTGTTTGGGGGGATCACCGGGCCGCTGCCGGGGGAACTCAGTTTTTTTGGCGGGCTGCCGCGCTGGTTCGAGCATTAACCCGAGGTGGCCCGTCTCTCTCGTCAATAATGCGGGCTCGGAATTGCGCTGCGGTTGTCCGGCGGCACGGCACGTTGCCGGGATCCGCGCTGCGCTCACTCTCGGCGCAGAAAGGCAGGGAAAGATGATGCGATATGGCCGTTTGATCACACCGTTCGCGGCGAGCCTGGTGATGGCGTCGTTGGCTTTGGCCGATGTCGGTCCGCCTCCTCCACCGCCGCCGCCACCACCACCTCCTCCTCCGCCCCCGACGCAGACGGAGCACTTCGATTTGCTCACGGCTCCGCTGGCGATTTTCGGGCAGCAGTACAGCACCGATTACTTCACGCCGGTGGACGACATCCAGGGCCTGCAGATCGTGAATACGCGCGTGCACCTGGAGTTCAACACGGAGAACGCCTCTGGGAATCTCCCCAACGCGAAGGACATCGCCGTGCAGTTTCAGCCACCTACGGTGAATCTGCCCGTCGTCACGTTTTCCGGCGGAGATTTCGGCTGGGACGGCACCGGCGTATTCACCGGCGACATCGAGACGACGCTGCTGAACGAGCCGATTCTGGACTTCAGCGCCGAACCGCCGGGTGCGCTGGCGCTGTGGTTCCTGCGCATCGTCAATCTCGATGATGCGAATCCAGGTCTGGGCGGGGCGTTCACGAACGCGTATATCGAAGTGGATCTCGCCCCGGTGCCCGAGCCAGCCAGCCTGACGCTGCTGGCGTGTTCCACCGGCGCGCTCCTGCTGCGCCGCAGATATCGAGTCGCGCACGACCACACCCACCGGACGCGCTAGCGTCCGCGCCTTGGTACCCTATCGACTCACGTGCGACCTCGGCGGGTTGCCGTCGCCGGATTCTGCGGTGGCTGCAGCCCGCAGTCTTTTCCGGTACGCCACGCGGCGCGGAAGAGATCAGGGCGTGGCTTCGGTCGAAGACTGCGATGCCGCGTGGTCGGCGCGGCGGACCTCGGTGAACTGGACGCCGACGCGGTGCATGGCGCCGCCGAGATGGATGCAGTTGCGCACCACGCCGATGATCGTCGGTTTCTGGGGAACCGTGTCGAACGTGGCCTCGACGGCGGCGCCGACGTGAACGTAATTGCGCGTGATGAAGGAGAACCCGCCCGTGGACAGGTCGTGCGTGACCGCCTCGGTCTTGCGCGGCACGGCGTGGGCGCCAGGCTCCTGGATGGCCAACTCCAGATGGACAGACCACGGCTTGCGGTCCTGGGCTCGCTTGCTGGCCGTGGGTTCCAGCCAGAACTTGCGCTGCAGGTTCTCGATGATGCGTTTGGCTGTCGCGGCGGACCGTTCGTCCATTTGGCTATTATCCAACTGCACCGGCTTCGGCGCGCTGGTGCGTTCCCGCCAGGTCCACCTGCTCTATCGGCAGCATTTGCCCCGGGTTCAATGGGCGCGAGGGGCCGTCGCCCGCAGCGCAGGCGCACCGCCCCCCGGCTGCGATGCTATCGGACCCGGTGGCGGGATCTGCCGGAGGGCTCCGGATTCGCAACGCTGGTCAGGCGCAGCGTGCCCGCAGCGTGGTTGAGGTCGATCGAGAAATTCTGCAGAAAGCTGCCGCCGAGCAGGGGCGGTGCGTCGCCGGGCGAGATGACCGCCTCGACGTTCTGCACCGTGAATTCGCCCACTTGGACTTCCTTGAGAAAGACCAGGCGGCCCTCGACGGCGCGCCCGTCGGCGACGCGCATCTGAATGACGGGATCGGCGTCGGTGATCTCGATCTTGGCGCGCTCGGCCACGTCCTGCGGCAGGCTGATCAGGCTGGCGCCCGTGTCGAAGACCATTTCCACGCGGGCGGTCCCGTTGAGCGTGACGTCGATCCAGAACACGCCGTGATCCTCGCGGAGCTTGATCTCCTCGCTGCGGATGGCTGCCTCGAAGTCTTCGAGTTCCTCGACGCCGCGCGCGAATACGCGGCGCGGTCCGAGGTGGGCCTTGCGTCCGCTCTCTTTCGCGAGCGCATCCATCGCCGCGGCGACTTTGGCATCCTCCGCAAGCTCCGCGTAGCGCGCCTGGACGCTGTCGACGAGTTCGCGCAGACCGTGCAGTTCGCTGTACAGCGCGTCGCCGGCTGCTCCCACCTGGCGGTTGATCTGGTCGGCAGGTCCGGAGTCGTTGACGTACCGGGCCATGAGATCGATCTGATCGGAGAGCGCGCTGAGACGCTGCATGGCGCGGCTGTAGTCGCGGCGATCCTCCGCCTGCCGGGCGAGGTAGTTCAGGCGGCGCCGCTCGGTCATGGCGTTCTGCAGGGCCACGCGCTTCTGCGCCCGGTCCTGCTCGTAGCGCTCGCGCAGCTTGAGCGCCTCGTCCAACTCGTGCTGCTTCGGGGCGAGCGACTTGAGGCGCTGCTGCAGTTCCTGCTCGCCCGGGAGTATCCAGTACGAGCCGACCTTCTTGAGGCCCTCGTTCGTCAGGATGGTCGCGGGATCGACTTCGTCGGCTTGACCGGCGGGGCCGGTGCCGGCGATCCAGCCGAATGCGATACATACAAGCGCCGTCGTTCGCGACATGAGTTTCGCCTCGCCGTCTCGAGGAAGTGGCCGAATGCGCAAGCTTCAGACGGCAGTGTACACGGAGGCGGGGGAAAAGCTCAAGATCGGGAATTCGGGCGGGGAATCGGGGGGCGGTGGCCCTAGAGGCCCTCGCGGCCGTCCGCCTCGGCCTGGGCGCGGTAGCGCTCGACCAGCGCGCGGATGTCCTGCGGCAGATCGAAGCAGCCCTGCGGGATTTCGCCATCGTAGACGATCGCGTCGTAGTCCATGCGCTGCTCGCGGCCCATCGTGCGGATGACCTCGCGAAAGGGCACGAGCAGGTCGCCGACGCGGCGGTAATTCGAGTAGAACGACTGCGTGGGAATGTCGCCCATGGGCGTTGGAACGGTCAGCTCCGTCCCGACGAGCAGCCCGGACTTCAGCGCGTAGTATGCGGTCTCAGGATATCCCTCAACCGGGTACTTGATGACCTTGTAGCACTCTATCTGCGCAACCGTCTCGGTTCCCGTGCACACGACGTGGTCGTACAGCTCCCGCCAGTGGCAGTCGGCGTTGAAGCGGAAGGAACGCAGCTTGAACGCCCGCAACGCCCCCCGCGCCACCTCCGGACCCTGGGTCAGCGACGACGACCAGACCACCTCGCCGTCGCAGCCCTCCTCCACCGGGCCGAGCCCCTCCGTATTGCGCAGCGTGTAGAACTTGTTGGGCGCGACCTGCCACGACTGGACTTTCGACTGGATGCCCATCCCGACGAACTCGAGCGTGCCGGTGAGGACGCGGTTCTGAACCGACGCATAGGCCTCACGGCCGCCGGTCGCTTCCACAAATCGATCGAGCACGTCGGCGCCGGTCGGCAGCGAACTTTCATCGTTATCAGTCGGCGCTTGCGGGGCGGCGGACTCGGCGAGCGGACCAGCCGCCTGCTCCAGAAACGCAGCGATACGGTGTGTGATCGCGGCGTGGGTCGGCTCAGCGCCGAACGCGGCACATGCGAACAGCATGATGGAGATGAGTCGAATGCGGCTAGAACTCACGGGCACTGCGGTTGGCATCATTCCCCTCGAGCTTCTGCTCCGCGACCTGCACGTGCTGGCTGCGGATCCACGCCTGGGCGGCTTCGAGCACCGGGTCGCGGCCCTCGAGCAGGGCGGAACGGGTGACCGGCACCTGTTCGTCCGGGACCAGGCCGACACCCTCGAGTTCCTCGCCGCCGTGCGACACGTAGTTGGCGACGGCGTGCTGGAAGCGGTCGCCGTTGGGCAGACGCTTGACCAGCGAGGGCAGGGCGGCTGCAGCGGTCGCCGTGCCGAAGACGCGCGCCCGGCCAAGATCACGGAGGCCGGCGGCCAGGATCTCCGACGTCGACGCCGACATGTTATCCACCAGGATCGCGAGCGGCCCGTCATAGGTTTCAGGACGCGGCGAAACGGCGAAACGCAGCTTGAGATCGCGCATCTGCACCGTTCCGAGATACTGATCGTCCTCGGCGATGAACCACCCGGCGATGCCGCGGGCCATCGCGCTGATGCCGCCCTGGTTGCCGCGCAGATCGAGGATGAAGCCGGGCGCGTCGAGGTTGGTGAGAACCAGTTGCTGCAACGCCGGCATGACCTGCGGCGGATCCAGAAACGAGCTCAATCGGAAGTACGCCGCGCCGTTGTCGAGCACACGCGCTTCCGACCAGACGTAGACCGGAGGCAGCAGCCCGTACTGTGTGCGGTGTCCGCGCGGAACGCCGAACGGCACCTCCACCTCGACCGGCGCGTCCCTCTCGTTCTGCAGGACGAGCCGCACCTTCGAATTCGTCGGGCCCAGCATCCGCGACTGCACGGCGCGGGTGAGCGCCAAGTCCTGCTCAGCCGGTCCGCCCTTCTGCTCGTCGCGACCGATCAGGTCGGCGACGCCCCGGCCGTTGATCGATGCAACGACCCAGCCGGGCCGCACGCCCAGGACTTCCGCGGGCGACTCAGGATAGACCTCGGTGATCAGCGGCGTGCCATCGAGCACGCGGACGACAATTCCCGAGTCGCCGCGGTCGTAGCGCTGTTCGGCGCTGCGGATGGCCGGCGCAACCTTGGCGAGCAGCTCGTCTGACCCGCTGTAGCGCTGCTCGTCCGAGGTTGTCGTTCGCGGGCGCGTGGGGATCAGCGCGAAATGGGATGTTCCCAGGCGGCTGATGAGCTCGGCGAGCGTGTTGCGGGCCGCCCGCATCGTCCGGTCGTGCTCCATCTGCGGGCGCAGTTCGCGGCGGGCGCCGTCCCAGTCGGTGCCACCGAGGGTGGGGTCCCAGTGCTGGTCGCGAATGGTGGTCCAGACGGTGTCAAACGACTCGACGTTGAGCGAGCATTGTTCGGTCGTGAGGCGGACCTGGTCGGCGCCGCGTTTCCGCCGGCAACCCGCGAGTCCGATGAGGAGCACGAGGGCCACGGTGGCCGCGAAGCGCAGTCCGCGGGCGGGCTGGTATGTCGCACGATCGCGCATGCCTTCAATCCGTTAAAGGCGAGAGCGGGTCAGTTTGTCGGGGCCGGCCCGGGAGCCTGACCGCAGGGCCGCGTGCCGGCAGGGCGCCCTCCTGGCGCCGGGGCGTAGTGTACCCCGCCTCAGCGCCTGTGGGCAGGAAAAATCTCACAGACCCCGCCGCTCACCTATCCTCTCGATATCGGTCAGATCCGGGCAGATCATCAGGGCGGTTGTGTCAGTGTGGCTGCAACCATCTCTCTTTGCCTATACTGCCAGAAGGGGTTCAGCGAATGTGGAGGAGGGCGTCGTGGCCCGGTGGAGGATCACGCGGCAGACGCGGGGGTCGCGCGAAGATCCAGTTCGAAAAAGAGGGCGCCGGCGATGGGGTTCGGGCGGTAGGGCTGGATCTCCCGGAAGCCGAGGGCCCGGTAGAGGCTGATGGCTGCCTCCATGCCCGGAACGGTGTCGAGCAGCATGCGCGGGTAGCCGCGTTCGCGCGCCTCCGTGACGATGCGCTCGGCCAGTTGCCGGCCGACGCCGCGGGTGCGGAACACCGGTCGCACGTAGAGCCGTTTCATCTCGCAGGCGTCGTCGCCAAAGGGCCGGAGGGCGGCGCAGCCAGCGAGTTCGGGGCCGGCCTGGGCGAGGAGGACGCAACCTCCGGGCGGGGCGTATTCGCCGGGCAGGTTGGCGAGTTCGTCGTAGAAACCCTGGAAGTCGAGGCTGAAGTCCAGTGCCCCGGCGTATTCGCGGAAGAGCGAGCGCACGGCGTTGGCGTGTGTGGGAAAGACCGCTTCGGTAATCGTGACCATTGCGTGCTCCTGCGGACAGGAGATTGTAGCGGGGTGCGTGCAGCGCGGCCCGGATGCGGTTTGCCGGCCCCTGGATTGAGGGCTAAGCTCCCCCCAGCCATTCGGCTGGGCGGAAAGCAGGTTCGGGCGACGCGGCGGCTGGGGCAGCCGCGCTTCGTCCGCGGTCGGGGCGGATCGACAGGGAATCCCACGTGACAACCGAGCTGAACGAGATTGAACGGCGGGTGCTCGGGGCGCTCATGGAGAAGTCCATGGCGAACCCGGAGTACTACCCGATGACCGAGAACGCCCTGGTTGCGGCGTGCAACCAGAAGCAGAATCGCGATCCGGTGATGGAGCTGGACGGCGAGGCGGTGTGGAGCGCGCTGGAGTCGCTACGGGAACGCGGGCTGGTGAGCATGGTGCTGCCGGCTCCGGGGGCGCGGACCAAGCGCTTCAAGCACGAGGTGGAGGCGCACTTCGGATGGCCCAAGCGGGAGCGGGCGATCATGGCCGAGCTGCTGCTCCGCGGTCCACAGACCACCGGCGAGTTGCGCACGCGCTGCTCGCGGTTCGCGCCGTTCGACGACCTCGAGGCCGTCACGCTGGTGCTGGAGAACCTGGCGCAGCGGGAGCCGCCGATGGTGGCGACGCTGCCGCGTGAGCCGGGGCGATCCGCCGTTCGCTACGCCCATCGGCTCTACCCGGCGGATGAGTCGCCCACCGCGCAGGCGGGAGGAACGCTGGCGACTGCCGTGCTGAGCGGCGCGCCGTCGATCGCCGAGGGGTCGGCGCCGGCGGTTCAGCCGGGCGCGGCGCGGGCGGGCGGCGGTGCGGACGAGATCGCAGCGCTGCGGGCGGAGGTCGCGGAGTTGCGGGCGCGGCTCGAGCGCTTGGAGCAGCGCCATCCACAGTGAGGCCGGGGCAAAACCTGACGCAGGAGCGACGTCACGCCGATGACCGACATTCGCCAATCCACACCGCGCAGTGATTCCATCACCGCCGACTGGCAGGCGCGCCTGGCGCACGCGGTCGAGACGGTGCGGGGGCTCAGCCGCCAGACCGATCCGCAGGCGATGGTGCATCACTACCGCGACCGGATCCGCCAGACGATGATCATCGACGGTTCGGTGTCGCTGTCGCGGCGCGGTCTGCGCACGCCGCAGGTGCGGATCACGCGGAGTTCGCG
Source organism: Phycisphaerales bacterium (assembly GCA_020639115.1). Lineage (GTDB taxonomy): Bacteria > Planctomycetota > Phycisphaerae > UBA1845 > UBA1845 > JACKHG01. The sequence continues at coordinate 81,991 of JACKHG010000012.1, forward strand.
CTGGCAGGAGGACATCAACCCGTGGAAGCAGAAGGACCGGTTGCCGGTGATCGACGGCGGGCTGCTCGGCGAGCTGATCTGGTCCGATCTGCCGCGGATCATCGAGCGCCTCGACGTGCCGCTGGACGATCCGGCGGCTGATTACCTGGCGGGGTATCGCTCGCTGCTGGCGTTGCCGCTGTTTGACGGGGGCACGGCGCAGAACATGGTGGTATTGCTGCGGCGTGAGGAGGCGGCGTTCGCGCCGGAGGACCTGCCCAACCAGGTGATGACGAGCAACCTGTTCGGGCGGGCGACGCACAACCTGGTGCTGTCGGGCGAGCTGCGCACGGCGTACGAGGAGGTTGACTCCGAGCTGCGGGTGATCGCGGACATCCAGCGTTCGCTGCTGCCGCAGCAGCTCCCGGAAATCCCCACGATGCAGTTGGCGGCGCACTACCAGACGGCGCGGCGGGCCGGCGGCGACTACTACGATTTCTTCAAGCTGCCCGACGGGAAGTGGGGTTTGCTGCTGGCGGACGTCGCGGGCCACGGCACGCCGGCGGCTGTGCTCATGGCGGTGACGCACAGCCTGGCGCACGGGTTGTGCGAGCGGGAGCAGACGCCGGCGGGGATGTTGCGGCATCTGAACACGTCGCTGCACGAGCGGTACACGGGGCGGAGCGGCGCGTTCGTGACGGGTCTGTACGGCGTGTACGAGCCGCGGTCGCGGCGGTTCACGTATGCGGTGGCGGGTCATCCGCCGCCGCGGGTGAAGCGTTGTGCGGACGGCAGCGTGTTCTGGCTGGACGCCGTGGGCGGATTGCCGCTGGGGATCGTGGACGACGAGGCGTACCCGGAGTACACGCAGCAGCTCGAGCCGGGCGATCAGATCATCTTCTACACGGACGGGATCACGGAGGCGATGAACGCGGCGGGTGAGCTGTTCGGTCCGGACCGGCTCGACGCCGTGCTGGAGAATTGCCACATACACGCCACGGACATCATTCAGCGGCTGCTGGACGCGGTGGACGCGTTCGCGGATGGGCACGCGCCGGACGATGACCGGACGGTGCTGGTGGCGAAGATCAAATGATGAATGACGAATGACGAATGACGAATGACGAATGACGAATGACGAATGACCACTAGTGTCGGTTAGCGTCCGACATTTTGCGTTAAGTCGCCTTCTTTTCAAGTAGTTACGAGCGAATTTGATCGTGATCGATTTGAAACGCCATTCGCTGTACGGGAGCCTGGAGCCGTCGATTCGGCTCGGGAGCTTTGCCCATGAACAGCGGACGGACCGTTTTCGCAACTCATCGATCACCTGATTCACGAGTTCGCAGTGCGCTATCGCGGCATCACGCGTATCTCGTGCTGACCGTTCTTGGCTTTCGCACAACTGACCATCGCGAGTGCACATTGGCCTCTTGAACGCGCGGAGCGGTTGCACATATCCGCGGACTGGACGCTCGGACCACGTTCAGCGACGCCAACGATCGCCGGATTGCGCATCTACGCCGTTTGCCGTGCTGATTCGCGGCGAGTCTAGCGACGACGCGTTCGGCGGCGCTCGACGGACGGTCTGCGGGATGCGACGATCATCGACCTGTCCACGCTTTCCTGGGCGCGTTCAGAGTGCAGAACGCGGTGAAGCTGCACGCTGCTCGACTGCGGCACATTCCACGTTTCGCATAACCCGCCAAATTACGACGTCAACTCGATCAACTGGTGCCGAGGCGGGCGTAGGTCATGGACCGCGGATACCGACTCCGCGCTGTATCGCTGGACGCAGGCGCGTTCTTCATCACGCGCAGAACCTGCCTGCCGCCGGCTCTTCCAAGCCCGTCGACAGTCGACCGCTGCGACCAGACGAATTAGTCGTTCACCCCTGGCGGGCGTACCGGTACACTCGCCGAGTCGCGTACGCCGATGCGTAAACCAAGGGCTGGTGTTCTGACCAACAACTTCGCGCGACGCGAAGACCATCGCCGACCTCGCACGCGCTGGCAGATCGAGTTGTTCTTCAGGATCAGCATCTGCGATCGGCCTTTACGGCACTCGGAGAACGCGGTGAAGACGCAGATCTGGAGCGCCGTGTCGGTTTACCTGCTGGTCGCGATCGCCCGGAAGCGGCTGGCCGTCCAGGCGAACCTCTACACAATTCTGCAGGTCCTGAGCGTGACGCTTTTGGAGAAAACGCCGCTTTTCGAGGCCTTTTCGACGGCAGAATCCCAATTGTCGGAGACTCAAAACCATAAACAGCTGTGGTTATTCGACTTATAACCGGACACTAGTGACGAATGACGAATGACGAATGACGAATGACGAATGACGAATCGCTCCGGTGGGCGGCTGGAGCGATTGTGCGGCGGTCATTCGTGATTCCGTCGGTGCGTTCCGGTCGGTTGGGGAATCTCCATTTCAGAAGGTCTGCAGCGCTTCGTCGGGTTCCATGGAGAGGAATTCGCTGTGGTCGTGCGCGGCGGGCGGCGCCGCGGGTGCGACGGGGGCTGCGGGTTTGGCAGGGCTGCGCTTCGGGGTGGGTTTTGCCGTGGGCTGCGGCGCCGGGGTTGTGCTGGATTTGCCAATATCGACCTTGGTGCGTTTGTGCTGCCAGGTGATGCGGCGGGGGGCGGGGGATGCGCCGTTGCGGCCGCTGACGCCGACCATGGCGGAGAGGACGTCGACGGTGCCCTTGACGGAGGTGGCCTGGGCGGCGAGTTCCTCGGCGGCGGAGGCGGATTCCTCGGCGCCGGCGGCGGTCTGCTGGGTCACCTGGTCCATTTCCCCGACGGCCTGATTGATCTGCTCGACGCCGCGGGACTGTTCGTTGGTGGCGTCGGCGATGCCCTGGATGAGTTCGGCGACGGCTGCGACGTTGCCGACGATCGCGTTGAGCGCCCCGCCGACGTCGCCGGCGACGTCGGAGCCTTCCTTCACTTTCGCGACGGTGTCGTGGATCAGGGTGGTGATCTCGCCGGAGGCCTGGGCGGCGCGCTGGGCGAGGTTGCGGACCTCGTCGGCGACGACGGCGAAGCCCTTGCCGTGCTCGCCGGCGCGGGCGGCCTCGACGGCTGCGTTGAGCGCGAGCAGGTTGGTCTGGAAGGCGATTTCCTCAATGACCTTGATGATCTTGCTGATCTGGGCGGAGGCGTCGTTGATCTGGGACATCGACTGGTTGAGCTGGGTGGTGGTCTGATCGCCGCGCTGGGCGGCTGCGCGGGTCTCGGCGCTGAGGGTTTTGGCCTGCTGGAGGCTGTCGGCGGTGGTGCGGGTGACAGCCGTGATTTCCTCCATGGCGGCGCTGGTTTCCTCGAGGGAGGAGGCCTGTTCGCTGGAGGCCTGGGCGAGTTGCTGCGACGCGGTGGAGACCTGGCCAGCCGCCTCGTTGACGTTGTCGGCGCCCTCGTTGAGGACCGCGATGACGCCGTTGAGCGCGCGGGTGATGCCGCGGGTGATCAACGCAGCCAAGAGGACGCCGAGGATGGTGGCGCCGATGCCGATGCTGGTGATCAGGGTCGCAGCCAGGCTCATGTCCGCGTCGGTCTTCTTCTCGAGATCCTCGATGTAGGCGTAGACGCCGTCGCGGACGGCGCGGGAGTCGGCGCGCAGGGCGGCGGTCGCGGGGTCGAGCTGGTTGTCGACGAGGTCGTGGTGTTCGCGGTCGATGGCGCGGAAGTCCTCGACCTCGGCGGTGTAGGTGGCCAGCGCCGCCAGGCTCTTGGCGACGGCGTCGAGGGAGTCTGCATCCTTCATGTGGGTCTGGCACTCGGTGAGCACCGTGCGGGTGGAATCGAGGGCGGTGAGCCAGTTCTTCTCCAGCGCGTCGCGCTCGGCCTCGGTGATGGCGCCTTCGTACTGCTCGGCGCAGATCTGCGCGTTGTCGAAGGCGTCGATGGACTGCTCGGCGCAGAGCGTGCGCTGCACGACGTCGAGGTTGGTCACGCGGGTTTCGCCGACCGACTGGGCCTGCTTGTCGATGGCCTGGGCCTGGGCGGCGATCAGGGTGTGGAGTTTCTCGGTGACGACCGCGGCGGACTGGGCGCGCACCGCGCTGGCCTGGTCCCGGCGGACCTGGAGATCGTGCCACTCGTCGGCGGCCTTGAGGTACGCGTCGAGCCGGGCGATGAGGTCGTCGGTCTTGGCGCGGTTGTCCGCGGAGGTCATCAGCTCCCGGGCGGCGGTGGCGTGTTCGCGGGCCTTGGCGATCTCGTCGTGCACGAGCTTGAGGTGCTCGGCGTCGTCCTGGATCATGTACTGCTGGAGCGCGGTGTTGGCGTCCTGGGCGTCGGTGAGCGCGGTGTTGATCTCCCTGACGATCTGGAGCTGGTGGCCGATGGCGTCGTTGTTGCGTATGGCGGTGGTGGTGCTGTGGTGGCCGGTGACGGCGACGCCGCACAGGAGTACGACGATGAGGGTGAAGCCCAGTCCGATCTTCTTGCCTACCGTCATGTTCTTGAACATGGTCCGTGATCCCCAGGTGTCGCGTTGTCGTTTCGGGTGCCGGCTGGTGGGCAGTGTTGCGGGGTTGTGTGTTGCCAGTCGGGTGGACGCGTGGAGGTCCAAGCGTCCATACCCGCATAGCGGCAAACGGGCGGGCGCGGTGCAGTTGCGCGGCGCGGATTGCAGTGGAAGTTGGAAAATCCAGGGGGTGGCGTGTGCCGGGATGGAACGGCGGGCGGGGTGTTTGTTGGGCGTGATCGAATCCGGCGGGGTGGAACGGGGGGGACGGACGAAGCGACGAAGCGACGGAGCGAGAGAGGGCGGCGGTGGCGGGCTGGGGCGGTGCAGCGGCCCGAATGATGAATGATGAATGATGAATGGGGAATGGGGAATGGGGAATGGCCAGAGGGAAGTGCGGGTTGAGAGTGGGTGGTGCTGACTGGCGAGTGTCCCTGGGTTTTTGAGTGGCTGCAAAGCCGTTTGACAGTAGGGCTTTATGCATGGTGACCCTCGATTCTGAGTCGTGGCGCGGGGTGAACCGCGTTGACGCCAGCGCCGCGGTTGCAGTGGGACTAGCCACTGGGGCGGGAAGCTTTTCGCGCGGTCCGGGAGCCGCTGCGGAAGAACGGGGAATGCAGAATGACGAGTGACGAATGACGAATTCGGGGAGCGGCAAAGCGACGGAGCGACGGTAGAGGCTGGCGAGCATGGGGCTGACAGGCGCGTCGGTAGTGCAGGTGGCTGACCGTGACAGCGCTCTGGTCGGGAAATACGCCGGATTTCATGCTTGGCTCTCCTGGCTGTGTGCGGTGCGGTGGTCCTTCCCTCACGTGCGTCTACCACCTCCTACCGCCACTTGGCGGGCGCTTCATGATTGGCGGGGTTTGGCGCGAAGTTTTTCGAAAAGAATTAGTGCGAGCGGTCGGCTGTCAGCTTTCAGCGGTCAGCCAAGCGGGGACGGGGCGGTCCGGTGTCTGGAGGTGGGGGTCTGGAGTCTGGAGGTGGGGGGGCAGTCGTTCCCACGGTGGCGGTTCACCGCGTAAATTCGTATGACGCACACCAAAGAGCGGCACGGCTACGCAGAATATAGGGTTATCCCTATAAAGTAGAATGTCACCTTCCTTCCTATAAAGTGCAAGTGTCCCCTTTCTTCCTTCCCCTTTCGTCACTCCGGAGCGCCGGCCACGCGGGCGGAGAGTACCGCCGGAGCAACTCCGGCAGCGATCGCCGTAAAACCTGCGCCCGGCGGGGTTGGGCGTCGAAAACGATGCGGGGTAAAGTGCATCCCTGCGGCTGGTCAACTGGGCGGGCGTAAGTTCACGCTCGACGCTAGTGAGGGATAAGTCCGGCGGCTGCAGGGAGTTACCGCTCGAAATGCCCGAAAGGAGCTCAGTGTGCAGTCCCAGGCGGTCCGGAAGGAGACTGGAGACCGGACGAACGGCGGCGTGCGCGGTTGGCCCCCACTGGCGTGAGGGTTCTGACGCAGTCTGGAGTCTGGAGGGTTGCAGTCCGAGGAGGAACGGCTGGCGCGCTTCGCGGTTGTGGCCCACTGGCGTGGAGGGTTCTGACGCAGTCTGGAGTCTGGAGGGTTGCAGTCCGGAGGAGGAACGGCTGGCGTGCCGGTTGTGGCCCCACTGGCGTGGAGGGTTCTGACGCAGTCTGGAGTCTGGAGGATTTCAGTCCGGAGGAGGAACGGCTTGCGCCGCTTCGCGGCTGTGGCCCCCCACTGGCGTGGAGGGTTCTGATAACGCCCTCCGCTGGTGTCGGTGTTCTCGGTGAGTTTTTCCAGGCTTGCGTGGGCGCGGGGGTGATTGGGGATTGCCTGTGGGGGCTTGCGGTGGTGGGCGGTGGCCAACGCTGACGGGCAGGTAGGCCCTGTTGATGGGCCGGTTGTTTGCACTTCGGTTTGGACTTCAGCCCGCTCGCTGGCGCTTGCGGCTCGGATCGGGGGCTGGCGCTTGCGGTCCGGATCGGGGGCTGGCGCGCGCGGCTCGGATCGGGGGCTGGGGCGGCTGCGGTATTGGGGGGGGCGTACCTTCTTGGCGGGGATGGGTTTTCCTCGAAGTCGCGGGGTTGTTCGAGTAGCCTGGCGGATGGTGACGGGGAACGTTCCTGCGGCGGGTGGTTGTGGGTTTTGGTCAGGTAAGGCGACGCGATGAGGAATGCCGCGGTAAGGAGTCGGGCGTATTACTCGGACCCGATCGAGGACTTCTACAGAAGGTCGCCCGACGCGATTGTTGGTGTGATGGCCCAGGCCTTGCCCTTCCCGCTGGAGCGGACCCAACGCGATGCGTGGGTCGAGCAGGTCGAGGTTCTGCGCAAAGCTCTGGAGGGGTACGGCGGCCGGGGGAAGTTGTACTTCGAATTCGCGGTTCCCCGATTGGGGAAGCGGATCGATGTCCTGGCGATCATCGATCACGTTCTGTTTGTCATCGAGTTCAAGGCCGGGGAGTCGGAGTTCTCGGCTGGCGCGGTGGATCAGGTCTGCGACTACGCGCTCGACCTCAAGAACTTCCACGAAACGAGTCACGACAGGCCGATTGCGCCGGTGGTTGTAGCGACCGGGGCGGAGCAGGGCGATGATCCGATCACGTGCGCGTGGGATCATGATCGCGTGTTGCGCCCGATCCGATCGACGGTGGCGGCGTTCGCGGATGTGCTGGCGCGCGTATTGAGTTCGTGCGAGGGGCCAGCGATCGACGTGGACATCTGGGAGGCGGGGCGTTACTGCCCAACGCCCACGATCGTGGAGGCGGCGCTGGCGCTCTACGGTGGGCATGCGGTGGAGGAGATATCACGGAGCGATGCCAGCGCGATCAACTTGAGCGAGACGTCGGCAGCGATCGCCGAGATCATCCGCACGGCGCGCAGCAAGTCCCACAAGTCGATCTGTTTTGTGACGGGTGTTCCGGGGGCGGGCAAGACGCTGGTCGGGCTCAACATCGCGACGCAGCACATCGACAAGGCGAATGAGCTGTACAGCGTATTCTTGTCCGGCAATGGCCCGTTGGTGAAGATCCTGCGCGAGGCGCTGGCGCGCGATGCGGTGCGCCGTGCGGCTGAGCGGGGGGAGGTGAAGCGCAAAGGCGTAGCGCGCAGCGAGGTCAAGCTGTTCATTCAGAACGTGCACAACTTTCGGGACGAGTGTCTGCTCGATCGAGATCGGCCGCCGATCGAGCACGTAGCGCTTTTTGACGAGGCGCAGCGTGCCTGGGATCGCGAGAAGACGGCCATGTTCATGCGGCAGAAACGTGGCCACAGTGATTTTGACCAGTCGGAATCCGCGTACCTGATTTCGTGCCTGGATCGGCACGAAGACTGGGCTGTGGTCATCTGCCTGGTGGGTGGGGGGCAGGAAATCCACACGGGTGAGGCTGGGATCGGCGAGTGGATCCGGTCGCTGGACGCTTCGTTTCCCGATTGGGATGTGCATATTTCGTCCAGGTTGAAGGATGCGGAGTACACAGCCGGTGGAGCGCTGGCGCTGCTCGATAATCGCGATGGGGTCTCCTGGAACGACAAGCTGCATCTTGCCGTGTCCATGCGCTCGTTTCGGGCGGAGCACGTGTCGGAGCTGGTGAAGTGCCTGCTGGACCAGGAGGAGGCGGAAGCGCGAAAGGTGATGGCGCAGATCTCCGACCGGTACCCGATCGTGCTCACGCGTGATTTGAATGCGGCCAAGGGCTGGCTCCGGCAGCGGGCGCGGGGGTCCGAGCGGTACGGCATCGTGGTTTCGTCCCAGGCGCAGCGGCTGAAGCCGCACGCGATCGACGTGCGTGTGACGGTTGACCCCGTGCACTGGTTTCTCGACGGCAAGGAGGACGTGCGTTCGTCGTACTACCTGGAGGATGTCGCGACGGAGTTTGACATCCAGGGGCTCGAGCTGGACTGGGCGTGTGTGGTGTGGGATGGGGATTTTCGATATGGCGCTCCTGATTGGCAGCATTTTTCGTTCGTCGGGGATCGGTGGAATCGGATTCGCAAGGCGGAGCGGCAGGTTTATCAGAAGAACGCGTACCGGGTGCTGCTGACGCGGGCGCGGCAGGGGATGGTGATCGTGGTGCCGCCGGGGAGTGCGGACGATCCGACGCGGTTGCCGGAGTTTTATGATCCGACGTTTGGGTACCTGGCGGGGTTGGGATTGGAGCGGATCTGATGTGAGCAGGTGAGCAGGTGAGCAGGTGAGCAGGTGAGAAAGTGAGAAAGTGAGAAAGTGAGAAAGTGAGAAAGTGAGAACGTGCGCGGACCGGCTTTGGGCGTGGGGCGGGGTTGTGGCCGGCGCCTGGCGACCGCGTCAGGGGGGTGATGGCTGGCCTGCGGCATTAAATCTCTTTTAATCCGACGCGGCGCTATACTCCCCGGCGTACGGCTGGGGCCTCGAATTCCCGTTCATACCGCATGGCGACGTTGGGGCGATGCAGATGTGCTTGCGATGCCGTGCCGTTGGCATCCTCGGGGAGAGGGAGAGGGTGACAGGTGGTTTTCCATTAGGAGGACGAAACCGTGACCACAGTACCCGCTTCACCCGGCGCAGCGAGCAAGACGCAACCCGCCTCCGTGCGCGCGGGAAGTCCACCCGACGGTTACCGGGCCTGGGTGGCGCAAGCGCCGCAGCAGCCCCTCGTGCTCGAGCGTTTGGAGCCCGGGCCGCTGGGTCCGGAGGAGGTGGAAGTCGCGGTCGAACACTGCGGCTTGTGCCACTCCGATCTGTCCGTGCTCAACAACGAGTGGGGGCTTTCGCAGTATCCGGCGGTTCTCGGCCACGAGGTCGTCGGCCGGGTCACCGCAACCGGTCCGCACGCGAAGGGAGTGACGGTGGGCCAGCGCGTCGGGGTAGGTTGGAGTGCGGCGAGTTGCATGCACTGCCGCCAGTGCATGTCGGGCGACCATCATCTCTGCGCGCAGGTGCAGATGACCATCGTCGGCCATCGCGGGGGATTCGCAACGCACATTCGGGCGCACTGGGCCTGGGTGATTCCGCTGCCGGAGAAGCTGAAGTTCGCGGACGCCGGGCCGCTGCTGTGCGGCGGCGTCACCGTTTTTGCGCCGCTGGCGATGCACGCTGCGCCGACCGACCGGGTCGGCATCATCGGCATCGGCGGCTTGGGGCACATGGCGGTCAAGTTTGCCGCGGCGTACGGGTGCGACGTGACGGCGTTCACCTCGAGCGAGAGCAAGTTCGACGAGGCGCGGGCATTCGGGGCGGGCCACGTCGTCTCGAGCCGGGACTCAGCGGCGCTGGGGAAACTCGCGGGGAGCCTCGACCTGCTGATCAGCACGGTCAACGTCAAGCTCGACTGGGAGGCGTTGCTCGGGACGCTGGCGCCGAATGGGCGGCTGCACGTGGTGGGGGCGGTGCTGGAGCCGATCCCCGTGCCGGCGTTTGCGCTGATCATGCAGCAGCGCAGTGTTTCCGGGTCACCGACGGGCTCACCGACGGCGATTGCGACGATGCTCGACTTTGCGGCGCGGCACGACATTGCGCCGCAGACGGAGCATTATCCGATGGGGGCGATCAACGACGCGTTCGCCCGGCTGGCGAGCGGCAAGGCGCGGTACCGCATTGTGCTGGACGCGGATTTTTGAGCGGGCAGACGCGCGGTGCATCAGCGGGAGGACGCGTGGGCGACCCATGAGTGGGGGCCTGCGCACGTAGGCTGGGTTCGAGGAGTTGACGATGGGTGGTTCGCGCAGGACGGCCATCGTGACGGGCGCGTCGCAGGGCATCGGTGCGGGCATCGTGCGGGGATTTCTCGAACGAGGCTTCGATGTAGTCGCGACGGCGCGGAACATGGCTGCTTCGACGGAGGTCCGGGCTGGGGAACACGTGGCCACGGTGGACGGTGACATCGGTGATCCGGCGACGGCTGCCGGGCTGGTCGAGACGGCGCTGGCGCGCTTCGGTTCGATCGACGTCCTCGTGAACAATGCCGGCGTATTTTTGACGAAGCCGTTCACGGAGTACACGTCCGACGACCTCGGGCTGTTGATCTCCACGAACGTGGCGGGATTTGTCTACGTCACGCAACGGGTGGTCAAGCAGATGCTGGTCCAGCAGCGTGGCGGGAACATCATCACGGTGACGGCTGCTCTGGCGCGCAATCCGATGCGGGGCATCACGGCGTCGGTGTCGATGATCACGAAGGGGGGTCTGGAGACGATCACGCAGCACCTGGCGATGGAGTACGCGCGCGAAGGCATCCGCGTGAATGCGGTCGCCCCGGGCGCCGTGTACACGCCGATGCATCGGAACACGCCGAAGGAAGTGATGGAAAGCCTCGCACCGATGGGTCGCGTTTCCACCGTCCAGGACGTGACGGATGCGGTCATGTACCTGACGGACGCGGCGACCGTAACGGGGCACATTCTCTACGTCGACGGCGGGGCCCACGCCGGCCGCTGGTGAAGCGCATGGGGATCCGGCGATGGCGGAACTGAAGCCATGAATGCGCGGCGGATGGTCCCCTGGAAACCCACGAAGGCCCAGGTTTGCGCCGCGCGTGGCAAGACCATCCCGGATCTCATCGCCAGGGATCTGATCGTCCTCTTCGCCGGCATCAACCCCGGCCTCTATACGGCTGCGATCGGCCGCCACTTCGGCCGCCCGGGCAACCGTTTCTGGCCCGCGCTGCACGGCGGCGGATTCACGCCGCGGCTGTTCTCGCCGTTCGAGGGAGCGCTGTTGCTGGATCTCGGATTCGGCATTACCAACATCGTCGCGCGTGCCACCGCCCGCGCCGACGAACTCACCGACGACGAGCTGCGCGCCGGCGGTCAGGGTCTCGCAGCCAAGGTCAAGCGCTGGCGCCCGACGGTCGTCGCCTTCGTCGGGATTCATCCCTACCGCGTGATTTCCGGCATCAAGGACGCGCGCGTCGGCCTCCAGGGGTCCCGCTTCGGCGGAGCGCACGCGTGGCTCCTGCCCAACCCCAGCGGCATCAACGCGCACTACCTGCCGGCGGACCTGGCGCGGTGCTTTGGCGAACTGCGCCGGTGGGCGGTGGCACGGCACCGGCGTCGCCGAGAAAGGAGCTGAGGGTTCCATGGCGCGGTTGCTGTCGGTCAACCTGGGTCTGCCCCGCGACGTGTCCTGGCGTGGGCAGACGGTCCATACGTCGGTGTGGAAGGAATCCGTGCCGGGGCGGCACGTGGTTCGGCGGCTCAACATCGCTGGTGATGCCCAGGGTGATCTGGCTGGTCACGGCGGCGCGCAGCGGGCGGTGCTGGTCTACCAGATGGATTCCTACCGCTACTGGCAGCGCGAACTGAAGCGAGGGGACTTCACCTTCGGGCAATTCGGCGAGAACTTCACGGTCGAGGGCCTGGCTGACGACGACGTGTGTGTGGGCGATCGCTATCGCATCGGCAGCGCCCTGTTTGAGATTTCGCAACCGCGGGTGACCTGTTACCGGGTGGGGATACGGATGAACGAACCGCGGATGGCGGCGCTGCTGGTTTCGCACCACCGCCCCGGGTTCTACTTTCGCGTGCTGGCCGAGGGTGAGGTGGGCGCCGGCGACGAAATCGTCCAGGTTGCCGAGGGGCCGGAACGCCTCACCGTCGCGGCGCTCGACGGGCTCCTCTACCTGCCCGGGCCCGCGCTGGGAGAACTCGAGCGGGCCTTGCGCATCCCGGCCCTGAGCGCGGGGTGGAAGACCTCCATCAGGGCCCTTCTGGAACACCTGAAGCAGCCGGGGGCACGTACGGGGAATCCTGGACTGGCGTCACCTGAGCAACTGGTCACCGCGGCGCCAGGTTTCCGGCGGCTGCAGGTCACTCGAGTGGATTCCGAAGCGCTCGGCATGGTCTCGCTGCTGCTGGAATCGGCGGATGGCGCTCCCTTGAGCGTCCCGCTTCCCGGACAGTTTGTGGTGTTGCGACTCCGTCCGGACGTGGCAGCGCCTCCGGTCCTGCGCAGCTACTCGCTGTCGGGCCCGCCGGATGCCGCACGATATCGCATCACCATCAAGGAGGAAGCGCACGGTCGCGCCAGCGCTTACCTGTGCAGGCAGATACGGGCCGGCGACGTCCTGGAGGTCAGTGCGCCGCGCGGTGCCTTCATCCTGCGGCGCAGCGTTTCGCCGGTGGTGCTGTTGAGTGCCGGGGTCGGTGTGACACCGCTGATGGCCATGCTCCATGCGTTGGCCGCAGAGGCGTCGCCGCGTCCGGTGTGGTGGATCTACACGGCCCGCAATCGCCGGCATCATCCCTTCGCCCGCGAAGCTCGCGAGCTATTGGCCAAGCTGCCCCAGGCCCGCAGCCACGTGCAGTACAGCCAGCCCGATGCGGCGGACCGGCAGGGCGCCGACTACGATGCTGCCGGCCGGTTGACGATCGCGACCCTCCAGGAGTCAGGCGTACCGATGGCCAGTGCGTTTTACCTGTGCGGGCCGCCGGGCTTCCTCGCGGACTTGGCTGCCGGGCTTGCGCGCTGGGGCGTGGACCCTCAGCACGTCCACACGGAGATTTTCGGTTCCGGCAACGCGATCATGCCGGGCATGAAGAGAGGGCCGCGCCGTCCGCCCCATGCGCCCGCGGGTTTGCCCGGCCAAGGCCCAAGCGTATCGTTTGCGCGCGCCGGGATTACCGTTTCCTGGGACCCGAAGCTGCACAGTCTGCTGGAACTGGCCGAAGCCTGCGACGTTCCGGTACGGTGGTCGTGCCGGACCGGGGTTTGCCACATGTGTGAGTGTGGGTTGGTCGCCGGGTCGGTGACGTATGATCCCGAGCCACTTGCGCCACCGGCCGAGGGGAACCTGCTGATCTGCTGTGCGCGCGCCCGGAGCGATCTGATCATCGACATGTGAATCGGGTCGGCGGGAGCGGCGGGGCATCCGTTCGACAATACCGTCGAGTCGGGTGGACCGGTATGCAACGACTGCGGATGGGCGCGTTCGTTCAAGTGAGGAGCGCGATAGTGAGACGGTTGCGGGTGGGTTAGAAGAGTTCGTAGAGTTCGGCTTCGCCGGGGGCGAGGGTGACGGGGATTTCGAGGCGGTTGTTGGCGACGTGGTAGACGGCGCCGACCATGGTGTCCTCGCTGGTGGTGGCGCTGACGGCGCGGTCGAAGGCGTTGGCGGCCATGGCGGCGTTGAGGGTGAGCTGGCCGCGGGCGAACTTGTCGGCGGAGGGGTTCACCACCAGGAGGCACTGGCGGCGGGGGCTGGCGAGGACGGCGACGCGGACGTCGACTTCGCGCACGGGGACGCTGCGGGCGTCGTGCACGCCGAGGCCGGCGAGCAGTTCGTGCCAGCGGCGGCAGCGATCGGCGATACGCCGGATCATGGCGATGCGCTCGGGGGTGAGGGCCTCACCCATGACCACGACGCCGCGCGGGCTGGCGGGCAGGGCGCGGAACGTGTCGAAGACGACGCCGCCGGTCTCGGCCTGGGCCAATCCCAAGTGGTATTCAGCCAGCCAGGCGCGCACGGCGTGTTGCTCGCCGCCACCGCCGCGAATGCAGGCGACGGTGCGGACACCGCCGCGTACGGCGTCGGCGGGCGCGTAGCGCTGCGGGTCGTCGGTATCGTGCCAGAAGACGTAGGCGAACGTGCCGGGCGGGACGCGATCGGCCATGCGCGCGTCGACCTCCACGGCGAGGGGGAGACCCGCGCGCTTCGCGACGTCGGCGAGTTCGATGGCGCGCTGGAGCGTGGGCATGTCGACGACGCGGCCGACGTAGCGGGCGACGACGGCGTGGCGCTGAGGCACGACCGCGGGGGGCGCGAACCAGCCGCTGCGCCGCGATCCGCTGCGCAGGTAGTGTTCGGCGACGGGGTCGGCGACGATGAGGTGCAACTTGCGATTGCCGGCGATTTCGATCACGTCGGCGATGTCGGTGGGCGTGCAGTGCTGGACGAGGATGAGGTCGAGGCCCATCGTCGCGAAGTTGTCGAAGTCGCGCTGGAGCGTGTCGCGCAGGCCGGCGGGCGACGTCGCGGCGAGTTCGACGGAATACCACATGCCGACGGGCAGCGCCGCTTGCTGCACCGGTTCAACCGTAGGTTGCAGGGGCGCGCAGCCAGTCAGGGTCAGGGTGGCTGTTAGGGCAATAATCCGTTTGACAGGGGCGCAGAGCCAGCCGTACACTGCGGCCGACGTTCGGCCCGAGGCCCATCGGGAATGGATCAATTCGATCACGCTGGATCCTTTAGCGAACATGAAACGCCAACGAGATCATCGTCGAGCGCTGCGTCGGGTCATGCCATGCCTCGCGGGCGCCGTAGCGGCGGCTGCACTCTTGACCGCGTGTGAAAAGCGCACCGACATCTCCGATACCGACGCCCGCGGCATGGTCGAGCTTCTTATGCCACAGCGGATCGAGCTTGTCGAGGCTTTTACGGGGTTTCGGAGCTTTGACAAGGACGACACGCCGGACGGGATCGAGGTGCTGGTGCGGGCGTTGGACACGTTTGGGGATCCGGTGAAGATCGCGGGTACGATCCGGTTCGAGTTGTACAGCTACCAGCAGGCCTCGGGGGAGCCGGCGAATCGGCGGCTGTGCGATCCGTGGGAGGTCACACTGGTCACCCAGCAGGATCAGAAGCGGTACTGGAACCTGGTGACGGGCATGTACGAGGTACCGCTGGAGTTTCCGCCGGGGTTCGCGACGAAGGTTCCGCCGGCGGAGCGGAAGTTTGTGCTCGAGGCGACGTACACGACGCCGCTGGGGACGCACATGACAGACCAGTGCATCATCACCGCGCCGGCTCCGCGGCCGGCGGTTGCGCAGCGCTAGCCGGGGTTGTTGGGTGGTCGCGGGCGGGGGTGGAGCCTCGATTGGTTGGACCGACTGGAAAGTCGGTCCCACACCGGACAAGAGACCGACTGGAAAGTCGGTCCCACATTTCTCCGAAGGCCGACTGGGAAGTTGGTCTCACATTTCTCCGAAGACCGACTGGAAAGTCGGTCCCACAGTTCACCGAAGACCGGCTTGAAAGTTGGTCTAACACCGGACCGAAGACCGGCTGGAGAATTGGTCCCACAGTTCACCGAAGACTGGCTGGGAAGTTGGTCACACACTGGAACAGAGACCGACTGGAAAGTCGGTCCCACATCGCTACAGGAAGCGGAAGCGGAAGATGGCCCAGAGGGCGGCGACTCCGTCGCGCCAGGTGATCTTCTTGCCCTCGGCGTAGTCGCGGCCGGCGTAGCTGATGCCCACTTCGTAGACGCGCCAGCGGCCCTTGGCGACGCGGGCGGTGAGTTCGGGCTCGATGGTGAAGCTGTTGCTGACGAGCTTCATCGAGTCGACGACCTCCTTGCGAAACACCTTATAGCACGTCTCCATGTCGGTGAGGTTCAGGTTGGTCATCATGTTCGACAGGGTGGTGAGCATGCGGTTGCCCATCATGTGCCAGAACAGGTGGACGCGGTGGGCCTCGGACCCGATGAAGCGTGAGCCGTAGACGACGTCGGCGCGGCCGGCGAGGATCGGCCGGAGCAGTTGGGGGTAGTCGGCGGGGTCGTACTCGAGGTCGGCGTCCTGGATGAGCAGGATGTCGCCGCTGGCGAGTTCGAAGCCCCTGCGGACCGCGGCGCCCTTGCCCATGTTCTTGGGCTGGAGCTGGACGACGATGCGTTCGTCGGGGTACTCCTGCTGGATGGGCTCGTAGAGTTCGCGGGTGCCGTCGGTGCTGCCGTCGTCGACGAGGACGATCTCGCGTTTGAGGCCGGTCTCGACCGCGATGACGCGGCGGATGATTTCGCGCAGCGTCTTGTGCTCGTTGTATACCGGGATGACGATCGAGAGGGTGTCCATACCGCTCTATCGGTCCGTCGCGGGGTTATTCGTGAGACCGGTCTGGAGCCGGTCCGCCGGGGGTTGGCCCGGCTCTGCGGGGCTTTTCAGGGGCCCTCGAAGGTGCTGAAGCCGGCGGCGACGAGGTCCTGGATGTCGATCAGGCCCACGAGGCGGTGATCGGCGTCGACCGCGGGCAGTTCGTCGATGCGGTAGCGTTGCATCGTGTGCAGGGCGTCGGCGACCAGGTCGTCCTGGCTGGCGAACTTGGGATTTTTCGTCATGACCGCGCTCATGCGGATGTCGAGTGGCTGGCCCGCGCGGTGCAGGCGGCGGAGGTCGCCGTCGGTGAAGAAGCCGACGAGCTTGCCGGCGGCGTCGACGACGGCTGCCGCCCCGGCGCGGCGGGGGGCTGAGGCGCACACGTCGTAGTAGCGGTCGAGCGGGTCATCGGGGGCGAGCTGCGGGCAGTCGGTCTCGCGGCGCATCACTTCGTGGACGCGCATGAGGCTGCGGCCGAGGGCGCCGCCGGGATGGAACTGGGCGTATTGCTCGGGGGAGACGTTGCGCAGTTTCATCACGGTGAGGGCGAGGGCGTCGCCGAGGGCGAGCATGGCGGTGGTGCTGGCGCTGGGGGCGAGTCCGAGCGGGCAGGCCTCCGCGACGTCGCCGATGTCGAGCACGACGTCGGCGAGGTGGGCGCCGCGCGAGCGGGGGCGGCCGGTCATGAGCATGATCCGGCAGCCGAACTTGCGGAACACCGGGAAAAGCCGCACGAGTTCCTCGGACTCGCCGCTGTTGGAGAGGGCGAGGATGAGGTCCTCGGGCTGGATCATGCCGAGGTCGCCGTGGATGGCCTCCGCCGGGTGGAGCGCGTAGCTGGGGGTGCCGGTGCTGGCGAGCGTGGCCTGGATCTTGCGGCCCACGATGCCGGCCTTGCCCATGCCCGTGACGGCGACGCGTCCCGCGCAGGTCAGCGTGAGTTCGACGGCCTGGGTGAAGCCGGCGCCGAGGTTGGCGCGGGCCTGCGCGATCGCGGCGCCCTCGCGTTCGAGGACCGCGCGGCCGAGTTCGAGGATTTCCTCGGGGCCGGGCTGCGGACCGGCGGGTGCGGCGCTGGTTGCGGGGTCTGCCTTCATCGCCGGGCCATTATCCCGCTTGGGGCGGCGGCGACAAGTGCAGCCTGCGGGTGAGCGCACACGGGTGGCGCCGTCTGCTAGCGTCCGCTGACGAATGCGGATTTCACCGCCGGCCAGAGGAAGACCGCGACGGAGGCGATGGCGATGACCTGGGCGACGCGCGCGGCCCAGGGGGACGCGGATACGGTCAAGGCCTGGTTGGCGAGCGAGAAGGTGCCGAAGAGCCCGAAGATCAACATGCCCGTACCGAGCAAGCGGAGCGGGTGCCCTCAGCAGAAGCGCGCGGCGAGGATGGCGCCGGCGAGCGGCACGAGTGATACGAGCAGTGCGATTTTTCCGTCCATCGATGTTGTTCCTTCGGCGGCGTCGTCCCGGCTTTTTGTGCATCGGCAGAATCGCTACGGCAGGAGTATAGCGCTTGGGGATTGCGGGGGCGAACCGATTATCAGACGGCGTGCGGCGCGGGTTTGCGGACCGTGGACCGCGCCCGCCGGGTGGGCCTACGATTGCCTGCCGGTGCGGGCGGCGACGGGGGCGTGCGTCGCGGCGCCGGCTGGAGGGGTGAGAATGACAATGGTGTGCGCCGTGGTTGCGACGGGTTGCGTGCTGGGTATCCTGCTTTGCGGGTTGCACGAGGCCGACTGAAGGGAGGCGCAGTGAAGCAGGGCGACGGCAAGGAGATCATCGCGGCGGGCAAGTACATGAACTTTGCGCGCCGGGGCCGCTGGGAATTCGTGGAGCGCAAGAATCTCAGCGGCATCGTCGCCATCGTGGCGGTGAACGCCCGCGACGAGTTGATCCTGGTTGAACAGTTCCGCGCGCCCACGAACTGCCGGGTGGTGGAGCTGCCCGCGGGCCTGGTGGGCGACGAGGCGGCGCTGCACGGCGAGTCGCTGGAGACGGCGGCCCGGCGTGAGCTGGAGGAGGAGACGGGGTACACAGCCGAGCGCTTCGAGTATCTCTTCGAGGGGGCGGCGTCGTCGGGGATCATCGACGAAATCATCGCGTTCTACCGCGCGCTCGAGCCGCGGAAGATCGGCGCGGGCGGCGGCGACGACTCGGAGGACATCGTGGTGCACGAGGTTCCGCTGGCCGATGTGCACGCGTGGCTGGCGGACCGCCGGGCCGCGGGCGCGGCGACGGACATCAAGATCTACGCCGCGCTGGCATTTCTCAAGTAGACTCTGACGCAAGTTCCACGCCATCATGGGTGTCGCGGGTCCGCGGCTCCGCAAACGCAACGATCAGGAAGGTGGCCAGGGCCACGCCGAGCGACACGAGGTAGGGTGTCGGCAGGGCGAGGGCGTGCTTGGCCAGCAGGTAGGAGCCCATGCCCGTGGCGAGCGTGGCGGTGCCGGTCCACGGTCCGCCCCAGCGGGTAAAGAGCGCGAAGAGCACGGTGACGAGCACGCCCGACGAGCCGAACGCGGAGGCCTCCTCGACCAAGTGGTAGACGCTCTCGGCGTGGAGGGCGAGCAGGTAGGCGATGACGCCGAAGCCGGCGGTGGCGAAGCGGGCCCAGCGCACCTTGTGGCGATCGTCCATTTTGGGCAGCAGGGGGATGACGATGTTGTGCGACACCAGCGAGGACGCGGAGAGCAGGGCGCTGTCCACGGTGGAGAGGATGGCGGAGGCGAGCGCACCGGCGAAGAGGATGTATAGCGCGGTGGGCAGGTAGCGCTGGGCCATGAGCGGCAGGATCTGCTCGCCGTGCTCGAGGTCGGGGATGACGGCGGGTCCGAGCAGGCCGATGATCACGGGGATCGAGCCGAGCAGGAAGTAGGCTGCGCCGGCGAAGAGCGCGCTGCGCCGGGCGACCGACGCGCTGCGGGCGGCGGACGCGCGGGCGACCAGTTCCTGGGCGACGAGGGAGCCGCAGATCGGCACGGCCCAGAGTTCGAGCTTGCCCAGGATGCCGAGGCCCTCCTGGCCGAAGGGGTTGAGGCGGTGCACGTCGATGAGGCCCCAGGCGGCGGTGACGCCACCATGGGCGCGGGTCACGGCGAATCCGACGATGACGAGTCCGAGGATCAGCACGATGCCCTGGATGAGGTCGGTGATGACATCGGCGAGCAGGCCGCCCAGCACCGTGTAGGTGATGACGATGGCGGCGGCGATGGTGATGGCGATTTCGGCGTTCAGGGCCGAGGACGCGGAGAGGATGTGGCCGAAAGCGCGGATCTGGGCAGCCGCCCAGATGACCGACGTGGGGACGATCAGCAGCACGACGAGCTTCTCAGCCGATATGCCGAAGCGGTCGCGGATCAGGTCGCCGAGGGTGACGAGCTTGCGCCGCCAGAGCGGGGCGGCGAGGAATGCGCCCATCAGCAGCAGGCAGAGGCAGTAGCCGAAGGGGTCGGCGGTGCAGCCAGCCAGGCCTTCCTCGTAGACGGCGCCGGCTGATCCGATGCAGGTTTCCGCGCCGAACCAGGTGGCGAAGATCGAGAACATGGCCATCACGGGTCCGAGACGGCGGCCGGCGATGAAGTAGTCGTCCTCGCTGCGGACCCGTCGGGCGACGAATGCGCAGATGGCGAGTTGGAGGGCGACGTAGATCAGGACGGACACGAGCACGACGTTCAAGGCGGTTTCCTCGTCTTCAGCCCCTGGGGGGCGGGTAGTTTAGTGGGAATGCACGCGGATCGCGACGGTTCGCGGGGCGGTTGCCTTGACAGCAAATCGGGCTACCGGACAATGACCAGATTCGGGCGTGCGCCCGCTGGATGCCGAGGTTCGCGGTGGTCGCAAGCCGGCGCGCTGCCTACAAACCTGCAAGCCGAGTCGCTTCCGACGGGAGCGCCGCAAGATACGACGGAATCGCGTTCAACCGGGCTGCCGCCCCCACACGAAAGACCGCCGCCGCGTGAAGGTTCTGCTCGCCAATCCGAGATGCTACTGCGCCGGGGTCGACCGCGCGGTGCAGATTGTGGAACTGGCCCTGGAGCGGTTCAAGCCGCCGGTGTACGTGCGCAAGGAGATCGTGCACAACCGCTACGTTGTGGAGCGGTTGCGGGGCATGGGTGCGATCTTCGTGGACGAATTGAGCGATGTGCCCGCGGGGGCGCTGGTGATCTTCAGTGCCCACGGGGTGGCGCCGGAAGTGTTCGCGGACGCGCGGACGCGGGACCTGCGGGTGATCGACGCGACGTGTCCGCTGGTGAGCAAGGTGCACCACGAGGTGTTGCGGTTCGTAAAGGACGGGTACCACATCGTGCTGATCGGGCGACGTGGCCACGAGGAGGTCGAGGGGACGATGGGGCACTCGGCTGCGGACATCACGCTGATCGAAAACGCCGAGCAGGCCCGGACGCGTGACGTGCCGCGGCACGAGCGGTTGATGGTGCTCACCCAGACGACGCTGAGCGTGGACGACACGCGGGTCGTGATGGACGCGCTGCGCGAGCGGTTTCCGCACATTCAACTGCCGCCGACCGAGGACATCTGCTACGCGACGCAGAACCGGCAGAACGCGGTGAAGGAGATGTGCAACCGGGGGATCGACCTGCTGCTGGTGGTGGGGTCGCAGAATTCGAGCAACGCGGCGCGGCTGGTGGAGACGGCTGAGGTGCGCGGCGTGTCGGGGCAGTTGATCGACGGCCCCGGCGACATCAATCCGCACTGGCTCGACGGCGTGCACGCGGTGGGCGTGACGGGGGGGGCGAGTACGCCGGACGAGGTGGTGCAGAGCGTGATCGCGCGGTTGAAGGAACTCGGCGCGACGGACGTCGAAGTCAGCTCGACGACGGAAGAGAATACGGTGTTCCAGTTGCCGGTGGTCCTGCGGCGTGGCGAGGAGCCGGTGGCGTGGGCGGAAGCGGGGGAGTGACGGCGGCTCAACGCCGGCGTCGTGACAGATCGAATCAGCACGCGGTCTTGAAGCCAGGAGCAACGAACCAGTGACGCGCACGTGCGGCACGATGCACAGAATGCCTACCGCGATGGGGTGGTGGTGCGGCGATCCGGAGGAGGTGCGCACGGGCGCGGCGGACGTCGCGGACGCGCTGGCCTGCGTGGGCACGCCGGTCTTCGCGGTCGAGGTGGACGGCGCCGTAGGCGTCACATCCACCGGGCGTGCGACGCTCGCGGCGGAGGGCGGTGGCGAGGGATATCGGCTGCGGGGGTACGCGCCGGCGCTGGCGCCGGAGCAACTGGGCGATCCGGAATTTCGCAAGGACCACGGGGTGCGGTACGCGTACGTCGCGGGGGCGATGGCGAACGGGATCACGTCGGAGCGGCTGGTGGAGGCGATGGCCCGGGCGGGGATGCTGGCGTACTTCGGGTCAGCCGGGCTGGATCCGGCGCGGGTCGAACAGGCGATTGAGCGTCTCGACGGGCTCGGCGAACTGCCGTACGGATTCAATCTGATCCACAGCCCGAACGAGCCGGACCTGGAGGCTGCGGTCGTCGATTTGTACCTGCGGCGCGGCGTGCGGCGGGTGAGTGCGTCGGCGTACCTGGGGCTGACGTTGCCGCTGGTGCGGTACCGGCTGTCCGGCGTGCACCGTGACGCATCGGGTCGCGTGGTGGCGCCGAACCGGGTGACGGCGAAGGTGTCGCGGGTGGAGGTGGCCCGGCGGTTCTTCAGTCCGGCGCCGCAGGATCTGGTGGCGGCGCTGGTGCAGGCGGGCGAGCTGACGGCGGACCAGGCGCAGATGGCGCTGGAGATTCCCGTAGCGGACGATCTGACCGCGGAGGCGGATTCGGGCGGGCACACGGACAACCGGCCGGCGTTGGCGCTGATTCCGACGATGCTGGCGTTGCGTGACGAGCTGCAGGCGAAGCACGGGTATGCGTCGCGGCTGAGGGTCGGGGCGGCTGGCGGGATCGCCACGCCGGCGTCGACGGCGGCTGCGTTTGCGCTGGGTGCGGCGTACGTGCTGACGGGTTCGATCAACCAGGCGTGCGTAGAGTCGGGCAGTTCGGACGCGGTGCGGCAGATGCTGGCGGAGGCGGGCCAGGCGGACGTGATGATGGCGCCGGCGGCGGACATGTTCGAGATGGGCGTGCAGGTGCAGGTGCTGAAGCGCGGGACGATGTTCGGGATGCGCGCGCGGAAGTTGTACGAGCTGTACCGGGCGCACGCGTCGATCGAGGCGTTGCCGGCGGCGCAGCGGGCGGTGCTCGAGCGTGACTATTTCCGCTGCACGCTGGAGGAGGCGTGGGCGCAGACGCGGGCGTTCTTCGCCGTGCGTGATCCGCGGCAGATCGAGCGGGCGGAGGGGGATGCGCGGTTCAAACTGGCGCTGGTTTTTCGCAAGTACCTCGGCCAGTCGTCGCGGTGGGCCAACGCGGGCGAGCCGACGCGGCAGGCGGACTACCAGGTGTGGTGCGGTCCGGCGATGGGTGCGTTCAACGAGTGGACGCGGGGGACGTTTCTGGCGGAGCCGGCGCGGCGGGACGTGGTCACGGTGGCGCGGAACCTGCTCACCGGGGCGGCGGCGCTGACGCGGGCGAGCTGGTTGCGGAGTGCGGGTGTGGCGTTGCCGCCGGAGGCGGAGCGGTTTGCACCGCGGGAGGCGGGCGCGCTGGACCGGTTGGGCGGCGCGGCGGCCACGGCGGTGGCAGAAGGGATTGCGAACTGATGGGTGATCCGCGCGGACAGACTCCGATCGCCATCGTGGGGATGGCGTCGATATTTCCCAAGGCACCGGGGCTGAAGTCGTACTGGCGGCTGCTGCGGCGCAGCGAGGACGCGGTGGGGGACGTGCCGCCGACGCACTGGCCGGCGGACGACTACTTCGACGCCGATCCCAAGTCGCCGGACATGACCTACTGCCGGCGCGGAGCGTTCCTGTCGCCGGTCGATTTCGACCCGATCGCGTTCGGCATTCCGCCGGCGGTACTGGAGGCGACCGACACCGCGCAGCTACTCGGCCTGGTGGCGGCGCAGGATGCGCTGGACGACGCGGGCTACGGCGACGGCGGCCGGACGTTCGACCGCGCCAAGGCGAGCGTGATCCTGGGCGTGACGGGCACGCTGGAGCTGGTCGTACCGCTGGGGGCGCGGTTGGGACATCCCCATTGGCGGCGGGCGCTGCGCGAGTCGGGCGTGGACGAGGCGACCATCGCGGACGTGATGGCGCGGATCTCCGACGCGTACGTGGGGTGGCAGGAGAACTCCTTCCCCGGCCTGCTGGGCAACGTGGTCGCGGGGCGCATCGCGAACCGGCTCGACCTCAAAGGCACGAACTGCGTCGTCGATGCGGCGTGCGCGAGTTCGCTGAGCGCGATTCACCTGGCGGCGCTTGAACTCGCCACGGGCAAGAGCGACGTCGTGCTGAGCGGCGGCGTCGACACCTTCAACGACATTTTCATGTTCATGTGCTTCAGCAAGACGCAGGCGCTGTCGCACGCGGGCGATGCGCGGCCGTTTGCAGCCGCGGCCGACGGTACGGTGCTGGGCGAGGGCGTGGGCGTCGTGATGCTGAAGCGCCTGGCCGACGCCGAACGCGACGGCGACCGCATCTACGCGGTGCTGCGCGGGATCGGCACGTCGAGCGACGGGCGCTCGCAGAGCATCTACGCGCCGCGGGCCGCCGGGCAGGCGGAGGCGCTGCGCGACGCGTACGCGCGGGCGGGCGTCGCCGCCGGCGAGATCGGCATGGTCGAGGCGCACGGTACGGGCACCAAGGTCGGCGACGTCGTCGAGTTCGAGGCGCTCGCGCAGGTGTACGGTGAAGCTGGTGCAGGTGCGGCGACGTGTGCGCTGGGCAGCGTGAAAGCGCAGATCGGGCATACCAAGGCGGCAGCCGGTGCGGCGAGCGTGATCAAGGCGGCGCTGGCGCTGTATCACCGGACGTTGCCGGCGACGATCAAGGTCGATGCGCCCAATCCCAAGATGGCGCTGGCGGGCGGTCCGTTCTATCTGAACACGCGTACGCGGCCGTGGTTGACGCCGGCGGGCCGGCTGCGGCGGGCGGCGGTCAGTTCGTTCGGCTTCGGCGGCAGCAATTTTCACGCGGTGCTCGAGGAGTATCCGCGGGCCGCGACGGAGCCGCAATGGGACGGGTCGGTCGAGATCGTGGCGTTGTCAGCGGCGACGCGGGACGCGCTGAAGCAGCAGTTGCAGGCGCTGACGGCTGCGGCGCGCGACGGTTTCAAGGGTGAAGCGCTGGCGGCGCGGGCGGACGCGTCGCGCCGGGCGTTTGACGTGAGGGCTGCACACCGGCTCACGTGCGTGATTACGGCAGATGACGCGCCGGCGGAGGTGCTGGCGCGTGCGGAGTGGTTGCTCACCGAGCGCGGTGACGAAGCGTGGGCCGAGCCGGGCATCGCGTACGCCTGCGGCGCGCCGGCCGGCAAGCTCGCTTGGGTATTTCCCGGGCAGGGCAGCCAGTACCCGGGCATGGGCGCGGACGTCGCCTGCTGTTTTCCCGAGGCGCTGGCCGCGGTGGCGGAGACTGACGCCGATCATCCCGCGGCGCTGGGCGCCATGATCTTTCCGCCCCCGACGTTCGATCCGCAGGTGCGGGAGGACGATGCGCGGCGCCTGACGGATACGGCGGTCGCCCAGCCGGCGATCGGTGCGGTGAGCCTGGGGCTGCTGCGCGTGCTGGAGCGGTTCGGCGTGCGGGCGGATGCGGCCTGCGGGCACAGCTTCGGTGAACTGGTCGCGCTGCGGGCGGCGGGCCGGATAGACGACGCGACGCTGCGCCGGTTGGCGCGGGTGCGCGGGGCGGTGATGACCGCGGACGATGACGAGGCCGGCGCGATGGCGGCGGTCGCGGCTCCGCTGGCGGAGCTCGAAGCGTTGCTCGCCGAGCGGCACCCCGAAGTCGTGCTGGCCAATCGCAACGCGCCGACGCAGGGGGTGATTTCCGGTCCCGGCGCGGCGCTGGCGGCTGCGACTGACGCGTGCGCCGCGCGCGGGTGGCGCGTGACGCCGCTGGCGGTATCGCGAGCGTTCCACAGTCCGCTGATGGCGGCTGCCCAGGAGCGTTTTGCGGTCGAACTGGGCAAAACCAAGTTTTCAGCCGGGGCGCTGCCGGTGCTGGCCAACGCGACCGCGAAGGCCTACTGCGACGATGCAGCCGCCGTCCGGGCGCTGCTGGCCCGGCAGATCGTGGAGCCCGTGCGGTTCTGCGAGCAGATCGAACGGATGTACGCCGACGGCGTGCGCACCTTCGTCGAGGTCGGGCCGAAGAGTGTGCTGTGCAACCTGATCAGCCGCATCCTCGGCGAGCGTCCGCACGTGGTGGTCGCGCTCGACGCGAGCGGCGGCCGGGGCGACGGGCTCGTCGACCTGGCGCGTGGGCTGGCGCGGCTGGCGGCGGGGGGACACGCCGTCGATCTCACCCGTTGGGAAAACTACGCACCGCCGCGGCGGAAGCCGAAGATGTCGGTCCCGCTGGTCGGAGCCAACTACCGTGCGCCGCGTGCCGCGAAGCCGGCAACAAACCGAGCCGCAACCGTAGCAACAAACCGAGCCGCGACCGTAAGGGAGCGGACGCTATCCAAGCCGACCGTGGGATCGGCCCACTTGGCAGATCGTACCGTCGAATTTCCAGTCGCACCCGTGAGTAATCCGAAGATGAATCAGAATCCAGTTCCGCCGCCGCAGGCGCCGTCCAGCGATCTCGGCGGCATCTACCAGGTTGTGCAGGAAGGTCTGCGGGCGATGCAGGCGCTGCAGCAGCAGACGGCTTCCGCACTCAGCGTTTCTATCGAGGGGCAGGAGCAGGCGCACCGCACGTTCCAGCTCGTGATGGAAAGTCAGCAGCGGCTGTTCGAGCGGCTCGCCGGCGTGCCAGTCACCGCAGCTCCGCCCAGGCGGTGGTGATGCCGCAACCGCCGACGGTTGCAGCCCCGCGCCGGTGGCGCTGGTTGCCCGCCGGCACCGGTGGCTGTTCCGCCTGCACCTGTGCAGGCAGCGGCTCCAGCGCCCGTGGCTCAGGCTTCGCGCTGGCACCTGCGGCTGCGTCCGTGCCTGCGCCGCTACGGCGGGTCTCGCGCCGGTTCTGCTCGACGTCGTCGCGGACCTGACGGGATATCCGCAGGAGATGCTGGCGCTCGAGATGGACATGGAAGCCGACCTGGGCATCGATTCGATCAAGCGCGTCGAAATCCTCGCCGCGGTGCAGGAGAAGCTTCCGCAGTTGCGGCAGGTTGATTCGACGCACATGGGCAGCCTGCGAACGCTGGCGGACATCGTCGCGCACATGGAGGGCGCGCCGGTGGCGGCGGCGCCCGCGGTTGTGACGCCTGCGAATGCAGCCCCCGCAGCCGCACCGGCCTCGGCACCCGCCGGCGAAGGGGATTTTGCCGACGTGCTGCTCGGCGTGGTCGCGGACCTGACTGGGTATCCGGGCGAGATGCTGGCGCTCGACATGGACATGGAGGCCGACCTGGGCATCGATTCGATCAAGCGCGTCGAGATCCTCGCCGCGGTGCAGGAGAAGATGCCGCAGTTGCGTCAGGTTGACTCGACGCACATGGGCAGCCTGCGGACGCTGGCGGACATCGTGGCGTACATGGCGCCGCAGGACGCTGCGGTCGCGGAGGCGCAGACGGTAAACCCTAAGCCGGGGACGACGCCGGTAGCGACCACCGAGGCATCGGTGGCGTCGTCCCCTGACGAGGTCGCAGCACCCGCGCCGCTCAGCCGGCAGGTGCTCGAGACGTGTACGCTGGCGGCGGGTGCGGCCCAGCCGATCGCGATCGCGCCCGGGCACGAGGTGTGGGTTGTCGATGACGGCACGGAACTCGCTGGGGCGATCGTTGCCCGGTTCGTGGCGCAGGGAATTGCCGCACGCGTCGTGGGTTCCCAGCCGCCGGTCGAGGGCGAGGCGTGTGCGCCGGTCGGCGGGCTCGTCCACCTGTTTCCGCCGGCGGACCGGGCAGAGGCCTCGACGCTGGAGCAGTTGCGCGGGGCGTTCGTGCTCACGCGGGACCTCGCCGGCGATTTGCGCGACGCCGCGCAGCAGGGCGGGGCGCTGTTGGTGACCGTGTCGCGGATGGACGGGGCGTTTGGCCTGCACGGCGGAGATTTCGACCCGGTCCAGGGCGGGTTGGCGGGTCTGGCGAAAACCGCGGCGCACGAGTGGCCGCAGGTGAACTGCCGGGCGCTCGACATCGATCGCTCCTGGGATGAGCACAATGCGGTCGCGGACGCCTTGATGGATGTGCTCGGCAGCGCGGGACCGGTTGAAGTCGGTCTGCGGGCCGACGGACGCTGTGGCCTGCAGCTCGTGGAGCGGGCGCCGCAGGCTGGGTCGTCGCGACTCGAGCCGGGCGAACTCGTCATCGTCACCGGCGGGGCACGCGGGGTGACCGCGGCGTGTGCAGCCGCCCTGGCTGAGTCCTATCGGCCGACGCTGGTGCTGATGGGACGCTCGCCGGCGCCGCAGGCTGAGCCCGACTGGGCGAAAGGTCTGACCGCGCCCGCGGAGTTGAAACGGGCGCTGATGCAACATGCTTTTGCGGGCGGCAAGCCGTCACCGTCGGAACTCGAGGCGGCGTACCGGCGGCTCGTCGCAAATCGGGAAATCACCGGCAACCTGCAGCGGATTCGCGAGGCCGGCGGGGCGGTGCATTACCGCAGCGTCGACGTGACGGACCGTGCGGCGGTCAAGGCGGTGGTCCGCGAGTTGCGTGCGGCGCTGGGGCCGGTGCGCGGGATCGTGCACGGGGCGGGCGTCATTGAGGATCGCCGCATCGAGGACAAGGACCTCGATCTGTTCGACAAAGTGGTGAATACCAAGGTCGTCGGGCTGCAGGCGCTGCTCGACGCAGCCGGCAGTGACGACTTGAAGTGCCTGGTGCTGTTCTCTTCAGTCACGGGTCGCTGCGGTCGCACCGGGCAGGTCGACTACGCGATGGCCAACGAAGTGCTCAACAAGATGGCCCATCGCCAGGCGGCGCGGCGGCCGCACTGCCGCGTGGTCGCGCTCAACTGGGGGCCGTGGGCCGGAGGTATGGTTGGCGATTCCCTGGCGAAGGTCTTCGCCCGCGAGGGCGTCGGGCTGATTCCGCTGGAGGCGGGGGCGCAGGCGCTGGTCGCGGAACTCGCGGAGCGCGAGCGCGGTGCGATCGAGGTGGTGGTCGGTCAGGCGTTTGCAGCGCCCGCCGCCGCAGAGCCGCACGAGCCGGCCCGCGCCGGGTTGGATGTCGTGCTCGAGCGCCGGCTGGACGTGGCGACACATGGATTTCTCAAGGCGCACGTGATCGGCGGGCGGCCGGTGCTGCCGGTCGCGGTGGGCATGGAGTGGCTCGGGCACGGTGCGCTGCACGCCCATCCGGGGATGCGGCTGACCGGGCTCGAAGACGTGCGCGTGCTCAAGGGTGTGGTGCTCGACGGCGGGCCGGCGGCGATCGAAGTGGCTGCCGGCGACGTCGAGCGTGATGGCGGGCGGTTGCGCGTGGCGGTCGAGCTGCGCAGCCGCGCTAAGGGCGGCGAGCCGCGCGTGCATCTGCGGGCGACTGCGGTGCTCGCGGCGCGGCACGAGGCGGCGCCGGCGCGGGCGGATGGTCCGCTGAAAAACCTGGCGGCGTACAACCGCGGCATTCAGGACATCTACCAGAATGTGCTTTTCCATGGCGGTGACTTCCACGCCCTGACCGCGATCGCGCAACTCGGTGACGCCGGAGCGGTCGCGGACCTGGCGGCGGCCCCGGCGCCGGAGGCGTGGATGCAGTCGCCGCCGCGGAGCGCGTGGATTGGCGATCCACTGATGGTGGACGGAGCGCTGCAGCTTGGCATCGTCTGGGCGGTGGAGCGTTTGGGCGCCCCGTCGCTGCCTTCACGTATCGGCGGCTGGCAGATCCACCGCGAGCGTTGGCCGCGTAACGGCGTGAAGCTCGCGCTGGTCGTGAAGGAGCACGCGACCCACCGGCTCACCGCGGACGTGGAATTCATCGACGCGGACGGTGCGGTGATCGCCCGGATGGCCGATTGCACCTGGACGGTCGATGCATCGCTGGCCCAGGCGTTCCGCCGGCCGGCTGCGAGTCGTCAGACGTGACCACACCCATTGCCATCGTCGGCCTGGGCGGGGTTTTTCCCGATGCGCCCGATCTGGCCGCTTTTGCGCGGAACACGCTGGCGGGCCACGTGTCGATCCGCGAGGTGCCGCCGGGGCGCTGGATCGTCGATCCCGACGTGATGGCCCGCGACAAGTTCGCGCCCGATCGGGCGTATTCCCGGCGGGCGTGCTTCGTCGAGGAGTGGCGGCTTGACGCGGCGGAGCTCGCGCTTGATCGCGAGCTGCTCGGCGAGTTGGATCCGCTCTACAGCTTGGCGTTGGCCGCCGGCGTGCAGGCGTGGCGCGACGCGGTCACGGACAATCTCGATCGCGACCGCGTGGGCGTTTCCCTCGCGGCGATTGCGCTTCCGACCGACGCTTCGTCGGCCATCACCCGCGAAATTCTGGGCGCTGATTTCGAGCGACGCCTGTTCGCACAACAGAGCCGCGCCCGTGAGGAAGCGGACAAGAACTCTCGATCCGTCCATCCCCTCAACGCGCAGGTGACCGCGTTGCCCGGCAGTCTGCTGGCTGCGGCGCTCGAACTCAGGGGCGGGAGTTTCACGCTGGATGCCGCGTGTGCATCGAGCCTTTACGCGATCAAGCTCGCGTGCGACGACCTGCGTGACGGCCGGTTGGACGCGGTCCTGGCGGGTGGCGTGTCGCGTCCGGAGTGCCTGTACACGCAGGTGGGTTTCAGCCAGTTGCGGGCGTTGTCGCCGAGCGGGGCGTGCCGGCCGTTCGATGCAGCCGCGGACGGTCTGGTGGTCGGCGAGGGGGCTGGCGTCGTCGTGCTCAAGCGGCTCGAGGATGCGGTGGCGGCGGGCGATCGGATTTACGGCGTCATTCGCGGCATTGGGCTTTCCAACGATATCGCGGGCAGCCTGCTCGCGGCAGACAGCGAGGGGCAACTGCGGGCGATGCAGCAGGCCTATCGCTCGGCGGGCTGGTCGCCGTTTGACGTGGACTACATCGAGTGCCACGGGACGGGCACGCCGCTGGGCGACGCGGTCGAGATTTCCAGTATGCGGTCGCTATGGGCCGAGGCGGGCTGGTCGGCGGGCAAGTCGGCGGGAGCGTCGGCGGGCCCGTGTACGCTCGGCTCGGTGAAGTCGCTGATCGGGCACCTGCTGACGGGCGCGGCAGCCGCAGGGCTGATCCGGACGCTGCTGGCGATGCAGGCCCGGAAGTTGCCTCCGACCGGCGGTTTTCGCGATCCGTCGCCGAAGCTGGAACTGGCGAGAAGTCCGTTTCGCGTGCTGGGGGCGGCTGTGGACTGGCCGCAGCGCGACTCGGCCACGCCGCGCCGGGCGGCGATCAGTGCGTTCGGGTTCGGCGGGATCAACGCGCACCTGCTGGTCGAGGAAGCCAATCAGAGCCCCGGGCGCAAGCCCGGGGTCAACGCCAAGGGCGCGACCGGTTCGCTGGGTCTCTCCAGTGCCCGGCCACCAGCCGCAATCATCGGCATGGATCTGCGCGTGGGCGCGGTTGATTCGTTGCGTGCGTATCAGGAATCACTCTTCAACGGCCGCTCGACGCTGATGCCGCCGCCGGGTGACCGGTGGCGGGGATGCGCCTGTCCGCTTCCTTACGGGCGCGGCTCTGATGGCGGCTACATCGACGCGGTGCGCATGCGCATTGGCGAATTCCACATGCCGCCGACGGAGATTCCCGAGGCGCTGCCGCAGCAATTGCTCATGCTGGAGGTGGCCGCCGGCGCCCTCGACGATGCGGGCCTGCCCCGGCGGGAGCGCCGTCCGCGGATGGGCGCCGTCATCGGCATCGCGCTCGACCTGAACACGAGCAACTTCCATCACCGCTGGGTGATCGAGGCACAGGCCCGCGGCTGGGCGGAGCGATTGGGATTCGACCTGACGGACGAGGAACTCGCCGAGTGGGTCGGGGCGCTGCAGGCCGAGGCCGGCCCCGGGCTTAACGCCGGACGTGTGCAGGGGGCACTCGGCGGCATCGTCGCGAGCCGCGTCGCCCGCGAATTCGGTTTCGGCGGCCCGAGCTTCGGCGTGTCGTGCGGAGCGGCGTCCGGATTGCGGGCTCTCGACATCGCCGCGCGGGCGCTGGCCGCCGGCGAGGTGGACGCGATGCTGGTCGGTGCGGTCGACTTCGCCGGGGACGTCCGCGCCATCGCAATGAGTAGGTCACGCAATTGCGTGGTAGACTCACCGGGTGAGTGCACAGCAGCCGGGTCGCCGGCTGACGGGGCAGTAGCGCTGGTGCTCCAGCGAACAGAGGTTGCGGTTTCCGCTGACAAACGGGTGTACGCCACGGTGCGTGGCTGCGGATTCGCTTCGGGCGGGGTGATTGGCAGCGCTGAGGAAGCACGCATCAGCCAGGCGCTGGCGCGGGCCGCACAGGTTGCGGGCGTTCCCGCAGATGCGCTGAGCCTGGTCATGACCGGCGCCGGCGATGCGGACGCGGCGCGCGCGGAATGGCAGGCGCTCGATGAGGTTTTCACCGAAGGTGGGCATACCTGTGCCGTGGGGCACGCGGCTGGGCACGTCGGACACGCGGGTGCGGCTGGCGGATTGGTCTCGGTCGCGGGTGCGGCGCTCGCGCTGTACCACCAGACGCTGCCGGTTCAGCCCGGATTCGAGCGACCAGCCGAGGGCGTCGGGCCGACGGAGCGGCTGTTTGTGCCGCACGAACCGCAGGCGTACGTGCACGATCGTGCTCGCGGCCCGCGTCGCGCCGGCGTGTCCGCGATGGCCGGCGACGGCACGTGCGCGTGCACCATCCTCGAGGAACAGTCGTCACAATCGAATGCGCACGCGATCGAGCTGCATCAGCCGCTGGGGTCGCGGACGAGCGCCGTGTTCGCCGTCGGTGCGGATGACGCCGCCGGGCTGATCGCGGGCCTGGCTGACCTGGCGACGCATGCCGGGCAGGCCCACGGAGCAGACATCGAACGCCTGGCCCGGTCCTGGTGGGACCAGCGACGCGTCGAGAACGCGCACCCGCGCGCCGTGGCGATCGTCGCCGATTCATCAGCCGCGCTGGCGGCGGCCTGCACGCGGGCGCAGCAGCATCTGGGTACTGCGCCGGAGATGCCGTTGCCCGGCGACGGCGGCGTACACTACTTTCCGAAGCCACTGGGACCGTCCGGCGACGTCGCGTTCGTCTTTCCCGGTTCGGGAAATCACTACCTGGGCATGGGCCGCGAGCTGGCTGCCCAGTTTCCGCACGTGCTGCGCGCTCAGCAGGCCGAGACCGCGACGCTCGCGAGCCAGTTGCACGCGCACCTCTTCACGCCGCAGCGCAGCGATTACGGTCCGAGGTGGCGCGAGGACGCCGCCCGCCGGATCGCAGCGGACAACCGCGCGATGATCATGGGCCAGGTCGCGTACGGAGCGCTGATGAGCGACGTGCTCAGCCACCTCGGCCTTAAGCCGCGGGCGGTCATCGGCTACAGCCTGGGTGAGACGGCTGGTCTGTTCGCGCTGCGTGCGTGGCGCGAGCGCGACGAGATGTTCCGCCGCATGCAGGCCTCGCCGCTATTCGCGACAGAACTCGCCGGTCCCTGCGACGCCGCCCGCCGCGCGTGGCGGCTCGGCGACGACGAATCCGTCGATTGGCGCGTCGTGCTCGTCAACCGGCCGGCGAGCGAAGTACGCCAGGCGGTGCTGCGCAGCCAGCGGGTCTACCTGCTGATCACCAACGCGCCGGAGGAATGCGTGATCGGCGGCCGCGGCGGCGACGTCGAGGACGTGCTGATCACGCTCGGATGCGAGGCGATCGATCTCGTCGGAGCATCGGCGGTGCACTGCGGGATCGTTCGCGAGGTCGCGGACGCGTATCGCGATCTGCACCTGCTGGCCACGACGCCACCGGAGGGTGTGCGCTTTTACAGTGCAGCCGCGGCGGAGGCGTACGCCGTCACCCGCGCGTCGGCGGCGAGTTCGATCCTGCAGCAGGCGCTCGACGGGTTCGATTTCCCCAAGCTGATTCACAACGCGTATGCGGACGGCGTGCGCGTCTTCATCGAAGTCGGGCCGCAGAATTCGTGCACGCGGATGATCAGCCGCATCCTCGCGGGCCAGCCGCACCACGCGGCAGCGGCCAGCGGGCGGCGCGAGGTCGCGACGCTGCTCGAACTCGTCGCCGGGCTCGTGGCCCAGCGCGTGCTGTCGGATCTCACCCCGCTGTATGGGGTGGAAACCTGCGTGCCGGCACATGGCGACGCGCCCCCGGCGGACGAGGGCAACGTGATTGTCGTGCCGACGGGCGCGCCGGCGCCGAATCCCCAGCCACCGCGCCACGGCCGACGGAAAAGCAGATTGTCTCACGCGGCAGCCGGGGGGCAGGGGAGACCGACTGGAAAGTCGGTCCCACATGGAAACTCGCTCGCCACGGCTTGCGCGGAGGCGGAGTCGGCTGCGACGTCTGCGCACGATGCGTACTTGCGTTTTTCCCAGGCGGCGACTGCGGGGATGGGGGCGGCGCTGCAGTTGCAGGCCCGGCTGCTGGCAGCCGGCGCTCGGCCAAGCGCGGACGCTTTGTCGACCGTTGAGTTCACGGAAGTTGTTGATAGGTCGCGGCGAACGGTCAGCCCGCACCTCAGCCCGGTCGCTGGCGCTCCCGGCTCGGATCAGGATGCCGACGTGGCGACGGACGTCGCGGTCGCGGCTGTCGCTTACCCGCGCGCGTTGTGCATGGAATTCGCAATCGGGTCGGTGGCGCGAGTGCTCGGCCCTGAATTCGCCGAAGTGGATACGTACCCGGTGCGCGTGCGCCTGCCCGACGAGCCGCTGATGCTCGTCGATCGCATCCTCGAGGTGGAAGGCGAGAAGAACTCGCTCGGCTCGGGTCGCGTCGTAACCGAGCACGACGTGCGCGCGGGCGACTGGTACCTCGACGGCGGCGTGATGCCGACCGCGATCACGGTGGAAAGCGGCCAGGCCGACCTGTTTCTGTGTGCGTACCTGGGCATCGACCTGCGCGTCCGCGGCCGGCGTGCGTACCGCCTGCTGGACGCCGCGGTGAACTTCCACCGGCACCTGCCGCAGCCGGGCGAGACGGTGCGGTACGACATCCGCATTGACCGCTTCGTGCGGCAGGGCGACACCTACCTGTTCTTCTTCGAGTTCGACGGCAGCGTGAACGGCGTGCCGGTGTTGAGCATGCGCAGCGGCTGTGCGGGGTTCTTTACGGAGCAGGAAATCCGCGAATCCGGCGGGATTATCGAGACCGCCGCCGAACGCAAGCCGGAGCCGCGCTCGTTGCCGGCGGACTGGCGGGGGCTTGCGCCGCTGGCCGGCGTGGAGGCGTATTCCGTCGCCCAAGTCGACGCGCTGCGTCGCGGCGACCTCGCCGCCTGCTTCGGCCCGGCGTACGCGGACCTGCCGTTGCGAAATCCAGTACGGCTGCCTGACGGCCGCCTGCGGCTGGTGGATCGCGTGGTCGCGCTCGAGCCCGGGGGCGGCCGCTACGGCCTGGGGCTGATCCGGGCCGAGGCGGACATCCATCCGGACGACTGGTTCCTGACCTGCCACTTCGTCGACGACATGGTCATGCCCGGCACGCTGATGTACGAGTGCTGCATGCACACGCTGCGCATTCTGCTGATGCGGATCGGATGGGTGGCGGAACACGACGCCGTGCGCTACGAGCCGGTGCCCGGCGTGTCGAGCGCGCTGCGTTGCCGCGGGCCGGTGACTGCGGCGACGCGGGTCGTGACGTACGAAGTGCACGTGAAGGAGCTGGGCTATGGCCCGGAGCCGTTCGCCATCGCCGACGCGTTGATGTACGCGGACGGCGAGAAAATCGTGCGATTCACGGACATGTCGGTGAAGCTGAGCGGGCTGAAGCGCGACGACGTGGAGCGGCTGTGGAGCGGGCCGAACACGGGTGCCATTGCCTCCAGTTGTGGGTCCGGCTTTCCAGTCGGTCAGGACCGGCTGGAAAGCCGGTCCCACAGCGTGACACCCATCGGCGAGGCGCCGCTGCCGCTCGGCCCGGCGCCGGCGGTGTTCGACTACGATCGCATCCTGGCGTTCGCGATTGGGAAACCCTCGGAGGCCTTCGGCGACCCGTACCGCGTCTTCGACGCCGAGCGGCGCATCGCCCGCCTGCCCGGCCCGCCGTACCAGGTCCTCGACCGCATCACGCAGACTCGAGCACAGCCGTGGAAGCTATCAGCCGCGGGGTGGATCGAGGGGCAGTACGACGTGCCGCCCGACGCGTGGTACTTCGCCGCCAATCGCCAGCGGACGATGCCGTTCGCCGTGCTGCTGGAGATCGCGCTCCAACCGTGCGGTTGGCTCGCGGCGTATGCAGGCTCGGCGCTGCGCAACGCGCAGGACCTGTCTTTCCGCAACCTCGGCGGAACCGCCACGCTCTATGAGGAGGTCGGGCCGGACGCCGGTACGCTGACCACCCGCGTGCGCATGACCCGCGCGTCGGAGGCGGGCGGGATGATCATTGAGGATTTCCAGATGCAGGTGTGGCGCGGCGCGACCTGCGTCTACGACGGGCACACCAACTTCGGCTTCTTCACAGCCGAGGCGCTCGCCCGTCAGGTGGGCATTCGCGACGCCGGGGCCCAGCGCTACACGCCGGACGCGGCTGAACTCGCCCGCAGCCAGCCCATCGCGCTCGCCGACGTGCCGCCGCTGACGCCCGACGACGCGGTTGGCGAGATTCCCGCCGGCCTGCAGCTTCCGGGCCGGGCCCTGCGCATGGTCGACGCGATCACCTGCTACGTTCCCGACGGCGGGCCGCACGGGCTCGGTTACGTCCGCGGCATCAAGCGCGTCGATCCCGCCGAGTGGTTCTTCGCCGCGCACTTCTACCAGGATCCCGTCTGCCCCGGTTCGCTCGGACTGGAATCCTTCCTGCAACTGCTCAAGGCCGTCGCGCTCGAACGCTTCGGCGACCGCGTCCGCGGCACGCACCGCTTCACGCCGATTTTGCTGCACCGCCCGCACACGTGGACCTACCGCGGGCAGGTCATTCCCACGAACCGCGAGGTCACGGTCGAGGCGGTCATCACCGCCGTTGACGACGGCCCGAGCCCGGCGATTCACGGCGACGGCTTCCTCAGCGTCGACGGCGTCACCATCTACGCGATGCGCGATTTCGGCATCGGCCTCGTTCCGCTATAATCGCCGCCGGCGACACGGTTTCTCCGGGGATTTCCACATGCGGTACGCGCGCGTCAACCTCGTCTCGCTCGGCTACGAGCTGGCTCCGAACGTCGTCACGTCCGAGGCGCTCGAGCAGCGGCTCGCGCCGATTTACGAGAAACTCAAGCTGCCCCGCGGGCAGATCGAGCTGCTCACCGGCATCCGCGAACGCCGCTACTGGGACGCGGGCCAGAGCATGTGGGAGCCGGCTGCCAAGGCCGCGCGCAAGGCCCTGCGCGCCGCGAACGTCGCCGCGGACGACGTGGGCATGGTCATCTACGCCGGCGTCTGCCGCGACAACCTCGAGCCGGCCACCGCGTGCGCCGTCGCGGACGCGCTGGGCGTGAGCCCCGCCGCCCAGGTGTACGACGTGTCCAACGCGTGCCTCGGCGTGCTCAACGGCATGATCCAGGCCGCGGGCGCCATCGAACTCGGCCACGTGCGCCACGCGCTGATCGTGTCGTGCGAGTCGGCCCGGCAGATCGTCGACCTGACCATCGCCCGCCTGCTCGAGAATCCCAACATGGCCGCGCTGCGCCCGAGCATGGCCACGATGACCGGCGGATCGGGGGCGATCGCCGTGCTGCTCGGCCCGCCGGAGGCCGGCGGCCACCGCCTCGGCGGAGCGACCATCCGCACCGCACCCGAGCACCACCACCTCTGCCGCTGGGGCCCCGATACGGGAATTCCATCGTCGGCGCCGATGGTGATGGAGACCGATGCAGCCGCGGTGCTGGAGAACGGCGTCGCGCTGGGGGCGCGCACCTGGGCGGCCTTCCAGGCGGAGATCGGCTGGGACGCGGCGCCGGACCGCATCATCTGCCACCAGGTCGGCGCGTGGCACCGCGACGCGGTGCTCAAGGCGCTCAAGTACCCGCCCGAGCAGGACTTCTCGACCTTCGAATTCCTCGGCAACATCGGCACGGTCTCGCTGCCGATCACCGCCGCCATCGCCGCGGAGCGCGGCTTCCTCGAGCCGGGTCACCGCGTCGCCTTCTGCGGTATCGGCAGCGGCCTCAACTGCCTGATCCTCGGCGTCGAGTGGTGATGCGGCTGTGGGAAAGTGAGAAGGTGCGAAAGTGAGAAAGTGCGAAAGTGAGAAAGTGAGAAGCTGAGAAAGTGATCGGGGCTGCGCGTTCGTTCTTTCGCACTTTCCCACCTGCCCACTTTCTCACTTCGCCGCCCCCGCTTACACTTTGCGGCCATGTGGACCCTCATGGCAGCCGCCATCATCGGCAGCTTCATCATCTCCTGCGCCGTGCGCCGTTCCACCCTACTTGCAGTCGCATTGATCGCGGTGGCGGGATGCGCGGGGCAGCGTGACATGTCGCCGCAACTCGAACGACCGCATTGCGACCCGCTGACCGTCCCTGTCGTGAATCACAATAGCGTTGAACTTGATCCGCTGTCGCCAGACCAGCGCCGCAAGCTCGTCGATCTCGCTGAAGGCGTTTCGAACGGCAGGGAGATCTGGTTCATCGCGCTGCAGCGAAACACCTGGTCCAAGTCATGCGGTCGGGAATGGGCTGCAACCGTCTACTTTGTACCTGATCGTATAGCGTTGCGCGTACGGCGAGGTCTCTCCGCGACGTTCGTCATCTCCGATGCACGTCCACATGCTTTCCAGGGGCCATTTCTTACCAGACGAGCAACTGAACGCACGGCGGCCGACGACGAGTCCACCACCTTGCTGCCAACGTACATCCAAGTTGCCCTGAAAGGTACTGCTGATGCAGGTCGTCCGGAGGTCCCCCAGGGAACCTTGGATATGCCTTTCCTCCGCGCCATAGATCTCACCGATGATCAGCTTGTGTCGGTAGTAGACTTTATGGGCACATTGCATCAGCTGAACCGCATTCGCGCGGCGGGTGAGTGGGTCGATCCTGCTGCGCCCCTGCTGTCGGTGTCCCGCAATGGCGATTCAATCGAAGTCCTCAACGGCATCATTGAACCCCCCTTGTTCCTGGAGGGGCAGGCGATCGTCCTGACGACCGAAGACGGCGCTTACCGGGTTGTCAGCGTCCAACCCTGGCGAAGGTGCAACCTGATCTGGGGCGAGTTCAGAACGGATCTCCAGTTGCCGTGATGGGAAGAGCGCTATCCAAGGCCACTGGCCCCTGGCTCCGAAAACAAGTAGTCCCCGAGTCCTATTCGGAGTGGCTGAAACACCGGTCGGCCCGCGTGTGCCGTCGCCCTTGCTGTGTTCGGTAAACACCAAGCCCCCTCTCCACGATCATCGCCCCTGGCAAACGACGCTTGCACCGGTGGGCGCGGCGACTGATCAGCGTGTCGCCTTCCGGTTTATGGTCCTTTCTCACTTTCCCACCTTCCCACTTTCTCACTTCGCCGCCCCCGCTTACACTTTGCGGCCATGTGGACCATCGTGGCAGCCGCCAT
Source organism: Phycisphaerales bacterium (assembly GCA_020639115.1). Lineage (GTDB taxonomy): Bacteria > Planctomycetota > Phycisphaerae > UBA1845 > UBA1845 > JACKHG01. The sequence goes on from JACKHG010000012.1 coordinate 120,794, forward strand.
CGTCGGCAGCTTCATCCTGTCGGTCTTGATGTGCCTCGTCGTGCGCGGCGTCACGCGGCGGATTGGCTTCGTCGATCGGCCGGGCGGCCACAAGGAGCACGCAGCGCCGGTCGCGCTCGGCGGGGGCGTGGCGATCTTCCTGACCGTGCTGGCGCCGGTGCTGTGCGGGACGCTGCTGGCCCGCTGGGCGTTGGCGGCGGGCACGCCCGCCTGGGTTCCCGCCTACCTGCATCCACACCTGCCGGGCATCGCCGAGAAGCTGCCGCTGCTCGCCGCGATCCTGGCGGGGGCGCTCGTGCTGCACGTCGTCGGGCTGATCGATGACGTGCGCCCGCTGGGCCCGTGGAGCAAGCTCGCGGTCGAGATCGTCGTGGCGGCTGTCCTGGCCTGGGGTTTCGGCGTACGCGCGGGCGAGGCGTTGGGGCCGCCAGCCGCGGTGGTGCTCACGGTCGGTTGGATCGTGCTCATCGTCAACGCCTTCAACTTCCTGGACAACATGGACGGGCTGAGCGCCGGCGTGGCGGCCATCGCAGCCGCGATCTTCGCCGGGACCGCGATGATGACGGGGCAGATCTTCGTGCCCACGCTCGCGTGGGTGCTGGTGGGGGGGCTGCTGGGTTTTCTGGTGTTCAACTTCGCGCCCGCGTCGATGTTCATGGGCGACGCCGGCAGCATGGTGATCGGGTATTTCCTCGCCGTGCTCACCGTGCTGACGACGTACTACGACCCGGGGCAGCACGGTCAGCCGGTCGGCGTGTTCGTGCCCGTGATCGTGCTCGCGGTTCCGCTCTACGACGTGATCAGCGTGGTGATCCACCGGCTGAAGGCCGGCGAGAGCCCCTTTCGCGGTGACCGGCGGCACTTCTCGCACCGCCTCTTCAACCGCGGCATGAGCACGCGCTACGCGGTGCTGACGATCTACCTGGCGACCGCCGCCACGGGTCTGCCGGCGATGCTGCTGCCGCACGCCACGTGGTTCAGCGCGATTCTGATTTTCGCCCAGACGGTCTGCGTCGTGCTGATCATTGCGATCCTAGAGCACGTACCGACCAAGCATCGCGCGCCCGGCGAGCCGCCAAGTACGGTGGGCACTGCCCACCAAGCCGAAGATCCTGGTTGAAGCTGTCCGGCATCACGCATCGTTGCCGAAAACCATGTCCAAGCGCGACCCATTGACGTCGAGCGTGGTGGCCTGCCGCTGGCAGCGCGTCGAAGACGCCTGGCGGTTGTGGGTGAAGGGTCGGCCGGAGGTCACCGCCGAGGCCCCGACGTTTGCCGAGGCGCAGCAGGCGCTGATCGAGGCCATCTGGTCCGCCGCTCCGAATATGGACGCCATCGACCCCGTCGCACCGGAGTTCGATCCTCCGATCCCACCGCTGGCGGCGCTCGAACCCTACCTCGTGCCCGAGCTGTTCGAGATCAGCGGTCAGGAAGCGTTCGAACTGTGCGGGCCGACGCGTCCCATCGAGCGGCTGACGGCGCCGGAACGCCTGCTCTTCGATGCGCTTTTCCAAGGGGGCATCTGCCCGCACTGTCACCGTGGACGCGGCCCGCGGTCAGCCGCGACCCTGCAGATGCGCTACGTGCCGCCGCGGACGGACGCCGGTTTCGTCGGCGCATCCTTCGGAGTCGACATCCACCTGTTTTCGGAGCGTTTTCTGGCGATGCTCACCGCCGACGAGCGGCGCCGCCTGGACTTTCAGCCGGTGGAATTGCCTGCGGGCACGCGCCGCAGGTTCTTCGAGCTGCGCGGCTGCCCGGACGTCGTTCACGTAGGCGTGCGCACGATGGACTCGGACGGCTTCGCGTGCGCCGCGTGCGGCTACCGCACGGTGGCGGCGGTCGAGCCCCGCATGATGGAGGAGGGGCGGGAGGTCTGGCGCTTCGTTTGCCGTCAGGATCTGCCCGATCCGCTGCCAACGTGCCTTACGGTCGGATGGCAGGACTCGGTGACGCTCGTGATGACGCGGGCGCGCTGCGCCGAGCTCCACAGCCAGCCCGGATGGCGCGGCATCCGCACCGCCCGGCTGGGCGTGGTGGGGGAGGAGGCGTGCGACCGCAACCCGCGCGTGCGCAGCGCGTTATATCACTGTGAGAGGTGCAGTGAATGGCCGCAGCCATGCACGCTCGACGACAAGCACCAGGCGTGCTACGAACTTCCGGCGCGCATGTGCAGCCAGCGCAACTTCGCGTGGCTGGACCGCGCCGCCGAAGCGGGCTACCTCCAGTACTCTCGGCAGACGCTCACGCCGCTGGAGATCTGGGACCTCGTCGCCCGCGGCGTCCGCCCCCGGCAGACGGAGTTCACCACGTTCCGCTGTCCGACATGCTGGCGCCTGGGCCAGATCGTGCTCACCCGCCGCGACCTGAGCCTGAGTTGGTAGGTGACGCGCCTGACGGGCCGGTGTATGTGCGCTTATCCCGATGATCACTTCTGGCCGTTTGCGCAAGTCTGCGGTCCGGTGCTGCGTGGTTTTCGTTGGCGATTCTGCGAGAGTTTCATGATTTGCGTCCGCCGGCGCCGCTCGTATAGTCTGCGGCGCGGCGATGACGCCGCGTTCGGAGGCTTCTCGCGTGCGGCCCGGCGTTCGACTCTGGCTCTCCATTCTCATCGGCCTCTGCGTGTTCGTCCTCGGCACGCTGGGCTACATGTTCATCGAGGGCCAGCCGCCGCTGAAGTCGCTGTACATGACCGTCATCACCCTCTCGACGGTCGGGTACCGCGAGGTCTTCGAACTCGATACCAAGGGCATGGTTTTCACGATCGTCCTGATCGTGGTGGGCTACATCGCCCTGGGCATCGCCATCGCCAACCTGATTTCCTTCGTCGTCAGCGGCGAGTTTCTCGCGATCCGCGGGAGGGTGCGCATGAAAGCCAGGATTGACCACCTCGACAAGCACGTCATCGTCTGCGGGTACGGCCGCATGGGGGCGCAGCTCTCCGCGCAGCTCGCACGCGAACGCACGCCGTTCGTCGCGATCGACCGCGCCGTCACCGAACGCCTCGAGGACGAGGGCATCCTCTTCGTCGAGGGCGACGCCACCGAGGACACCACGCTCAAGGCGGCTGGCATCGAGCGGGCCAAGGCGCTGGTCACCTGCCTGGCCAGCGACGCCGACAACGTGTTCGTCACGCTCAGCGCCCGCGAAATGCGGCCCACGCTCACCATTCTGGCCCGCGCCGAGCAGCCCGCCTCCGAGCACAAGCTGATCCGCGCCGGGGCGTCCGCGGTGATCTGCCCGCAGAGCATCGGGGCCCAGAAGATGGCCCACATCCTCTGCCGCCCGCACGTGGTGGAGCTGATCGACATGGCCTCGAAGGGGGTGGACATTGAGATTGCCCAATACGAGGTGCCCGCGTCGTCGCCGCTCGCGGGCAAGGCGCTGCGCGAGTCGCGTATCCGCGAGCGGATGAGCATGATGGTCGTCGCGATCAAGCGTCCCGACGGCCGCCAGCTCTTCAGCCCCGGCCCGGAGGAGACCATCAACGCCGGCGACCAGCTCGTCCTCATCGGCCCCGGCGGCCAGGCGTCGCGGCTGAACGAACTGACGTGAGCCAGCCGAACGTGCGTTACGGGGCGAGGAACGCCGCGAGGTTCTGGTAATCAGTGGCGGTGATGGTGATCGACGCGTGGACGGCGTGGCCCTCGATGCCGGCCTGAAGCTGCGCTGCGGTGAATCCCTGGATGTTGGGGCCGATGGCGCCGCTGGCATCTCCGCCGTGGCACGCCGCGCAGTTTGCGACGTAGTAGTTGGCGCCCGCGGCTGAGTCGCCACTCGGCGCGTTGTCGACGCAGAGTCCCTCGACGCAGCTCTGGCCCGTGGGGCAGGTGACGCCCGCGCAGGGGTCGGTCTGGACGCAGGTGCCCTCCACGCAGGTCGAGCCGTCGGGGCAGGTGACATTCGCGCACGGGTCGTTGGGCACGCACACGCCGTTCACGCACGTCTCGGAGTTGTTGCAAGCGACGTTCGCACACGGGTCATCGGGTACGCAGACGCCGTCGATGCAGGTCTCGTCAGCCTCGCACGCGATCGCCGGGCAGGCGTCCACGCCGACGCACGCGCCGTCCACGCACACCTCGCCGACTACGCAGACGACCGTGTCGCACGGGTCCGGCCCGATGCAGACGCCACCGATGCAGGTTTCCCCCAGGGGGCAGGTGACACCGTCACACAGGCCGTTGTCGCCGGGGACGATGCACGTGCCGTTGATGCACGTGGCGCCGTTGGTGCAGAACACGTCGGCACACGGGTCGTTCGCCGCATCGGGCACGCATGCGCCGTTGATGCAGGTTTCGCCCGCGTCGCAGGTGACGCCCGCACACGCCTGCGGATCGGTGCCGTCGGTGTCAGTCGTGCACGTTCCGTTGACGCAGGTTTCGCCCGCGTCGCAGGTGACACCCGCGCAGGGATCGGGCGGGGTCGTTGTGCTCGTGCAGCCGGCGCAGGTGCAGGCAATCAGCAGGATGGTCGGTATCGTTCGCGACATTCTGATTCCCTGTTGGATCAACAACCAGCTCACAGCACCGGCGCGACCGACTGGAAAGTCGGTCCCACATGGATCTTTCGGTCCCACATGGATCTTTCGGCCCCACATGGATCCTGTGGCAAACGTTGCCTTCTTCCGCTTCCTTACGGGCGCGGCTCTGCGGGCATTCCGCTTCCTTACGGGCGCGGCTCTGTTGGGCCGAACGCGACCTCGGCGATCGCGATTTCCTCGTTGCCCTGGGTGCCCTCGGTGAACTCGATCTCCATCCAGTATACCGTCCCGCGCCACCCGCCGTCACCGGCTGACCGCATGTCGAGGCGGTAGGTGTGCATATCCCCGTCCGCGGTCAGTTCGAGTGGGGACGCCTCGACGACTTTCTCGGGGTCGGACTCGCTGGAGAACCGCACGATCGCCCGCGTCGCGTGCTGGGTGGCGGCCTGCAGTTCGAGCGTGGGCAGTGCGTCCGCGGGTACGCTCAGCCGTGGGAGCAGGACGCGGACTGGCCGGCTGCCCCAGCGCACGGTGAAGCGGGCGGCGCCGTCGCGGTAGGTGATGTCGGTCGCACCGCGCGGCCGCAGGAATTTCGCGCCGTTGCCGTCGAAGCGCAGGGTGACGGGCTCGCCGGTCGACTTGCGCGGCGGATAGCTGACTTCAATACGCTGCGCCGGGCCGAGCGGGTTGCGCAGCCGCAGCGTGAGGATCTGGGCGGCGCCGTCGTACTGGTAGGTACCTGGTGCGACGACTTGGGGATTACGCGACTCGGCCAACGCCTCGCTCGGCCCGCTGGGGACGGTCGCGTCGGAGTTGGGCATCGCGGTCGCGAGTTGCACCGCTTCCGGCGCGCTGTCCACGCGGTGGATGCGCACGAGCGGCGGCGGGCCGGCGGGGGCGTAATCGCCTTCGCTCGCGTCGATCTGGACGGCGATCCGGCCCGTCTCGGCCGAGCAGGAGAAGTTCGTGCGACGAAAGCCGCCGTCGCGGTACATGTAGGAAATTCCGTCATCCTCGTAGAGCGTGCCGCGCGATTCGCCCCACGGCCACACCTCGAGAATCAGCGGTTCTGCGGGCTTCTCGCCGGTGTGTTGCACGACCGACTGCGTAGGCACGAGCGCGCCGCCGCGGAAGAAATAGGGCATCACGTCGAGGTGGCCGGGCATGGCGTACCCGCGGTTGCCGCCGTAGATCGCACCGGTGTTGCCTTCGAACCAGACGCCCGCGGGCAGGTTGACGAAGAACGTCTCCTCTCCCGGCGTCAGCTTGGGCGCGACGAGTACGTCGGAGCCGAGGAAGAACGTGCTGTCGAGCGACCAGCCGTCGTAACCCGGCTGCTCGAGCCAGATCGGCCGCACGATCGGCACGCCGGTGCGGGCCGCCTCCTCGAAGAGCGTGTAGATGTAGGGCATCCACGCGTAGCGGCGTTCGATCGCCGTGCGCGCAACCTGCTCGACGCGCGGCCCGAACGACCACGGCTCCTGGTCGGGGTTGTTGCACGAGGTGTGCGTGCGCGAGAACGGCAGCAGCGCGCCGAACTGGATCCAGCGGGCGTAGAGTTCCGGCGTGGCCCCGCCCACGAAGCCGCCGATGTCCGGCCCGACGAAAGGCATGCCGGAAATCCCGCAGCCCAGCGCCATGGGAATGCTCAACCGCAGGTGCTCCCACGAGCTGACGTTGTCGCCGGTCCAGATCGCGGCGTAGCGCTGGCCCCCGGCGTAGTTGGCGCGGGTGACCGTGAACGGCCGCTGCTCGGGCCGCGTGCGCTGCAGGCCGTCCAGCGTGGCCCGCGCCATCTGCATGCCGTAGATGTTGTGCGCCGCCCGGTGCGAAACGGTCTCGTCCCCGTAGTCGTGGCGCAGGTCGAGCGGCACGGTCTTGTTGGGCCCGAGGAAGTTGGCGGGCTCGTTCATGTCGTTCCAGATGCCGTCGAGCCCGCACCCGGCGAGAAACGGCGGGTAGAGCCCGGCCCACCAGTCGCGGACGCGCTCGGCGGCGAAGTCCGGGAAAACGCAATCGCCGGGCCAGACGCGGCCGACGTACGGCTCGCCGTCCGGCTTCTTCACCCACGCATCGACCTTGGAGCCCGATTCGAAAATGCTGTACGCCGGGTCGTTCTTGATGCCGGGGTCGATGATCGCGATCGTGTGAAAACCATCATCGTGCAGGTCGTCCATCATGCCCGCGGGATCGGGAAAGCGCTCGTGATTCCAGGTGAAGCAGCGATAGCCGTCCATGTAGTCGATGTCGAAGTAGAGCACGTCGCAGGGGATCTTCTTCGCGCGGAACGTTTGCGCGACCTCGCGCACGCGGGCCTCCGGAAAGTAGCTGTAGCGGCACTGCTGGTAGCCGATCGCCCAGCGCGGCGGCAGCGGCATCCGCCCGGTGAGCGCGGTGTAGCGGGTGACGACGTCCTTCGGATCGGGCCCGGCGATGACGTAGTAGTTGAGTTCGCCGCCCTCCGCGCCGAAACTCAGCGTGTTGCGGGCGAGGCGCTCGAAGTCGAACGACGACCGCCAGGTGTTGTCGAGAAAGACGCCGTGATAGTGGTCGCCGCGTGCGGCGATGAAGAACGGGATGGAGACGTAGATCGGATCGGAGCCCGGCCGGTACGCCGCCTCGTCGGTGTTCCAGTTGACCCAGGTGCGCTCGCCGCGATGCATGCCCGCGGCCTTCTCGCCCAGCCCGAAGATGCTCACGCCGTCCGGCAGTTGCTGCCAGACGCGCACCGGTGCGGTCGCGTCATCGTCGTCCACCTTCCACGCCATCCCCTGCGCGGGATCGTCCGCGACGAGCACGTTGCCCTCCGCGTCGAGCACGGTGATGCGGCAGGGCTTGAGCTGCACGTTGACGCGCAGCGCCCCAGCCGTGTACGCGATCATGTTTTCATCGGCGTCGCCCGGTTCGAAGCGGCCGTGCGGCGCGAGGTCCGTCACCGCCCACGAGCGGTCCTCGGGGAACGTGCCGTCGGGCGCGAGCCGTACGCGGACGACCGCGTCGCTCATCGCGATAAGCTGCACCTTCGCGGCGCCGCAGGTGAGCGTGACGACCGCGCCGTCGTGCTCGTGGCCGGTCACGTCGCCGAGCGAACGCCAGTCGGCGCGGACCACCGGGGCAAGGGAACAGGTCAGAACGCAAGCGAACAGCAACGTGAGACGTCGGCGGAGCATGGGCAATCTCCTCGCGGTCATGGTGTGCAGGCGGGCCGAGTGTAGGCGGGGGCGGAGTGGGGTCAAATGCCGCGCGGGCGGACCAGCAGGGGAGTCGCATCGCTGGGGCGGTGCCAGCCGGCACCCGGCCCGCTTGGAGCGTCTCCAGTCAACCTGCAGCGTCAAAGCGCGGACCGTGCTTGAAGAAAATCGGGTCACGCCCGCTACACTTGAATAGAGCTTGCTCTAGCCGTTCGGCCGGCCCCAGCGAAGCTTGGTCACCAGGTTGTGCCACTGCGGACGCCGCGGATTGCGGATGATGCACCAGGGGTGCCGGGCCCGCTGGACGTGCAGCCGGTCGCCGCAGCGGATCGGCCGCTGGACCTGCCCGTCGATGATCGCGGTCGTGCCCGGGTTGACCTGCACGGGCTCGATTTCGAGCCGGCTGGTGGCGGACATCACGATCGGCCGGTGCGTGAAAGAGTGCGGGTTGAGCGGCGTCATGACGATGCTCTCGACGTCGGCCATGAGCAGCGGGCCGCCGGCTGACATGTTGTGGGCGGTCGAGCCGGTCGGTGTGCAGACGATCAGGCCGTCGCCGCAGACTTGGGTGAGTTGGCGGCCGTCGAGGCTGATCGCCACGCAGACGACGCGGAAGGGCGGCCCGGCGTGCAGCACGCAGTCGTTCACGCAGAGGCTCTCGAACGGGTCGGAGCCGTCCGCATGCTGAATCCGCACCTGGAGCAGGCTCCGCCGGGTCACGAGGTCGCCGTTGGCGACGATCGCGTTGAACTGCTCCTTGAGCTGGTGGACGGAGAACTGGGTGAGAAACCCCAGTTTCCCAAAATTAACGCCGACGAGGGGAATCTGGTCGGCACCGAGCGAACGCACCACAGCCAGCAGCGTGCCGTCGCCTCCCAGCACGATGATGAGGTCCGCCTCTGCCTCAATCGCGAGGCGGCCGTTCAGCTCCTGGGCGACACCCGCCAACGTCGCGTGCTCCGCGACGAACGCGCGCAGGTCCTCGAGTGCCGACGGAACCTCCGGTTTGATTGGCGAGAATGAAGACGCGGGGCTGTTGCGCTGAGCGAGTCATGCTGGATCCATCGCACGAAATCGTGGCGAAGCTTCGGACCGTTGTCTGCGCAGGGCCCACGCTGCGGACCGCCCTATGTTATCGCGCTCAAGAACGCGTGAGAACCGTGTCGTTGCCAGCCGCCGGTTGAGCGCTCGCGCCGCGGCGTTTGCGGCTCGTGCCGGCCCGGTCGCTGCGTTCGATCAGCGCCTGCAGTGCCGCGGCGATCCCGGCTGCATCGAGCCCAACCTCCGCAAGCTGTCCGCCGCGACTGCCGTGCTCGATGAAGCGGTCGGGCATGCCTGACCGGGCGAGGTTCGTGCAGGCGAGCCCCATCTCCTGGGCCGCCTCGAGGACAGCGGAACCGAACCCGCCCTGCAGCGCGTGATCCTCGACGGTAAGCGTCGGGCGCCCGTCAGCCAACGCGTCGCGGACCATGCGGCGATCCAGCGGCTTGGCGAAGCGGGCATTCACCACCGCGACGTCGAGCCCCTCCGCCGCGAGCAGTTCGGCTGCATCGAGCGCGGGGGCGGTCATCACCCCGTACGCGAGAATCGTCGCGTCAGCGCCACTCCGCACCGTGCGGGCACAGCCCAACTCGAACGGCGGGCAGTCCGGCAGCGGCTCAACCGGCACCTTCTCCCGCGGATAGCGGATGGCGCACGCCGTCGGCTGGCTGATCGCGAAGCGCAGGGCAGCCGCCAGCTCGGGCTCGTCCGCGGGGGCCATCAGCACCATGCCGGGCAGCCCGCGGAGGTACGCAATATCGAGGAACCCATGGTGCACAGCCCCGTCCCCGCCGACCAGGCCGGCGCGGTCCAGGCAGAACACGACGGGCAGGTTCTGCAGGGCGACCTCCTGGAACACCTGGTCGAACGCCCGCTGCAGAAACGTTGAGTAGATCGCGACGACCGGACGCATGCCGGAGCGGGCGAGCCCCGCGGCGATATCCACGGTGCAGCTCTCGGCGATGCCGCAGTCGAGGTAGCGATCGGGAAATTCCTTCTGGAAGCGGTTCAGGCCGGTGCCGTCGGGCATGGCGGCGGTGAGCGCGACGACGCGTTCGTCCTCGCGGGCGAGTTCGCAGAGCGCGTCGGCGAAGGCGCTGGTCCAGCTCTTGCCCGCGCCGCTCTTCACGGTGACCTTGCCGGCCTCGATCTCGATGCCGCCGGGACTGTGGAAGCGGCCGGGGTCGGCGGCGGCCCACTCGCACCCGCGGCCCTTGACCGTGTGCACGTGCAGCAGCACGGGATGGTTGACGTCCTTGATCAGCTCGAGCAGTTCGATCAGGTGGTTGACGTCGTGGCCGTCGACGGGCCCGATGTACTGGAAGCCCATCTGCTCGAAGATCTGGTTGGGCGACATCGTCGCCTTGATGCCTTCCTTGAGGTGGTCGATGGCGTCGAAGAGCGCCTTGCCCACCACGGGGATGCTGGGCAGCAGCGTCTTGGCCCGCTCCTTGATCTCCTCGTAGGTGCGGCTCGAGCGGAAGCGCGCCAGGTGCTCGGCGAAGCCGCCCTGGGTCGGCGCGATGCCCCAACTGTTGTCATTGAGAATAACCAGCATCTGCCGCTTGAGCGTGCCGGCCTGGTTGAGGCCCTCGAACGCGACCCCGTTCACGATGCTCGCGTCGCCGACCAGCGCCACCACGCGCGTGTCGCGCTCCTGCATCGCGTCGCCGCGGGCGAGGCCCACCGCCGTCGCGATCGCCGTCCCCGCGTGGCCGACGTTGAAGAGGTCGTATTCGCTCTCCGCCGTGCTGGGAAAACCACTGAGTCCGCCGGCCTTGCGGATGGTCTCGAAGCGGTCGGCCCGGCCGGTGAGCAGCTTGTGCGGATAGCACTGGTGGCCGACGTCGAAGAGCAGGCGGTCGCTGGCGAAGTCGAAGACGCGGTGCAGCGCGATGGTCAGTTCGGTGACGCCGAGGTTGCTGGTCAGGTGGCCGCCGCCGTTGCTGACGACGCCGATGATGCGCTGCCGGATCTCCTCGGCGAGGGCGGGCAGGTCGGACAGGGGCAGCGCCCGCACGTCGGCGGGCGACTGAATCCGCGCAAGCAGGCTCATGGATTACTTCCTCGACGTTCACCCTGCAGATCGGCGCTACGGGTGGTGAAACGCACCCGACAGCGAATTGCGGGATTGTATCGCCGGGCGCAGATCACGATTGGCAAAACTTTTGAAAATTACCGAAACTCCGCCGCCTGGCGCCCCCGAAATGCCGCTTTCGCCTGCCGGATCAGGCCCCGCGGATCACGCCCTGCGGCTCATCACGAACGCCGCGAGGTGACACAAGTCGTCAGCATCCGACCCGAAGGCCGCCAGGGCTGCACGAGCCTCAGCCACCGCCGCTGCTCCCGCCTGGCGGGCCTGCTCTATTCCTACGCACGCCGGATAGGTTTGTTTGCGCCGGGCGGCGTCTTTCGCCACGCCCTTGCCCAGCTCAGCCGCGGTGGATGTAACGTCCAATAAATCATCCGCAATCTGGAAGGCCAGGCCCAGGTGCCGGCCGTAAGCGCCGAGCCGCTCCAGCGCGGCTGCGTCGGCGCCGCCCGCGATACCGCCGAGCCGACACGCCGCCTGCATCAACGCACCGGTCTTGTGCGCGTGAATCTGCTGCACGCGCTCGAGGTCCGGGGCCTCATGCTCGCCGGCGAGGTCCGCCGCCTGACCGCCGATCATCCCGCGCCAACCCGTGGCCTGCGCCAGCTCCGCCGTCATGTGCACCGCTCGCGCCGGATCCGCGACGCGCGTGGCGAGCAGCTCGAACGCCAGCGCCAGAAGCGCGTCACCCGCCAGGATCGCCGTGGCCTCGTCGAACTGCTTGTGACACGTGGGCCGGCCACGGCGCAGATCGTCGTCGTCCATCGCCGGCAGATCGTCGTGCACCAGGGAAAACGCATGTACCATCTCCATCGCCGCCGCGGGCACGAACGCATCCGCGGCGTCGCCCCCGACGAGCGCGCAGCAGCGGTAGACCAGGTACGCGCGCAGCCGCTTGCCCGGTCCCAGCAGCGCATAGGCGACGGCGTCGCGCAGGCGTGGAGGGATCGTCTCGGCAGGCCGCAGAAGGTGCTCGAGATCGCTGTGGAATTCTGAGGCGAATCGCTTGAGGCGTTCGCTGGTGTCAGGTTGCGCAGTGGCCAAATCAATCGTCCAGAAGGTACCAATCGCCGCTATGCCGAATGCCGAAAATATAGGGATTTCGAATCGGTAGCTCAAACAACCCGGCTCAGCCGCCCGAGGCAACACGTCGTTTCGCTCGATTCCGCGGCCCACCGCCGTGGGCGCTCGATCGAGCACGCTCCACCAGCAGGACTCGGCCGTTCACGCCTCTGACGATCACCGCCCTTCCGCGCCCGACCCGCTTGCCATCCGCCGAGAGCGCCGGCCAGCATTCGTTCCCCACAGCGACGCTTCCTCGTTTGGTTGTAACGGGACTCACGACACATCCCGGCAGCCCGAGAAGATCAGTCGGATCAACTCGCGGGCTCGGCGGCTGCAAGGATCCCGCCTGCATCCCGTACGGACACCCGCACTCCGGGCATTTCGTCTCGAGTGTTCCGCGCAGGTCGAAGCCGCAGTAGCGGCAGCCGAAAGGCGGTCGCCGGAATCGGTCGCGCCAGAGCCAGAGGGTCAAGGCTGCAAGCAAGAGCATATACGGCCCAAACGGGAAATTGCTCATTACGACGTTGACCTGCTGCCCCGGCATACCTGGATAGACTTGCCGCCACGGGTGCCAGGCAGTCCAGGCGCGAATAGAGCGGTAGTTCCTGGAGGGGCCAATGTCCCACCAAGTGAGTTTCAACTCTCCAGGCTCCGAGGCATGCTCCTCGGATTTCGAGTTGAGTACTGTCCGTATTAACGCCTCGCGGCGTCGCGAGTCGAACATACACCCGGAATCAGTCCAGAGTGAGCCCCCCTGGACAGTCCAACTCCAATCTTCACTGATCGTCATCCTGCTGTAAGACAAACGTACGAAGTAGGACGTAATCCAGAGGAGAACGAGGAGGGTGGATAAAATCGTCAGAGGCCAGCGCAATGGCCGGCTGGCTTTGTGGAATCCAACGCGCTGCATGATTGGCGCAGCTCCCAGATCGTCTGACGATCACGCCACCGAGGCCAGCGGGCGGATCGACTCTTCGAGGCCCTTCAGATCGTATTCGCGGCGCAGGTCGAACGGCAGCATCACGCCGTGGTTGTGATCGCTCGCCAGGATGATCATGCGGTCGTGCACGACGGCGTACCCGAATTCCTGCGGCTGATGCCCGCAGATGAACCAGTCCACGTCCCAGGTGCGGGCCAGCTCGGCGAGCTGGTCCGCCGCCTGGTGGCGGCCCCACACCAGGTAATAACCGCTGCCGCCGTCGCGCAGATCCGCGGGCGTCGGCTGACGCGAAAGCACCGTCGGATCGAACATCCCCATCACCGCGGGGCTCGGCAGCGAGTGCGTCAGCAGCACCCGGTTCGCCGTGCGGATCGCCAGCGGGTACGAGGCGAGAAACTCCATCACCGCGTCGGCCACGTCGTCGCTGGCGTTGCCGTAGGTCTGGCGCAGGCCGGCGAGGAAGCTGTAGGTGACGATGCGCCCGCCCTTGCTGATGTCCTGTTCGGTGAGCTGGGCCAACTCGTGGTTGCTCTGCAGGAAATGCACCTGGTCGGGATATTCCGTCTTCCACCGCGCGGCTGCGAGCAGCACCTCGTGCGACAGGTCGAGGCCCGCGAGCCCCTGCGGCTCCTCGTGGATGATCTCGTGCAGCACGATGTGCCGCGTCGGCGCGTGCGCCAGATCGCAGTAGTTCTGGAGCCGCTCGAAGTTGCGGCGGTGCCCGTGCAGGTCGCCGGTCGCGACGAGCTGGCCGTAGTTCGGAAGCTGCAGCGTCGCGCCCTGCAGATGCTCCTCCTCGCGGTTGTGCCGGGCTGCCTCGCGGTAGGTCTGGATGTCGGCCTGGGCGCTGAATTCGGTCATGATTCCTTCGTGTCCGGTGCGGGTGAGGGCGCGTCAGGGGATTTCTGCAGCGGGGCGGTGTCGACCGCCTCCGCGGCGCCGGCTGCCGCCGCCGGCGAGCGCTTGCTCGCCCGCAGATCGTCCAGCTTGCTCCGCCAGAGCTTCTGCACGAGTTGCAGCCGGGATTCCACCTGGGCCATCGTCTGCGGCCGGTCCTTCGGATTGGTCTTGCAGCAATCCATGATGAGCTGACTCAGCGCCAGCGGAAACTTGTCGTTGATCTCCTTCGGACTCAGCGGCCGCTCCGACTTCACCACCTCGACGCCGCTGCGCAGATGCGCCGGCAACTCCGTCGGGTAGTTCGCCCCCGTGAGCACCCAGTACATCGTCGCCCCGAGATTGAACACGTCGGTCCGCTGATCGAGCGGGGCCCGCCGCACCTGCTCCGGTGCGATGTAGTCCGGCGTGCCCTGGATGCGCTCCTTCTTGTGCCCGATCGGACAGCTCTGCCCGAAGTCGATCACCTTCACGATGCCCTGCGGGCCGATCACGATGTTGTTCGGCTTCATGTCGGCGTGGACGAAGCCCTTCTGATGCAGCGCCGCCATCCCCCGGCACACGCGGCGGAAAATCGTCAGAAAGTGGTCCAGCCGGTTCGGCCGGTGCTGCTCCAGGGTCTTGCCGGGGACGTAGTCCATCACCAGCATGACCTCGTTGGTCTGCAGCCACTTCTTGTTGCGATGGAGGGCGTAGCTGTGGCGGAGGTTGGGGTGCTCGATGCCGTGGCTGACCTCGTACTCGGTCTCCACCTGGACGATGAACCGCTCGTCATCGCTCTCGCGGCGCACGACGCGCTTGAGCGCCCGCATCGCCCCGGTCCCCTCCTCGACCACCTGGTAAATGATCGAGCGCGCCCCCTGCCCGAGCGTGGCGACCATGCGAAATCCCGGGATCAGATCAGCCAAGTTGCAGCCACCTCGCCTCTTTGCCCCGCGGCCCCTCCAACGGCGCCATCGGCGGCAGAGCACACCCGCCTCCACCCGCCCCTGGGGGCAGGCCGCATTATATGGCCGCAGCCGATTTGATCCACGCATCCGCCGCCGCGGCGGACGGGTGGCGACGGCCCCCAAAAGGGAAGGCCCGGCAGGGCGGGAAAACGTGCATCAACTCCGCCGAAATCCCGAGGTCGCATCCGCCGGCGCCGCGCACCAGCGCGTCCCCAATCCACCTGGAGCGTCAAAGTGCGGGTCCGTGCTCGAAGAAAATCGGGTCACGCCCGCTACACATAAATAGAGCTTGCTCTACGATACACCCGTAGCAGGTTCGCCGGAGCACCGTTCGACATGTTTGTGGCTTATCTGGAACCCTTCGCCCACCTGGCCCCGCTGCGCGAGCGGCTCGCCGCCGTGCTGGCGGCTCTGCCCGCGGACGTGCAGCACGATTTCCTCAGCGACCCGCGCTTCCGCATCGCCCTCGACCACTTCGTCCCGGGCGAGGGGCGGACCGTGTGGATGGCCTGCCCGTCGCCGGACGGCAACGGCAGCCGCTGCGTCGTGCTCAAGCCGCGGCTCGCCACCTGCGCCGAGGACTTCGCCCACTACGTCATCGCCCACGAACTGGCCCACGCCTACCTCCGCAACGGCGGGTGGGGGACGCTCACCGATCCCGAGGAGGCTGCCGACGCCCTCGCCGCCCACTGGGGCTTCGTCCGCCCGGCGCTGGGAAAATCAGTCGCGGTCCAGTGACGCGCGCATCTCCGCCATCGCCGGACCCAGGTCGCGGCCCATGCCCTCGCCGATGTCCCCGACGCGTTCGATCCCCGCGCTGAGCACGCGGCGGGCCTCGTCCGTTTCGCCGAGCCGGATCAGCACCTGGCTGAGGATGTGGTAGGTCGCGAGATGGCCCGGGGCCTTCGCGTTCGCGAAGCGCAGATGATCAGCCGCCTCGGGCAGCGCGTCGTCGCCGCCGGTCTGGAAGAGGGCCTGGCCCAGGCCGAAGCGGCTGAGCGGGTCGTTCTCGTCCATCGCGACAAGCTTGCGAAACGTGGCGACGTCCATCGGCATGGTGATTTGCTCCGACCCGTGTGCTGCTGCGCTTAAGCAGTGCGTTGTGGTGATCCTCGTGTGCCGGCTCGAGATCGCCGTGTACCACTGCTCTTGAGCGGTGCGTCGTGGCGGACCTCGTCAGCCCGCAGGGGATCATACCATTGCGTCCTATCCTGTCGAACGTGCGACTTGCGCAGCAGGTCGCTACCCTGTTCTCATGACACCGCTCGAAACCGTCCTGCACTACCACGCGCAGACCAAGCATCACCCCAACCGGTACGCGCGCAGCATGGGCTACATGGATTGGGCGAATCAACCCGACCCGTTCCGCCGGTACGCGGGCGCGCCCCGCGTCGATCTGCCGCTCACCGCGCCCGCCGGACCGCCCGCGTACGACGCGCTGTTCGAACCCGGCGCGATCCCCTGCCAGCCGCTGTCCCTCGCCTCGGTTGCGGAGTTTCTCCAGTACGCGCTCGGCCTGTCGGCGTGGAAGGAGTATCGCGGCTCGCGCTGGGCCCTGCGCATCAACCCGTCGAGCGGCAACCTCCACCCGACCGAGGGATACCTCGCGATCGGGGCTGTCCCCGATCTCGCGGACGCGCCCGGCGTGTACCACTACGCGCCGAAGGAGCACGCGCTCGAACGCCGCTGCACCCTGGCTGACTCCGCTTGGGATATGCTGATCGCCGGCTTTCCAGCCGGCACGTTCCTGGCGGGACTCACGTCGATCCATTGGCGCGAGGCGTGGAAGTACGGCGAACGGGCCTACCGCTACTGCCAGCACGACGTCGGACACGCGCTGGCGGCGCTGGCCCTGTCAGCCGCCCTGCAGAGCTGGCGCGTCCACCCGCTTACCGCACTCGGCGACGAACAGATCCGCGCACTCTTCGGCCTCGACCACCCGGAAGGCGGCGACACCGAACCGGAGCACCCCGACCTCGTCGTCGCCGTGGTCCCAATACAGAGCCGCGCCCGTAAGGAAGCGGAACCCCAACAGAGCCGCGCCCGTGAGGAAGCGGAAGCCCAGCAGAGCCGCGCCCGTAAGGAAGCGGAACCCCAACAGAGCCGCGCCCGTAAGGAAGCGGAAGCCCAACAGAGCCGCGCCCGTAAGGAAGCGGACGAAGAACCGCGCCTCCCGCACGGCCTTCCGCCCACCATCCTGCAGCGCATTCAGCAGGGCCCCTGGCTGGGCGTGCCCAATCTCCTCAGCGCCACGCACGTGGACTGGGAAATCATCGACGCCGTCGCGACGGCGTGCGCGAAGCCGGCGGACGACGGGATCGGGCCGCTGCAGACCGGCGCAACGCACCTTAGCCCGGTCGCTGGCGCTCCCGGCTCGGATCGGGGGCGCAGCACGCTTTCGGCGCGGACCATCATCCACCAGCGCCGCAGCGCCGTCGCCATGGACGGACGCACGACCATCACCGCCGCGCAGTTCTACGCCATGCTCGAACGCGTGCTCCACCGGCCCGACCGCGCCCCCTGGTGCGCCCTCGGCGACGCGCCCCGCGTGCACCTCGCGCTCATGGTGCACCGCGTCGACGGCCTCGCGCCCGGCCTTTACGTGCTGGTGCGCACGCCGGACGGCCTCGCCGAGTTGCAGTCCCGCCTGCAGGGCGATTTCGACTGGAAAACCCCGCCGGCGTGCCCCGCACACCTCCCGCTTTACCACCTGCTCAGCGGCGATGCCCGCCGCGTCGCCGGCCAAGTGAGCTGCGGGCAGGACATCGCAGCCGAGGGCGCGTTCAGCCTGGGCATGCTCGCCGAGTTCGACCGCCCGCTCGCAGAACTCGGCCCGTGGGGCTACCGTCGCCTGTACTGGGAAACCGGCATGATCGGCCAGGTGCTCTACCTCGAGGCTGAGGCCGCCGGCGTCCGCGCCACGGGCATCGGCTGCTTCTTCGACGACCTCGTCCACGACCTCTTCGGCGTCACCGACCGCACCTGGCAATCCCTCTACCACTTCACCGTCGGCGGCCCGGTCGAGGACACCCGCCTGACCACGCTACCCCCGTACAAGTAGGGCGGCCTAAGAACTCACGCTCGCGTTCATCCATGGTCCAGCGATCCGTACGTGCCGCGTGGGTGCAGCTTCAGACATCTCCCGACGATGTCCCCGCCTCGACTGGCAACGGCTCAGCGTCCTCGGGCGCAGGGGCCGCCACCGCCTCGGCCTTGACGCGCCTGGCCAGGCGCAGGTGTGCATTGATGACCAGCAGGCCGATCGCCACGTTGATAATCGCGGTCACCACGTCCGCCTTGTGAAACGTGATCGACGCGATAGCCCGCCCGACGCCGCCCAGGAAAATCCCCAACCCGGCGATGGCCAGCCAGTGTTTGCGCATACGCAGCAGCCGGTCCGCCCGGCTGATCAGCGCCAGCCGCAGCACCGCGTACGACAGCAACGCCACCCACCCGACGATGCCCGTGATGCTCCACGCCAGCGTGACGATCCGCTCGCCCGTCGGCATGCGCCGCATGGTGAAGTACTGCCCGTCCGGCAACTGCCCGGCGATCAACTCGCCGTCGAACGAACCGAGGATGCCCTCGAGCAGGCTGCGCGCCTCCGCTTCGTAGGCCTGCGGGGCAGCCACCGTGACCTGAATGCCGCGGGCGGTGAGCGGAAGCTGGGCTCCGAGCGTCATCACGTCCATGTCGCCCAGGGGGTGATGGGCGATGATCACGTTCACGTGCATGCGCTGCAGCGGCCAGTATTCGAGGTTGATGCCCGTGGGGTCGACGCCCGCCGCGCGCAGGTCCTTTGCGGAGAGCCGCTCGGGCCCGATGCGGCCCCCGAGATCCTCAATCGAGATGACGATGCTCTGCTCATTCTCCAGCGGACGTTTGAACGCGTAGAAGACGCGTGCCGGCAGCGCGTCGCCGAAGTCGGCGAACGTATCGGGAATGACCAGCTTGAAGTCGGGCGACGCGTGCTCGATCTGCCGCGCGGACGCGGCCCCGGCTGTCGCCGCGAGCACCGCGAGGATCAAGAGTAGACCTGACCGCTTCATGGCCACCTCACCGTTCACTGTGCACCGAAGATTTGTCGCGAGTGTGCCACCCTTGTCCAAGGCCGTCCAAGACAGGGCGACGCCGCCAGCCGCAGGGCGGGCACTGCCCACCAGCGTAATCCGGCGCAGGGAACGTGACAATCGTCCCCCATGGCGTACTCCCGTCCCCGGGCTGCAAACTGGGGAATATGCAATATCGCCGATCGCGCTCCAGCGCCCCATCCGCACGCGGATTATGGCAACCCGCGCTGCTCATGTAACTTGATCCTGGGATCAGTCAGTCGCGATTCTGTTCCGCAGCGTGCCAGTCGTACCCGCACCACGGGCACTGCTGGGCCTGTGGCGTGCGGAGGACCCGCTGACACTCGGGGCAGCGATTGATGTGAACCTCGTTCGTGTGATCCCGCAGGATCCTCTTTCGAACGCAGGTCAGGAATGCCTCGGGGTCGGTGAGTGCGCTCTGGACGTCGGGCTGCGAGTGCAGGTTATGGCGTAGGTCGTAGAGGTGTATTCGGCGCTCGTCCACGCCGGTCCATTTGCGGCGGATTCGCCATGCGCTGACGACGCGCTTCTCGAATTCGGTCAGGAATCGCCAATAGTGGCCGACGACCAACTCCGTCAGCACCGCGCCTTCGTCGTAGTCGCGTTTCGCGAACATGGCCGTTCTTGTCGGTGCGTGCTTTTTGCGCCACATCACCCGAGCGTGGGGAGCCTCCGGACGACGTTGCGACCTGGCGCTGCTACATGCTGCCAATCGTCGTCGCCTCTTCAAACTCCCCGCCTGTGACCTTGCGCAGCTCCTCCACCGTCATCCCTTCCGCCAGCTCCTTCAACACCATCTTGCCGTCCTCGAAGTCAAACACCGCGCAGTCCGTGATCAGCCGGTCCACGCAGCCCACCCCCGTCAGCGGCAGGGCACACTCCTTCAGCACCTTCGGCGCGCCGTCCTTCGCGCAGTGCGTCATGATGATCACTACCTTCTTCGCACTCGCCACCAGGTCCATGCCGCCGCCCGGACCCTTCACCATCTTCCCCGGAATCATCCAGTTGGCCAGATCCCCACGCTGCGAAACCTCCATGCCCCCCATGATCGTCAGGTCGATGTGCCCCCCGCGGATCATCTCGAAACTCTCCGCGCTGGAGAAATACGCGCTGCCCGGCAACTCCGTGATCGTCTGCTTGCCCGCGTTGATCAGGTCCGCGTCCTCGTCACCCGCGTAGGGAAACGGCCCGATCCCCAGCAGCCCGTTCTCACTCTCCAGCACGATGTTCACCCCCGGCGGCAGGTGGTTCGCCACCAGTGTGGGCATGCCGATACCGAGATTGACGTACATGCCGTCACGCAGCTCCTGGGCGGCACGCAGCACGATCCGATCGCGAGGGGAGAGTTCGGGCATGGGAAGGTCCTAATCTGATTGAAACCCAACGGTTCACCAATACGGGAAATGATGAATGCGGAATGATGAATGATGAATGGGCTGTGCAGGCTCTGGAGCCCGGATATCACTTCTCAGCGCTCAACGTGCGGCTGGGCGACGCCGGTCCACTATCCGCCCGTCGAACACGCCGCCCCATTCATCGTTCCTCATTCATCATTCGTCTTCTCTTCCGCTTCCAGCTTCTCGTACGCCTCCTTCGTGATCCGCACGGCTGAGGGCGCATTCGGCCCCTCCGACCACCGCGTCAACCGGCCGGCCTTGTCCAGCTCGATCACGTACGCCGGGACGCCGTCCGTCCGCGTCAGTTGCACCTCCGTGCCGTCGTCCTTGGGCGTCACCTTTGCGTGCAACTCGAGCGGCGTGGCGGACTGCGGGCTGAACTCGTGGATCACCGCGCCGTCGAGCGAATCGAGCGCGCACAACTCCACGTACGCCTCGACGCCGAACACCATGGGGACGTTCGGCAAAGGCAGGGTCTGCTTCGACTCCTTGCCGTTCGTGACCATCGTCGCCTCAATGCCGCTGGAGGTGATGTCCGCGGTCAGCTCGGCGACGAGCATGACCTTGCCGTCCGGGCCCGCCACGGTCCGCTTGAGTTTTACCTGCTCCGGCGCGAACGCCGACGTGATCCGCGCGTCCACCTCGCCGGTGACGTGCTGCCCGGTCGGCGCGGTCGCGGAGAGGTTCGCGGTCATCACGTAGTAGGTCTGCGTCGTCTCGGTCTTGTGCGATTTCTTCACGCCCGGCAGGTCGATCTGCACCTCGGCTCCGCTCGACACGGTCATCGGCACCAGCGTCAGCTTCCCAAGGCCGAACGGCTTATCCTGCAGGCTCAACTGGTAATACCAGGATTCGCTGCTCTCGAGTGTGCGCGCCATCCGCGGCGCCCGCGCCTCCTCCGCCCGCAGCGAGCCGGCAGCGCAAAGCACGATCGCGCAGCACATCAACCGTCCAGCCACGCTCCGCCGCCGCAAACCCCGCTGCGCCCCATTCATCATTCCGCATTCCGCATTCATCATTCGTCGCTCACCTTTCCCGCACCGTGCGCTGCTCGATCCGCTTCTCATACCCCTGCCCCTCGAAGATGTACTGCACGTACACCCCCGGCGTGTGCACGTGGTCGGGATCGATCTCCCCGACCGGCACCAGCCGCTCCACCTCCGCGATCGTGATTTTCCCCGCCTGGGCCATCATCGGATTGAAGTTCCGCGCCGTCTTGCGGAACACCAGGTTGCCCGAGTGGTCCCCGATGTACGCCTTCACGATCGCCACGTCCGCGGGCAGCGCGTGCTCCAGCAGGTAGGTCCGCCCGTTGAATTCCCGCGTCTCCTTCCCCTCGCCCATCTTCGTGCCCACCGCGGTCGGCGTGTAGAACGCGGGAATACCCGCACCGGCTGCCCGGATCCGCTCCGCCAGCGTCCCCTGCGGCACCAGGTCCACCTCCAGCTCGTCCGCGAGAAACTGCCGCTCGAATTCCGCGTTCTCCCCCACGTAGCTCGAGATCATCTTGCGGATCTGCCGCGTCTGCAGCAGCAGCCCCAGCCCGAAGTCGTCCACCCCGCAGTTGTTGCTGATCACGGTGAGGTCCTTCACCCCCGCGTCCCGCAACGCCGCGATGCACTTCTCCGGTATCCCGCACAGCCCGAACCCGCCGGCCATGATCGTGGCCCCGTCCCGGATCCCGGCCTTGCGAATCGCCTCGGCTGCGTCCTTCACGACCTTGTTCATGTGCTCGCTCCGCAGGAGATGGCGGACGAAGGCCTCGGAAAATACCCGCCCGCTTCGCCCGAATGGCCACTTGAGGCTATTCTGCTCGCCGTGCGCGGGGGCGTCAAACCGGACCATCCGGATTCCCCGCTATCCTCGCGGCTGGACCGCTGTCTCGTTGGGCAGAGCCGGGCTGGACACCGAAATTCAGGCACTCACGAAAGGCAGGGACAGGATGGCAAAGGCGGAAACACGACGGAATCTCATGCTGGCAGCCCTGGGCGTACCCTGGCTGCTGAGCGGCTGTGCTTGCAGTCAGAAAGTCTGGGTCGAGCGCACGCAGACGTTGACCATACCCGCCACGGATCTCCAATCGCTCACCGTTGAAACCCACAACGGTGGCGTGAAGGTCTCGGGCGAAGCCGATCGCGACGAAATTTCCGTCACGGCCCGCATCCGCGCCGGCGGCCGCAATCGGGAATCCGCCCACGCCTGCCTCGACGCCCTGGAGATCGTCTCCGAGCCGACGGCTGACGGCGGCCACCGCCTCACCTCACGCTGGACCGAGCCGCAGCACCCCGACTGGGGCGAGCAGGTCGGCTTCAAGATCGTCGCGCCCGCACGCCTTGCCCTCGACGTCAGCACGCACAACGGCGGCGTCAGCGTGGAGCGCATCGACGGCGACTGCCGCCTCGTCTCTCACAATGGCGGCATCAAGGCGCTGAAGATCGGCGGCCCTCTTTTCGTGCAGACCCACAACGGCGGCATCAACGCCGTTACCAGCGGGTCCAGCGTCGATCTTCAAACTCAGAACGGCGGCGTGCATCTCGACGGCCGCGGCAGTTCCCAACTCGGCGGAAAGGTCGCTTCCCACAACGGCGGCATCCGTGTGGATCTGGGCAAGAAGACCGCCACGTCGCTGGAGTGCACCACGAAGAACGGCGGCATCACCTGCTCAGCCGATATGACCAACACCCACCACGGCGAGCGGCACCTTTCATGCGATCTGGCCGGTGGGGGACCGCATCTGCTCGTCGAGACCCACAACGGCGGTATCCGCGTGAAGCAGTAGGGCCCGCCTGGTTTACCTGGTGCGGAATCGCCCGTACAACTGGGCCATGCTCCAGGTCGGCCCTTGGCGAATCCAATCGGTCGTGACCGGCCACGTGCGGCTCGACGGCGGCGCCATGTTCGGCGTCGTGCCGCGCGTGGTCTGGGAGCGACTCACTCCGCCCGACGAAAAACATCGCATTCTGCTCGCCACGCGGACGCTGCTCGCGGTCCACGATCGCGCGCAACGCGTCGTGCTGGTGGATACCGGCACGGGCCACAAGTGGGAGCCCGCGCTCGCGGAGCGCTACGGCGTCGAGCCGATCCCAGCCGCGATCGAGGCTGCGCTTGCGCGGCTCGACCTCGGCCCGGATGACGTGACCGACCTCGTCGTCACGCACCTGCACTTCGATCACTGCGGCGGCATGACGGAGTGGGAGGCCGCCCCCGGTGGGGCGACGCGGCTGAGATTCCCCAAGGCCCGCCATTGGATCACCCGCCGGCACTGGGATCATGCCCGCGCGCCGACGCTGCGGGACCGGGCGTCGTTCTTTCCGCACGACTTCGCCGCGCTGGAGCCCGCGGGTGTGCTGGCCTTTGTCGACGATCCGCACCAGGCGGAGGGCATCCCCGACGTGAACTGGCAGATCTCCAGCGGCCACACGCCGGGCCAGCTTCTGCCGCGGTTCAACGGCGGCTCCGGCGAGCGGGACGTGCTCTTCGTGGGCGACCTCGTGCCGACGACAGCGCATCTGCCGCCCGCCTGGGTGATGGCCTATGATCTGGTGCCGCTGACGACGCTGGCGGAGCGGGTGGCGTTGTGGAAGCAGTGCCGGGAAGATGACTTTCTCGTCACGTTTCCGCACGATCCGCAGCACGGCATCGTGCGCCTGGCGTTTGAGCAGGATCGTCCGCAGATTGGTGAGGTGCTGGGATGACAGATGGGATCTTCCGACGCCTGCGTACGCGAGCCGCTCAGGCTGCCTTGGCGGCCTTCTGCGGCGTGCTGCTGCTCGGCAGCAGCGGTTGCAGCCGCGTCTTCTGGCGGCCCGATCTGGGGGGCGGCATGCGGCTCGCCGGCGAACGCAACCAGGTCGTCGTCGTCGCCTACTGGTCGTCGCTCAACGCGGACTGCATGCGCATGGAGGAGAAGGTCTTCACCAACCCGGAGGTGGTGAAGACGCTGCGCGGCACGATCCCGGTGCGCATCTCTTCGCTGACGAACCAGCGTTTCGCCGAGGACTACGGCCTGACCACCGTGCCGGCGTTCGTGATTTTCGGTCCGGACGGCGGCGTGCTGCGGATTTCGCAGGGCTACATGGACGAGGCCCGTTTTCGCGGCATGGTGGAGGCGGCCAAGCTGAGCATGTGATCGCGTGGTGGGGCGGTGGGGGCTTGTTGGAGTTGAGAGGGGCTGGGGAACTCGAACGGCGTAAAAAAAGAAACGGACGGGGCGAGAACGCCGCCGTCCGTTCTTTTTTAAGCGTACGATGCTCGCGGACTAGTTGTCCGTGAACAGGTCGAAGACGCCGTTGTTGTCGGTCAGGAACTCGAGACCGACGTAGCTGACCGCGCTGCCAGCCAGAGTCTTCCAGATGTTGCCGATGCAACCGCCGAACTGCAGAACGGTGCCGAACAGCGCGATCGCAGCTGCCACCTTCACTGTCTTCTTACCCATGGGTAGAATCTCCAATCAAAAGACCCACTGAAACAGTTCCGTACACGAAACTACCTGGTCACTCGCTGCCCCGCACCGCGCGGGCCAGGAGATACAACACTTCTCGCGAATCAGTCGGTGAACAAATCGAAGACCTGGTTGTTGTCCAACACGAACTCCAAGCCAGTGTAATTCACGGCGTTCAGCAAACCCTTCGTCAGGCAACTGCTGAACTGACAAACCGCGCCCAGCATGGCGACCAGTACTGCGCCTTTGATCGCTTTTCTGCTCATTCGCGGACCTCCACCTTCGAGTTCAACCCGCCGTCCGATGGTCATTAGACCGGTGCCCTCGGTTACGGGCCGACACAAATCTGTTTCCGCGTTTCCGCAGCCGTTACGTTCGGCTGAACGACTGTGACCAGCCGTCTTCCCTTCCACCGGCAAGCGCTCGCATTGCGGCGCTCGATGACTCCGCGTTTCGTCAGTTCCGTTTCACACAGAAACGTCGCGAGCTTCGTGCCGGCCTTACCGCGCCGCCGGTTTCTGCTCGCATGTCCTCTGGTCGCGGTCGATTCGCCGTCCTTGCCGGTTCATCGCCGGTCTGCCGCTTCCGCGTCGTTTCGCGTTTTCGCAGACCGATCTGAGCATCGCCGCCGCGCCGCGGCAATCGCTCGTTTGTGGGCGGCGTCTCCGCCGACCAACATGGGCGACCATTATGGCGATCCCGTTTTTCGAAGCAACCCCTAAAACGACCGGGAAACCTCATTTTTTTTCGCCCCCGACGGGGACAAATCAGGCGGGTTCGCCGTACGGTAGGCAGTTATCGGCAGCGCTTCCGCGAGAACATTAGAAATATCAGCCCCCCGGACACCTGAAAGCCCTCGGGCAATGTTGTTGCGCGGGGGTCGGGTGCCCCGGTAATCCCACTTGGCGCCACCCTCAGGCCCGATTTTCGCCCCCCGGACCCATCGGCACCCCCGAAGCCAGCAACCGCGGATTTTTGCACCTTAAAAGTGCGGCCCAGCCCCGCAACAGCGGAATACCCTACCCCTTGCCCCGCCGGTTTGTTTGGTATATGTTAGGTATAGCGGTTCGAGAAAGGTGGGGAAGTCGTGGGGGGCCAGTCAGCCGTCCAGACCGGGGCTGCTTTGACCGGGGCGGCGGGGTGTTCGAACACCCCGTCTGCCATACCTTCAAGTGGTATCAGCCACAGCCAACCGGACCGCAATGACACTGCCGTCCGCGCGGAAGTCGATCGCCTCCGCGCGCTCCTGGCTGATCACCAGCGTCAGCGTCGCGCCGGCTTGTCCGGCGATTCCGATCGCGTGCGCTCCACCAGCCTGCCGGAGCTCGACGCGCTCCTGCCCCGCGGCGGCATCACCCCGGGTTCGCTCGTGGAACTCCTCGCAGCCGATCCCGGTGCCGGGACGTTGTCGCTCGCCCTCTGGATGGCGCGATCCGTCGCCGCCTGCAATTTGGAATTTTCCAGGCAACCTGTTCAGGGTGCTTCGGCTGCTCCGCATCGCCCGGTCATCCTCCTCGATATGAAGGGCGACTTTTATCCACCGGCTGCCGTGCGCCTCGGTCTCCACCTCGAGCACTTCATCGTCGTCCATCCCCCGAACCTGCGCACCGCGCTCTGGGCGGCTGAGCAAAGCCTGCGCTGCCCATCCATAGGCGCGGTGGTAGCTGGCCTGGAGCGCCTCGCGGACGGCGAAGCCCGCCGCCTCCAACTGGCGGCTGAACAGGGCGGAACCATTGGCCTGGTGCTCAAACCCGCGCGGGCCCCGGGCCGCACGTTTGCAACGCTGCGTCTCCAAGTGGAGGGGGTTAGTGAAAAGGGATTGAGGGATTCAGGGATTAAGGGATTAAGGGAGGGATTAAGGGATTCAGGGATTCAGGGATTCAGGAAACAGCAGGAGCATCCCAGCGCGCACGCAGTTCCCCTCAATCCCTCAATCCCTCAATCCCTCAATCCCTCAATCCCTCATCTCAATCCCTCAATCCCTCAATCCCTTAATCCCTCTTCATCCCCCCGTTCCTTCCGAATCACCTTGACCTACTCCCGAGAAGCCCTTCCCGGAAGTTCTTGCCTCGTGGAGCTTCCCGATGACGCGGATCTTGTGCGTACATCTTCCGAACTTGGCGCTGGAACGTCTGACCGCGACCTGGGGCCGCCACTCCCGACCGGGCGGACCCCGTCCAGTTCCACACCGGTCGACTGGTCCCACGTCACCCGGGCGACAGGATGATGGACGGCTACCTGCCAGTACAGCATTCGCCAATACGGCCCCTGCCAGTACGGCGCCTGCACCGGCTGTCGTGGTCGCGCCGGTCAGCGGCGGTCTGCGCGTGGTGCGCGTCAACGAACCCGCCCGGCGCTGCGGCGTCCGCCCCGGACAGACCTCGGCGGAAGCGGCCGCACTGGCTGCCGGACTCGTCGTGCACGCGGAG
>JACKHG010000013.1 GCA_020639115.1 Phycisphaerales bacterium
CCGGCAGGCCCGGCGTGAGGCGGCGCGGGCGGCGTACGAAGCGGACAAAGCCACCGCGATCAACAACTTCATCACGAACGATTTTCTCATGAAGCTGCTCGCCGCCGCCGGGGCCCGGGACGGCGCGCCCGAACTTCCGACGCGCGCGCTCGTCGACAGCGCAGCCGCCAACATCGCCACGATGTACGCGGACCGTCCGCGTGAGGCGGCTGCGATACGCAACGAGGTCGGCACAATCTACTACAACTTGAGCGCGTTCGGTGCAGCCGCCGAACAATACGCCACGGCGCTGAGGCTGTGGGAAGCAGAGTTGGGACCCGACCATCCCGACACGCTCAAGGCGGTCAATAACCTCGGCCAGTCATTACAGCACCTGCAGCGAACGGACGAGGCGGAGGCGCTGTATCGCCGGGCGCTGGAAGGGCGCGTGCGCGTACTTGGCGAGGGCGACCCGGCGGCGCTGGCGTCGATGAACAATCTCGCCAACCTGCTGCGCGGGACCGGCCGGATGGAGGAGGCAGAGGCGTTGCTGCGCCGGGCGTTGGCGGCGCAGCTCCGCGTGCTGGGCGCGACGCACAAGGATACCCTGATCACGACGGGCAATCTCGCGGCGCTGCTGCTCAAGCGCGGCGAACTTGACGAGGCGGTTGGCCTTTACCGTCAGGTCCACGAGACCTGCCGCCGCACGTTGGGGGCTGACCACGTCATGACGCTTCAGGCCGCGTCGCGGCTTGCCGAAGCCCTGCGCCGCACCGACGCCCTGGTCGAAGCCGAGACGCTGCAGGTCGAGACCGTGCAGGCGTGTGTGCGCACCTTGGGACCGGCGCACGGCGACACGATCCACGCCCGTCGCGTGCTCGCCCGCATCTACGCATCCCAGGGCCGGCGGACCGACGCGGCCGAGCAACTCACTGACGCGCTCGAGGCGCTGCAGACGTCGCCTTCCCCCGCGGAGGCACTGATTCAGCGCATCCGTCGCGATCTGGACAAACTCACAGACGAGTCGCACAACGTAGCCCCAGCCGCCGAGGACCAACGGTGACCATGCGAACTGGTGGCAGCCGGCTGCCACCTGATCTCACGCGTTACCCGGTCGGACGCGGCCGCGCAGCCCAGGTCGCGAGCCCCGCTTCAGGCGCACGTCGCTGCGGAGACGCGGCGCGATAGACTGATGCCATGCGGCGCAGCCTCGTGCATCGTCTGGGACCCTGGCTGGGATTGGTCGCAGTCGTGGCCCTCAGCGCGGGGTGGTTCGCAAGCAGATTCACCCGCCTCGTGTTCTGGTGGACCGATGACTCCGGCTATTCGTACGCCGTGGGCGTTGAACGCGGGATGCTGCGCTTTGACGCTTGGTGGCGGATTACCGCTCCATTCCACGCAGAAGCCGTTCGTAGTCTCCGAGTCTTTGTCCGCGAAGAGAATAAGGGCCCACACGGGCTATCGATCTGGGAGACCTGGCCCGACGGGTCCGTTGAGGCGCAACTGCCCGTCTGGATTCCACTCATGCTCGTCGCAATACCCACGGGTGTGGCATTCTGGCGCACAGGGCGGAAGCAGCCCGGACATTGCCGAGCATGCCGTTACGACCTGACCGGCAACACGTCGGGGCGGTGCCCCGAGTGCGGGATGGAGGTTGCGCCGGTAGCTCAGCCAGATAGAACAACGGTCTCTAGGGCCTGTCGGAAGAAACGACTCGCACGGGCTGCCGGGTGGCTTGGGGATAGGTTTGCAACTCGGTTGCCGAGAACGAAGGCCACGGAGGCTCGTATTTCCCAAAGCAACAAGTCAATGATATAGACGGTATAGACGTCGTTTGATCCCCGCGAGCGCCGCCTGAGTTCGGTTGCCGCGGGGCATGACGCCATTGGGAGGCGCGCGGTGCGCAACGCAAAGAAACGGCTCGTCCTGCTGGGCGCGTTGGTTGCGGCTGGAGCCGCGCTGTACGTCGGACCTCAGTGCTGGATCGGCGGTCCGTTCCGTATCCAGAGGACGGTTACGGAGGACGTCAGCACAGAGCAGCTCGCCCACTGCAGCCAGATCATGAATCTGACGTTTCCGCCAAGTGCACGGCCGTTGGGCCTTTGTGCGACTTATGGCATGGACGACGTGTTACAGCTGAAGGTCGAGATGAGCCGCAACGAGCTGCAGCAGTTCATCGAGGCCTCACCGTTTGCGGGAGCGGAACTCGGGCGGAATCAGATTCAGGTTTACGGCGACTCCGACTTGCGCTGGTGGAATGTCGATGAACTTGATCCGTATGAGGGGAAGGATGGGCAGGAGGCATTCCTTTCTGAACAGACCTCGCTGCCGAACGCGGAAGTGCTCAATATCCTCATCGACGTTCGGCGAGACGACATCGTGATCGTCTACCTGGAGTGGTTCGAGACGTAGGGTCAGCAGGTCGCGATGTTCCCGGGCGAGAAGGACCTCATCCGGTTCCCCCTTCACGGTGGGTGGTTCGGCGTTATCATGTTGGATGCTGAGTGCGTCACCATGGAACCGTACGGCACTCAGCACCTGGACAGGCGGAGTTGTTCCCGCACTTGCCGCAAGTGCCGGTTACCCAGCGATGCGGTGGACGTAGGAGTCGCTGGCCGTAACCGGGTTGGAAATAAGCGCCCGTAGCTCAGCAGGATAGAGCAACGGTTTCCTAAACCGTAGGTCGTGGGTTCGAATCCCGCCGGGCGCAGTTGCGCTGGCCGCCGTTGGACGGGGCTGGCTCGTCACTTCCACACTTGCTCCGAGAACGGCTGCAGATGGCGGTCGGGCGGCAGCCCGTCCGGCTATTCGGCTATCCGGCCTCTTCCATGCGGCGCTGCTGCGCTTCCGCGAGGAGCCGCTCGAGCTGGCGACGCTCCTCGGCGATCTCGCTCATCGTCCGCACGCCGATGCGGCGCATCACCGGCAGCGGCGGACACCAGCCCTGCAGCGCGTGCTGCAGCATGAAGCCCGAGGCCACCGCCGGCAGCAGGTACCACTTGCGATCCACCAGACGCCCCAGCGCCAAACCCGCCAGGCTCACGGCTGCAAAGTTCGTCTGCAACGCGCGCTCGACGTCCCACTCGCGATCGAGCTGGCGCAGCCGCCGGCGAATCTGCGTGGGCGTCGCCTCGCGGTAGCGCTCGACGTTCTCCTCCGTACGCGATTGGATATGGTCGTTGACCTTGTCGCACGTGTGCGTCTGCACGCGGCGGGCAGTGGC
This sequence comes from Phycisphaerales bacterium, assembly GCA_020639115.1. Classification (GTDB taxonomy): domain Bacteria; phylum Planctomycetota; class Phycisphaerae; order UBA1845; family UBA1845; genus JACKHG01. The sequence continues at coordinate 3,203 of JACKHG010000013.1, forward strand.
AGGAAGCATGGTTGATGATCTCCTTCAGGCGTTCTGATGATCCAGTTCGTCGAGCCGATCGAGCAGCGCGTCACGCTCCAGCGCGATCTCCGCCTGCGTGCGTATGCCCATCCGGCGCAGCGCCGGGCGCAACGGATAAATCCGCTGCGTACCGTGCAGCAGCACCATCACGCTGGCGAACGCGGATAGAAAAACCCACTTGCGGCCGGCGAGCGCCCCGAGCCCCAGGCCCAGCAGGATCGTCGCGGGCGCTTCGGCCTCGACGACGCGGTCGATGTCCCACTCGCGATCGAGTACCGCGAGGCGGCGTTCGACGGCGCGGCGGTCGGCGTGGCGGTAGTGTTGGATGTTCTCGTCGGTCTGGTCCTGGATGCGTGCGGCGGCATTGCGGTAACGGCTGGTGCCGATGCGGTCGGCGCTGCGGGCAATCATGATTCGCGATCTCCCATCGGGCGAGCAGACTTGCGGAACAAACCCGGGGTTGTTCCACTGTTGAAGTCTTGCCCCGCGGTCTGAAGTTCACGTGTCTTTTGACTGAATGCGCGTTCAGTCGCCCATCCATTCGGCGGGCGCGGCGTTTGCGTCTATTGAAACTGTTTCAGCGGAAATTGACGGCGATTCGTGGTGACGACAGCGCGGCGGCGAGACCCACCGTTGACAATCCCGTCACGTCCGCGAGACTCTGCCGCGGCTGGAAGGAATTGCGCACCGCAGGTCGCTGGTCGAGGGCATCGGCTGGCAGAGGAGCACTGGATCGCATGCACGCCCGCAGATGCAATCGGATCGGTTGGTACGTCGCATTCGTGGCCTTCGTGGCTGTCCCCTGGACGGCGGCGCGGGCGGAAGCCCCCCGCTTCGGGCGCGATCCCGCGATTGAGAAAAGGATCGACGACCTCATCGGCCGGATGACGCTCGAGGAGAAGCTCGGCCAGCTCACCCAGCAGTGGGGCGCCGAGACGCAGGACGTCAATCCGGTCGTCACGCGCACAAAACGCGACGACATGCTCGGCCTGATCCGCGCCGGCAAGGTGGGCTCGCTGCTGGGCACGCACGGCGCCGAGTACACCAACGCGCTGCAGAAGGCCGCTTTCGAGGAGTCGAAGTACAAGATTCCCCTCATCCTCGGCAACGACGTGATCCACGGCTACCGCACGATTTTCCCAATCCCGCTCGGGGGCGCCGCCACCTGGGACCCCAAGCTCGTCGAGCAGGCGGCGCACGTCGCCGCCGTGGAGTCGGCGGCCACCGGCACGCACTGGACGTTCGCGCCGATGGTCGATGTCTGCCGCGACCCGCGCTGGGGACGCGTGGCCGAGGGCGCGGGCGAGGACCCGCTGCTCGGTTCGGAAATGGCGGCGGCCGCCGTACGCGGCTTCCAGGGTGACGATCTCACCGCGCCGGACTCCGTCGTGGCCTGCGCCAAGCACTACGTCGCGTACGGCGCGCCCGAGGGCGGACGCGACTACAACACCGTGGACATCTCCCTGCAGACCCTGCACGACGTCTACCTGCCGCCGTTCCGCGCCGCCGTCGACGCCGGAGTCGGCACGCTGATGAGCGCGTTCAACGAGATCAACGGCGTGCCCGCCTCGGGCTGCCGCTACACGCTCACGACCGTGCTCCGCGATCAATGGCACTTCGACGGGTTCGTCGTCAGCGACTGGGGCTCGGTGATCGAGATGGTCGCGCACGGCTACGCCTCCGATCCGGCAGATGCAGCCGCCAAGGCGATTACCGCCGGTGTGGACATGGACATGTCCTCGTTCTCGTATCGCGATCATCTGCCCCGAGCAGTGGCGGACGGCCGCGTGCCGGAGTCGGTGGTGGACGAGGCTCTGCGCCGCGTGCTGCGGGTCAAGTTCGCGATCGGTCTCTTCGACGATCCCTACACCGATCCGTCGCTGGAGAAGAAGGTCATTCTCACGCCGGAACACCGGCAGGTGGCGCGCGAGGTGGCCCGCAGCAGCTTCGTGCTGCTGCGCAACGAAGGCGACCTCCTGCCGATCGGCGAAGACGTGAAGTCGATCGCGGTCATCGGCCCGCTCGCGGACAGCCAGAAGGACCCGCTGGGCACCTGGGCCGGCGTGGGCAAGGCGGAAGACGTCGTCACCGTACTCGACGGCATCAAGCAGCGCGCCGGCGCGGGCGTCACCGTGCGGCACGCCCGCGGGTGCGACGTTCGCGGCGACGATACCAGCGGAATCGCTGAGGCGGTCGAAGCGGCTGAGCAGAGCGACCTGGTGGTGCTGGTCATCGGCGAGAGCGATGACATGAGCGGCGAGGGCCACTCGCGAGCCTCGATCGAGCTTCCGGGCGTGCAGCGGCAACTGGCCCAGAAGCTGCACGCCACCGGCAAGCCGGTGGCGGTCGTGCTGCTCAACGGCCGGCCGATGGCGCTGCCGTGGCTCGCGGAGAACATCCCGGCGATCCTGGTGGCGTGGCATCCCGGCGTGGAGTGCGGCAACGCGATCGCGGACGTACTCTTCGGCGACTTCAACCCGTGCGGCAAGCTGCCCATCACGTTCCCGCGGGCGACCGGCCAGATTCCGATCTACACCGCGCACAAGAACACCGGGCGTCCGCCGCGCGACGACCGCTACACGTCGAAGTACATCGATCTACCGTGGACGCCGCAGTACCCGTTCGGCTACGGCCTGAGCTACACGCAGTTCACCTATCGCAATCTCTCCATCAAGGCGCAGGAGCTGAAGGCGGACGGCACGCTGGAGGTCGCGGTGGACGTCGCCAACGCCGGGAAGCGTGACGGCGCCGAGATCGTGCAGCTCTACGTGCGCGACCTGGTGGGCTCGAGCACCCGCCCGGTGCGGCAGCTCGTGGGCTTCCAGAAGGTGCAGATTCCGGCGGGTCAGGATCGGCGGGTGAAGTTCTCCGTGCCGGTCCGGTCGCTCGGCTTCCACAATTGGGATATGCAGTACGTCGTCGAGCCGGGTGATTTCCAGTTCTTCATCGCCGACCTGGAAGGCACCTTCCGCGTCGTCGAATAGAGCCGGCTCTGCGTAGGCAGAGCATTGGCGACCCGGTTTGCTGTGCGAGGAGCCGCTGCGCCAACGCTGCCAGGTTGTCGAAAACGCTGTAGCCGAGCCTCACGCTGTCCCGAGCGCCCGCTGCGGCGGGCCTCGGGGCGGCGTTGATCATCCTGCGGTCGCTCATTATCCTGCGTGGCGGACAGGGCTGCCCCGCCACAAAATCGGGCCCGGAGGATCATGAGCGAAGCACCCGCCCCACCTGCTGCGCCGCGCCGCATCATCCAGCCCGTCGGGCTCGTGCTGGGGTTGGCGCTGTTCGCCTGCGTCTGTTTTCTGCACCCATCCGCAACGCTGATCGAAGTCTGCGCCCAGAAGCTGCAACTGCCGACGGACCACGTCCACGTGCTCGACGTCGCCCGCGGGGCGCAGGCAACGCTCGCGCTGATGCTGCTCATGGTGGTGTGGTGGGTGACGGAGGCTGTTCCACTGCCCGCGACCGCGCTGCTGCCCGGCGTGCTGCTCCCGCTGCTGCACGTCACCGGCGTGCAGAACGGCAAGCCCTATCCGTTCACGTCCGTGGCTTCCTTCGCGAGCTACGCGCATCCGGTCATCTTTCTCTTCCTGGGCGGATTTCTGCTGGCCGCCGGCATGCGCAAGTCGCGGCTCGCGCTGCGCATCACGCTCAACGCGCTCTCCTGGCGCTGGGTGACGCGCGGGCCGGGCGCGATGATGTTCAGCGTGATGGCCGTGACCGCCCTGCTGAGCATGCTCATCTCCAACACGGCGACCGCGGCAATGATGATTCCCATCGCGCTGGCCATGCTCACCACCATTGGGGAAACACCGGGAAGCTCGCGGCTCGGGTCGGCGATGATGCTGGGCATCGCCTGGTCGGCCTCGATCGGCGGAATCGGCACGGTGATCGGCTCGCCGCCGAACCTGCTGGCCAAAGGCGCCCTGGAGCAGGCGGGCCTGGCGAGCCCGGACTTTCTCGGTTGGATGAAGCTGGGCATGCCGGTTGCAGCCCTCGGACTCGTGGTCGCTTGGGGCCTGCTCATGCTGCTCTACCGGCCGCAGCGGTCACTCAGTCCGGCGGTCCGCGAGCTCATCGTCAAGCAACGGCGCGAGCTCGGCGCGACGACCTCCGCGGAGAAGGTCGTAATCGGCATCGTGGCGCTGGCCATGCTGCTGTGGCTGACGCACCATCACTGGGCGACGATCCTGCCTGCATCCGTATTCGCCCGGGTCGAACGCTTCGGCATCGACGAGATCGCCCTGCTCTGCGGCCTGTTGCTGTTCATCGTACCCGCGCACCGCTCGAACTGGCGGCCCGTGCTCGATTGGCGCGACACCGCGTACGTGGACTGGGGCGTGCTGCTGCTCTTTGGCGGCGGGCTGGCCCTGTCGACGGCCATGTTCAAGACTGGCCTGTCCGATTGGATCGCCGGCGGCGTGGTGTCGCGGCTGCACGGCCTCTGGCCGCTCGCCTGCCTGCTGGCGGTCGCGCTCATGGTGGACTTCCTGACAGAAGTGACGAGCAACACAGCCGTGGCGGCGATGATCGCCCCGCTGGCGATCGCGGTGGCGCCGGGGTTGGGGCTCACGCCGCAGACGCTGTGCATTGCCGCGGCGATGGCGGCGTCGCTGGCGTTCATGCTGCCGGTGGCCACGCCGCCCAACGCGCTGGTCTACGCCACTGGGTATTTCCGCATCGGCCAGATGATCCGTGCGGGGTTCCTCATGAACCTGCTGGGCTGCCTGCTGCTGGTGGGCCTGCTCTGGCTGCTGATGTGACCCGGCTGGCGGCGCTTGAAGAATTCAGTAACTCCCTGGAATCAGCGGGCCCGGTCCGGTAGACTGCGCGACGAGCCTACTGCTCCAGGACAACACTTCATGACCGCCGCGAATCGCTTCCGCCTGGTCGCCGCGCTCGGTCTCGCTGCAGCGCTGGCGTGGCAAACCCTGTCCTCGGGTGAGAGCGCGCCGAGTCAGCGCCCTGCGCGCGTCGTACGCGATTTGTCCGCCGACTGCAATTCGAACGGCATCATTGATCAGGCGGAGATCCTGGCGGGCTCGGCGTCCGACTGCAACGGGAACCTGCAGCTGGACGTGTGTGACCTGGCACGCCCGCCGGAACAATCCCTGTGCTGCCCCGACGGGCATCGAGTTATAGAACGGGCAGCACGGTTGCTTTGTCAGAGAGTGGGCAGTCGCAGCCAAAACAATCAAACCCACATCTACGGGCGGGTCGGTGCCCAGTGGCATTTCCTGACGACCTTTCCCTCCAACCTACCTACCTTTCCCGATGTTCGCTCCGTGGGGCTCGGGGACAACGTGCTTGCCGTGGGATACAGGATCACCCTTTCGCCACGATCCGGCTTCTCGATTGGCCGCGTGTACATGGCGCGGCGCACGGGCAGCTCCTGGAATGAGGAAGCCCAACTCGAACACGGATATTCCAGCACCTTCGGTGCAACGCTTGTCGTGGACGGGAATCGTCTCTTTGTCGGCGACACACACGATACCATGAGCGTCGGCGTCGCCGGCGGCGCCTTCGTCTACCAGCACAGTGGTTCGGCGTGGGAGCTCGATAATGTTATCAGCATCGAGGATCGGACCACTTCGGTCACGCCTGTACTGGTGAGCATGGCTGCCCAGGACGGACTTGCCGTGCTCGTCACGCGGATCACCGGTCACTGCGGCCCGGCTTACGTCTTCCGCGAACACGCCCTGCGCAACGGTGGCCGGCGCTGGCTTCAGGAGGCCAAGCTTGACCTTCCGGACGACGAATGCCTAAGCGGCGTCGACGTCGCGGTGGATGGCAACCACATTCTGATTACCACGGGGGTGGTCAACAACGTCCATCTTTTCGTGCAACGCCGCGTGGTGGGAGCGCCGGCATCAGTCTGGGACGAACTCGCCACCCTGCCTGGACAGGCTCCCGCGATCATCGACGATGGGAGGATCGTGACCCGCGGCGCACCCGACCTCCAGATCGACCCGACAACGACCCTCTTCACCGTGCACTACCTGAACTCGGCAGGGATTTGCAAACGAGTGCAGCCGCCGATCCGCGTGCCAGTGAGCCCGCAACAGCCCGTGGTTCTGGCCTTTGCGCATGACACGCTGCTGGTCGGCGATTCCAACCACACGGAAGGCAGTTCCACTCCGGGCGCCGTGTACGCCTACGACCTCGTGCGCGACTGCAACTCGAACGGTGTGCCCGATTCGTGCGACATCGCCGGGCAGGCGAGCACGGACTGCAATTCGAACGGACTGCCCGACGAATGCGAGTCACCATGTGCGGCGCTGGGCATCGGCGTCGCGGACGGCGCCCGGCTGGCCGGGCTGTTCGAGGCGTGCCAGACCGTGCCGTGTACCGCCCCACCGTGCGAACCGCCGCTCTACGCCGGCGGGTGCTGCACGCTGCTCGACGCCGACCACGACGGCGATGTGGACCTGAGCGACTACGCCACGCAGCAGACGTGCGTTTCGCCACCCGTTGCGCTCGACTGCAATACGAACTCGGTCCCCGACTACCTGGAGGGCGTGCCGGGCGATTTCAACGGCGACGGCGCGACGACGCCGGCTGACTTCGCGATGTTCCAGGGGTGCCTCTCGCCCACCTGTGATTTCGCCACCTGCGCCCCGGTGTACTACGGCGATGCCTGCTGCCTGCTCGGCGACGCCGATGGCGACGGCGACGTCGACCTGCGGGACTTCGCCGCTTTCCAGCACCTGGCCCCGACGAACTGAACGGCAAATCGTCCGCCCGGGTCGCGTGACAGGTGCCCCAGCGGGTGGACAACCCGCGACGCCGCCATACACTTCCCGCCCCAGGATTCGGAGAGAGAATGCTCGGAAGATCGCTGCAGCCGCCGGGCAACCCCGCTGACGCAACCCGACCTGACCAGTGCTGCAGAGACCGGGAACCCGACATGTTTCAAGAAATCGACCCGACGGCTGCCAAGCAGCAGCTCGACGACGGAAGCGCCATCTACCTCGACGTTCGTTCGCAGCGCGAGTTCGCCGAGGGGCACGTGCCGGGCGCATTGAATATCCCCATCTTCGATTTCGACGGCGCGGGCATGATGGCGCCGAACCACGATTTTCCCCGAGTGGTGGCAGCCGTCGTGCCCCGCGACGTGAAGGTCATCATCGGCTGCAAGTCCGGCCAGCGTTCCGCCCAGGCCGCAGAGTACATGACGCAGGCTGGCTGGCAACGCGTCTGCAACCTGCTCGGCGGCCTGCACGGCCAGACCAACATGCTCGGGCAGAGGACCCAGCCAGGGTGGCTGGGAAGCGGGCTGCCGGTGACGAATGCGGAAGAGAACGGCCGCACCTATCTCGAACTTCGCGCCCGCGCGGACGAATCGGCGCGCTGAGTTGATCCCCGTCCGGCCGCTCAACGGTCGAGGTCATCGGTTCACGATGTCGGCGACGACCGCGCAGTGATCCGAATACGGCGGACAGTGCACGGCGTAGTCCGCAAACGTCAACTCCGGTGAGATCAGGATCCAGTCGATACGCAGCCGCGGCCCCGTGCTGGGGAACGTCGCAAGATCGTCCGCGTCGCGGCGCCAGGCGCGCAGATCCAGACCGCCCGTGAGAACGGCGAACGCTTCCTCCTCCCGTGTGCAATTGAGATCACCCAAGACGATCAGCGGACGTGGCGCGTCGGACAACTGCGCGACAACCTGGCGTGCCTGCCGCGCCCGCGTCGGCGGCGAGTTCGGATGCAGATGCACCGACGCGACGGTGACCGGACGGCCGGCAAAGTCCACCTGGGCCCAGATAAACCCCTTGGAACGCACGAGTTCCGTGGCGAAGCGGGCCGATCGCACATCCGCCAGCGGCCGGTCCGCAAGCAGGGCTGTCCCGCTGTCAATCCGCCAGCGCCCCACGCCGATGTCGATGTGCGTCCCGCGGTAGTGATGTGGCAACGACGCGGCGTCCGCCAGCGCCTGCACGTGGTCGAAGCTCCCGCTCCACAGCGACGGGCCGTCCGCCTCCTCCAGCGCCACGAGATCAGCCTGCCACGTGCGCAGCGAGTCACCTATGTCCGCGAGATTCCGCTCGTAGTCCAAGCGCGGCAGTTTGCCCTGCGACTTCGCCAAACCGCGTCCATGAGCGATGTTCCACGTCGCGACGTGCAGCACCGGCCCGCGCGTGCCGCTGCAACCGGTGAGGGCGGCAGTTGCCCAGATCAGCAGGTATCGTCCGAAAATACGCCCTGTGCGCCTCACCAGGGGCTTACGTCGCGTTGACATGTTAAGTTCGCGTGCAGCCTGGGCGCTGGGGGCCTGTGCTGCATGGACGATTTTTCGCATGCCGCTATGATGCCCGCACTTGAGGACGCAGCGAACCGCACCAGGGGGACTTGAAGATGCCGCCAAACATTATCCGTGACATACCGGCTGGTACCGGCATTCCGAAGGTGGTCAACGCCATCATCGAGATCCCCAAGGGGCGCCGCAGCAAGTTCGAGGTGGACAAGAACACCGGGCTGATGAAGCTCGACCGGTACCTGTTCTCGTCGAGCCACTATCCCGGCGACTATGGCTTCATTCCGCAGTCGCTCGCGGAGGACAACGACCCGCTCGACGTGCTCGTCATGGTCAACGAGCCGACGTTTTCCGGTTGCCTCATCGAGGCCCGCATCGTCGGCCTGTTCAAGATGAACGATCGCGGCGTGCACGACTACAAGGTGCTCGGGGTGCCCAACTCCGACCCGCTCTTCGCCGAGTTCCAGCAGCTCGAGGACGTGCCGCCCCACTTCCTGCGCGAGGTGGAGCATTTCTTCTCCACGTACAAGCAGCTCGAAGGCGCCCACACCGAGTCGTACGGCTGGTCCGGTCGCGACGAGGCCGTCGCGGAGGTCAAGGCGGCGATCGAACGCTTCCGCACGGAGCACGTGCCGAACTTCTAGTGGGTTGGCGCGGCGTCAGGCCGCACGCACCCATAAGCCGGGTGGTTTCCGAGCTCGGTATCTGAACGACGCATGCATGCGAAGGGACGCAAACATCGTTTGCGTCCCTTGTCACATTTCGTGTTCATTCACGTGTATTCGCGGTTCCGTCTCGAGCGCGCGCTCAATGCCGCGGCAGCGCCTCGACGAGTTGGTCGATCTCCCGCTCCGTCGTGTAGAAGTGCGGGCTCGCCCGCAGCCGCTTGCTGCGCACGGCGATGATCGTGCGGTGCTCGCTCTGCAGGTGCTGGCGGATCTTCTCGTGGTCGTGCAGCTCGCTCGTGAAGGCGACGATGCCGCTCGCCTCGCCCGGCTGGCGCGAGCTGACCACGTGGTAGCCCTTGGCCTTGACGCCCTCCACGAGCCGGTCGGTCAGCAGCATGAGCCGGTGGTGGATTTTCTCCATGCCGATCTCGCCGAGCAGGTCCAGCGCCCCGCCCAGCGCGTGGATGCCCATCAGGTTGTACGCCCCGCTGTCGTAGCGCTTCGCCGAATCCTGGTACTCGAACTGGTACTTGTCGAAGTCCAGCGCGTTCTTCATGCTCAGCCAGCCCACGCACGACGGCTTGAGATATCCCTGCATCTCCTTGCGGACGTAGAAGATGCCCAGGCCCTCGGGCCCGCACATCCACTTGTGCGCGTCGGCGGCGAGAAAGTCGATGTTCATCGTCCGCACGTCGAGCGGCACAGCCCCCACCGACTGGATCGCGTCCACGCAGAGCAACACGCCCTTCTCCTGGCAGAACTCGCCCAGCTTCGCCAGGTCGGTGCGAAAACCGCTCGCGTACTGCACGGAGGAGAGGGCCACGAGCCGCGTGCGCGCGTTGATCGCCTGCAGCAGGCTCTCCAGCGGAATGCGCCCGTTTTCCTCGAAGACCATCTGCACCTGCACGCCGTGGGCCTTGAGCGCCTGCCAGCAGTACACGTTGGCGGGAAACTCGACGCTGGTGGTGACGACGTTGTCGCCGCTCTGCCAGTTGAGGCCGTTGGCGACGAAGTTCAGCCCCTCGGTCGTGTTCTTGATGAAGCAGATCTCGTCGGCGTTCGCACCGATGAACCGCGCCGCCGCCTGCCGCACGCGCTCCGCCTCCTTGTAGGCGCCGCCGCGCAGGTAGGCGTGGTCCCGGTTCTCCTGACAGAAACGCTCAAGCGCCTGCACCGCGCGCGTGCACATCGGCGCCACCGCGGCGTGGTTCTGAAAGTTGTAGTTGCGCGTGATGGGAAACTCCTCACGCAGCGCTGCCCAGTCCATGACGGTTCGGTCCCTGGTGATTCACCCAAACGGCACCGGTCCCACCGCGGACCGGCAGCCACGCTCTCCGCGCGATTATATCCGCGCCCGCCCGTTCCCGCAGGCTCACGCCCGATTTCTCCGCAAAAGTCCGGGGATTGCGCGGCGGTGGCGCCGCTCAGACGTGGGGATGGTGGTCGAGCGCCCGCTCGATCGCCCGGCGGACCTGCTCGTGCACCTTGTCGACGCGGGCAATCTCCCGCCAGTCGAAGTCACCGTCGGGGGGCGTCTCGAAGAAGTACTGGATGGTTCCCAGGCCGGTCAGCCGCTCGTGCAGCGCCCGCTGCACCCGCGTGTTGCGGATGCTCACCAGCGGACACGCCAGGATCTCCGGACGCAGCACGCCCGAAAGCCGCATCACCCGCCGGTTGGTCAGCACGTAGTGCCGCGACGCCCAACGGAGCACGGCGATTCCCAACCGGCCCGCCGCCACCACCGCCGCGAGCTGCAGCCAGAGCTGACCCGTCAGGTCCCCCAGGTGCAGCGCGGGAACCATGCCCACCGCCATCAGCACGGCGGCCAGCATCAACCAGCGCATCGAGTCGAAGAGAATGAACCACCCGGAGGGCTTCACCGCCAGCAGCACGATCTCGCCGCCGTCGAGCAGATCCTCCGCGATCGGCAGTGCCGCCGCGCTCGAGGCCGGCGCCGTGCCGTCCACGGCTGCGACGATCTTCCGCGGCTCAGACGCGTTCCCAATGTCAACGACCGCGACCATGTTCCGGCTGTCCCGTCCCGCGCACCTGGCGATCAGTACTTCTCCGGCTTGAGCACCGCGATGTGCGGGTAGTTGCGATAGTGCCCGTCGTAGTCCAGGCCGTAGCCCACGACGAACTCGTCCGCGATCTCGAAGCCCACGAAGTCCGCCATCACGTCCGGCGGAGCTTTCGAGGGCTTGCGCAGCAGCACGGCGGTCCGCAGCGTCCGCGGCTTGCGCTCCCGCAGCCGCTGCCCGACGAGCCGCAGCGTCTTGCCCGTGTCGAGGATGTCGTCAATCACCAGCACGTGCTGATCCGTGATGTCGATGTTGAGATCGCGAGTGAGTGACGCGTCCTGCGACGCGGTGACGGCCCCGGCGTAGCTGGAAACCGTCATCATGCCCAGCTTCATCTTCATCGGCAGATGCCGAATCAGATCCGCCAGGAAAATGATCGACCCCGCCAGGATCGGCACCAGCACGAGCCCCGTATCCTCGTCCGGGTAGCAGGCGGCGATCTCCCCGGCCATCTCGCGGACCCGACGGGCCAGCCCGTCCTGGTCGATCAGAATGCGATCGATGTCCCCTTCCATGGGGTCATTGTACGGGCTGCCTGCGAGGCAACCAGCGAAATGTCGGATGGTCGCGTCGACCCCGACAACTCCCAGCCGGCGCCCGCAGTCGAGAAGGACCCTATGCGGTGGAACCCGCCACCGCCACCGGCGTGGCGGAGACGTTGTCCAGCATCCGCTGCAGGGCCATGAGCGCCCCGTCACGAACGGTGGGCAGCACCTGGATGCGATTTACGGGATGACCGGCGGCCAGGGCGTCGAGGCACCAGAGCAGGTGTGGCGGGCTGATGCGGTACATCGTCGTGCAGAGGCACTGAATGGGTGAAAGGGAGCGGATGTCCTTGTCCGGATGGGCCTTGGCCAGGCGATTCACAAGGTGAACCTCGGTGCCGATCGCCCATTTGCTTCCGGCGGGCGCGTGCTCGACGGTGTGGATGATGAACTCCGTGCTTCCGGCGAGGTCGGCCTTTTGCACGACCTCCCAGGCGCACTCCGGGTGCACCAGGATGGTGCGGTCAGGTTCCTGCGCCCGCAGCGCGTCACACTGGGTGGCTGTGAACAACTGGTGAACGCTGCAGTGCCCCTTCCAGAGGATGAACTGCGCGTCGCGCACCTGCTCCGCGGTCAGACCGCCGTCCGGTTCCGCCGGATCGTAGACGACCATGGTGTCCAGCGGGTGGCCGAGCGCGTAGGCCGTGTTGCGCCCGAGGTGCTGGTCGGGCAGGAAGAGGACCTTGGAGCCGTGCGCGAGCGCCCAGGCGAGCACCTTGGCGGCGTTGCTGCTCGTGCAGCACGCGCCGCCGCGCAGCCCGCAGAACGCCTTGATGTTCGCGGCGGAGTTGACGTACGTGATCGGCACGATGGTCGCGGACGTGGCCGCGGTGAGGAAATCCCAAGCCTCTTCGACCTGGTCGTACGCGGCCATGTCGGCCATCGAGCAGCCCGCGGACAGGTCGGGCAGGAACACCTGCACGCGATCGTCGGTGAGGATGTCCGCCGACTCCGCCATGAAGTGCACGCCGCAGAACACGACGAACTCGGCTGCGTCCTGCGCCGCCGCGATCTGCGACAGCTTGAGACTGTCGCCGGTGAAATCCGCAAAGCGGATCACGTCGTCCTGCTGGTAGTGGTGGCCCAGAATCACCAGCCGCTCACCGAACCGCGCCCGGTGACGCTCGATCTGCGCAGCGAGATCGGCGTCCGTCATGGCGAGGTACTTTGCCGGAAGCGGCGGTTGAAAGAGCATGTCCGAAACTCCAGACGCGAGTGTCAGCCCCGTAGTGCGATGAACCGCCGATCCCGAAGGTCGCGATCCCCCCAAAGAGCAAGCAGAACATTATAGAAAAACGCCCCTGACCGACAACGCAGGGCATCAGCGCGGGTCACTGCCCCTTCGCCGGTCGCGAGGTCCGCACGACCGGCAGCGCCAGGCCCGGGCGCTCGTCCAGCGCCATGGCGAGTTCGGCGATGATCCCGTCGGCCAGCAGCAGCCCCCGCCGCGTCAGCACCAGCGTCTCACCCCTGATTTCGGCCAGTCCCTGCGTCTGCATCGAGGCCAAACGCTCCGCCGCCAGAATCCGCAGGTCGTACCCCGTCCGCCCCGCGAACTCCGCCAGATCGAAGCCCTCCACCAGGCGCATGCCCATCATCAGCGTCTCCAGCGCGACGGTCGCCCGGCCGACCTCCTCATGATCGGCCGCCGGATCCTCGCCGGCCTCGACCCGCCGGACGTACTCGCCGTGCTGCGCGATGTTCTTGTAGCGCTCCGTACCGGTAAACCCCGATGCCGACGGCCCGACCGCCAGGTACGGCGCGTTGTGCCAGTAGATCAGGTTGTGCGCGCAGCGCCGGCCCGGCAGCGCGAAATTGGATATTTCGTAATGCTCGAACCCCGCCTCCGCCAGCACCTCGATCGCCAGCGCATACTGCTCGGCCTCGAAGCCATCGTCGCACGGCGTGATCGCCCCCTGCCGCAGCCGCTGGGTGAGCGCCGTGTTCGGCTCGTACGTCAGGCCGTAGCAGGCGAGGTGCTGCGGCCCCAGCGCGAGCGCCCGAAGCAACGACTCGCGCCACGAGGCCAGCGTCTGCCCGGGCACGCCGAAGATGAGATCGAGGTTGATATTCGCGATGCCGCCATCGCGCAGGACACGCACCGCCACCGGGATGACCGCGGGATCGTGCAGACGCTCGAGAAACGCGAGTTCCGCATGATGAAAGGACTGGGCCCCCAGCGAAATCCGGTCCACACCGCAGTCGCGCAGGACTTGCGCCTTCGCCGCGTCCACGGTCGCCGGGTTGGCCTCCACCGTGAATTCGACCGGAGCATCGGATGTGACGGCTTCGTGGATTGCAGCCAGCACTTCCGCGAGCAGCGGCGCGGCCATGGTCGTCGGCGTGCCACCGCCAAAGAACACCGTGCGCACCTGCGGTCCTGCCCCGGCGAGCCGCAGCGACAATTCCTGACATAACGCCCGCGCGGTTCGCGACAGGTCTGCGTCACCCTGCGGTACGCTGTAGAAGTCGCAGTAGCCGCACTTGGTCGTGCAGTACGGCCAGTGCAGATAAAGCCCCAACGGTCCCGTTGGCGAACACTTGGCGCGGCCTATAATTGGGCGGTTCGGACGCATCGCGGGATCCCGTCTGGCCCCGGCGTGCAGGGGCCCTTTTTCCATTGCAGCTTATCCTGCAATGAGTTATAGTCGATGTGGTCGGGTATCCGCCAGACGGTCAAGGACGCCGTTGGTATGCAGTACGGATATTGGACCCAGGCTCGCAAGCGAGGATCATATTCATGATCCAGGCCAAGCTGATCATGTTTCGGGCCAACGGCGAACGCCGCGAACTCTCCCTCAACGGCGATCGCACGCTCATCGGCCGGCGCAACGATTGTGACATCAGGATCCCTCTTACCGAGGTCTCCCGTCACCACACCGAGCTGCGCATCGAGAGCGACCAGGTCCTCATCAAGGACATGGGCAGTTCCAACGGCACCTTCGTCAACAACAAGCGGGTGCAGTCGGGCACGCTGAACCCCGGGGATCACGTCATCATCGGACCGGTCGTGTTCACGCTGCAGGTCAACGGCGAGCCCAAGGACGTACGCCCCGTCAAGACGAAGATCAAACGCCAGAAGCCCGCCGCCAGCGGCGTCGCGGACCGCCGCGAAAAGTCCGGCGCGATTGATGCCGTCATCGAGGAGGAACTGGACCCCATCAGTGCCCTCGAGGCCCTGGCCTCCAGTGCCGACCAGACCGCGATCGACCCTTTCGAAGATGAGGACCTTTAGGCTCTTATCTGCCCCGCAACGGGTATCGAGACGCGCGGTCCCGGCCTGTTCGCCACTTCATCTGCTACCTGCAGGATTCCATGGCAGTGTCTGATCCCGACACTCAAAACACAGAACAGCTCGAGCTGTCCCCGTCACCGGCCTGGAAGCGCTCGCGTCATTCCGCGCGCCGCCGGCTGATCAGCGTCGCGCTGTTGCTCTTCATCTCGGGAATCCTCTTCGTCTGCGTCGTCAGTTGGCAACGGGACCAGACGCGCATCATGTCCGCGACGGAGGTCGCCCAGCGGGTATCCGCGGAGATCGAGCGCTACATCGCCGAAACCGGCCACCTCCCCTTCCAGGTGTCCGAGTCGATGGCCATCTGGCACGGAAAACTCGAAATGCCCTATCCTGACCGCAATGCAATCTACCGGATCGAGCATCTCGACGAACCCTTCGTGCTCATCGTCGGCCCGCGCCAGGGTTTCGTCCCCCCGCGGGATGCCGGCTGTGCGGGCATCGTCTACGATCGCGGCAAACTCCACGTGGAGTGGATGTCGATGGAGCAGGTTGCCGCCGCGAAAAAGCGTCGCGAGGCGCTCCTGGATCCCACCCGCAACCGTTGAGGTAGCCGATCCGCCCGCGCCCCGGCTTCCCGCCCGGCCCGAAAACACCCCGTCCTGGCTTCCCATACCCTCAAGACAGCGTCGTTACGCCTGGGGTTGCAGCCTCAGCGCCCGGCGGTACAATGCCGCGTTCTTTGGAATCGGCTCGCGCCCCCGCGGGGCGGCGGGACGGTTTTCCGCGTACAAGCAACGGCGGGACGACGATTATGCCCAAGATGAAGTCACACAAGGGCGCCAAGAAGCGCTTCAAACTCACCGCGAAGGGAAAGGTGCGCTACCGCCGGTCGTTTGCCGGCCACCTGCTCAGCGGCAAGACCGGTGATCGCCGTCGCCGCCTGCGCCGACCCGCGTATCTCTTCCCGGCTGACGCGGACAAGATCAAGCATTTGCTGGACGTTTGAGAATCGCGGCGCGGTCGCTGTCCGACCGGACGCCCCACACAGGAGTTCAACGAGATGCCACGTGCACGTACCGGCGCCGCTCGCCATCGCCGCAAGGTTCGCCTCCTCAAGGCGGCCAAGGGTTATCGCGGCGGCCGCAGCAAACTGTATCGCACCGCAGCCGACGCGGTTACCCGCGCGGGCGTCTATGCCTATCGTGACCGGCGCCAACGCCGACGCCAGTTCCGTTCCCTTTGGGTCATCCGCTTGTCGGCAGCCTGCAAGGAACGGGGCATGGCCTACAGCCGCTTCATCTACGGGCTGCATGCCGCCAAGGTGGCGCTGAATCGCAAGATGCTCAGCGAAATGGCCATCCACGATCCCGAGGCGTTCAACGCGGTCTTTGAGCTGGCCAAGCAGCACGCGGCGAAGATCGCAGCCTGACGCTCCACGAAATAGCACAACTCCAGAACCATACGCCGCACGGCCTGCCGTGTGGCGTTTTTTTGTGCGCGCACTGCAAAAGTCCACGAGGCGCGCACGATAATCTCATCGCCTGCACTTCCCGATATGTGCTTTAGTGCGACAGTTCGACGCACACCTGAGTCGTTCGAGGAGTGGAACATGCACGTTCAAACCATCGCGCCGTTCGCCGAGTACGCAGCCACCCTGACCAGGCACACGGTGCGCGTCATCAACACCGCCGACGGCCACGGACTTCTCCTCTGCAACACCGGTGCCTCCGGCGTGCGTCTCCAACTCGCCGGACGCCCCGACGGCGTGCGCCCCGGAGGCATGGACTCCACCCTCGATGTCCTCCGCGCCAAAATCGCCGGCGCCGTGCGCATCAAGCCGCAGGACTGGATGGAACTCGACCGCGAGTACGTTCTCTACCAGCAGCGCAGTCGCTGTACGCTCTCAGCCGCTGTAACGGCCTGCCAGCAGGGACGCGGTGAAGAGGCGATGCGCCTGTGTCGCGCGAGCCGGGAAGATGCGGCCCACCAGGCAGCGATCATCACGCTCGCCGCCGAGGCCCATCCCGCCGGAAGCCTTCCGGGGGCTGGCCTCGCCAACCATGCAGCGCTGCTCGTCCAACAGTGTGTCGCCGAGGCCTTGCCCTGCATGATCGCGCAGGGACCTGCAGCAGCCGTCACCCGGCTCCGGCACGGCGTCACGGAGATCACTGCGGCGTTGTCCGCCCAGGGAGAGCCCGCGGCCCCAGACAACGCATCGGTCCGCAAGCTGCTGACGCTGGCCACACGCCTGGAGGCGGACCCGAGCCTGACCC
Source organism: Phycisphaerales bacterium (assembly GCA_020639115.1). Lineage (GTDB taxonomy): Bacteria > Planctomycetota > Phycisphaerae > UBA1845 > UBA1845 > JACKHG01. The sequence goes on from JACKHG010000013.1 coordinate 20,277, forward strand.
CGCAGATCCCGGTGCCAGCCTCCCCCATGCAGCCGGTTGGCTAGCCACCGACCAAGGGCAGCCGCGCGGATCGCGACCGAGACGCGGGCCCGTCCTCACGTGCCTGGAGTCGCCAATTCCAGGTGCCGATAACCCCGATGATGACACCCCCAAAGCAACAGATGTCCAAGGTCCGGTCGCCAGGTTGGTGGGCGCGCTGGTTGCTGGCGGTCTTCGGCGCGGCTGCGGTCCTCGCTTCCGGCTACCGGGTCGGACTGCAGCGTGGTGCCGCGGCTGTCGAGCGCCAGGCAGCGCCTCCGCCAAGCACATTGCCGCGTCTCGGCGACGCCGTGCCGGCAGCCCGCCCCAACCGACCCAACGTCGTACTCATTTGTATCGACACGCTCCGCGCCGATCATCTGGGCCTGTACGGCTATTCACGGAACACGTCGCCGCGCATCGACGGGTTTGCCGCGGACGCGCTGGTCTTCGAACGAGCTTATGCGACGGCACCGTTCACGTCGCCGAGCGTGGTGAGCATCCTCACCGGACTGTATCCCCAACGGCACCGCGTGCGGCTGCTGTGGCAGAAGCTCGATCCTCAGGTCGTCACCGTGGCCGACTGGCTCAAAGCGGCGAACTACCAGACCGCCGCCGTGATATCCAACCTCGTGCTCAGCGCGGAAGGCGCGGGGCTGGCGGCGCGGTTCGACCACTATGACGACGCGGTGGACGAGCCCGAGCCCAACCGCCCGGAGATGCTCGAGCGCAAGGCCGCGCGGACCACGGACGCGGCCCTGGACTGGCTCCGCAATCAGCGTGAAGCACAACGCCCGTTCTTTCTGTGGGTGCACTACATCGACCCGCATGGCCCCTACCTGCCGCCCGACGACGCGCCCATGCGCTTCACGCACGAGACCGCGCATCCGGTAAATCCCGAGAGCATCGCAGACTATGCCCGCACGGGAACGAGTACCGACGGCAACGACTACGTTGACGCCTACGATGGGGAAATCGTCTACACGGATCGCGAAGTGGGCCGGCTGCTCGATGGGCTCGACGACCTCGGCCTGGGGGCCAACGCCCTCGTCATCCTGACCGCCGACCACGGCGAATTCCTGCTGGAGCGTGAGGACCTGCTCTTCGGCCACGGCTTCAGCGTCGACGAAGCCGTGATGCACGTGCCGCTGATCGTGCGCGGTCCGCAGTTGGCCGCGGGACGCACGGCGGACCCGGTTTCCGTCGCGGACATCACGCCGTCCATCCTGCAGGCCGCGGGCCTGTCGATTCCGCCCGGCCTGGACGGCCGCAGCCTGCTCACGCGGCCCCTGCCCGTTCGCCCGGTGTACGGCGAGGGCCCGGATCCCGGCGGCAGCGGCGGCCTCGAGCGCTGCTTCTACTACCCGGACCACCAGATCGTGGTCCGCCATGGAAAAACCAACGTCCCCCGGGCGAGCTGGGTCGTGCGCACCGACCGCGCCGGCATGGCCAGCACGCGACTCCCCGCGGATCCCGCCGATCCCGCCTACCGCGCACTCGTCGAGATGATCCGCAGCGACCCCGATCCCGGCGGCCGCCCCGCCGAAACGCACGCGGGCGCCCCCAGCAGCCGGCTGGTCGCGGGCGACGCGTCCCGCGAGGCGCTGCAGAAGCTGCAGGGTCTTGGCTACGTCAAGTGAATCCCGGATCAGGCGCAACGGTCGCCCTTCGGCCCATCCACCCGCACGAGACGGAACTTCTTGATCACGACGAGCGTCGCGACCAGCAACGCCAAAAAGAACGGCACGACCGTCAGCGTGCGCAGGTAGATCGGCGCCAGGCACCCACACAGCGCGAACACCCCCGCCACGATGTAGCTGACCAGCACGACCCGCCGCACGCTCCAGCCGCGATCGCGCAACTGATCGTAAAAGTGACTGCGGTCGCCCAACATGATCGGACGCTGGGCGCGCCACCGCCGCGCCATCGCCAGCACCATGTCGGCCAGCGGCAGGCCCATCACGACGACGGCGCCCATGCACCACTTCAGGGCCCGCGCTTCCGCGAACATCAGGATCAGCACGGCGGCGTTGAGGCCGAGCAGCATCGAGCCCGCGTCCCCCATGAAAATCGTCGCCGGATTGCGGTTGTATGGTAGAAATCCCAGCGCGGCACCCATCATCGCCAGCGCCAGCACCACGCGCCAGGGATCACCCGCGAGCCAGCCCGAGTGCGTGTGCAGATGCACCGCCAGGATCAGGAACCCCAGCGAAATCACCCCCAGCACACCGCTGCAGAGCCCGTCCATCCCATCCAGCAGATTCGTGGCGTTGCACGCCCCCACGACGATGGCCGTCGTCAAGGGAATCGAATACGCCCAGACGATCCAGCTGTCTCCCGCCGGCAACTGGACGCGCATCAGCGACAGTACCGGCGTCAGCAGGTCCGCCCCGATCCCGCACGCCACCAGGACCAGCGCGGCGACCACGTTGCCCACCAGCTTCACCCGCGGCGAGGCCATGCGCAGGTCGTCGAACAAGCCCACCGCCGTCGTGATGGCGCCGGCGGCAATCAGGCCCCACACCCGCGCGTCCCCCCAGCCGATGGGCGCCGGCCGGCCGGCCGGCTGCAGGTGCGCGAGGTACCACACCCCCAGCAGTATGCCGCCCAGCCATCCCAAAAAGATCGCGACGCCACCCAGGTAAGGTATGGGTTTGTGATGCGGCTTCAGCCAATCGTCCGGCCGGTCGACGATGTTCCGCTTCAGCGCCAGGGCACGACACAGCGGTGTCGCCAGCAACGCCGTGCAGAACGACATCGCCAACACGGGCCAGTATGCCCTGGCCATCTCGCTCAGTCCGACCTGCGCTCCCGCAACCGCCACACCCGCCTCCTGCACAGCACGCGCCTGTTGCTCCGCCCCAAAGGGCCGCGATTGTAGCCGCGCCGCTCACGATCGCACAAGCCGCAAACGCTCGACCCGGTCACCGGACGGCTGGACAATGTCACCGCACTCTGCTCTATTGTTCGCCCGCGCAGCCGCGCGGCGATCACCTGAAGCGGGTTCCCCTGGAGCGTCCGACGCTCCTCATCCACGCGAGGATTGCTCGATGCTGGACATCAAGTTCATACGCGAAAACGCGGACGCTGTTCGCCAGGCCGCCCGCGACAAGCGCTTCACCTGCGATGTCGACCGGCTCCTCGCGGTGGATGCCGACCGTCGCCAGCTCCAGCAGGAACTCGACACGCTGCGCACCCGGTCGCGCGAGGGCGGCGAACGCATCGGCCAGTTGCGCAACCCCAAGAGCGGCGCCTACCGGGAAGCCCTCGCGACCGGTAAATCCGCGGAGGACATCAAGGCCGACGCCGCCCAAACCCAGCAGGAACTCAACGACCTCAAGCAGCAGATCAAGCCCCTCGAGGAGCGCGAGCGCGAGGTGCTCGCCGAATTCGATCAGCTCATGCTCACCGTCCCCCAGCCCGCGGACGCGGATGTACCGCTCGGCGCCGACGACACCCAGAACGTGGAGATCCGCCGCTGGGGCGAAGTCCCCCGCTTCGACTTCGAGCCGAAGGATCACGTCGCCCTCGGCGAGGCCCTCGGCATCATCGACATCGAACGCGGCGTGAAGCTCGCCGGCACCCGCAACTACACGCTGCGCGGCGACGCGGTCCTGCTGCACCACGCCGTCCTCCGCCTCGCCATGGACACCATGATCGCCCGCGGATTCACGCCCGTGCAGGTGCCCGTGCTCGTCCGCGAGGAGATCATGTACGGCACGGGCTACTTCCCCGGCGGCCGCGACCAGGCCTACCTCTGCGAACGTGACAACCTCTCGCTCGTCGGGACCGCCGAAGTCTCCCTCACGGCGCTGCACGCCGACGAGATCCTCGACGAAGCCGACCTGCCCATCAAAACGGTGGCGATGAGCCCCTGCTTCCGCCGCGAGGCCGGCGCCGCCGGCAAGGACACTTATGGGCTTTACCGCATCCACCTCTTCGACAAGGTGGAACAGGTGGTGGTCTGCCGCAACGACGTCGAGGAGAGCAAGCGCTTGCACGCTGAGATCCTGGCCAACGCCGAAGCCGTCGTCCAGGCCCTCGAACTGCCCTACCGCGTCGTCAACGTCTGCACTGGCGACCTCGGCCAGGGCCAGGTTCAGAAGTTCGACATCGAGACCTGGATGCCCTCGCGCGGCGGATATGGAGAAACCCATAGCGCCAGCCGGTTCTATGAATTCCAGGCGCGGCGGCTCAAGCTCCGCTACCGCGACGCCGACCGCCGGACACGCTTCTGCCACACGCTCAACAACACCGTCATCGCGTCGCCCCGCGTCCTCATCCCCATCCTCGAGCTCTACCAGAACGCCGATGGCTCCATCACCGTGCCGAAGGCGCTGCGTCCCTACCTCGGCGGACGCGAATATATCGGACGCGCCTGACGTGGTCCGGCACGCCCCCGGTCGCCTTGCGGGCCCCTGCGCGAGTCGCTACGATCGAGCCTGATTCGCCAACCTGCGGCTGCGCCCGCCTAGATATTGCTGTGCCCCCGCGGCACCCGACCGCCATGTTTGTCTTGCCGAAATGGATCGATGTGCTGCGCTTGCGCGGCTCCCGTGGGCTCGCCCGCGTATCCCTCCTCGCGGGCCTGCTCTGCGGCGTGATGCTCGCCGGCTGCTCGCGCTCCGCCGGCGAGGAGGACGCCCGTGCCGCCTCCACCGCATCCGATGACACCGGCTACGACCCCGACGGCCCGCGCCCCAAGAACTTCATCCTGATCAGCCTCGACACCGTCCGCGCCGATCACGTCGGCGCCTACGGCTACGAACGCGACACGACGCCGCGCCTCGACGCGTTCGCCGATCGCGGCGCGCTTTTCCTCAACTGCACGAGCCCCTCGGCGTGGACCGTCCCGGCGCACATGAGCATCTTCACCGGCGTCGAGCCGCCCGCCCACGGCTGCACCTACTATCAGGACGTCGGCCGCGTCAATCCGCGGTTCGAGACGCTCCAGAAGATCTTCAACCGCCACGGCTTTCACACCGGCGCCTTCACCGGCGGCGGATTCATGAGCCAGCGCTACGGCATGTTCGACGAGTTCGATACGTTCAGCTCGAAAGGCACGCACTTCGCCGATAACCTGCCCGACGTGTGGGACTGGATCGACGCGGTCGGCGACGAACCGATGTTCCTCTTCCTGCACGGCTTCGACGCGCACAAGGCCTACCTGCCGCCGCCCCCCTACAACACGCGCTTCAGCGGTGACTATCGCGGCCACTATCCCGTGGCCCGCTTCTGCAAGCCCGGCGTCGGCCGGCCCGATCCCGTCGACGTCGCGTACGTCATGTCGCAATACGACGGCGAGATCGCCGCGGTCGATGACGTCATCGCCGACTTCCTCGACGAACTCGAGCGCCGTGGCATCCTCCAGGAATCACTCGTCGTCATCCTCACCGACCACGGCGACGAGTTCTACGAGCACGGCCGCTGCGACCACATCCACAGCCTCTACGACGAACTCATCCGCGCCGCGTGGATCATGCTCGGCCCGTCCATCCCCGCCGTGAAGGTCCGCGACCACGTCGGCACCATCGACATCCTGCCCACCGTCCTGGACGTCTTCGGCTTCGACTCCCCCGCCCAGTTCCAGGGCGTCAGCCGCCTCGCCGCACTCGACGGACACCGCGAAGCCCGCGACGACTACATCTACTCCTTCACCGGTCGCGGCAGCCCCCCCTACCACCTGTCCAGCGTCCGCACCAACCGCTGGAAGCTCATCACCGACCTGCCCGCCGGCCACCCGAACAAAAACTGCCCCCTCTGCGCCGAGGGCAGCCACTCCGGCGTCGACATGTGGCTTTTCGACTTGCAGAAAGACCCCGGCGAAGAGCACAATCTCGCCGGGCAGTACCAGGAATTCGCGCTTGAATTGCTCAGCCGAATTCAGAACCGTATCGCCGCGAGCCTCAAGCTCGGCCTCGACACCGTCGAACCGTCCGCCGAGAGCCCGGAGGATACCGAACGCCTCCGCGCGCTGGGCTACATCGAATAAGGTGACCGGCTGGACACCGGACAAGGGCGCGCTGTCGCGCCAGGGATTGCAACCATGATTGTCGTGATGAAACCCGGATGCGCTCAGCAGGATGTCGACCACGTCGTCGAACTCATCCGCCAGTACGGACTGAAAGATCACGTCATCGTCGGCACCGATCGCACGGTCGTCGCCGCGATCGGCGACAAGCGCGGCCTCGACATGTCCGCCATCGAGAACGCGCCGATGGTGGACAACATGGTCCCCATCCTCAAGCCCTACAAGGTGGCCAGCAAAGAGGTCAAGCGCGAGCCATCCGTCATTCGCCTCCCCAACGGCGCGACGATGGGCGGCAAAAAGTTCTCCGTCATCGCCGGCCCCTGCAGCGTCGAGGATGAAAAGCAACTGCTCACCACGGCTGAAGCAGTGAAGAAGGCCGGCGCCATCGGTCTGCGCGGCGGCGCGTTTAAACCGCGCACCAATCCCTACGAATTCCAGGGGCTCGGCGAGGCCGGCCTCAAGCTGCTCGCCAAGGCCCGCGAGGTCACCGGTCTCGCCGTCTGCACCGAGGTCATGAGCATCGACCAGATGGACCTCGTCGCACACTACGCCGACATCCTGCAGATCGGCACGCGCAACATGCACAACTTCAACCTTCTCGCCGCCGCCGGCAAGACGCAGAAGCCGGTCATGCTCAAGCGTGGCTGGAGCGCCGAACTCAAGGAGTTCTTGCTCGCCGCGGAATACATCATGAACGAAGGCAACCAGCAGGTGATCCTCTGCGAACGCGGCATCCGCACCCACGAGCAGTACGTGCGCAACACGCTGCCGCTCGCGATCATCCCCGCGGTCAAGAACGAATCGCACCTGCCGATCGTGATCGACCCGTCGCAGGGCACCGGCCACGCGTACATGGTGCCGAGCATGTGCAAGGCGTCGCTGGCTGCGGGCGCCGACGGTCTGCTCATCGAGGTGCACCCCGATCCCGAGCACGCCATGACCGACGGCGCGCAGTCGATCACGACCGATACGTTTGCGAAGACCATGGAGGAACTCCGCCGGATCGCGGACGCGGTCGATCGGGAGGTCTGACGTCGAGGGAAATGCTGCGCGCGACGCCGGCCTGCGCGGTCCGCGCGCACGGTAAACCATGGCCCGGCGACTGGATGAAATCCTCGTCGTGGATGTCGAGTCCACCTGCTGGGACGGGCCGCCCCCGCCCGGCGAAATGTCCGAGATCATCGAGATCGGACTCTGCCGCCTCGACGTGGCCACGCTCGAGCGCGTCGAGAAGCGCAGCCTGCTGATCAAGCCGGTCGCATCGCAAGTGAGCGCGTTCTGCACGAACCTCACCACGATCACCGCCGACATGCTGGATGACGCCGGCACGCTGGCCGACGCGTGCGAACTTCTCACCCGGCATTACCGCACGCGCGACCGCCTCTGGGCGAGTTGGGGCGACTACGATCGCCGCCAGTTTGAACGCGTCTGCACCGCGCAGAACGTGGCGTACCCGTTCGGCACGAGCCACCTCAATATCAAGTCGCTGTTCGCCACCGTCCACCACCTTCCGCGGGAGATCGGCCTCGACGCCGCCTGCGCGCACGCGGGCCTGCCGCTCGAAGGCACTCACCATCGCGGCGCCGACGATGCCTGGAATATCGCAGCCATCCTCGCGACGCTGCTGCGTGCCGCCCGCGCCGGCTAGAGCAAGCTCTATTCAAGTGTAGCGGGCGCGCCCCGATTTTCTGCGAGCACGGACCCGCACTTTGACGCTACAGGCGGATTGGGGACGGGCTAGAGCAAGCCCTCGGGCTGCCGGCGCGTTTGTGCTGAAGGCGTGCCGTGTGGTCCGCGCGATCGAAGGGTGCGCGCGCCGACTTCTGTGTGCGCAAAAAAAGAGCCAGCAGCACACGCCTCAGATCATCGGGCCGGATGAAGTGGGAGACGTGCAGAAAAACGCTGCTGGCTGAGAAAATAGTAGCGCCAAACTCCCGATTTGTCCAGCGCTTCTTTTGCTCGATTACCCCGGAATTCTTGCTTCACAGGAGAATTCTTCCGACGCTTGTCCGCGCCCCACTGCCGGCCGAAGCCTTGCTTCAAGGTTGCAACGTAGATTGCAATTATGTCGTTTCGCCAGGACAAATCGCCCCTGTGCGCGCTCGGTCGTACTGCGGAAAACCCACGGACGTTCCGCCCGGCTGAGGCAATTCGCAACACCGGGCGGCGTCCCGGGCGCGCACGAGCACCACGCCGGACGCAGAAAAGAAATCGATACGCATTTACGGACTTCAGCGACGCAGCGCTGACACTACGCGTCGCGGGCAGGAGTACTGGAGCCGAGCGGGATCGAACCGCCAACCTCCTGGTTGCAAACCAGGCGCTCTCCCAATTGAGCTACGGCCCCGCAGACATTTCATCGGTAGTCGGGCTGGTGCCGCAACAGGCACGATCAGCCGGGGATGCCTGGCGTGTGACCAACCCGCCTTCACACGCCGGGTCCGGTCTCTGACCGGCGGACAGGCTCATCGCCGCGGCGGGCAGAGCAGACGCCGCCTCCCTTCAGCGCACAATACGCCGCCAGGAGGGCAAAGCCGATAATTGCAACCCAGTCCCACGCCATGATTCCGCCTACCTGCCGAATTGGGCCCATCAGGACTTGAACCTGAGACCTCGTCGTTATCAGCGACGCGCTCTGCCAACTGAGCTATGAGCCCCCGATTATGCCCGACCGTCCGCTGCGCCATCCGGCCCCCATGGGAGCACCACGCATGCCGCCGATCGAGCCCCGTACTCTAGTCACCCGCCGACACGTGTCAACCACCGCTGCAAGGCCGCTCGGGGCCCCTGGAACAGCCGCACCTCCTATGCGGCCGGCCTCTGGCGAAGGCCCTGATACCGCGGCTCCAGACCCGTGACACTCGGTGACACCGCCGCAAAGGCTGCGTCAGCCACACGCGGAGGCCCTTTCTCTCTTGTATCCACGGCTCAACTTTGGATAATGTGAGGGTTGCGAGCCACGGCAACTTCATCGGCCGCTCAGGGGCGAACTGGTACGGCCAGATAAGCTGTACGGACAGCCGGCCAGTGTACCGCAACGGTCTCCAACTTGCCCTGGCATGCCGGGTCCGGGTGCACACACCACTGGATTGTTCCCGGGGCAAATGACGTCCCCGGAGCGCGCCACCGTCGCCGCAAAGTTCGGTGCGGTACCCAGTGCCGCCACCGTTTGAGGAAGGGAAAACGAAGCCCAATGTCCCCTTCAAGATACCTGCGCCGCTCGATCTGCACCCTGGGCCTGATCGGCATCCTCGCCGTCACAGCGCCCGTGTCTGCTGACCCCAGCGCACACTTCGAACTGCGCCTGGCCCCTGACCAACCGGACGCGGACCTGATCCTGGGCGCTCCAGGCGAAGACACGCTCACCGTTGAGGTCTGGATCGAAGTAAGCGACGCGCCGCCCGGCGCGCTCGTGCAGTCCGTGGGCATGCTGCTCCGCGTTACGCAGGACGGCGTCATCACGTACAACGACGATTACCAGTCGGATCTGCTGTCCACCTGCGTCTCCGGCGCCGGCCCGAACGTGCCCGCGTCCGGCGATCTCAGTCCGCTCTGCATCCAGGGAGCAGGAACATCCGCGGGCATCGGCGCCCCGGCACTATTCGGCACGTTCACCGTGACGGCTGTCGACCTCGGCGCGACGAGCTATACGTTCCTGCCCACCCAGTCCCCGTTTGAGATCTGGGCGGTCAGCCTCACGAATGGCCTGGTGATCGATGACGCCGACTGCCAGCAGGGCTCCTGCAACCTGACGGGCACCGTTGATTCGGCGATGGCATCAATCAACGTCATCGAGGCCCCGCCGGTGCCGCGCTCGCCGGATGCGGACGAAGACGGCGACGTGGACATGGCAGACTACGACATCCTCCAGCACTGCGCGTCCGCGGCCCTGCCCCTCGACGCCGCCTGCCTGCGCGTCGATCTCGACCACAGCGAGTCAATCACCTCCCAGGATCTAATCGCCTTTACGAGTGCGATGACCGGCGTCGAACCTCCCCGCGGGGACCTGGACAACGACGGCGACGTGGACTTGGCTGACGTCGCGCACTACCAGATCTGCCGCGCGCGCTACGCGGAAGCCGGCTTGTCCAACTACTGCCGATGGGCAGACATCGACCGTGACGGCTCGGTCGGCAACGACGACGATGCCGCGCTGGTCTCCCGCCTGACGGGCCCGCAGTAGCAGACCAACCGACCCGTTACGCTAGATGAACGGGATTCAATCCAACCAGCGCCCACACCGCAGCGTATAATCACGGTGGGCGCGGTCACGCGCCTGCACCCATACCTTCGACCGATCGCACCGGCAGGAACGCGAACATGGCCCATACAGCCGTCTTCGAATTCGATGCCCCTACTGGCGAAGTGCGCGGGACACTTGATGGGACGACCGTCGACGTGCCCCTCGCGACCGTCGCATACCGCACGCTGCTGCACCACTGCCCCGATCTCGCCCACCGCTGCCAATTGTGCTTCGAACGCGTTGATGATGCCCTGGCTGTCGACCTTCAACCACTGGTCAAGACGGTGGATGCCCACCGTCCGATCCGAATTGACGGTGATGACGCCCTCGCGATCTACCACTGTCTCTTTCCGCCCGGCCACGACCCCCTCCTGCCCGCCGTGACGGACGTCTACATGAACCGCTGACCGCCGACAGGTGCGATCAGCCCCGGTTTCCCGATTGCCGCTTGGGCACGCTCAGTCCTTATTGGCAACGGCGATTTCTACCCAATTTAACGATCACGCCCCGGAATTCCGTATCGTATCTTCCCTCTTGGTCGGTTCCGGACGCGCAATTTTCGCCCGATTTGCGGTGCGCGGCGACTCGCGACCACACGTTGAGGACGGGCGGAAAACCGGCTCACGATGCTGGCAGTAGGGTCCATGCGGTCGATGTTCAGATAAAACCGCCGCGGTGCCCTTCTGTAAGCGATTCGTAATCTGGTGGCCGCGAACTTCCGATATACGTAGAGTCTATATTTTGTCTATTTTGTCTATTCTATTCAGACCACCCTAACCGACTATTCATTCTGTACCGCGCATATTAGCGGGCGACACGACCCACAGCAGGATTTCCGGAGGAGCCAAAACCATGCCGCGTAAGCCCCAGGCGGAATCGCCGATCGACAAGGTCTGGAAACGCTACCTGCGTCACAAGAAAATCGAGGATCGCAACGCGCTTGTCGTCAACTACGCAGACCTGGTCCACAGCCATGCTGCTCGGCTTTCCCGCCGCCTGCCCGCCCAGATCAGCTACGATGAAATCTGCAGTGCCGCCTTTGATGGCCTGATCGAGGCGGTAGAGGCTTACGATCCCAAGCACAAGGCCAAGTTCGAGACGTTCTGCCAGCAGCGCATTTCCGGCGCGGTCATGGACTGGCTCCGCAGCCTCGACCCGCAGAGCCGCACCGTCCGCACTTTCGAAAAGCAGCGGATGATCGCCAAGGAGATGCTCGACACCGAGATCGGCCGGCCGCCGACGGCTGTCGAGATCGCCCACCGCATGAACATGAGCGTCCGCCGCTACGAGGACCTCTGCCGCCTCTCGCAGCTCGGCAAGGAAGTGCACTTCAGCGCGATGGAGCCGGAAGACAGCAGCCAGGGCCACGGCACGAACCGTGGCTGGGACGTCCACGACGACTCCGCCGACGATCCTTCCGCCTTCATTACCCGCGAGATGCTCACCGAGCACATCAGCAAGGGCCTGGCCCGCGAAGAGCGCCTCATCCTCGTGCTCTATTACCACGAAGGCCTGACCATGGCGGAAATCGGCGCCGTGCTGAACCTCTCGGAGTCGCGCGTCAGCCAGATCCACAAGGACATCCTCCAGCGGCTGCGGGCCCGCTTCGGCTCGTGCCTGGCGGAAGAGCTGGCGGCCTGAGGCCCAGACCTGAGCCATTGACCTGACCCACCCGTACACGAAGCTAGTGTAGATCGATCGAGAACCCCGCGGTGATGCCGCGGGGTTTTCTTATGCGCCCCCGACCCGTACGATCACGTCGCATGGAGCGCAATATCCGCCTGGTAATCGCCTACGACGGCACCGACTTTCACGGCTGGCAGCGCCAACCGGGCCTGCGCACCGTCCAGGGCGAAATCGAGGCGGTGCTGATGCGCATCATCCGCCACCCCGTGAACCTGGCGGGCAGCGGCCGCACGGATGCGGGCGTGCACGCGCGCGGGCAGGTGGCCAACTTCAAGACCACCAGCGTCGTTCCGCCGGACCGAATTCGCCGCGCCCTGGAGTCGCGTCTGCCTGCAGACATCGGCATCCGCACGGCTGACGACGTGCATCCCGATTTCATCGCCACGTCGTCCGCCGAGGCGAAGATGTACCGCTACCGGATCTACCACGCGCCGACCCGGCCCGTCGAGCAGATGGCCCACCGTTACACGTACCACTGCTGGATCGACCTGGACATCGAACGCATGCGGTCCGCCGCAGGTCACTTCGTGGGTGCGCACGACTTCTCGGGTTTCATGAACGCGGGCACCGTGCGGGAGTCGTACGTCCGCCGCGTTCTCGCCTGCACGGTCACCCGGCAAGAACAGGAAATCCACATCGACGTGGAGGGCACCGGTTTTCTCTATAACCAGGTGCGGATCATGGTCGGCACACTCTTCGAGATCGGCCGCGGACGCAGGGAGCCGGACGCGCTGCCGGAGATTATCGCGAGCCGCGATCGCACGCGCGCCGGCCAGACCATGCCGCCGCAGGGTCTGTGCCTCGAGTGGGTGCGCTACCCCGCCCACCTGCTGGTTCCGCCGGAGCCTTCGGCGCCGACCGACCCGCCGGAGCCGACCGCATGAAGATCGCCCACGTCATCACGCGGCTGATCATTGGCGGAGCGCAGGAAAACACCATCCTCACCTGCGAGGGCCTGCGCCTTCGCGGCCACGACGTCACGCTGATCGCGGGCCCGGAGACCGGACCGGAGGGTTCGCTCTGGCCGCAGGCAGAGGCGCGCTGCGGGCGCACGGTCCGCATCGACTCGTTGTGCCGCGCGGTGCGCCCGGCGGATGACTGGCGCTGCGCGGGCGAACTGACGGAGCATTTCCGCGGCGAGGGCTATGACGTCGTCCACACGCACAGCAGCAAAGCCGGGATCCTCGGTCGCTGGGCGGCGCACCGCGCCGGCGTGCCGCTCGTCGTGCACACGATCCACGGGATGAGCTTCAATCGGACGCAATCCGCGCCGATCCGAGCTCTCTACGCCTTCCTCGAACGCCGGGCCGCCCGCTGGACGCACGCGTTCATCAGCGTTGCCGACGCCATGACCGACCAGGCCGTCGGCGCCGGCATCGCTCCGCGTGACCGCTTCACGACGATCCGCTCGGGCATGGAGACGGACCATTTCGCGCCGGACGCGATCACACGCGCCGAGATGCACCGCCGTTGGGAAGTCCCCGAAGACGCGGTCGTGATCGGCACGGTGGCCCGTCTGTTCCGCAACAAGGGGTACGAGCATCTGCTCGCCGCCCTGCCCCGCATCGTCAAGCGCTGCCCGAACGCGTACTTCGTCTGGGTCGGCGACGGTGCTCAGCGCGCGGAGTACACAGCGACCCTGGAAAAGCTCAACCTGCGCAGCCGCGTCCACCTGACCGGGCTGGTTCGCCCGGCTGAGATTCCCGCGATTCTGACCGGGTTCGACGTGCTCGTGCACGCCTCCGCGTGGGAGGGGCTCCCGCGAGCCATCGTGCAGGCCTCCCTCACGGAGGTACCACCGGTCAGCTTCGACAACGATGGCGCCCCGGAGGCCATCGACCCGGGCGAAACCGGCTCCCTCGCCCCGCTCGGCGACGCCGACGCGCTCGCGGACCGCGTCGTCGAACTCGCCAGCGACGCGGACCTCCGCCGGCGCCTGGGCCAGGCCGCGCGCAGGAAGTGCATGGCCATGTTCGACTACCACAAGATGGTCGCCGAGATCGAGGCCCTGTACGCGGCTGGGGGGAAGTGACAATGTCAATTCGGCGGCAAGGCAGCAGTCGCATCGAGGTCGATGACGTCGGCTACCGCTGGATCGTGTCCGGCAACGACGGGTTCCTGGATTTGGTGATCGAGCAGGACGAGGTCAAAGGCCAACGCCTGGTTATCCAGATGGACTACGAGATCGGCCAGATCACGCCACGGCTCGTCGCAGCGCTCATCCCCGCGGCGTTGGCCCGAGGTTGGACACCTGACGAACGGCGCACCCAGCTCTACTGGCGGTGGAGAAACAGCGAACTGACGCCGATCCACGAAACATGATTCGACCGATGGCTGATCGCCAGGGCATAACGTAAGCTCTCAGAGGGCTCGAATGCATCACCGCCGATAACTCGATGGGGAGTATTGCCATGGTTCGCCGCCTGGTCAGCGTGCGCTTTCGAGCAGCCGCGGCTGTTATTCTCTTCGTCGTCTTGCTGCTGGGCGCCTGCAGCGCCCCGCCGGGTGTGACCGCGGGCCCCGACAATCCGGCCGATACCGGCAACACCGACGTCGGCAGCCTGCAGGTCTTCCCGGCTGACAACGCCTGGAATACCGATATTTCGCACTACCCCGTGCATTCCAATTCGGACGCGTACCTCGCCGCCATCGGGCTCGACACCGGGCTGCATCCCGACTTCGGTACGGTGTGGGAGGGCGCTCCCATTGGAATTCCCTACGTCGTCGTCGGCGCCGATCAGCCGAAGGTGCCGGTCAGCTTCTACTACGCCGACGAGTCCGACCCCGGTCCCTATCCCATCCCCGCGGACGCGCCGATCGAAGGCGGCGCGGACGCCGACGGCGATCGCCACATCCTGGTGGTCGATGCCGACAACCGCATGCTCTACGAACTCTACGACGCTCGCCCGGACGGCGCCGGCTGGTCCGCGGGTTCGGGAGCCGTCTTCGACCTCGCCAGCAACGCGCTGCGGCCCGCGGGCTGGACCTCGACGGATGCAGCCGGCCTCCCGATCTTTCCCGGGCTGGTCCGGTACGACGAGGTCGTCAAGCAGGGCGCGATCAACCACGCGCTGCGCTTCACCGTGCGGCGCACGCAGCGGGCCTACATCCCGCCGGCCACGCACTTCGCCAGCAGCGCCACGGACTCCGACCTGCCGCCGATGGGCCTGCGCGTCCGCCTCCGCGCCGACTTCGACCTCGCCGGGTTTTCACCGAACGTCCAGGTGATCCTCCGCGCCATGCAGAAGTACGGCATGTTCGTCGCGGACAACGGCTCCGACTGGTACATCTCCGGAGCGCCCGACCCGCGTTGGGATGACGATGAGCTGCGCGCGCTCAACCAGGTCAAGGGCCGCGATTTCGAGGTGGTGGACACCGGAGCGGCGGTCACGGACTGATGCCGCAGCAACTCGCGCGCATCATGGCGCGGGGGCCAGCGAGGTTATTCGGGCGCGCCCGGCGTACCGGCATCCGCGGCGTCATCCGCTTCGGGTGCATCCTCGGCCTTCGCCTTCGCACCGGCCCTGTCGGACGCGCCCGACGGTGCCTGCGGCTCGAGGATCGTCGCCTCCTTGATGGTGATCGGCGGATTGGGATTTACAGGTCCGTCTGCGCCGCCGCGCGGGTCGTTCGGATGCTGGATGCAGGGGGCGTTCTGGATCTTGTCCACGACATCCATGCCCTCGACGACCTTGCCGAACACCGCGTACCCGTACGGCTGGCGCCGCGTGCGGTCCAGGTGCGGATTGTCCACGACGTTGATGAAGAACTGGCTCGTGGCCGAGTGTGGATCGCTCATCCGGGCCATCGCGACGGTGCCGCGTTCGTTCTTCAGCAGGTTGCCGGACTCGTTCTTGATCGGCCCGCGCAGCCCGTTGGTCCGCGGCGACAGATCCGCGTTGAATCCGCCGGTCTGGATCATGAAGCCCTTGACCACCCGGTGAAACGCGATCCCGTCGTAGAAGCCGTCGCGCACGTACTGCAGGAAGTTCTCCACGCTCACCGGCGACTTGTCGTCGTAGAGTTCGAGGACGATGTCGCCGACCGACGTCCGCAGTTTCACGCGCGTGTGCTGGCCCTCCGGGGCCGCGGCGGGCTTCTTCGGTTCCTCCGCGAGCGCCGGTGCAGCCAGCAGTGCGAGCAGCAGCGCGGCGCCCATCAGCGGGCGATGACGGTAAGTGAAGTTCACCAACATATCCCAACTCCCTTCGTGGGTCTCGTTTTCCGCATGTTTCCCCGACGCACAGATGATAGGCCCGCGGGCGAGCGGCTGCAATCGCCTTGCCCGCCGCGCCCCCGCGTGGTATTCGATACCGCGGCGCCGCGCGGCGTGAGGGCTTGGTTGCGCAACCGATGCAGAACGATCGCAAGACCATTTTCGGCTGGTGCATGTACGACTGGGCCAACTCCGCCTACGCCACGACGGTGCTGGCGGGGCTGTTGCCCGCCTACTTCGCCGACGCCGTCGTCGGGGAGCGGTCGGTCACGCTCGCCGGCTCGACCTACAGCGCCACCAGCCTCTGGGGGTTTTCGGTATCCGCCGCCGCCCTGATCGCCTTCCTGATTGCGCCCGTGCTGGGCGCCACCGCCGACTTCTCGACCGCCAAGAAGCGCTTCCTGCTCGCGTTCGCGTACGGCGGAGCCCTCTTCACCACGCTGCTGTTCTTTTGCAGGGAAGGCGACGTGGCGATGACGCTCATCTTCTTCGTCATCGCGCAGCTAGGCTTTGTCGGCGGCAACGTCTTCTACGACGCGTTTCTGCCGGTCATCGCCAGCGACGACACGATGGACCGCGTCTCCGGCCGCGGCTACGCGTACGGCTACGTGGGCGGCGGGCTGCAGTTCGCCATCGCCCTGGGTCTCGTCGCCGGGCATGATGCATTGGGAATATCACAAGCGTTCGCCGCGCGAATGGGTCTCGGCCTGGCCGGCCTCTGGTGGGCCGGCTTCACGCTCTTCACCGTCGTCCTCGTGCATGAGCCGCAAGCTGTGGCGACGCTGCCGGCCCGCTACGCCCGCTGGCCGCGACCCGCAGCCTACCTGGCCGTCGGTTTAAGCCGCACGCTCTCCACGCTCCAGCGCATCCGGCGCTTTCGCCATCTCGTGCTCTTCCTTGTCGCGTTCATGCTCTACAACGATGGCATCCAGACCGTCATCGCGATGGCCACGATCTACGGCAAGGATGAGCTGCAACTCTCGACCAACACGCTCATGGCCACGCTGCTGATTATCCAGGCCGTGGCCATGGTTGGCGCCGTCCTCTTCAGCCGGATCGCCCAGCACACCGGAACCAAGCCGGCTGTGATCATCTCACTCGTCATCTGGTCGCTGGTCGTGCTCTACGCCTATTTCATCCACTCGCAGACCGAGTACCTCATCCTCGGCGTCGTGGTCGGGCTCGTCCTCGGCGGGTCGCAGGCGCTGAGCCGGTCGTACTACGGCGCGATGATCCCGCAGCATGCCTCCGCCGAGTTCTATGGCTTTTACACGGTCTTCAGCAAGTTTTCCGCCATCTGGGGCCCGTTGCAGTTCGCCCTGATCGACAAGGTCTTCGGCTCGGCGCGATTGGCCATCGTCTCGCTCGTCGTGCTCTTCATCGGCGGCATGATTCTGCTTGCTTTCGTCGACGACCAGCAGGCGCGCCAGGCCCGCCTGGAGGAAGCGTTCTGATGCCCGCCGAGCCGACAGACACGCCGATCTTCCGCTCGCCCGACACCCGCAGCGAGCTGCTCGTCCTGCGCCGCCGCTACGCCTGGAAACTCCGCGCTGCCGACGCCTTCAACCGGATGCTCTGCCGGGTCTGGTACCGCTATCGGCGGATCGGCCCCTGCACCATCCCGCGCGACGGGCCCGCGATCGTCACCGCCAACCACACCTGCTCCGCCGACCCGATGATGATTTACGCCGGTTGTGGATATCGCAAGATCGCGTTCATGATCGCCCAGGAGTTCGCCGACGTCCCCGTCGGCGGCTGGTTCGTGCGGCTCATCGAGTGCATCCCCGTGCGCCGCGATGGGCGCGATGCAGCCGCCACGCGCGAGGCGATGCGGCGCATCCGCGACGGCCACGTCATCTCCATCTTCATCCAGGGCCGCATCGCCAAGCCGGGCCAGGACGTCCGTCCCAAGGAGGGCGTCGCCCTGCTCGCCCTGCGCACCGGCGTGCCGGTCATCCCCGTCCACATCAGCGGCAACAAGTATCGCGACGGCATCTTCGCCGGCCTCATCGCGCGCCACCGCACGCGCGTCCGCTTCGGCCCCCCCGTCGACCTGAGCGACTTTGGCGGGAGCACCGAGGGCGACAACGTCCAGCGCGCCACCGAGCGCATCTGGTCCGCGATCCAGCAGCTTTCATCAAACCCAAGTACCTGAACTCTGTGGCATTCAAGTCGAAGTGATTATCAAGAGACAGGGCTGCAGGCGAATGATGGAAATGCCAAGTTGGAGCGTGCTACGTCCCGCTCGGTCTGCATGAATCCGGGGGCTTCGAGCGCATAAGCAGCAAGCCAACACCGCAACCGGCACGAGCCCATTCATCATTCATCATTCCGAATTCATCATCCCCCCTACCCCCACTTCAGCATGTGCATGTCGAAGTGACCGGCGAGGTCCGGATGACTCGGCACCACGCGGACCGCCAGCGCCTGGCGACCGCTGCGCTCGCACGGCACCGCGCCCGTGAACGTGAAGACGCCGTCGCGCACCTTGCCCGCGCACTGCATCTCCACGACGGAACCGCTCTTGATCGTTCCATTGTTCGGCGACGGCCCGTGGTACAACTGCACCGCCACATCCTGCGGATCGACGTGCCCCAGGACCACCGTCGCCTGCACGTTGAGCTGCGCCCCCACCCGCCGCTCCCCGTTCTCCAGCGCCGCGAACGACTCCACCTTGACGCCCGACCAGCGGTCGAGCAGCGCGGTCCGCCACGACGAGAGCGACTTCGCCACCGCGAACGTCTGCTCGCGCAGGTGCAGGCCGTTGCGCACCGTGGGAATGTACAACCGCTCGCAGTACTCGCGCACCATCCGCCGCGAACTGAACCGCGGCGTGCATGTGCTCATCGAGGACTTCATCCGCGCGATCCACTTGCGCGGCAGGCCGTCCGAGCTGCGCTCGTAGTACTCCGGGATGATCTCGCGCTCCAGCAGGTCGTAGATCGACTCGCTCTCCACGAAGTCCTGGTAGTCGGCGTTGTCGTAGACGCGGTCGTCGCCGATCGCCCACCCGTTGGTCCCGTCGTAACCCTCGCACCACCACCCGTCGAGCACGCTGAAGTTGATGCCCCCGTTGGGCACCACCTTCATCCCGCTCGTCCCGCTCGCCTCCAGCGGCTTGGTCGGGTTGTTCATCCACACGTCGACGCCCTGCACCAGGAAGCGGGCGATGCTCATGTTGTAATTCTCGAGGAACACGAAGCGCTTGCGCACGTCCGTCCGCCGCGCAAACTGGATGAGCTGCTTGACCAGCTCCTTGCCCATGTTGTCCCGGGGATGCGCCTTGCCCGCGAAGATGAACTGGATCGGCCGGTCCGGGTTGGTCAGCAGCTTCAGCAGCCGCGCCTCGTCGCGCAACAGCAGCGTCGCCCGCTTGTACGGCGCGAACCGCCGCGCAAAGCCGATCGTCAGGGCCTCGGGGTTGAGCACCTCCTCGGCCTCCGCGACCTGCGCCGGCGGCGCCCCGCGCCGCTGGCACTGCGCCTTCAGGTGCGCCCGCGTCTCGACCACGAGCCGCTCGCGCCGCCGCTCGTGTGCGCGCCACAGCTCCGCGTCCGGAATCTCCGTGATCCGGGCCCACAACTGCGAATCGTCGGGGTTCGAAGCCCACTCCGGACCCAGGTAGCGGTCGAGCAACTGCTCCACGTCGCTGCTGATCCACGAGCGCACGTGTATCCCGTTGGTCACGCTCGTGATCGGGATTTCCTCAACGGGCACCTGCTCCCAGTTCGACTGCCACATCTCCCGGGCGACCTCGCCGTGCCGCCGGCTCACTCCGTTGCTCATCCGCGACAGGTTGAGCGCCAGCGTCGCCATGGAGAACGGCTCCTCGGCGCTGCCCGGGTGCGTCTGCCCCAGGTGGATCAGCTCGTCGATGGTGCACTTCATCTCGCCCGCGTAGGGCGTGAGGTACTTCGTGACCAGCGCCTGCGGGAACGTGTCGATCCCCGCCGGAACCGGCGTGTGCGTCGTGAAGATCGTCGAGCCCGCCACGGCGGTCCGCGCCTCGGTCGGCGTCAGCTTCTCGGTCCGCACCAGGTGCCGCACCTGCTCCAGCGCCAGAAACGCCGAGTGCCCCTCGTTCATGTGGCACACCACCGGGGAAATCCCCATGGCGCGCAGCGCCCGCAGTCCGCCGAAGCCCAGCACGACCTCCTGGCGGATGCGCATCTCCTGGTCACCGCCGTACAGCCGCATGGTGATCGCCCGGTCGTCCGGGTGGTTCGCGCCCAGCACCGTGTCGAGCAGGTACAACTGGACCCGCCCCACGATCACGCGCATCACCTGCACGGTCACGTCCCGTTCGCCCACCGGCAGCGTCACCGTCACCGGATTGCCCTTCTCGTCGCGCACCAGCTCCACCGGGAGGTGGTGCACGTCGAGCGTGGGATAGTCCTCAAACTGCCATCCGTCATTCGAGAGGAACTGCTGGAAGTAGCCCTGGTGATAGAGCAACCCGACCCCCACCAGCGGCAACCCCAGGTCGCTCGCCGACTTCATGTGATCGCCGGCCAGCACTCCCAGACCGCCCGAGTAGATCGGCAGGCACTCGTGCAGCCCGAACTCCATCGAGAAATAGGCGATCCGCGAGTCGGCCAGCTCACCATACTTGCTCGCAAACCACGTCTTTTCCCCGAGGTAGTCGTCCAGCGCCTCGAGCACGCGATCCATGTGCGCCAGGTATGCGGGATCCTGCGCCGCCCGCTCCAACTTCTCCTGCGGGATGTCCGCCAGGAGCCGCACGGGGTTGTGCTGCACCGCGCTCCACAACCGCCGGTCCAGGCGGTTGAAGAGCTGCACCGCGTCGTAGTTCCAGGTCCACCACAAGTTGTCCGCCAACCGCCGCAAGCCCGCCAGGGGCTCCGGAATCGCGGGCACAACCATGAATTCCTTGACCGTGTACATTCCCATTGAACTCCACCCGGGCGAACGTCCGAAGATAATGCGCAAGCCGTCTCGCTGTGCTTACTTATCGCCAGTTATCGCGCCTGGGACTAGTTTCCATTGCGTCAGGTACGCGCCTCTACCCCCGCCTCACACCCGGCGTCCTCCCAGACAGCGCAGAATTCCCATCTGTTCCGAATCCGACACGCCCCGCCTCGACCCGCTCCAAGGGCAGTTTCGCGGCCCCACCGGCCCGCTGGCCGGTGAAATCGGCGGCATTATAGGATGCTGGGGCCGCTGCGTCGCGAGGATCTTATGCCGCGCTGCCCCCGCGGAAATCCGCTCGGCGGCATCGGACGGCCCAGCCGCGCTTTCCACGTCCGCAAACGCGATTGACCCCGTCCCCCGGCCGATAAGTCCGGTGGTGGAGCTGGCTCGGCGCCTGGCGTCGACTCCACCGTTCGAACCGCCGGAGCTGGACCGATGCGACCCCGATTCCGCCGTATGAAGATCCTGGTCACGGCAGCCACCTGCGGCTGCCTGCTCGCCAACGTCAACTGCCTCACCAAGAAGTTCGCCGGCGATATCGCCTCCGACGCTGCCCGCGACGTGGCGAACATCCTACTCGACGCCTTCCTCATCAACCCGGTTGATGACGCGGTCAACCCCCCGTCCGAGTAGTCCGCCGACTGCGCGCCCGGCGACCCGCCGGTGGTCGTGCTGGTGGGACGGTCAGCCTGCGCGCACGCTACGGGCGTCGCTCCCCTTGCTTTTGGCTGTGCAACGGCTATCATAAGCCGTTTCGCTGCAATTCGACGTAAACGCTTGCCCGCACAGGAGTTGCGTTGCCATGATGAAGTTCTTTCGCAAGTACAACAAGCACCTGCTCGCCGTCTTCATGGCGCTGCTGCTCGTGATCTGGCTCGGTGGCTCAGCCATCGAGGACTTCATGAGCAGCCGCAACCGCAACGTTGTGCTGGGCACCGCGGTCAGTGGCAAGATCACTGAGGTGGATCGCGCCCTCGCCGAAAAGGAAACGCAGTTGCTGAACGTTCTGGGCGCCCGGTTGGGCCAGCCCGGTGTGTTCAACTGGCAGACGTGGCAGGATCGCCTGCTGATGAAGCCGCCCAAGGCCGACGAGCGGCTCAACACCATCGATTGGATCCTGCTCAAGCGCGAAGCCGACAAACTGGGCGCCAGCGTAACGCCGCAGCAGGCCCAGGCCATGCTCACGTCGATGGGTGTGCCTTCGGAGGCCATTCGCCGGGTCGCCGTCCAGTCGGACGTGAAGCCCGACCTGTTCTACCAGGCGGCTGCCAGCTATTTCAGCGTGGAGAACCTGCTCAAGACGTACCTGTGGGCCTCGCGTCCGCCCGAGCCGGACCTGCGCCGCCTGGCCCGCGACGTGCTCGAGACGGCCTCGATCGAAGCCGTGGTTTTCCCAGCCGCGAGCTTTGCCGATCCCGACGAAACGTTCAGCGCGGAGCAGATGCAAAAGCAGTTCGACGCCTACCGCTCGACCCGCGGCACCGGCGGCCTCAACTTCGGCTACTACATCGACCCGAAGGTGAAGGTGCAGTACATCCGCATCGATCCCAGCAAGATCGAGGAGAACCTGCGCGGCAGCGAACGCTCCTACGAGCGCGAGGCCTACGAGTACTGGCAGGCCAACCGCGACCGGCCCCAGTTCCGCTGGACGCTCGCCGAGGTCGAGGAATACAAGAAGGCCAAGGAGGCGGAAGCATCCTCCAACGGCATGGCCGATGCGAACAGCAACGGCGCCGACGCCGACAGCAACGGTCCGGTCATGCCCAAGGCGGGTGAGGCCTACACCGACTTCCGCCAGGCACGCAAGAAAGCGCTCGAAGCCGTCCGCTTGCAGGCCGCCCAGGCCGAGGCGGAACGCATCGTCTCCCGCATCAGCCAGGTGCTCCGCGAGCCCTGGTTCGCCGTCGAACGCGACAGCGAAACCGGCATCAAGCCCGCACCCGATTCGGTCAAGTCAGACGGCTACTACACGAAGACCGTCGACGACCTGCCCGGCAACATGCGCTACCCCGACGGCATCGAGGTCAAGTCGCTCGACTGGAAGACCGCCGATGAGCTCGCCGAGGTTGAGGGCTTCGGCCAGGCCGGCATCGTCACCCAGGATCAGGGCATCATCCGCGCGCCCCAGCTCGCCTTCAACGTCGAGGGACTGGCGGAAGCGCCCGAGGAGTCCCACCGCGACACGTCGCACTTCCTGTCGCTGTGGCAGACGTTCGACACGCCCCTGCAGAGCATGGAAGGGGCCATCTACCTGTTCCGCGTCGTTGGCGTCGAGGAGGGCCACGCGCCCGCGAGCCTTGATGCCGTCGCCGATCAGGTCACCGCGGACTTGCGGCTCCAGGAGGGCATGAAGAAGGCGCGCCAGGCGGCTGAGAACTTCGTCGCCGAGGTCGGCACGCAGGGGCTGCGCGACGCGATCCGGGCCGACACGGAGCTGCAGGCGAAGATCACGCCCGATCGCGGTGGCTATGTCGAGCCGCCGCCCTTCCCGCGTGACGCGACGATCCGCGGTATGCCGAGCAACACGGTTCAGCCGTTCGGCGAGGTGACGCAGGAGTTCATCGACACGGCGTTCCGGCTGGCGGCTGAGGGGCCCAAGTCGGAGCTGACCGTGGTCGACCTTCCCGCGGAAGCCGACGTGGTCGCCATGCACGGCCTCAAGCTGCGTCCGCTGTACATGGAAGATTACATGGCCCGGCGCACCGACCTCATCGGCAACATCATCCGCCGGCAGCAGAGCGTGCTGATGGCCCAGTGGCTGAACGCGAAGAACATCCGCGAGCGCAATCAGTTCGAGTATTCGAAGCGCACGTAGTCCGCGCTGCTTCGCTCACGGAGCAGCCGGTTGCGGAGTTGCCGTCGGTGACGGTGATGGCGAACTGGGCCCCGCGGTGTCGAGCGCTGCCAGCACGCGGCCCGGCGTCAGCACGACGGGCAGCACGATCGGATCGTTCGGCTTGCCGGCTGGGTAGATGACGTTCAGCGGCACGGCGTCCCGGCCGAAACGCTTGAGATCGTCCGCGAGGACCGGGTTGTACGCCGTGTAGTCCGCTTCGAGCGGCACCACGTTGTACGACGCGAACTTGTTCAGCACGGCCTGGTTGCCGAAGACCACCTTCTTGTTCACTTGGCAGGTCGCGCACCACGCCGCGGTGTAGTCCAGGTAGACCGTACGCCCTTCCGCCGCCAGCTTCTGCGCCAGCCCCGGCTCGTACGCCACCCAGTCCACCGGAGGCGCTGCCGAATACATCCCGTAGCTGAACAGCCCACCCAGCCCGAACGCGAGCAGCGCCGTCACGTACGTCAGCACCTTCTTCGACGGCGACCAGGTGAACTCCACCTTGCCGAACAGCCAGCAGGCGAGACCGACGAACGCGAGGAACGCGGTCATCCAGACGACGGCCTCCGCCCCGCCCAGCGCCGCCAGCACCCACAGCAACCAGACGGCTGTCCCGATCAGCAGGAAGCCCATGAACTGCTTGAACGTCACCATCCACGTGCCCGGCCTGGGCAGGAACTTCATCCACCCCGGGCGCGCCGTCAGCAGCACATAGGGAAAGGCCATACCGATCCCCGCCGCGACGAACACGATCGCGACGGTCACGGCGCTGCCCGCCAGAGCGAAGCTGATCGCCGGCGCCAGGAACGGCGCCGTGCACGGCGTGGCCAGCAGCGTCGCCAGCACGCCCTTCATGAACGCTCCGCCGAAGCCCTCGCGTTCGGTCGCCTCCGCCAGCTTGCCCGACGCCGCCCCCGGCAGCAGGATCTCGAACACGCCGAAGAGGTTCAGCGCGAAGACGAACATCACCACGATCATCGCGACCACGAAGACGGGTTGCTGAAAGAGCGAGCCCCAGCTCTGCGTCTGCTTCGTGGTCGCCTGGAGCGTGAGAATCACCGCAGCGATGATCAGAAACGAAGCGATGATCCCGGCTGCGAAGGTCAGCCCGAGCCGGAACACCCGCTTGGGATCGTCCCCCGCCTGCTGCACGAAGCTGAGCACCTTGATGGAGATGACCGGCAGCACGCAGGGCATGATGTTGAGGATCAGCCCGCCCAGCAGGCCGCCGATGATCGCGCCCCAGATACCCCACGCCGCGAGCCCGCTAGGCGGGGAGCCTGCACTCGGCCCCGATTCTGTCCCGGACTCAGCGCCGGCCACCGGCGCCGGCGTCGGCGCCGGCGTCGCCGCGGCGGTCGCCGGCGGCGGCGTGCCCGTACCGCCTGCTGTCACGGGCGCCTCAGCCGCCTCGCCGACCGTTTGGGAATTCACTGTCACCGCCCACTCCACCGCCTCCGGTGGATGGCACTGCCCCTGCTCGTTGCACGCCTGGTAGGCGAAGAGTCCGGAGAGCGTCACCTCGGCAGCCGCCGTCGGCCCCACGACCGTGACCGGCACGCGCACCTTGAAATCGCCCTGAAACTCGCTGATTTTGCCGAAGTTGCGGTCCTCGCGGATGTGCGGCTCGGGCCACTGGGGCGTGCCGTAGCGGAAGCCCTGGACCAACCGGGGAAATACCGTCGTCGGCACGAAGAACTCGCCGATCGGGTCGTTCGACTGCGTGTGGTAGCCCGCCTTCACCTTCACGTCGAGGATCAGGTCAAAGGTGTCGCCGGCTGCAACGTTCTCCTTCGACGTCTCCGCCCCCAGCCAGATGTCCGTTGCCCGGTCCGTGTCCACCGGGTGGGTGCGCTTCATCAGCCGGAACAGGAACGCATCGTCGTCGCCCGCGGGCGCGGGTTCGGCAGCGACGGGCAGGGCCAGCGCGACTTCCTCGGTCCCGGTCTGCGCGTTGTCGCCGCCGGTCTGCCAGCGCACGTCCGCGGCGAGCTTCACCGTGCTGCCCGGCTCGAGGTTCTCCGGCGGCGTCACCGTGGAGACGAGCATTGGCGAGCCGTTGATGTAGTTCACGGTCTTGCCGTCGATCTGCTTGCGCTTGGGCATGGGAAAGCGCAGCGGTCCGGCGGAGAAGCCCTCCGGCAGGTGCCAGAGCACCTGCGGCGCCGCCCCGCGCTCGCCCGGATTCTCCCAATAGAGGAACGACTCGCCCGGCAGCTTGAACTCGACGGCCAGATCGAACGGCGACCCCGGCGCCACCGCCGAAACCGACGCGTGCATGGATACCTCAACACGCGACGGCTGCTGTCCGTAGGCAGCCGCTGCCATCCCCGCGACGATCGCCAGCACCATTCCCCGACATAGCCCGCTTCTCATGTCACCGTGCCTCTCGAAGTTTCTGCGCTTACGACCGCACCAAGCGCGGCCGCGCTGCCTGGATGAAATGCCGCAACGAGGCCGCTTCATTGTCGAAAGCTGTCGCCAATCTTCTCCGGCCTGCTCGCCTCATGGAATTTCGCATTGTAACGGCGATCCGCACGACCGCCCACGAACGCGTGTTACCCCTGTGTGACAGCCAATCCCCATCGCCCTACAATGCCGCCCCACACCCGGAGGCTCACCGACTCGCGCGCGGCGAGACGGAACGATCCCGCCCCGGTGTCCATCTGGTACGGAACCCAGGCGTTGAGACGCTTTGTCGATATCCTGCTGCTGCTGGTCGTCTGCTACCTCGTCTATTTCGGGTACATCGACGACCACGAGTACATCCAGACCGAGGGCCTGCGCGCGGTTGTCGTCAAGGAGATGCGCGAACGCCCGGGCTTCACCATGCCCACGGTGCATCACAAGCCCTACCTCAACAAGCCGCCGCTCTACGCCTGGACCACCACTTGGCTTTCGCGGGAAATCGGCCGCTTCGACGAGGGCGTCGCCCGCGTGCCGTCGGCCCTCGCCGGAACCGCGCTGGTGCTGCTGATGTACGGCCTCGGCGAACGCTGGATCGCACGCGGCGCGGGCCTGGCAGCCGCCACCTTCACCCTGATCTGCCCCACCATCGCCGACTACGCCGTGCGCGCGGAGCTGGATCTGCCCTTCAGCCTGTTCTGCACCTGCAACATCGTGCTGACCTTCGCCGCCCTGCGCTCGCACGGCGTGCGCGAGTTGCTGTATTGGCTCTGCGCCTATGCGTTCGCGCTGCTCGCCGCGATGTGGAAGGGTCCGCACAGCCTGATCTTCATGTGGTTGACGCTGATCGGGTGGTCGTGGATGCGGATGGACCGGTCGGAGCCGCGCAGCCTGGGCTCCCGCTTGCGCGGCGAGTGGCGCTGGCTGGTGTCGCCTGGACAGGTGCTCGGGCTGTTTCTGTGCCTGGGCGTGCTGATCGCGTGGACGCGTTCGCTGAGTGCGTTCGCCGGGGCAGGCAAGGTTGGCCGAATGGCCTGGATCGAGATGCTGGCCCGGCTCGTGCCGCACAAGTTCGCCCACCTGGTGGGCATTTTCACGTTCGTGCCGATCCTCGCGGCCATCACGGTGCCGGCGTCGGTGTTTGCGTTGCTGACCATCAGCCGGCGGGTGCGGATTGCGTCCTGGGGGATCAATGGCGACGAGCCCGCGGGCGGGAGTGGCTGGCCGCGTGTGCGTGCGGAGTTCGGTGCCTGGTGGCGCTGGGTGCGCCAGGGCCCGGAGCGGCAGCGGCTGATGGCGTGGATCGTGCCGACCCTGCTCTTCATGCTCTGGGCGCCAGCCAAGGCGCCGCGGTACTGCATGCCGATTTTCCCTCCGATCATTCTGGCGGGTGCAGCCGTCGCGCTGCGGCTGGAGCGGAATACCGCGGGCGAGGGGCCGGCGATCGCGACACGGGTCTGGCGGATCTTCTTCGGGCTGCTTGCGCTCGCGGGGTTGGCGGGCATCGGCGGGGTGATTTGGACGGTTGCGACGGCGACGGCGCAGACGCCGTCGGGCGCGTGGCGGCCGTGGGCGTTTCTGGCGGTCGGAGGCATCCTGCCGCTGCTGGTCGAGTTGCTGCACCCCGGCGGCCGCAGCGGGCGGACGCGGCTGATCCTCGCCCTGGCTGCCCTTCTCGCGGTCCAGCCGCTGGTGCACGACGTGTACTGGCCGATGCGTGTGGCGGATGATTCCCAACGGGCGACCGCCCGGAAGATCGACGGCATCGTCCCGCCGGGCGCGAGCCTGTACGTGCTCGGTGTGCACGAATTCCACGACGTGGCCATGTACGCGCGCACGCTGCTGGTCTTCGCGGGCTCGCCCGACGACGCGCTTGCCCGCGCCCGTGCCGCGAACCCCGGCGCCGACCGGGCGTACGCCATCCTCCGCAGTGATGAGGAGGAGGAACTCACCGCCGGCAGCAAGGCCACCTACACGGTGCTGCTGCACTTCGACCGGTTGGGCAAAGACAACCTGCTGGTCGAGATCACGCCCGCCGCGGGTTAGCAAGCTCTGCTATTCGGTTCGCGCTATCGCTAGGCGCCGCCGCACTTCTACCACTGCCCCGCGACTGGGCCGAAGTCGGTCTCGGCGAGTTCGCCCAGCCGCTCGAACTCCTCCCAAGTCGGGCAGACCAGCAGCAGATCTTGCGTGTCTGAATCAAAACAGCAGAAGCGACGCGGCGAAGCGCTCGCCCGCAGCACGCCGTCAACGTTGATGATCAGCGTAAGGTCAATCCAGTCGTCGTTGACGCGTAGATCCCAGTGGTGATCCTGGCCGTTGTGCCGGCAACGAACCCAGGCGGTCTCGCCGAAGTGGGCGCTGACATTCTCGAGTTGCAGGTCGCCACGCGTGAGCCGCACGAGCCGGTCGACTACCTTCACGTAGTCGGCAGCGTCGTAAATGCATTCGGTATCCAGATGCCAGACCCCCTCGCCACTGGGCACGAGCACCCCGGCAGCGTCGAGATAGTCGCCCCCTATTCTGGAGAGCAGGCTGTCGAACGAGACGCTGCGCAGCCCGCGTTCACCCGACATGCGGACGCAGACTTGCAGCGCCTCGCGCGAGGCGAAGTGAATGCCGCATTCGCGCAGATCGGCGAGTTTCTCTTCGAGGCTGGCCATGGTGACTCCTGCGTCCGTGCTCGGGCGCGCTATGAGCTTTCTCCGTCGATCGGCGCGATGGACACGACGTGCAGCAGGTCACACTGCACCATACGGTCGGGTGCGTCGTCGCCCGCGGGCACGCCGATGAACAGGCTGTGACGGGTGAGGCCGGAAAATTCCGGGTGGCGGATGTCGAGGCTGCGACCACCGGTCAGGTGGACGCGAACCGGCTGGAACGGCGTGCGGCGGAGGGTCTCGCGAAGTTCGTCCAGGCGCATGTCGGACCTCCTACCCGGGATTGTATCGTCCCCCGGCGCCAGGCCGCAATCGGCGCCGGGGCTGTCGCGGACGTCCAATGACTCATTCGCCGGTGTCGCGCTTGGTGGCTGTCGCCGATCGGACCACGACCATGTCGACTTCCCGCTGCTCGGGCGTCAGCGCGAGGCCGAGTTGCTCCCGGGCGTTGCGGATCACCGATGCCGTGTCCCCGGGTGCGAAGTGCAGTCCCCAGCTCCAGTATCCTGAAAAACCAGTTTCGTTGACAATGGTATGTCCGATCAGCCGTTCCAGATCGCTGACGAGGCGATCAAAGTCGCCATACGTCGCGAACAGCATGTCCGGAGCGGCCACCTGGTGAAAGCGGTGGGCGTCGAGTTGGTCCCGATCCGCTCGCGCGAGGTCGCGGCCCGGACCGTCCGGCGCGGTCATCACGTAGACCGTGGTCTTCCGCCGCTCCTGTCCGATCGACAGGTCAAGACTGGCCTCCAGCGCCGGCACGACCAGCTTCGGCAGCAGGTCCTCGCGCTGCTCGGGCATCTTCGCAACGACGCGCAGCCGCTGCTGCGGCTTTTCGGTTTCCCAATCGATCAGGAGCGGGCTGCGCAGCCCGTAGAGCCTCGTCAGCAGCGTCTCCAGGTCGACCGCGGTATGAGCGTAGCAGCCAGTTGACCAAGCCATGGACGCCGGGCGGTTGTCGGCGGGCGCTACAACGACCTGGAAGAGCGCCGCGGAATCGAACATCTCCGGCGGACCCGCGTCCAGCGCCTTCACCTTCGACGTGGCTGGGGACGGATTGACATCACCGGCATCAGCAGGCGGAGGCAGAATCGGTGGTACTGGCAAACCCGCCGATTCCACCGGGGGCGCAGGCACGGGCTGACCGGCGAGCGCGGCGTCCAGCATGGCGGGCGTCAGCATCGCCGGGTGGAGCGGACCGGCGGCCACGACTCCGCGCTGGTCGATCACGAATGATTGGGGAACTGCGCTCGTGCCGCAGAACGCGCGGAAGGTCGCGCCCTTCGGGTCGAGGCCGACCATGGCCTTGATCGGGCGCACGCGTACGAAGCGCTCCACGATCTGGCGGTCCTCGTCGGTGATGGCGATGAATTTCACGCCGCGGTCGCGGTAATCGTCCGTAAGCGTGTTCAGATGCGGCAGGCTGGCGACGCAGGGTCCGCACCACGTCGCCCAGAAGTCGAGCACGACCACGTGTCCTTTGAGCGCCGTCCAGGACAGATCCTGCTCCGCCGCGCCGCCCTCCAGCAGGTGCAGCGCCAGCGGTGGCGCCTGCTGGCCGACCAGCGACTTCGGCGCCGCAGCGGCATCATCCGGCGCCGGCACCTGTGCGCGCGCCAGCAGCGGGGCCGTAACGACGCAAATCCCTACGATCACGATCCTGGGGAATTTCATGATGCGCTCCGGATGGAGTCGGCAGGTGCGCGGCGTTCTGATTGGAAACACCCGGCCAACGACCCCAGCATGGCGCCCGGGTGGCAGTCTGTCCAGCGTCAATCCCCGATGCGGTCGAGGGCCAGGTCGAGCGCGACCGCGGAGTGGGTGAGGCCGCCGACGGAGATGCAGTCCACGCCCGTCTCGGCGACGGCGCGTACCGTGGTCAGGTCGATGCCGCCCGACGCCTCGAGCCTCACCTTGCCGTGGAGGTTGCGGGCATCCCGCAGGGCGACCGCCCGGCGCAGGTCCTCGAGCGAGAAATTGTCGCACAGCACGATGTCCACGCCGATCACGTCGAAGAGTTGCTCCACCTGGGCGAACGTATCCGCCTCCACCTCAACGAAACGCGGCGGCGGATCCAGATCCGCGGCGCGGTTGAGCAGTTCGTGAACCGCAGCCGCCGTTCGCTCCGGCGGGTAACCGGCGAGGTGATTGTCCTTGATGAGGATCGCGTCGTGCAGGCCCATTCGGTGGTTGCGCCCACCGCCGCAGCGCACCGCGTACTTTTCCAGCACGCGCCACCCCGGCGTCGTCTTGCGCGTGTCGAGAATCTCCGCAGACGTGCCCGCGACGAGATCCACGAACGCCCGCGTCCGCGTCGCCACGCCGCACAGCCGCTGCAGAAAATTGAGCAGCGTACGTTCGACGGTCAGCACCCGCTGGGCTGGGCCGCGCAGCGTCGCCACCGGCACCGGAGCACCGGTCAGCACCGCCCCGTCGCGACCCTGCGGCGACCAAGCCACGTCGATGCCGCCGCCGAACGCCTCCAACACGACGGGCAGGATCTCGCACCCAGAGAAAACCCCATCCTGCCGCGCCACCACGGCAAACGTACCGGTTTCATGCCCCGGCACGAGCCCGGCGGTGATATCGCCCCGACCGACGTCCTCGGCATACGCAAGCTCGGCGAGCACGCGACTGCGCTCTTGAAGTGCCTTCAACTCGTCGGTGTCGAGGGGTTCGTACATCGAGCTTTGCGAATTCAGATCAGCCTCCGATCCTGGAGCGTACCCCGTTCATCATTCATCATTCCGCATTCATCATTTCTTAGCCTGCCGCGGCCGCTTCTGGCCGACGCGCTTGCGGCTCGCTGGCTGATCCACGTCGAGCAACGTACTCGGTACGGTTGCGCGCGTGGTGTCCTCGTCGATCTCCTTGATGCGGTCGCGCAGCCGGGCCGCCCGCTCGAAGTCCAGCGCCTCCGCCGCCTGGAGCATCTCCGCCTTGAGCTGCTCCAGCGCCTCGGTACGGTCGAGCTGTTCGGCGGACTGCTGCACCGCCTCGGCTGCCACCTTGCGGGCGCTGAGCACCTGGTCCAGCCCGGCGCGGGCGTGCTTGCGGACGGTCTCGGGCGTGATGCCGTGCTCGGTGTTGTAGGCGAGCTGCAGCTCGCGGCGGCGGTCGGTCTCGTCCATCGCCCGCTGCATGCTCGGGGTGACGCGGTCGGCGTAGAGCACGACCTGGGCGTTCACGTTGCGCGCGGTGCGGCCGATCATCTGGATCAGCGAGGTGTCGCTGCGCAGGAAGCCTTCCTTGTCGGCGTCGAGGATGGCCACGAGCGAGACCTCCGGCAGGTCGAGTCCCTCGCGGAGCAGGTTCACGCCCACCAACACGTCGAACTCACCGCCCTGAAGCGATTTGAGAATTTCCACACGATCGAGCGTGTCGATCTCGCTGTGCAGGTACTCCCCACGCAGCCCCTCTTCTTTGATGTATCGCGAGAGGTCCTCAGCCAGGCGCTTCGTCAGCGTCGTCACCAGCACGCGTTCGCCGATGGCCGCCCGTTCGCGAATGCGGTGCAACAGGTCGGGCACCTGACCGCGCGCGGGGCACACTTCGATCGGCGGATCAACCAGACCCGTCGGGCGAATAATCTGCTCGACGATCTCCCCACCGCATTTTTCCAGCTCATACGGTGCCGGTGTCGCCGACATGAAAAGCACGTTCTTCCACGTCTCCTCGAACTCGGTGAACCGCAGCGGGCGATTGTCCAACGCGGACGGCAAACGAAAACCGTGATCAACGAGCACCTTCTTGCGTGCCTGATCACCATTGAACATCGCGCGAATCTGCGGAATCGTCACGTGCGATTCATCGATCAGCAGCAGGTAATCCTCCGGGAAGTAATCGATGAGCGTGTAGGGCTTGGCACCCGGTGGCGAGCCGTTGAGGTGACGCGAGTAATTCTCGATCCCCGAGCAGTACCCCACCTCCTGGATCATTTCAATGTCGTACTTCGTCCGCGCCGCAAGCCGCTGCGCCTCCAGCAGCTTGCCGTGGCGTTTGAGCTCCATCAGCCGCTGCTCCAGCTCCTCCCTGATGCTCAGCACCGCGGCCTCGATCCGCTCCTCCGGCATGACGTAGTGCAACCGCGGGAAACACGAACAGGCGGTCCTCCGCGGCGAGCACCTCGCCCGACGTCGGATTGATGAAGTCGAGCCGCCTCGATCTCGTCGCCGAAGAGCCTCGATGCGGTAGGCGAACTGCTCGTACGCCGGCCAGAGCTCCACGACGTCGCCGCGCACGCGGAACCGCCCGCGCTCGAACGCGACGTCGTCGCGCTCGTACTGCAGATCCACGAAACGGCGGAGCAGGTCGTCGCGGTCGATCCGATCGCCCAGCGTCAGCGGGATCATGCTGGCCTTGTAGGTATCGGGCGAGCCGAGGCCGAAGATGCACGAGACGCTGGCGACGATGATCACGTCGCGCGCGACACCAGCGAGCTGGTCGCGCGCAGCGCAGGCGGTCGAGGTCGTCGTTGCGCGAGGCATCCTTCTCGATGTAGATGTCGCGCTGCGGAATGTAGGCCTCCGGCTGGTAGTAGTCGTAGTAGCTGACGAAGTACTCCACCGCGTTCCTGGGGAACAGCTCGCGGAACTCCTCGTAGAGCTGGGCGGCGAGGGTCTTGTTGTGGGAGATGACCAGGGTCGGCCGGTTCAGGCGGGCGACGGTCTGGGCGACCGTGTAGGTCTTGCCCGACCCGGTCACGCCGAGCAGGCAGGAGTAGCGTTTGCCGCCGCTGATGCGGTTGACGAGCTGCTCGATGGCCTGGGGCTGGTCCCCGGAGGGCTGGAAATCGCTGATGAGCTGGAAACGGTCCAAAATCGGCGTCGCTTTGTAGTACCCGTGGAAAGTCCGGACGGATTACTATATCGGTGGCCCTCGAGCCGGTCCACGCGAGCGCGGACCAGCCAGGGCGCCCGGCGAAATCCACATCCTCGCTCCGACCCGCCGGGCAAGGAGGCGTCATGCTCGCCGAGATGGTCCGCGGATACGCGCTGCTCTTTCGCGTTGTACTTCGTCGCCGTCATGCTCATGCCCGCGAAGTTCCTCTTCGGGCTGACTGGGACGGGCGCTCGTCGGTCTGGGGCTTCACCTCTGGCCGGATTCTGAAAGCGCAACGGGCTGCTCGCGCTGGTCGCCGGCGTGGCCTTGCTGGCGCTCGCCGCGCACCTGCACCGGGAGCAACTGGCTGAGCAGGAGGAGGCGCGCCGGGCGGTCGAGGAAGCGGCTGCCCAGGCCTGTCGACGTCACCGCCCGGGCTGTAGCCTCCCCGACATTACCGAGTCGCGGGGAATCGAGGCGGTGTTCCGTCGGCAGAGTTGAAGTGGCACTCAAGACGTTGGGGCCGCGGCAACAGGCGGGCTCGGTGACTGCGGCCCGCCGCGCGGTCTCCACGCAACTCGCCCTCGTCAACCCGCGGCAGGCGCTTCCGGCCTCTTCGACGGCTCTGGAATGACGCGCAGGCCCCCTGCCAGTTCGATGCCTCGGTACGCACGGCCACAATGGACGCAGCGCCCGTTTGCGGGCTGGCCGGTGATCGACCTCAGGCAGTGATGGCACAGCGGCCGGGGTGACGTGTCGAAACGGTCCAGGCGATCCGGACGCACCATCCGCCGGTCGATCAGCAGCCAATACACGGCGGCGATCATCAAGCCGGCCTGCAGTGGGATGAACGCGTGATCCATCGGCTGGAGGTCCGTGCGAACCGGACGCGACGCGAATAGCCCGTTCAGCACGAGCATGAGCGCGACGCATGCGCCGCCGATGAGCTGCGCCCACGTGCAATAGAGGCGTGGATCGGCGCCGCCGCGCAGGCCCGGCTTCACGTAGACGTGCTCCGCGTTCAGCTTCGCGCGGCAATGCGTGCACTGGTTTTCGTGCACGCTGGTGGATTCTCCGCACTTATCGCAGATCGCCCAGGGCGGGACGCTCAGCGCCTGCCGATGCCGCCCCGCCGCCATGAAGACCAGGAAGATCAGCGGAGGGGCGGCGGCTGCACACCAGCCCGCCAGGGGCCCGAACAGGCGCCCGATCGTCATCGCAGCGAGGATCATCAGGAGGGCCACGATCCAACCAAGTTCCGCCTCGATGCTGCCCTTCGCCACCGCGACACGCTCGCCGTCGAGCACGCGGCGCACCTGCTCCGCCGACGGCAGCGTGACGCGCCGCCCGCACTCCGGGCACCGGCGCTGCCGCAGATGGCGCAGCGGGTACGCGCACTGGGGGCAGCGGGGATCGATGAGTTCCTGCCGGGCGCGCACCTCATCCAGCGCAGCCCGCCGCGGCCGGACCCGCAGCGGCACGTAGACCACCGCGATGACACCCGCGGACAGACAGAGCGGAACCAGCCAGGGCAGCAGGCTCGTGCGCCAGATCAGCACGCCAACGATAAGCGCGAGGCCGACACCGATCGCCATGTCCATGCGCTTGCCCGTCCGGAGCCGCGCTGCCTGCTCGCGGAGTTCGTCGGCCAGTGCGTCCGCTTCCGCCGGCCAGGAGTCCTCCTGCTGGATATCCCGGCCGGGCTCGAACTGCGCCGTGCCCGGCGCGCGCCGGCGCGGCTCGAAGTCGTCATCGGTGATGAATGTGAGTTTGTCGGGAATGGCCCACCTCCCGATTGCGCGAGGATGTCAGACGCAGCGCCATTTCGCCCAGGGCGGCGCGAAGGTCACGCGCGACGGCCCGCGCTTGCGCGTTTCGCAACGCACGGTCATCCGCTTTCCGACCGGCAGCACCGCCTGCGGCCAGATGTGCCCGACGTCGGCGGTCGTGACCACCGGGATATCGCGCGTGCGGCGCAGGTGAAAATCCAGGATGGCCAGCGTGTCCGCCCGCTGGTCCTCGTCGCCCATGTGGAAATCGCCCAGCAGCACGCCGCTGCACCGCTCGAACCACCCGGCCAGCTTGAGGTGCGCGAACTGCCGATCGATGCGGTACGGGTATTCCTCCAGGTCCTCGAGGACCAGCCACTTGCCCTTCGGATCCGCGAGCCGCGCGTACGGGCCGGCGGTCAGCGGGGTCACCAAGGAAAGGCACCCGCCGACCAGCGTCACCTTCGCTTCCGCCGCCAGCCCGCCCCGCACGAGCCGCCCGGACACCGCCCGCTGCGGCGGAGCGCCCCGCAGGATCGCCGTGACGTCGCGGAAATAGTCGGCGAAATCGTGCGCGAACCGCGCAGCCGCCCAGCGCTTCGCGAACGACTCCAGCGCCTTGCCCTTCGGCGGACGGCTCGGCAGCAGCTTCCGCGCGTTGAGCCGCGCGTGGCGCTCCGCACCCGACTTCGGAAACCCGGGCGTCATGAAGTAGTAGCCGCGGCCCATCCGCCGCCGCCCCACCAGGTTCACCAGCGGCGTCAGTTCGCTGAAGCCGAACACGGCCAGCGGCCGCCGGCGCCGATCGAGTATGGAGAAATCCAGGTCCGGCAGGATCCGCGCCATCCACCCGCCACCGCGCGCCGCGACCAGCGCTACGACGTCGTCGTTGGCGAACGCGGCGTGCAGTTCCCGCACGCGGGCGGCGTCGTCGCGCCGGCCGCCGCGGTGCTCGTCGAACGGCGGATCCAACAGCGCCGCCTTGCCCGTGACCCGAAAGTCCCGCCCCACCGCATCCTGCACGCGGGCGATGAGTTCCCGCGCGTCCGCCACGCCGACGGTCTCCAGCACGGACGACGCCGGACTGGCCGGTGCACAAACGTGAATAATCGGCTTGGTCATGGCGTGGATCGTCGCTGTGGAGAAACCTTGTCAGCGCTTCGCCGCGCGGATGAACGCTTCAGCCAGCGGCGCATCCACGGGCGCGGCGATGTCGCCGCCCGGCTTGAGCGACGAGCCCACGATGGCGCCGTCGCAGATGCCCAGGATGGCCGCAATCGTGTCGGCTGACGCGCCGCTGCCGACCAGCACGAGCTTGTCCGGGACAGCCGCCTTTACCTTGGCGAGTACCTGCTGATCGACCGGTCGGCCGGTCGTCGCTCCGGAGACGATGATCGCGTCGGCCCGGCCGCGGTACGCGGTCTCCTCCGCGGCGAGGGCGATGTCGGGCTGGTTCACCGGCACCGCGTGCTTCACGTGCACGTCGGCGAAGATCCGCACCTGGGGGCACAGCAGGGCCCGCACGCGGAGCGTTTCGTCGGCTCGGCCGGTGATCATGCCCTGGTCCGTCGCCGCCACGCCGGTGTGCACGTTGATCCGCACGTACGCCGCGCCGGCGACTGCTGCCACCCCCAGCGCCGCACGCGCGTCGTTCCGCAGACAGTTCACGCCGACGGGCAGGTCCGTCGCCTGCCGCACCGCGCGCACCACGATCCCCATGGCGGCGGCTGTCTCCGGGGCGACGTGCTCGGCTGCAAACGGCGCGTCGCCAAAGTTTTCGACCATCAGGGCCCGAAAGCCGGCGTCAGCCAGCGTGCGGGCGTCGCGCAGGGCGTGTTCGATGACGGGTTCGAGGTCCCCGCCGCCAAAACCCGGGCTCCCCGGCAGCGGCGGCAGGTGAACCATCCCGATCAGCAGTGGCTGGGGCAGCGGGTGTGCGGAACTCAACGGGGACCCTCCCTGGATCACTTGGCTTTACGGAATACAGCCACAACGTCCTCGATCGGCACGACGAAGAGCTGATTGTCGGCTTCGAAGTCGACCGGGATGGCCCGCTTGGGGTTGAAGAGCACCTTATCGTACTGACGGATCGGAAAAGCCTCGTCGGCTGCCACCTGCGCGGACACCGCGACGATGCGGCCGGTGATCGTCGGGATCTCGACGGAGTCGGGCAGTTCGATCCCGCCCTTGGTGCGTTTCTTGTCCTCGTCCTTGCGAATGAGCACCCGCTCGCCGAGGGGTTCGACCGTCTCGAGGTGGGTTGTACGTGGTTTGGCCTTCTCCGCCATGGCGGTCTCCTCCGGCGTCCCGGTTGCGTCCTGAAGCCTCACAATCGCGCAGCGCCCTCCATCCGCCTGCGTCCGGCGCAATTGTAGGCCGTCTTTGGCAAGGGACGCAACACGCGAATCACCCGGTTCTTCCGTGAAAACCGGCGTTGCGGCGGCGAACTCGCGCTTCACTCCTGCGCCAGTTGGACTACAATGGCGGGAACGACTGGGCTAGATTGGGATCGTGTATTTTTGATGAACAGACCACCACGCGTCGCCTTTGTCTCCCTCGGCTGCGCCAAGAACACCGTCGACTCCGAGAAAATGCTCGGCCAGCTCGCCGAAGCCGGGTGCGAGTTCTGTGCCGATGAGCGGGACGCCGACGTCGTCGTCGTGAACACCTGCGGCTTCCTCGAGGATTCCCGGCGCGAGGCCGACCAGGTCATCGGCGAACTGGTGGGCGTCAAGCGCAGCCGCAAGTCGCGCCTGCGCCGCGTCGTGGTGGCCGGATGCCTCGTGCAGCGCGACGGCACGCAGATCAGCGACCGCGTCCCCGGCATCGACGCCCTGGTCGGCGTGCACAACCGCGACGACGTGGTCCGCGCCGTGCTCAATCGCGGACCGAAGAAACGCGAGCTCAACACCTTCCTGGGCGACTACCACCCGTTCGTAAACATCGACACCGCGCGGCTGCGGATCACCCCGCAGCACTGGGCGTACCTGCGGATCAGCGAGGGCTGCGACCAGAAGTGCACGTTCTGCACGATCCCGTCCATCCGCGGGCCGATGCACTGCAAGCCGCCGAGCGTGATCCTCGCCGAGGCCCGCGAGTTGATCGCCGATGGCGCGGTCGAGCTGTCGCTGATCGGTCAGGACACGAGCAGCTACGGCCTCGACTTCGACTACGAGCCGGGGCTCGCCGGCCTGCTCCGCGAGCTGAACGCACTCGACGGCCTCGCCTGGATCCGCCTGATGTACGTCTATCCGTCGGTCTTCTCCGACGCGATGATCGACGCGATCGCCGAGTGCGACAAGATCGTCAAGTACGTGGATATCCCACTGCAGCACATCAACGACCGCGTGCTCAAGGCGATGCACCGCCGCGTGACCCGCGCAGAAACGATCGATCTGCTCGAGCGGATCCGCCGGCGTATTCCCGACGTGAACCTGCGCACCACGCTCATCACCGGCTTCCCCGGTGAGACCGAAGCCGAACATCAGGAGCTGCTCGAGTTCCTGCGCGACTACCGCTTCGACGCGCTGGGCG
This sequence comes from Phycisphaerales bacterium, assembly GCA_020639115.1. Classification (GTDB taxonomy): domain Bacteria; phylum Planctomycetota; class Phycisphaerae; order UBA1845; family UBA1845; genus JACKHG01. Next base: position 59,432 of record JACKHG010000013.1, read on the forward strand.
TCTTCCCCTACTCGCTGGAGCCGGATACGCCCGCGGGTCGCATGCAGAACCAGCTCGATGCCGAGACCAAGCTGCGCCGCCGCGAGGAACTCATGCTCACCCAGCAGGAAATCGCCTTCGCCAAGGCCGACGCGACCCGGGGCAAAACCTTCGAAGTGCTCGTCGACACGCACGCCGGCAAGGACGGACTGCAGGTCGCCCGTCACGCCGGCCAGGCGCCCGAGGTGGACAGCATCACCGTACTGAGCGGAGCCCGCGCAGCCGCCGGCAGTTTTGTCCGCGTCCGCTGCACGGGCCGCCAGGACTACGACCTGCTCGCCGAACCCGCTTCCATTGCCTTGCCCACGCTGTGCTGAAATGAAGATCAACCTGCCGAATCAGATCACCCTCGCCCGACTCGTGCTGGCTGTGGTGTTCTTCGTGCTGCTCGCCCGTTTCGACATTCGTCAGCCCAATATGCTGCTGCTCGACGTCTGCACCGTCCTCTTCATCGTCGCCGCGCTGACGGACTGGCTCGACGGGTACCTCGCCCGCAAACACAACCAGGTCACCGCGATGGGCCGCGTGCTCGACCCCTTCGTCGACAAGGTGCTCGTCTGCGGCACGTTCGTGTTCCTCGCTGGAGCGAGTTTCCGCAACATTGACGGGTACCAGGTGACCGGGCTTCAACCGTGGATGGCCGTGCTCATCCTCGGCCGGGAACTCCTTGTGACCGGCCTGCGCGGCTTCTCCGAGTCCCGCGGGATCTCCTTCGGAGCCAACCACTTCGGCAAGGCCAAGATGGTGCTGCAGAGCGTCGCCGCCCCCGTCCTGCTCTTCCTCGTCGCCCACTTCAGCACGACCCACTACCCGCTCGCCGTCGACTGGTTCAAGTTCACCATCGTCTGGGCCACCGTCATCGTCACAGCCGCCTCGATGCTCCCCTACCTCATCCACTCCCGCTCGATTCTGACGGAGGCCGACGCGGCCTGACCGGCGCCTGCCAGTCGGTTTCGGCTCCCACCGCCCCTGCGTGGACATCCCGCAGGTGCTGACGTATCGTGTGCCAGCCGGGGCACGCCTTCCGCGTCTTTCGTTCCCGCCCCAGAGCGATGTTCAACCTCGAGCTGCACCATGAGCACCCGGATCCTCCTCGGTACCCTGATCATCGCGGCCATCCTGGTGCTCGTCGGCCTCGACGCCGGCATCGCCCGCCATGCCCCACTGGCTGGCGGCCTGTGGATGCGCGGCAGCCTGATCCCCGCGGTTGTCGCGATGCTCAGCGGACTGGGCAGCCTCGAACTGGCGGCCTTGCTCCAGCGTCGCGGCCACGCCCCCTACGCCACGTGGGCAACGATCTGCTGCCTGGCGCTCGTCATCACGCCGTGGTTCGGGCCCACCGGCATGCTCGGGGCGAGCATGCTGCAGACCGGGCACGCGCTGTTCGTCGTTCTGGCGATCGCGATGATCGGTACGGGGATCGTGGCGGTCGCGAAGCGCGACGTGGAGGACGGACTCACCAACATGGCCGGCACGTGGCTGATCGTCGGCTATGCCGGACTGCTGCCTTCGTTCCTGACGATCCTGCGCTGCGATCTGCCGGGTGCAGACGGTGCGTGGATCGTGCTCATGGTCGTGCTGCTGTGCAAGGTGTGCGACATCGGCGCGTACTTCGTGGGCTCGGCGATCGGCCGTACGAAGCTGATTCCCAAGGTCAGCCCGAACAAGTCCGTGGAGGGCCTTTTCGGGGGCATCGCGGCCAGTTGTGCAGTGGCACTTCTATTCTGGTGGCTGCATCATCGAGCCCAGTCCGCGCCAGGCGCCTCGGCAGAGGAGGTGAGCACGGTCGGGGCCTTTCTGACCGGTGTCCCCGCCACCATCGGGCGGCTCACCGTCGCGCAAACCGTTGTATTCGCTGCACTTATCGCCATCGTCGGCCAGTGTGGCGACCTCGTCGAATCCGTGTTCAAGCGGTCCGCGGGGGCCAAGGACTCCGCAGTTCTCCTCCCCGGTTTCGGCGGAATTCTCGATATGATTGATAGCCCGCTGCTCGCCGCCCCGGTGGCCTGGTTCCTATTGTCCGTGGCGTGGCCGGCGGTGTAGAATTCCGGGTTGCTGTTTGGGTCATCGAAGATGCCTGAGGCCTCAAGGCCCGCCGCGCGGCGGACCATACCTCAGCCCGACCCCACCGGAGCGCTCCGCGGGAGTGAACTCAGCGAATTGGAACTGACTTTAGCAATCGACGACGCCGCCAAGCGCCAAGCCCTGTTTGGTCCCGCCGACCGGCATCTGCGGATGATCCGCAGCATCTTCAACGTCACCATCGCCGCCCGCGAGTCGTCCATCAAGTTGTCCGGACGTAACGACGCGGTCAGCCAGGCGGCCAAGGTGCTGGCTGCTCTGCAGGAGCGCGTGCGCGCCGGTGCGACGATCAGCGAGGACGACGTCAGCGACGCCATCGCGGCGGCTGCGTTGACCAACGGCCCTGCGAACGGTCAGTCGATCGACGTCTACACGGCGAACGCGTCGATCGTGCCGCGGACCGAGGGGCAGGCGACCTACATCGACGCGATCCGCAACAACGATCTGACGCTGTGCCTGGGGCCGGCGGGCACGGGGAAAACGTACCTCGCGGTGGCGGTGTGCGTCGCGATGCTCAAGGCGCGGGAGATTCGCCGCGTCGTGCTGGTGCGTCCGGCGGTGGAGGCGGGCGAGAAGCTGGGCTTTCTCCCCGGCGACATGCAGGCCAAGGTGAATCCCTACCTGCGTCCGCTGTTCGATGCGATGCACGACATGATGGGCTTCGACCAGATCAAGCGCTTCATGGACAACGACGTGATCGAGGTGATTCCGCTGGCCTTCATGCGCGGTCGCACCTTGAATCACAGTGCGGTGATCCTGGACGAGGCGCAGAATTCGACGCCGGCGCAGATGCTGATGTTCCTGACGCGCATGGGCCAGCACAGCAAGATGATTGTCACCGGCGACGCCTCGCAGACCGACCTGCCCGACGGGCAGAGCAGCGGTTTGAACGACGCCGTGCGGCGTCTGCGGGGAATCGACAATGTCGCGGTCGTCGAACTGGAGCGTTGTGATATCGTGCGTCACAGGCTCGTACAGGACATCGTGCACGCATACGATGGTCAGTCGCGAGCCCGATAATAAGCTCGTAGACAGTATTGTCGGCGCGGGCGGTGCGAAAGGCTTCGAGCCGCGACGCCGCCTCCGCCGATCTACACCAGCCGGAAAACCCATGGGGCCGGCAGGAGCCGTTTCCGCGTGTTTGGCTTAGGCAAGAAGAACACCGGCCGCCGCAAGCGGGCCAAGCAGTTGCGCACCAGCGCCGACGAGGCGCAGTGGCGGACACTGCTGCGCCGCGTGGGATGGTTCCCCGTCGCGGTGTGGGTCGTGTTCTTCGCGCTGATGATGCTGGTGTCCAGCGCCGGCGAGCCCGCTCTGCCCTACACCGTCAACCAGAAGATCGGCCAGCCCATCGCCGCCCGCGTCGATTTCAAGGTGCTCGACGCGGAACTCGCGGCATCCAACATCCGCGCCGCCCGCGAATCGGTCCCCAACTACTACCGCGTCAACACCGAACTGATCGACCGCATCGCCGGTGACCTGACCGAGATGTTCGAGGCGGCCCAGGCGAACACGTTCGAGGACTTCAAGAAGCAGATGGAACCGCAGGGCTGGAAGGTCGACGAGGGCCTCTACGAGCACCTGCACGGCGCCGACGCCATCCGCCGCAAGTCGTTCACGCAGTCCATCGATCTGCTCAAGCGTGACTTGGCCAAGGAACATACCGCCCGGCCGACCGCGCAGGTCGATCGCGATCCGCCCTCCAAGGCGCTGGACGTCATCGTGACCCGCCCGGCCGAAAAGGAGGGCGAGTCCGAAACGGTCGAGCGGGTCCCCAAGATCGAGCTGGTGCAGATCGGCAGCACGCTGATCGAGTACCGCGCAGAGAAGCTCGCCTCCAATTTCGAACGCGGCCTGCGCTCCGCGGTCGCTGCGTACCTCGCCAACGTGCTGTCGCAGGATCCGATCCTTGTCTTCGACCGCACGGCGACGCTGGAGGCGATGGCGGCTGCCGAGAAGGCGGCGCCGCCCGGCGAGAAGCTCTTCGAGAAGGACAAGCCGTTTGTTTTTCCCCGGGCGTACGTGGGCAGCGACGGCATCGACCGCGGCGAGGAGGCGGGCCTGACGCGCAGCGATATCGAGCTGCTCGAAAAGGAAGCGGCTGCCTACCAGGCCTTCCTGAGCAGCGACAAGCCCGAAGCGATCAAGCTCCGCGCCCAGCGTTTCTACGAGACGATCGGCGTCGGCATGGTGCTTTGCGTGCTCACGCTCTCGCTGTTCGTCTACGTCGGGCTTTACCACCCGCGCATCTTCGAGGTGCATGCCCGCACCCTCGCGTTCACCGGGTTGCTGCTCGGCTGCCTCATCGCCGTACGCTTCGTGGATCAGCGCTTCGCGCTGACGCCCGTGCTGCTCGTCGCGTCGATCCTGACGATCGCCTATCCGCGGCGGTTCGCGGCCGGGGTGACGGTCATCTTCGTGGTGGTCGTCGCCGTGGTCATTCGCGCCGATATCGGCACGATGGTGACGCTCTTCGCGTGTGGTTACGCCACCGCGCTGATGCTCAACGAGATCCGCACGCGGACCAAGATCATCACGGCGGGCACGATCACGGGCGCAATCGCCTTCTTCACGGCGTTCGCGTTCGGCATGATCGGTCACCAGGAACTGCCCTTCGCGTTGCGCGCGGCGGCGTTCGCTGCGGCCAACGCCCTGCTGGCGGCGTTGATCATCCAGGGCGCGCTGCCGTTCGTCGAGCGCGGGTTCCGCGTCGCAACCGCCCTCACCCTGCTGGAATACCGCGACGCGAACCGGCCGCTGCTCCAGCGGCTCGCCCGCGAGGCCCCCGGGACGTACAACCACGCGCTGGTGCTCGGGACGATGTCGGAGGCCGCGTGCAAGGCGATCGGCGCCGACGGCCTGCTCGCCCACGTGGGCGCGCTCTACCACGACATCGGGAAAATCCTCAAGGCCGAGTACTTCTCAGAGAACCAGCAGGCCCAGATCAACCGCCACGACCATCTCGCGCCCACGATGAGCCTGTTGATCATCCTCGGGCACGTGAAGGACGGCCTCGAACTCGCCCGCGAGTACGCCCTGCCCCGCGTTCTCTATCCGTTCATCGCCGAGCACCACGGCACCACCCTGGTTCGCTACTTCCACCATGTCGCCAGCGAGAAGCAGCCGCGGATCGCCAGCGGCCGGCACGACCGTGAAGTCGCGGAGGCGGAATTCCGCTACCCCGGCCCCAAGCCGCAGTCCAAGGAAACCGCCGTGCTGATGCTCTGCGACGGGGTCGAGGGCGCCGTGCGGGCCCTGCCCGACCCGACCGCGGGCCGCATCGAGGCGATCGTCCACCAGGTGCTCCAGGCCCGCCTCAAGGATGGCCAGTTCGACGAGTGCGACATCACCCTGCGGGAACTGCACAAAGTCGAGGAATCTATAGTCAAGAGCCTGTGCACTTTCTATCATGGGCGCGTGACCTATCCGAAGGACACGAAGGACTCGAGCAGGTCGGACAGCACCCGGGACAGCGCGCGAGCGCCCGCGAGCAAACAACTGGCTGGCTGACGCCTGTGTTCCGCCGGCAGTTTGCGATGGACGCCGAAACACCACACGACGAAGACCAGCCCTACGACATACGCGTGGCCTGCGCCGACGCGGCGGCGCCAACGGACGCCGGAGTTGACATCGACTGCGCGCGGATCGCAGCCGCCCTGCGCCGCGTGCTCGCCCTCCAGGACGTGACGACAGCCGCCCTCTCGGTCGCGATCGTCGATGACGCGACGATGACCGACCTGCACGACCGCTACATGAACATCCCCGAGCCTACCGACGTGCTGACCTTCGATCTGAGCGATGAGGGTGACGCACGCCGGGTGGACGGTGAAATCGTCGTCTGTATCGATGTCGCGCAGCGCGAGGCCGCCGCCCGGGGGCACGCGCTCGCCGACGAACTCCTGCTCTACGCCGTCCACGGCTGCCTGCATCTGCTCGGCTACGACGACCTGACGCCGGAGGACTCAGCCCGGATGCACGCCCGCGAGGACGAACTGCTCACGGAACTGGGGATTGGGCCGGTATATCGGAGCGCTGCATCATGAACGTGACCGTGTGTGCGCCGGTTCTCGATCCACAGTCGCGGTCGCGCAGCGTGGCGGCTGTTCTGAACGCGATCGCCGCAGCCAGTTCGCAGGAGCCGGCGCCGGACCTCATCGTGCTGCCCGACTGTTTTCCGGCGGGTCCGGCCGCGCCGCCCCCCTCCGCAGCGATGTGTGTGGGCTTCTGCGAGACGATCGGGCGCGCGGCGCGGGAATGGGGCGTGTGGATCACAGTCGGGCACCCCACGTACCTCGCCGGCAAGCTGGTGTCCGGTGCGACGGTGTTCGATCCCGACGCGGACGCGTTCATGCACTTCCCGCAACCGACGTGCCTACCCTCCGGCGTCGGCGCCAAGCTGCCGTCGCCCACCTGGGCCGTGGCGAACACGCCGCTGGGACGCTGGGCGCTGCGCACCGCGCAGTCGATGCCCGAGCCCGACTGGGAGACGCACGACGCCTCCCTGGTGCTGCTGCCGGCGCGGGTGAATGATCGACTGGATGTACCCACCCTCGCCGCCGCAGCGAGTTCCGCGGACTGCGCCGTCTGTTTCGCGTCGCCGCGGCTGTGCGGCGATGACCACGCCGGCCCGTACGGAGGCATCATCAGCGCCGAGGGGCAGACGGTCGCCCTGGACCGCGGAGCCGGCACGATCTGGGCCGCGCTGGAGATCCCGGTTGCCGCCGGCGCCGGTCAATCGGAGGAATTCGGTACCCTTGAGTAACCTGCTGCTCATTCTCATCATCGTGCTGACGTTGCTGCTGATCTTCACCGCGACGATCAACATCACGCTGCGGCGCTATTCCCGCGTGCGCGTTCTGGACATCCTGCAGCGGAAGAACCGCGTCGAGCGCATGGAGCGGCTCGTCGACAGCCAGCACGAACTCGCGATGTGCATGGCGGTGGTGCGCACCTCGTGCACGCTCGCGGTGGTGCTGCTGATCCACTTCGCCATCACCGAGACGATCTTCACGTCAGCGCTGTGGCAGTACCTCACGACGTTTCTCGTCACGCTGGCGATCGTAATCGTCTTCGCCGTGGCGATTCCCTCGGCGTGGGCCCGTTACGCGGGCGAGCCGCTGCTGGTCTTCCTGCTGCCGGGGCTCTTCGCCCTGCGCGTGGTCATGCTTCCCGTGCGGGCGATCTCGGGGCTCTTCGACACGCTGGTCCGCCGGCTCGCCGGCGTGCCCCACGAGGACGGCGACGATGAACTCGCCCGCCACGAGCGCGAACTGCTGCAGGCGGTAAGCGAGGGCAAGATCCTTGGGGCGGTGAACGAGGAAGAGCAGGAGATGATCGAGTCGATCATGGAGTTCCGCGACTCGGACGTCGCCGAGATCATGACGCCGCGCACGGATATCGAGGCGGTCGAGAAGCACGCCACCCTCGCCGAGCTCAAGGCGCTGGTCAGCCGCAACGGCCACTCGCGCATCCCGATCTACGACGACAACATCGACAACATCGTCGGCATCATCTTCGCCAAGGACCTGCTCCGCGTGAAGTACGACGAGCCCTTCGACGCCACCGAGGTGATGCGCGAAGCGCTCTTCGTCCCCGAGACCAAGAATCTCCGCGACCTGCTCCACGAATTCCGCACGCGCAAGGTGCACATGGCCATCGTGCTCGACGAGTACGGTGGGACCGCCGGCCTCGTCACCATCGAGGACATCCTCGAGGAACTCGTCGGCGACATTGTCGACGAGTACGACGTCGACGAGCCCGAACCGCTCACGCGCATCGACCCGCACACGGTCGACATCGACGCCCGCATGCGCGTCGACGAACTCAACGAGGAACTCGGCGTCGAACTCCCCGAGGAGGAGGACTACGAGACCATCGCCGGCCTCGTCTTCACCACCCTCGGGCATATTCCCCAGGTGGGCGAACGCTGCGTCCACGACAACATCGAGTTCGAGGTGATCGACGCCGAGCCCCGCCGCATCAACCGCCTCCGCGTTCACGTCCACGAGGCCACCAACACCGGCGAGCCACACTCCTGACGCCTCCGCCCCCGCTCTGCAGGCGCCGGGCCGGGCGCTCTGGACGGAATCGCCGCGCTCCGTTTGAATGACGGTGGTTCGGGCGCATGCCCCCGGCATGTGCGATTGATGGATAGCGCAGGAGAACATGGCCATGGGCGGCACACGGGTGTTGGTCGGCACGCGCAAGGGCGCGTTCATTCTCACTTCGGACGAGAAACGCAAGAACTGGGACGTGAGCGGGCCGCATTTCGCCGGTTGGGAAATATACCACATGAAGGGTTCGCCGGTGAACCCCGACCGGATCTACGCGGCGCAGTGCAGCGGGTGGTTCGGCCAGATGATGCAGCGCTCCGACGACGGCGGCAAGACCTGGGAACCGGTCGGCAACGAGTTTGCCTACGATGGTCCCACCGGCACGCACCAGTGGTATGACGGCACGCAGCATCCCTGGGAGTTCAAGCGCGTCTGGCACCTCGAGCCGTCGCTCACCGACGTGGACACCGTCTACGCCGGCGTCGAGGACGCGGCGCTCTTCCGCTCCACCGATGGCGGAAAAACCTGGCACGAAATGGCCGGCCTGCGCAACCACGAGTCCGGTCCGCGCTGGCAGCCGGGCGCCGGCGGCATGGGTCTGCACACCATCGTCATCGATCCGGAGAATCACGAGCGCATCTTCATCGCCATTTCGGCGGCGGGCGTGTTCCGCAGCGACGACGGCGGTGAGACCTGGGCGCCGAAGAATCGCGGCCTCACCTCCAAGTACCTGCCGGAACCGGCCCCGGAAGTGGGCTTCTGCGTGCATCGCATCGCCATGCATCCGTCGCGGCCCGACACCCTCTTCATGCAGTTGCACTGGCACGTGTGCCGCAGCGACGACGCGGGCGAATCCTGGAAGAAGGTCAGCGGCAACCTGCCCAGCGACTTCGGCTTCCCCGTCGCGGTCCACGCCCACGAGCCGGAAACCATCTACGTCGTGCCCATCAAGAGCGACTCGGAGCACTTCCCGCCCGACGGAAAGCTGCGTGTCTACCGCAGCCGGTCCGGCGGCAACCAGTGGGAGGCGTTGACCGCCGGCCTGCCCCAGGAAAACTGCTACGTGAACATCCTTAGGGATGCCATGGCGATCGATACGCACCAACCGTGCGGCGTGTACTTCGGGACGACCGGCGGACAGGTCTACGCGTCCGCCGATGAGGGTGATCACTGGACCGCGGTGGTCCACGACCTGCCGGCTGTCCTGTCCGTGGAGGCCCAGACGCTGCCATGATCCGCGTCGTGCTCCCCTTCCACCTCTGCAACCTGGCGCAGGTCGCCGGCGAAGTGACGCTCGACGTGCCCGAGCCGGTGACGCTGCGCGCGGCGCTGGACAGTCTGGAGGAACGCTACCCCGTGCTGCGCGGCACGATCCGCGACCACGGTACGCTGCGCCGCCGGCCGTTCCTGCGTTTCTTCGCGTGCGAACGGGATCTCACCCACGACTCGCCGGACGAGCCCCTGCCGCCGGAGGTCGTCGCCGGCGCGGAGCCTCTGCTGGTCGTCGGCGCGATTGCCGGCGGGTGAACCATGGCGCTGATCTGCAAGCAAATCACGGTGCACGTGAAGCCCGGCCACCTGGATGCGTACCTCGCGGCGCAGGAGGTCTGGAACCACGAGACCGCCGCATGCCCCGGCTACGCCGGGTGTTTCGTCGGCCAAGCTCAGGAAGATCCCAATCTCGTGCACGTGCATGTGTACTGGCGCAGCCGGACCGACTTGGATCGCTTCATGGCTGAGCAGCATGACCGCATCGCCGCACTGGCGCGGGCTGACGAGCACTACGAGCGCATCGAAGTCCGCGTGCTCGAGGGCGACCTCGGGCCGGAGTCCGCCGCGCACGGGCTGTAGGTGCCGCGGTTTGTTCAGCCGCCGCTGCCGCCAAGCGCGCGTTGCAGATAGGCAAAATCCAAAAGATCGATATCGTCGTCCAGATCGAAGTCCAGCGGCCGGCACGATGAAGCGACTGAGACTGCCGGTCCCGTAACGCAATCGGGCCAAGCGGCGAAATCAGCCAGGCTGACGGCACCGTCGCCGTCGATATCGCCGGGCAGGTATTCGAAAGCGCCGATGTCACGCGCCGCACCGGCCACCAGCCGCTCGGCCTGGCCGCGGTGAACCAGGTACTGCTGCGTCACGTCGTTGGCTGGCAGGACCTCGGCGCGCAGGCCCGTCGCCGCATCGATCGCCGGCGAATCCGCCGCCAAGTGGAAGTTTCCGCCGGCAAGATCGAGAAATCCCGGTGCTACCGGTTCAACCGTCGTCCCGTCGTCGTTCAAGGTCCCCGTCAGCCCGCTCGATGCCGCGATCCAGCCGGCTTTGAAGAGATTGTGGGTGATATCGAGTTGCCCAGTGGAATCGAGCAGCGCCAAAGCGCCGCCGCCGGATGTGACCCAGGCGATGTTGTTGCGCGCGTCGCAGGCCTCGTCGTTGGTGGAAAGGCGCAGCAGCGTCATGCCGTCGGAACGCGTGGAGACCACCGTGTTGTGATAGAAGTACAGGCGCCCCTTGCGGTATGTGGCCGTCACGCCGCTGTCGCCACCGTAATGGACAATCTGGCGGTTGCCCGTCTCCTCGGTTTCGAGAAGGATGTTCCCGTAGACGATCGTACGCCCGTACTCCGAATCGTTCCGGATCTGGGCGCTGTCCTCCGCGTCGACCAGGTCGAGCTGCCGGTTGCCGCCCTCGATCCAGTTGTAGCGCACGACCAGGCCGGCGGATCGATCCTTCAGATTGTTGCCGCCCGCACCGCTGCGCAAAGGGCCGAAGCGGTTGAACTGGTAGGTGATGCCGATCGCGGCGGTATAGGTGTTATGCTCGTAGATGCTGCCGACGTTGCCGTTGCCGTGGATGAAGCAGCGTTCGATAAGAATATCACGCGATACGTTCTCGTCGCTGGAGGCCACGAACAATCCGTTGCCGCTGTCATGGATTTCGCAGTCGCGGATGGTGATATGCTCGCCTTTCTCCAGGTAGATGCTGGCGGCATTGTTCGGATAACTCACCGTCGCTCCGGTATCATCCGTGAACGTGTACGGCGGGCGGGCACTGCGGACATCGAGATGCTCCACGACGATGTAACGCGGCGTCACGTCCGGCGGCACGCTGGACCCGCCGATCTTGATCACGCCCCGGCTCTCGCTCCAGTAGTCGAGCGCCAGCCGCGTCGTCGCCCCGTTGCCGTCGATCACTGGCAGTTCGCCCTGCGGACCGGGAATCCCGCGGACCACGATCGGGGCCGCAGCCGTCCCCTGTCGCCCGATCACGAATTTCTCCTGGTAGGATGCCGCCCGCCAGTGAATGCGCACTTCGTCGCCGGGATCGAGCCCTTCCCACGGAACCGCCCCGATCGACGTATAGGCCTGCCCCGGCCCCACCTCGTACACGGTGGCAAGGCACACGCTCGCGCCACCCAGCCAGGCCGTCGCGGCGCACACCACAAGAACGGCACTCCATTGGTCGCTTGATCGGTTCACGCGCTTCATGACCGGGAATTCTTGGCGGCGCGTGTGGCCCGTCAATCGCCACGCGTTTTCAGCCTGGATTCGCGGCTGCTGGACCGTCCCCATTCCACCTGTAGCGTCAAAGTGCGGGTCCGTGCCCGACGAAAACCGGGTTACGCCCGCTGCACTTGAATAGAGCTTGCTCTATACCATGATGCCGCTGTGGGCCCGCACTTCGGCGACGCTGGTTTCGCCGTCGGCGACCTTCTGCAGGCCGTCATCGATGAGTGATCCGTCGGACCGGCTGCGCAGGCGCTCGCGCAGCGCGCGCACGTCGCCGTGCTCCGCGATGAGCTGTTTGTCATCCTCGCTCAGGCGCCAGACCTCAAACAGACCGGTGCGTCCCCGGTAGCCCAGGTGAGCGCAGGCGTCGCACCCCGGTGCATGCCACACCGCGTCCGGGACTGGCTGGTTGAGCGATTCGAACCACGCCCGCTCGACGTCGTCCGGCGCCCGCTGCACCCGACACTCCGTACAGAGCTGCCGCACCAGGCGCTGGGCCACCACGACTTCCAGCGTCGCGGCGAGCTCGTGATCCGCGAGCTTCCAGTTGCGCAGCGCCGTGATCACGTTCACGGCGTTGCGGCTGTGCAGCGTGCTCAACAGCACGCAGCCGCTCGTCGCGGCCTCGAGCGCAGCCTCGGCGGAGCCCTCGTCGCGGATCTCACCGAGGAGCAGGTAATCGGGGTCGAGCCGCAGCATGGCGCGCAGGCCCGTGGCGAACTCGACGCCGTGCCGGTGATCGACGTGCATCTGCGTGATGCCCTCGAGCTGGTATTCCACCGGATCCTCGATCGTCACCACGCTGCGTTCCGCGACCCGCAACTCGTGCAACAGCGCATACAGCGTCGTCGTCTTGCCCGAACCCGTCGGCCCACACACCAGGAACATGCCGCTCATGCTGTCCAGCCAGGAGCGGATCGCGTCACGTGCGCTTCCGCCCAGGCCCAGTTCGTCGATGCGCTGCTTGACCCGGCGCTGATCCAGCAGGCGCAGTGCGAGTTTCTCGCCGAACACGCACGGGGCGCTGGCCAGGCGAATATCCACCGGCTCGCCGTCGACATCGACCGTCGTCCGCGCGTCGTGCGGCCGGAAGGTCGCGATCGGATCGAGCCCGGAGAGTACCTTGAAGTGCCGGATAAGATGCTGGCCCTGCTCGGTCGTGAGCAGTTCCGTATCCATCAGTACGCCGTCCACGCGGAAGCGCAGACGAACGCCGTTGTGCTGGGGCTCGAGGTGGATATCCGAAGCGCGTTCCCGGATGGCGTCGCGCAACACCGCGTCGCCGAGCCGCGCATGGTCGGCCTCACCGATGTCGTCTGCGCGCCGGGCCCAGCGGTCGCGCTCCGTACGGACGAAGCGGCTCAGCCGGTGATGCGTCTTCCGAATCCAGTGGTTGTTTTCGACCGGTGTGGCGGTTTGCTGCATTGTCTCGACCATCGCTGCGCCCCTCTTGATGTTGTCCTGATACCCGAATCGTCGCGCTGCGCGCGATGCGAAGCTCTGTGCAGAGCTGTCGACGCTGCCTGCGAGCACGCGAGCAGCGCTTGCAGTCGATTTATGGGGTTCATAGACAGCGGCGGCCCTAAAGACAAACCGCCGCGCGTGTCGGTACACGACTGAATTGAAAGCACAGGGGCGCGCGAACCCGGCGCACTGCGCCGCGCCCTGAACAACCTGTCAGCGGGACGGGGCCAGGCGCGTCATCTCGAACAGGCCCGGGGTCTGGGCCCCGAGGAATCCGGTGAAGGGGATCCACGCGCCGGATTCGTCCTGCACCTGTCCACGCTCGGCCAGCTCGTAGTAGGCATAAGTCCAGTGCAGCGCCCCCACCGAGCCGTCATCCTCGGTAACCGGGAAATCTCCATCGGCGGCAGCCGTGGCCGACTGGCGGAGCTTGCTGCCCGGCGCGCCCTCGATCGCGGCCTTCATCGGCACGCCGGCGGCGCGCAGGCCCTCCACGGTCGCCTCGATGTCCGGCCAGGCGTCGACGGCGTGCTCGTTGATCCACGCCGTGAAGTGGTTGACCGCGCTCCCGTGCAGCAGCGTCCACGCGGCGTACTGGCTCGCCGCGTTGGCCGCCAGCACTGTCGAACGCGGCGGCGGCGCCCACGGCCGCTGGAACACGGCCACCAGGCGATCGACCGCCTCGGTCACGTGCCGCGTGTCCAGGCGCTCCTCGGCGAGGGCGCTGAGCGTCTCGTAGGGATAGTCGAACGTGGGCTCCTCGACGGCCGCCGCACGCGTGATCAGACCCGCGATATCCTCGGGCAACTGGCTCACCTCGAGCTGGCTGATGAACAGCTTCGGCATCCACGGATCGTCGTGCAGCAGGTGCACAGCCGTCAGGTGGGTCTCGGGAAAGTCATACTGGGTGGCCTCGTGATAACCCAGCGTGGTGAAAATCCGCCGCAGGGCCTCGAGGCCCGCCGGCTGCATCGGCAGATCCACGTTCAGCGTCCGGAACGCGATGTGGTCGTTGACCACGCGGCCGCCCCGCTCGGTGACGAGCTGCACGTACCGCTCGGCGTACGGCACGCGCCGCCGATAGTTCTGCCAAAGCCGATCGAACAGCAGGTCCAGTACACGACGGGCAACCATGGGAATCTTGACCTCCGGCCAGTACCTCGCCGCCCGCACGGACGACGGAAAGGGGGGATCATAGGGCGGCGCTGGCAAAAGACAATTGCCGCCCGCCGCGAGCCGCGGCCCCCCACCGCAAACCCGATGCGTACATCCGGAGGACACCGGCCCCACACCGCGGGCGACTCCCTAGGCGCCCACGGACACCTCCGGATATTCCAGGAGGCCATCGGGTGAAGTTCCGATAACCGGCCTTTGCAGCCCCACCGCGGGACCAGTACGCTGCCGCCGCCAGCCCCCTTTCGAGTGCGCCGGCACACGGAGCAGATGCGGTGGACCGTCAGCTCAGATTCTCACCCGCCGCCCTCGTCACGGTCGTCTGCTGGGGTACATCGTTCGTCGCCACCCGCGTGGCGCTCACCTGGTTGACGCCTGCGGCCCTGGTGACGTCGCGACTCGTCCTGGGGCTCGCGACGCTGCTCGCCATCGCGCGTATCGGCCGATCGGTTCGGCGACTTGATCCGCAGGACCGGCTGCGCTGCCTGCTGCTCGGGGCCATCCTCGCCGGGCACCTGCTCCTGCAGAACAGCGGCCTGCTCCGCACGACGGCGACGCACACGGGCTGGATCATTGGGTTTATCCCAGCGATGATCGCGCTCGGCTCCGTGGTCTTGCTGGGCGAGCGGTTGGCGCCGCGCGGCTGGTGCGGCATCGCGCTCGGGGCCGCCGGCGTTGCGCTGGTCTGCCTCTCGAGCGGCCTGCGATTCAGCGCTGCGACCGTCGGCGACCTGATGCAGTTGCTGTCCTGCGTCACGTGGACCGTCTTCACCCTGCTCTCGGTGCGCCCCATCGTGCACAGCGGAGCGCTGCCCGTGACCATCTGGACGATCGGTGTCGCCGCGGTGATCGCGGCCCTGATCGAGACGACTGGCTTGCTCAATCCGGACGCTGCCGTGCGCGGTGGGCAGTGGTCCGTCGGACCCGCGACCGCCGGCCCCCTCCTCGCCGTCGTCTTTCTCGGCGCCGTCTCGTCGGGAGCGGCGTACGTCCTGTGGAACGTCGCCATCCGCTCGATCGGCTCTTCGGCGACCGGCGCGTACCTTTACCTCGAGCCCTTCGCGACGCTGCTCGCCGCGCAGATCGTGCTCGGCGAACGGCTGACCTGGATGGGCGTGTGCGGCGGAATCGTCGTGCTCGGCGGCGTGGCGCTGGTCGGGCCAGCCCGCCGCCCGGCGCGTACCGCGCCGACGGCCGGTCCGGCACCGGCTACGGACGGCCCGCAGCGCCAGTAGCTCAGCCGGCAAATTCACACTTCGGATACACACGGGAATCACGCACGCCATATGCGCCAGGTATACTCGCTGATGGCGGCCACGGGCTTGGGGCCGCCACATCTGTGTGTGTGGACGGTCGGATCGAAAATCTCATTTGGGAATTGATACTATGCGCACCAACCTCGCGTGCGGGACCCTGTTGGCATCGGCACTCCTTGCAGCATCGGCATCAGCGCAGCAACTCGACGCCCAGACGCCCGCCCAGCGCGTTCCCCTGGCGGTCGAGGCGGACAACGGCAGCATCATCGCCGGCGACCAGACGTTCGACTCCTGGCGCGCGTACGTGCAATCGGACTACTTCCGCCAGAACGGACTGCGCTGCGGCGCTGCTCCCACCGGCGTCGATGTCGCCCTCGAACGCGCCGGATCCTCCGCCGACTGTACGTTCAACAACACCAACCCCTCCGGCGTGTATGATCCCTCCGTGGTGAAATACCGCATTCCGGTCGTCGTGCACGTGCTCCGCAACAGCTCCGGCTCGAGCGGCAACATCAGCGCCGCCCTCGTCCAGTCGCAGATCGACATCCTCAACGAGGACTTCCTGGCGATCCTCGGCAGCAACGGCGAGAACGGAACCGACGTGCAGATCGAGTTCTACCTCGCCACGGTGGATCCCAGCGGCAATCCCACCACTGGCATCACCTATTCGAACAACTCCACCTGGTACAACGACGGCGGCAGCTACTGGACGTCCCTGGCCTGGGACACCAACCGCTACCTCAACATCTACACCAACACCGCAGGCGGCTACTTGGGCTACGTGCCCGACCTGCCGCAGGGCGGCCTCGTCGGCTCGACCTCCGACCGCGTGGTCATTCTCTGGGATTCCTTCGGCCGCAACGCTCCCATCGGCCCGCCCTACAACCAGGGCCGGACCGTCACGCACGAAGTGGGCCACTACCTCGGCCTCTGGCATACCTTCGACAACGGCTGCGGGACCACCGCGGGCTGCTACACCTCGGGCGATCGCATTTGCGACACGAACCGCGAGTCGGGCCCCAACTACGGCTGCTCCGCGTCGAGCAGTTGTAGCAGCGCCGACCCCATCCACAACTACATGGACTACACCGATGACCTGTGCATGACGGAGTTCACGCCCGAGCAGGCCAAGCGCATGCGCTGCTCGCTCGAGCACTACCGGCCGAACCTCTACGAGATCGTCGTCGCCGCGACCTGCAGCGACGGCATCCTCAACCAGGGCGAAACCCGCATCGATTGCGGCGGCCCCTGCCCGGTCTGCGCCTGCACGTCGGACGCCCAGTGCAGCGACGGCCTCTTCTGCACCGGCACCGAAACCTGCGACGACTTCGGCATGTGCTCATTCGGACCCGCCCCCTGCGCTGGCGCCACCTGGTGCTCCGAGACGACCGACGACTGCCGGCCCTACGGTGACGGTGATTTCGATTCCGACGGCGACGTCGACCTCTACGACTTCCGCGCGTTCCAGGACTGCTTCGGCGCACCCGGCCTGGGCGCCTGCGCCGCCGGCAAGATGACGGGCAGCGGGGTCATCGGCGCCGCCGATCTGGCGGCCTTCACCGCTCAGCTCAGCACCCGCGGGCCGAACTGACCGACCAGTCCGCCGCATTGCCGACAGCGAGAACGCCGCTTCAAAGTGCCGCTTTGCGCCACATGCGATCGGCGGTTCCGCCGGAACTTTGTTGCGCGCCGGTTGCCGACGCAGCCGTCGCGCACCGCAATCGTGGTGTATACTATCCCGCATACAGAGGAGCGGTGGGTGCCTGCCGGCGCGTGCAAGCCCGGATGAAGGTCGCACCCCTCCCGAAGCACTCCCCTGGATCGGCTGCCACCCGAAAAGAGTGGCAGGTCGACATGGGTTCCGTCACCCGGGTTTCCCTGATCATCTGAACCGCCCGATACCTTGCCACCGCGCGCTGCGGGTCATGCACGCGATCGCGCCGGGTGCCGAGCATCGAACGTGCGCTTCGGCGCGCCGCCAGGTTCGCATCGCGCAAGATGCGGACGGCGCGCCGTCTTTCCAGGCGTCCCCCGGACGCCCGTATGGAGAATTCCCGTGAGCAGCATGCCCAACAAGGGTAAACCCCAGCCGCCCGCAACGCCCGGCCAGCCGCCCAAGGCCAATCCGCCGAGCACGCCCAAACCGGCCACCGGCAAGCCCGCGCCGAAGAAGGGCAGCCACTAGTATTTGACGCCGGGGCGGATCCCCTCGCGGGAATCCGCCCCGGCCATCGGCGCCGAATTGACGATCAGCGACGACGACGGCGCCGGCGCAGCGCCAACAGCGCGAATCCCGCCATCGCGGACAGCGTCGAGGGCTCGGGCACCAGCGCGGCGCCCGCTCCATCAGGCCGGAAATCGTAGTAGGGATTGTCGTCAACGTGCCGAAAAACATCGCTCTCCGTCGTTCCGTCGGCAAACTCGGCGACGACAGTGATGCCCGTCATGTCCCGCGCGTAGTAGACATACTCGTCCACATCCACGAAGAACGAGAGCGACGCGTTGTTCATGAAGGACCCGGGCGTGAACCGCACCCGAAGGTTGTCGCCGTTGTCACCCGGAAACGAGAAGTTCGCATCGTTGATGTCGAAATTGGCGAAGTCGAAAAGGTGCACGCCGTAGTTGGAATCAAAGCGGTGAGAGTCGCCCGGCAGATCCAGCTCGATCCGCACCAGGTCGCGCGACGAGTTGTTGCGAATCGACCAGAACCCCGGCGACACGTCGATCGACTGCTCGCCCTGCGCCTGGATCACGATCGCCGCCCGGGCGACGCACGGAACCATGAGCCCGGCTGCGAGCACCATACCTGCAATTCCACTTCTGACCATGATTTCTCTCCTGTCTGAACAGTCCCTGAGAATCCGGAACTTCCGCCGATTGCAATCGGATCCGACGCGGCGCACCGCCGCGACGGCCACAACGCGAAGCTTCCTGATCGAGCACACCCACTCGGGCCCGATCCCGCCCCCTCGTCTCCGAAAGCAAATGCGAAATGCGGATGTGCACGCCCTCACACAAAGGCGTTTTTTTTCAGACTGATGTCAGTGGACTCGTGCCACCCGCGCAGGATTGATGCGTTGCACTGGATTCACGTGGTCGCCTCAGCGACCGATGCTCCGAGCTGCCCCTCCGCGGTCAAGCGGCGATTCACGGTCGACTGAAGCTCCTAGCACGAAAGAGCCGAGTTGCCCCGAGGCATCCCCTCCACTATGCCGCACGACCAGGAACTTCCGATCGACGAGGCATGAACACCGTGCGACGCTACAACTGTTGTTCCCAGCCTCGCTGAGGCATATACCCTAGCCATCCCTGCGAGGACTTGAATGGCCGACCGACGGGACTCGAACCCGTATCCCCGCGTTCACAGCGCGGTGCTCTGACCCTTGAGCTACAGCCGGCAGCGCGCCCGCACCTTCTGTCGGCGCGGACGATCCCCACGGCGCGCGCGGGAGTTGAACCCGCACCCGCGCATTCAAAGTGCGCGATGCTGCCGCTACACCAGCGCGCCGCAGTGTCGGCGCACACCGTCTCCGCATCGCGCGCAGCTCCGCGCTGCGTGCAGTCCGGCGCTACGCGCCTACAAAAAAACCGGCCGACCTTCGCGGTCGACCGGTTCATAGGCTGCTTTCACCTGTCGCGGGAAATTACCCGCGCGGGCGCACGCGCTCCGGTCGACCTCGCTGATGGCCGTGTTGATGGAACAACGTGCAGATGAGAACGATGCCGTTCATGACGTAATTACCGTACTGCGCGATTTGCGAAATGTCAAGCGTGCGCAGGTTCCGCCGGCGCGCCGCGCGCCGCCCCCAGCAGATCCGCGACGAAATAGATACCCGCCATGATCAGGTAACCCGCGGCCACCGTGTACGCCCGGGTCGCGAGGGGACCGGCTGCTGAGTCCGCGGGCGCCGCCTGCACGATCATGAAGTAATCGAGCACGTTGCCCGAGAGCTGATACGCGTGCATCAGGCCGACGAACGTCAGACCCGCCGCCACCAGCGACCACACCGCCGCCGCCCGCAGCCGGCGCTCGATCAGCAGCGCCGCGATCGCCGCGACGATCATGCACGTGAAGATGTAGCCCCGCTCCATCAGCAGCAGACCGTGGATCAGAAAGCCGTTGACGTCCGCCCCGCCGTTCGCACGCAGCACCTGCTCGAGGGTGAGCCCGCCGGAGGCCGCGAACGCCCCCGCCATCACCGTCGTGCCCCACGCCGCGATCGCTGGGAAAAGCCCCAGGGCCACCGCCGGGGCGTGCGCCCGCGGCGTCGCCTGAAACGCCTGCGCGGTGATCACCACGCCGATCCACACCACGATCGCGATGCCCGCCTCAATCGGCACCAGGCTGTTCACCGTCGCCACCGCCCCGCCCAGGCAGATCAGCGTGATGACGAGCCCGTTGAGCGTCGAGTACCCCGCCCGAGCCCCCAACCCTTTCCAGCCCGGATGCCCGATGTAGATCGTCGTGGGAAAACAACTGCCGAACAGCGCCCCCGCGATCGTGCCCAGCCCGTTCACCGCCAGCGACGAACGCGTGTCGAACTTATCGCCCGCCGCCTCGGCGCTCTCGATGTTCTGCAGGCTCCCGACCACGTTGAAAAGCCCCATCGGCACGATCACCGACAGCAGCGCGAGCCACTCCTGCCGCGGCAGCGCGAACACGCTCGCGACCGCCCCACCCGCCCAGTGCGGCAATTGCCAACCGCTCGGCGGCACGATCGCCCCCATGCTGATGCCCGTCCACGCCTCCGGCAAACGCCAGGCCAGCAGCGTCCCGATCAGCACCGCCACGAATCCGCCGGGCAGTCCGCCCGGGAAACGCACGCGCCCGAACAGCGCCAGCAGCACGACCGCCAGCGCCGCCATCGCCACCACCGGCCGCACCCAGATCTCGAGCGCAAACGTCATCGAGATGAACCCGATCGCGATGCCCGCCAGCGTCGCCAGCAGCGCCGCCCGCGGCGTGTGCCGCCGCACCCACTCCGCGACGAACGCACCGCCGAACTCGATCGCCCCGCTCCCCAGCGACGCGAACAGACCCATCTTCCACGCGAACTCCGCATCGTGCGTGCGCTGGTACGCCGGCACCATGACGAAAAACACGTACACCAGCAGCGACGGCGTGTTGATCCCGTAGGGCAGCGCCGTCACGTCGTCGCGCCCCTCGCGCCGCGCCACGCGCCGTGCCTGCCACGCGTAGAACAGATTGCCCAGCAGGATCGAAACGGCTGCCCCGGGCAGAATATGGGCGTAGATGAACCGCGCGTCCGGCCCGCTCATCCCGCACAGGCCGCCGCACAGCCCGACGATCAGCAGCAACTGCACCAGGTTGTCGATGAAGAGTCCGAAAAAGCCGTCGAGGTCGCGTTTGACAAAATACTTCATGGTTTTTTCGGTTGGCCGGGTCGATCAGCCGGCTGGACGCGGTTCGGGTCGTTGCGGTTCAGCGGCGCATTCTCGGCCGGTGCCCCTCCGGCAGCAAGTCCGAAACGCCCGCGACACATGTTGTCATGCGGACGCCCGCGTCGCCCGTTGAATGCGGCTGTGCGACCCCCTATACTCGTTGCCGGGGTCTTCACACAACATGTCCGGCGGGTACGCGGAGGGGCCGTCCATGGCGCAGAAGGAGCGCCCGAACATCAGCAATGTGCACCGGCGCGCGCGGCGACGCGCTTTTACCCTCGGCCTGACCATAGCGGTGTGCGCGCTGCTCGCGCCCCACGTCCGGGCGGCTGACAGCGCCCGGCAGTCGGCCGACGGTATCTGGGCCACAGGAAGCGCCTCGCCCGCCCGGAACACCCTCGTCGACCTCGGCCTGGAACGTTACCAGACCGTCGAACTGGCGCCCGCCGCCCTGGACGCGGTCCTCGCCGCCGCGCCCCTGGAAAACTCGGTCGACGCCGGCCGGCAGCAGGCGGTCATCCTGCTCCCCATGCCCGACGGCTCGTTCGCTCGCTTCCGCTTCGTCGAATCCCCCATCCTGGCCCCCGAACTCGCGGAGGCTTATCCCGAACTGCACACCTATGCCGGCCAGGGCCTCGACGATCCGCGGGCGACCGTCCGCTTCGACCGTACGCCCGCGGGTTTTCACGCGCAGATCCTCTCGCCGCACGGGGCGGTCTACATCGACCCCGCCAGCCTCGAGGACGCCGTGAACCACGTATCCTACTACAAACGCGACTTCCGCCGCGCCGCGGACGACTTCGCCTGCGCCGTCGCCAGCACGCCCGCTCCCGATGACACGAACCTGCCCACGCCGCGCGTGGACAGCCAGATGCGCACGTATCGCCTCGCCGTCGCCGCCACCCAGGAATACACCAACTACCACGGCGGAACCGTGCTTGCCGGCATGGCGGCCATCACCACCGCCATCAACCGCGTCACCGGCCTGTACGAGACCGAGTTCGGCATTCGCTTCACCATCGTGGCCAACAACGACGCGCTGATCTACACCTCCGAGCCCGATCCCTACACCAACGGCAGCAGTTCGACCCTGATATCGCAAAACCAGGCCAACATCGACGCCATCATCGGTGACGGCAACTACGACATCGGCCACGTCTTCGCCACGGGTGGCGGCGGCCTCGCCACGCTCGGTACCGTCTGCCAGAGTGGCCAGAAGGCCCAGGCCGCCACGGGAATATCCAACCCGATCGGCGACCCGTTCTACATCGACTACGTCAGCCACGAATTCGGCCACCAGTTTTCCGCCCAGCACACCTTCAACAGCGTCACCGGCTTCTGCGGCAACACCGGTCAGCGCGTACTCACCAGCGCCTACGAACCCGGCAGCGGCTCCACCATCATGGCCTACCCCGGCATCTGCGGCACCGACAACCTGCAGGCCCATGCCGACCCGTTCTTCCACAGCGAAAGCATCCGCCAGATCCGCAATTTCATCACCTTCGGCAGCGGCTCCACCTGCGGCTCGACGACCGCCAACGGCAACACCAACCCGACCGTGAACGCCGGCGCCAACTACACCATTCCGCGGCAGACGCCCTTCACGCTGACCGCCGCCGGTTCCGACTCCGACGGCGACCCGCTGACCTACAGTTGGGAAGAACGTGACCTCGGCCCGGCGGCTGCCGTCACCGATCCCGACGCCGGCTCCGGCCCGCTGTTTCGCTGCTGGCCGCCGACGAGCGATCCCACGCGCACCTTTCCGCGCCTGGCGGAGCTGCTCAACAACACCACGCCCTTCGGCGAGCAGTTGCCCAACTCGCAGCGCATCCTGAACTTCCGCGTGGTCGTGCGCGACAACCGCACCGACGGCGGCGGACTCGGCGAGGATGACATGCAGGTCGCCGTCGATGCGACCGCGGGCCCGTTTACCGTCTCCTCGCCGAATACCGGCTCCGAAGTCTGGACCGACAGCGGCACGGTCACCTGGAACGTCGCCAATACGAATGTCGGCGCCGTCAGCGCCGCCAGCGTCGACATCATGCTCTCGACCAACGGCGGCCTCACCTTCCCCGTGATGCTCGCCGCCGGCACCCCCAACGACGGCAGCGAAGCCGTGAGCTTCAGCGTCGGCTCGACGACGCACGCCCGCGTCAAGGTGGCAGCCGTCGGCAACATCTTCTTCGACGTGTCCAACGCCGACTTCACCATCAACTCGCCGGCCCTGCTGATCGACCTGCCCAACGGCGCTCCAGCCGCCGTCGCTCCCGGCGTACCCACGCCGTTCGATGTCGAAATCACCCCGCTCAACGAGACGCCGGTGCCCGCGGAAACACGGCTCTTTTACCGCTTTGACGGCGGCGCGTACGCCTCGACGCTCCTGACACCCCAGGGCGGCAACCTCTACACAGCGTTGCTGCCCCGTGCGGTGTGCAGCGACACGCCCGAGTTCTACATCTCGGTCGAGGGTGACCTCGGCACGGTCGTCACCGATCCGCCCGATGCACCCGCCACGGTGAACGTCGCGACCGTCGGCGTTGTGTTGGCTGCATTTGCCGACGACTTCGAGACCGATCAGGGCTGGACCGTTTCCGCCTCCAGCGGCGCCGTCGACGGCAACTGGGAGCGCGGCGTGCCGGTGAACCAGGACCGCGGCGATCCGCCGGCTGACTTCGACGGCTCCGGCCAGTGCTACGTGACGGAAAACGGTACCGACTACCCGGCCAACGACGTGGACAACGGCTACGCCTACCTGCGTTCGCCGGTGATCGACGTCTCCGCCGGCGGCACGCTGCACTTCGCGGTCTGGCTCAACGACTACCCGGCTGCCCCGAGTGGCACAATGGGCCCGGAGGACGGCCTGCTCGTCGAGTACGCGACCGACGCTGCCGGCACCAACTGGCAGACCCTGCGCAGCTACTCCGGCGGGCTCGCCGCCTGGCGTGAGGAAACCGTGGAGATCGGTTCAGAAATCCCCGCATCCGCCACGTTCCACCTGCGTTTCACGGCCTACGATATTCCCCCGGGTGACGTGGTCGAGGCCGGCGTCGACGCCGTCTCCATCACCGCCTTCAACTGCCCCGCCGTTGGCGACGGCGACTTCGACAGCGATGGTGATGTGGACCTGGCCGACTTCGCCGCGCTGCAGACGTGCTGGACCGCGCCGGTCCTGGCGCCCGCGTGCGAACCGGGCGATCTCAACGGCGACGATGCGCTCGACACCGTCGACCTGGATATCTTCACGCAGATATTGGGTGGCCCGTAGCGGCGGGCTAAAGCACTCCTCGCGCTACGGCGTCGCCTCGGCCTTCGCCGCCGTGGAACGCAACTGCTCGAAGCGCATCCGGTACGGCCGTACCTCCGGATTGTCCTCGCGTCCCTTCACCACCTCGGCGTAGTTCTGCATCGCCAGGTTGCGCAGCTCCGGCCGGCCGAACAGCGACATCACGTAGTTCGCCGCCGCGACCGACGCCGCCACCGTCCAGTGGTTCTTCAGGTCCCGCGCCGCCGACTCCAGCGCCCGCGTCGCCTTCTCGGCCAGTTCGATTCCCTCGTCCCGCGTCGTGGCGATCTGCTGCTCGATCGCACCGCGATCGTACGCCGCAAGCGGGACCGCCGTGTTCACCTCGTCCAGCACCGCGAGGGCGTGCTGCAGACGCTTGATGCGGGCGTTGCAGACCAGCGCAGCCGCCACCTGCGCGTCCGCGGCCTCCGACTTCGCCTCGGCGCCGATCCAGTTGTCGTCCTCGATGTACTTGTACGGCGAGCGATCCTTCGCGTCGGCCGGCAGATCCGCGGGGACCGCCTGCACCATCTGCGCCTGCGCCGACTGCGCGTTGTTGAACGCCGAAGCCGCATCGCGGTACTTGCGAATCGCCAGATCCTCCGCGGCCTGCGTCGCGTCCGCCGCCTGCTGGTACACCGTGAAGTCCTTCGCGATCTTGTCGGCCAGCGACGCCATGCGCGTGCCCGCGTTGTCCTCGCGCTGCTGCAGTTGCTCGCGAGTCGCCTTCGCCGCAGCCAGTTGCGTTTCCGCTATCCGCACCTGCGTGGCTGCACCGTCCAGATCGCCCTGCGCGACCGCAAGATCGCTCTGCAGATCCACCAGCCCCTCGACCGACTGTACCGTGCCGCCCGGCGTCGCCGAGACAAACTCGCCCTTCAGCAGATCGCCGCTGCTGTCGATCCGGGCGTTCTCCAACCCGCCGTACTGCAGGGTGTGCTTGGTCCGGACCGCCACGCGATACGCATGCGCGGCCTCGTTGTACGCCGTCGCAAAGTCCGCGGCTGCGTTCGGATCGCCGTAGTCGATGCCCCGATCCGACAGCGCTTCCATCCGCGTCCGCGCATCCGCCGCGATCGCATCCTGCTCGTCGATTTGCCGCTGCAGACCGTCGATCCGCTGCTGCAGGTCGGTCACCTGTTCCTGCATCTTTGCGTGCGCCGCCTGGGCTTTCTTCAGCGTCTCCTCACGATCCGCGATCGTTTCGTTGATGTCGCTCGCCTTCACGACGCCCGTGTTGGCCGCCGCCTCCGCCCGCGACCGCACGTCTTCGCGCATGTCGTACAGACGCGTCGCTACTTCCTGGCGGTGCAGCGTCGCTTCGCGCTCGGCAGCCGCAGCCTCCTGGATCAGCGCCATGCCGCTGAGCTGGTTCGCCACCGGGCTGTTCCGGCCCGACGCATCCCCTTCCTGATCCTGCAGCGCTGCCTTCGCGTCCGTCAGCGCCTGGTTCACCAGCGCCCGATTCTCGGCGAGAAACTTCTCGCGCTGCTGGATGCCCTTGGCCAGATCGCGCTTCATCGCCTCCGGGTTCTGGTTGAACGTCGGGGCTGCCGGCGGCGTCAACTGCGCGTTGCGATCCAGCTCCGTGAACTCCGCATCGAGCTGACGCATGCGCGCCACGGCCGATTTCTGCAACGCCTGCAACCGCTCCTGCTCGGCAGCCACCGCCTCCTGCGCCGGCTGCTCGTTGGCGTTCACCACTTCGTCGATCTTCTCCGGCGTCACGTCCGCCGCGAGCCCCGCGCGATCCACGAGCGCCGCGGCTGCATCCGTCTCGGCGTCGAACTGCGCGACGGTCCGCCGCGCCCGCTCCGCCGACGCGCCCACGCGCTCGTCCAGCTTGCGCTCCGGCGACTCGAGGGTAGGTACGAACAACCAGACCCCGCCGGCCACAACCACAACCACGACGGCGGTCAAAATAACGATGGCTCGATCCTTCACGCGAACGCTCCAGGCCGCGACCTGCTCGAGCACAGGCCGGGTAAAGATGTACCGCGGCGGGCTGACACCCGCCTGACGGGCGGACCTGCCGGTGTGAACCTGGGGCAGACCGCCGATTTCACGCCCACATTGTAGCCGGGCAGCGTATGAAGGGAAGCTCCAATCGCAGCCCGCGGGGGCGAAACGCCCCCTTCGCCTAGCCGCCGGCTGCCGCCGTCCCGTCATCGACGCGAACCACGTCGATTTCGAGGTTCCCGATCACGTTCACCAGATCCAGCGCAATCTGCCCCAACCCCGCACCGTCCAGCGAGGTCACGCTGAACGCGATGTGCGTCGGATTGCAGTCGGATTCACGCTGGGCCGCGTCGAAGTCCGCCCAGGTGTCCCCGAGCCGGAACTGGGTCCACATGTGGAACCCGAAAATGTCGTCGCTCCCCCCGAAAACCGGCACGTACACCAGCCCCGTCACCACCCGGGCCGGCAGACCGCACGCCCGCCCCAACGCCGCCAGCAGCACGGCGTGCTCGCTGCAGTCCCCCTCCTTGTTCCGGCAGACCTCGCTCGCCGTCGCAAAACCGACGTTGAGATTCTTATCCTTGATCACGTCCGTCA
The DNA here is from genome assembly GCA_020639115.1 of Phycisphaerales bacterium. GTDB lineage: Bacteria > Planctomycetota > Phycisphaerae > UBA1845 > UBA1845 > JACKHG01. The sequence goes on from JACKHG010000013.1 coordinate 86,247, forward strand.
CGTATCGGCGCAGGTTGTCCGCCACCTCGTACGGCGTCTTCGCGTCGCCCTTCGCCTCCTTGGCCATCGCCTGCACCGCCGGGTCGTCGCAGTTGATCACCGGGTTCGGAGCCAGGTACGGCTGCATGTCCGCCCCGTACTTCTGCGGCGGCGTCTGGGCGAGCGCCTGGTGATCCAGCCGCTTCACCGTCAGGTGCACCGAGTTGCTCGTCACGTCCGACGGCGTCTGCATGTCCGTCTTGGGCAGCTTCGGCATCGCGACCGACCGGTCCTTCAACCGCAGCACGAACTCGATCGCGCGGGCGTTCTTGCGATCGATGCTGCGCGGCGAACGGATCGTCGTCGGCATGAAAAACTCCGGCGGACTGAACTCCGCCAGGGCCTTTTCGCGCGTCGACCGCGTCATCACCATGGGAATGCCCATCAGCGGCATTTCGGTCCGCAGCACCTCGTGATCGCTGTCGATCCACACCGTGGTCGACACGCCCATCATCTGCTGCTCGGTGCGGATCGCGGGCACCTTCTTGCCCTCGACCTCGATCTCCTCCTTGTCCCCGATCTGCGTCTCCACGGTCACGCCGGCGCTCTCGGAGAACATCGGCTCGTAGATCTGCACCGCGTACTTCGTGCCGGGCGCGTAGCCCATCTGGGCCTGCTTGCGCAGCGCCCCCCAGCTCATCACCGCGCCCTCAGGAAACGGATGCTGACTCTTCATCTGCATGCCGAACTGGTCGGACGTGACGTAGACCGTGCCGTCCTCGACCCGCCCCTGCTTGTGCATCGCCTGCGCCGACGCATCCATCCGCGAGCTGAACTCGACGACGTCGCCGTTCACGGTCTCGGTCGTCGTCTGCAGCACCTTGATGGGCACGCTCGATCCGGCCCGCTTGAGCACCAGCGACATGAGATTCGTGGTGTGAATCTCGTCGCCCTCGCGGCTCATCTGGATGTGCCCGTAGCCGACCTTCTGGCCCTCGAGCTCGATCAGCATCCAGTCGTCGCTGATCTCCCCCTGCGGCGGATTCTTCCAGTCGACCGCCCGCGCCGTCGGCGCCGCTACCAGGCAGAGCGCAAATACGAACAGACAGCGCCGCGAGACGGCGCGCACACGACATCCGGTCATCATCAGCATGGTCCTTTACCTCCGTCGCTGATTCTATCGGCGGAACCAGCGGCGGATAGCATGGCCGGTCGCAGCCCGCCCGGCCTTGGCGATGGAAGTGGTCAGGGGAATCTCTTTCGGACAAACCTTGACACAATTCTGCGCGTTTCCACAGGCGGCGATGCCGCCCGGACCCGCCAGCACGTCGAGCCGCTCGGGCGCAATGCTCTGCCCCGCCGGCACCGTGTTGTACAGCACGATCTGGCTCACCGCGTGCGGCCCGATGAAATCCTCCTTGTCGTTGTACTGCGGGCACGCCTCCAGGCAGCAGCCGCAACTCATGCACCGCGACAGGGGGTAAGCCTCCTCCTGGTCACGCGGCGCCATCAGCGGACCCGAGCCGCGGTCCCAGTAACCGTCCACCGACACCCACGCCTTCGAACGCTTCAACGCGTTGAAGAGCCGCGAACGGTCGACCAGCAGGTCGCGCACCACCGGGAATTTCGTCATCGGCTCCAGCGTGATCTCCGGCTGCTCCTTCAGCAGGTTGTCCACCAGCGCCGAGCACGCCTGCCGCACGTGGCCGTTGATCACCATCGTGCACGCCCCGCACACCTCCTCCAGGCAGCACGCGTCGTAAGCCACCGGCGCCGTGTGCTCGCCCTCGTCCGTCACCGGCTGCGCCGAAATCCGCTGCAGCACCGTGGTGATGTTCATGCCGTCCTCGTACGGGACGTGGAACGTCTGCCGGTAGGTGGCGCCGTCGGGGCTGTCCTTCCGCTGGATGTGCACGATCACATCTTGGGCCATGGCCGTTACCTTGATGATTGAATTCTCAACCGTCCGTATCGCGTCGCTTCCACCGCCTCAGCGGCCGCGACGCGTCAGACGGCAGCCGGCTGGACGCCGCGCTGCCGCTGCATTTCCTTCCAAACCTTCTCGATGATCTCCGCCCCCTTCAGGCCGTACGTCCGCGGCCGCGGCGGAATCAGCGAGGTGTCCACGTCCTCGTACGTGAAGATCAGGTCACCCTGGTTGTATTCCACCACGGTCGACTTGAGCCACTTGTCGTTGCGCTCCTGGAACGCCCGGCACCACTCCTCCGCCTGCTGGTGCAACTCCGCCGGATCGTCCGACTTCGGCGCGGGAATCTGGAAATCGGGCTTGAAGTGCGCCCCGCGGCACTCGTCCCGCTGCAGCGCCCCCCGCGTGATCACCCGCGCCATCATGATCATATCGGCCAGCGCCCGGATGAACGTGACCGTCTGGTTCGTCCAGTTCCCGCCGTCCGGGCACCCGATCCGCCCGAAGCGGTCCTCGAGTTCGTCGATCTTCGCCAGCGTCTCCTCCAGCGCCTTGTTGTACCGGACCACCGTGACGTTGCGCGTCATGATGTCGCCCAGCTCGGCGTGGATCTGCCGCGGATTCTCCTGCCCGCTCGACTTCGCGAAGTCGTCGCCCCGCTTCTTCTCGGCCTTCGCCGCGTCCTCGAGCAGCTTCGCCGGCGCCGCGCCCTTCACCGTCTTCGCGTAGTTCGTCACGCACGGCGCCACCAGCAACCCGCTGAAAATGCAGCTCAAGAGCGAATTCGCCCCGAGCCGGTTGCCGCCGTGGTAGTGGTAGTCCGCCTCGCCGATCGCGTAGATCCCCGGCACGTTGGTGTGCTGGTTCCGCGGATCTCCCGCAATCAGCCCGCCGGTCTTCTCGTCCTTCGCGTAGTCCGTCCACATCCCGCCCATCGAGTAGTGGATGGCCGGGAAAATCTTCATGGGCGTCACCCGCGGGTTCATCCCCTGGAACTTCTCGTAAATCTCCAGGATCCCGTCGAGCTTGTGCAGCGTCTCCGGCGGCAGCTCGGTGACGTCCAGGAACACGCACAGCCGCTCCTTCTCGACGCTCAGGCCCATGTTCACGCAAACGTCGAAAATCTCGCGCGTCGCGATGTCACGCGGCACCAGGTTGCCGTACGTCGGATACCGCTCCTCCAGGAAGTAGTATCGCTCGCTCGCCGGAATGTCGCGCGGGTCCCGCGGATCCTGCGCCTTCTTCGGCACCCACACCCGGCCGCCTTCGCCGCGGGCGCTCTCGCTCATCAAGCGCAGCTTGTCGGTGCCCGGAATCGCCGTCGGGTGCACCTGCATGAACTCGCCGTTGCCGTACTTCACGCCGGCGCGGAACGCCCGCGCCGCCGCGCTGCCCGTGCAGATCGTCGACATCGTGCTGCGGCCGAAGACCAGCCCGTTGCCGCCCGTCCCGAGCACGACCGCCGACGCCGGCAGCGCCCGGATCTCCATCGTGAACAGGTTCTGCACGACTGCGCCGCGGCAGACGCCGTTGTCGTCCAGCACCGGCCCCAGGAAATCGTGGTACTCGTACTTGGTGATGCGCCCCTCGGCCTCCCAGTGCCGCACCTGGTCGTCCAGGGCGTAGAGCAACTGTTGGCCGGTCGTCGCGCCCGCGAACGCGGTCCGCTTGTACAGCGTCCCGCCGAAGCGCCGCTGGTCGCGATACCCCTCGGGCGAGCGGTTGAACGTCACGCCGAGACGGTCGAGCAGGTCGATGATCTTCGGCGCCCAGTCGCACATCTCCTTCACCGGCGGCTGGTGCTGCAGGAAATCCCCACCGTACACCGTGTCGTCGAAGTGCTTCCACTCCGTGTCGCCCTGCTGGCGGGTCACGTCGTTGACCGAGTTGATCCCGCCCTGCGCGCACACGCTGTGCGACCGCTTCACCGGCACGAGGCTGACCAGGTCCACCGGCACTTCTTCCGCCGCCAGGTTCATCGCGCAGGCCAGGCCCGCCAGTCCGCCACCAACCACGACTACTCGTTGTTCTGCCATCTTCGCCTCATTTGCCGCCGGCTTCGCGCATCCGCGGGGCCGGCACGCTGCGCAGGTGTGCGCCTCAGTGACTATCGTGCTGCGGATCGGCGACAAACGCCGCCGTGTGTGCGGTTTCCTGGTCCGGCTGGGCCGGCGCGTGGTACGTCGTGAAGCCCCACAGCGCCCCCATCCCCACGAGCAGCAGCGCCACGCCGAACGCGGTACAGAAATACCCCGAGATCCGCTGCGCCCGCTGGCCGATCGTGATGCCCCAGGTGATCAGCGCCGTCCAGATGCCGTTGGACAGGTGATACACGCTGGCCGTCACGCCGACGATGTAGAACGTGATGAACCACCACGACGCCTGGATGGCCGCCGCCGTCGACGCCGGCGCATCGTGCGGCTTGAACATCGACCCGCCGAACGGCTCCCCGAGCCAGTGCATCTGCCAGACGTGGAACATGATGAACGCGAACGCGATGATCCCCGTCCAGCGCTGCAGCGTGTACCGGATGTTCGGCCCGTACCGGTACTCGCGCGCGTTCATGTCCGCCGACAGCGCAATCACCACGCCGTACACGGCGTGAAACGCCAGCGGCAGGAAAATGAAGGCCATCTCGACGACAAACAGCAGCCCGGCCTTCTGCAGTTGGTGAATCTGGTCCACCATGAACTGGAACTTGTCCCCGCCCGCCAGCACCGTCGCATTCACGATCAGGTGCCAGAGCAGAAATACACCGACGGGAACTAAGCCGGATAGCGAGTGCAGACGTCGTAGAAGAAAGAAGTACTTCTCTTTGGCGCTTTCCGCCGAGGTGATGGTACCCGCCACGTCGTGACTCCCTTGCAGGGATGGGATTCAGTCGTTGCGACCGCTCTCTGCCCAGCCGCGCTGCCGGGCGTAGGCGCGGGATTATAGGTGCCATCCGCACCCGCCGCAATAAGATCATTGTTCCAAATGACTTGACCCACCCGCGGGCTCGGCGTGAAATGCGCCCGGCGCCGAGCGGTCAGCAACATACGTGCCATGATGTCTGCACAACCCGAACCTCATGCCGCAGATTCCGCCGGACACCCGCTCGGCCCGCTGCTTTACCGCTATTTTCCCGTGCAGCGCACCGCCGCGCGCCGCCGGGCCCTGCTCGTCGCCGCAGCCTGCGCCGCCGTCCTCGGCGTCGCGCTGTGGCTCACGCCCGATCCGCGCGGACTCGGCACGCACACCCAGCTCGGCATGATCCGCTGCTCCTGGCCCGCGACCTTGGGCATCCCCTGCCCCACCTGCGGCATGACCACGGCGTTCGCACTCACCGTGCGCGGCCGCCTTGTCGCCGCCGCGCTCGCCCAGCCCATGGGCCTGCTGCTCTGCCTGCTCACCATCGTCATCCTCGTCCTGGCGCTGCGCGAGGCCTGGACGCTGCGCGCCGTGCGGGTCAACTGGTACCGCGTCCGCCCGCGCTACGTCATCACCGCAGCCGTGGTCCTCACCGCAGCCGCCTGGGGATACAAGATTCTGGCCTTCCGCGCCATGTTGCGGTAGAACGGGAGGCGGATGCGGGGCATCCGGTGCGCAGATCCACGCGCGGTGAAGTGCCGGGCCCCGCACGAGTTCCCGGACAGTCGACTCCAACGGAAAGGCGTGCATCGATGACGCGGATGTATGCAGGCGGCAACTATCGGTGGATGCGGCGCACTGCGCTCGCCGCCGGCATTCTTGGACTTCTCGGCGGATGCAACATCTTCATGCCCCTCTTCCTCATGGGCCAGCACAAGGAACGCATCCCCGCCGAGTTCGACAAGCTCCCCGGCAGTTCCGCCACCATCGCCGTCTGGGCCGACCAGGAAACCCTCTTCGACTATCCCTACGTGCGCATGGAGCTCTCGCTGCACATCGCCGATCAGCTCTCCGCGCACGTCAAGGACCTCAAGATCACCGATGGCCGCATCGTCGAGGACTACATGCAGCGCCACCTCGCCAACGCCGTCGATCCCGTCACGCTCGGCCGCAAGTTCAAGACCGACTACGTCATCTACCTCGAATTGCTCGACTTCCAGATCCGCGACCCCAACTCGCCCGACTTCCTCGAGCCGATCATCCGCGCCACCGTCCACGTCTACGACATGAAGGCCGATCCGGACGAACCGAAAATGGTCGAGCTGTCCGACGTCGAGGTGAAGCAGCAGGGCCAGCTCTTCAACGAAACCAGCGCCCAGATCGCCCGCAAGTCCCTCTACGAGGAGTTTGCGGCGACCGTGGCCCAGAAGTTCTACGAGCACAAAGTCGAGATGATGAAATGACCGAATCGCTGCGCCGCCATCGGCGCCCCGCGCACGCGGCACTCACCGCCGCGCTCCTCGCCGGCCTGCTTCTGCCCGCACTACCCGGCTGCGGCCGCTACGGCGGACTCGCCTACTTCATGGGCATCGGCCGCGGCCACAAGATCGAGCCGCAGTTCGAACTGCCCGAGGACGGCACGCTGCTCGTGCTCGTCGACGACCCCGCCGAACGCCTGCGCTGGCCCCGCCTGCGCGACCTGCTCGAGCAGAGCCTCGGCGAGGAACTGCTCGCCCACCAGGCGGTCAAGGCCGTCATCAGCCCCGACGCCATGGCCCGCTTCCGCCAGGCCGACCCCAAGTTCGAGCGCTACCCCGCCGCCACCATCGGCCGCAAGGTCGGCGCCGACACCGTCCTCTGGCTCGAGGTGCGCGACTTCTTCAACCCCACCGAAATTGAGGATACCAGCAGCACCGCCAAGATCACCCTCGCCGTCAAGGTGATCACCACCAAGCCCGGCACGCTGCCCAGCGACGTGCGCCTCTGGCCCACCGACGAGGGCGGCTACATCCACTCGACCGAGCTGAGCGCCATCGACGTCCACAAGCTCAAGGGGGACAACGCCACCGCCCGGGAACTGGCCCGCCGCGCCGCCATCCAGATCGGCCGCCTGTTCTACCAGCACACCGTCGGCGAGGTGGAAGACTCCAAGGTATGAGCGGCGTCCTGCACGTGCTCGACCGCACCTGCGGCTGGGAGCAGCGCATCGCCGTCACCCAGCTCGCCGAGCGGGCCAGCGCCGCGTTTCCAGCCAGCGTCGGCTGCCTCGGAGCGCCGCCGCCCGGCTTCGATCCGGCATTTCCGCTCAACACCATCACGCGCAGCCCCCGCTCGCCGCTGCTGACCACGCCGGCCCTGCGCCGCCACATGACCGACCACAACGTCGCCATCGTGCACGCGTGGGGATCCGATGCCCTCGCCCCAGCAGCCGCCGCTGTCGCCTCGGGCGGCGCGGGTGGCGCCCATACCCCGCGACTCGTCACCACCGTCTTCGACCCCGCCGTCACCGACGACCACGTCCGGCTCATCCGCACCATCTGCACCGCGACGCCCACCGCGGTCATCTGCGCGGCAGAACGCGTCCGCCGCCGGCTCGTCGAACGCGGCGTCCCCTACGAACACTGCGTCGTCGTGCGCCCCGCGGTCGATTTCTCCGCGATCAAGGCCGTCGACGCGCACGCGCTCCGTGCCGCCCTGACCATCCGCCCCGAAATGCGCTGGTTCGTGATCCCACCGCCCCTGCCCGGCCGCGACGGTGACTGCGCCGCCCTTTGGGCCGTGCTCATGCGCCGCTACCTCGACGAGCCGGTGCATCTCACCATTCCCGGCACCGGCCCGCGGATCGAGCGGCTCAAGGCCCTCACCGCCGTCTCCGGCCACCACGGCTCGGTCACCTTCTGCGGCGACGCCCACCGCTTCGAGGAGCTCTGCGTCGCCGCCGACGACCTCATACTTGGCGATATTTCGGAAATCCCCATGACGGCAGCCGCCTGGGCCATGGCCGGCAACACCCTCATCTCCGCACCCGCCACCTACGCCATCAGCGAAATCCTCGCCAACGACCTCAACGCCAAGCTCTTCAAGGCCCCGGAGAACTGGCGCCGCCGCGCCGCCCGCCTCGCCGCCCGCCTCGACCACCCCCCCGACGCCGCCAAGATCCGCGACGTCGCCCGCGGCCAGGCCTACGAGGTCTTCAGCCGCCGCCGCTTCGCCCGCCAGGTCGAGCAGGTCTACACCAACCTCGCCGAAAACAAGCCCCCCGCCGAAGGCATCGGCGACCCCGCCCTCGTCGGCGCCGCCTGATCGCTATTGGGAATTACATAAACAACCAGAGCCTCGCCCAACGGCGCGCCAACGCGTGATCAGCGCTCGTCACCCAGCGCCCGCTCGAACAGCGCCGCCAATCGCTCGTCTTCGATTCCCGCCGCACGACCGATCTGCACCCCCTCCGCAAACCGCGCCGCAGCCGCCTCCGCCGCGTTCCGCTCAGCCGCCGCCACACCGCCCTGCGTCACGAACACGCCCCGCCCCCGCCGCGTCGCGATCAGACCCTCCCGCTCCAGCGCCTGATACGCCCGTTGCACGGTGTTCGGATTCACCGCGCAGCGCAGAGCAGCCGCCCGCACCGACGGCAGCATCTCGCCCGCTTGATAAACCCCGGCTGCGATCGCCTGGCGAAAATGCGCGACAATCTGCTCGAAAACCGGAACGTGACTCGCAGGATCGATATGCATATCGTGCCAACTGTACTATTGATCTAGTACAGTATGACACCGCTCGCGACACTTGTCAATCCGCACCGCGCACCCCGCACGCCAGCCGTGCGCAAACCCTGCCCTCCCCGGCAAATACGCAGAAAACGGTCAGGGTGTCCAACCACACCCTACCCACTATCATCCTGCCCCATCCGCATGGACGATGAGTTAGCTTGGGCTGATGACGATGATGGCCATGGATGCGACAGACTCGAAATCCACAGGGGCGCGCCAATGACCCAGGTGCACCCCTTTGACGCCTACGTTCAGGCCCAAAGCGACAATCTGCGCGTCGCGCACGCCGCTCTGCTCTTCGCCCTCGACCGCTTCCCCGACATCGCCGTCGACGAATACCTCAAACGCCTCGACCACCTCGCCGACCGCGTCGCCACCCATAACCCCACCACGCCCGAGGACCGCGTCTCCGCCCTCCAGGAAGTCCTCGTCCGCCGCCACGGCCTTACCGGATGCACCAGCGACTTCTGCGATCCCTGCGGCAGCTACCTCAACCGCGTCCTCGACCGCGGCCACGGCCTGCCGATCGCCCTCTGCGCCGTCTGGCTCGATGTAGCCGCTACCCTCGGCTGGGAGCTGCACGGCGTGGGCATGCCCGGCCACTTCCTCATCGCCTGCCCTTCAAGCGGCCCTGAACGGATCTTCATCGATCCCTTCGGCGGTGGTAAAACCCTCGACCGCAGCGGCTGTGCCGAGCTCCTCTGCCGCTGCTTCGGCCAGACCGTCGAATTGGCGGAAAGCCATCTGGCCCCGGTTTCCGACCGCAGCCTCCTCTCCCGCATGCTCTGCAACCTGCGGTCCCTTTACTGTGCCTCCCAGCATTGGCGCTTCGCCCGAACGGGTGCTCCAGCGGCTCCTCGCATCATCCTTGTAACAGCGAACTGGTCGAGGAAATCAGCCGGATGCGCGCCTTGCCTGCAAGAGCAGAACGGACCGCTGGTCCCCTGCTCCGCACGCCGTCACCATCTCGACAGATCACAAAAAATCTGCCAGAATGTGCTGTTCTGTCCTCGACACGGCCAGGAGGCATTGAATAATTACGCCACAAACGCATGAAAACCGACCAACTCGTCAAACTCGCCGCCAGCAGCAACATCAAGGATGTCGAAGAAAGCGTGGCTCGGCTCCTCGAAACGAATTCGACGCCGACGCCTGGGAACGCCGGGCCAAGGTGCTCAAGGCGGCTCGCCGATCGCGACAATGAGGCGGCAGCTGGAAGCGCTCGCCACGACCGCTCTGGGTCCCTTCAACGGCTCCGTCAGGCCCGCCGACGCATCCGCCCAGCCGGCGCTTCCTCCTCGCGGTCAGAGCGGCGACGCCCTGCACGCGCCGTGACCGGGCTCTACCGCTCCGCGTACGCCGACGTGGAAGGCCTCGAATCACTCCTGAGCGAAGCCGGCGTCGCCGGCGGACGACCACCGCCGCGCCTGCGCACTTTCATGGACGTGTACCTGCCTGCAGGGGGCGCGTGCCTCACGCACCGTCACGGGCGCAGCCGTGCGTGTCGGAAGCGTCGACCGCGATTCCTGGACCATTGACGTCCACGACGTGCACGCCTGTTATCTCCGCCGTCGAACTGGCGGACAGCTACCGCACCCGCGGACGAGGACGACTTCAGCGTCATGGCCCGCTTCGATCCGCCGCGTCTCACCGCGCTCCTCCAGGATGACCCCGGCGGCGTCGTCGAAGGTATCCTCCGCGGCAACAGTCGTGGGATGACCAGCGACGAGCTCGCAGCTGCTCTCGCCGCAGTTCATTCCGGCCAAGGTGGAGCAAGTGGTGGACGCGGGCCGCTCGGCCCTGCACTTAACCGCCACGTGCAGATCGAGGGCCGCTTGCCGTACTACCTCAAGTATGATCCGACCCACCTCACGCTCGACGGAAACAGGCGGCGGCTCGCCAGGCCCTGACCGCGTCGCAGGCTCACCTCGTCGAGCAGTACGTCCAAAGGCCTGCAAGGCCCACAAGCACGTAAGTGGACACCGAGCTGCTCAAACGGGTCCGCCAGAAGGTCGAGACCGCGCCCAGCGTATGAAAGCAAAGGGGCGGCCTTCGAGCTGCCCTACCTCGTCTCCCAGCCATCGCGGGATGCCGACGAAGCCGAGGACGCCGACGCGGCCCGTCATCGCGCGGCGCGCCGCCGATCCGGTCGAGGCCATCCTCGCCGTGACCGACGCCTCGCCACTGCATGCCGCCTGCAAGGCTCTTCCGAGATTCCCATCCACAGGACCTGGTCGGCGCCTCAAGCGCCTGCTGCCGCACGCGCGCCGCTGCGCGTCGCGGACGATCTCGCCAGCATCTCATCGAGATGGGCAGCGGCAACGACTGCTTCCGGGAACTCGCCGACGAGATCCTCCGCGAGCCGTGCGCTCAACGAAGCCTGCTCTGGCTGTGGAACGGCCCCGGACCGAGACGGCCCGCGTGTCCATCCGCTCGCCACGATTCTCACGCATGCTCGCCGCCCTCGGCGAGGTCCAGCGCGACGACCGCCTCACCCGCGAGCGCATCCGCCAGATCACCGGCAACAACCGCGACGTGCTCAAGGCCCGCCGCTTCGAGCGCTTCCGCGCGATGCTCGAGCAGATCGAGCCCGGCGTGGCCGCCGCGATGCGCACCCAGATCCAGCGGCTCGACAACCTCGCCCGCACCGGCGACGACCTGCTCAAGCTCATCCGCGAGCAGTTCCCGCAGCTCACCGTGGTCGAGCCGCGCTGCCGCGCGGCTCCAGGAGGACGCTCTCTTCGCGACCGAGGCCGGCTACAACAAAGCGCGCCGAGCTCGAGGAGCTGGTCAACGTCAAGATCAGGGAAAACGCAATTGCGATCGGCCGCGCCGCCGAACTGGGCGACCTCTCCGAAAACTCCGAGTACAAGTTCGCCCTCGAGGAACGCGACCTGCTCCAGGCCCGCCTCGCCCAGATGCAGAAGGAAATGGACCTGTTTCGCCCCCTCAAGCCCGGAGGCATCCCACCGACCATGCCGGCATCGGCTGTCGCGTCGTCCTCGAGCACGTGGTGAGCAGCACGCGCCGGAAGTCACGCTCCTCCGGACCGTGGGAGCCAACCAGGACAAGCGCATCTACAACTACCGCACGCCGCTCGCCCAGTCGATCCTCGGCACGCGCGTCAGGAACACCACCAGGTGGAGTTCTTCGACCCGCCAGGCGAATACCGCGTGACGGAAGTCCACAGCGCCATCTGAAGCCGCAACCGAGCCGCCGTAAAGGTTCGGCTTCAGCCGCACCCGTAAGGAAGCGGAATTCAGAGCCGCGCCCGTAAGGAAGCGGAAATCAGAGCCGCGCCCGTAAGGAAGCGGAATTCAGAGCCGCGCCCGTAAGGAAGCGGAATTCAACCGGCGCCGCCGCCCGCTCACGGCAACCACGCGTAGGCCCGCTGCAACGCCCGCGCGTCCTCCAGATCGACGTCGCCGTCCGCGTCCAGATCCGCCCGCGCGCAGCATCCTCCCACCACCGCGCCGTCGGGCCCGCTCAGGCAGTTCACGAACGCATCCATGTCCAGCAGGTCGACGATTCCGTCGAGATTGAAGTCCACCGGACCACCGGCCTCACACTCGTCCGGCAGCGCATTGGCGTTGCAGTCGCTGCTGCCGGCGTCCAGGTCGCAGCCATCCGGGGAACCGTTGCCGTTGCAGTCCGGGGCGCCGCTCGCGAGGTACACGTTGTCAATCTGCCAGCCGAGCGTCCCGCTGACGAACGAATCGCTGGACAGCTCGAATGCCACGACGACGCTCTGCCCGCCGAAACGGTGCAGATCGACGATATGCGTTTCCCAATTGCCGCTACCCCCGCTCTCCTGCCATACCACCTGGCCGTTCACCCGCACCGCAGCGAAATCGTAACCGGCCTCCGTCGCGAGCCGCGAACAGAACGACAGCGCATTGTTCCCGTAGCCCAGCACCACCGATGGCGCCGTGAGCATCCCCGCCTCGTCGTCGCCGTACGCACACGTGATCGGATCGCCGGCGTACATCCATCCCGCCCCGCCGCAATCCGGCGATGCGGCGCCGCACGCCGCACCCGCCTGCATGATCCCGCTCGCCGACCAGCCCGCCGGCAGCCCGCTCTCGAACGTCGCGTCCAGCAGCACCCCGTACAGCGCCGTGTCGCATTCGTCCGGCGTCCCGTTGCCGTCGCAGTCCACACTCGTCCCGCCCAGGATATCGCACTCGTCGAGAATCCCGTTCCCGTTGCACGTCGCACTCGCCACGGCGTAGTCCAGCGTCACCTGGATGTATGTCCCCGACCCGCAGAGCGTCGGATTCACCGCCGACGTCGCGACCATGTCGATCGTCGCGTTGCCGCCCGCCACCAGCGCGTTGAACGTGGCTGCCGGAATGCTGATCGCGTCCGTGTCCGGATCCGCCGGACAGTCCGAGCCGTCATTGAACACCGTGCCGATCGGCGACCCGTTCAGGGCCACGTCCACCCACTCCGAAGATGAACTGAAATCGCCGATCGTCGCGAACCGCACCGTCACCGGCCCGAGCGCCTCCGGCGGCGCCACGAACGTGTGCGTCTGCGGATTCCCCGTCCCGATCGGCGTCAGCGCCGGCGAATTCACGTTGAACGCGGAGCCTATCTCGCACTCGTCGGGCGTCGCATTCCCGTTGCAGTCGGCGCTCGTCCCCGCGGCAATGTCCACGTTGTCCGCGATCGCGTTCCCGTTGCAGTCCGCCTGGTAGTTGAACGTCATGCTCGCGCCCGCGGCGCTGATGCTCCCGATGCTGATGTACGTCGGATAGACGTTGCCGCCCTGGTAGGCGTCCGTGTCCGGCACGGTCTGCGGCCCGATCGCGGACACGCCGCCCGCATGGTACAGCTCGTCGCCCTCGCCCCGATGCAGGCCGCGCTCCAGGTCGTAGTTGCCGTCCGCCTGCAGCAGCGCGACGCGGTAGTGGTTGTTGTTCTGCGGCCACCCCGCCTGTCCGGGATAACCCTCGTCGGTGTTGCAGCACTTCGCCTCGTCGATGTGCCAGATCGCCAGCCCGCCCTGCGGCATCGCCACGTCGTAGCCGACCGGTTGGCGATTCTCAATCAGCAGGTACTCGCCGCTCGGATATCCCGCGTCGATCCGGTAGACCGTCGGCGTCGTCTCCACCTGCGGCAGGGTGTAGCTGCCGTAGCCGGTGATCACCGTCGGCGTCACCCAGCCCAGAAACGCCTTGCACCACGCCGAAAAGTGCGGCGGGTGCCACTGCGTGAAGTCGAAGCCCCACGAGTTCGCCATCATGCAGTACGAACCGATCCCCTCGCCCCCGCCGCTCGTGTCGTACAGGTCGGGCAACCCGAAGAAGTGACCCGTCTCGTGCACCGCCACCCCGATCCGGCTGATCTCCGTCCCACTCGTTCCCCACAGCGCCGGCTCCGTGTGGTAGTCGTAAACCTTCACGAGCTGCCCCGCGCCGTTCACGTCGCTGCTGAACCACTGCCCCGCGGGCAACTGCCACAGCGACCAGCGGTGCGACCAGATCCAGTCGCCCCCGCCGCCGCCCGTCTCCGCGCCGTACCCCGAGTGGATGATGCTGATCGCGTCGACGTACCCGTCGTTGTCCTGGTCGAACGCTCCGAAATCCACCAGCGCATCCACCGCGTTGAGCGCATCCTCCACCATTCCCTGCGGGTTCGTCGGATACGAGCCACCCAGCCCGCTGGTCCCGTTGGCGTAGTACGCCTCCGGGTGCGGCAGCGTGACCCAGGCCGCGACCGTGCTGTTCACCGTCAGCGTGCCGTACGAGTTTTCCAAAAAGCAGTCGCGCACGCTGCCCGTCGGCGCCAGCACCGGATCACCCCCCACCGCGTTCCACAGCACGTCGTAGTCCGCCGCCGCCCGCGTGTGCACGCCGAGGGTGTGGTCGCTGAACTTGCAGAGCACGACGAGGTTCTTCACCGCACCGCCCTGCCGCGTTTTCGTCGCGGCTGATCGGGGACGGTCCACCGGCTCAACCAGCGCGGCTGCGCGGTGCTCTGCACGCACGCGCGCCGCCGGCAGCACCCCGGGCACAAGCCCGACGGCTGCCGGATCGGCCTTCCCCACCGCCCATTCCGTCGGCGCCAGTTCCCCGTCGTCATCGAGCGACGCGTACACGTACGCGCCGTGCGCCGTCACCACGGTGTAGCCGTCCAGGTCCGCGTACCAGTGGAAATACTCGTCGCCGAAGACGCGCAGGGTAACCACGCTCCCGTCCGGCTGACGCAAGTCCACGGGCTCAGGATTCGCCGGCATCGCCTCCGCTCCGCGCGGAGCGAACGCCAGCACGGCAACGAGCATCGGAATTGCTGCGAAACTGCGGACATGGGGACGCGGACGCATGGTCGACCTTTCAATGGAGCAGGACTGTCCGAGTAGCGGAGCGCCGAACGGCGCAGGTAACGGCTGGTAGCGCGACGACGGCACGCCGTCACGCGTGCGCGTGGATGGACCACCCATATCCGCGACTCTAGCGAATCGCGCAGAGCGGTTCAATCGTGAGCGCCCGAATTATGACCTTGGGTGAAAATCAAGGGATGCATGCGGACGGCACGGACACACGCCGGACAAGATCCGCCCCCCAAGCGCCAGCCGTCACGTCAAGCCACTCCGGCGTGACGGCTGCCGCCTGGGCCGTTCCGGGCGGACCTACGACGCCTTGCGCTGCGCAGTCCGCGCTTTGGCCGGTACAGGTTTCACGCTGGCCGCCGGCGCCGCCGCGCCGTCACTGCCTTTTTTTGCGGAGTCCTCCTTCTTCTCGTCCTCCGCATCCGGCGCGCTCGCCTTCGCCTTCTCGCTGGCGGCGTTTGCATCCGCGAGTCGCTTGGCCAGCACCGCCGCGCGGACCTCCTCGAACAGGTCCGGATTGTCCTTCATGAACGTCTTGACGTTCTCACGCCCCTGGCCGAGCCGCACGTCCTTGTAGCTGAACCACGCGCCGCTCTTCTTGACGAGGTCCTCCTTGAGCGCCAGGTCCAGCAGGTCCCCCTCGCGACTGATGCCGCTGTCGAACATGATGTCGAACTCCGCCTCGCGGAACGGCGCCGCCACCTTGTTCTTCACCACCTTGCAGCGCACGTGGTTGCCGATGACGGTGTCCGCCTCCTTCAGCGAACTGATCCGCCGCACGTCCACCCGCACGCTGCTGTAGAACTTCAGCGCCCGTCCGCCCGGCGTCGTCTCCGGGTTGCCGAACATCACCCCGATCTTCATGCGGATCTGGTTGATGAAAATCACGATGCAGTGCGTCTTGCTGATCGCCGCCGTCAGCTTCCGCATCGCCTGGCTCATCAACCGGGCCTGCAGCGCGACGTGCGTGTCGCCCATCTCGCCCTCGATCTCGGCCTTGGGAATCAACGCCGCCACCGAGTCGATCACGATCACGTCGATCGAACCGCTGCGCACCAGCAGCTCCGTGATCTCCAGCGCCTCCTCCCCCGAGTTCGGCTGGCTCACCAGCAGGTTCTCGAGGTTGATCCCGCACTTCTTCGACCACGTCGCGTCCAGGGCGTGCTCCGCGTCGATGAACGCGCACACCCCGCCCAGCTTCTGCGCCTCCGCGATCACGTGCAGCGCCAGCGTCGTCTTGCCCGACGACTCCGGGCCGAAGAACTCGACGATCCGCCCCCGCGGCAGCCCCCGCCCGCCCAGCGCCAGGTCCAGCGCCAGCGAGCCCGTCGGAACCCCGTCCAGGTTCGTCTCCATCCGGTCGAGGTTCATGATCGCCCCGTCACCGTACGCCTTGTGGATCTGCTGCAGCGTACGATCCAGTGCCTGCTTCCGCTTGCTGTCGGTTTCCGCGCTCATCATCGTTTCTCCGCTCACTCGACCGGCTCGATCCGCCGCCCGTCTGGTCCCTGACGATTATTCCGTCCTTGAATTCCCTATGCCGCCCTCGGCCCTGCTGCCCCGGAGTCAGGCCCCGGTGGCCATACCTCGGAACCGCGACCCGCAACGGCAATCCGCTACGCGCCCAGCGCAAAGGTCGCCAACCGCGTGTGCTGCGCGCCGCCTGGCTGCAACTCCGACTGCATCAGCACGAACGCCCCCGCCGCCTGCTCCACCGCCGGAACAGCCGTGGCCTGCACGCGCTCCCGCAACCCGTCCGCACCCTCGCCGCCCCGGCCACCGGCCGCGCGACCCCGGCCTTCGCGACCCTGCCCCTCACGCACCCGCCCGATGGTCAGGTGCGGGGCGTACGGCCGCTCCTCCTTGGCAAATCCTTCATCCGCGAGCGCCGCTTCCACGGCGGCCTGACCCGCGAGCAGCGCCGCGCCCCCCTCCAGACCCACCCACACGATCCGCACCCTTCCCCTCGGCGGAAAGCACCCCGCCGGCGCCGTCGTGAGCCGCAACCGCTCACTCCCGGCCGTAGCCCGCTCCAGCGCCGCCGTCACCCGTGGCACGTCCCCCTCCCCGACCTCGCCCAGGAATTTCAGCGTGAGATGCATCTGCTCGGCGCCCGTCCAGCGCACCGCCCGGTCGAACGCCCCCAGCGCCCGCTGCACCTTTTGCACGGCCCGGCGCACCTCCGGGGACAACTCGATGGCCACGAAGAGTCGCACGCCCCGTCACCCTCACGTCCGTCGGCGCCGGTTGGTGCGGATCGCCCCGAACCGTCCAGCCCAGCACCCGCCGCGGATCACTCGATCCGCAGCATCGCCGTGAACTGCTTCACCCGCTCCTCCACGTCCGCACGCGTCACGTTGCGGATGCGGTTCACGGAGAAATCCTCGATGGTGAACGACGCCACCACCGTGCCGTGAACGATCGCCCGGCGCAGCGCGTCGTCGTCGTACTTGCCCTCAGCCGTCAGGTAGCCCAGCATCCCGCCGGCAAAGCTGTCCCCCGCCCCCGTGGGATCCTTCACGTCCTTCGTCGGGAAAGCCGGAATCACCGTCACCCGCTTGCCCGTCATCAGCATCGCGCCGTGCTCGCCCTTCTTGATCACCGTGAACCGCGGCCCCATGCCCAGGATCGCCTCGCCCGCGGCGATGAGATTCCCGCAACCGGTCAGCTCCCGCGCCTCGCTGTCGTTGATGATCAGCCCGTCCACCTCCGCGAGCGTCCGCAGCAGTTCCTCCCGATGACCCGTGATCCACAGGTCCATCGTGTCGCACACCGTGAGCTTCGCCCCGGCCACCGCCGCGCGCATCTCCCGCTGCAACGCCGGATGCGTGTTCGCCAGGAAGAGCACCTCGCTGTCCGCGAACGTCTCCGGCACCTTCGGCGCCGCCTCCGCCAGCACGTTGAGCTGCACGTCCAGCGTGTCGCGGTTGTTCATGTCCAGGTGATACCGCCCGCTCCACCGGAACGTCTTGCTGCCCTTGCGCAGCTCGAGCCCCGCCAGGTCGATGTCGCCCGACGCCAGCAGGTCCCGCATCGCCGCGGGAAAATCCTCGCCGACCACGCCGACCAGCCGCACGCGCGTGTAGATCGCCGCTCCGAACGCGAAGTGCACCGCCGATCCGCCCAGCACTTCCTCCGCTCGGCCATGGGGAGTTTCCAGGGTGTCAATTCCAAGGCTGCCTGTTACGAGTAGCGGCATCATTCACTCCGTCTCGGTTCGAGTATGGGCCTGTGACCTGTCAACATCCAGGCCTTTGCGGTTCATCACTGTCCGTCTGCAAAGTCGTTCTCAGCTCAAGCGCCCGGCGCATCCGCCGCAGCGTCCCCTCCCGGCCCACGAGTTCCAGCGTCGCCCCGATCGCCGGACTCACCGTCCCCCCACTCACCGCGACGCGCAGTGGCTGGGCCACCGCGCCGAGCTTGCCCCCCGCGCCCTCCGCGACGGCGTGCAACTCGGCCTCCACCGCCTCCGCGCTCCACGGCGCCAGCGCCGCGAGTCGCTCGACGAGCTGCTCCAGCATCGCGAAGCCCGCCCCGTCGTTCTTCGCCAGCACCTTCTGCACGGCCTTCTCGTCGTACACGATCGCGTCATCCGGCACGAACGCGAAGCCTGCCTTGGCCTCCACGTCGCGGAACGTGCGGAAGCCCGCGCACAGCTCCAGCACGAGCCGCAGCGTCGCGTCGTCCGCCTGCGCCATCGGCGCGTCGTTCACCGCGAGATAGTCCTTGAACAATCCCAGCAACCGATCCGGGGCGACCCGTGCCGCCCAGTCCGTGTTGAACGCCAGCAGCTTGCTGCGGTCGAACTTCGCGTTGCTCTTGCCGATGCCCGCGACGCTGAACCGCTTGACCGTTTCGTCCAGCGTGATCTGCTCGATGTCGTCGCCCGTCGACCAGCCCAAGAGCGTCAGGAAGTTCATCAGCGCTTCGGGCAGGTAACCGGCTGAGCGGAAATCGTGCACCTCGATCTCCGGCGGGATTTCCCCGCGCTTCAGCGCCTTCTCCTTGTCGCGCTTGCTCATCTTGCTGCCGTCGGTGTTGAAGATCACCGGCAGGTGCGCGTACCGCGGCGTGGTAAAACCCAAGGCTTCCTGCAGCGCGATGTGCCGCGGCGTGTTCATCAGGTGCTCCTGCCCGCGGAGCACGTGGGTGATTTTCATCAGCGCGTCGTCCACGACGCACGCGAAGTGATAGGTCGGCCACCCGTCCGCCTTGAGCAGCACGAAGTCGTCGAGCTGGTCCGCCTCCAGCGTCACGTTCCCCAGAATGTCGTCCACCACCGTGATCGCCCGCTCCGGCATGAGCAGCCGCACGACCACCGGCCGCCCCTCCGCCCGCGCCTTGCCCGCATCCTGCGCCGTGGGCAGCGGATCCGGCCGCGGATAGCGAAAATCCTGCTTCGCCGCCCGCGCCCGCTCACGCAGCGCGTTCAGCTCGTCGGGCGTCTCGAAAGCGTAGTACGCCTTGCCCTCCGCCAGCAGGCGGTCGATGTGCGTCTGGTAAATGCCGAGCCGCTCGCTCTGGTGGTACGGCCCGAAGTCGCCCCCCACCTCCGGCCCCTCGTCCCAGTCCAACCCGAGCCAGCGCAGGTCGCTCAGGATCTTCTGAACCGAATCCTCGACGTGCCGATTGCGATCCGTGTCTTCGATGCGCAGCACGAACCGCCCGCTCGGCGAACGCCGCGCGAGCAGCCAGTTGAAGAGCGCCGTACGCGCCCCCCCGACGTGCAGATAACCCGTCGGCGACGGCGCAAAACGAACCCGACCGCGTCAGAAGCCGAGGCGTTCCCCTTTCCGCTCGGCACCAACCAACTCCTGCCGGCAGGTGCCGATGACCGCGCTGGACCCAACCCCATCCGCCAGAATGGCCGATAGGCAGACCCTAACTAATGCCTAACATACCCCACGAACCACGCGCAGTCAAGACAGCGCGGGCAAGTTTTCCAAACCGCAGTAAACCGCCCGCCGGGATGCTTCGCAACCCCCGCCCCCAAGACGCCTCTTCAATCCTCCCTGCACCCTCCCCCGCGCCCCGAAACGGCCCTATTCCGGCGGCACCGAGTTCGTGTCCGCGTCCGCCGGCGGCAGTCCCGCGCAGTCCGCTTCATCCGTACCGGGCGCGCAGATGTGGAACGGTGCCCCCGGTCGCCCGTCGTCACACTCGCCGTCGTTCGTCGTCTGGCACACCGTAGGGTCCACGTTCGCACAATCCGCTTCGTCCGTACCCAACGGACACAGGTTCGTGAGCGCCCCTAGCCGGCCGTCGTCGCAGTCGCCGTCGTTGAGGTACCGAGAAGGACACAACTCCGCGCTGGGGGAACACCCCGCCGCGCACGCCACCACCAGCAGAATGGACATTCTGCGTTTCATGACTACACCTCGAATTTGTTCGTTCGAATCAGCCCGTCTTCGACTGTCTCGTGGCAACGACGCCGCCACCTCCAAATGAGGCCAGCGGAGTGTTGACACGACAAGCGAATTGAGCTTGCTCTAGCCCGATCCGAGCCCGTCCCGAATCCTCGGAAGATTATCCGCGCCCCGCCCGCCAGGGTCAATCGGGCACGACTCCGCGTGCCTCCCGCGGCCAGTCGTCCTTCAGCAGCCGCGAAAGCGACCGGTCCGCCAGCACCCGCCCCTCCGTCTGGCACGTCGGACAGTAGTTCGTCTCGTTCTCGGCGTAGCGGATCCGCTGCACCGTGTCCCCGCAATCGAGACACGGCTTGCCGTAGCGCCCGTGCACGGCGAACTCGCTGCGAAACGCGGTGATGTCGCCCGGGCCGGGAAACTTGGCGGCAAAGCGCCGGGCCAGTTCATCCATCCAGCGCGTGAGTGTCGCCTGCGCCGCGCGAAACAACCGCTCAGCCTCTGCATCGCTCAACCGCGACGTGAGCTGCACCGGTGAAAGCCGCGCCGCGTGCAGGATCTCGTCGCTGTACGCATTCCCAATCCCGTCAAACAGGCGCGGATCGGTCAGGCCGCGTTTGAGCGTCCGGTTCTCGCGGCGCAGCGTCGCCACGAACACCGCGGCATCGGCTGACAGGACGTCCAGGCCGCCGGGATCGTGCGCCGCGAGCGCCGCCGCGCCGCGCACGACATGGAGCGCCGCGCGCTTCTTCTGCCCCGCCTCGGTAGTGCAACAGCGTGCCTGCTTCAAAATCAAAGCCGCCAGGCAGATCTTGGACAGCTTCTCCACCCCGCCGGCCTTCCTGGAACCGGCCCGCGATCATCAGGTGAATCACGAGCGCCCAGCTCGTCGTCAAGCTGCGAAGCACGTGCAGCTCCCCAGCCAGCACTTCGCCCGAACCACCCTGGCCCTCGACCGCCTCGATCGGCGGCTCGACCGTGCACGCTGAAACGGGCTGCGCACCCGCACACGCACCAGCCGCGCGCCGACCACGCAGCCTCGAGACACCGCACGTAGGCTGTCACATCCAGCAGTTCAGGCATCGGCGTCTTGCTCCGGTACCGCAGGGCACGCGGTGGACGAAACCGAAATCAGTATACTCTCCGCCGATGCCGGAGCTGCGGGGCCGAGACCTGGTGCAGCACGTTCGCCCCGCGGCTGATCGGCGCGCACGGATCACTGGATCGTGCACCTGCGAGCATCCTGCGTCACGGCCGCGGCGCGTGCCGCAACTGGCTCAGCGGCACGCGTCGCCGACGTCATCCGCCGCGGCAAACGCTTCCCGATCCATCCAGATTCGAGGACAGGCGGGGCCTGATCGTGCTGCTGGGCATGACCGGCTTCCTCGGCAATCCACCGGCGTCAGATGTGCCAAGACCGCACCGCACCTGCGCCTCGCCGACGAGCGGGACGTGGGAGCTGCAGCTCGCGACGCCCGCCGTTTCGGCGGCGAGTTTACGAATCGTGGAACGGCGTCGTCCCCAGGCCTCGCCGACCTCGGCATCGAGCCGCTGGACGCGACCCTCCACGCGTTCCGCCGCGCATCGCCCGCGACCGCCAGATCAAGGCGCTGCTCATGGATGAGCATGCATCGCCGGCCTGGGCAACATCTGCTGCGACAGGGCCCTCCACCGCGCGGGCATCCACCGCTCGCCATCGCGAAGCCCGCGTGTTCAACCCCACGTCGCCCGCCGCAGGCCATCACGCCGCTGCAGGTGGTCCGCCAGGGCACCACGATCCCATCAACTTCGCCCATCCCGGCGGACCCAGCAACACCGCCGACCGCCTGCGCGTCTACGACCGCAGCGAGCCTGCCACCGGTACCGCGCCCATCGCGCGAGACTCATCGCCAGCCGCTCGACACGCTTCTGCCCGCGCCGGGCGGTGGGCGGCGTATAGCGATCGATGATTGAGCCTGCAACAGCGGTGGGCGAAGTGAACGCGGTTTTACCGCAGTGGGGCCTCATCATTGGCGGCGGAATAGCGACGATTGCCTTGATCCTCTGGCGTGCCACAAGCCCGGAATGCAGCGACCATTTTATGTCCTTCACTATGCGGCCCCCGCAGTCATCTACGCGGGCTGCTTCCTGGCCAACCGACTCGGGTCACACAGTTCGGACATGAAACCTGCCACTGATCGATGTCGTCGCGGTAGGCGTCGCCGGGTGCTTATGGTCGTGATGCCTTGCCGTTTCGGTCACCTGACGCACTCGCCTACGCCATTCTCCCCGCAAGCGAGATGCGCAGCCTGCAACGGATCGCAGTCGGCCTGTGGATTTGCGACGATCTTCAAGCTCATGGTCTGGCGACCCATTGACGCCGGAGCCTGGGTATTGGGATCGGTTTCCTGCTGTACAGGTGCCGACGGCACGTCACGCCTCAAACAAGCAGGGACCGGCCCCGTGCAACATCTGGACATATCCTGGGCATGCTTGCCATCGGTGCAACCAACCCCTCGGCGAGACGGTTTGCCTGGGAACGATGACTCTCGCGACACGAAGGTTGTCGTCTTGAAACGCCGCGGCCTTTGATCGCCGTCGTACGCTTCGACGCGCGACCTCTAGGAAGGACGCCGCATCGAAGCCCGCTCGCTGGCGGCGCTCGCGGCTTCTGCCAAATAACCTTGTCCAAGCGCGGGATTGTCAAACAGTTGATGATCCACGCTATATTCGTACTCACCAGCGGCCGGTGCTTCTGGGCGGCTGGGGCTGGGAAGATTTTGCGAGGGATCAGCCCATTCTCGGATTGGGTCCATCGAGGGCGGCAGCAGAGCCGCCTGTCGATGTTTTCAGCCGCGATGCTCGGGCTCGATCCATTCATCCGTTACTGGCAGCTCGTGCAGCATCCACCTCCACCCGCTCACCGCAGGCGCTCACGTCGCTTCGGATCACCGTCTTCATTCTGCCCCGACCTGCCCATGCGCGGGCGTTCATCACGACGGCGGACGGGTTCCGTCGGAGGCCAGCCCACATGGAAGGGCCGGCTGTGCAGAGTTAGGGAGGAATTGCAGTCCCCTGGACGAGTTCCGTTCGCCGTCCCGTACGCTCGAACAGAAGGTCCGGAATTTTCACGGTTCCGCCTCGCCCGTTCCCTACGCTGCTCGGACCCGTGCCGGGTCATAAGGCCTCGCGCATCATCGCGAACGCAATGCTGAGCAACACGCGTCGCGATGATGGCCTTGCGGGTCCGCTTCTTATCGCCACCGCACCTGCTCGAAGTAGGCCCGCAGCTGAGATTACGCGGATCACGATATTACGCCCGACTCGCCCAGCAACCAGCGCACCACGCTCGGCCCGCGGCTTTGGTGATGTGCCCCAGCCGTTCGCGTCCGCCACTGGCGTCCAGCTTAGGGGACCATGCCGCGTGGCGCTGGCGAACTGCTTTTGATTGCCGAAGCGACGAACGTCGTCGGCGAAGGCGACGATCGCTTCCGCGGTCCGCGGCCCACGCCGGGAATCGACTGCAGCAGGGGCCACCGCCGGCTGCTGCGCGGCAATCGCAGCAGTTCCTGCCGATCCGCTTCAACTGGATGTCTTGATAAATCCACCAGCCAAGGCAACTTCCGCATCAGGAAGTTGCGGGCCGGATCGATGTCCAGCGTCTCCAGCCAGCGCCCGTCGCGATGGGTCCAACTCTTCCGGGCAACGCAAGGTGACGTAAGACCCCGCAAGCTGATTCTTCACCATGGTCCGACCTTACGATCGTCCGCCGTTGTTGATCAGCAGCACCGCCAGGCCGACACACACTTCCGCCGAGGCAGTGCCGTGTGGGGTCTGCGGTACAGCAGCGTCACCAGCGGGCATCGATCTGGTCGTTCTTGCAGCCATCACGGAAGAGCCAGGGCATCCGGCTGGGATTCGCCACGACCATGCTTGGCCAGGGACGAATGATCGCCGCCAGCCACTGGGCCTGCGGCTACCTCGTAAACCACCGCACACGCGCGGCATGGGGCTCCAGCACCGCCTCAACGCGGTCCGTTCGGTCTGACCGAGTCAGCGTCTGATACTGCCGCCGTAGCATCCAGGTCGAAAAATGCAGAACGTGGTGGACACCGCGTGTACGTCCATGTAATATACTTCGCAGCGTGTTCCTCCTGTTTGGGAACACCCCAAACCCGAAGACAATCAACTGGGTCAAGTATCCCGCGCCCAGGGCACGCTCATAGTTTTCTCGGATCAGTAGGCCTCGATTTCGCGGGCATCCGTCGGGTATAATTATCCTGGTACAGAGCCATTCGCCATGACCGAAACGCCCATCCAGCGCGTCCGTCGTCATCTCGCCGATATCTGGCGTCTGCGCCTCGCGCTGCTGCACGATGCCCTCGCGGGCGCACCGGACAGCACCTCGGCGCCGCACTGGCTGATGCGCGTCCGCATCCTGCGTTTTCTGCTCGGCCGCTACGGCGACGACCCCGGCCTCGACGCGGTCGATCCGCCGGCGCCGCCGCTCTTCGCGCAGGTGCAACCGGACGATCGCGAACTCGGCGCCCCGCCGCGCAGCCGCGACGAGATCCGCTACGTGCTCACCCGCATCGCCGACCAGAACGAGCAGGTGCGCGGCGACCTCATCACCTGCGATGGCCGCGTGCTGCGCGTGGACCTGGCGCGCTGGTACGCCGCGTACTTCCCGGAGGAAGCGCGGCAGGACCAGCACAGCGCCAATTAGGATTTCACAATTTAGCGGCTTCTGCGCCGGGAAGGCGCGAGCCAATCGCCACCCACGAGCGAATCGATCACGGCCTCGGCCGATGCGGCGAACCGGCGCCCCCAGCGCAGCCCGCTCGCTGGCGCTCGCGGCTCGGATCGGCTTCCCGATTTGGATCGGCCGCGCGGCTCGGATCGGTGGTGAACTGCTTACGCCGCGTCGCTGACCGTCATCTTGTTGATGCTGACCTTCTCCACCGGTTGGGATTTCTCACCGGTACCCGGGTCGCGCGTCTTGACCTTGCCGATCTTGCGCAGCGTCTCGAAACTCGCCTCGTCCGCGAGCCGGCCGAACGCCGTGTACTGCCGGTCGAGGAACGTCGCGTCCCCCAGACAGATGAAGAACTGGCACGAGGCGCTGTTGGGGTCGTTCGCCCGGGCCATGCTCAGCACGCCCTCGACGTGCGGCGTGTCGTTGAACTCCGCCTTCAGCCGCCGCGGCCCGTCGCCCGTGCCCGTCCCCTGCGGACACCCGCCCTGGATCATGAAGCCGCTCACGATGCGGTGAAACGTCTTGTTGTCGTAGAAGCCCGACTCCGCCAGGTCGACGAAGTTCTCGACGTGCTGCGGCGCCTTGTCCGGAAAGAACTCCAGGTTCATGTCGCCGAAATCGGTATGGATGATTAACGCTTCCGAATTAAAATCTCACTCTGGCGTCAGAATCGATTCCAGGTCTGCAGCACTTGCAGATGGTGAACGAACGCCGTTAATCCTAGTCTTCCGGCCCCGACCCGCCCACCGACCCGCCGCCGCAGCAACGATGATCCGAAAAAAGGCGCGCATCCACTTTTCGCGCCTCGCATTGTTTCACCAATCCCCCGCCTCCCTCAATCCTTAATCCCTCAAATCCCCTACCGTTACCTGCCAGCGTCGCATTCACCCCTTAACAGCTCCTGAATGCAGTCCAGCAACTCGGTGAACTGCTGGATCCGTCGTTGATCAGGGGCCGCGTTGGTCATATCCTGCGATCTTGAGCACGTATCGATCAGGTAGTGGCTCGAACCGCGCCCTTGAGAACTTCCGGAGGTAGGCATCGACCGCACGCCGTCGCCAACCATACGCGGGCGATGTTGCTCGCGCTTTCGTGGCATACGTAAGTTGTAGTAGAAATTTGCGGGATCGGATCGGTAACTGTCGACCAGCTAAATGCGTTCACATCGTCCCCAGCCATGACCGCCTTCATGATCTTGCCATGCACTCGGCAGCTGAGCGAAATCCGCGGTGACGCCTCGCCGGCCTCACGGCCATCTCGTGGATACCTGTTCGAACTCGCTTCCAGGCATCTCGTCTGGCGGAACACGGTGCAGATGCCTCGAGAACTCGACAACGGTGAGCTGCTTGGGATCCTTCGGTGAAACACGTAGTGCCAGAGGATGATCTCGTGCATCCCGAAGGCGACCTCGGCGCAGAATGTCGTAGTCGCGCTGTACCGTACGGCGGCTGGAATTGCGGTACGGGTGCATCCGATTGCCCCATTTCGTGGGCAGCGTGGAGACGCTGTCGGCACGTCCGTGGAAGTTCATCGGGATGTGCGGCTCGTTGAGAACGTCCGTCCGGTACGCCCGCTGCATTGTTTGCGTGGGGGTAGACGTCGTAACGAAGTCGAAGCCACCTTCTTTCATGGCGGTGCGAAAAATTACTCGGGGCCGCCCACAGCGAAACGCGTCCTCGATAATCGCCACGCTTTGCTCATCAGGTATGCTAAGGCCTCGTCGGCCTGACAGCGCGACAGGTCGTACGCGATACCGCCGTCGGCCGGATGCGGCGCTCACTTGCAGGATGTGCATGTAGCGGTGCAGCGCCCGGCAGGTTCTCGTTCCTGCCGTGTTGATGAGGTTGTTGTACCGCGGCCGGGATATTGCCGCCCTCAGGGCCCGCCGCCAGAACACGCTCTCATCAGTTCGCGCTTCTTGGTGTGGCTCTGCCCGCCGTTGAAACCGGCGCGCGGACGGGTTGCGCGCCCTTGGCCATTGCCCGATGCCCCTCGTACGCGTTCCGCACCTGCCAGTCCGGCGGCGACGTGAACAGGTAGAACGCCAAGGTCCGCTCCAGCTCGACCGTCTCCCGTGTCGTCCTTGATCGTCGAAGACTTCAGGTCCGCGCGTTGGTGAGCAGGTTGTACGCGTTGTACGGCACGCGGCGTACCTGCCCGCTCATGGCCATCAGCTCTCTCACGCGGGCCGAGGATGTTGCCGGAACAGGTTGTCAAAGTAGTGCGCTGATAGGCAGCCGCCAGCTTGTCGTTCTCGCCCATCCCGACTTGATCGTGTCAGTGAAGACAGGATCGCGCGTCATCTCCGGCTCCATCCAGCTCTGCGGCCTCGCGTGCTTCCGTGCCAGGCCCGCCCGTTGATCCAGCTCGGAACTCTGCGACGAAGTGTCTTGGTCACCGGCAACGACGCGTAGACCATCACCTTGTGTCGAGCCAGGCCTCCAGGTCGTCGCAGGCGCGTACAGCAGCAAAAGTCGAGGCCCCCTCCTTCGCGTCCCCGCAGAGTTTAGCCGATTTGGGAATTGCCTTTTCGAGGCTGGCTGCTCGCCTCCACGCCTTTCACTCGGAAAGATGTTCTCATCCTTGAAATTCATGCTTCCACTCCCACCTGGTCGCGGGTGAGCACCTTCTTCGCCATCGTCACCGGCACGCGGGCCCGCCGCATAACTCACCGCCCAGCATCAAGATCGTCCATCGTCGAGCCGGACCACTTCGTCTGCGCCTCATGCATCCTCGCGGCGGGAACTCGTCATCTTTGATCGTGACCGCGGCATTGCCATCGCCCAACAAGTGATTCAATAGCCGCGGCTGAGAACTGACACCGCGCTGGCCGCTACCGGTGCGTTGGCGACTAAACTCCGGCGGTCGATGGTTTGGACCGTAATATCATTCTTGTCGAGATGTGGCGACACAGGTGGTCGGTCAGCCCATCTGGGTTCAATTCGGCGGCGTCAGCCATCGCGCACGACCGCTCCGCAAACCAGCGTCCGGACAACCTGCGATATAGCGGTGCCCGCACGGGCCGGCATTGCCGCGACCACTTACGTTGAACCGGATGCCCGCCGATCTTCCGGACCCAGCATATCGCCCGGAGGCGGCCTCCTCGGGCAGCACGCCTCACCGTGGCGTCGTCACTCAAAACAGTCCGCGCCTTGCGCATGGTTAAGGGCACGCGTCGCGCCAGGTTAAACGATCGCGGCGATAATCACGTCCGTCTCCGCCCAGCGGCGCTGGTCAGGTCGCGTCATTTGACTTCCGCCTCGACCCGTCCCGCTTGCCGTCAATCGGCATACTGACGATTTCCCCACCTGCACCAGCGAGGGCGATCGTGTAGCCCCTCGTCGAGCGCCGGATCGTTCGATCTCTGGATTGCGCGCGGTACCGGCGGCTGCCACGCGCGCCAGCGCCGGGACCTCTACCACCGTCCTTTCGCCGCGTCGATCGTCGCGCCATCGCCGATGATCTCTGGCTAATCGGCAATAAACGCCGGGATCCTGCATCTAACACCGTCGTGACACGCCGCTGGGTCCCCAGCGGGTTGCCGCGTACATCTCGTTGCGCTGGCGAATCGCCGCCGCCTGCGTGTCGCGACGGCCTGATCGTGAGTTCGCGGCCGCCTCATCCACCGGCCCGTTGCCGTGCGTGATGATCAACGATGACCTCGGCGGTCGCGACATTGCACCGTGATGCGGCGCTGCTGAGCACTGCGCGTCACGTCGTTTGCGGCGATTACCGAGTTTCGATCTTGTGGGCCAGCGCTTGCCGTCAAAGGGTCGCTCACATCGTCGTCGCACTTCTTGTTGGCGCTACCGCCGTGTGCAACCGGTTCTCGCCTCCTGGAAGACCACCGACTGCGGGCATCTGGTCTGCCGCGTCCGTCTGCTGATCGCCAGCAAGGCAGTGCGTATAGATAGCGTCGCCGCGCCAGCTTCATCCGCCGCTCGTCGCAGATCCAGTCCGCGCCCGCATCGCGTTCATCGCCAGGCACTCGCCGTCGTCTGCCGCATCTCCGGCGTCCTTCGCGTCCGCGGCAACGGAGCATCAGGTCGTAAACTTTAATATGGATAGACGATCTCCGTCTTCCCCGAACGCCGCGTCCATGCTGTCCACCACCTCGAACTTCATTGCTTGCCCGCCTCCTTGGCGTTCTTGCCTGAGCGCGCTCCATGGTGCGTCGATCAGCTTGTAGCGGGGGTGAAGCCCAGCGTGACGTCAGGCCATCCGCGTCATCGGCGATCAGCCCCTGCGGCACCAGGCGGCTGGCGTGGCCTCACGGCGCGTAGGCTGGCTTCACCGCGATCTTCTGCGCCTTGAAATCGCCCTTGATTGCTCGCCGGATGGTCGCTGATGTCCGCAAGCGTGCCGTCAGGTGATCCGTCGCGCCATGTTGATCACCGGCACGTCGGTGCCGCAGACGACCTCGCCGCCACTTGTTGCCCTCATCGAGGATCAGGTCGTGGCGGATGGCGATGCCGTGCCCCATCGAGCCGATGATCTTTCTTCCCGTGTCGTAGAGCCGCCGTCGCCGTGGGCGATCTGCATTAGCCCACGAGTCGAAAATGCGTGCGCTTCGAGCTGCGTCGCCCCGCCTCCGAGCGGGTACGCGTCCGCGTGCTGTTGTCGAAGTGGCAGGAAACCGTCTGGTGCGGCAGCAACTGCGTGGAGTTCGCCGCGGTAAACCCAGCCTTCAACTCGTCAGCCGGAGTCGAAACGAGGCCGTCGAGCTCCGCCCGCGAAAGTCCTGCGTCTCGTCTTAATTCAGCCCTTCAGATCAATCGCCATTGAAAACTTTCCTCGTAGGGCGGAGCCATGCCCGCGCCGAAGATCCCGCGCGGCACAGGTGCCCGTGCCGCCTTCTCCGCTTCCTTTCTGGGCGCTCTACCCCGCATCCACTTGAACTTCGTCGCGCCAATCCGCCAGCACCGTTCGTCGCGTACATCCCAAAACGCCGCGTAAATACCGCACGACTTTCGTCAGGTGCTAATCAGCACCAGTCGTTGCGTTCACCGTGTACTTCCATCCCTCCACAGCGGGCCGAACCCACACTTTGGAATGCCGCATCCCGCGATCGATGCACCGTTTCGTGCTGAACGTCCAGCGCCCCACCGTCGGCGGCGGCTTCTGGAACCGGCGAATTTGTACGTGCACCGCCGCCTGCACCTGCCGGGCACGATCCTCGTCCGGGCTTTCACGTGGGGAAGTACTTCTGCCGTCTCGCCGTCAGCCCCGTGTGGCTCGGCTTTGCGCGTAACGCCTGCTTCACCGTCGCGTCGACATCCGCCCGCTTGATCGCCTCCTTGACCTCCTTCCACCCGCCGAGACCTTCGTGCTCCGCCACGGTGAGCCGCCGGTCGAGATGGATGTACCTTGCCAGCACCGCACTTGTGCTCGGCGTCTGGCGGTCGATGGCGACACCGTGATCGTGCGTGCCGAGAACATCCCGCTGGCGGGTGTTGAGCTTCTCGTCTCGTTGACGGTCTTCGCCATCTTGTAGATGGCGTTCATATATCTCCGGCATCGAGCTGCGTGGCAGCCGCCCTTCGATCCCACGCCGATCTCCATCCGCCCGCCGTTTACCCAGAGAATGTTGCAGTTCGTCAGGTCGGTCACGACGACGCAGTCCGGCGATCTTCTCTCATTGACGATGTACTGCCAGCGGCGTCGCAGTCCTCCTCCCATCACCGTGAAGGTCAGCTGGCGGCGACCAGTCCTTGCTCTCGCGGCTTTGGGTCGCCAGCGGATAATCCGCCAGCATGCGCCATCGCGGCTCTGGTCGCCCGCGCCGAACATGCGTCTTGATCAGCGCACCGTTGGTCGTGCTTCCACTCCGTCGCGCACCGAGCGCCCATCGCGTGCGAAAAATCGATCGCGATCAAACGCCGCGCCCTTGCCGATCCGCGTGCAGGTTGCCCATGCCGGTCAGCATGATGATCGAGTCGTACGCCGTGGCCTGCGGTTTCTGCTTGATGCAGGCGATCTGCGCCCTCCTCAGCCGATTCGCTGGGGATCGCGACCATCGCGCGGGAACTTCACCATCTTCTTTCGATGCTTCTTCGCCTCCCGGCAGCTTCACGGCTGCATAATCCGTCATCGATGTCATTCCCACCTCGCAAATCGCTGAAACGCACCGCGGGAACCTGTCGGCGCTTCCATCAGCCTGCAAGGCCGGGAGATCACGCCTGTTGCCTCCAGCACCGCAGGTCACGCGTCGCGTGACGAAATGTAACCTATTTACATCAGCCTCGGCACGCAATGGCGTGCCTCCTTGTCTGCCATCCGTGCCCTACCCGACCGCGGACGGCTGGCACAGCCACCTGCCGATCGGGCGGCACAAACCCTCGAGCCGAACGTTTGAACCTCTGCCACTTATCACAATAATGTCCTTGTTCGGGTGAGAGGCTGAACGCGCCTTTCCGCACCAGGGCTGTTCCCCGTTGGCCTTCCGAGGCTCAACCGACCTGCTCAAAGGACATTCGGTTCCACCCTCAACGGCCGTCCGGTGACGCACCGGTCAGCCGGACCGCAGCCTGCTGAACATGCTGCGTGAAATTCGACATCATCTCGCCGAAGAACGGGTGCGAGCGGGCCAATGCGGCTGCTGCACCGTCTGGAGTCAACGGCAAGCCGCGGCTCTCCACGCCAGAAGCGGAAGGTGCGGAATGAGACAGCCGCGAGATCACTGACCCTCGGGCCAGGACCCCACCATCCGCCAACAGGTCGCAGAGGACGCGTTCGTCGCCTCCGGCGGCGTGCGGTGCAGGTTGATTCTGCATCCCAGCTTCGCCGCGCACCATCAGCCTCGTCGAGAACCCCGACCCGTCGTGCGGGAAATCACCGGAGCCTTCCACTCAAGATCTCTGCGCTGCACCAGCTTCACACCAGATCATCGACGCCGTCGAGACCTACGCGAAGATGCGCTTGGGCGGTCCGCCGCCGTCGCGTTCGTGCCTCGGCGGCGTCGGCACCGCCCTGCCGCTACCTCGGCCACGAGGTCCGTGCTCGGCGAAAAACCCTACGTGGACGACCTCAAGGGCCCGGCATGCGCTCCGCGCTAAACCCTGCAACTCTCGACACCCTTGCTTCCCTGGTCAAAGGGCATCGTCACCCACTCAAGCGGAGGCGGTCACCAACGTGCGGGTCATCACAGCCGCTGGCGATACGAAGACCGCTACGTCGGGCTGATCGAACAGGACAGCCCGTACTCGTCGCGTCGGCGAGAAACCCCACTGCGTCCGGCGACATCCTCGCGATCGTCGTCGCCGAGACCAAAATCGCGGGCAGCCCGCCGCCTCGTCGAAATCGAGTACGAGGTCCGCACGCCACGTCCGCCAGCCCACGCGACGCCCTCGAACCGGACGCCGCGAAATCCACCGAAGGGCAACCTGCTCCAGCAAGTCCACGATCCGCGGCGACGCCGGCGGCGAAAAAACGCTACGTGGTCGAGCACACCTTCGCGCCCAGCATCAGGCACCTTTCGCCGATGAGGGCGTGCCTGGTACAGCCGGCGCGACTTGCTGGTCTACTCGCCCGGACGGGGCGTCTTTGCGACGACCGCCGGCAGATCGCCAGATCCACAGGTACATCCCCATCCGGCTCGAGGGTCGAACTGGTCGCCAGCAGCGCGCGTTCGGCAACAAGGAAAGTTTATGGGCGTGCAGGGTCAGACTGGCCACGCTGGCAACCCCACCTGGCACTGACGCCCCAGTCAAGCGAAACGCTCTCGCGGCCAGGCTTCCGCCACCATCCCAAGCGTCACCGATCAGAGATGATGCGCTTCGGGTGGGTTGCGACGCGGACGGCCGCGCCTCACCGCATTTTTGCGCCCGCTGATCGGCGACAAGGCGCGTACGCCTCCGTCAGGGGCAAAGGTGTCGAAGCGGGCCGCAGGCTTGCAGCTACCGCGATGCGACGTCGACGTCAGGCACTGGCGGTCTGCAACCCGCGCCGTGCGCTTGCCGTTGCGGCTTCAGCAGCAGTCCGCACGTTCGCGATCGGCTGCATGGATAGACTGGCGGGCAGGTCGGGATCGATATGGCTGGGGAATGCGGCGCAGCACGCTTTGGCATCACTCCGCCAGGGCGATACCTTCGCGATCCGGCCAAACTCGACAAACCCGTTCGGTCCGGAGCAAACGCTGCTGGCGGTCAAAGGATCAGTACCGCGCGCCCGCAGAAGTACGCCGTGGCATCGCCTGCGGCATCGGGCATCAGCAGGATGCTGACACAGAGCAAGTGCTGCTGACCGTCGAGACGACAGCACCGTGACCATCCATGCAGGTTTCACCGAGATGGGCCAGGGCGCCTTCTGCCCGTCTCTGCGTGCAGTTCGCCTGCAGGAGTCTTGGCTACCCCCGCGCGCGTCTTCCACGCGACGACCGACACCACTTCACCGAACTCGATTGCGGGCACAGACCACGGCGAGCCGCATGCCGTGCTGGCCGAAGCAACGCCATGCATCGACATGACGCAAGCTCAAGGCCGACCTCGACGCAGACGATCGCTGCAGGATCTTCGCGGACGGGAATACTTCGGCAACTACGCGTTGCTGCGAATACACCGCAAGCTCTGGCGCGGGTCGGTCGAATCCCCGCACGCACACCTCTGCGGCTTCGCCCGCAGGTGGTCATCCTCGACGACGATGGCTTGCTGAAAAGGTCATCGCCGCCCGCGACGTGGGCAGGTGATCAACGAAACTGCTCGGCGGCCAGCTCGAAACTCCCGTGCACATGGGTCTCAGCTGCACGCCCTCACCGAGACTTGCGTCTGCGGGTGAAATCCAGGCCAAATCGCGCCTGCGGCGTGCTCCGCCTTCCCTACATGCCGAGGTGGAGTGATCTTTGTCAGTGCCCGACCCCAGGTGCCCTACAGCGCCGGGGCGTCGGCGAGATCGTCTGGTGCCGACCGCGGGCGCACGTCCGCCAGGTGCGCTCTGCGCGTTCGACAAGACCCACGCCGCTTCGCGCTGCCCATGAAGACGCGCGCCGCCGCCCGGGCCATCTGGGACAAGCGTTTCAAGCCCGGCAAGTGAGCCGCGAGGCCCGCGATGGCGACGACCGCCCACAAGACGCTAAAGACGACGTGCGATGCAGGTGTGCTTCGCGCTGTTCATCACTGACATCAGGTTTTCTCCGTCGACCTCGACACCGCCGAGCGCCGCATCCGCGCCGCAACGCACCGCGAGTTCATCCGCCGCAAGCACAAGGCCCCGCGTTACTTCCAGTTTCAGACGCCGCCGCTGCGCGCCACGGTCCAGGCTGATCGCATCACCGTCGCCGGGTACGCCACCGAGCCGGCGATCGACTTCATCATCTACGACTTCGGCGCGGTCACCGTGGTCTACCGCCTCCCCCTGTGCGGCCCGCTCGCGGACATCCACCGCCTCGGCCTCGAACTCTACGACAACGAACCGCTCCTCGCCGACGCGCAGCGCCGCGTCGAGCAGCTCCTCGACGTGATCGCACCCGACATCGCCAAGGCCCACCAGCCCGGCATCTGTCAGGGACTACCTCATTTTCCAGTTCGCCGCGACCACGCCGCCGCTGGATACCGCAGGCCGCTACCGCCAGCCCCCACGCCCAGCCACTCGCCCAGTTGCTCCGCACGCACGAGGCCGAGCCGCTCTCCGCCTTAGGAGGTGAGATTCCTCGCCTGCCGCATCGCCTGGCGCTCCAGCCTGATCGTATCGACTGGAACGCCGCCTGCTCGTCGGCGGGAGATGGATGACGTGTAGGCGGTATCGAATACGCCAACGTCAGGCACCTATCGAGATGCGCTTCCTCGACGACCAGCTCGACGCGGCTAGCCGGGCATTACCTGCAGTTCTCCCACCGCCGTTGGCCGCGCTGGTGGTCGCTCCGTCCGCAGCCGCTTGCAGTAGCCGGGCAAAATCGCCGCCTCCCGGCTCGACAGCGCATCCTCTTCGAGGTGAACAACACGCTCAGCGCTCCGGCGACCTACCTCGCCCGCGTCTACCGCCTCGCCGCCCAGCGCTGCACCTCGCCGAGTGCGGCATCACGCCAAGCTCGCCGACCAGCAGAACGCCCTGCGCATGGAAATCCTCGAGTGGATCATCATCATCCTCATCGCCCTCTCCATGGTGCTGTCGTTGAAGTAGGTTGGCGCTGCCGATCTCGTTGCCTCAGCGTCCACACAACCACGCCGGCGGCTGACGACCACACCATGAAAATCGAGCGTTCCCTGTTAGGATTTCATGGTGTAGTCTGGCGTCATGGTCGCCCCAAAAACGGCATCGCTTGCAGAATATGAGTGAGCACTGCTTGGTCACGAAACGTACGTCAGCCGCCTGCGGATTGATCGCAGCCGCCGCGCTCGCCGTCGTGTGGTGGCGGCTGGGGGGCTGGTTGATCAACCCGGTCAACTACACGACCACCGCGGCGCCGCGGGCCCGCGACGTCGTCTGGATGATCGGGCCAGCCGCAGCGGTGCTGGCGGGCGCGGGGCTGCTCTGGCGCGGGGGCCAGGCGGCGCGGATCGCGCTCGTCCCGCTGCTGATGCTCGTCGCGCTCGCGGGACTGGCCTGGGCCGGGGTCGCGCCAGTATTTCTACCATTCGCGCTGCTCGTGATCGCCGCCGGATGGTGCCTGGACAGCCTGCGGTTGCCGACGGGCGCAGCGCGGAGCCTGCTTGACCGTGCGGCGCCGGCGATCCTCGTCTTGGCCATCGTCGCAGCCACCGCCTGGCATGCGCTCGCCCAGGAGAACTTCTGGCGGCACTTCATGCTCGGCTACGCCGATTTTGGTTTTTTCACCACCGAGCTCGAGCACTGCCTGCCCTGGTCCCAGGCCGCCGATCGCTTCGCGGACACTCGGATGGGCTACCACTGCATCCCCTTCTTCTACGTACTCGTGCCGCTCTACGCGATCTTCCGCTCGCCGACGTTCCTCATGGTCATCGGGCCCCTGGCGCTTAACCTCGCGGCGCTGGCGTTTTACGATCTCGCCCAACGGCGTTCGGGCTCGCGCATCGTCGGCCTGCTCGTCGGGCTCGCGTGGCTCGCGCTGCCGTCGATCTCACGCCTGCCGTACGCGAACACCTACGGTTTCCAGTCGATCTACCTCGCCGTCCCGTGGCTCGCGTTCATGCTCGACTGCGGCCTGACGGGCCGCTGGCGGTGGGCGCACCTCTGCCTGCTCGCCGCGCTGCTCTGCGAAGAAACCGTGTGCGGCGTCGCGCTGGGATGGGGTCTGTACCTGCTGCTGTTCACGCCGCGGCGCCGCGACGCTGCAATCATCATTGCCGTGGCGCTCGGCTACCTGGCGCTCACCACGCAGGTGATCATCCCGCACTTCGCGACCGCGCAGACGTACACGCGCGTGCAGCTCTTCGGTGACTTGAGCGCTTCCGCGATCGTTCACCGGCTGACGCGCTCGCGCGACTGGCTCTACCTGCTCGCCCTGACGGCTCCGCTGCTCGTGTGGATCGTCCGCGCCCCGCGTCTGCTGCTCGTCGCCGCCCCGCCGCTGGCGCTCGTGCTCATCCTGCAGAACCCCGACTGGCTCAACCTCAAGTACTGGCACCAGAGCTCCGCCCTCCCGGCCCTCTTCGCAGCCGCGGTCGTCGGCGCAACCCAACAGAGCCGCGACCGTAAGGGAGCGGAAAATGAACACGAACGCCCGAGAAGCTCTCTGGCGACCAGCGCCGCCCTCGGGCTCCTCGTCGCCACCCTGCTCGCCCATCAGGCCCTGGGCTATTCCCCCATCACCCGCGCGTACGCCCTGCAGCGCCAAAGCGGCGCCCTCGCGGCTGAGGATCCGCGCCTCGCGGTCGTCCGCCACCTGCGCGAATCGATCCCCCACAACCGCACGATCCTCGCGACCGAGCGCCTGGCAGCCCACTTCACCGACTACCGCGCGGTCTACGCGGGCCACGCCCCGCACCCCACCGACGTCGTCCTCATCGACACCCGCGACACCTGGGACACCTCCGGCCTCGCCCAGCGTGTCCCCGAACTCCTCGCCGACGACGCCTGCCGCTTCTACGGCGAGTCCGCCGGCATCCAGGTGCTCGACTGCGCCGACCCGACAGTGCGCGCCGAACCGTTCGTGAAACCTCGCTGAAATCTGGCTGACTCTCGCGGGCTCTGGGCGCAAAGTTGATTCCACTGCGGGTTCACGGGTGGGCGCGGCCCTTAGGGCGCGTCGAGCGTGCGACGCCATTGGGCCGCTTCAGCGTCATGGCCGTGGTTGGGTTCGGTGAGGTTCCAAGCATCGTAAAGGTCGACCAGTTCCTGCGCGGCGTACGCGCGATCCTGATCCGTCGCGTCCGCGGCCCCGCGCTGGATGGCGTAGGCCTCGCTCAGGTCCGCCTGGGCCGCCGCGTACTGGCCGGCTGCGACCCGGGCATGACCGAGCGTGGTGAGGAAATGTGCCAGCCGCGACTGGCGCGTGCCGGTCAGGGCATGCCGCACGGCGGGCTCGTCCGCGGCGAGTTCGTCCACCGCCTCCGCAGACCGGCCATCATCCTCCAGCACCGAACTCAGGTTCGTGAGCAGGGCCAGGGCGTAAGGATGTTCCGCCCCCAGCGCGTCGCGAGCGCCGCGGTGCGCATCGCGCAGCAGCGCCACCGCCTCCTCCACCCGCCCCTGTTTCTGCCGCAGGATCGCCAAGTTGTTGATGGAGATCAGGGTATCCACGTGCGCGTCCCCCAGGATCCGGCGCCGCGTTTCCATCGCCTCGCGCGTCAAGGGCTCCGCCTCGTCCAGACGTCCCGCGCGTTGCAGCAGTGCCCCCAGGTTCCCGATCGAATTCAGCGTACTGGGGTGCGCGTCGCCGAGCACACGGCGGCGAATCTCCAGCGTCTTCCGGTACAACCGCTCGGCCTCCGCGACCTTGCCCTCGTCCTCCAGCACACTGGCGAGGTTGTTGAACGACTGCAACGTGTCGGGATGTTCCTCACCCAGCACGCGCCGACGCCGCTCGAGCGCCTCGCGATAGAGTTTCTCCGCCTCGGCATACCGCCGCCGAGTCTGCAACAGGGCGGCCATGTTGTTGATGGAGAACAGCGTGTGCGGGTGGTCATCGCCGAGAATGCGGCGGCGCTTCGCCAGGACGTCACGGTAGTATGGCTCGGCCTCGTCGCTCTTGCCCTGGGCCAGCAGCAGATAGCCCATGCTGCTCATCGAGGTGAGCGTGTCAGGATCGTCCTCTCCCAGCAGGCGGCGACGCTGTTCGAGCGCTTCGCGATAAAAGGGCTCCGCCTCGGACAACCTGCCCTCCGCCTGGAGCAGCGCGCCCATGTTGTGCAGCGAACTCAATGTCTCCGGGTCCTCGTCGCCCAGCACGGCACGCCGCCGTTCCAGTGCCTCGCGATACAAGGGCTCCGCCTCCGCCAGCTCGCCCTGGGCGCGCAGCAGCAGACCCATGCTGGCGACGGACGTCATCGTGTCGCGATGATCATCACCCAGCTCCTGACGCCGAATCTCCAGCGCACGCTCCTGCGGTTCTCGGGCCATGTCCAACAGGCCCAGATCGCGCATCGTCGTCGCCAGCGTCTGCAGCAGCCGCGCCTGAACGACCGGTTGGCCATCGAACTCCCGGTTGATGGCCGTCAACGCTGGAGTGAAGAAATCCTCCTGCAGCGTGGTCAGCGCAATGCCCGTGAAATCCGCTCCGGCGACGAGTTCCTCCAGTTCCGCGGCCCGCGAAGTACCCTCCGCGGCTGTCAGGCCGGAACTCTCGGCGGCCATGCGCGATTTCTCCAGCAGGCTCGCTCGTATGCGCGCCCCCATGGCCTCCGGGTCGATGTCCGCAAGTTGCTCCTCCTCGAAACCGGCCACCTGGGCGAGTTCCTGCGCGCGGGCCTTCGCGTCACCTTCCGCACGCTGCGCCCGCTCCTGGCTGATTTCCGCGGCCCGCCGCAGCCGGGCCTCGCGCAGGCCGAACGTCACCGAGACCGCCGTTCCGACGATCAACGACGCGACGACGACTGCGCCTCCGATGACCGCCCCGCGGTTGCGCCGCACAAACTTGCGCAACCGGTAGGCCGCGCCGGGAAACGTCGCCGACACGGGTTCATGCGCCAGGTAGTGCCGAATGTCGGCGGCCAGTTCGCCCGCACTCTGGTAGCGCCTCTCCGGCTCTTTCGCCAGGCACTTCATCACGATGAGCTCGACGTCGGCATCGAACCTGCGGCGAAACGTCGCGAGCCGCGCGGGGCCGGTTTCCGTGATGTGACGAACCACGTCGTCCATCCGCCCCGATACCGGATACGGAAAGCGACTGGTGAGAAGCTGAAACAGAATCACGCCCAGGGAATAAACATCCGTGCGAATGTCCGGCACGGTTGCGCCCGCGACCTGCTCCGGGCTGGCCCAGGGAAGCGATCCGATGAACTGGCCCGTCGTCGTCAGGCAACCGAGTGCAGCGGGTGCGCTGCGCTCCGCCGACGCCTCTTCGATCAGGCGGGCCAGGCCAAAATCGAGGAGGCGCGGCTCGGCAATGCTCGACGTCCACGCATCCGAAAAACGCGACGCCGGTTGCACCGATCCCGCCAGCCTGCGGCCGTGTCCCCATGCGGCGTCCAATTCGCGG
Organism: Phycisphaerales bacterium; assembly: GCA_020639115.1. GTDB lineage: Bacteria > Planctomycetota > Phycisphaerae > UBA1845 > UBA1845 > JACKHG01. The sequence goes on from JACKHG010000013.1 coordinate 125,753, forward strand.
TCCACGACCAGGATGTTGCCGGGCTTCAGGTCACGGTGAATGATGCCGCGGAGGTGCGCCGCGTTGACCGCGTCGCAGACCGCGACAAAGAGCTGCAGAATCTCGTCGGTCGAGCAGTTCGCCCCAGCCACATAGGCATCGATCGGCCGGCCGGCAACGTAGTCCATCACGTAGTACGCATGGCCGGCCGTCAGGCCGCGGTCGTGTACGGTGACGATGTACGGATGGCTGAGCCGGCTGAGCACGTCCACTTCACGATCGAAGCGCGCCCAGACCGTGGGATCCGCGAGCGGTCCCTCCTTGAGAATCTTGATCGCGACCTTCCGGCGCGTGGACTCCTGGATCGCCTGGTAAACCACGCCCTGGCCGCCGCGGTGTATCTCGCCCAGAATTCGGTAGCCGGGGATCGACAGCGTTCGTGCCGCGTCCGAGAGGCGCGCAGGGCATCGCCCGGTCATGCCCTCGAACTGCGCCCATGCCGCATCCAGTAGCGCGCGCTCGTCGTGCTGCGGGCAATCCATGGCGTTTTGGGAGGATCCGCTATCCATCGGCGCAGTCCGTACTACCTGGACGACAAACGGCCGCCGCTGTTCACGCCGACCCGTGAAAAAGCCTAGGGCGGTTCTGAGTCCGCTCGCAGCCGGTCGTGCGCCCGGCTGCGCAGCATGTGCACCGCCCCCGCCGACCGGCCCATGACCGCCGCGACGTCCGCTACGGTCCGCCCTTCGAGGTCATACATCCGCACGGCGGTGCGGTAATCATCGGGCAGGCGCTCCACAGCCGCCTCGATCAGCGCCGCGAGATCGCGGCGGTTGACTTCGCGGCTGGGGGTGGTCGTGGTAATCCCCAAACAATCGAGCAGGCCCACGTACGAATCGGTGCTGGCGGCTGCCACCAGGCGCTTCGCGGGGTCCGGGCGCTTCTGTCGCGTCAGGCCGCGCACGGCGTCGCGCAGGGCGTTCTCGGCAATGCGCGTCAGCCAGGCAACGAATGACGCTGTATCCCGCGCGGTAAGCTGATCGATGTGCAGGAACGCTTCGAGGTAGGTGACCTGCATGACGTCGTCCTCGTCAAGCAGGGCTTGCCAGCGCTTGTCCACTTTCCCCCGGCTGCGCTGCCGGACTTCCCCGCCGAACCGCTCGAGAAGCGTGCGCAGGGCGTTTGCATCCCCTTCCACCGCCCGCTGAAGGAGTTCCGCGTCGGTTTCCCCCATGACGGTCTCCGGTACCCCAATCCGCCCTGACCAGCCCCACCCCCGGCTTTCATCTTAGCAGAGGGAAAATGTGCGTTAAAGGACCTCGGCGATGTCGTCAAGTACGTGCGGACGGAGAACACCAACACCCGCGCTTCCCCGGCTTCCGAGTGGTCCCCGAGGCATCATCCGTATGCGCCACGGGCCGGGCGGCGGTCTTGCGATCGGCACACGAACTTGAACCGGAGCGTTGCCATGCCAATTCCAGAGACTTCAGGCCACCCGCGGGCGGCCTTGTCCACCGCACGCCGAGCCGGCTTCGTGGTCGTGGCTGCGCTCATGCTGGCGACCGCAAGCACTGCCCGAGCGTCGGACATCAACTGGGTGGCCATGTTCGGTGGTGCATACAACGCAGCCGCCAACTGGAACGGCGGTGTGCCCGGTTCGTCCGACATTGCTCATTTCACCATCACCTCGAGCCCCTTCACGCAGGCGAGTTATACCGTCGACTTCGACGTGAACCCGGCCAACCAGGCGATCAAGGTCGAGGACGACCACGTGACGTTCGATTTGAACGGTCACAATTATACGTTGAATTCGACGCCCACTTTTCCTTATCCGTCGAACGACATCGGCACGGTATCGACGCGTTCGGGTCGGCTGACGATCACCGACGGGACCGTCACGGTGCACAATTCCGACACGCTGATCGGGACGGCGCCGTTTGCCGCGGGCATCCTGACCGTCTCGACCGGCGGGCAGCTTTCGTTCCCGTCGTCGGCGATCATCAGTGCGGGCTACGGTGGAAACGGAACGCTGAAGGTGATCAACGGGGGCCGGGTGCTCGGGACCGTCGCCATCGTGGTGGGGGATGAACCGGCTTCGACCGGTACGCTGCTCGTCTCGGGCGCGGGTTCCAAATTGAACTGCACCAACTTCTACGTGGGGGGCATCGGCAACGGGACCGCGACGATTTCCGCGGGCGGGGTCGTTCAAAGCTCGGCGTCCGCCACGGATCGGATCGCGGAAGCCGGCGACGGAACAGTCACGGTGGACGGGCCCGGTTCCCATTGGATTTGCCCCACGCCGCTGCTCGTCGGCAACTACGGGGCGGCCACACTCAACATCACCAACGGCGGACGCGTCGACGATACCGACTGTGACGTCGCCCTTGTCGCAGGAAGTTCCGCCAACATCACGGTGAGCGGTGCCGGCGCACAGTGGATTCACTCGGAAGGACTGGCGCTGGGCCATGACGGTGCCGCGACGATGAACATCCTAAGTGGCGGCTACGTGGAGAACGCCCAGGACGCCTACGCGGGTCAAGGGCACTCGAGTCCCTATCCCGGATCGTGCGTGGTCACGATCGACGGCACCGATTCCCAGTGGAACAACCTCTTCAATCTGTACATCGGTCAGCGCGTCGATGGCACGGTCACCGTGGCGAACGGCGGGAGCCTCGACGTCGCCCGAATGATGTACGTCGGCTTGCTGGGCGGCACCGGCACGCTCAATGTCGACACCGATGGCTCCGTCTTTGCGTCCGACGGCATCACCCAGGGGTTCGCCGGCACCAGCGGTTTCAATATCAACGGGGGTCTCGTGCGCACGCTCGGGCCGATGACGGTCGGGGCAGCCGGCAAAGCAACACTCGTCCAGCACGGTGGTGAAATCTCAATCGTCGAAAACAGCCTGAACATCGGCCAGGACTCCGGCGGGGACGGCTATGCGCTGCTCGACGGCGACGGAATCATCGGCGCCGAAACGCTCTACGTCGGTGGATCGAGCGCAGGACCGGGCGGGATGGGCCGACTCGATATCGCCGGCGGGACCTTGACGATCAGCACCACCGCGTGCATCTGGGACACTCCGGGCACGCTCGTGCAGCTCAGCGGCGGAACGCTCAACGTCGGTACGCTCGACACCAAGGGCAACCCCGCGCACTTCCAATGGACCGGCGGGACGCTGAATCTCGACAACCCGGGCGGGCTCGCGGTGGGCGCGTTCGGCACGCTCGGCGAGTTTGTCACGCTGTCGCCCTCCAGCAATCTGATGACGCCCGTGCTGGAGATCAATTCCGACGGCGAAGTCGCGCTGGCCGGCGGAAGCGTGACGGTCGACACGTTCACGAACAACGGCGTGCTCACCATGACGTCTGGCAAACTGGACACGG
>JACKHG010000014.1 GCA_020639115.1 Phycisphaerales bacterium
TGATTCGCCGGTCGCCCGGCCTGGCGATTCCCATGCTCTTCTGCCTGGTAGCGCTGGTCGGCCTGCCGCCCTTCGCCGGGTTCCTGGTGAAGTACTACCTGCTCGCCGCGCTCGGCGAGGCGAACAGCATCCTGCACTGGACGCTGGTGGTCGTCGCCGTGATCAACACGCTCATCAGCCTCTGGTTCTACATGCGGGTGGTCGTGCAGATGATGCTCAAGGACGACGAACGCCCGGCCTTCGATACGCCGCTGGCCGGCCTCACGCTCGTCAACGTCTGCGGCATCGTCCTCATCGTCATCCTCGTGCTGGGCAGCCCGCTGAAGAAGAAGACCGACCAGGTCGCCCGGCAAATCTTTAACCCCGCCGCCGTCTCCGTGGCCGGCGCCCCGGAGCCCGTGGTCCTGGCAGCCGACGAATGACTCCTACGTTTTCCCAATCGCGCGGAACCGCATCGCGGGCCCGGGTCATCGCAGCCGTCAACTCGCTTCTCGCCGACGAAACCGGTTCGATCATGGAGCGGCTGCGCGAGGCCGAGCCGTACATCCCCGCCACCGCCGCCGACGAGGCCTTCGCGGTGCAGGAGCTGGTGGATGAGGACGCCCGCCACGCGGAGCAACTGGTCCACCTGCTCGACCGGCTGCGGGCCACGCCCGGCCCGCGCTGCGTGAACATCGACACCGGCGACCTGCACTACAACCGCCTGCACGCCCTGCTGCCGCGGCTGATCGCGGACCAGCAGCGCCTCATAAGCCGCTACGAGGCTGCCCAATCTGTCGTGGTGGAGGAGCCGGCGGCTGCCGACGTGGTTGGCGCCGTGCTCAACAGCCACCGCGCCCACCTCGCCCGGCTCGAAAAGCTCGCCGCCGCCGCGAAAGCGGGATCATGACCACGCCCGCAACGGGCCCCGCTGAGCAAGGTCCCCACGTGGATCGCGATCGGCTGCGCCGCGCGCGGCGCTGGCGGGTTCGCGCCGCCTGGGTCGGCCTGGTCCTGGCGCTGCTCTGGTTCGTCGCCCTGATGGTCGCCCTCAGCGGCAAATGCCAGGTCACGCCGAGAGCGGTCCTCGAGGACCGCGGTCTCAACCCGTCCACGGCGCCGGCACCGACCCACGAGCCCGACTGATTGTACCATTGGGTAATCGCCCTGAGGGCGCGAAGCGTTTACGATGACCGTCGCGTGCAGCGTCGGCGTGCGCCGGCGATCGGCACGGAGGCGACGCGATGCCCGCAGGCGACCGTTTCGACATCGTCAGCACGATCTGCGCGAACTGCCCGTCCTGCGGCTACAGCCTAGCCGGGCTGCCCGTGCAGCACGACTGCCCGGAATGCGGGTTCTTCTGCGAGAAAGACGCGCAGGTCCATTTCGAGCGGCACCATAACCTACCGTTCATTCTAAACGTCTGCGCCTTGTTCCTCGTCATGGCGATCATCCTATTGGCACCGTTGGGAATCGTACAACGCGCCGCCATCGGTATAGTCGCAATCACCACGACCGTGACTATATTGACATCGACCCGGCGGCGGCGCTTCATCGTGCTTTCTCCCCGGTTGCTCCGCATTGTCGGGAGGCGGCACAGGATTGAAGTCTATGAATTGACCGCAATTGAGGCCGCGCATTGGCGCCGTTTCGATGGCTCGATCCGAGTCTGCGGTCCGGGCGACCGCACGATTGCGGTGATCAAAGAGGACGTCCTTTCATCTCACATTGTGGCGCAGTTGTTGGCAAGCGCAATCACTCACGCAGCCGAGGCAGCCCGGCGCACAGAGGTGCAGACATGAAGCTGCTATTGGCATCTGCAATCAGGTACAACACGCTCCTGAGACTCGACCCTGACGAGCAGGTACTCGAGTTCATCGAGCGCAAGCGACTCGATGAGAGCAACTGGGATCGACCCTCCATCAACGGCTGGTTCGGCATGATTGACGGGCTCTTCGGGGCCATCTACGTCTGGAAGCGGACGCTGTTCGTCAAGCTGAATTTCCACACGGTGCGCATTGAGCAGGACATTACTTCCCAATGGGAACGGGTTCACTTCGGCAATCGCTTTGCGCTCCTGCGCGGCGATGAGTCAATCATCGACGAGGAGTACGCGAGACCGCCCATCCAGGCGCCTGACCTCGAAGGTCGAGACGAGGAGAGTCACGACTTCTGGCTCTACGTTCACAATATGCTCAGCACCCCGGGCAAACGCGACTGGGTAATTAAACTTTGGGGTGGCGAAGCGGCCACCGATCCCAGCGCTTTGTCATAGGCTGCCCCTGCCCCACCCCCGTTCGGACGATAGCTGAGGAAGGCGTGCACGGCACGCCCTACACGCGCCATTCCGAACGGTCGCCCGCGATCCGAGAAACTATGAGCGTGCCCCCTGGCGCGGGATACTTGACCCAGTTGATTGTCTTCGGGTTTGGGTGTCTCGTACCAGGAGGAACACGCTATGAAGTATATTGGCATGGACGTACACGCGGTGTCCACTACGTTCTGCATTTTCGATTCCGGATGGTGCTGCCGCGGCGGTGCATCAGACGCTGACTCGGCTGACCGAACGGCCGCGTTGGAGGCGGTGCTGGAGCCCTGGCGCGCCGGGCGCGTGCGGTGGTTTCATGAGGTGGGGCCGTGCCCAGGCTGGCGGCGATCATTCGTCCTTGCCGTTCATGGTCGGGCGAATCCCAGCCGGATGCCCCGGCTCTTCCGTGATGGCTGCAAGAACGACCAGATCGATGCCCGCCGGTGACGCTGCTGTACCTGCAGCAGGTTCCCACGGTGCATCTGCCTCGGCGGAAGTGTTTATTCCCGCGGGCGTTGATCAACAATCGGCGGACGATCGTAAGGCGTCATGGACTACGGTGAAGAATCAGCTTTGCGGGTCTGATGCGGCCTACGCCTTGTTGCCCGGAGAAGAGTTGCTGGACTCCATCGCGGCGCGCTGGCTGAGACGCTGACATTTCCATCCGGCCTGCAACTTCCTGATGCGGTGCTGTTCGACGAGGTGGATTTACCGCGACATCCAGCTGAAGCGGATCGAGCAGGAACTGGCGATTGCCGCGCAGCAGCGCGGCGTGGCCCTGCTGCAGTCGATTCCCGGCGTGGGGCCGCGGACTGCGGAAAGCGATCGTCGCCGCTGACGACGTTCGTCGTCAATCGCAAGCAGCCCGCCAGCATTGGCATGGTCCCTGCTGACGCCAGTGGACGCGAACGGCTGGGGCACATCACCGCCGCGCGGGCCGAGTGCAGTGCTGGTTGCCGGGTGAGTCGGGCGTACATCGTGATCCGGTGTAACTTTCAGCTGCGGGGCCCATTTCGAGCAGGTGCGGCGCGGCGATACAGCGGGATCTGTAAAGGCGCCATCATCGCGACGGCGCGCAAGTTGCTCACTGCGTTCGCGATGATGCGCAGGGAGGCCTTATGACCCGGCAGCACGGGTCCGAGCAGCGTAGGGAACGGGCGAGGCGGAACCGCGAAATCTTGACCTTCCCGCGTTCGAGCGCATGACGGCGAACAAACGGAACCCGTCCAGATCGCACCTCCCCGGGTTCCGACAGCCGCCCTTCCATGGGCCGGGCCTCTCTCGACGGAAACCCGTCCGCTGTCGCGGGATGAATGCTCCGGCGTATGGGCAGGCCGGGGGCAGGATCGAAGACGGATCCAGTTGACGGAGTGCTCGCGGTGAGCGGTGGAGGTGGATACAAGCGCACGAGCTGCTAAAATACGAAATGGATCGAGCCTGAGCACTGCGGCTGGTCATCGACAGGCGGTCACACCCCGATGGACCTAATCCAGAATGGGCTGATCTCGCAGTCTTCCTGTGCCCCAGCCGCCCAGGAAGCACCGGCCGCTGGTGAGTACGAATAGAAGCGTGGATCATCAACCGTTTGATAAATCCCGCTTGGATAAGGTGCTGGTTCATAGCCGCGAGCGCAAGCGAGCGGGTCATTGAGGTTAACGGACAGCGCAGGGCCAACGATTCCAATGCGGTGTTTGGGAATTGCCCTGATGGGGGCGCGATGAAAAAAACCCGCAGAGCGAGGCCCTGGGGCATATGCGGTGATAACTCCCTTATCTCGAATGGCAGGCTGCGCTCCCTGTAGCGTGGTCGCGCGTTCGTGCCTTGTTGCCGAGGGAGGTGCGCACGGCACGCCCTACGCAGCGGGCAGTGCTGACGGCGGCTACCAGGTTGCGCGCGATAGCGAGCGAAAGTGCCCGTACCGAACGGGCGCTCCTGGGTGGCTCACCATGAATGAGCTGGCTGGTGAACCGGCGAGGCCTGCTGCTCGCGCGTTCCGGGTGGCTGGTGCATGCTTCAGCGGCTACCGCGGCGGCGCGCGCTGGTTGCGCGGCTTGGCAGCCTTCGGTTGATAGCTTGTTATTTTGGTGGCTCTGGAGGACATGGCGTGTGGCCTGCGGCTCGTGGTTGCCAGGTTATTGCTCGGCGGCCGGGCTGCGGGACCTCCACGCGCGAATCGCCTGAACTGAATCGCTCGATGTTCCGCGCGAGGCTGCTGCGATCGTCCGCCAGCAGAACGATACGGCTGGTGCCTGTCGCACCTGCCCGCCTGTGTGGCCGATGCGGACGTACGTCCCCGTCAGCCGTCAGGTCGAAGTTGTATACGTGCGAAATGTCGTCCACGTCCAGCCCGCGCGCGGCGATGTCGGTCGCGACCAGCACCGGCGTACGCGCCGAACGAAAATCCGCCAGGGCCCGCGTCCGTGCGTTCTGGCTCTTGTTGCCGTGCAGGGCCGCCGCGTCCACCCTGGCCTTTCGCCAGTGACGCACCAGCCGGTCTGGCACGTGCTTCGCGTAAACACCAGCGCCCGCGAGTACGGCGTCTCCGCCAAAAGCCGCGTCAGCAACGCCATCTTCTGCGGCTTCTCCACGTGGTAGACGCTGTGCTCGACCGTCGGGGCAGCCGACGAAACCGGCGTGACCTCCACCGTCGCCGGATCCTTCAGGATATCCTGCGCCGCTTGCGGATCGGGTCCGCATCGTCGCGGAAAACAGCAGCGTTCGCCGCGCGGTCGGCACGGCTGCAATGATCGCAGACGGGCAAAAAGCCCATGTCCAGCATGTGGTCGAAGTCTTGTCTGGTAGGACGAGGATCTCGACGGAGTTCAGCGAGATCAGCCCCTGGCCCATCAGGTCGCGAAGCCGGCCCGGCGTCGCGACGAGAATATCCACGCCGGCGCGGATGGCCCGCACCTGCGGGTTCTGGTTCACGCCGCCGAAAATGACGGCGCAGCGCTGCCGCGTGTGGCGGCCGTACGCCAGGAAGCTCTCGTGAATCTGCGAGGCCAGCTCGCGCGTCGGGCACAGCACGAGCGTGCGGATCCGCCGCGGCCCGGCGCTCTTCGGCGCCGCGTCCAGTCGCTGCAGGATCGGCAGAGCAAACGCCGCCGTCTTGCCCGTGCCCGTCTGGGCACAGCCCAGCACGTCACGGCCCGCCAGCACGTGCGGAATCGCCTGCCGCTGGATGGGTGTAGGTTGGTCGTAACCTGCCGTGCGCACCGCACGGAGGATCGGCTCGATGAGCCGCAAATCGGCAAACTGCATTACTTATGTTCTCTCAAGAGTTTCTAGACAAAGATGTGCGGCTACTTGCCGGTCCAAACCATCGGTGCCTGATTGTGCTCCAATGGCATTATCGTTCCACGGGATGCACCAGCATGATAGTGGGCGGTCGAAAATAAGCAAACCGGCCCTGGCGCTGGTAAAAACGGGGCTACACGGGGCGCCACGGAGGGCGGACTAGCGGTCGGCGGCGTCCCCAGCCTCCGCCGCCCGAGCCTCCAGGTGCGGGCGCAGCAGGTTGAAGTCGTGCGCCATGCGACTGTCGGGCACCAACGCGACAATCTCCTCCCCCTTACGGATCGCGGCTGCGAATTGTGCACTCTGCACCAGGGCCGCGAACTCGTCACGCAGGGCAGCCGCGTCCGCGAGGCGATCGTTCGACGGCGGCTCTACCGGCGGAGGCTGCGGAGTTGGCGGCTCCGGATCGGGCGGTGGCGACACCGGAGTCTTATCCACCTCAGGGACTTCGACGCGCGGGGAGCGTTCGGTCACCTCAGGTTGATCCGGCGGCGGCGCAGATGGCTTGATCTCGACGACCGGCGCGGGCTCCTCCGGCAGTTCGACCTCTGGCAGCTCGACCTCTGGCACTTCCACCTCCGGCGCCTCGACCGGTTCGATCTTTGCCACGGGAGGCGCGGGCTCCGGTGGCGCGGGCGGCTCCGGAGCGTACCGTGGGGTCGGTTCGGGTCTCGTCGCGATCCGCAAGAGCGACGACTCCCGCTCGGCCTTTTCCTCCAGCAGGGCCGCGTGCGTGGCGGCGGTCTTCTGCTCGATGTCCACCTCGAGCATCTGCAGCGAAGACTCGAGCAGCGCGATCTGCTCGCGCTGCTTCTCGAGCTGCGCAGCCTGGGCGTGCACGACGTCCGCGAGCCACAGGCCCGCCCACGTCACGGCGCCGAGCACGAGCCCGGCGAAAAGCGCCGTCACGCCGACGAACGGCAGGCCGACGTCCGCGCCCAGCAGCCGGGCCAGTATGAAAATGGCCGCGACCAGCAGGATCACGCCGACGTAGGCCATCACCGCCATTCGCAGGCGGCGCAGCCAGGCTGTAAATTCGCTCCGGGTGATGAGCGACCGCTTCGACATGCCTACCGCCTCAATTCCCCTCTGCACCGTACGACAGGCTTCAGTATAGCAGAAGGGTACAGCCCGCGCCACGGGGTTTGCCCCCCGCGCCACGTGCCGATATCACTGCGGCAGCGTGATTTCCAGCCACAGACAGTCCGCTAACGTTTTCAGGCGGCTGTCCGCAAGACCCGCCGGCAGCACGACCGTGTCGCCCCGCCCGAAGGTGAGCCGCTCGCGCCCGTCGGCGAAGGTGACCTCGCCGGCGCCCTCCAGCACCATCCAGATGACGAGCTGGGCATAGGGAATGTCACCATCGTAGCCGTCGATCATCCGCACGCGCTCGACGATGAAGGACGGGCTGGTGACCAGGCGCGTCACCGTCGTCCAGACGCTGGCGACGTGGGTGCGCTCCTCGCCCGCGATGCGCTGATCGCCGAAGTGGATGCACGCCAGGCCGTCATCGACGTGCAGGGCGCGCGGCTGACCGGTCGCGGCGTCGACGCGGTTCCAGTCGAAGAGCCGGTAGGTCACGTCCGACGGCGTCTGCACCTCGGCGACGACGACACCCGCGCCCAGCGCGTGCACCGTGCCGCTCGGCAGGTAGTAGCACTCGCCGACGCGCACCGGAATGCGCGTGAGCAGCTCCGCGCACGTGCCGTCCGCAATCGCGCGGCGGAATGACTCCTCGGTGACACCCGCGTGCAGGCCGCGGTAGATGCAACTGTCCGGCTCAGCCGCCAATACGTACCACGCCTCGTTCTTCACGCGCACGCTTCCGCCCTGGCGCTGGGCCATGGCGGCGTCGGGATGGACCTGGACGCTGAGGTCCTGGCAGGCGTCGAGATACTTGATCAGCAGGGGAAAACGGCCCTCGAAGAGGCTGGCGGCGCCGAGCAGATCGCGGCCCCACAACCGCACCAGTTCACCGAGCGTCTTGCCCGCGGCGGGTCCGCGGCTGACGACCGTCTGATCGTCCTCGAGGTCCGCCACCTCCCACGACTCGCCGATGACAGCATCGGGTGGCAGCGACTTGCCCAGCAGGGACTCGAGCCGGCGGCCTCCCCAGATGCGCGGCTTGAAAATCGGCGTAAAGACGAGCGGGCACGGCTTCATGGCAGTCACCTCCGCGCCCAGCGTAGAGCCCGCACGCGTTCCCGGCAAACTCCGCGCGGTTGCCGCGATCCGCGGTGCCGCGTACACTCGCGCCGTTCAACGAATCCGCACGAAACGAGGTACGCCATGGCAGAGACACCGACCGGCATCACCATCGACGATTTCGTCAAGATCGAACTGCGCGTCGCCCGCGTGCTCTCGGCTGCACTGCATCCCAACGCTGATAAGCTGCTCGTGCTGCAGATCGACCTCGGTGACGAACAGCGTCAGCTCTGCGCCGGCATCCGCGGCCACTACGCGCCGGAAGATCTGGTGGGCAAGAACATTGTGGTCGTTGCCAACCTCGCGCCGCGCACCATGCGCGGCGAAGTCAGCCAGGGCATGCTGCTGGCGGCCAGCACACCCGACCGCAGCAGCGTCGTCGTGCTCACGACCGACCGGGATGTACCTCCCGGTTCAACTGTGAGTTGATTACCCATTTTATCATTCGCATCCGTCTGCGCGTTGACCGTGTACAACTCTATCGGACGTTCCGCGTGCGCGCCGACCTCTTCGGCGCTCCAGGCAAATTGGGTCGATTAGCAAAAACTCACAATTGACCCACCACCATGAGCTTCGTAGACTTGGTGGCTGTTCAAGAGGCCGCTGCTTCGCGGCTGTCGAAAAACTCCAGAGCGCCCGGCGCTCCCAGACTGCGCCGTCCTCCAGATGCAGAGTGACACAAATGCCACGGCGGTGTGCATCGGTCTCGATACCGATGAGCAACTGACCCCATTTCGCGACGCGCTCGCGCCATACCGTTGCATTCATTATCGTGACGTGTATCGCGCCCTCGCACGCCTTGACCACGATCAACCCGCGCTCGTGATCGTGGACGTCGGCTGGCTGCCCAGCGTCGCGTTCGAATTCTTCGACATCCTCGCCCGGCGCCATTCCGGGCTGCCCGTCCTCGTCAGTGGACCTGAGCAGGCCACGGCCCGCATCCGCGACGCGCTCGCGCGCGGAGCACACAGCCGCGCCACGCCTGAGTCGATCGCCGAGTGCCTGCCAAACCGGCGGAAGCCCGACACCGCCGTATTGGACGTGTCACGACCGGCCTCATCACCCCCGTCTGAAGCCGCAGAAATCGCGTCCGATACATTTGCACCAGCCGGTAATGTATTCGATGCTGAACTTGACCGGCGTTTGAACGAACAACTGGATGGGGCGGATGCCGGAGCGAGCGGTTCCGAACCGCCGCCGGCCCCCATCGAGACCGCTGCCGACGAGGCGACTCCGCCAAGGGTAGCGCCGGCTGAAGTGGAGGAACCGCCAGGGGAAACGCCGGACGACGACGCATCGAACGGTCCCGCACCGACGCGGAACGTCGCCCTCGCGGAGCCCGGCGACGACGGTGATGAACGAGCGGACTCGCGCCCGCGCGTGCCTTGGCTGCGCTACGCGGACCGGCCGCAGCGCACGCCTCCGAAGCGGACACCGCCGGCGCGTCCGCAGCCCGAACCGGAGGTAGCGCCGCACGATGAGCCGGAGGCGAGCGCCGCAATGAGCGCGCCGCTGCTCAGCGAGGCGGAACTGGCTGCTCTGCTCGGTTCGCCGCGTGGCGGACAGGAATAAACAGGACGCAATTGGGAAATATTGTAGGCTGTTAATAGTCCGGCGGCGACGCCGGCACATGCCTGCGAACATGTGACGGCACCCCGCGATTGTGCCGGGAGAGAGCGGCGCCCCGTGATTCGACACGATTCCGACATGCTGCAGCGCGACTGCATCCTCGCCGTGGATGACGGGCCCACCCTGAGCAATTTCCTTCGTCAGCGTTATCCCGAATGCCAGGTGCGCCGCGCCGACTCGTTCCTCTCCGCCATTGACGATCTCGGCCATCTGCACGTCCGGGCGGTCGTCGCCCGCGTCGATGGGCAGTACCCGCAACTCGCCGAGGCGGTCGCGGGCCTGCGCGAGGCCGTTGGCAACCGCTCCAAGCTGCTGCTGTGCTGCGCCGCCGACGCCGAGCCGTCGGTGCGCGACGCCGCACAGACCGGGCACGCGGACGATTACCTGCTCTGGCCGCTGGCCGGCCGGGAACTCGATCGGGCGCTGGGATTTGTCGATCCGCTCTCGTCCCCGCCCCCACGCGCAGGCGCCGGGCTGGACGAACTCGCCGCCGTGGGCGACGCGATCCGGCATCTCGGCGACGATCCGTACGGGCTGCTCACCCGCCTCGCGGACATGGTGCGGTTGGCCATGGGCAGCACCGCCGCGTCCGTCGTCGCGGACGGCTCGGCTGCGAGCAGCGGTGGAACGGTGGCTGAGCCCGTGCTCAGCGAGCCGCTCAAGCGCGGCGGCAAGATCATCGGGCAGATCACGCTCGGCGAGCGCAAGGAAAGCTACACGTCCGCGGACGTCGAGCGGCTGCGGAGGTACGCGGAGCTGGTGACGAGTCTGCTCCTTTCCGCGGAGGAGCAGCGGAAGTGGCGGCGTGACGCGATGACCGACGCAATGAGCGGCCTGTACAACCGCCGCTACGTCCAGAAATTCCTGGACGATCTGCTGGGCCGCGCCCGCGTCGAACGCTTCCGCGTGACCGTCCTGCTCTTCGACATCGACGACTTCAAGACCTACAACGACACCTACGGGCACGTGGCCGGCGACGAAATCATCCGCCAGATCGGGCACCTGTTCAAAGCCCATTGCCGCGAGCACGACGTCGTCACGCGTTACGGTGGCGACGAGTTCTGCGTCGTGTTCTGGGATGCAGACCGGCCGCGCGTCGCGGGCAGCACGCACCCGGCTGACGCGTTCAACGTGCTCGCGCGCTTCCAGGAAGCGCTCAAGACGCACCGCTGTTCCGCGATCGCCTCGGACGCCCAGGGCCGCCTGACCATCAGCGGCGGCCTGGCGAGTTTTCCCTGGGACGCCTCCACCACGGTCGAATTGATCGATCGTGCGGACCGCGCCCTGCTCCGCGCCAAGGCGGCGGGCAAGAATCGCGTCTTCGTGTTCGGCGAGGACACGCCCGCGGGTTCATCCGCCGTGCCCTAGGCGTGCTCGCGCTCACTCTTCCAAGCCTCGAAATCCACGATCAGGGCTGCGGTACCGGCGTGATCAGCCGCCCGTCCGCGGTCATGCGCACGTCCGGCATGTACATCCGCGCGTAGGGCAGCAGCCACCAGTTGCTCGCGTACGCCAGGTAAGCGCCCGCGATGACCGCCAGCAGCCCGGCACACGTCACCAGCATCAGTCCGCGCCGGCGGCCACGCCTGCCGGAGTGCTGGACGCCCGCTAGCGCCGCCGGCGTGCTCGAATGGGTTGATAACATGTCCACAGCAGTTCTCCTGGTGGTGAAGACACAACCGCGTCCCCCACTCCTCTGCACGCAAACGGCGGACGGACTCCCCGGAGAAAAATCGAAAAATCTTCGGCGGCCCGATTCGAATAATCGCAGCCGCCGACGTCTCGACCCGCGCCGGGCGTTGGGCGATAATGACGCGGCGGGACAGGCGCACGTGTGCCGCCTCTAATGGAAATTCGCCATGACGTCACCCCCCCAGCACGACGCCACGCGCATCCTCGCCGACCTCTCCGCCGGCGACGCTTCGGCCGGGGAACGCCTGCTCCCCGTCGTCTACGCCGAGCTGCGCGCCATCGCCGCGCGTTGCATGCGCAACCAGCCCGCGGACCATACCTGGCAACCGACCGCACTCGTGCACGAGGCCTACCTGCGCCTGATCGGCAAGGACGACCCGGCCTGGAGCGGTCGCGGCCACTTCCTCGCGGTCGCCGCGAAGGCGATGCGCCACCTGCTCGTCGACCACGCGCGCCGGCGCCTCGCGGACAAACGCGGCGGCGACCGGCAACGCGTCACCCTCTGCGACAATCTCGCGCAAGACGACGCAGCGCCGATCGACGCCCTTGCGCTCGACGACGCGCTCCGCCGGCTCGCGACGCTGCACCCGCGGCAGGCCCAGATCATAGAATTGCGTTTTTTCGGCGGCCTGACCATCGCCGAAACGGCGCGCGCCCTCGACCTCGGCACGACCACGGTGGAAGACGATTTCGTGATGGCGCGGGCCTGGCTCGCGCGCGAGCTGGCCGATGCCTGATCCGCAGATGACACCCGAACGCTACGCGCGGGCGCGCGAGATCTTCAGCCGCGCCCGCCGCCTCACCGGCGACGAGCGAGCGGCCCTGATCGCCCGCGCGTGCGGAACCGACGAAGCGCTGCGTCATGAAATCGAAACGCTCCTCGCCCACGCCGACTCGCCGATCGAAACCCAGGCCCTGCCCGAACCGCTGCGCCGCCACGCCGCCGACCTGCTTCGCACGGCTGAGGCCGAACTCGCCCTGCGCGACGTGCCCGAGGTCGTCGACGGCTACCACATCCGCGAAGTCCTCGGCGTCGGCGGCATGGGCGCCGTCTTCCGCGCCGAACAGATCGAGCCCGTCCGCCGCACCGTCGCGCTCAAGATCATCAAGCTCGGCATGGACTCGCGCGAAATCGTCGCCCGCTTCGCCTCGGAACGCCAGGCGCTCGCCCTGATGGATCACCCCAACGTCGCCCGCGTCATCAACGCCGGCGCCACGCCCGACGGCCGGCCCTACTTCGTCATGGAGTACGTCCCCGGCGAGCCGATTACCGACTACTGCACCGCCCACGCCGTAGACCTGCACACGCGGTTGACGCTCTTTATGACGGTCTGTGCAGCCGTCCAGCACGCCCACCAGAAGGGGATCATCCACCGCGATCTCAAGGCCTCCAACATCCTCGTCATCGCCGACGGCAACACCGCCGTGCCCAAGGTGATCGACTTCGGTATTGCCAAGGCCATCGCCCAGCCGCTGACCCCTCACGCGACGCTTACGGCGGTCGGCCGCTTGGTCGGCACGCCGGAATACATGAGCCCAGAGCAGGCCGACTCGAGCGGCGCCGACGTCGACACGCGCGCCGACGTGTACGCGCTCGGCGTGCTGCTCTACCGCCTGCTCTGCGGAGCCCTGCCCTTCGACTCCGACACGCTGCGCACCGCGGGCCTCGCGGGCATGGCCTGCATCATCCGCGAGCAGGAACCCGTCCGCCCGAGCGTACGCGTCGCCACCGACGACGAGGCCGTCGACGCCGCACGGGCCTGCGGACTCGAACGCACTGCGCTCGCCCGCACGCTCCGCGGCGACCTCGACGCCATCACCGCCAAGGCCATGGCCAAGGATCGCGACCTCCGCTACGAATCAGCCGCCGCCCTCGCCGACGACGTGGGCCGGTACCTCGCCAACGAGCCGATCCGCGCCCAGCCGCCGAGCATTTCCTATCGCGCCTGGAAACTTGTGCGCCGCCACCGCGCCGGTGTGCTCGCAGGCATCATCGCCACGCTGGGCCTGATCGGAGCGGTCGCCGGCATCGGCGTCGGCTACCTGCGTGCCACCACCGCCGAAGGCCGTGCCCGCGCGGAAGCCGACGCCGCTCAGAGCGCCCGCCGCGAAGCCGAAACCGCACTGCAGACCGCCCGCACCGCGACCACCCGCGCCGACGCCCAGGCCGAGGCACTGCGCCGCACGCTCTACAGCCAGCAGATCGCCCTCGCCCAAAACGCTTACCAGAACGACAGCGTGGTGCGCATGCGCGAACTGCTCGACGCCACCCAGCCGCAGCGCCGCGGTTGGGAATGGGAATATCTCAACTGGCTTTCGGATCGCAGCCGCCTCACCCTGCGCCGGCACGGACGCGACGTGCGCTGCGTCGCGGTCAGCCCCGATGGCGCGACCATCATCACCGGCGGCTACGACCGCCGCATCATCGGCTGGGACTCCCGCACCGGCGCCGTCCGCTTCGACCGCACCGCCCATCAGCACAGCGTGCACTGCCTGGCGTGCCAGCCCCACGGAACGCTGTTCGCCTCGGGCAGCTACGACGGTACGATCCAGATCTGGCAACTGCCCGAGGGCAAGCGTCTCCGCCGCCTCACTCCGGACATGGGCGAGGTCTGGTCGCTGGCGTTTTCCCCCGACGGACAGACCCTCTACTCCGGCGGCCAGACCGGCTCCGTCTGCGCCTGGGATGCCGCGACCGGCAATCTGCTCTTCCGCGTTCATCCGCACGCGGAGCGGGTCATGGGCCTCGCGGTCACGCCGGACGGCGAGCGTATCATCACCGCCAGCGCCGACGGTAACCTGCGCGTCTGCAACGCGGCGACCGGCGCCACGCTCGCCACCTGGCGGGGACACACCTGGCGGGTGAACTGCGTCGCGGTGAGCCCCGACGGCCGCTACGTCGTCAGCGGCGACGACGACAAGGTCATCCTGCTGCGCGACGCCGACACCGGCGAGATCCTCCAGACCATCCGCGGCCATCGCGCCGGCATTCTCTCGATCGACTTCCGCCCCGACGGCCGGAACTTCGTCTCCGCCAGTTGGGATAAGACTATCAAGATCTGGGACACGCAGACGGGCCGCCTGCTCGTTACCCTGCCCGGCCACGGCAACGTCGTCTGGGCGGTGCATTACAGCCCCGACGGCCACTGGCTCGTATCCGGCGGCATGGACTGGACCGCGAAGGTGTGGGACGCCGACCTCGGCGGCGATATGCTCACGCTCACGGGACATTCCCAGGAGGTCCACACGCTCTCCTGGAGCCCCGACGGCAGCCGCATCGCCTCGGGCGGCACGGATCGCTGCATCCACGTGTGGGACACCGCCACCGGCGAGGAACTCATCCACATGCCGCGGCACGCCGCGCCGCTCGAAACCGTTGCCTTCGATCTCTCGGGCGATTCCGTGTACTCGCTCGATACGGGCGGGACGGTCATCCAAATCGATGCGAAAACGGGCGCCGAGCGCTGGCAGCGCAACTTCATCCGCTGCATGCCCACGGATCTCGGGCTCACCTGCTTCCGCCCCGCCCTCAGCCCGAATGGCTTGTGGCTGGCCTACCTCGACCAGGACCTCGTGGCCTGCCTGCGCAACCTGCATGACGGAACCATCACCCGCTTCCATGAGGGCATTTCCAACCGGCCGGTGCTCGTCGTAATCAGCGCCGACGGCACGCGCATCGCCTCGGCCTCCGCGGAGCACGTGCTCACCATGTTCGACGCAACCACCCAGACCGTTCTCTGGACGGTCCGCGCCCATCCCTACCCCATCCGCGCGATCCGCTTCAATCGCGACGCGACGCAACTGGCCTCCTGCAGCGAGGATCGCTCGGTCAAGATCTGGGACGTTAGCACCGGCGGACTCATCCACGTGCTCACCGGCCACGAAAGCGGCGTCACCTGCGCGGACTTCTCCCCGGACGGCACGCGCCTCGTCACCGGCGGCGACGACCGCACGCTCAAGGTCTGGGACACCGCCACCGGCCAGGAAGTGCTCACCCTGCGCGGACACGACGTCGGTGTGCTCGACGTCCGCTTCAGCCCGGACGGGAAGCGCATCGCCTCCGCGTCCGCCGACTGGACCGTGCGCATCTGGGAGACCGGCCCGCCGCCCGGCGGCTTCGCGCCCCGCGGCCCCGTCCTCGAGGCCCAGATGCTGGTATTTCAACACCAGGACGAACACCCCTCAGGGGCCGAATTGCGCGACTGGATCGCCCAGCGCACCGACCTCACCCCCGAGGTTCAATCCGCCGCCCTTCGGCTCGTCGATCATCGCCACGAAGACCCCTACGTGCTCAACGCCCGCGCGTGGGAAGTGGTCAAACGCCCCAACGCACCGGCTGCCGACTACGCCCTGGCCCTCAAACGCGCCGCCGTGGCCGCCGACTGCCAGCCCATCGTGGCCGACTTCCATACCACCCACGGCGCCGCCCTCTATCGCAACGCCCGATTCGCCGAGGCGATCGCGGCGCTCCAGCGGTCGCTCGCGCTGCGCCGCCAGTCCGATGAGACGCCCCACCCGGCTGAACTCGCGTTCCTGGCGATGGCTCAGCACCGCTCCGGCACCAAGGCGGACGCACTCGTCACCCTCGAGCGGCTGCGCATGCGCATGCTCGACCCGCGCTGCCTGCTCAACCCGGACGCGCAGGCGCTGCTCCACGAGGCCGTCGCCGTGTTACGCACGCAGGCGGTTCCTGCTGGCGACGACGTCACGCCAGCCGCGTCGCCTTGACATCGCCGGCCCCTTGCCATCTGCTGCACGCCATGACCACCCAACCAACCGACAAGCTCCCCAAGCTCGATCCCGAAACGCCGATCGGCTGGATCGGCACCGGCGTCATGGGCGCCAGCATGTGCAGCCACCTCCGGTCAGCCGGCCATCCCGTCACCGTGTTCACCCGC
This sequence comes from Phycisphaerales bacterium, assembly GCA_020639115.1. Lineage (GTDB taxonomy): Bacteria > Planctomycetota > Phycisphaerae > UBA1845 > UBA1845 > JACKHG01. The sequence goes on from JACKHG010000014.1 coordinate 16,009, forward strand.
ACGAAATCGAAGGCCGCCAGCCTCCTCGACGCCGGCGCCGAGTGGGCGGACAGCCCGCGGACCGTCGCCGAACGCTGCCCCGTCGTCTGCACCATGGTGGGATTCCCCCCGGACGTGCGCCAGGTGTATTTCGGCGACGACGGCGTGCTCGCCGCGGCTCAGCCCGGCGCCCTGCTCATCGACTTCACGACGACCGAGCCGAGCCTCGCCGTCGAGATCGCCGAGCAGGCCGCCGCCCGCGGCGCGTTCGCCATCGACGCGCCGGTCTCCGGCGGCGACGTCGGGGCGCGCAACGCAACGCTCTCGATCATGCTCGGCGGCGAGGCAGCCGCGGTCGACGCGGCCTTGCCGCTCCTGCAGCGCCTGGGGAAATCCATCGTCCGCCAGGGCGGCCCGGGCACCGGCCAGCACACCAAGATGTGCAACCAGATCGTGATCGCAGGCACCATGGTGGGCATGTGCGAGGCGCTCATCTACGGCCACCGCGCCGGCCTGGACCTCGAGACGATGCTCGCCAGCATCCGCGGGGGAGCGGCGGGTTGCTGGTCGCTGGACAACTACGCGCCGCGAATTCTCAAGCGGGATTTCGCGCCCGGGTTCTTCGTCGAGCATTTCATCAAGGACATGGGCATCGCCCTGAGGGAGGCCGAGCGCATGAACCTCGCACTGCCCGGCCTCGCGCTGGTCCACCAGCTCTACGTCGCGCTCAAGGCCCAGGGCCACGGGCGCAAGGGCACCCAGGCCCTCATGCTCGCGCTCGAAACGCTTAACGGCTGACGCGAGCGCGATTTCGCCAAGCTTGCGGTGAGAACCACCATGAGCCGAAGACGCCGCAGATTCATCGTGGCCGCCATCGTCGCGTTCCCGATACTGTTCTACCTGGGCTGCGTCCATCGCTATCACGAGACGGTCGAAAAGGACGGTTGGGTGCTGAAGTGGAACTGCCCGCCGTTTCGTTGCCCCCATTGCTCCGGTCGGATCGAGCAGTTCACCGCCCACGGCAATCCAGTCGCCTGCCCGGCAGACAGCTCCTTTGCAACCGTTCCCAAGACGAAGCTAACGGTGCAGTCGCCGGTGTGCACCGTTGTGTGCTTGCGCGGGGAGGATGCCTGGCGGATCCTGGCCGCGTCCGACACCAGGCCTACGGACATTTGTGGCAACATCACCCCGGAAGAAATGACGCAGGGCTACTACGACGCGGGCACCTGTCGAAAACGCGGAACCCCCGCAGATTGGTGCCTGGCCAGTTCGGAGGAATATTGCCGCTGGATCAATCCCCGATTGATCGATGCACTGCCCTGGTGAAGTGCGCGGCAGGCCCCTGAGCAGATGCAACGGACGGTACGCTTGGGTCACATCATCAAGGTTCAACTCGACGTAGGCCCAGCCACCTGCGGGCGTCACCGTGCACGCAGCGCGCGCTGCCGGTCGATCGCACGCGTCACGTACTTGAACACGATGATGGCGCAGAACGCGGTGGCACCGATCACCGCGAAGTAGTACCAGAGCTGGTTGGCGTGCGCGTACTCAGCCGGGAGCGCTGCGGTGCCCTGCATCGCGGCTTCGTACTGCACCTTCGACGCCGCGGAGAGCGTGCCCGGGTCGGGGCAATACTCATCCAGCAGATAGCCGGAGAGGGCGAAACCGAAGAGCCACGCGAAAAACGTGGTGAGGTGCTGGTAGCCGAGGTACAGCCCCTCCTCGCCCTTCGGGGCCTGGTTGGACGCGTACTCCAGGAATTTCGGCGACAGAAAACACTCGGCGAGGCCCTGCAGGGCAATGCCGATCGCCACCATCAGCGCCAGCGTCGGAAGCTGAAACGTGCTCGTTAGGTTGACGGTGTCGCCGATCCCCGCGGCCACCGTCGGCGTCAGCGCGATCGACAGCGCCGAAAGCGGTATGATAAATAACCCAATCGCGATCGAGTTCTCCGCCCGGAACTGCCGCACCAGGTGCGTGATCGGCACGACCAGCAGCACGACCACCGCCGGGTTGATGTTCGCGAACCACTCCGGCTTCGACCCCTCGCCCAGCAGCCGGATCATGTACTTCGGCATCGTCGCGTAGAGCTGCCCCTGGATCGCCCAGAAACCCGCCACGATGAGGATCAGCGCCAGGAACCGCACGTGCGTGAATACCTTGAGCAGCCCGGCGATCACCTCGCGCGCCGGCCGGCCGATGCCCTCCGACTTCACCTCCACGTAGAAGAGCGTAACAAGCACGAACGCGCCGAGGGCCATCACGGCTGCGTAGAAACCGATGTACTCCAGGCCCAGGAACTCCCGCACCGGGGCCGCGACGCTCTTGCCGGTGAACGCGCCGATATTGACCACCGCGTAGAAGATCGAGAACGCGCGGGCGCGGTGCGCCGAGTCCGAACACTTCGCGACCGTCGCGGAAATCACCGGCTTGACAATCGCTCCGCCGAACATGATCAGCAGCAGCGCGACGATCGCGGTCAGCTTGCACACCAACGTCCCGGCCACCAGCGTCCCCGCCGTCCCGAGCACCGCGTACCCGGCCGTCAGCGTCCCGAACGCCAGCATCAGCGACCGGCGGAATCCGATCGCATCCGCCATCGCGCCGAGGAACATCGGCAGCAGGTAGATCACCGAACCGAACGCGCCGGCGATCCAGCCCGCCGCCACGTCCCCGAATCCGATCTCGCTGGTGAGAAACAGCGAAATCTCGATGAACATGCCGTAGTAGGCCGCCCGCTCGAAGAGCTCCGCCCCGTTGGCGAACCAGAACGTCCGCGGGAAGCGCCAGCTCAGCCGCGGGCTGTCCGGATGATCGTGCGACGGGTGCTCGGACGGGCTGTTTGCGGTCATGCTCGTTCTTTCCGTGGTTCGGATGGGCCTGCGGTCGCGCCGGGATGCGTGGAATCCCGGGAGCTCGCTCGGGCCGGAGTGTACTGGCCACCGCCGGCGGTTGCACCCCCTGCCGGCGGAAAAAAGCAGCGGAGACAGCGTGGCCAGCGTGACGTGTGCCGATTTGGGCGTTCCACCGGGAGTGAGGATCTTGCCCGGATGCGGGGCGGGCGATTAGTGTTCACGCGATGCCGCAACGACGCGGGGCTGACCGGGGATGCCGTCATGGATCTGGGTAGTGCGTTCATGCGCAGTGTGCGGGCGAAGTTCGCCGCGCAGAAGGAACTCGCGGAGCGGGCCTTCGGGCAACTGCCGGCTGACCGGCTGGCGGTCGCGCTTTCGGCGGAGACCAACAGCATTGCGGTGATCATGAAACACCTCGCGGGCAACATGCGTTCGCGTTGGACCGACTTGCTGGCCTCGGACGGCGAGAAGGCATGGCGCGACCGCGACCGGGAGTTCGTCGATGATTTCGCGTCGCACGCCGACCTGCTGGCGTACTGGGAGGGGGGCTGGTCGTGCCTGTTCGCGGCGCTCGACGCGCTCGCGCCGGACGACTTGCTGAAGCCGGTCATGATTCGCGGCAAGCCGCACTCGGTCGTGGAGGCTATCCACCGCCAGCTCGACCACTACGGCTACCACGTGGGCCAGATCGTCCTGATCGCCCGCGTGCTGGCGGGCGACACTTGGCAGGTGCTCACCGTGCCGCGCGGCGGCACGAAGGAGTACAATGCGCGGGTGTGGCAGAGAACAGAGCCGCGACCATAAGGGAGCGGAAAGCCGCACGATGGCTTGACGAGTCGTCTCACCCGGGAGGTGATCCTCAATGCCCGAATTCGTTCATCACGCCATCTACAAGGGAATCGCCACGGTCAGCCTCAACCGGCCGGACCTGCACAACGCGTTCAACGACGCAATGATCGCGGAACTCGCGGCGGAAGTACGAACGGTGCAGGCGGATGCGAACGTGCGCGTCGTGGTGCTCGCGGGCGAGGGACGCTCGTTCTGCGCCGGCGCCGACCTGGCGTGGATGCAGCGGATGGTGAACTACACCCAGGCTGAGAACGTCGCGGACGCCCAGGCCCTGGCGGACATGCTGCGCGTGATTCGCGATTGTCCCAAGCCGACGATCGCACGCGTGCACGGCCCGGTGTACGGCGGCGGCGTCGGGCTCGTGGCAGCCTGCGACATGGCCGTCGCGCTCAAGAAGGTCACGTTCTGCCTGAGCGAGGTCAAACTGGGCATCGCCCCGGCGGTCATTGCCCCGTTCCTCGCGGAGCGCATCGGCGCTGGACCGCTGCGCCGCTGGGCGCTCACCGCCGAGGCGTTTGAAGCGGCCACCGCCCTGCGGATGGGACTGATCCACGAGGTCGTGGATCAGCCGGAGGAACTCGACGCGTGGATCCGCGAGATCGCGGAAGCGGTGCGCAAAACGGGCCCCAACGCGGTCTCCGCGTGCAAGCGCATCCTGCACGAGGTCGCGCACCAGTCTTTTGACGACGCCGTTGCGGGCTGCGTCCAGCGCATTGCCGAACTGCGCACCGGCAAGGAGGGCCAGGAAGGCCTCAAGGCGTTCCTGGAAAAACGCAAGCCGAAGTGGGCGGAGTAATTTGCGTTCCGCAGGCGCAGCGAACGCCTCACCGTGAATCGAGTACTCTCACCTTCTGGTTGATGGCGCGGACGCAGGTGTCGACCGCGCTGATGTCGCTGCCGAAGGCGTTGAAGACCTTGATGCGCACGACCTCGTCGCCGGACTTGAACGCGATGCTCTTGCGCAGCAGGTCGTACTGGGCGTGGCCCACCTCCCGCCAGGCGAATCGCCGCACGCGCTTGCGGCTGCGCACGATGACGAGACCGGCGGGACCGAGCGCGATGAACTGGCGCGGACGGTACAAGGCCACCCACCCCGCGAGCAGCAGAGCAGCCGTCATGATGACCATCAGCATCCGCCGATCGAAGCGCGGCAGCGGCACCAGCAGGATCACGATCACCCAGATGGCCACGTAGACGGAGAACAGCACGAAACCCAGCTTGCCGATGTGCCAGCGTTTCCGCGACACCCGCGCGCCGAGCAGCCCCCCGTGAACCTCCCAACGCCGATCGACCGCGAAGCCGCACTCCGGGCAGTTGTGCTCCACCGGCAGACCGGTCAGCACATAGCCGCACAGCGGGCACGCGGTCAGCAGCTCCGCTTCGCCGCTCGCAGCAACAGCCGGCGTGGCGTCGGCATCTCCATTCATCGCACTCGGCAGCCTCCCGGGGCCGGCGATTGTCCCAGCCCCATTCTACGCGTAAGATTCCGCGACCCATGAGCTTTCGCAAGGTTCTCATCGCCAACCGGGGCGAAATCGCCGTCCGCATCGCGCGCACGCTCCAGGAGCTGGGCATCGTAGCAGCCGTGGTCCACTCCGACGCCGACGCGGACGCGGTCCACGTGCGCTCGGCGGACGAGGCCTACGCCCTGCCCGGCGTAACGGCTGGCGAGACCTACCTGGCGGGCGCGCGGATCGTCGAACTCGCCAAGGCCCACGGCGTTGATGCGATTCACCCCGGTTACGGCTTCCTGTCGGAGAACGCGGAGTTCGCCCAAGCGTGTGCGGACGCAGGGATCACGTTCATCGGGCCGACACCGGCGGTGATCCGGGCGATGGGCGACAAGATCGTGGCCCGACGGACGGCGGAGGTTGCCGGCGTGCCGGTGGTGCCCGGGTGGTCGGGCGCGGCGGACGAGGTGACGCCGCAGCGACTCGAGCAGGAGGCGCAGCAGATCGGCTACCCGGTGCTGTTGAAGGCGGCGGCGGGCGGCGGCGGCAAGGGCATGCGGGTGGTGCGGTCGAAGAGGGAGATCGCGGAGGCGCAGGCCGCGGCTGCCCGCGAGGCCTCTGCGGCGTTCGGCGACGCGCGGATCTTTGTCGAGAAGTACATCGACCGGCCGCGGCACGTGGAGATCCAGATCCTGGGCGACGCCCACGGCCGCGTCGTGCACCTGGGCGAGCGCGAGTGTTCCATCCAGCGGCGGCACCAGAAGATCATCGAGGAAACGCCATCGCCGGCGCTGACGCCGGAGCTGCGGGCGGCGATGGCCGAGGCGGCGGTGCGGCTCGGCACGGAGTTGGGTTACACCAATGCCGGCACGGTGGAGTTCATCCTGGCGCCGGACGGGTCGTTCTACTTTCTCGAGGTGAACACGCGGCTGCAGGTGGAGCATCCGATCACGGAGTGGGTGCAGCGGCGCGACCTGGTTGCGGCGCAGCTTGCGGTGGCCGCCGGTGCGCCGCTGCCTTTCGCGCAGGCGGACTGCGTACCGGCGGGTCATGCCATCGAGTGCCGGGTGTACGCCGAGGACGCGCGGCAGGGTTTTCTGCCGCAGACGGGCACGATCGTGCACTACGTGCCGCCGGAGGGTCCGGGAATCCGGGTGGACAGCGGCGTCGCGGCTGGCTCCGTGGTTCACGTGCACTACGATCCTCTGCTCGCGAAGTTGAGCGTCTGGGGCCGCGACCGCGTCGAGGCGCTCGCGCGGATGAAGGCTGCGCTGCGGCGGTACGTGATCGTCGGCGTGACCCACAACATCGACTTCCTGCACGATGTTCTGGCGCACGCGGAGTTTGCAGCCGGGAATACGGACACGCACTTTCTGCAGCGGCACGAGGTGCGGACCGCCTCTCCGCCGCCGGATATCGCGCTGGCGGCTGCCGCGCTGGCGAGCCAGGAGCGTCCCGCCCAACCGGCGGGCCGCGGGGCCATTGAGCGGGCAACACCATGGAGCGACGCGGGCGGATGGCGCGTCGCGGACACCGGGCAGAACCGATGAAACGCGTCACCCTGATTCATCCCGATCTCGCCGAGCCGGCGAACGTCGCGTGCGCCGCGCGCGGGCGTGACGGCGACGAGGCGTACGCGGTTACCATCGGGGAGCGCACGTTCAACGTGCGCATCCAGCGGTCGGGGGGTGGCTGCAGCGTGCTGCGGCGGGACGATGAAGTATTTCCCTACTACGCCGCACGGCGCGAGAACCGTCTGCACCTGTGGATCGGCGGGCGCACCTATGCCTTCGAGATCGCCGATGCGACTCGGCGGGCGCGTCCGGCTGTGGCTTCCGGCGTGCTGGCGGATCTGACGGCCCCGATGCCGGGGACGGTGCGGGCCATCCGCGTGTCGGCGGGCGACGCGTTCGCCGCGCACGATCCCCTGGTGATTCTCGAATCGATGAAGATGGAGATGACGCTGTCGGCGCCGGCGGGGGGCCGGGTCGGCGCGGTGTGCTGTGCGGTGGGCGACCTGGTGGACATGGGCGCCGTGCTGCTCGAACTGGAAGGAGAGGGTGATGCTGGAAGCGCTTCCTGATCGCGTGCGCATCGTCGAGGTCGGGCCGCGTGACGGCCTGCAGGGCGAGGCCAAGCACATCACGACCGAGCAGAAGCTCGCCTACATCGGGCGTCTGATCGAGTCCGGCCTGGGCGACATTGAAATCGGCGCGTTCGTCTCCCCGAAGGCGGTCCCGCAGATGGCCGACACGCTGGAGGTGGCGGCGCGGCTACCGGCGGCGCCCGGCGTGCGCTACCTGGCGCTGGTGCCCAACTACCGCGGGCTCGAGCACGCCCTGGAGGCCGGCTTGAAACGCATCGCGATCTTCACGGCGGCCTCGAACACGTTCTGCGAGAAGAACATCCGCATGAGCATCGCCCGTTCGCTGGACGTGTACGGCGAGGTGGTCGGGGCGGCGCTGACCGCGGGCCTGAGCGTGCGGGCCTACCTGTCCACGTGCTTCGAATGCCCGTACGAGGGCGCGGTGCCCAAGCAGCGTGTGGTCGAGCTGACCGAGCGACTTCTGGAACTCGGCGCCGACGAGGTGGTCATCAGCGACACGACGGGGTCAGCCGCTCCGCGCGAGGTTTATGAGACGGTCGGATGCTGCGTCGGCGCCGTGTCCGCCGAAAAGATCGCCCTGCACTTTCACGATACCTACGGTACGGGGATGGCCAACGTCCTCGCCGGACTGGAACTTGGCGTGCGCACGTTCGACGCGTCCGCGGGCGGCATCGGCGGATGCCCGTTCGCACCCGGGGCAGCGGGCAACATCGCCACCGAGGACCTGGTGTACATGCTCGACCGGATGGATATCCGCACCGGCGTCGATATTCGCAAGGTGGTTCACGCGGCCCGGTTGCTGGCGGACGCCCTCGGCCGTACGCTGCCCAGCCGGAATTTCAGCCGCCTGAACATCCAGAATGTCTGATTCATGAGTACAACCGACCCGCCGCCGACGTCCACGCCCGATACCACCGACGCTTCCAGCGCTGCACCGGTTTCTGCGCGGCGCCGCTGGGCGTTTCGCCTGATCGCCCTCGCACTCCCCCTGCTGCTGCTGGGCATGACGGAGGGCGCCCTGCGCCTCGCCGGCTACGGCGGGTACCCGCCCATCCTGGCCGACGTTGGCGTCGTCGGGAATTGGGATTACATCGCGACAATTCCCGCTGGAATCCAGCCCTTCTTCGGTGGCGGCCGCGGCGGCAGCATGGATCAGCAGGTGTTCACCATGCCCAAACCGCCGGACACCGTGCGCATCATCGTCGTGGGCGGTTCGGCGGCGCAGGGATATCCACAACCGCGCCCCCTCAAGTTCTCGACGTTCCTCGAACGCATGCTCCGCGACGCCTGGCCGCAGCGGAACGTCGAAGTGATCAACCTGGGCACCACCGCCGTCGCCAGCTTCCCGGTCACACGCATCGCCGCAGCCGCCCTGCCCTACGCGCCCGACCTTCTCATCGTCTATACCGGCAACAACGAGTTCTACGGCGCCGGCGGAGTGGCCTCGACATTCCGCTGGGGCCGGTCAGCCGCCATGATGCGCCTGATGCACGCCCTGCGCGGTTCCGCCATCGCACAGGCGCTGCAGAAACCACCACCGCCCCGCTCGGAACAGGCGGGCGAAAACCTCATGGATGTCGTCCTCGACGACGCCCAGATCCCCAGCGACGATCCGCGCCGTGCAGCGGCAGCCCGCAATCTCAAAGACGACATCACCTGGATTCTCGATCGCTGCCGCGCCCACGACGTCCCCGTCATCGTCTGTACCTGCCCGGGCAGCGAACGCAATCTCGCGCCGATCGGGGAGGATACGCCCCCGCCCCTCAACGAAGCTGAGCGCACGCAGTTCGACGACCTCCTGGCCCGCGGGCGCAGCAACGTCACTCTCCAGCCTGAAAAGGCCCTGGCTGATCTCAATGCCGCAGCCCAAATCTACAACCAGCACGCGACCCTGCACTACCTGCGCGCGCAGTGCCTCGAACGCCTCGGCCACGCGGCCGAGGCAACCACGGCCTATCGCCGCGCCCGCGACCTCGACACCATGCCCTGGCGTGCCCCGTCGACGTCCAACGAAGCCATCCGGTCAGCCGCGCAGCAGAACGCCGTGCTCTGCGATCTCGAACGCGAATTCCAGCAGGCCAGCCCGGATGGCACGATCGGTTGGGAACTCATGGATGATCACGTGCACCCCGCCCTCGCCGGCCAACTGCTCATCGCGCGAGCCCTGGGCCGCGCCATGGCCAAGCTGCCCGGCAAGCTCCACGTGGATCCCGCAGCCTGGGCGGCTCTGCCCGATGACGCAGCCTACCTCGCCCGGCAGGGCGCCAACCCGCTCGACGCCTACCGCGTCATCTACCGCGTCACCGACCTCTTCGAACGCTCGTTCTTCAAACGCAGCAACCCCGACGCACTCACCCGCTTCGAGGCGGAGCGCCGCCGGCTTGAGAATACCATGTCGCCGCTTACGCGCGCGACCATCCGCCGCCTCCAGGACACCCATAGCGGCGTGCCCATTACCGGCGCCGTGGGTGAAGCCGAACTGCTTGCCCGACGCGCCGACGAAGCCGCCGCCCACCTTGACTTTGCACGCCGCTCAGCCGCCCCTTTCACCTTCCTGCGGGCCCGGTACGGATGCCTGGAGCTGGCGGCGCTCGATCTGTCCTCCCCGCGAGCCGATGCGGATGCCCAAGTCGATGAGCTGCTGCAGACGAGCCGCGTAGCCCGCAGGTTGGCTGGGCAGGCCACTCCCCTGCTCGACGTGTTGGAGGCGTGCGCGCTCAGCCACGCCGGCAGGCACGAAGAGGCCATTGCCCTCGCGGAACCGGTCATCCGCCAACTTCGTGACCCCATGTTGCCGTTTTTCGCCGGTCGCCTGGTCACCGACCTCGTCGCGGTCGGACGCGTCGATGACGCTCGGGCGCTGCTGCAGAACCTGCATCTCACCCCAGCCCAGGTGCCGCTGGACGACGCCACATCCGCGCGGCTGGGCGAGGCGGACTGACGCTCACCAGCCCGCCACGACCGCAATCCACGACTTTGACCGCTGAATCCACTATCATGGGGTAGCGCTGGTTGTCATGCATCACCGGCCCGGGAGACACACCCATGACCCACGGCGACGCCCTTCATCCCATCGAGCAGGCCTTTGAGGACCTGCGCGAGGGACGCATGATCATCCTGGTGGACGATGAGGATCGCGAAAACGAGGGCGACCTCGTTGTCGCAGCCCAGAAGATCACCCCCGACACGATCAACTTCATGCTTCGCCACGCCCGTGGCGTGCTCTGCCTGCCCATGACCCAGGAGCGCTGCGAGCAGCTCAACCTCAGCCTGCAGGCGGCGAGCAACACGTCGCTGTTCCGTACGGCGTTCACCGTCACGGTCGATGCCCACCCCCGCTTTGGCGTCACCACCGGCGTGTCGGCTGCCGACCGCTGCAAGACGATCGAGGTGGCGTCAGCCGCCGACTGCAAGCCGGGCGACCTCGTCCGGCCGGGCCACATCAACCCCCTGATGGCGATGGACGGCGGCGTGCTGGTCCGCGCCGGGCAGACCGAAGGCTCCGTGGACCTGTGCCGGCTCGCCGGCCTCAAGCCCTCAGCCGTGCTGATCGAGATCATGAACGACGACGGGACCATGGCCCGTCTGCCCCAGCTTACCGAATTCGCGAAGACCCACGGGCTGCGCATCTACTCCGTCGCACAGATCATCGAGTACCGCCAGAAGCACGAACGCTTCGTGCGCCGCGGCGAGACGATCCGCCTGCCCACCGAGTTCGGCGAGTTCAAGCTGATCGAGTACATCTCACCGGTCGATCCCGAGCCGCACCTCGCCCTCTGCTGCGGCGGTGTCGGTGAACTGAACGAGCAGGGCGAGCCGGTCCAGCACGACGACGCCGTACTGGTGCGCGTCGAGTCCGAGTGCCTCACCGGACACGTCTTTGCCAGCGCCCGCTGCGACTGCGGCAACCAGCTTCGCACGGCGATGCAGCTCATCCAGCGCGAAGGCAAGGGCGCGCTGATCTACCTCCGCCAGGAGGGGCGCGCGATCGGCCTGCACAACAAGCTGCGCGCCTACCGCCTGCAGGACGACGGCCTGGACACGGTCGAGGCCAACGTGCGGCTCGGGCTGCCGGTCGACCGCCGCGACTACGGCGTGGGCGCCCAGATCTGCCACGACCTGGGCCTGCACAAGCTGCGCATCCTCACCAACAACCCGAAGAAGGTGAGCCGACTCGAAGTCTACGGCATCACGGTCGCCGAGCAGCTCCCCATCGAGATTCCCCCGAACGAGCACAACACGGCGTACCTGCGCACCAAGAAAAAGAAAATGGGCCACCTGCTCGACAACGTCTGAGCAGGTGACCCGGATATGCGACTTGGTATTTCGCCCCGCCGGACGGCAGTGGGCGTTACTCGGGCTGCGCCGCCCCGTCGTCGGGCGCGGGACTCGCGTCCTCCACCGGCATCGGCGTGGGCGTCGCCTCCGGGCGCGGCAGCAGGTGCAATTCGAGGTTCTCGCGTTTGATGCCCGAGCCGACGATCGCGTGCGCCGCGAGCCGCGCGAACGGGTTGGGCTCGCCGCTCGCCTCCGTCAGCACGACCTTCTGGTCCGGGTTGTGGCGAATGCGGTCGCGAATCAGCGCGTCAAGTTCGAGCGCGTCCAGCACGCGATCCCCCATGCGGAAGAAGTTCTCCGGCGTGAGCGTGATCTCGAGCGGCGACTCGTCGAGCGGCCGCAGGACCACCGTGCATTCGGTACCCAGTTCGGGAATCACCGACGGGTCCGCCTCCAGCCACAAGGCGTCGTTGCTGGCGGTGTGCGTCTCGCCGATCCCGATCAGGGCGCTGTCGAAATCGACGACGCATACGATCGTGCCGTCGCTCGCGGCGGCGAGGCGGCCGTTGGCGTCCTTCCGCGACCCGCAGAAAACCCAGCGCGGCACCGGCATCGTCGTGTGCGCGTCCGCCAGCATCATCCACTCGTGGGCGGCATCCGTCCGCTTGCCCTCGCCCACCGGCGTCACGATGTCGATCGCGACGCGACCGCCGGTCGCAGCCTGAGCCTGCTGCGTCTGGGGATCGTAGGCCGGTGGATGGCCTGGCTGGAGCCCGATCAGGCCGAGCGCCTCGTAGAGCTTCTCCGGGGAGGCCTCGGTGGCCAGGATGCTCTCATGCTCCTTGGTGCCGACCGCGCAGAGCAGCAGTTCCAGCGGCCCCTCGCGGAAGACGACCTTGGCGTCCACCTCGACCTGCGGCACCGACCAGTCGATGGTGATGTGCGGGGCGTATTCGACGCGTTTGGGCTTTTCGCCCGAAGCGTCCGCCTGCGGCGCCGGCGTGGGCGCCGGCGTAGGCGCCGGAGTGGCGGTTGGCTGAGGCGTTGCTTGGGGTCTCGGCGTCGCCGTGGGCTGCGGCTCTGTCGTGGGCTGTGGCGTAGCCTTGGGCTTGGGTGTTGCGGCTGGGGCCTGTTTCGACGGCTGCTGCGCGTGCGTCCCCTCCGCCTTCTGTTCCTGAGCACATCCACCGGCCACGATGGCCGCGAGCAGCGCGAACGCCGCTCCGAGTCCAACCATTCTGGATTTCATAAGCGCCTTCGTTGTTGAGGAGTCATCTGCGGGCACAGCCCGACCGCGCCGGCGGCACCGCACCCGCTTGCTTCGTCGGCAATGTCGCGACGCGAACGCCGCGCGGCATCGCGCGCCACTCGACCACCCGGACCACGCATCCGCTCGCCCTGCCGCCGGCCGCCTTACCGCTGGCCGAACGTCGGGAACGCCGCCTCTTCCTGCTCACGCTGGATGATGATCGTCGGCTTCACCAGGATCAGCAGCACCTGCTCGTCCTTCACGAGGTTGCGGGCGCTGTACAGCCGCTTGAGCACGGGAATCTTCGAGAGCACCGGCACGCCGGCCTCCGTCTCGATCTCCTGCGTGGTCTTCATGCCGCCGATCAGCAGCGTGCCGCCGTCGGGCACGGATACCGTCGTGCGGATCACCTGGCTCTGCGTGTTGGGCAACTGGATGAACGCATCGGCAGCCGCGGCTGCACCCGACGCACCACCGCTGAACGGGAAGACGTCCAGCGGGCCCGTCGGCTGACGCACGCCCGGCCGCAGGTTCATCGTCACGTAACGCTTGTCCGCCGAGACCACCGCCTGCACGTCGAGCACGGTACCCGTCTGCAACTGGGTCACAGCCGGCTGCTGCGCGACCGCGTTCTCGTCCACCACCGGGAAAACGCCGGCGACGTAGCTCGCAGAATTCAGCACGCCGACCCACGCCCGCTGGCCGTTGAAGAGCACGAGGCGCGGCGCGTTCATGATGCTGCTGCGGCGATCGGCCTGCGTCGCCCGCAGCAAGAAGTCCACCTGGATGCCGTCGAGGAAGCTGCCGAACACCTGCATGCTCGGGATGGTGGATCCACCGAACGAGTTCGGCACGACGGTGCTGGTCGGCTGGACGAGGTCGATCACGTTCGAGATTACCGGGATCGGGGTCATGCGCGACCCGTGCACCAGTCCGTTTCCGGCGACCGGCATGAGGCCGACTTCGCCGAAGGGCTGGCCGGGCTGGGATCCGACGGTCGCGGAGGCCGGGTTCAGCGGGTTACCCACACCCGGCACACCAGGGAGAAAGCCCAACCGGCTGAAGCTGCGCGGGATGAGCACCTGGGCGCCGTTGTACTGCCGTCCGGCGCGGTCGAAGCCCGCGTTGCCCTGGTTGAGAATCACGTCCAGGTCGATGCCCAGCTCCTCGAGGTAGTTCGACGTGATCGTGATGAAGCGCGCCTCGATCGCGATCTGGATCGCCCGCTGCTCGCGCAGCTTGCTGAGCAGGTCCTGGATTTCCGAATGGGCCCGCGCGGTCTGCGTGACCACGAGCTGGCCGTTGATCTCGTCGATGTTGGCGATTGTCCCGCCCGAATCGCGCCAACTATCCGGGGCGATCGTGTTGCGAATCAGCTCGAGCAACTCGTCGACGCGCTCTTGGCGATCCTGCTGATCGGCCTCCTCGTCGCCACCCTGGCCGCCACTGCCACTGAAGGGGTTGCCCGTGCCGGCGCCGCCGCCGATGCCGCCGCCGAAGCCGCCGCCACCGAAGCCGCCGCCACCGCCGCCGATGCCGCCGCCGCCACCGCCGAAGCCGCCACCACCGCCACCGAAGCCACCACCGCCGCCACCACCACCGCCGCCGCCCTGGCCGCCCTCATCGGAGATCGAAATCTCCGGGCCCGTGAAGTCCGGCACGCTCAGCAGCAGATCCTCGATGGGATAAACGTCGTGGTACACCTCCTGGTCCAGCAGCGCCTGCGTCGCGATCTTGATCACACCGTCGTTGACGACGTAACCGAGCTTCACCTCGCCGCCGCCAACCTGCTCGAGAATCTCGTTCAGCGCTTTCTTCAGCTTCACCTCGGAGGCAAACCGCAGCGTCACCGGCAGATCGCGCTCGATGCCCACCGCCTCCAGGTCGTTCCAGATCACCGTGATGTTGATGCCCTGGTCGCGGGCCATCTCGTCCACGACCTCCTCGAGCGCAACATCCTCGATGTCCAGGGGAATGTTCTTGTCCAGCTTCGCCTGCAGTTGCCGGTCCTCCGGCGAGAGCCGCTCGCGACCGGTCGCGACGCGGTCGGGGCTCGAAATGATCTCCAGCCAGTTGTCCGGATACTTGAGCAGCTCGTGCCAGGGAATCTTCGCCTCTTCGGCGTCCACCAGCACTGCCTGCTGCTGCCGCCGCTTCTCCTTGACCGCCGCGTACTCGCGCGTCAGCTCGTACACGTCCTCCAGGTCGTCGCGCATCCACTGCGCCCGGTTGTTCTGCGGGTCGATCGCCAGCACCTGGTTGAGCACCGCCACGGCACCCTTGAAATCGCGATCCTTCTTGAGCTGCAGCGCCTGGTCCATCAGCGCGTTGACCTGCCGGCGGCGGGTCTCCGCCACCTGCAACTGGCGCTCGCGCTCCT
Source organism: Phycisphaerales bacterium (assembly GCA_020639115.1). Taxonomy (GTDB): domain Bacteria; phylum Planctomycetota; class Phycisphaerae; order UBA1845; family UBA1845; genus JACKHG01. Next base: position 31,157 of record JACKHG010000014.1, read on the forward strand.
GCCGGAGGATCTGCTCGCGCTGCTCGCGGACGTTGGCCTCCTCCTCCCGGCGCTGCTCTTCCTCGACGTACTGCTGGAGCGCGTTCAACTCGCTGATGAGGCTCTCGTAGCGAACCCGCGGCTCGGCGAACTGGCTGCCGGCCTCGAGCACCTGCCGGGCCCGCAGCAGACCCTGCTTGGCGAGGTCGAACCGCTTGTCGAGCACGGCGTTCTTGATTTCCTTCTCGAGCTCGCGGTACTGGAAGACCGTCCGCTCCCACGCGATCTGCCGGCGACGCTGCATGCGATCGATCAGCGACTGGCTGCCCACCTCCACGTCGCTGTGCCGCTGAGCCTCGTGCAGACCAGCCAGCGCCTCGGGGTGACCCGGCACCGCCTGGAGTGCCGACTGAAAGAGCCGCTCGGCCTCAGCCGTGCGGCCCGATTCGAGCATCCGGTAGCCTTCCTGGATCAGCGAGCGAGCCCGCTCGTTGTTGACCTGCTGACGCGAAACCTCGCCGTTCTCCGGCGCCTGGCCGTTCGGCTGGGTGGCTTGGCCATTCTGCTGAGCGGCCTGGCCGTTCTCGGTGGCCTTCGCCCCCTCCTGGCCCGCAGTCGGGGCGGGCTGGGCCATCGTGCCGTTGTCGGTCGCCGGCGGCGGCGGTGGCGCCATCGGTGCGGGCTCGCTCGGCGGGTTGTTCTGCGCTCCGCCGGCGACGACGTCGAGGTCGTTCAGCCGGGCCCGCGCGTCGGAGCGCTGGGCCGCGGTCGCGTACTCGTTGTCGAGCACGTCCTTGAGCGCCGCCTTGGCCGCGGCGACGTCCTCGTGCTCGAGGGCGCTGTCGGCACGCTCGAAATCGAGTTCCGCCTTTTCCACCATCGTGATCGCGACCCGCGTGCGCTCCACGTATTCGTCGCGCACGGCGCGTTGATCGTCGCTGAGGTTGTCCGGTTCCAGCTTGACCAGAAGCTCCTGCGCCGCCGTGTATTGGCCCTGCTCGAAGAGCAGAATCGCACGATCGATGCGGTCCTGAACCTCGTCGGCAAGCGAGCTGCCGGCGCACGCGAGCAGACCGAAGCACGCGATCGCCGTCCACATCATCCTGGCCCTGGCGGTTTTACTTCGCACGAATGTTCTCCTAGCGCTGACAGTCGGGTAGGGATCCCCGTTGCAGGGACCGCTACCGGGTGGGATTGCTCTGCAGGCCTTTGCGTCGGGTTGCAGCTCGCCAATCAGCCGCCGGAACCCGGGCTGCACCTTGGTGACAACTTCTCACATTGCGGCACAGTAACTACTAAGGCTCATCCCTGCAAGGAAATCAAAGACAACGTTTCACAGCCCCGTATCGGCTGTGAGGTGCCGATTCGTTCACCCGCAAACCGCCACCTAATCCGCTGGTAACATGGGAGATACGTCAGCCCCCCACCCGCGTCAAGCCCCAACCCCCCGGGCCTGTCAACGGTCCCCACGCGGAACCGATCACCCCCCGGACAAACCGACACCAACGGCCCACCCCGGGTTGTGCTCAGGACGCCCCTTGAAGCCCTCGATCCACGCTGGCCGGAGCACGCGAATGCCGGGCACCCGCCCCGGCGACGCCCACGCCGGTGGCCACCAGCCTCAGCGGGGTAGACTAGGACCAGCGTAGCGACCACACCGAGCCCAGCCGCTCCGCGCGCCGCGTCACGTCGGCGACGCCCCAGCCAGACATCAGGGGGACACAATCCCAGCCGCTCCGAAGCGGCCGGCGTCAGGAAGGCGCGGGTGCGCCTGGACGCGACAGGCGATGTGAATCCCCATCGGCACGATCAGATGCTCCTGCGCAGTGGCGTTGCAGGCACACCGGATACACCACGCTTCATCAACCGGTGGCTTGACGGCGCCTGGCCCCTCGTCAGCGGGGGGAGCGAGAGACGGCCCGCAAGTGGACTCACAGCGCATCGATCACGTACACTTTTGAGCGCCGCAGCCCGGCGCCATGTCGCTGCGGTGCGCGGCGGGAAAAGGGCAAACGAGTGCCGCGGGCACGGATGAAATGAGCGCGCAGACCGTGACGCGCAAACGGTGTGCGGCGCGGGTGGAGAACTGACGTACGATGAATGTCACGACTGCACAAAGATCGCGGCGGCTGCGGGAACTGCTCGCGGCGGGGCCGGTGATGATGCCGGGGGCGTTCAACGCGCTGTCGGCGAAGATGATCGAGCGCACCGGTTTCGACGCGCTGTACCTCTCCGGGGCGGTGCTGGCAAACTCGGTCGGCGGCGTTCCGGACATCGGCCTGATGACGCTGACGGAGGCGCGGGACCACGCCGAGAAGATCGCGCGGTCCACGGCCCTGCCGATCCTGATGGACGCGGACACGGGCTACGGCGGCGCGGACAACGCGGCGCACTGCGTGCGCACGCTCGAGGCGGTCGGGGTCAGCGGCATCCATCTCGAGGATCAGGAGTTTCCCAAGCGGTGCGGGCACCTCGACGGCAAGAAGCTGGTGCCGGTGGACGAATTCTGCCGCAAGATCGAGGCGGCAGCCGCCGCCAAGGCGAGCGCGGATTTCGTCATCATCGCGCGCACCGACGCCCGCGGCGTGGACGGCTTCGATGCGGCGGTCACGCGCGCCCGCCGCTACCTCGACGCCGGCGCGGACGGCATTTTCCCGGAGGCGCTGGCCGACGCGGACGAGTTCGCCCGGTTCGCCCGCGAGGTCGGGGGCCTGCTGCTCGCCAACATGACCGAATTCGGCAAGACGCCGTACCTGACGGCGGACGCGTTCGCGCAGATGGGCTACCGCATGATCATCTACCCGGTCACGCTTCAGCGTCTCGTCATGAAGACGGTCGAGGACGGCCTGACGGAGCTGAAAGACGCGGGCACGCAGAAAAATCTCGTGCCGCGCATGCAGACGCGCGCCGCGCTCTATGATCTGCTGGGATACGATCCGACAAAATGACGCGCGGCGCCCGCGCGCCGGCGAACAACAGGCAGAAGGTCATGGCTGAACTGGGATACAGCCAGGGCTGGGGCGTGGTCGCGGGCGCCACGCGAATCTCCTCGGTGGGACAGGCGGGGCTGCGCTACCGCGGGTACGACATCGCCAAGCTGGCGGAGACGGTTTGCTTCGAGGAGGTTCTGCACCTGCTCGTCTATGGGGAACTCCCCACGCGGCGGCAACTCGCGTTCCTGCGCGACACGCTGATGGAATTCCGCCGCCTGCCGCGGCCGGTCGTGGACGTGCTGCGCTCCATCCCCACCGACACCGACCTGATGGACGTGCTGCGCACGACGGTCTCGCTGCTGGGGCACTACGATCCCACGCATGGTGACACGCCCGATGACCTGCGCCGCCGCTCGATCTGGCTGACCGCATCGATCGCGTCGCTGATCGCGGCGCGCCACCGCTTCGTGAACCGGCTCGAACCGCTCGATCCCCAGCCAGGCCTCGCCCACGCCGAGGAACTGCTCTTCCAGTTGCACGGCGAGACCCCGGACGAGGAGGCGGCCCGGTTGATCGACCTGACGTTGATCCTCTACGCCGAACACGACTTCAACGCGTCCACCTTCACCGCCCGCGTCATCGCCTCGACCCGCTCAGACCTGGTCTCCGCGATCGTCGGCGCGATCGGGGCGCTCAAGGGTCCGCTGCATGGCGGCGCCAACGAGCGGGCGATGGAGATGCTGGCGCAGTTTCACACGCCGGACGATGCAGCCGCTTTCATCACGCGGGCGCTGGAACGCAAGGACAAGGTGATGGGCTTCGGCCATCGTGTTTATCGCAACGGCGATCACCGGGCCGAGATCCTCGAGGCGGCGCTGCGCCGCCACGCGGAAACCGCCGGCGCGGCCAAGTGGATGGCGATCTATGACGCGATCAAGACGCCGATGGTCACCGAGAAAGGCATCCACCCCAACCTGGATTTCCCCTGCGCGCTCACCTACCACCTGCTGAACCTGCCCGTCGACCTGTACACGCCGCTGTTCGTCGCGAGCCGCGTAGCGGGCTGGTGTGCCCACGTGATCGAGCAGGTCGAGGAGGACAAGCTCTATCGCCCGCTGAGCGCATACGTCGGCGAGCCGCCGCGGCCCGTGCCGCCGATGAGCGCACGCTGAGCGAGCAGTCCCGCCAACACCGTTGCTCGCCTATTCCAGGAATTGCGCCAGGTCGCGAAGGTCGTCGAGCGTGATCGCGCCCGATGCCTTGCGGAAGTTGCCATCGTCGCGGACCGCGATGAATGCGGGCACCGCATCCACGCCGTACACGCTCAGCATGCTGCGGATTTCAGGATCGTCGGTGAGGCTGCACTTGACGGCCTTATCGAGGTAATCCGCCGCCTCGCCCGACTGCAGCAGTTGCATCATCTGGGCCGAAGTCGCGTCGGTGGGGTCGTGCACGAAGATGAACAGGCCGGTCTCGTTCCGCTCGGCCTGGGCCTGCGCCCGGTCGAGGTTGGTGAACCAGCGCCATCCGGGCCGCGCCGCGCTGAGCTGCGCCCCGGGCACCGGCTGGGTGGTGCCCGGCAGGGTGCGGCTGAGGAACCCGATGATCCGTTCGACGCTCGCCGGGCCCTCGAGCACGTCGGCGGTGTCGTCCCGATGCACGACGATGATCGCCGGGTAGCGCGTCACGCCGTACTTGGCGACGTACTTGCGATTGGGCACGTAATCCCAATCCAGGATGCAGGTCACCGTGTTGGCGCAGCGCACCGCCACTTCCGGGCGCGATAAACGAGCGAGGAGCTTCGTCGATTCGTCGTCCAGCCACCACTTGTAGACGATGAGCAGGTCGCGGTTCAGGCGGTCGGCCTTCTCCACCGCCCGCTCGTAGACGCCCTCGGCGTGTAACAGGAAGTCGGTCGGACGCGGCACGGAGATGTCCCGGGTGGGCTTGGCCCCAGGCGCCTTGGCGGACGCGAGGAAAGCCGTGATCGCCTCGGGCGTGAACGAGTCGGTCTTCGCGTGGTAGGTGCCGTCGGGGTGCACGACGATCAGTGCCGGGGGCGTGGTGACGCCAAACTGCGCGACGTAGCGGCGGTTGGGCGCGTAGGCCGCGACCAGGGAGCAGAGCACGTAGTTCTTGAGCGCCGGGGCCAGGGCCGGCGACTCGAGCATGTCGTCGAGGTCCGCCGAGCTCAAGTCGAGGTGGTCGCGGTAGAAGATGAGCAGGTCGCGCTCCTGGGCGGCGGCGGCGCGTTCGGCGTCGGGGTAGTTGTAGGTCCAGCGTGCAGACGCGCACCCGCTGGCGGTGAGGCCGAGTCCGAGGACGAAGAGGGTGGCAGCGAAAGAAACGAGTGGGCGGGGACGGCGCGCGCGGCGGATGGTTGGCCGGGACCGGGGCATGTGCTTCATGGGTGGATGCGATCGCAACAGGGCTAGTCTCGGAGAAGGTTCACGCTGTGGCCCGCGGCCAGCGCCGGCGCGGAAGTGTACCGGCGGTGCGGCGGCCCGACAACCGGAAGACGGGCTCGGTTGACCCGTCGTCGGCGATAGACAGCCCGAAGCGCCAGCGATAGATTGGGCAATTCGTCCAGATTCACCCGAACCCGGTACTTTCGCGGGGGAACACACCGTGGCGCGACTGCACGAGTATCAAGGCAAGGCACTTCTGAAGCAGGCTGGCATTCCGATTCCGGAGGGCGATCCCGCGGCGACACCCGAGGAGGCTCGGGCGATTGCCGAGCGGATCGGGACGCCGGTCGCGGTGAAGATGCAGGCCTGGACGACCCACCGGGCGTCGATGGGCGGCATCCGGTTCGCCGATACGCCCGAGGAGGCTGCAGCCGCCGCACGCGACCTGCTCGGCAAGCAGGTCGGGGCCTTTGCAGTTGAACGCGTGCTCGTCGAGCGGAAGCTGAAGCTCGACGCGGAGTACTACGCGTCGGTGATCATCGATGATGCGGCCCGTCAGCCGGTACTGCTCTTCAGCACAGCCGGGGGGACCGGCATCGAGGAGCGGGCCAAGGGCGGGCAGGCGGGCGTCGCCATCATGCACATCGACGTGACCACCGGGCTCGCGGACCACGCCGCGCGCAACCTCGCGCGGCAGGCCGGCCTCGCCGGGACCGTGCAGCGCGACGTGGGGGCTGCACTGGTGCGGCTCGTCGACGTCTTCACGAAGTACGACGCCCGCAACGCCGAGATCAATCCGCTCGTCGTGACGGCGGAGGGCAAGGTGCTCGCCGCCGACTGTCGCATCACCATCGATGACTACGCGGTGCGCCGCCATCCCGAGTTGGGAATTACCATCGCTCGCGAGATGGATCACCCGCCGACCAAGCTCGAGCGGATCGCCCAGAAGGTGGAGGACGAGGACTTTCGCGGCACGTTCTACTTCGCACAGCTCGCGACCGGATTCGGACCGGACGAGCGCTACGTCGGTTTTCACGGTGCGGGCGGCGGCGGCTCAATGATGAGCATGGACGCGATCACCGACGCGGGGTTCAAGATCGCGAATTTCACGGACACCAGCGGAAATCCGTCCGCGGCGAAGGTCTACCGGGCGGCGGTGATCATCTGCCACCAGCCGAACATCATCGGGTACTTCGGCAGCGGTTCGGGCGTGGCCAGCCAGGAGCAGTTCCACAGCGCGTACGGACTGGCCAAGGCGTTCCATGAGATGCGGCTGAACATTCCCGCGGTGATCCGGCTCGGCGGCAACAGCGAGGACCGCGCCGTGGACATCCTCGCGCGGGCCGGCGCCGATCTGCCCGCGCCCGTCGAGGGTTATCGCAAGGATGACGCGCCGGCGTTCTGCGCCCAGCGCTTCAAGGAGCTGGTCGAGCAGCACAGCGCCCCGGCTGAACCGATGCGCTGGCACAAGCCGACCCCGCCGAAGGATGCATACAGTTTTCCCATCGCGGGCGGCAAGGTCTACATCGACCACGCCAAGTGCGACGAGACGACCTGCGCAGTGCTGATGGAGTACGGCCAGGGCATCTTCAAGCTGGAGGGCGGCAAGCCCGTGCTGGCGATCGACGCGAAGGAGGTCGCCGGCAAGAACAGCGAACTCATCGCGTGCGAGGTCGAGTGCCGCGCCCGGGCCAACGACGCCGTCTACGTGGAACTACCGATCGAGGGGCTGTAAACGCCGCCAACCTGACGGCAGCACGCCGCACAGCCGTTCGAAGTCCGCAATCTTCCGGCGCTACAGCGGGCCGACTAACTCGGTCAGGAAATTCTCCAGGTCCGCGACATCGACGTCGGAATCCCCGTCGTAATTGAATGCCGCGCACTCCGGCGGCACGCTGCCCGAGCCCCAGCAGCGCTGAAACGCCGCAAAATCCAGCAGCGAACGCTCGGTGCAGGCGCGCACGGTGGCCGGCTTGGTCTCCGTGCAGTTGGACTCGGGCACCGTGGCACTCGTGTTCTGATCGACGCAAGTAACGGCGCGCGACTGCGTGCCCGAAGCGCAGGTACTCCATGGGCCAGTTTCCCACGCGTAGCTGGGCGCAGGCACGCAGGCCTGCGTGGTGGCGGGCTTGGCCGCCGTGCAGAACAGGTCGGCGGCTGTGGCGCCGGTTTCATCCTGGCAGACGACGACGCGCGACTGCATGCCGCCGACGCAAGTGCCCCACGGGCCCGCATACCAGGCGTAGTCCTTCAGCGCGGTCGAGCTGACACAGGCATCGGCGAGGCACTGCTGCCCGGTTGCGCATTCGAGGCCGGTCGGGGTGAGATACGCCGTCGAGTTGGAGCAGGTGCTGGGGTTGCCGGGTGTCACGCACCAGATCGGGTCGCCGCAGGTGACGGAGAGGAAGCTGCACTGTTCGGTGCCGAAAGCGTCGAAACAGGTCTGGTCGCCGCTCACGCATGCGCCGTCGAGGCAGTCGCCGTCGTAGCCGTCGGCGCTGACGCAGGCGGTTCCCGGACTGGCGTAGAGGTCGCGCGGACACGCGCCGCTGACGCCGTCGCAGGTTTCCGCGAAGTCGCAGGTGCTGTCAGCGCTCGGCCGGCAGGGCGTGCCCGCACCGAGGACCGTGCCGCCCGAGCAGCAGGCATCGTAGTTGGCGCAGGCGCAGCCGGTATCGAAGGCGCACGTTGCCGACGCGCAGCACGAACCTGCGAACTCACCATAGCCGGCGTCGCAGTCCTCACCACTATCGAGTCGGCCATCGCCGCAGCGCGGTGTGGTCCACGCGGGTCCGCTCGGCGTGTTATCGAGGCACGCGCCCGCGCCGGTGCCCAGCCAGGCGATCATCTCGCTGCGGCTGCAGGATGAAAACGTCAGGGGCACCGGCGGCACGAACGTCACTTCCATGACGAATCCGGTTGCGGCACAGCCGTTGTCCACGCCGTCATGCCCCATGTTCAGGAGGTGCCCCACCTCGTGGGCGAGCTTGGTGCCGCAGAGCTCGGGGTCGTCGACGTCCTGGACGACGACCGACGGCGCGACCTCGCTGCACATGCCGCCGCGCGTCGCGAGCCCGATCGTCGAGCCGACGAAGTCGCGCCGGGTGACGAGGGCGGCTGCGTCGAACGCGCGCCCGAGCAGGCTCTCCAGTGAGGACCGGTTGATGCGCACCCAGCGGTTGAACGTGTCGAGCAGGGTGGTGAAGTCGAGGTCGTCCGCGCTGGTCGAGATCGGCGTCGAACTCGCGAGGTTGATGAAGCGCACGAAGGTCGGCGGCGACGTGCTCCAGATGAGGTTGGCGCCGATGTTCTGGTAGCACCCGGCCTGCGTCACCGTCGTCGCGTCGGCGGGATCCTGCAGGCAGTAGATGTCGTCGCCCTGGTCGGGGCAGGTCGCGAATACCGGCGAGCTGGTGCTGCAGCACGGATCGGAAAGCGGACGCAAGTTGGCCCAGACCGGATTGGGCATATCGCAGGTGTGCACGACGACGTCGTCGGGCAGGCCGTGGGCGTAGCTGAGCTGGCCGGCGAGGTCGAGCGTAATCTGGTCGCTGAGCGTGGCGTCGTAGCGCGACTTGGCGATGTTGAAAATCCCTGCCGAAACCGTGGCGGCGTCGTCGCCGTGGGCGGCGATGAAGGTGTCGTCGAGCACGATGAGCAGTTCGGCGGTGCGCGGCGGCGTGCCCCGCTCGGCGGGAGACGCCTTGGGTTCCGCCTTCGGCGCGAGTGGCTGGCCGGTGGCCGGCGAGAGGATCTCCGGCATGGGCACATCGCTGCACGCGGCCGAATCGTGTTCGACGGCATGCTGGGCGTGCGCCGGCAGCGTTGCGACGAGCAGCAACAGGGTGACAGTGGGCGCAGCCGCCTTGCGCAGTCGTGGTGCGATCATGATCTTGGTCCTCTTGCTGGTATTTCGCGGAGACTGAGTGACAGTCTGTTTCCGGCCCGCGATGTTCTCCGGCTACTGCAGCAAGTGTACCACAATCCATGGGACCGTGCGCAACACGTTTAGCGCGGAGGTGAACACCGGAGCCCCTGTCGCGATGGCGCCTGCGCAATATTCACGATCGGATTTGGCTGAGCGGACGACATGTCGTCGAAATATGGCACTGCGAATCAGCCCGGGCGCGGCGTTTTTGACGCGTTGAGCCGTTCGACGATCTGCGGTTGGTGGGGATTGAGGTCCAGGGAACGCTGCCAGGCGCGACGGGCCGCGGACACATCGTGGAAGCGCTCGTATAGCATGAATCCCAATTGGCCGTGGGCGCGGTAGTCGTCCGGGTCGCAGGCGATGATATCCTCGAGCCGCTCCCGCGCGCGCGGCCAGTCGCCCCGATCGGCTGCAACGCGATAGAGGTTCCAGCGCGGCAGCACGTAGTGCCGGTCGATCGCCGCCGCCTGTTCGAAGTAAGGCTCCGCTTGTGCGGGATGTCCGTATTCCGCCAGCGCGCTGCCTATGTTGTTGAACACCTCCTTGATCTCGGCGCCAAAACGGGCGGCACTGCGGAAATGCTCCTCGGCGGTCGGGACATCGTCCGCCCGCAGCGCGGCGAGTCCGCTGAAGAACTGGAAATCCGCGTTGATGTGCGCCGCGCCCAGGTCGAGCACGGTCGGGTGTTGCGGCGCGTGGTTTCGGTAGTGGCATTTCGCCAGCAGGCCCGCGCCGTCAAAGGCCATGCCGTCGGGCAGCAGGTGGTAGAGCATGCCGGCCTGGACGAAGTGGGCGTGCGCCACGGGTGGCGACTTTTTCGTCGCGTAATACACGGGGCGGTGGGCCCGCTTGATGATCCACGCCTCCGGCGTGTCGGTGGAGTCCGGCGGCTGATCCGCGTACAGGTCCGGACGCGTGTACCCGTACAGGTCGGCGATGACGACGTCGTCGCGCACCCCCTCGACGAGCACGAGGTACGCGACGGGAAACGTGTTGTGATCGCCCGAGGGAAAATACAGGGCGTTGGGAAGCATGCACGCGAGCAGGTTCGTGGCGTGATCGCGGGCGTAGTGGTAGTCGGAGTAGTCGCACTGCCGCCAGTGGGCATACGCGAGCCACGCCGGCGCCAGCAGCAGACCGAGGGAACACGCGGCCTGCGCACGCGGGCGGCGCGCGACCCGCGCGAGTTGATCCAGGGCGAAGGCGAGCGGTATGGCGGTGCCCATGACCACCGGGATGAGGAAAACGCGCAGGGCAAACCGCGACACGCGATCGAGGTCGAAGTTCGCCAGCAGCACGAACAGGCCCGCGGTTCCCACGAGCCAGAGCGCAAACAGGCCGGCTGCGCTGCGCTCGCGGCGGAGCATCACGCCGACGCCGACCAGTGCCGCCAGGGCCAGCGGCACGGTCAGATCGTCCACAACTGAGCGGCCGATGTATTCAAACTGGCTGACGATTCGCGCCAGCGAGCGGCCCTCCTCCGCCTTGATCGGCCCGACCGCACCGTACTGGTGCCGGGTGACGTGATCGATGAGGCGCTGGAAAGTGGACGGATCGCCCCAGTTCATGGCGGGATGCGTCCGGGCGCGGAGCGGCAGGTACGCGTACGGCAGCAATCCGGCGGCGAACAGTCCCAGCGCCACGAGTACGAGTCGCCAGCGCTTCAGCAGCGCCGGTTGCTGGGCGAGAATCCACGCAATCAGCGCCAGCGCCGCCAGCGCGATGATGTGGTGGTTGCTCATGCCCAGCCCGAAGACCAGCGAAGCCGCCAGCAGCCAGCGGGCGTTGCGCGACGCGCGCCAGCGCACCGCGGCAAGCAGCAGCAGCGCGGTCAGCAGCGCGTTGAGTCCGTAGACCTCGGTGATCACCGCCTGCGACCAGCACCAGCGGGAGAGCGCCCAGCACAGTGCGGCGGCTGCGGCGGCCCCGGTTCCGACCCGCAGCGTGCGCAGCGCCGCGCAGAGCACGCCCGCGGCAGCGGCGGTGCACAGCGCGGAGAACAGGTTGGCGCGCCAGGCGATGTCGCCGCCGGCCAGCGCGTGCACGAACGCTCCGCACAGCATGGTCCAGAGGGGGTAGCCGGGCGGATGGGGAATTCCAAAATGCCACGCGGCGGCGACGAGTTCGCCGCTGTCCTCGGCGGTCACGGTGGGGGCGAGCGTCGCGAGGTACACGCCGAGAGCAGCCAGGGCGACGCCGGCGGGCGCGCGGTACGCCTTGCGGCGCGCCGCGCGCGTCGTTTCGCGAGTCGTCTGGTGCGTTGCGTGATCGCCTGCGGCCATGGTCGCATGATAACGCCGTAAAGCCGCACTTGCCGCATCGTCGGCCGGGCGCGTTACACAAATCCATACAAAGCGCGGCGGATTCGGGTGGATATCCTCCGACAAATGTAGTAGGCTGCCTACGACGCTTGTAGGAGGCGCGGGGGTGGCCGGGGCGAGGCCGCCCCCACCCGCCTCCCCCACGGAAAATAACGCGATGACGCAGCACGAATACGAACTCGGTGAGGCGGAACTGGACGTGCTCCGGGCGTTGTGGGACGGCGGGCCGGGCACGGTGCGCGAGGTCATGCAGCACCTGCCCGCGCGGCGCCGCGGCGTGGCCTATACCACCGTGCAGACGCTGCTTAACCGCCTGGAAACAAAAGGTTATGTCACCAGCGACAAGTCCGACGTCGCCCACGTGTTCCGCGCCAAGCTGACCCGCGAACGCGTGCGCCGCGCCCGGATGAAGACGCTGGTCGGCCAGCTCTACGACGGAGCCGCCGGCGCGCTCGCGCTGCATCTGGTCAAGACGCAGAAGCTGAGCCGCGCGGAAATCGCCGAACTGCATCGACTCGTCGAAGAACTCGACGAGGACAATCCCAACACCTAGCCGGGTTTCAGGAGGCATGGGCCGTGCACCCCTGGACTGTCGACATTCTGGATGCGCTGTGGCGCAGCGCAATCGGCGCCGTGCCGCTCGCACTGCTGGTCGCGCTGATCTGCCGCTATCTGCCGCACCGGCCGGCCACGCGACACGCCCTGTGGTGCATCGTGCTGCTGGCGCTGCTCGTCCTGCCGCTGTTGCCGGCGCTTTCGGGCGATGTGGCGACGGCCACGCCGGCGCCGAGCGCGTCGCCGGACGCGGACGCACCGGACATCTACGTGCCGCCGCAGATTGGCGGCCCGCGCATCGCGCCCGAACAACTGGTGCGCGACGTCGATCCCCAGGATTTCGACGCTTGGGCCGCAACGCAACGCGCCGGGCTCGACGAACCCTCGACCCCTGAACTGCCCCTCGTAACTGAGGGGGAATCGTCCGTCGGAGTGAGCGCCGTGTCCGAGCGCACGGAGCCTCTCGCTGAAGAAGCAACCCAGGAAGGTCTCGCCCGCTTCGACTTCCTTAATGTTTTTGCCAATGTGCTGAAGGCCACGGGCATCGGTCCTGACGACGGCGTTTACCCCGTGGAGGTCGCATCGATCGAACCGATCGCTGCGAACGACTCGCCAGACCGCATCTATCCGCCGGCAGCGGTCGATCGCACCGATATTGAGCAAGCGTCACCCACCCAGACGCCTCCAGCCGCAACCGATGCCCTCGACTACTGGCGGGCGTGGGCGGGCCAACTGGCGGCGGTTCGCGACGCAATCGGGAATGTCGCGCCCCTTCCGGCGTCGCTCTGGATCGCCGGTGCGGCGCTGATGTTCCTGATGCACGTGCTGTCGGCGGGACTGCTCTGGCGCCGTTTGCGCACCGGTTGGCGGGCGCCGGCGGACGTGCGCCGCGTCGTCGCGGTCGCGGCCCGCGGCATGGGCCTGCGCCGTGCGCCGCGGTGCCTGATGGTGCGCGGGCGCGTCTCGCCGATGATCTGGTGCGGATGGCGGCGGCGCCTCGTGCTGCCGGTGGAACTCTGGATGGAACTCGACGACGCGGGCCGTCGCGCCGTCGTGACGCACGAACTCGCCCACCTGCGCCGGCGCGATCACTGGATGCGCTGGCTCGATCTCGCCCTGGGCTGTGTCTACTGGTGGCATCCACTGGTCTGGTGGGTGCGCAGCCGGGTGCAGGCCGAGGCGGAGATCTGTTGTGATGCGTGGGTGACCTGGTTGATGCCGGCGGATCGCCGGGCGTACGCCGGGGCGTTGCTCGCGGCCCACGCATTTGTGTCGTCGGACGTCGGTGCAGCCCCCGCGGTGGGGATCGGCGCCGGGACTCGAAATTCCAGGTCGTTTGCCAGGAGATTGACCATGATCATGACGCGCAAAGATGCGCCGGGGCTGTCGTTGACCGGTTGGGCGCTCGCGGGTGGGCTGATTCTGATGGGTTGGGCGGCGACGCCGGCGCGTTCGCAGGAAGCCCCGCATGTGGTGGTAAGCCGCGAGCAACCAGGTGCGACCGCTGTCACGCTTACGGCTCCGGAGATCGTCGTCACACCGTCCACACCCGGAACGCCGGGCGCGGTCACGACCATCTCAGCCGGAGTGGGGAAATCGAAAAAGAGCGATGATGTCGAGGCGCGGCTGGACCGTCTCGAAACGCAGATGGCGGAGATCGCCGAGTTGCTCCGCAGCCAGGCGAGTGCGGGCGGATCACCCGGCACACCGCGGGCGCCCCACGCGTGGAGCAGTGCCCCTCAGCCGCCGGCGCCGCCTTCGCCCGCAGCACCCGAGGCGCTGTTCGGCGTCCACCGGTCCGGCAAGTACAAGCAGCCTTACGAGCTGCCGGACGGCAGGCGCGAAGCGCTCTTCAAGCTCATGGCCCGCAACGACGTGCCCGTTGTGGTTTCCCAGAACGGCAACCAGATCGTCGTGCAGGGGACAGCCGCGCAGCACGCCGCGTTCAAGCGGTTCGTGGATCTCATCTCCGACGAGGAGCAGCGCAGCTACGCGGTACCGCAGGGCAAGCTCGAAGCGCTGGTCCAGTTGATGATTCGCAACGACGTGCCCGTCCGGGTCATCCCCGGCGAGGGACGCATCGAGGTGCTGGGCACGCCGGCGCAGCAGGAGATCTTCGAGAACTTCCTGCACCTCATCAACGGCGATTCCGTGGCTCAGAAGTCTTTGGCTCCGACGGACTTCTTCGGCGCCCCAAGCCGCAAGCAGGCCGAGGCATTCGCCCAGTATGAATCCGCCGCACGGCTGCGTGACCTGGCGCGCTACAAGGCGCTGGCGCAGACCGGCGCGGAGGCGGCGGAGCGTGCCCGCGTGCAGGCTGCCGCGCTGGCGGAGCAGCGTGCGGCCATCGAGCAGGAAGCGCAGCAACTGCGTCAAAAGGCCGACCAGATGCGCAAGCAGGCCGAACAGCTTCGCCGGCAGGCGGAGCAGATGCGCGAACAACTCGAGCGGAAGGCACGCGAAGAAGCGGAAGCCTCCGAAAGAGCCGGCATCAGTAAGGGTGAACTCAACATGCCGGTGCTACAGAGCAAACTCGATGCACTCATTGCCCAGGTGGATTTCAGCGACAACGAGGCGGATCACTTGTCGGAACTGGCGGCAGCGCTCAGCGACCAAGCGGACGCGATCAGCGACCTGGACGTCGAGGTCGCAGAGGAAGTCGAACCCGCCCCCGTGCTGATCGCCAGATAAGAACCACTGCATCTTGAGCGGGTCGTGACCGGTGGCCGTCGGTGTGCTGGAAAAGCCGCACGACGGCCACCCGCGGAGATGGTGCGCGCCGCGCTGCGGCCGGGGGAGACGAAGCATGCTCGATCGAGCGTTGCTGACGAGCCGAGTATACAGCGGAGTTGCCGTGGCAGTTGCGCTCGCGGGTACATCCGCGGTTTTCGCCCGGACTCCGGGGGCAACCGAAGTCCGGTCCGAGCCGGTAGCGACTGACGCAGCCGGTCTTCCCGACCTGGATGCGGCGAACGGCCTGCTCAATCGCGGACTCTACGACCTCGCGGAACCGGAATACCGCAGGGTGCTGGCGGGTGATGTCAGCGGTCCCGCGGCGCAGATCGCCCGGTATGGCCTGGCGGTCTGCCTTTTTCGACTTGATCGGTGCGACGCCGCGATCGACGAACTCCAAGCGCTCGCGGGTGACAGCGATTTCGATTTCGCAGCCGAGGTGGGCGTCATGCTCGGTCGTTGCCTGCTGCGCACGGATCGTCCTGCCGAGGCAGCGGCTGCGTTCAAACGCGTCGGCGCGGCGCATGCGGACAACAAGCTGGCGCCCGAAGCGCTCGCGGGTGCGGTCGAAGCGCTTTACCGGGCGGGCGACTACGCTGCGTGTCGCGCGCAGGCGGAGACAGCGCGAACACGCATCACGGAAAAGCGCCTGCGGGATCGCACGCTTTACTTTCTGGCACTGGCTGAGGCTGCCGAATCCGACCACGCCGCGGCAATGCAAACGCTGACGGCTCTGCTCGATGGAAAGCCGGAGGCAGGACTGCAGCCCTCCGCACGCCTGCTGCTCGGCCGATGCGCCGCGGCGCAGGGTCAAGACACAGCCGCGCTGTCGGCGTTTCAAGCGGTGGCGGACGACGGCCCGGTCGAGCTGGCGAAAGCCGCCGACCTTGCTGCCGCTGAGGTGAACTACCGCGCCGGCAACGCCGACGAGGCTGATGCACTTCTCGAACGTGTTCTCTCCGGCGAGGCGGCGCCGGACGTTCGCACGCGCGCCCTGGTGTTGCGCGGCCACGTCCGCTTCGAGCTGGGCCGATACGCCGATGCGCTCAGTGCGTTCCAGTCAGCGGCCTCTGTGGCACCCGACGACTCCGATCTGCCATACTGGATTGCGAAGTGCAACCTGCGTCTCGGCAACGCCGCCGAAGCGACGAGCGAGTTCGAGAAGTTGCTGCAAGCGCATCCCGATGCCCCGACAGCGTTGGCTGCAGAATACGACCACGCGGTCGCCCTCCTGAACCAGTCGCGCCTGGCAGAGGCGCGTGCAGCGCTGGCGGCGTTCCTCACGGAGCACGGCCAGCACGAACTTGCGCCCGAAGCCCTCCACCTCGCAACCGTCGCGGCCTATCGCGACGGTGACGACGCGGCGTGTCTCCAACTGTGTCGCGAATTTCAACGCAGGTACGCGAGCCACAAGCTGGCTGCGGACACGCTGCTCCTCGCGGTCGAGGCCGCCGACCGCACCGAGCAGTGGGAGAACGTGACGACGCTCGGTACTGCATTTCTCAAATCCCATGCGGACGATCCACGGACAGCCGACGTCGCGTTCCGAGCCGGGCTGGCTGCTCGACATCAGGGCAAGGACGAAGCAGCCGAGCAGTACCTGTCCCGGCTGGTCACGAGCGACGACGTTCCGGATCGTTTTGCACCGGCGGCCCTGGCGCTCGGCGATATCGCGTTTCAACGCGGTGCGTGGGCGGCGGCCGATCACTGGCTCACGCGTTACCTCGCGTCCGCACCCCGCCCGCAGGCCGGAGACGATGCGCTGCTCAAACGCGGCATCGCCCGGGCGCGCCTGGACAATCCCAAGGGCGCCGTTGCCGATTTCGATGCGCTGCTGGCCGAGTGGCCACAGAGCACCCACGTCGCGCGTGCCCAGTTCGAGCGTGGGCAGGCGCTGATGAAGGCGGGCGACGCTGCGGCGGCTGAGTCGGCTTTCGCCCAGGCGCGGACCACGTCGGCCGATGCTCAACTGGGCTCACTCGCGGCGTATCAGCAGGCTGTGCTGGCGCTGCAGTCGGGTGATCACGACCGGGCAATCGAGTTGTTCACGCAGGTTATCGCGGCAGGCGACTCCACTCAGCGTAGTGGCGAGGCGCTCTTTCAGCGCGGTCAGTGCCGGCTGGCGACGGGCGATGCAGCCGCCGCCGAGGCCGACTTCGCGACGCTGATCGAGCAATATCGTCAGCACGCACGCGGTGACGCGGCCCACGCCTGGCGCGTCGTCGCGCTCGCCCGGGCCGGCAAGCCGCAAGCGGCGATCGACGCGTACGCCCGCCTCGATGCCGGCACGCGCAGCCGACTCGACGGGCAGACGAAAGCGGCAGCACTCGCGGAATACGCCTGGGCTCTGCGTGAGACCAAGCAAGCGGCCGAGGCGGCCAAGGCCTACGCCGCGCTGTTGGCCTTGCCCGATGTGCCGGCGAACCTGCGTAGCGACGCGGAGCTGGCTGCGGCTGAACTCGCGATCGATGCGGAGGGCTGCCCAGCCGCGCACGACCGGCTCGTGCAGCTCGTCGATTCACCGCGGCACGCCGTCTCGGGACCGGTGCGCGCGCGGGCGCTGCTGCGGCTCGGCCTTTGCGCCGCGGACGCCGAGGACTGGGCGGACGCTGATGACCGCCTCGGGGCGCTGCTGAAGGCATTCCCATCGAGCCCGTACACGTGCACCGCGCTGCTGCAGTGCGGGCAGGCCAATCTGCGCTTAGGCCGCCCCACCGCCGCGCTCGAGCAGTTGCAGCGCGTGGTCAGCGAATTCGCCGACGATCCCCAGGCGGCGTCCGCGCGGCTCCGGCTCGGCGAGTGCTTTGCGGCGCTGCAGCGCTGGGTCGAGAGCGAGCGCGTCCTGGACGATTTCCTCGAGCGCAGCCCGGACGATCCGCGCTGGTACGAGGCGCAGTTCGGCATCGGCTGGGCCCGGGAGAACCAGGAACGTCGCGACGAGGCGATCGCCGCGTATCGCGCGGTCGTGGATCGCCACCAGGGCCCGACCGCGGCCCGCGCCCAGTTCCAGATCGGTGAATGCCTGTTCGCCCAGGGCGATCTCGACGCCGCGGCACGGGCGTTGCTCAAGGTGGACATTCTGTACGCGTATCCGCAGTGGAGTGCAGCCGCGTTGTTCGAGGCGGGCCGCTGCTTTGAGCAGATGAACCGCCGGGCCGAGGCCCGCACGCAGTTCGAGGCGGTGATCGAGCGTTTTGAGGATTCCCAGTGGGCCCGCGCCGCCGCCGACCGCCTGCCGCGTCTGGCCGAAGGTGCCGTCGCGGGTCACTGACTGCGCCGCGCGCGGCGCGTAAGGAGCCAGTTGTGCAATCCATCATGATCCAGGGTGCCTGGGCGCAGGTTCTGGCCGCTGCCGGGCAGGTGGAGGGCGGGAACGCGAGCAGCGCCGTCCAGGTGCAGTCCATCTGGGATTTCCTGATGAAGGGCGGTCCGGTCATCGTGCCGATCGCGGTGTGTTCGCTGGCGGCGCTGACCGTGGTGGTCGAGCGGCTGCTGGTGCTGCAGCGCAAGCGGGTGATTCCGCCCGATTTCCTGCCCGGCGTGCGCGCCGCATTCGCCGAGGGCGGAGGCGCGGCGACGGACTATTGCGCCGCCCATCCGTCGCCGCTCGCGAACATCTTTCACGCGGGCCTCAAGCGCCGCGGCGCCAGCCCGGAGCGGCGGGAGAAGGCGATCGAGGAGGCGGGCGCCCGCGAGATCTTCGTGCTGCGCCGCCGGCTGCGGCTGCTGGCGGTGGTTGCGGCGCTGGCGCCGGTGCTGGGCCTGCTCGGCACGGTATTCGGCATGATCAACGCGTTTCAGACCGTGGCGCTGGCGGGTGACGCACTTGGCAAAACCGAACTGCTCGCGAAGGGCATTTACGAGGCGCTCATCACCACAGCCGCCGGGCTGGTGCTGGCGATCCCGGCGCTGATCTGCCACCACGCGCTCAGCGCCCGCGTCGACCGGCTGGTGCACGACATGGACCGCGTCACCGTCGATTTCTTCGACGAACTGGAGGCGCAGACCGTCGGTGCCGCGACTGGGGCGGCGCGTATTGCGCCGCACCAGGCTTCCCGGGAGGACAACGGTGAGACCGCTGGCGCGCTCGTCGCGTCGCGGGCCTGACAAACGCCGGAGACCCAGCATGCTGCTCAAGAAGGCGCAGTCCAGCGAATCCGTCGGCCTCGAAATGACACCCATGATCGACATGGTCTTCCTGCTGCTGATCTTCTTTCTTGTCGCGACGACGCTCAGCCAGGAGGAACGCGAGCTGGAGATCACGCTGCCCGCGGCTGAGTCGGCGGCCCCGCTCAGCGTCGCGCTCAAGGAGATCGTCATCAATGTGGACGCGCACGGGGACGCACGCGTCGGGGGCCGCAAGGTCGAGCGCGACGAACTCCGCGGCCTCGTCGCCGACGCGGTCAAGGTCAATCCCGAGCAGAAGGTGACGGTGCGCGGCGATCGCCGGACGCCGTACGACGACATCGCCCGCGTGCTCGACGCCTGCAAGGCGGGCGGCGTGGACGCACCGTTCCTCGACACCGTGCCGGCCCATTGAGATTCCCTTCAGGCGGACTGCGTTCATGGCCTACGAAGCGGCATCATCGACATCCGCCACACCCGCGCCGGCGGGTCGGCCTCGCCCACGCCGCTGGCTGATCGCCGCCGTCGTCGTGCTGATACTGGCGCTGATGTCAGCCGCGGCGTGGCGGTCGCAGCCGCGCAGCACGCCGGTCTACACCGACGGACGGACGCTGCGCGTCCCGGCGGCCCGGGCACGCGTGCGGGACGTGCTCTGGAAAAACCCGGTGAGTCTCGGCGCTGCGATCAACATCGCGGGCGACGACTACGAGCCCACGCTGTCGGCGGACGGGCAGGAGCTGTTCTTCGTGCGCGGCAAGACGGGCGGCGGCGCGGACATCTACCAGTCGCGCCGTGCGGGTGACGCGTGGAGCCAACCGACACCCCTGGCGGCGCTCAACTCGGCCGCGGACGATCTCGGCCCGCACCTCAGCGCCGACGGCCTGACGCTGTATTTCTACAGCGACCGGCCCGGCGGAGCCGGCGGCTACGACCTCTGGGCTGCGCGGCGCAACACGCGCGACACGGATTTCACCGAGCCGTTCGACCTCGGCGCGCGGGTGAACTCGCCTTGGGACGAGTACAGCCCCGCTCCCGCGCCGGATGGCCTGCTCTACTTCGCATCGAACCGACCGGCGGCGGCCGACGCTCCGCGCCCGGAGGCCCGCTGGTCGGCGACCGTCCGCGCCGACGGCGCCCGCCGCGACTACAACCTGTACGTCGCGCCGCTCAACGACGCCGGCGTGGGAACGCCCCAGCCGCTCGGGCTGCTCAACACGGCGTTCGACGAAGGTACGCCGGCGATCAGCCCGGTTGGCGATTTTCTCTATTTCAGTTCGAATCGACCGGGTGGTGCCGGCGGCTACGATCTCTACCGCGTGCGCGTGACGGGCGCGGGCGGTGCCGCGGTAGAGCGCCTGGCGGAAACCGTCAATTCGGCTGCCAACGAGCTGGATCCCGCCCTCGGCATGGATGGCTTCGCGCTGTATTTCAGTTCCGATCGGCGCGCACCGGACGCCGCGACCGCGACCGACCCGCATTACGACATCTACCAAACCGCGTCGCGCGAAGTATTCACCGACGCGGACGTGCTGCAGGCCGGATTCGACTGGTCCGGATGGTGGGTGGCGGTCGCGCCCGGCTTGCTCGCCCTGCTGTTCTTGCTTCTGCTGCTGTTCGTCGCGCCGGTCGTCTGGAATGCGCTGCAGCGCCGCCGGCTCAGCCTGATGATGCGCTGCCTGCTCGCCTCGGCGCTGCTGCACCTGTTGCTGCTGATGCTTTTCACCGTCTGGCAGGTGTCCACGTCGCTGACCGGATTGTTCGAGCGCGCCGGCGGCGTGCGCGTCGCGCTGACTTCCTCCGCGCAGGCGGCGGACCTGGCGGGGCAGATTCGCGGAGGCTTCACGGCGCCGCTCGAGTCCGTCGAGCCGCCTCCGCTCACATCGCGCCCGCCGTTGCAACGCGTCGTGGTTGAGCCGTCTGAGGATGAGCCGGCTGCTCCGTCGGCCACGCGCGTCGCCGCGAACTTGCCTGTGGCGGAACCCAATGTAGCCGATGCACACGTGGACGACGCGCGCCTGCCCGAGCTCGCTGCAAGCCTGCACGCTGCAGAACTTCCCAAGTCGGAGGAATTCACGCCGCGTGTGCCGGAAGTGCATCCGCACGAAGCGGTTGTGGAGGAGAAGGCGGATACGGCTGCTGCGGCCGATCTGGAGCCACAGCACGCCGACCTGCGCACCGCGCTCCTCCAGCCGGACGTGGCGTCGTCGGGACTGGAACTGGCACGCAGTATGGTCGGCGACTCCGCGGTTCCGCGCGAACTCGATGCCGGGCAACCGTTCGCCGATGCCGCCGTACCGATGAGCGCAGCCGCCACTCCGCCGGACCGGATCGCCGCGCCGGCGCAACTGCCGATGGCTGCGTTGACGCTCGCTGTGCCGACGTCATCCGGACCGCGCGCGCCAGCCGCGGAGCCGCGCGCGGAATCAGCGTCGCAGGCGCTCCCGGCGCTGCGGCAACCCCTGGTGATGGCCCTCACCGGATCGCCCAAGGCGCAAGCGGACGCCGAACTGGCGCTCCCGGCGACGAACGTCACGAGCACAGCCGACCCGGCTGATACATCCGCCGTGTCTGACCTTGCCGACGCGCCGGCAGCAGCTCACGAGCGCGCGTCGCGCGAGCCGCTCGCCATGCCGCTGCCGCCGCTCGCCGACGGCCCGCTGGAACTTCCCCGCATCGAGAGTCCGCCACCGCCCACGCATACGATCACGGGCGTCGTGGTCGATGCGGTCACCGGCGCACCGATCGAATCCGCCGAGGTGCGCCTGGACCGTTCCGACGCACCCGCGGTCACCGCACCGACGGACGCCGACGGCGCGTACGCACTGACGGTTCCGCCCGTCCCCGACTTCTTCGTGATCACCGCATCGGCTGACGGGTACCTGCCCGCGTCCGCAAACGTCTCCGCGGAGGCGGTCCGCAACCGCAGGCTGGCGGTGCGCTTCCAGCTCCAGCCGGCGGACCTCGGTGCGGTCGCCGTCGAGGCGGCACCCGACGTGCATCATCTCGGCGACGACAACTTCGAGGGCCGCGTCAACAGCCAGTTTCAGAAACGCAGCGAGGGCAGCCGCTACACCGCATCGTTCGCTCTGGACGCCCGGCAGGCGCCGCCCTACGTATCCAGTGGAGAAATCACGATGCTGACGCGCGGCGTGCAGATGCCGCACCCGATCCGCCTGAACGGTCAGCCGGTCGGCCTGCGGCTGAGCGGATCGCCCGCGGACGGCAGCTTCGGCGAATACCGCGCGGCGTTCGACGTCAGCATCCTGCACGCCGGCACGAACACGCTGGAGATCCGCGCACTCAGCCGGGGCAGCGACACCGACGACTTCGAGTTCGTCAACATCCAGATCCGACTCTATCCGTGAGCGGGCGACACATCACTGGGCCATTTCCTGGCCGAACGCGCCGAAGTCGCGCAGGTCCACGTCGCCGTCGGCGTCGAAGTCGAAAACGGTCCGGCACAGCGCCGAGGGCATGAGGTAGCCGTCGGCCTGCAACGGCAGTCCCTGGCAGCCCGCGAAGTGGCTGAAGTCCGCGCGATCGACGTCGCCGTCGGCGTCGTAATCGCCCAGCCCGCGCGCCTGACACTGCAGCGCGCACGTCGAGCCGTTGCCTCCGTAGTTCCACTGCAGGCTGTCGCAGAACGCCTTGTTCACGAACGTGTTCATGATGCACCCGCCGCTGGGCGAGCAGCACGCTCCGTACGTGTGGCAGCCATTCGAGTCCACCGCGACGCCGGCTGCCGTCGCGGGGCACAGGTCCAGGCAGTCGGGCACGCCGTCGTTGTCCGTGTCGGTCTCGGCGATGTGGCAGCCGCACTGCTCCGGATCGATCTTGGTCGGATCGTCCGGGCAGGCGTCGTCGCAGTTCGCCACGCCGTCATTATCGCCGTCCGTGCTGCACGTCGAGCCGTTCCCCTGGTAGGTCCCGCCCACGCCAAGCGGCGGAAGCAGTTCGCACAGGTCGCGATCCATCGGCTCGAGGCATTGGGTTAAATCAACACAGCACGCGCCGACGAGCGGGCAGCCGACGTTGTCCACCTCTTCGCCGGGCGCGGTCCCAGGGCATGCATCGAGGCAGTTGGGCACGCCGTCGGCGTCGGTGTCGGTGTCGGGCACGCCGCATCCGCACGCACCGGGGGCGGTCTTCGTGCCGTCCGCCGGGCAGCCGTCGCAGGCGTCGATGATGTGGTCGCCATCGGTGTCGGGCTGACACGCGTCGGGTGTGCCGTTGGCGTCGCAGTCGGCGGAACCCCCGGCGACGTCGCAGACATCGGGCACGGAGTTGCCGTCGCAATCCGGCGCCGAACCGGCGGCTATCGCGCACGAGTCGACCAGTCCATCCTGGTCGCAATCCAGGTCGCAGTCGTCCGGGACGCCGTTGCTGTTGCAGTCGGTGGCCTGTCCGCAGACCAGCGCGAACGCCGTCTGGCAGGCGGCTCCGCTGGCCATGACGGCGTTCGCGCAGGACACGTCGCACTCGTCCGGCACGCCGTTGTTGTCGCAATCCTGCTCGCAGTCGTCGGGGATGGTGTTGGCGTCGCCATCGGTGCTGGTGCCGCCGGCGATGTCGCATTCGTCGGGCACGCCATTGGCGTTGCAGTCGGCGCTGGAGCCCGAGGTGAGGTCGCACGCGTCCGCGACGCCGTTGGCGTTGCAGTCGGGCTCGCAGTCGTCGGGGATACCGTTGGCGTCGCAGTCGCGGAAGAGCTGATATTGGACGGACGGTCGGATGTACGCTGCGCAGGGCACGATGTCCACGGCGGAGGACGGGACGATTTCGACGAGTGCGTCGCCGCCGGTGAGCAGCGCGTTGTAAGCCGCAGCGGTGAGAACGATCTCGTCACGCAGCGGGAAGACCGTGCAGTCGTCGAGGCTCGTGTCGTATACCTCCCCGATGGGCGTGCCGTTCAGCCGCACGTTGACGTACTCCTCCGGCCCCCCGAGGTCGCCAATTGCGAAGAAGTAGAATGAGACGCTGCTGACCGACGGCTTGGCATTGGGAATAACAAAAGAGAGCGTAATCGGCCAGCGCAGCGGCTCGAGCTGTCCCGGCTCGATGGTGATATACGCACTGGCGATTTCGCAGGCGTCGAGCACGCCGCTGCCGTCGCAGTCGCCGTCGGCCAGCTCGCACACGTCCGGCACACCGTTGCTGTCGCAGTCGACCGCGCCCGCGGCGATGTCGCAACTGTCGGCGATGCCGTTGGTGTTGCAGTCGCCTTCGCACTCATCGGGCACGCCCTCGCCGGCGCAGTCGCTGCTGGTACCGCCGGAGATGTCGCATTCATCGGGCACACCGTTGTGGTTGCAGTCGGCTGCACAGTCCTCCGTGCAGAAGTAGGGGCCACCGGGAGCGCCGCCCGCAGCCGCTATTTCGCACTCGTCGGGCGTGAGGTTGAGGTTGCAGTCGCGGCTCGCGCCGGTGTAGACGTCGGTCGAGTCGGCCTGGCCGTTGCCGTTGCAATCGCTCTGGAACTCGTAGGCGCCCATGTCGACGATCGGCGGCGTGCCGACGCCGCTGTCGACGGTATTCACGTCGTTGATGCGCCGCGGCAGGCCGCGCAGGTCCGACCCGGTGTTCGCCGGCCCATTGCTGCCCGCATCGATGCACGGCGACCCGGGGGCGAGCTGCACGTCGTCGTCGATCGTGCCGTAGAGCCCGTCCGGCCCGTTCGCGTCCGCGAAAAAGGGGTCTGACCCCGTATTTCCGGCTCCGCTCAGGGCGCCGGTCCAGCCCTGCACGCACGAGTAGCGCACCTGCAGCGTCGAGTTGGACCGGTCGAGCTGGGCGCTCTCGTCCACGCCGCCGGCATCCTGGTTTTGCCAAAGGATCGAGTTGCGCACGGAGACGCGGCTGTTGATCGTGACGAACGCGCCGCCGCCCGACAGGCTCGCGATGTTGCGGTTCACCGTGCAGTTGATCAGCGTCGCGACGCTCGTCGACTGCACGAACAGGCCGGCGCCGTTGCCCACGGTGGTGTTGGCGGCGACGGCGCAGTTCACGAGCGTCGCGTTGCTCGTCGAGGCGATGTACACGCCGCCTCCGCTGCCGCCGCTGACCGAGGCATTCCCCAGCACCCGGCACGCGGACAGCGTCGGCTTGGCCGCGCTGTAGATCTGGAAGCCGCCGCCGTACTGGGCCGTGTTGCCCATCACGAGGCAGTCGGTGAACGTCGGCGCGCCGCCCGCCACGGAGATCGCTCCCGCCCCCGCGCTGTGGCCGGTGAACGCGCAGTTGACGATCGTCGCGTCGGCGGCTGACATCCGCAGGCCCGCCCCGCGATCGTTGGGATTCGTCCCGTCGGCGACGCCGTCGCGGACGGAAAACCCGTCGAGAATCGCGGAGTCGTCGGTGCTCAGCGCGGTCACGACGTGGTAGCTGTTGTTCGCCGGTCCGCCGCCGTCGAGGTCGCCGCTCAGGATCGTGTTGTTCGTGAGCGGGTTCGCGTTCCGCTGGGCGCGCGACGTTTCCGCGCCCGTGAACCCGCCGTAGATGGCCAGGTTGTCGGAGAGTACGAACGTGGCGGACCGCGATCCGCCGGCGGCCGCAGGGCGATACACGCCCGCCGCCACCCAGATCTCGACCGGCACGCACTCGCTCGCGGCAGCCGCGATCGCCGTCTGCAGATCGCTGTACGCGTTCGCCCAACTCGTGCCGTCGTTCGCCCCGGTGGCGTTGGCGTTCACGTGCATCACGACGGTCTCGCAGAAATCGAGCACGCCGTTGAGGTTGCAGTCGCTGCCGCCCTCGCATTCGTCCGGCTCGCCGTTGCTGTTGCAGTCCTCGCTCGCGCCCGACGCCAGGTCGCACGAGTCCGGCAGGTTGTTGCTGTTGCAGTCCGCGACGGCGCCGCTGGCGACGTCGCACGCGTCCATCACGCCACTGTTGTCGCAGTCGCTGTCGGCGATCAGCTCGACGTCGTCGATCTGCCAGCCCAGCCGGTTGTTCAACGTCGCGTCGTTCGAGGCGAAGTGCCAGGCGATCGTAACCGTCTGCCCGGCGAATTCGCTGATATCGATCGTGCGCGTTTCCCAGAACGACTGCGTCACGCTCGCGCCCACGTCATCGACGATAAACCCGTTCACGCTGACCCACGCCGCGTCAAAGCCGTTCGGCGCCGAGCCGCGATCGCCGTCGTAGTTGGAGCAGTAGCGCAGCCGCGCCGTCGTCACGGAGTTCGGCAGCGTGAGCGCCGGGGCGGTGAGCACGCCGCTCACGGCGCTGCCCGTTTCGAAGTTGCACGCGCCGTCGATGCCGAAGTAGGCCCAGGGCGGCGGGTCGCACTGCACGCCGGAGACGCAGGTGCTGGTAACGTGCCAGAGCCCGGTCGCCGACCAGTTCGCGGGCAGCCCCGCATCGAACGTTGCCGTGAGAAGCGGCGCGTCGTTGAGCAGGTCGCACTCGTCCGGCACGCCGTCGAGATCGCAGTCGACGCTGACACCCGCGGCGATGTCGCACGCGTCGGCGGTACCGTTGTGGTTGCAGTCCGGCTCGCACGAGTCGGGCACGCCGTTCGTGTCGCAGTCTTCGGCGCCGTAGGCGATGTCGCACTCGTCCGGCGTTCCGTTCGTGTCGCAATCCGGCTCGCACCCGTCGGGGATCGAATTGAAGTTGCAGTCCGGCAGCGTGCCGCAGCCCGTTACTGTCTGGCAGGTCACTCCGGTCAGCGGGTTGACGGGCAGGCAGCTCGTGTCGCAGACATCGGGAATTCCATTACCGTTGCAGTCGAGCTGGATCGCGGCGAACAGGTACGCCGCCCCCGCACCGCTCGTGAAACCCGGCGCGCCGGCGAGGACGTGCTCCGTGTCGAGGGCCACGCTCGCGCCCAGGCGGTGCGTCGCAGCCGCGTCGCTGGCGATGTAGCGGGCCAGTTGGATCCACGCGCTTCCGCTGCGCTCGTACAGGTAGACCGATCCACGGCTGCCGTTGCGACCGGGGGCACCGGCTGCAAACTGCTGCGCCGTCATCGCCACCGCGCTGCCGAAGGCGTCGCCCGCGACGGGACTGCTCAACGTGAGCTTCGCGACCTGGGCCCAGCTCGTCCCGCTCCGCTTGAAAATGTACACGGAGCCCTTGCCCGAGTCGTCGCCGGGCGCACCGATCGCGGCGTAGTCGCCCGCGATGGCGACGCTCGTTCCGAACACGTCGCCGCCGGCGCGATCGCCCGCGATCAACTTCGCCTGCTGGGTCCACGTGGTGCCGCTGCGCAGAAAGACGTACGCCGAGCCGGTGTTCGTGTCGTCACCGGGCGCACCGATGAGCGCATAGGCGCCGTCGAGCGCCACCGCCGAGCCGAAGAGGTCCTTCGTCGCGTCGTCGAGCGCGATGAGTTTCTGCTGCTGCGGCCAGCTCGACCCGCTGCGCTTGTACACGAATGCCGAGCCTGACTGGCTCCCGCCGTCGTCGTCGCTCCGCGACCCGACGATGGCATAATCCCCATTGATGACGACGGCTGCTCCGTACTCGTCGTACGCCGCCGGCGAGGTTGCGTGCAGCTTGGCCTGCTGCGTCCACCCCGCGGCGTTGCGCTCGAAGATGTACGCGGATCCGGAGTACGTTCCGTTGTCGTCGTCGCGCGAAGCCCCGGCGATCGCGTAGCCGCCGCTCACGCTCAACGCCTCGCCGAAGCGCTGCGTCACCGCGCCGTCGGACGCCTCGAACCGCGTGAAGATCGACCACGACGGCCCGTTGTCGAGCCACGTGCGCACCCACCCAGGCTCGCTCGCGCCGGATCCGTCGGCCCGCGCCGCCACCAGCGCTTCGGCGCCATCCAGCGCGACGGCTGATCCGAACTCGTCCGCGGACGAGAGCACGGGCTCGGTGAACTTGGCCCGCTGGTTCAGGTCCACGGCGTAGGTCGCGTGCATCGGCGCCACCAGCAGCGTCGCCAGGCCGGTCATGACAACTGTTCGCATTCGAGATTCCCCACGGGCGGACCCGCCCGGAAAACGCGCAAAAAAGTCCCTGCGTGAGATATCGGACCTTCCTGCGCAAACGCTTGAAGGCCCGGGGGCCTCGCGGCTGGGCGGGGCTCGTTTGAGGCCGCGGATTCGACGATGCCAAGGTTGATATGCGCGCTTTTCCCAGCCGAATCGACCGTCTCGGATCGCTTGTCATCCTGCTGGCAGGAGGGTTGGTGCCGGGCCCCCCGGCCAGGGCAGCCGATCCCGCCCGACCGGAGGCCCTGCGCCTGCGGGTCGGCGACGTCGTGCCCGCTCGCTCGAAGACCTCAGCCAAGGCCGATGCGCTGGTTATTCAGCTCACCGGGCCGCTGACCCGAGATGTTCGTCGAGAACTCGACGACCTCGGCGTTGAACTGCTCGCGTACCTGCCGCCGCACGCATACCTCGCCCGCATCGCCTCCGCCGAAGTCGAACGCGTTCGGGCCCTGCCCGCCGTCGTCGAGGTCGGCGCCTACGCCCGCGATTGGCGCATCTGCCCGGATCTCGCGGATCTCAGCGCAACCGTGGGCAGTCAGACGCAACGCGTCACGCCGCGGATGCTCGCCTACCGGCAGCGCGTCGGTTCGCGCCGCGCGGCCTTGGCCGAACTCGGCCGCGTGCAGCTCGCGATCGCAGCACTCCCGGGCGAAGTGGCAGCCGACCTGACGGCACGCGTGGCGGCGGTCGCCGGATGCCGCGTGCTGCGCACGACCGTCGCCGGCGAGCGTACTTTTCTCGATGTCGAAGCACCGGCGGACGCCTTGTCGGCGCTGGCTGCGGTCGACGGCGTGCAGTTCATCGAGGACGCGCCGGCGCCCGTCGAGCGCAACGCCGTCACCGCGCCGTTTCTGCAGAGCGGAGCAGCGCTCACGCCGTACTGGGATGTGGCGTTGCAGGGCGAGGATCAGATCGTCGGCATGATCGACTCGACGCCGCGAATCACCCACTGCATGTTCTCCGACTCCGTCGCGGTCGGACCCGATCACCGCAAGTTCGTCTACACCGATCCCGACCCCCTCAGTTCCGCGGCGGTACACGGGACCTTCGTGGCGGGCGTGCTCGCCGGCGACATGGGCACGTGGGGCGTCTGCGAACCCGGCGACGGTCTCGCATGCGCTGCCCGCATCGCGTACACGAACCTCGCGCTGATCAGCGCCTCGCCCGCATCGCTCTACGATCACCTCCAGGCCGATCACGACGCCGGCGCCGCCATCCACACCAACAGTTGGGGCGACGACGGCTCGACCGCGTACACGATCTGGTGCCACGAAATCGACGCGTTCAGCTACGACCACGAGTACGACGCGGTGATCTTCGCCGAGACGAACACCTCCCTGCTGCGCACGCCCGAAAACGCCAAGAACGTGCTCGCCGTCGGGGCGTCTCTGCAATATCCCAACCAGGACAGCCACTGCTACGGCGGAGCCGGGCCGACCGCGGACGGCCGCCGCAAGCCGGAGGTCTTCGCGCCCGGGTGCGGCGTCCGCTCCGCCGCGAGTTCGACGCCCTGCGGCACGCAGACCGGCTCGGGCACGTCGTACGCAGCCCCCGCGGTGGCGGCGGCGGCGGCACTCGTGCGGCAGTACTTCGTCGATGGATTTTACCCTAACGGAGCGCGCGGCTCCGGGCCGAGCCTGGTGCCAACCGGTGCTCTGCTGCGCGCCGCGCTCATCAATTCGGCGACGGACATGGCGCTGGAACCGGGCTACCCCTCGAATGTGGAGGGGTGGGGTGTGCTCGGCCTGCACCGCACGCTGTATCTCGCGGATCGAGCCCCCGGCGCCGCCGGTCACCGCCGCCTCGTCGTACGTGACGTGCCGAACGCAGCCGGCCTCGCCACGGGCGAGACGCTGCGCTTGCACGTCGGCGTGTGGGACGAAGCCGAACCCCTCCGCATCACGCTCGTTTTCACCGATCCGCCGGGCGCGGTCGGCGCCGCCGACCCCGTCGTCAACGATCTCGACCTCATCGTCACGGCGCCCGACGGCTCGACCTACTACGGCAACGTCTTCTCCAGCGGCGTGTCGGTCGCCGGTGGATTCGCCGACAACCGCAACACCGTCGAGCAGGTGCTCATCGCCGCCCCGCTCGCCGGCGCCTACACGGTGGACGTCTTCGCCCGCGAAGTGAACAGTCCCGCCGACCAGGGCTGCGCCGTCGTCATTACCGGGGACGTGCTGGAAATCGCAAGCACGCTGCCAATCGCCAGCGGCGCCGGCGCCGCTCAGCAGGGCGCCGTGCGCACCGCGTTCGCCGATCACGACAGCGACGGCGACTGCGACCTGCGCGACTTCGCCGCGTTCCAGGCCTGCTACACCGGCCCGCTCGCCTCCTACGCCGATCCGTCCTGTAGCGTCTTCGACGCGGACGCCGACGGCGACATCGACGGCGCCGACCACCGCGCCGTTCAGTTTGCCCAAACACCGCCAGCCCACTGATGCCCCGAGGCCGCGCGGGGACTATTGCCCAATCCTGCATTCCCCACCGGGCACCGCCGCCCCAGCCGGTAAGGATGCGTCAGTCGCAGAAGTGGCGATTCGACACATAAAGCTTTACCCGGTAGCAACTTACGAGTCGCGCCGCATTAGCCGCACCGCCCCGGCACACCCCTTGCCCTTGCCGTGGGCTGGTAACGGGCCGGACGTCATGCCTCGACGCATCCCATGACGCCCGGAAAGGGACAACACGGCAGCATGCGGAGGAGGCGACTGATGGATCGACGGCAGACGGTGTTCTGGGGATCGATGTTCGCGACAGCTTGGGCCCTCACAGCCCACCCGCAACCGGCGGTCGCCGGCGGCCTGGTCTGCACCGGCGACGGCGCCGCGGCAACCTGCACCCTGCAATTGAGCAAGGCGATGTCGTTCGAATGTGCCGCCAATGGCGTCACGGAACTGACCACAGCCAGCGGCTACGCCATGATCGGCGACGTCACGCTGCACACGCCCGCTCAGGACTTCACGCTGTTCGAAGCGACGCTGGTCTTCGAGGCGACAGCCACCGGCGAGACGCTGCCGTACCAGCTCTACGGCATGTGCCGGGCGCCGCTGGGCCAGATGGGCCTCACCGACAACCCGGTTTCCGTTTCGCCGATGGCCGGCGTGGGTGTCGTCACGCGCAAGACGCTGCAGGGTCTGCTCGACGGCGCCGACAACCGGCTGCCGCTGGCCGAGAACGACAGCTACGCCGTCGCGCCGGCGTACCTGTTCTTTCACTTCGCCACCGGCGTCGAGCTGGATCTGCAACTGGCGGAACGGCTCGGCCTCAACACGGACGACGGTGCGCACGATCCGTTTCAGTATGCGTTTCCGGGCGACATGAGCCTGACCATGATCTTCGACCCGACCGATCCGTACGTCTACATGTCTTCGGACGCGCGCAAGCTGCTGTTCGGCTCGTCAGACAACGATGCTGAGACGAAGCCCGCGGAACAGGAGCAGGGGCAGGAGCAGGCAACCGAGCGGGACGAACAGACGCAGACGCCTGCGGAGTCGGACACCGCGCCGGCTGCGAACGCGGACGACGGCAAGAAGAAGAAACACGATAAGGCCGATGGCGAGGATGGCGCCGGCAAAGGCTCGGGGATTTCCCTGGGAGCGTTCGCGACGTCGCTGCACGGCGGAATTCCCTTTACGCCGCAGATGACCTGGGGCCTGCCCGATACCGTGCCGAGCTTCAAGGGCCAGCTCTACGTCGACACCACCGTGCCCCTGCCCTATGGCATCGAGGTGTCCGGGCCGCTGGTGACCTACGCGGGCGCGGACGGCTTCGAGCAGGGCGGCAACGGCGACGTCGCGGTCGGTTTCAGCATCTTCGGCGACGTGCTGGGCATGGAATTCCCATTGGGTTCCGCGACCGCGGGCTACGGCGTGCATGGCGAACGCGCGTATGCGTACTTCAGCGGCACGCTCGCGCCGGATGACTCCTTCCTGCCGGACTGGGTGCCGATCGTGCCCGCGGCCGAGGCCCAGGTCGCGGCCTACATCGACAGCGCCCACGTCGCGGATACGCGGCTGCAGGCCCACGGCCGCTTCAACCTGGACGCCGGCAACCTGGGCCGCATGACCGGCGTCGATCTGAACGAACTGTTCGTGCGCGAGGGCGACCTGACCGTCGATCGTCACGGCGTCTGGCTGCGCGGCCGCAGCGCCACCAGCATCCATCCCGACCTGGTGTTCGGCAGCGAGGTGGTCGTGGAGGCGCTGTTCTCCGCCGACAACTTCGATGACTCGTACATCCTGCTGCGCGGCGACATGACGATCGGCGGCACCGCGCTGGGCAGCGAGGCCGAGGCCATGATCACGCCGCGCGGCGTGTTTGTGTCCGGCTCGTTCAGCACGCCCGTCAGCCGCATCGCCCTCTCCGGCGCGATCACCGCGCAGGGGCCGGTGCTGACCGGATCCGCCGGCGTCGACTTCAACCTCGACGGCCTGCACCAGGCCCAGCAGGATGCGCAACGCGCCATCCGCAACGCCCAGGCCGACGTCGAACGCCTGACCGGCGAGATCGTGCGCATGCGCACCCAGGTCGCCAAGGAACGCCAGCGCGACGCGAAGAACGTCGACGCGGCCCGGCAGGACGTCGCCGACCAGCAGGGCCAGGTGGACAAGCTGCAGACGCAGATCGACCGCAACAAATCGGCGATCGCCGCGCATCAGCGCAAGATCAGCGACTGGAACAAGTGGTACAAGCGCCAGCCGTGGTACAAGAAGACGTGGGCGTGGGCCCGCTACCTCAAGGAAACCGGTTGGCGCTACGCCAAGATCGCCGAACTGGGCACCGCGATCGCCGGCCTGGAAACCGCCAAGGCCACCGCGACCGCGGCGCTCAAGGCCGCGCAGGGCGTGCTCGCGGGCCTGGAGCAGGCCATCGTGCACACGCCGATCGACGCCGACCCGCGCGTGGCCGCGCTGATCGCGGCCCGCGAGACGGCGCGCGGCACGCTGCAGGCGGCGCAGGGCGCCGTCAGCGTCGTGGATATCCCGACGGGATCACTGTCCGGCGAGATCGCCCTGACGCTGTCGGTGGCCGGCCTGCACGGCGACATGACCGCCAACTACAACGGTCATGAACTCATCGACGGCACGGTGCACCTGGGCGCCGACCCGCAGGCGTGCATCAGCGTCGCCGCGTTCGACGAGGTGTGCGCGCCGTTCTGACGCCCGACGAGTCTCGAGACGCGAAGCCGGCTCCCGTGGGGGAGCCGGCTTCTTTCATGTCCGTCAGGCGCCTCGCGCACAGCGCTCAGTCGGAATCCTGCGGCACGAGACCGGCTGCACTGCCCACGCCCTCGGGCAGCGGCGGGAGGATGCCGCGGGCGGCGTAGATCGGGCGGACGATGGTCCGCAGCCGCGGCAGCATGCGTCCGAAGAGGGCGCCGCCAAGGATGCACAGGCTGCCGCCGAGCATCACCGTGGCGGGAGCGCCGATGCGGCGGGCGAGTTCGCCGCCGACCAGGCTGCCCACCGGCATGGTGCCCATGAACGCCATCGCGAAAAAGCCCATGACCCGCCCGCGCTTGTCGTCGTCCACGATGGTTTGCACGATCGTGTTGGAGGCGGCCATCTGCACCATCATCGCGTAGCCCAAAACCACCAGCACGGGCAGCGAGACCCACAGCGTCTTCGACAGGCCGAACACGATCAGTGCGGCGCCAAAGAGCATGCCGCCGCCGGCGACCACGCGTCCCAGGCCGAGCACGCTCTCGCGCATCGCCAGCGACAGCGCCCCGAGCAGCGCGCCGACGCCGGCGGCTGCCATCAGCGCCCCGAGCGTCATCGCCGCGCCGTGAAAGACCTGGTCGGCGAAAACCGGCATGAGCACGGCGTACGGCATGCCCACCAGGCTCATCAACGCCATGAGCAGCAGGATCGCACGGATGGGCTCGAAACCGAAGGCAGCCCCCAGCCCCTCGCGCAGCTCGTGCAGCACGTGCTTGCCCTGCGCCCGCGGCGGCCGCGGCGTTACGCGCATCGCCGCCAGCGCCGCAATCACCGCGATGAAGCTCACCCCGTCGATGAGAAAACAGAGCCCCTCGCCGAACAGGGCGATGAGCACGCCGGCGATCGACGGGCCGATCAGCCGGGCGCTGTTGAAGATCGTCGAGTTCAGCGCGATCGCACTGCTCAGGTCATCGCGCCCCTCCACCATCTCGACCACGAACGCCTGCCGCGCCGGAATGTCGAACGCGTTGCACAACCCCTGCATCATGCCCAGCACGATGACGTGCGTCACCGTGATCGTGCCGCGCAGCGCGAAGTACGCCAGCCCCAGCGACGAGACCATCAGCACCGCCTGCGTGATCAGCAGCACGCGGTGGCGACTCAGCCGGTCCGCGACGATGCCGCCGAGCGGCGTGACCATGAACGTCGGGGCCATGCTCAAGAAGCTCACCAGCCCGAGCATGAACGACGAACCGGTCAGGCGGTACACGAGCCAGCCGGTGGCGATCCGCGTCACCCACGTGCCAATAAGGGAAATCGCCTGGCCGGTGAAGAACAGCCGGTAGTTGCGGTGCTTCAGCGCCCGAAAGGCCTGGGCAAAGTTCAGTCGCGGCGGTCCTGCCTGTGCCATGCTCGTCTCATCGCGGCCCGGACCGCGCCCCCTCCTGCAAAAAACCGTCTCCGCCCGGAAGACGCCTCACCGGCTCCGCCCCAGCTCCGCCAGCAGCTCCATCTGCACCTCCTGGATTTCCACCAGCCGCTCCCACTGGTGCGAGAGCAGGTGATCGATCTTCTCGTGCAACTGCCGGATCTCCAGCTCCGCCTTCAGGTTCACCTGGTAGTCGTGCCGGGCACGCTGGCGGTCCTTCGCCTCCTGGCGGTTCTGGCTCATCATGATGATCGGGGCCTGCACCGAGGCCAGGCACGAGAGCACCAGGTTGAGCAGGATGAATGGATAGGGATCCACCGGCCGCCACAGCAGCACCAGCGAGTTCATCACGATCCACGCCGCGAGGAAGCCTCCGAAGATGATGAGAAATGTCCAACTCCCCCCGAACGAGGCGAGCCGGTCCGCGAGCATCTCCCCCAGCGACCGGCTCTGCTCCAGTTCGGCATCGACGTTGCTGGAGAGCAGTTCGTGCTCGCGCAGGCTGCGCACCACCTCCTGCTCGAGCGAGCTGAGCTCGCCCTTCTCCGACTCGAGCAACGTGTGCACGTACGCGCTGCGGAAGCGCGCCAGGTCGGCGCGGCACACCGGCTGATCCGCCGTCCACTGCGGATGTTCCCTGCGGATTTCCTCGGCGATGGTCGGGCGGATCAGCGCCCCGGGGATCAGCTCCCGCGAGGCAAAGGACTGACCGCAGACGCCGCACGTCTGCCGCTCGCTTTTGCTCATGGTTGGGTCTCGATTGCGCCGCGCTGCGCGTCCCCGGGCCGCGCCGCCCGCAGGATGCGGATCCCCTAGACGGTTTTCGACTCTCTTGTAGCGTCGAAGCGGCGGTCTTCGTGAGAGAAATCCGGCGTGCAAACGCTACAGATATATAGAGCCTGCTCTAACCGTTGGTGAAACGCAAGCTTGCCTCCGGGTACCGCGCCCCCGCCGCCGCGCCCGCGGGCACGGCAGCGTTGATCTCCGCCAGCTCCTCCGGCGTGAACCTGATTTCCGCGGCGCCGAGGTTCTCCTCGAGGTAGTTCATCCGCTTCGTCCCGGGAATCGGCACGATATCCTCGCCGCGCGCGAGCACCCAGGCAAGCGCCAGTTGACCCGCCGAGCAGCCGCGATTCGACGCCATGCCGCGGATACGCTCGACCAGCTCCAGGTTCCGCGCGAAATTCTCCCCCTGGAAACGCGGCGAGGTGCGGCGGTAATCGTCCGCCGGCAAATCCTCGAACCGCTGAAAGCGCCCGGTGAGAAAGCCGCGACCGAGCGGACTGTACGCCACGAAGCCGATCCCCAATTCCCGCACCGTCGGCAGAATCTCGTCCTCCGGCTCGCGACTCCACAGCGAGTACTCGCTCTGCAACGCGGCGATGGGATGGACCGCCGCCGCACGGCGGATCGTGCCCGGCGCCGCCTCCGACAATCCGAGGAAACGCACCTTGCCCGCCGTCACCAGCTCCGCCATCGCACCCACCGTCTCCTCGACGGGCACGTCGGGATCGACGCGATGCTGGTAGTACAGGTCAATGCAATCCACCGCGAGCCGCTCGAGACTCGCCTCGCAGCAGGAACGCACGTACTCGGCGTCGCCGCGCACCCCAAGAAACTCCCCGTTCGGCCCGCGCACGTTGCCGAACTTCGTCGCGAGCACGACGCGGTCACGGCGGTCGGCAATGGCCTTGCCGACCAGCACCTCGTTGCGGCCGACCCCGTACATGTCCGCCGTGTCGATGAAATTGCCGCCCAGCTCGACGTAGCGGTGAATGACCCGGATCGACTCGGCATCATCCATCGCCTGGTCGCGATAGAACTCGCTCATGCCCATGCAGCCAAGCCCGATGGCGGAGACGTTCAATCCACTTTTGCCAAGCGGGCGTTGCGCGTTCACGAGACCTGCCTCCCATTGGGTTCCACTCGGATGCAAACTCGGGAGCGTATGCCGCAGACGTGCAGCCGTCCACCGCGCGCCGGCTCGCGGCCCCCTTCCCGCAGCCTCCGGATCACTCGGACCGGCTGCGGGCGGCAGACTTGGTGTGGCCCGTGGTTTCTTCCTTGCGTTTCTGCTCGGCCAGCTCGGTCTGCTGCTCGGCGATCGACTGGACACGGTCCGCGCTGCCCTTCGCGTCGCGTTTGCGTTCGCTGAGCCGTTCGAAACTCCCGCTGCGCCCATAGGCGAGCAGCGTGTCGCCTGGCTGGATGCGCGTCGAGCCGCGCGGCACGCCCAGGTACTCGCCGCCGGCAGCCTCCACGCCCAGCACGACCACGCCCTCCTTGCGCAGGGCGAGTTCCGCCAGCGTGTGATCCGCCAGCCAGCTCTCCTCGTCGACGGTAAGCTCGGAGATCTGGTACTCGCCGCCCAGATGCATCAGCCCGGCGTAGTCGCGCACGTCGAGCCGCGTGTAGCGCGTTAGCAGCCGCCGGACGGTGTTCTCGATCCGCCGGTCGAGCCACTTGCTCGTCGCCGCCGTCCACAACACGGCGATGCCCGCGACGAGCATGACGACGTGGAGCAGTGGGCTACCCGATTTGCTCTCATCGATGAAGGTCAGGATCGTCGCCGCCACGACGGTCACGATCCCCGCGTTCCCGACGAGCATCAGCAGCATCAGGATCTTGCGGCGGACCGGATGGTTGACGACGCGTTCCGACTCGGACGTCGTGAAGCCAACCCCGGTGAAGGCCGAGCGAGCCTGGAAGCGGGCCGTCTGCCGAGCCAGTCCGGTGAACGCCAGCGCGACCGCCGCGACGCGCGTGATCAGCACCGACAGGGCCAGCGCCACCAGCAGTGTGAGTATCGGAACCATCGTCAAACCTCGTCGGGCGTGCGCTCACGTCCGGCAGACCGCGCAAGCCGGCTGCTCCACCACGTCGAGTGAAGCATAGGGTTGCGGCCAAGGAGCATCCACCGACCGTAGAAATCCCGCATGACGTCCGTTTCACGGCGTCACCCGTTCGGGCGGTACCGTCGTTCGGGCGGTGCCGTCGTCCGCCCGGCGCCGGGTCGAGGCGGCGACGGACCTTCCTGGCTGGACGGGCGAATTGCGGTACAATCGTCGCGCCGAGGCGAATGCACCGCCAGGCTGCAATCATGTGAGGATGCACGATGAATCAGAGAGCGTTGGGCAAGAGTGATATCAAGGTTTCGCAGGTGAGTCTGGGGTGCTGGACGCTCGGCGGGCGCAACTGGAACCGCGGGCAGAGCGTCGGCTGGGCCGACGTGGACGAGGGCGAGGCGGTCGCGGCGATCCACGATGCGCTGGACGCGGGTGTGAACCACTTCGACAACGCCGACGTGTATGGTAACGGTAAGGCCGAGCGAATGCTGGCCAAGGCGCTGGGGTCGCGGCGCAAGGACGTGACGATTGCGACGAAGGTCGGCCACTTTCCGGGCACGGCGGAGCACGCCTACGATGCGCTGCACATCCGCCACCAGTGCGAGCAGTCCTTGAAGAATCTCAATACGGACCACATCGACCTGTATTACTTCCACCACGGCGACTTCGGGCCCGATGACCGCTGGCTCGACGCGGCCGTCGCCGAGGTGAACCGGCTGAAGGACGCGGGCAAGATCCGCGCGATCGGGCTGAGCGCGTACTCGGCGGACGACTTCGTGCGGCTCGTCCCCAAGGTGAAGCCGGTGGCGCTGCAGAGCTGGGCGCACATGATGGACGACCAGTTCATCCGACCGGGCAACCCGGTTCCGAAGCTGATGGCGGAGCACGGGCTCTCGTTCGTCGCCTTCAGCCCGCTCAACCAGGGCATCCTGCTGGACAAGTACGATCCGAAGAACCCGCCGAAATTCGAGGACGGCGACATCCGCAGCGAGCGTGAGAAGTTCCAGGCCGACGGCCTGCGCGACGCCCACGCGAAGATGCAGCAGGTCAAGGAGCGCTTCGGCGCCAGCACCGAGGACCTCGCCCGCGTAGCCCTGCAGTACATCCTGGCCCACGACCACGTCGCCTGCGTCATCCCGGGCTTTCGCAACCGGCGGCAGGTGCAGTGCAACCTCTCCGCAGCCGACAAGCCGCTGAGCCCCGACGACGTGAAGTTCCTCCGCGAGGTGTTCGCCGCCAAGTGAGCCCGAGGAGCCCGGCATGTAAGTGAGCCCGAAAACCGAGTCCGGAGAGCGAGTGCGCCTGAAGAGTGCGTCGGAAAAGCGAGTGCGCCCGGAGACTGAGTCAGGAAAGCGAGTGCGCCCGGAACACGAGGCGGGAGTGCGAGCCGAACAAGCCCGGCAGGGCGAAAGAATTTAGCCAGGGGCGCCAGCCCCTGGTACGTACGCCAATTCGAATGCTGAGCCCTGAAAAGGGCGAGACCGGTGGCATCCGCCCGTCACGCCGGGGATCGCCCTTACCAGGGCTTGGCGATTACCCACATCGCTCACCAGGGGCTGGCGCCCCTGGCTAACTTCTCCGGCCCGTCCCGGGCCAGTATCGACCAACGAGCGAGCATCCAGCACGCCTATTACGGCAGCGTTCGGCCATGTCACACCCAGCCGGCGATCAGGCCGGCGTGGCCGCTGTTGGGACCGTTGCGGCGGACGGAGTGGAAACGCTCGTCGGTGATGCTGCACTGGACCGGCAGGTGGACGCGCGGCGCTGTCTATCACGCAGCAGAGCGCGAGCGAACCAGGCGATGGCAGCCAGGACCACCGCAGCACCCGCGACTATTGCGTGGACCCCAACCGCAAAAGGATAGACGGATACGAGATACTCAGCGCGAAGGTCGGTGCGTAGCGCCGCCAGGGCCGGCGCCGGCTCGGCAACGCTCAGGTCGAAGCGGTAGTCGCCTTTCGCAAAATCCACGCCGTGCAGGCGAAGGGTATTGACGCTCCGTTGGTCGATGCCTTGGACAAACATCGTGATTCTCGACGCCTCGGCAGACCGTTCGTCAAACCGGCTGCGATAGACGACAGCCCCGGTCGCCGAACGGATGGTCACGTCGAAAACCAGCCCCGCGAACCGCTCCTCGGCAAGCGCTTCCGTGGCCCCAGGGATTTCAATCAGCAGCTCGACCATTCCAAACGGCGGAACGGCGTACTGCCGATAGTCTGCGGTGTACACGCCGGTGCTGCTGAAATCGACCGGAAGGCTCATCGGCGAATGCTCGAGCCCTGCCAGCGTGCGTACCATGCCCACCACGGCGCAGATTTCCACGATCGCGATGGCGAGGAGCAACAGGCCCAGCACGGTACTGATGCGGATAATGAGCCTGTGTACTGCCGGTCGCATAACGCGACCCTCCGCAATTGTGCTTCTGATCAACTTACCGATCCCCAGTTTGTCACACCCAGCCGGCGATCAGGCCGGCGTGGCCGCTGTTGGGACCGTTGCGGCGCACGGAGTGGAAACGCTCGTCGGTGATGCTGCACTGGGCCGGCAGGTGAATCCGCTCGGGCAGTACGCCGGCGCCGGCGAGCTGGACCGCGATCAGCCGCGGCAAATTGAGAAACATACCGCCGCCGGAGCGCGCCAGGTACGGCTCGGCATCGCCCATCGCTTGCTCGACCAGCGTGCGCACGTCATCGCGGATCTCATAAGCGTCCGGACCGGCGCACGGGGAAACCGCCGCCACCACGCGAGAGGCATGCGCACCGCAGTGCGCCACCAGCGCTTCGATGAGCTTCACCGGCATGCCCGCAACGCTCCCCCGCCAGCCGGAATGGGCGACGCCCAACGCCCCAGCCGCGGCATCCACCGCCACGATCAGCGGACAATCGGCGGACAACGCCAGCAGCGGCACGCCACGCGCCGTGGTCACCAAGCCATCGGTGTCGGCGATGACGCGCGGGCCGGCGGACCCGTCGCATTCCACGCAAGCGACCGTCACGCCATGCACCTGTCGGCCGCTGACCAGCCGGTCGGGATCGAGCCGCAGCGCGGAGCAGACCGCGCGGCGATCCTCGGCTGCCCGTTCGGCCCCGGGGCCGAAGCTCAGCGACAGGTTCAGCGAGGTCGCGGTGAACCCATGCGCCAACCCAGCCACCGCCGCCAGCACCGGCGACCGCCAAACGCGCAGTCCGCCAGCGTGGCATTCTTCCCAAGCAGCGGCTGCAAACCCGTCCTGCCGAATCTCACACCCCATGCAGACCCCGTCCTTGGCGCGTCGCCGAATCGATACAACCCACGCCGAAGACCGACTGGAAAGTCGGTCCCACATAGGCCGTCCCACATAGGCGGTCCCACATAGGCCGATTCGGCCAACCTCAAAACTCCTAGTCGCCTAAGCCCTCTTCTCTCCCTCAATCCCTCAATCCCTCAATCCCTTAATCCCTCAATCCCTTCTTCCGACTCCTCACCTCGCATTGACCTTCAACAACACCTTGACATTCGCCGGGTCTTCGGCGGCGGCCATGGCCTCGACGCCGCGCTCGATAGGGAAAACCTTGCTGATCATCCCCCGCACGTCGAGCTCGCGACGGACCAGCGATGCGATCGCATCGCCGAACGGGCCGCACCGGCTGCCCAGGATGGTAATCTCGTGAATCACCGCCGGGGCGAGGTCGATCCGCGCGTCGCCCGCGTAAGTGCTCTTGAGCACGATCGTGCCGCGCGGCCGCACGAGCTGCAGCGCGAGCGCGAGCCCGTCCGGCGAGCCCGTGCACTCGACCACGACGTCGCGATCGTTCAACCGCGGCACGTCGTCGACGTGCGTCGCACGCAGGTGCCGCCGCTCGCACAGCGCCAGCGTCGTCGGGTTGCGCCCGATCACCTCCAGCTTGCACGCCTGCGTGCCGAGCACCTGGGCGACGAGCAATCCGAGCCGCCCCGTCCCGATGACCGCGACCTGCATGCGCGGCTCGATCCGCACCTGCTTGACGACCTGCCAGGCAGCCGCCACCGGCTCGATGAACACCGCTTCCTCGTCGGTGATCGCGTCGGGCACCGCGTGCAGATTCCGCACCGGAACCGCCACGAGGTCGGCGAACGCACCGTCGTGCCCCGCGATCCCCAGCACGGTCCGCGCCCGGCAGTGATTCGCCAAGCCCGCTTGGCACAGGGCGCACTTGCCGCACACGCAGTTGATCTCCCCCGCCACGCGCCGGCTGCGCCATTCGTCGGGTCCGTCCACAACGGTGCCGACGAACTCGTGGCCGAGCACGCCGGAAAAACCCATGTAGCCGCGCGTGATCTGGATGTCGGTGCTGCAGATGCCGGCGAGGTGCACGCGCACGAGGCACTCGCCCGGCGCCGGCTTCGCGTCGGGGTACTGCGCGTCGAAACGCAACGACTTGTCAAATACCAGCGCGCGCATCCGTGGAATATCCTCAGAACCCCGGACGCCAGGCCGGGGCCAGGAGGCTCGTGCATCCCAGCCCCCCACTCGCGTGGAGAGTTCTGACCGTCGACTCAGAACCCCGGACGCCAGGCCGGGGCCGTGCGGCTCGTGCATCCCAGCCCCCCACTCGCGTGGAGGGTTCTGACCGTCGACTCAGAACCCCGGACGCCAGGCCGGGGCCGTGCAACTCGTGCATCCCAGCCCCCCACTCGCTTGGGGGGTTCCGATACCGCTTGCGACGGGGCCCGGGCGCTACTTGTTGTCCGGCGACAGCCAGCCGAACCAGCCGCCGTCCGACTTGTCGCTGGCCACGGCGGGCTTCGCGAACGGATCGTCCGCCGCGGCGACGTACTGCCGCCAGGCCGCGGGATTGTGATCGAACGCACGCCCGGTCAGCCGCTCGAGCGAAAGTTCCGCCGCGTGACACACCGCGAAGTCCCGCTGGTCGAGCGCGGCGATCAACGCATCGAGTACGTCGCGCTGCGGGAAATAACCCAGGAGCCGGGCGGCGGCCAGCCGGGCGTTACGCGACACGTCCGTCCGCAGCAACCGCACCCCCACCTGCTCCGCGTGGTCCGCGACCTTGCCCGCCAGCAGATGATTCGCCGCACACCGCTCGAGGCCCGCCAGCGCCTCCGTGCGCACCTCCTCCGCCGGAAAACGCTCGAGCGCCACGTCGTCCCGCGGCAGCAGCGCGGCGCAGTACGCGCACGCACTGGCGGTGTCCGCGTGCCCCAGGGCTGTCACCGCCGCGACGCGCACCGGATTGCTCGGATCGCTCCGCGCCACGCCCGCCACCTGCTCGACCACCTCGTCGTCGCCGAGGTACTGCGACCGCGCGAGCCGGTTCATCGCCAGTCGACGCTCGTCCGCCAGCGACGCCTCCCGGGCCTGCCGCGCCAGGTCCAGCGTCTCCTCCCGCGTGAGGAAGATGGGGTCCAGCGACTGCCGCGTGCCCTCGCACCCGGCTGCCATGATCATCAGGACGGACATCACCAGCCAGCCCGCGACGAGCCGCCGGCGCGTGCCGCCTCGCGACGAAACTGCGGTTCGCGACCTCCCTCGTGGGCTCCATAATCGGTGCATGCCGCGACGTTACCACCAAACCCGGCGCGGCTCAACGCTGCGACAACACGCGGCAAATCCACGTTGGACGCCCAGCGCGGGTCCAACTAGAATGCCGATTCGACTCCGAACCGATCGGCCGCTGCGGCGCGGCCGCCGATGCATTCCCACCGCAGGAATGGGTACCGAACCGTGACACGTGCGCAACTCCCGATCATCGGCCTGGCGCTGCTGGCTCTGCCCGTCGGCCTCGTCCGCGCCGACGAGGCTCAACCCCGCCGCGAGACGCTCGAACTCGACGTCCAGAAGGGCGCCTGGGAGGAGGTGGCAGCCCCGGTCCCCGGCACCCCGGAAGGCGACCTGAAGATCGCCCGGTCCCTGGAGAGCCGGCACGAATACAACCGCGCCCACCGCGCCCTCAAGAAGTGGGTCAAAACCTACGGCACCGACGAGATGCTCTACCCGCAGGTCGCCCTGCTGCTGACCGACAACCTGATCGCGCGGCGCGACTACTACAAGGCGCACCAGAAGCTCACCGACTTCCTCAGCACCTACAGCGGCACGGAGTTCGAGGAACAGGCCCTCACCCAGGAGTTCGTCATCGCCGAGGTGTTCCTCAGCGGCACGCGCCGCAAGTTCACTCGGATTGCGAATCCTCAAGGCCGACGACATCGGCCTCGCCATCCTCGACGACATCGCCGCCAACCACCTGGGCACCCGGCTCAGCGAACTCGCCACGTCACCAAGGCCAACTACTACTTCCGCACCAGCGACTTCACCATGGCGGGTTCGAGTACAACCAGTTGCTGGAGACCACGACCGCAGCCGCGCTACCCGGCCGCCCTGCTGGCCCTCGCCAGCTTCGGCGTCCGCTTCGACGACGCCCCGCCGATCGAGGCCGACGAACGCTTCCGCCGCTACCTCAACCTCTACCTGGGCTCCGCCGACAGGAAAGCATCGGCCTGATCCTCGACGACATCACCGAAACACGCGCTCGAAGGAGCTGACCATCGGCCGCTACTACGTCCGCCCGGGCACCCGGAGGCTGCGAAGTTCTATTTCAACTCGACGCGCGAACACTGGCCTGAAACCGTCGCCGCCATCAAGGCCGCGGAGGAACTCGACAAGCTTAGGCGTCCGGCAAGCCTCGCTGCGGGCGAGGATGTGCGTACGGCCCCGCCGCGAAGCCGACCGCGGTGGACACGCTGCGGCCCGACCGCACGCGCGACAACCCGCCGACCGGGAGTAAGTCGCCGGCGGCAAGACGAGACACAGGTGCAATCCCATGGAGCCGCACGCGTTTGGCTTATCGGTCGGTCTCCTCGCGATCACGCTGCTGGGCAGCGGCTGCGGATACTGACGCGGCGCCTGTTCCGTCCGGTATCTCCACGGTACACGTGGAAATGCTGCATTCCCGCGAGTTTCGCCGGGAACTTGAGTTCGAGCTGACCGAGGCGCTCGTGAAACGTATCGAGATGGACACGCCATACCGCATTGCCGACCGCGAGCATGCCGATACCGTATTCAGCGGCGAGATCGTCGAAGTGCGCCAGAACGTCCTGGGCAAGCGCTTCGACACGGGGACCGCG
Source organism: Phycisphaerales bacterium (assembly GCA_020639115.1). GTDB lineage: Bacteria > Planctomycetota > Phycisphaerae > UBA1845 > UBA1845 > JACKHG01. The sequence continues at coordinate 75,622 of JACKHG010000014.1, forward strand.
CGTGAACAGGGTGCCCAGATTGCCGTCCGCTACCGCTGGAAAGACCAGCGAACGGGCAAAATCCTGGTCGAGAGGCCCCGTTTCGTGCACCAGGTGGCGTATGTGCCGCTCATCGGCGAATCCTTCGACAAGGGCGTCCGCGTTCGCGGAATCGACCAGATGGCGGAGCGGATCGTCGAGACGATGGAAACCGACTGGTGACCCCTATGATCCCCGGACCGGGGCCGATAGCCGGCCGATGGCCGGTTGGTCGATCGCCCGCCCCCACCTGCCGGGCTGGCAGACGAATCAGCGTGCAAAGGGCATCCGGAGATGCCGGAAGGCAACGGTCGAAACCGAATCCAATGAACCGCAGCGGCCCTCCGGCCCCAACGTACGCATGCCCTCCCGGGCGTGGTCAGCTGAGATGTTCCTCGCCTGGCGATCCTGCTCGTGGTCATGCTGACCAACAGGATGAATAACGTTAAGCCCATCTCGATCAGCGAGTTCGAGACCCTGCTCAAGAACAAGCAGATCGAAACCATCACCATCAAGGGCGAGAAGGTCATCGGCACGCGGAAGGCGAATGACCGCAACGCCGCGCCCGAGTTTGAGGTGCTCTACGGCCCCGTCGAAAACGAGACCCAGCAGAAGTGGGTCAAGGAGATGGGCAGCGGCCAGGTCAATCGCGAGGAGCCCAGCTACTGGGTGCAGATCCTCATCACAATGCTGCCGTGGCTGTTCATCTTCCTGTTCATCTGGTTCGTCGTCTTCCGGCAAATTCGAGCCGCCGGTGGTGGTGGCGGGATGCTCGGCAACTTCGGCAGGTCGCGTCACCGCGTCACGTCGAAGGAGCACGTCGACGTCACCTTCTCCGACGTCGCGGGCATCGAGGAAGCCAAGGAAGAGGTTCAGGAACTCATCGAGTTCTTGCGCAACCCCAAACGCTTCCAGCGCCTCGGCGGGCGTATTCCGCGCGGTGTGCTGCTCGTCGGCCAGCCGGGCTGCGGCAAGACACTGCTCGCCAAGGCCATCGCCGGTGAAGCCGATGTGCCCTTCTTCTCCATCAGCGGCAGCGACTTCGTCGAGATGTTCGTCGGCGTCGGCGCTTCGCGTGTCCGCGACCTCTTCAAGCAGGCCAAGGACAACTCGCCGTGCATCATCTTCCTCGACGAAATCGACGCCGTAGGCCGACGCCGTGGCGCGAACTTCGGCGGTGGCGGCCACGACGAACGCGAGCAGACGCTCAACGCCATCCTCGTCGAGATGGACGGGTTTGATACCAACGATCAGGTGATCGTCATCGCCGCGACGAACCGCGTCGACGTGCTCGACCCCGCGCTGATCCGCCCGGGCCGCTTCGATCGCCAGGTGTTCGTCTCGCTGCCCGATGTCCAGGGTCGCTACGAAATCCTCAAGGTGCATGCACGCAAGATCAGCCTCGGACCCAACGTCGACCTTCGCCGCCTCGCCCGCGCCACGCCGATGTTCAGCGGTGCGGAACTGGCTGCGATCATCAACGAAGCCGCCATCATCGCGACGCTCGGCAACAAGGACTACGTCGAGATGGTGGACCTCGAAGAGGCCCGCGACAAGGTCCGCTGGGGCCGCGCGAAACGCAGCCGGCAGGTCGACGAGCACGATCAGAAGGTCACTGCGTACCACGAAGCCGGTCACGCGCTCGTGCAGGCGCTGCTCAAGGACGCGGACCCGCTGCACAAGGTGAGCATCCTGCCGCGCGGACAGATGGGCGGTGCGACGTTCTCGCTGCCCGAACGCGACCGCATGGTCTACACCAAGGACTACCTCACCGCGACGATCATGGTCACCTTCGGCGGACGCATCGCCGAGGACATGTTCTTCAAGGAGATCAGCAGCGGAGCCGGTATGGACATCCGCCAGGTCACCTCCATCGCCCGCAAGATGGTGATGGAGTTCGGCATGAACGAGGAACTGGGCTTCATCTTCTACGGCGACAGCGATCACGTCGCCGTTCGAGGGCAGGGCCAGCGCGATTACTCGGAACACCGCGCGGATGATCGACGGCGAAATCAAGCGCCTCATCGACCGGCTGTACCATCAGACCGTGCAGATGATGACCGAGAATCGCGACAAGGTGATCGCGGTGGCGGAGGCGCTGCTCAAGTACGAGACGCTCACCGGCGACGAGGTCAACCGCATCCTGCGCGGCGACTCGCTGGACAAGCCGACGATCTCCGATCTGCTCGACGCGGAGGACGCCACCGGCGGCCTCAAGGTCGGCAAGGCCCGTCCGGTCAAGCCCGCGCGCGACGAGAACCTCGGCCTCGGCGGCAATGAACTGCCCGCACCGGGTTAAACACCACGCGTTGCAATCAACCCAGGAAGTGGGGCGACTCGCCCTGCTAGAGCTCCCGCAGGACCTGCTCCAGCGACTCGCGGACCGTGATCATCGCGTCCAGGCGGGTGACCGCGAGCGTGCCGCGGAGCTGGTGGTTCACACCCACGAAGAACGCCTTGCGGTTCGACATGTTCATGCCGCGAAGCATGTTCACGAACACGCCCAGCGCAATGCTCGGCGCGAACTTCACCGCGGAAAGGTCGAGCACCAGCGGAACCGCCGGCCGGGCCAGCACCGCGTGCGATACGGCGTTTTCCAGTTCCTCCGCCTTGCCGGTGTCGAGCCGGCGCGGCAGCACCCGCACCAGCAGCACCTGCTCGTGCGGCACGACTTCGACGACTTGGGATTCCACCGTCATCTCCGATTCATCCGGGCGTTGTCCGTGTCGTGGTCCGACCTGCCCAAGAGGCTAGTCGCCCCCGGCCCGCGATGCAACCGCCGCCCGCAGGTGCAGCCCTAGTGCGCCAACGGCTCGAAATCCAGCCCCAACCAGCGGGCCTGCAGCACGCCGCCCTCGAGCCGGTAACCGCCGTGCAGACGCTGCGGCGCATCGGCGGGCTCGTCGGCGCGGTAGTGCACGCCGCACGAACGCGTCCGCCGCCGCGCACCGTCCGCGAGCATCCGCCCCAGCAGCAGCATGTTCTGAATCTCCCACCCGGCGGTGTCATCGAACGTCTTGTCCAGCGTGAACTTGCTCCAGAAGTCGATGATCTCGACGGTCTCCGCGAGCCGCTCGCCGTGCCGCTCGATCCCCGCGTTGCGCCACAGCAGGCTGCGCAGACTCTGCCGCACGTCCGCCAGGTCCAGCAGCGTCTTGGGGGAACGCGGATTCTCGTTCCGCAACCGGCCCGCCGGACGCGCCACGCCGTTGACCGCCGACGCCGCCTCCCTGCCCGCCACCTTGCCCAGCACGAGCCCCTCGAGCAGCGAGTTGCTCGCGAGCCGGTTCGCACCGTGCAGACCCGAGCACGACACCTCGCCGCAGGCAAACAGGCCGGGCACGTTCGTCCGCGCCGTCGTGTCGACCACGACGCCGCCGATCGAGAAGTGCGCCGCCGGCCGCACCGGGATCAGCTCGCGCCCCACGTCCACGCCGAACTCCGCGCAGCGCGCGGTGATCGTCGGGAAACGCCGGGCGAAACGCTCGACGCCGATCGGCCGCACGTCGAGAAACACGCTCGTCCCGTGCGTTTTCTTCAGTTGGGCCACGATCGCCCGGCTGACCACGTCGCGCGGCGCCAGCTCGCCGTCGGCATGATAGTCCGCCATGAAGCGATAGCCGCTGCGATCGACCAGGTGCGCGCCCTCGCCGCGCACCGCCTCGGAGATCAACGCCCGCGTCGCCCCCGCGATGTACAGCGTGGTCGGATGGAACTGCACCAGCTCCATGTCCGCGACGCACGCCCCCGCGCGCAGGGCAGCCGCCACGCCGTCGCCGGTGATGCCCGGCGGGTTGGTGGTTTCCCGGTAGAGCTGTCCGTAGCCGCCGCTGGCCAGCACGGTCTGCCCCGCCCAGACGAGCTGGTGCCCGTACTTGGGATGAAACGTCACCGCCCCGCAGCACACGCCGTCGACGGTGAGCAGGTCGATCAGGAAGCACTGCTGAAAAACACGAATGCGCTCGTGGGCCTTCGCCCGCACGAACAGAAAGTCGCTCAGCGCCCGGCCGGTCGCGTCGCCGCCGGCGTGCAGCACGCGGTTCTCGTGGTGGCCGCCCTCCAGACCCAGCGCCAGCTCGCCGGCGTGCTCATCGAACGCGAACCCCGCGGCGATGAGCTCGTCGATGCGCTGCGGACCGGCGCCGCACACCGTCTCGACCACCTCGCGGCGGTTCAGGCCGCAACCGACGGTCAGCGTGTCCGCGACGTGCTGCGCAACGGTGTCCGCCGGCGCGGTCACCGCGGCGATGCCGCCCTGCGCCCAGTGCGTGCTGGAAAACTCTAAGGCCCCCTTGGCCAGCACGATCACGTCGGCGCGCTCAGCCGCCGCCAGCGCCGCGGATAGCCCCGCCACGCCCGTGCCCACCACGAGCACCTCGGTGAACACGTGCCCCGTGCGGGCCGAGTCGAAATCGGTGAGATAACGGCGGTATTGCGGAGCGTCCGGAGTCATAAGCCTGTCATCCTATCAGCCGCCGCACCACGCTCCAACCGCGGACGCTGCCCGACACGCTCACCGGCGCGGCTCCACCCGCGCGGTCAGCATGCCGTCCGCACAGGTGATGCTGCGCACCTTCACGACCCGGCGGGCGTTGCGCAGCTCGAACCGGTTCGGCCAGCGCACGCCCTCCTCGATCAGGTGCTCGACACCCTCCGCCCGCAGCCGGCGCACCACGTCGGCCACCGGGTCGGGCATCAGCGACACGTCCACGCGGCGCTCGTCGAGCAGATCTGCGAGCGGACCCGCCAGACGCGACAGCGGGATCGCGACCGCACCGGCGGTGAGCTTGTCCACCCGCGCCGTCACGAAATCATCGGCGACGGCGAATTCGAGGTGAATGCCCAGGATCGTCTGCCATCCGCGGTAGTCGATCCGCGCGCCCACGACGCAGCGCCCGTCCTCGAAGTGCACGACCGGGTCGCGCAGCCAGTCCGGCAGCCACGTGCGCGCCTCGGGATAAAGCTCCCCGCGGGCCACGACCCACTCGGTCACCGTCCGGTCGCTGATGGAAAAATCAAACGGCTCATCCGCCAGCGCCGCGTCGTTCAGCGACTGGTACGTGTTGGGCAGGCTGTTGCGCACCCGCGGCAGCTCCGCCTGCGCCACCTCGAGCGGCGCGTACCAGCCCGGCACACGCTCCAGCGCCAGCCACAACCCCAACAACCCCACGATCAGCACGCCGCCCACCCCCAGCGCGGTGCGCACGATCCAGACGGTCCGGCGGCGATGTCGGCGTTTTTTCGGCATGATCGCTCCGCTTGTCGGAATGAGTATACCGGAGGCGGAGGCGATTGACCCTCCCCGCGGGCGCCACCTACAATCGGTAGCAATTTCGTAACGGACTTCCCGGTCCACCCGGTGCGTGCAATCATGACCATGCGACTCCTCTGCGGCGGCATCATCCTCTTCTGGACGGCAGCGACCGCGTGGCTCATTCAGCACGACATCCTTCCCCAATTCACCGCCCAGGATATGCCCCTCTACGCGGTGAAGGACTGGGCGAACGAGCCCATCCGCAAGACCCAGGCGCGCATCGAGGACAAGACCGGCCGCCGCATCGGCACGGTCTGGAGTACCCACACCGCCTCGCCGACGGGACTCTCACGCGAGGACGTCTTCTTCCTCGAGCACGTGAGCATGCTGCCCATGCTGCGCATCGAGGTACATTCCGATTTCACGGCGGAAGGCACGCTCGATACCTTCAATCTCAAGCTCTACGGCGCCAGCGAGCACATCGAACTCCAGGGCGAAGAATACAGCGGCAACCTCGCCTTTCGCCTGATGGTCGGCGCGCGCGAACAGCTCTTCAAGGTGGACGCGTCTGCCGCCGGCATGGTCAGCGACGTGTTCCGCCCGTTTCCCACGCTCCCGAAGATCGCGGTGGGCCAGTCGTGGCGCATGCACGTGGTCAACCCGCTCGCGGCCATCTCCGGGATCGGTACGAAGCTCATCCCCATGATCGTCACCGTCAAGGGCCGCGAGCGCCTGCCGACGGCGTCGGGACCGGTGGACTGCTACATCGTCGCGACCGACCACGGCGCCCGCGCCTGGGTCGGACCCGACGGCAACGTGCTGCGCCAGGAGGTGGACGCGCCGATCGGCGGACACCTCGTCATCGTCGACGAGCCCTTTGACCAGCAGCGGCTCGATCAGGTCATGGACCTGCCGCTGCCCTCCGGCATCCTGGACTGAGGTCACGAACGGAAGGTGGTTTTCCCCGTTATGCAACCCGCGATCGACCTCCAATCCGTGCAGAAGCGCTACGGCGAGAAGATCGCCGTGCACGACCTGACTCTGACCATCCCGCCGGGCGAACTCTTCGCCTTTCTGGGCCCGAACGGCGCCGGTAAAACCACCACGATCAAGATGATCTGCGGCCTGCTCCACCCGCTGCGCGGCACCGTCGACGTCTGCGGACACCGCATGGGCGTCAACGGCCTGGCCGCCAAGGCCCGCATCGCCTACGTGCCTGACCAGCCCTTCCTCTACGACAAGCTCACCGGCCGCGAGTTCCTCCACTTCGTCGCGGAAATGTACCGCGTCGACCGCACCACCCGCGACGCACGCGTCGCCGACCTCGCTGCCCGCCTCGACATGGGCGACTTCCTCGACAAGCTCACCCAGAGCTACAGCCACGGCATGAAGCAGAAGGTCGTACTGGCAGCCGCTCTGCTCCACGATCCCGACGTGCTGGTGATCGACGAACCGATGGTCGGCCTCGACCCGCGCACCGTGCGCATGGTCAAGGACCTCTTCCGCGAACGCACCCGCGCCGGCAAAACCGTGTTCATGAGCACGCACACGCTGGAAATCGCGGAAGCCGTCGCCGACCGCATCGGTATCATCCACAACGGCAAGCTCATCGCATTGGGTAATCTCAATATGCTGCGTAGCAAAGCCGAGGCCGAGCACACCCTCGAAGACATCTTCCTGCAACTGACCAACCCGCTCGTGGGAGACGCCGCGCATGCCGTCGAGCTCTGACGCCACCGTCGCGCTGCCATTCACACCGGCGGGATTGCCCCTGCTGCTGCGGATGAAAGCCCGCGCGCTCTCGAACCGCGTCACGCAGGCGATCATCGACGCGCCCGTGCGTTTCCTCGCGACCGCGCTGTGCATGGCCATGGTGTGGGTGGGACTCTACTTCCTCTTTCGCGCGATCTTCGAGTACCTCAGACAATCACCGCTGGAAGCCGCCGTCGCCATCCCCATGGTCTTCAGCTTCTTCTTCGCCGCGCTGCTCGTGATGCTCACCATCTCGAACGCAATCCTCGCGTACATGTCGCTCTTTCTCGCGGACGAAGCGCCATACCTGCTCAGCGCACCGGTGTCCCCGCGCGCCTACGTCGCGCTCAAGTACATCGAAACGCTGCTCTTTTCGAGTTGGTCGCTCGTGCTACTCGGGCTTCCGCTGATGATCGCGATGGCCAACATCAGCGACGAGCCGTGGTTCTACTATCCGCTGTTTCTCCTGTTCTTCCTCGGTTTCGTGCCCATTCCCGGCGCGCTCGGGCTCATGCTCGCGTGGGGCGCTGCGCGCTTCCTCTGCCGCCTGCGCGCCGCCTGATCATCGGCGCGAGCATCACCGCCCCCTCGTCATCATCGTCTTCGTGCAGAGCGTGCGCGTCGACGAGCTCCACCCCAACCTGTGGCTCAACAACATGCTCTTCCGGCTGAACTTCATCCAGTCGGCGATCCTGCCCAGCTCCTGGGTGAGCCACGGCGTCGAGCACGCCCTGCAATACTGCATCAAGCGAGTCGCTCCGGCTACCTCGCGGTGACCATCGCCAACGGCTCTTCCTCAGCATGATCGCCGTGCTCTTCGTGTCGTACGCCTGCCCGTCGCGTTCGAATCGCGCCTCGATGCACTCCGGCGCGGCCCACGCGTCCGCCCGCCGGCGGTGTCGCGGGCCTGGTCTTCGCCTACCTGCCCCGCAACCTGCGGCTGGATCGCCGCCAAGGACCTGCACCTTCCTGGCGACCCCTGCAGTGGACCCATGCTCGTCATCTCTTCCAGGCTCATGGGTCTTTACCTCATCAACGTGCGCGCTTCTCCTCCGCTCAGCCCGCTCGAGGGCTGGACGCATGTCATCCCTCAACTTCAGCGCGATCAGCTTCATCCTCGCCGTTCACGAAACCGCTTCGTGTTTCCCCTCGTCTCGCTCGAAGGTCACCAGATGTGCTGATCGGCATGGTGCCGCTCACCCCGGCCGTCTGCTGTGCTCGCCAAGTTCGCCTTCTGCCATGACCGTCTCCGTCTCGGTCGCGGTGTCACGACGATTCTGGCAGCGTCATGCTCAAGATGCCGCTGGGCTGGGCGGCCCTGCGAGGCGGTGGTGATGTTCGCCGTGTGCGCCGGCCTGTGCGGCCTCGCGGTGGGCATCGGCGCGCGGATGCCCATGTTCGAGGAGCGCAACGCCGCGCGCATCGCCAACGGCCTCGGCGGAACAATCAACCTGGTGGTCTCGGTCGTGCTCGTGCTCGCCATGCTCTGCGGCATGGGATTGATGGGAATTCGCAACGTCCGCCGCGGCTTCGAGTTCCCCGTCGACGCCGGCTCGCTGCTCATCGGCGGCCTCGTCGCCACCCTCGGCGTCACCGTCGGCGCCGTCGCCCTGCTGATCGGCGCCCGGCACCTCCGCCACCGCGAGGTGTGACGCCCGCCGGACGGCTTCCTGCCATCCTACGCCGGCGGCAGCACGCCCACGTACGGCCGCCACGGCCCGATCGCCTCGCGGTACTGGTACGCCATGCACTTCGCCACCTGGTGCACGTGATTGAGATCGTGCACCACCCACGTCGCGAGCAACTGACCCGCACGCACCTCGCCGAGATCGGGATGCATCCCGCACCGCTCCAGATCACCATCCGTCAGCTCGAGGGCCGCCAGGTCGGCGAGATTCTTCCGCCGGACGCGCTCAAAGTCCGCCAGCAGCGTCTCCAGGTCCACGCCGCGAAAGCGCGCGTACATCGCGTAGCGGTCGAACGGCTCGAACGCGCGCCGCGTGCCCGCTTCGAGGATCATCCGCAACCGCGGCATCCAGTTCACCTCGTCCGCGTCGAGCAGGTGCCCGACGACGTCGAACGGGCTGAACGTGTCCTTCCCGTAGTTGTTCGCGATCCAGGTTTCGGGCAGTCCGTGCAGCATCGCCCGCAGAACGCCGGGCGTGCGCCCCAGAATGTCCACGGCATCCGCCATCCGGTACTTGATCTCGCTGGCCATGAAATCCCTCCGGCAGCTCAGGCGTTTCCGCGTTTGCGCAGCGCCATCCGGTAGATCGGGCGCCCCTCGCGGCGGTACTTGATTTCAAAATTCGTCTGGGCGAAGTCGTCCACGATGCCGAACGTCGGATCGTCGTACGCGATCTCCTCCAGCCCCTCGGCCCCCGCGAACACCTCCTGCATCCACGCGAAGTACTCCGCGTGATCGGTCTGCAGCGCCCAGCGCCCGCCGGGCACCAGCGCCCGCGTCGCAGCCGCGACGAATGCCGGCTGGATCAACCGGCGCTTGTGATGCCGCTTCTTGGGCCACGGGTCAGGATGGTACACGTGCAGCGCCGCCAGGCACGCCGGCGGCAGATGATGCCGCACGAAGTGCGCCGCGTCCGTCCGCATGACGCGAACATTCGGCACCCCCCACCGCGCCATCCGGTCGGTTGCATACTTGAAAAACTTGTTCGCCCACTCGATGCCGAGCAGGTGCACCTCCGGATGCTGCTGCGCGCGACGCAGGAGGAAGCCGCCCTTGCCGCAGCCGATCTCCAGCTCGAACGGGGTTGCTTCACCGAAGGCCTCCCGCGCGGAGAACAGCGCCCCCTCCGGCGGCGGTGCACAGATGATGTCATCCATTGTTGGCATCGCGCCAATCGTGGCGAAAGGCGGCACCGGCGTCAACGCCGCGAAATCGCTGGCGAACGCCGCCCCCGACCCCTATGATGCCGGCAGGCTTGCAACCAGCCGCCGCCGCGGACCTTGCACCATGACCGACATCAAACGCACGCTCACCGAAAACCTCGCCCGCGTCCGCGAACGCATCGCGGCTGCGTGCGCATCCGCGCGCCGCGCCCCGGAATCGGTCAAGCTCATCGCCGTCACCAAGTACGCCGGGCTCGACGTGCTCAAGGTCATGCCCGACGTCGGCCTCACCGACCTGGGGGAAAGCCGGGCCCCGGAACTGGTCAAACGGGCAGCCGCCATCAACGAGTTCCTCTCCCGCCGCGCCCGCGACCTGTCCGCCGGCGCCATGCCCCGCCCGCACTGGCACATGATCGGCCACCTGCAGCGCAACAAGGTCAAGCTCGTCCTGCCCTGGACCGAAATGGTGCACTCGGTGGACAGCCTGCGCCTCGCGGAAGAGGTCAACACCCGCGCGGGGTCACTCGACCGCGTGGTCGACGTCCTGCTCCAGGTCAACTGCAGCGGCGAGGAATCAAAGTTCGGCGTCGCCGTCGGCGCGGTGACGCACCTGGCGGAGATGATCGCCCCCCTGCCGCATATTTCCCTCTGCGGCCTGATGACCATGGCCCCCTACACCGAGGACGAGACGGTCATCCGCAGCACGTTCACGCGCTGCCAGGAGCTGTTCGACGAGATCCGGCACGACCTCGACGTCGGCCCTCAGTTCCGGCACCTTTCCATGGGCATGAGCCACGACTTCGAAATCGCCATCGCCTGCGGCGCCACCATCGTACGCATCGGCACCGCGCTCTTCGAAGGCCTGCCCACCGTCCGCGAGGAGACCGCGGACGCCGACGCGGTCTCCGCCGACTGACCCGCGCAGATCACTTCTTCTGAGCCGGTTTCCCCGGGCCGTGCGCCTTGATCCAGTCTGCAACCAGCTTGATCACCTGCTCATCCACGTAACCGGGCTGCGCGTAGTCGTCCGGCTTGGACGGCCCCTCGCCCGCGTGCATCAGGTGGTCCAGCGCCGGCAGAATCCGGATCGTGGCGTTCTTGTGGTTGTCCAGGGTCTTGCGCCACAGGTCGGACTCCTTGGAGGTGATCTGGTAGTCGCGCCCGCCGAAGATCAGCAGCATCGGGTGCGGGTAGCTGCGGGCGTTCTCGAGCGGCGCCAGCGTATTGAGATTCTTCCAGTACACCGCCGGCACGCCCAGCAGCGTGCCGTTCGTGCCGACGTCGCCCGCCCGCAACTTCGCCGCCTGCCGGCGAACCTCATCGAGATCCTTCTGCTCCTCGGCGGTCACGTCACCGTCCACGTTGACAAGGTACGCCACCTGGTCCTCGACCACGTCGTAGATCGGCCGGGCCGCCGCGCCCATCATGATCAGCCCGGCGATACGCGGTTCCTCGTGCCCGATGTACGGCGCGGCGGTCGCACCCAGGCTGTGCCCGAACACGAACACGCCGTTCGAGGCGATGTCCGGCCGTCGCAGCAGCATCCGCGCCGCCTCCACCGCGTCGTCGGTCACCTCGTTCTGCGCAGTGACGTCAGCCGGCTTCATGCGCTCGCCGTACTTGTGCGTGCGCTTCTCGTAGCGCAGCACCGCGATGCCCCGCGACGCCAGCCCCCAAGCAATATCGCGGAACGGCTTGGTGAGCTGAATCGACTCGTCCTGATCGTGCGGACCGCTGCCGTGCACGAGCACGACGCCGGGAAACGGCCCGTCCCCACGCGGCAGCGTCAGCGTGGCCGGCAGCGGCCACCCGCCGGCGTCCACCGTCACCGGCTCCTCGCGAAACGACTTCTCGTCGACGTAGCTCGGTGGCTGATAGGCAACCTCAGCCGCCATCGGCGTGAAGAACAGGCCGCCGATCTTGCCCTCCGCATCGATCGACACGCGCACGCGCAGGTTGCCCTTCGCGAAGCGGCTGTTGAGATCCACGACCGTAAACGCACCCGCAGCCGTGACCTCCGCGCTGCGCTCCGCCTCGTAGTCGCCGTACGCCGTCGTGATCTGTCCCCAGACCGCCGCGAGCTTCTCCGCCGGCAGCGCATCACGCATCATCGCGCTGCTCGCCTCCACGCACGCGGCATATTCACCGGCGCGCAGCTTCGCGAAGTAATCGCGGGCCTGCGCGATCGCCGCGGCATCGTCCGCGCGGGCGACACCACACCCCACCAGCGACAACGCCAGAAACCAACCAACCTGCCGGCTCGTGCGCATGGGATACCTCCTGCACGGTGCGAATGAAGTGTGATCACGGACAGCCGACGCCCGTCAGCGCCGCCGCCGCAACCGCCCGATCACCGGAAACATCAGCGCCGCAGCCACCACGCTGCCATTGGCGCCGGCGCCGCACAGAAAGATCGGCGGAAAGCCGCCGCCGTTGCCGTTGTCACACAGCGAACTGTCGATGACCTGGCACGCGTCACATCCGGTGTTGAAGATCTCCACGGGCTCCTTGTTGCTGTCGAACGGCTCACTGGAGAACGTGTCGATCCCCACCACCGTCTCGCCGAGCGAGAGCCAGAACAAGGCCGGCAGCCCGTCACCATCCTCGCGGAAATCGAGAAAACCCGCCGGCGCCCCGTCGAACGTCACCGGCAGAAGCGGATCGGTGATATCCACCACCAGGTCGGTCAGCACCACGCCCGAAACGGTCGCGAGATTGCCCGAATCAAACAACACGACGAACTCGACGTTCGACCCGTTCACGATGTCGCACGCCGTGCCCGTCGGCTCGTCCGTGAACACCGCCCAGTCCTGTTCGATCTGCGCCTGCGCCCGCATCGTGACCGCACCCAGCACCACCGCCGCCACCGCGAGCACCGCCCAACCATTGAACTTCCGCATCGCTCACTGCCTCCTTCCACCAGGCTCCTCGTCCGCCGGAGCCTGCAGCATTTTCGAGAATTCCGTGACGTCGGCGTGGCGGCGATTCGCACAGCCACCCGGGGCGCCAACGCGACGAACAACCAGAGTTTCATCTAGCATCGCACAAGACCGGCTGGCCGGAAAGACGGGTACACCAATTACGACGAAATCACCCGCAGACGGGTCTCAGGTCCGCAGGCGGTCCATCAGCACCACCGCGACCGGCGTGAACAGGATCACCGGCGCCCAGGCCGGCAGCGTCGACAGACTCCCCTCCGCGCGGAAATTCTGCACCATGAACGTCAGCAGAAAACACAACCCGCACGTGAACAACGCCTTGCCGCCCGCCACCAGCAGGCTCCCCGGCAACCGGTCCAAAATGAAGGGCAGCCCCAAAAACAGCATCAGCAGATTGATCAGCGGTGTCGTGAACCGCGCGTACCGCTGCTCGTCCGCCTGACGCCGCGCTTCCCCCTCCAGCGAATTGGCCAGCATCGTCAGTCGCCGTGTGCTCAGGTAGTGCATCCACCGCGACGACTGCCGCGTCTCGATCGACTGCGGATCCAGATCCGTCTCGTAGTACTCCACCAACTCCCGCTCAGCCCGCCCGGCGGCATCCGCCAGGTCCGGCCGAAAACGCTCGACGCCGCGTTCCAGGTGCCAGCGCCCACCCTCGGGCAACGCGGGATCGACCTCCCAGCGTGCCTCCTCCGCCTCGATGATGCTCAGCAGTTCGCCCTTGGGCCCGCGGCGCAGCACCGCCATGCGCTTGAGCATTTCGTCGTCCGGCACATACCGGTCGGCGGAGAGCAGGTCGTTGTTCGCCGCGCGCAGAAACCGCACGCTGAACGTATTCCGGCCCATCGCATCGTCGTGCCGCCGGGCCAGCTTGTTGGCGATCGACGGAATCACGACCTCGCTGTCCACGTACCACAGCACGCTCGTCGTCAACGCGAACGCCACGACCGGCGCCGCCACGCGGTACAGGCTGATGCCCGAAGCCAGCACCGCGATCAGCTCGTTCTGCCGCCGCATCCGCGCCAGCGTGATCAGGCACGCAAACAGCGTGATCACGCCCGACAACTGGGCGAAATACAGAAAAACGCGGCTCCCGTAGAAGCTCGCCATGTTCACCAGCACCGAGCCGGCGTTCTCCGTGAACTCGTCCATGTTGAAGAACACGTCGAGCAGCACGTACATCGAGATCATCACCGCGATCGCGATGACGTAGTTCACGATCAGCCCGCGCAGGATGTAGCGGTCCAGCGTCGTCATCGCCGCACCACCTTTGTCAGCACGAACAGGTCCACGATCGCCACCAGCACGATGCCGCCCCAGATCACGCCGATCCCCACCCAGGTCATCCCCGGCTTCTCGATCAGTTGCTTGCCCATGATGATCGTGCTGATCACCAGCGCCGACGGCACGAAGCTGATGCCGAACGCGACCAGCACCTGCGAACCGCGGAACACGATCCCCAGCGCCGCCCCCAGGATCACCAGCACGAACACGCTGATGCTGAACGCGAGCCGGGCATGAATCTCACCCGTGATCTCCCGCGAAACCATGCCCACCCCGGCGATCGCCTTCTTGCGATGCTCCTGCACCCAGTCGCCCAGGCCCAGCGGCTGACCGTCGTCGCGCAGCAACCGCTCGGAGCTGTACGCCATCGCCTGCTGCACGATCTCGCGCGGCAGCAGCACCGGATCGAGATTCTCCCGCTCGCGGCGGATGACCGCCTTGCCCTGCCGCGAATCCTCGATCGCAACGTGACCCGACGCCTCGACCTGCACCGTGGCGTCGCCCACCTCCTGGTCGCGCCGCACGTCAACAACCGCAGCGTCGGCGTGCACCACCCGGCGCGTGCCGTCCGCGTGCTCCTCGTAGATGACCACGTCCCCCGAGAACCGTGGGCGACCATCCTTGCGGTCCGGCGTACACACGCCGGAGCGCAGCGTATACGACGCTTCCGCGTCGCCGAAGCGAACCTCACCGTAGGCGGGATGCTCGTCGAACCCCGCCACAAACTGCTTCTTCAGAGCATTGAAGAACAGCGACCGCGCAATCCCGCCCCGCAACTGGTCGAGCCCCTCCTCCACCTCGGGATACGTCGCCGGATGCCGCAGGTACTGCAGCAACCCCCCCAGCGTGAGCCACTTGATCTTGATCGGCAACCGCTTGGGAATCACCGCCGAGATCGGAAAATCGTCGTGGTAGAAGAAGCCCCCGCGCGCCGCGTCGTACATGTGAATGCCGTACATGTTCGCAGCCACCGACGGCCGGCCGTCCTGCCGCCCGAACGTGATCAGCACCGACTGCGCCGTGCCGAACCGCACCCAAGCGTCGTCCTCGTTCTGACTGAACGCCACCCCCTTGAGCTGCAGCAGCGGCTCGCCCTCCTCCGTCTTCACCAGCTCCGTGTTGTCCGCGTAGATCACCAGCTTGTCGCGGATGCTGAAACGGTCCGACGTACTGAGCTGCTGCTTGATCAGTCGCGGAAAATCATTCTCGAACAACCGGTCCAGGTTCCGGACCATCACCGGGATGACGAAACTGATGAATATGAAACAGCAGCCCGCCGACACCGCGCTGATCACCAGCGTCGGCACGAACAACACGTGGATGTTGATCCCCCCGCTGCGGCAGGCCGTCAGCTCGTTGTCCGCACTCAACCTCCCGTACGTCACCGTCGCGGAGTACAACGCCGCGATCGGCAGCGTCAGCGTAGCCGCCACCGGGATGATCAGCCCGATCAGCTTGAGCAACTGCAGCGTGCTCACGCCCTCCAGGCCGATCATGTTCATCACCCCGCCCCCCAGCCCGATCACCGCGACCAGGCCGACGGACGTGAGCGCAAAAGTCTTGCCCAACTCACGCGAAATGTAGGTTTGCAGCGTCCAGAGCATCGTGCGGGCGCACTCCCGGCGTAATCCGCCAGACTTCCCCGCAGGTCCGTGCACCCGGGCCGCGCCGCCCGCCGCACCAACCGCGAAGCCCGACATGGTAGGTCGAATGCCGCCAAACGCAATGCGGCACCCCAAACAGCCGCCGAACGCCTCTACTGTCCTCCCGCCCCCGACCGATAATACTCCAATGAACGACCGGCTGGGACACCAACGCAAAATTCTCGCCCGCGATGCCCTCCTCGCGGCCCTCGCCCAGGACCGGTCTGCCGGCCGCACCGTCGTCCAGTGCCACGGGTGCTTCGACATCGTCCACCCCGGCCATATCCGCTACCTCGAATTCGCCAGCCGCCAGGGCGACGTCCTCGTCGTTACCCTCACCGGCGACTCCGACATCGATAAGGGCGCCCAACGCCCCTACATCCCCGAGGAACTCCGCGCCGAAAGTCTCGCCGCCCTCGAGTTCGTGGACTACGTCCACATCGACCCAGCCCCCACCGCGGAGGCGGCACTCGAGGCCATCCGACCCGACGTCTACGTCAAGGGCCGCGAGTACGAAACCTCCCGCGACCCGCGCTTCCAGCGCGAACGCGCCGTGGTCGAGGCCTGCGGCGGACGCGTCATCTTCTCCAGCGGCGACGTCGTCTTCAGCTCGTCGGCGCTGATCTCCTCCATGCCCGGCGACGATCACCTCGCCCACGAACGCCTGCGCCTTGTCTGCGCCCGGCACGACGTGACCGCCGCCACCCTCACCGATATCCGCGAGCGCTTCGCCGGCCTGCGCGTCGGCGTCATCGGCGACGTCGTCCTCGACCGCTACGTCTTCTGCGACGCCCAGGACGTGGCCAGCGAATCCCCCATGCTCGCCCTGGCTGAACTCGAACAACGCGAGTACGTCGGAGGGGCTGGCATCGTCGCGCGGCATGCAGCCGCCCTTGGGGCGGATACCTACCTGCTGACCACGCTCGCGGAGGACGCCGCATCCGCCCGGGCCGCAGACCTGCTCACAGCGGAACGCATTACCCTCGACGCGCTGCCCACGCGGCCCAACCTCGTCGAGAAGACACGCTTTCTCGTGGACGAGAACAAGGTGCTCAAGGTCGAGTCGGGCCAGACCGCACCGCTCGACTCCCGCGCAGAACGGGAGGCTGCCCGCCTGCTGGCGGAACGCGCCCGCGACCTCGACGCCCTGATCATCTGCGACTTCGGCTATGGCACGGTTACAGCTGCACTTCTTGAGCGCGTGCTGCCGACCCTCCGGGCCAACATCCCGGTTATTTCCGCTGACGTCAGCGGCTCGCGCGGCAACCTGCTCAACTACCGCCAGGTCGATCTACTCTGCCCGACCGAACGCGAGTTGCGGCACACTCTGCACGATTTTGATGACGGCCTCTCCTCCGTCGCCTATCGTCTGATGAGCGCCACCCAGGCCCGCCACCTGCTCTGCACCCTCGACAAGGACGGCCTGGTGGTCTTCGAACGCCCGTGCCAGGATCCCGGCGACAGCCGCTGGGCCAGCCGGCTCCAGAGCGAGCACTTTCCGGCCTTCGGAACCCGCTGCCTGGACCGCCTCGGCTGCGGCGATGCCATGCTCGCGACAGCCACGCTGTCGCTGGCGGCTGGGGCGTCGCTGGTGCAGGCGGCTTACCTGGGCAACGCGGCTGCCGCCATCGAGATCGGCATGCTCGGTAACATGCCGGTCGCAAGCGATATGCTGGCCTGCTGGTTGCACAGCCGCGGCGAACTGAGCCGCACGGAACGGACTCCCGCAATCGCGGTCTGAACCATCATCTTTGTTTATCTGCCTCGCGACCTGCGCCGAGATCACTATAATTGTCCACCCGCCGGACGGCAGGTCCGGTGGAGGGGTACGCACAAGAATGCGTCTTTTTCACCTCGAAAAGCTCGCTTTCTCCGCCGGCGAAGCGTTCGCCGACGATCGCAGATCAGGGGGCGCCTCGCACGCCCCGCAGTCACTTCCCATCGACGCGCGCGGCGTGACCACCGCGCAACCAAGGAGACCCAGGAATGTCCGGCGTACTTGAGTCTTTCATGGCGGGTGTTATTGCCAAAAACCCGGAGCAAAAGGAATTCCACCAGGCAGTCCACGAAGTCGTCGAGTCGCTGCTGCCCGTCCTCGACCGGCACCCCGAGTACCGCAAGGCGAAGATCCTCGACCGCATCGTGGAGCCCGAACGCCAACTCATGTTCCGGGTGCCCTGGGTCGACGACAAGGGCGAGGTCCACGTCAACCGTGGCTTCCGCGTCGAGTTCAACAGCGCCATCGGCCCCTACAAGGGCGGCCTGCGCTTCCACCCGTCGGTCAACCTCGGCATCATCAAGTTCCTCGGCTTCGAGCAGATCTTCAAGAACGCGCTGACCACCCTGCCCATGGGCGGCGGCAAGGGCGGCTCGGACTTCGACCCCAAGGGCAAGACCGACAACGAGGTCATGCGCTTCTGCCAGAGCTTCATGAGCGAACTCTACCGCCACATCGGCGCCGACACCGACGTCCCCGCGGGTGACATCGGCGTGGGCGGCCGCGAGATCGGCTTCATGTTCGGCCAGTACAAGAAGCTCGCGAATCGCTTCGAAGGCGTGCTCACCGGCAAGGCGCTCGATTGGGGCGGAAGCCTCATTCGCCCCGAAGCCACCGGCTACGGCTGCGTCTACTTCGCCGACGAAATGCTCAAGACCCGCAAGCAGTCCTTCGCGGGCAAGCGCGTCGTCGTGTCCGGCTCGGGCAACGTCGCCCAGTATGCAGCCGAGAAGGTGCTCGAGCTTGGCGGCAAGCCGCTGACCTTCTCCGACTCCAACGGGTTCATCGTGGACGAGGACGGCATCGACAAGAAGAAGCTCGACTTCGTGCTCGATCTGAAGAACAACAAGCGCGGCCGCATCCGCGAGTACGTCGCGAAGTTCACCAACGCCAAGTACGTGGACACGCCCGCCGGCGCCGCGTTCAACCCGCTCTGGCAGGTCAAGTGCGACGTCGCCCTGCCCTGTGCGACCCAGAACGAGATCAACCTCGAGGACGCCAACAACCTGGTGAAGAACGGCTGCTACTGCGTCAGCGAGGGTGCCAACATGCCGACCACGCCGGAAGGCGTGAACGTGTTCATCGAATCCAAGATCCTCTACGGCCCGGGCAAGGCAGCCAACGCCGGCGGCGTCGCGGTCAGCGGCCTGGAGATGAGCCAGAACTCGATGCGCCTGTCGTGGACCCGCGAAGAGGTGGACAAGAAGCTCCACCACATCATGAAGTCGATCCACGAAAACTGCGTGACCACCGCCGACAAGTACGGCACGCCCGGCAACTACGTCAACGGCGCCAACATCGCCGGCTTCCTCAAGGTCGCCGACTCGATGATGCAGCAAGGCATCGTGTAACAGAGCCGCGCCCGTAAGGAAGCGGACCGCGAGCGAAGCGAGCGGCCTGATCCGACCCGCGAGCGAAGCAAGCGGCCCCCGACAAAGTCGGGAACAACTCGAAACCCCAAAGCCCGCCCGGAGCTGCGCAAGCAGCCCCGGGCGGGCCACTTTCTCTCGGCAGCGCAAGGCAAAGCCAACAACCCCCCCACGCGACCAGGGTCCCCGCTCGCGGCAACGCGAGCCGCCACTTCGCACTTTCTCACTTTCTCACTTTCTCACTTTCTCACTTTCTCACTTTCTCACTTCCGCCGCATGACCGAGTTCCGCCTCGACGACCCCGACGGCAACCGGCCTCTGGATCGGCCAGAACTCAGCCGCCCACGCCTGGCGGACCCGCCGCGGCTTGCCACGCGCCGATTTTCTGCACAAATCAATGCTCCCGGTGCGTCATATAGTACGTCGCCAGTCCACCTGGAGCGTCAACGTGCGGATCCGCGCTCGAAGGAAACCGGGTTACGCCCGCTACTTGAATAGAGCTTGCTCTAGAATGAACATCGGTTGCGACCCGACCCGTGAACGCGTGCCTGCAGGAGCGGCTGCCCTGAGTTCCTCCGATCCAACGAATGACCGCTGGGCGACGTTCTACCGCACCGAGCGCCGGGCGCTGACCACCTACGCACTCGCCCTGGTGGGCAACGCAACCGACGCGGAGGACCTGCTGCACGACGTCCTCGTGCGCCTGGTGCGCGAGCATCCGCGCGTGACGCACCCGCGCGCCTACGTGATGCGTTGCCTGCGCCACGCGGCGATCGACCGCCGGCGCCGCGCCGCGCGTCAGGCTGACTCCGGCGCGCTCGCGGACGACGGGCTCGCGTTCCTCGCGACGCCGGGCGCCGGCGACGGCCTGGATCATGAAACCCAGGCGGCGACGCGATCGGCCCTGGCCCGGCTCGCGGAGGCCCAGCGCGAGGTCGTCGTCCTGAAGATCTACGCCGGACTGACCTTCCGCGAGATTGGCGAAACCATCAGGCAGCCCACGGGCACCGTCTCGAGCCGCTACGCCCGGGCGCTCGCGGAACTGCGCGCCATGCTGGCAGACGAGGTGGAACGTGTCTGAGCACGAAATCGAACGCCGCTTGCGCGACCTGCCCCGACAGTCGCTGCCGCAGGATGCGGACGCGCGCATCGTCGCCGCCATTCACGCGGCGCGATCCACGCCGCGGCGCCGCCCGCGCCGGACCGTGCCCATCGGCATCGCCGCGGGCCTGCTGATCGCAGCCTGCGCGTGGCTCCTGCTCAACCACGATGCGCCGGGCACAAGCACCACCGGACCACAGGCTAACGTCCCGCTCGAGTCCATCACCATCGTGCGGCTCGATGAGCCGTTCGTGCAGAAAACGAACCCGTCGAGCGATCGGCTCGACATCGGGCAATGGCAGGTACTCGCACTATCCAGCCGCCCCGCAACCGAAAGGAAATGAACCCCATGAGCGCACCCAACAATCGAAAAAACACCCCTATGGCCGGGCTGGCTTTCCTCCTCGCCCTGGCTGCAACCCTGCCCGCCCAGGCAGCCGAACAGCCCGACCGCGCCACCGAGGCGAACGCGGAAATCCACGCCCTCGTGAGCCTCAAGGTCATCCAGGTCGATCCCGACACGTCCGCGGGCCAAAAGACGCTCACGACCTGGGACAACCTGCCGCAGCCGCCCACGACCGAGACGGAAAACACCGAGCCACCGCGCGACGCGAACGACACCCTCGCCCACCTGCGCACCTGCGATAGTGCTGCACTGTTCGGAACGCAATTCAGAAAAGGCGAAGCGGTTCCCGATGGCCTCAAGGCCCTGGCCACGCCGCAGGTCGTCTCCCTCATCGGTGCCCCAGCGTCGATCGTCGTGGGACGCGCCATCCCCTACCTCCAACGGCGCGACGACAACGCGCTCGAAGTCGCCAGCTCCAACGACCTCACCGAAGGCGTCACCATCAACGTCACCATCCGCGAGGTGAGCGCTCCCCACAGCCTCGATTCCACGGAGTACGTGGGCGAATTTGATGTTCGCGTCAACGCGCTGGCGGGACGCGAGGCCATCGACGGCGTCCCCTTCGACGCTGGCAAACCCATCATCCGTACCCAAGCGATCACCACCACCCTGCGCACGTCCGCCGGCCAGGACGTGGTCATGCGCCTGCCCCCAAGCGCCGACGACGCGTCGGTCGTCTTCGTCGTCATCCAAACCACGTTCCAATCAGCGGACAAGTAACCCGGCGATAGAGTTTTACCACAGAGCGCGTAGGGCGTGCCATGCACGCCGCACACGAATTCAACCGCAGTTACACAGCGAACGCCGAGAACGGCAACGGTTGTTTTTGTCGAACGTAGGGCGTGCCATGCACGCCGCGGGCCGAGAACGGCACCGGGTGGGTTTCTTGAACAGGAGATAACGGAGGGAACGGAGAACTGCGTTTTCTGGGTCAGGGGAACCGCGAATTCACGCGAATTCACGCGAACAAACGACGAGGCGACACCCCGGAACCCGGCACGCGTATGCCGCAACATGCTCCTCGCGCGTCACAATCGGACGAGCCCTGAAAGGGCGCTCTATGACAGCCCAGGGTGAAACCCTGGGTCCCCAGGCACAACAAACCCAACGCAAGCCCCGAAGGGGCGCTCTACAATAGCCCTGGGCGAAACCCTGGCGACGGTCCCACCGTCGCCCCAGACGCACCGCGGAGTCGCATTCGTGCTCAAGAGAATGTGGGAATTCCTGACCGACGTGCTGCGCGGTGATCTGGTGTACTTCCGCACGGGCCAGCGCATCTGGCTGACGGAGCACGGCTTCACCTTCCGCCGCCAAACGCGCGGAAGCTTCCTCGAGCACGGCAAGCGCGTGGACTGCCAGGGCATAATGTTCACACGGATTCTCTGGACACGAGTCGAACGCATCGAGGCCTTCCACACCGACGCCGTCCCACCGTTCGAGCCGGAATTGTCGTTCCACGTGCAGGACGCCAGCCAGCCGATCGCCGTGAACCGGACGGCACGCGGGTTCCGCTCGCTCCGCCGGGCGCTGAGCGCCCGCTTTCCAGGCATTCCGCAGAACTGGCACCGAACGATCCGCGGCCACCCCTCGGACGTCCGCGTCATCCTCTACGCCTCCACGGGCGAAGCCGCAACCACCGGCGGCTGCGCGGAAGAGCTTGGTACGCCCTAGTGTCGTTTACTATCGTTCGAATGCGGAGCGAAAGCGTGAAACGTCGCAGGCGCCATCGTGTGCTGAAACGTCTCGGGTTGCTCGCCTGCGCCACGCTCATCGCGTTATGGATTGTGTCGCTGCGGTATGGCGTATCGTACTTCTCGCTTCAATCTGGATACACGATTGGCGTAGGCAGCGGAGCAATCAGTCTCGACGTCTTCAATCGACCTTCGGTGACGTTCGCTGGAGCGGACGGCGACGTCGACTTCTGGGAGCGCTGGTTGGTATCCGACGTATCCGGCTGGCCATGGTTCCGGCTCAAGCGAGACAAATCGGGCATCGTGACCTTCTACCTCATCCCCCTGTGGATTCCCCTACTTGCAGCGATCGCGTTCACCGCGACCGTGCGCGCGAAAAACCGCCGGCTGCCTGCGAACCACTGCCAGACCTGCGGCTACGACCTGACCGGCAACGAGGCCGGCCGCTGCCCGGAATGCGGCGCAGCCGCCTCGCAGTTTCGTGGCTAAATGCGCGCGGCAGCGCGGCCGGGTGTTGGGGGGCGCCCCAGTTGCGAGGGGTTGCAGGGATTCGAACGGCGGCCCCCCAGTGGCCTGGGGGGTTCTGAGGCGGCGGGAGGCGTAACTGGCTGTGGCGGCTGGGGTTACGGTTCGGAGTGCCGATATCGGCCGCGACTCCCTTGCCTTTCCTGCGATCAGGTACCGCTTTATCCGGGCACCTGGACACCTGGGGGGGGGCACACTGCAGGGCGTGGAGCCGTTGTTCCGATGTCAGGGGGACGGACGGGCTGGTCGGGACCGGCCTGGGTTGGGGCCAAACCGGGCCGGCAGCGCAGCGAGCGCTTCGGGCTGGCTGACCTCGCCGCTATAGTCCCCCTGCTTAAGCGGATCCTGGCCCTGCGGATCGCCGGCAACCGGCGCGGTTGCCCGGGCGCGTGCGGGGCCTGACCCTCGTGGAAGGAGACTACCGATGTCAACGCCGAAGATCCTGCGCGTATCCAGCGCAACCCTCATCGTGGCAGCCGGCCTGATCAACACCGCCCTGCTCAACACCGCGGGCTGCAACAGCGCCGCCCCGCCCGCGGACACCCCGCCCGACGTGCCCCCCCAGTCCACGATGCTCATGGACTTCAGCGCGCTGCCCGGAACCGACGCGAAGGCGACGGCGCGCGTGCAGCAACCGTTTCCCGGAACGACGGCACTCTACGCCGGCGGTAACCTCGTCGTCTGGAACACCATCATCACCGTCACGCTGGCGGTGCCCGTCGCCGCGTTCGTGGCCTCGTTCAACACCGACCCCGTGCAACTCGACGACGGCCGCTGGCAGTGGTCGTACAGCTTTATGGCGGCTGGCGACGAATTCACCGCCAAGCTGCAGGCGGACGTCAGCAACAACGGCGTGGACTGGTTCATGCTCGTCAGCCGGTCCGGTGCGTACACCGACTTCGAGTGGTTCACCGGCCACTCCAACCTCGCCGGAACGACCGGCGCGTGGACGCTCAACTACCCGCCCGGCAACGACCCCGAAAATCCCCGCCAGTTCATCTTCATCGAGTGGTCGCGCGACGCCAACGGCGACACCGCCCAGATCAAGTACACCAACGTCACCGAGAACGCCCCCGAAAACGGCGGGTACATCGAGTACGGCATCACCGACAACACGACCTACGACGCGTTCTACACGATCGCCAGCGCCGGCGACGACCACACCATCGCAATCGAGTTCAATACCGATACGATCGCAGGCCGCGTCCGCGACGAAATCCATTTCAATGACGCGGACTGGCACTGCTGGGACACGGATTTCCAGAATACGGAGTGTCCCTGACGGCGAGGGATTGAGGGATTGAGGGATTAAGGGATTGAGGTCGTAGGGCGTGCCATGCACGCCTCCCTCGGCTGCCTTGACGCGCACGACTGCGATCGTACTCCGTGTTTCGGCGGGCACGGCCCGCCCTACATTGCTCGGGTTTTCAGAATACGGAGTGTCCCTGACGGCGAATCGTAGGGCGTGCCATGCACGCCTCCCTCGGCTGCCTTGACGCGCACGACTGCGATCGTACTCCGTGTTTCGGCGGGCACGGCCCGCCCTACATTGCCTTGCGGCGCGCGACTGCGATCGTGCACCATGTTGCGGCGGGCACAGCCCGCCCTGCTGCGATCTACCGCCGCGTTTCGTTCGTAAGGAACGACGCGGCGGTTTTTTTGCGGTTACAGGCGAGCGGACTCTGCTCTGGAGCGTCTCCAGTCCACCTGTAGCGACAAAGTGCGCGGGGCCGTGCTCGAAGAATATCGGGGCCCACCCGCTACCCTTAAATAGAGCTTGCTCTATGCTGGCGGCCATGGAGCACCTCGTGCTCATTCTGGTGCTGGGGGCGTTGCGACCGCGTGCGTGCGCGCAGATGGCGCAGCACGCACCCGGGCTGGCGGTCTGGGGCGCGCACATCCTCGGGCTGATGATCGGCGCGGGAATACTGGTCGTCGGGATGCAGTCCACCGACGCGATCATCTCGGCGGTCACCGGCCAGATGCGGTACCGCACGCCGTTCCAGCCACTGGGGTGGGAGGACAACGCGACATTCTTCGGCATCGCGGTGGCGGTCGGCGTGGCCGCAACCTTTCTGGCGGGGCTGATCGCCGCGCCCTTCGCCTGGCGCGACGAGCCGGTCCGGACGACGTGGCAGCACACGCTGCGCATGGTGCGGCTGTTCACGCCCGCGTGGATGACGCCGGCGGCAGCCGCCCCGGTCATGTTCGCGCTCTTCGCCGAATGGCCCACCGTCGGCATGGGGCCCGGCCCCGTCCAGTTGACGCTGCTCATCGCCGTGCCGGGCCTCCTGGTGTGGTGTCTGTACATCGCAGCCGCCGCGGTGAGCGCCCGCGAACCCGTGCACCCCGACGAGTGGGAGCCATGCTGCGAGACCTGCGGCTACCTGCTGCACCACGTACCCGCGTCGCACATCTGCCCCGAGTGCGGCGAGAAGATCGACTCCGCGCTCGATCCGCAGCACCGCAACTATCCGCCCGCGAATGACGCTGCGCTCGCGCACGGCGCTCCGCCGACCAGCCCCGACGAACCCCGGCCCTTTCCGCCGGCGGACGCGTGGACGCGCCCGCGGGAATTCTTCACCCGCGTGCGCATGGAAACACCCGCCTTCCCGCTGCTGCGCCGTGCAGCCCTCGCGCACGTGGCAGCCGCCGCCGTGGCGTTCTTCGTGATCATTGTCGGGTTCTCGGTGGTCAGCGGCGACCCCATGCCAGCCGACGTGGGGCTGGCCTTCGCGTGCGTAGCCTTCACCTTCGGCATCGGCGTCACCGGGCTCTGGTGCGCCGGGGCGGGCATCATCGGCCTGATCGCCAGCATCCGCGTCAGCCGCAACCTGCTCCGCGCCGCCTTCATCGTGGCGAGCTACACGAGCATGTTCTTCGTGCTCTGGTTCGCGGTGAGTGCGGCCGGGCTGGTGATCATCTTCGCGCTGGGCAATGCCGGCCTGCTCCGCTCACCGTTCTGGCCGATGATGCTGTGGCTGACGGGCAACGCCGTCATGGCCGCGTTCTACTCCACCAGCGTCTGGCGCCGCATGCGCTACGTCTGCTACGGAAACTGGCGCTTCGCCGAGGCAGCACGCGTGGACGACACGGCGATCGCAAATGCAGAAGCATCCGTCGGGTGAGACGACTTGCAGCCGGCCGTCGACGGCGCGGGGATCTGCAGCACGCCGAATGCCCATGACGCCTTGGCGGCAGGGCGTGCCGTGCACGCCTCCTTCGTCGGCGCGAAACCGGCGGTCGGGTAACGCAGCCAATTTGCGGCGGGCACGGCCCGCCCTACGACGATCCACCACCCAAGCGCAGCAGCACACCAGTCCTCGCCCCCTCATTCATCATTCATCATTCCGCATTCATCATTCCCGCCACCCCTCTACTCGAACAGCACGTACCGCTTGTGCGGCTCGGCGAACCCGGCAAACTCCTCGCCGACCACGCCGTACTGGCCGTTATCCCAATCGTCGCCGTAGTGATAGAGCCAGGTCTTGCGCTTGACGTCCGGCGGGATCGTGCGGAGCTGGGAAAGCAGCGTGTGGACCGGGTTCACCTGCTCGGTGAGCTGCACCTCGTGGAACGCGACGCGCGCCGCGTCGAGCATGCGCGAGTACACCGGGTAATCGAAGCGCGTGTCGCCGGAGTAGAACGCGGTCTCGCCGCTGCGCGTGTCGGTGATGTGCACGCCGAAACTCGCCCAATCGTACTTGTTGCGGATGAACAGGTGATCGGTGGCGAACATCTCGAACTCGTAGCGCTTGAGCATCTGGAAGCGCGCGTGCTCCGGGTCGGACTCGCGCAGCGCCAGGATGAAAAAATAGTCCTGCAGCAGCGCGTAGCGGCCGGGCATCACGCTCAGCCCGCCCTTGAGCGAGTGGTCCCAGAGGTTGACGAGGATGCTGGTCGGCGCAATGAGCTGCGGCTTGAAGTGCTTGCCCGTGTCGGGGTCGTTGAAGACGAACATGTTGGCGAGGGCGAGTTCCTCGAGCCCGCCGATGTGGTCGGCGTGCGTGTGCGTCAGCAGCACGCGGCGGATCGCCGGGTAGTTGATGCCCCCGTTCGCGTCGAGATAGGTAAAACCAGGTTGCTTGCGCAGCTCGTAGAGCGCGGCTGGCCCGGTCGCGCCGAAATCGATGAGCAGGGTGTCATCGGGCTGGTCTTGGCGGTCCGGCCCCTGCGCCCAGGCTTCGATGAGGGCGTTGGATTGGAAGTTACGCTTGGCGAATGCCCCGCCCACCCCGAGGAACGTTAGGGTCAGCATGTGTGGTCCTCCCGCGCTCCCTGCGGGAGCACCTCAGCGAGATCATGATAGAAACCGCCTCTGGGTGACCGGCATCCACCCAGCCCGGGGGACGAGGCGACGCCGATGCAACCGCAGTCTAGCCCGATCCCCCCACCCGAGCCACCGCTGTTTTCGGCGGATATGGCGTCCCGCACCGTTCAATCAGGCAAGACAGTCAGCCCGGGCAAACCTCGTGCACCCCAGTACAGCCGTGCTGACCTACCCACCTGCCAACCGCGCCACGACCGATTTAACGACCAAAATAGGGAAGACACCCGATAGACCGGATCCCCCCGTTCCGCGGATAAGAAAGACAGAGGATTTCACCGTCACTTGAGTCGTGCTGGACACGAGCGACGGAGACTGCGCTGCCCGACGGGTGGATGGGACTTTCATGATCCGCGTGCTGGTTATCGAGTACCACTCACTCGCCCGCGACGGCCTCGTACTGCTCATCAACAACGACCGCGCCCTGCGCGTGAGCCACGCCTGCGCGACGATCGAGCAGGCCCTGGCCAGCCCAGCCGCCACCCGCTCGGACGCGGCTCTGCTCGACGTGGACGATCCCACGATCGAACTCGACGTCGCGGTCGAAAAACTCCGCACGCGCATGCCCCGGCTGCGCATCGTCGTGCTCGCCAGCCAGTGGACCGACGAGGCCATCGCCCTCGCCCTCGCGGCGGACGTCAACGGCTACGTCCTCAAGGAGGAGAACTTCTCCGCCGTGAGCGGCGCCCTGCGCCGCGTCTGCGACGGCGAGTACAGCTACTCGCGCCGCGTCCGCACACGCATCGTGAAATCCGACGACGGCGCCGACTCAGCCACCGTCCGCAAGACCCGCGCCGAGCTGCTCACCCAGCGCGAGCGGCAACTGCTCCGCCTCATCGCCAGCGGCCAGACGCTGCGCAACGCGTGCGCCTCGCTGGGCATCAGCTACAAGACCGCCGACAAGCACAAGGTCAACCTGATGAAGAAGCTCGACATCCACGACCGCGTGGAACTCGCCCGCTACGCCATCCGCGAAGGCATCATCAACGCATAAAAACAGAGCCGCGCCCGTAAGGAAGGGAGAGCAAACCGCGCCCGTAGGCGGAAACAGAGCCGCGCCCGTAAGGAAGCGGAAAGAGCCGCGCCCGTAAGGAAGCGGAATCAGAGCCGCGCCCGTAAGGAAGCGGAAAGAGCCGCGCCCGTAAGGAAGCGGAAAGAGCCGCGCCCGTAAGGAAGCGGAAGTACCGTCCCGACGAATGTCGGGACGAGGATGTGATACGTACTCAGGAACCCGCCGCCAGCTTCAGCTTCGTCGCCGCCCGGGTCATTTCATGCTGCCGCGCCGCCTGCTCCTCCGGCGTCTTCGCGTGCCGGCTCCGGGCCGCAGCCTCTGCCGCCCGCTCCGCCTCCACGTCGACGTCCTTCGCGAACGCCGCCTGCTCGGTCAGAACGGTCAGCTTGTTGTCGAGCATCTCGGCGAAACCCGCGTCAACGAAGATCCGCTGCGCGCCCTGCGGCGTGTCCAGGCGCAAAATGCCCACGCCCAACCGGCACAGCAGCGGCGCCCGGTCGTGCATGATACCCACCTCGCCGTCAAACGCGGGCACGGCTGCAAACGTCGCAGCCGTCTCCAGCACGCGCCGCTCGGGCGTCAGAACCGTACATGTGAAGGTCTTGTCTGCCACCATCAGCCCATCCGCCGAGTTCAACCCTGAACGGCCCGCCCATCCGGCGCAGCCAATTCATCATTCATCGTTCAGCATTCAGCGTCTAACCCTGCGCCTTGAGCCGCTCCGCCTTGGCGGCTGCCTCCTCGATCGCGCCCACGTACATGAAGGCCTGCTCGGGCAAGTGGTCCCACTTGCCGCCGCAGATTTCCTCGAAGCTGCGGATGGTGTCCTCGAGCGACGTGTAGTTGCCCGAAAACCCGGTAAAAACTTCCGCCACGTAGAACGGCTGGGAGAGGAAACGCTCGATCTTGCGCGCCCGGGCGACGACCAGCTTGTCCTCTTCGCTGAGTTCGTCGACGCCGAGAATCGCGATGATGTCCTGCAGGCTCTTGTAGCGCTGCAGGATCTGCTGCACCTCGCGGGCGACGGCGTAGTGCCGCTCGCCGACGTAGTTCGGGTCGACGATGCGCGAGAACGACGCGAGCGGATCCACCGCCGGGTAGATGCCCTTTTCCGCGATGCTGCGCTCGAGGTTCACCGTGCTGTCGAGGTGGGTGAACGCGGTCGCCGGCGCGGGGTCGGTGTAGTCGTCCGCGGGCACGTAGATCGCCTGGATGCTGGTCACCGCCCCCTTGCTCGTCGAGGTGATGCGCTCCTGGAGTTCACCCATTTCGGTGCCGAGCGTGGGCTGATAACCCACCGCCGAGGGCATACGGCCGAGCAGCGCGGACACTTCCGAGCCCGCCTGGGAAAAGCGGAAGATGTTATCGACGAAGAGCAGCGTGTCGGCGCCGGTCTGGTCGCGGAAGTGCTCCGCCATGGTCAGGGCGGAGAGGGCCACGCGAAGACGCGCGCCCGGCGGCTCGTTCATCTGGCCAAAGACCATCACGGTCTGGTCGAGCACGCTCTTGCCGGTGTCGCCGATCTTGGCTTCCTGCATTTCGAGCCAGAGGTCGTTGCCCTCGCGGGTGCGTTCGCCCACCCCCGCAAAGCAGGAGTAGCCGCTGTGGAACCGCGCGAGCCGCGCGATCAGCTCCTGGATAATCACGGTTTTGCCCACGCCGGCACCGCCGAACAGGCCGGCCTTGCCGCCGCGCACCAGCGGACAGAGCAGGTCGATCACCTTGATGCCCGTCTCGAACAGCTCGGTCTTCGGGGTGAGCTGGTCGAACGCCGGCGGCTCGTGGTGGATGGGCTTGCGCTCCTTGGCGCTCACCGGTCCGCGGCCGTCGATCGGCTCGCCCACCAGGTTGAACACGCGTCCGAGCGTCGCGTCGCCGACCGGCACCGAGACCGGCGACCCGGTGTCGGTGATGGCGGAACCGCGGGCGAGGCCGTCGGTCGAGCCGAGGGCGACCGCGCGGACGCGTCCGCCGCCCAGGTGCTGCGCAACCTCGCACCACAGCGTCTGCTTCTCGGTGCGGCCCAGCACGGTGGTCTCCACCTCCGTGTGCAGCGCGTTGTAGATCCCCGGCAGAGCGTCCTCGGGAAACTCCGCATCGAGCGTGGAGCCAATCACCTGCGTGACCTTGCCGACCGTGTTCTTCGTCGTAACCATAAGTCTCAATCCGAGTTAATGAGTAATGACGAATGACGAATGACGAATTCGGCAACGGCCGTTGCGTCGGTTCAGTTCGCCATCAACCTTCCCTGCCGTCGTCTCCGCCTTTCGAACGCTTCACGATCGCGGTGAAAATCCGCACGACTTCGTCCGTCTCGCCGATGATCGCCCGCATCCGCGTGCGTGGCATCAAGCCGCTCTCCGCAGCCAGCCGCATCCAGTACAGCGTCTCCCGGGCCTCCCCGCGGGCAACCGTCATCTTGTGGATGAACTCGCGCTTCGACCGCGAGCCCTGTGCCTCTTCCACGTTGGCGCCGATGCTTGATCCCGAGCGCATCACCTGTCGGGCAAACACGTCGCCGGCAATCGTCCGCGGCGTGGAATTCACCAACTTCACGACACGAATCGCCAGCCGGAACGTCCGCTCCACAATGTCCAGAACCTGCGGCGTCTTCTTCATGGTTGCAATCTCCATGACGTCAACGACCGCGTTATCCGAATTCGTCATTCGTCATTCGTCATTCAGCATTCGCGCCGCTATGAAATAGCGGCGACGCCGCCGATGATGTCCAGCAGTTCCATCGTGATCGCGGTCTGCCGCGCCCGATTGTACTGCTGCGTGAGAATCCGAATCATGTCGCCGGCGGCGTCCGTCGCCGCCTTCATCGCCACCATGCGGGCCACCTGCTCGCTGACAGCCGCATCGTTGAAACACTGAAAAAGCCGCATCCGCACCGTCGCCGGCAGCAGCTCCTCGAGCAGCTCCTTCGGACCCGGCAGGTAGTCGAAGACGATGTCGCGCTGCGGCTCAGCCGCGGCCGCAGCCGCCTCGCCCTCGTCCTCGACGTTGGTCAGCGGCAAGAGCCGCATCACCGTCGGCCGCTGCACGCCGGCCGAGATGAACCGCATGTAGCACACGTCCACGCTGCGCAGCGCGCCCTTGGCGAACGCCGTCATCAGCGAGTCGGCAACAGCCGCTACCTGCTCGAAACGCGGCTGATCCCCGATCGCCGAACTCGCCACCGTCAGCGGCTCGTCCATGAAACGCAGGTAATTGACGCCCTTCTTGCCGTAGGCGTGCAGTTCGACGGACTCGCCGGCCTCGCGGCGCTCGCGGGTCACCGCCATCGCCGTACGCAGGACGTTGGCGTTGTACCCGCCGCACAGCCCGCGATTGCTGGTGATGATGATCAGCGCCGACTTGTTCACGTCCGGCGTCTCGAGCAGCGGCTGGCGTACGTCCTGCACCGCCCGGGAGGCCGCCGTAACCATGTCGGCGAGCTTGCGCGCATACGGCTTCGTCGCCGTCGCCCGGTTGAGCGCCTTCTGAAAACGCGCCGTCGAAATCAACTGCATCGTCCGCGTGATCTTGCGGATGTTGCGCACCGACCTGCGTCGTCGGACCAGTTGCCTGCGGTTGGCCATGCTTGTCCTGCCCGCTGCCCCGTTCGTGTTTCACTGCGCTTGTGCAGTGCTTGTCCAGTTACCGCAACGTAGGTCACGCTATTGCGTGACACCACACCACTGCTCGAGAGCAGTGGCACACCTGTCCGGCATTATTCCGCCGGGTTGTAGTTCCGCTTGAAGTTCGTGATCACTTCCTTGAGCTTCGCAGCCGTCTCGTCGGACATCTGCTTGGTCTTGGCGATTCCGTCGCGCAGCTCCGGAAACTCGTCCTTGATCATCTTCAGCATCTTCGCCTCGAAGTCGCGAACCTTGTTCACCGGGATCGAGTCGAGCAGGCCGCCGGTGCCCGCAAAGATGCTGATCACCTGGTCCACGACGTTGTAAGGCACGTACTGCGGCTGCTTGAGCAGTTCCACCATGCGTTCGCCGCGGTCGAGCTGCGCCTGCGTGGCCTTGTCGAGGTCGGTACCCAACTGGGCGAAGGCCTCGAGTTCGCGGTAGGCCGCCAGGTCGAGACGCAACGAACCCGCCACCTTCTTCATCGCCTTGATCTGGGCGTTACCACCCACGCGCGACACGCTGATACCCACGTTGATCGCCGGGCGGATACCCGCGAAAAACAGGTCCGGCTCGAGGTAGATCTGCCCGTCCGTAATCGAGATCACGTTCGTCGGAATGTACGCCGACACCTCGCCCTCGAGCGTCTCGATCACCGGCAGCGCCGTCAGCGAACCGCCGGAGTCCGGGAACCGGTGCAACCGGTAGTTGTCCTTATCGGGCAGCGTGCCCAGCCAGTGCGCGGCCTTCTCGCGCCCCTCGTTGCGGTGGTACGTGCCCGACACGTCGTCCGGACGCTCCTCCAGCGGCGCGTCGAAGCCCTGCGGATGCTTCTTGACCTTGCTGCGGTCCCTGCTGTCCTCGGGCGTATCCTTCGGCACGATCGCGTACTCGTCGAACAGCTTGCAACTGCGCTCGAGCAAGCGCGAGTGGAGGTAAAACACGTCGCCCGGGTACGCCTCGCGGCCCGGCGGGCGGCGGAGCAGCAGCGACATCTGCCGGTAGGCCTGGGCCTGCTTGGAGAGGTCGTCGTACACGCACAGCGTGGCCTTGCCCTCCTCGTACATGAAGTACTCGGCCATCGCGCAGCCCGCGTACGGGCCGATGTACTGCAGCGGAGCCGGGTCCGACGCGCCCGCCGCCACGACGATAGTGTAGTCCATCGCGCCGTGCTCGCGGAGCGTCTCGACCACGCCGGCGATCGTCGATTCCTTCTGGCCGATCGCGACATAGACACAGATCACGCCCGTGCCGCGCTGATTGATGATCGCGTCGAGCGCGACCGCGGTCTTGCCGGTCTTGCGGTCGCCGATGATCAGCTCGCGCTGGCCGCGGCCGATGGGGATCATGCTGTCGATGGCCTTGAGTCCGGTCTGGAGCGGTTCGGTCACCGGCTGGCGTGCCGCGATGCCCGGCGCCTTGAACTCCAGCGGCCGGCGCAGCGGCGTGTCGATGGTGCCCTTGCCGTCGAGCGGCCGGCCGAGCGGGTCGACCACGCGGCCAACCATCTTCGGGCCGCAGGGGACGCTCAGGAGCTGGCCGGTGCGCTTGACCTCGTCGCCCTCGCGGATGCCGAGGTAGTCGCCGAGCACGGCGACGCCGACCGAGCCCTCCTCCAGGTTGAGCACCTGGCCGGTAGAGCCGTTTGCGAATTCCACCATCTCGCCGGCCATGGCGTTGCTCAGGCCGTACAGACGGGCGATGCCGTCGCCGACCTCGAGCACCTTGCCCACCTCGGCGACGTCGATCGTCGACTGGTACTGGCTGATCTCCTCGCGGAGTACCGATGAAATCTCGTCAACCTTGAATTTCATTGCCTTTTGTCACCCCTAGATCGCGTCAACCGCCGTTCGACTCGACAAACGCCTTGCCCGCATGAATCTCGTGTACCGCGCGCTCGTGCAGCACGTTCCCGAGGCGCTGCAGGTGCCGCGCCACGCTCGCGTCCAGCTTCTCGTCGCCGATCCGCACGACCAGCCCGCCGAGAATCGCCGGATCGACCGTCTCCACCAGCCGCGCCGTCTTGCCCGCGACCTTCGTCGCCGTCTCCGCGAGGCGCTGCCGAAGCGCGTCGGTCAGCGGAACCGCGCTGGTCACCAGCACGTCCACCTCGTTGTTCACCTCTTCCACCGCGAGGCGATACTGCTCGAAGATCAGCGGAATCAGCTCCGTCCGCCCCTTGCGGTTGATCACCTGCAGCGTGCTGAGCAGCAGGTCGTTCATCCGCCCGCGAAAGTGCTTCTCCAGCACCAGCGCCCGGCGATCCGCATCCACCGACTGGCTCGTCATGAACTCCGCGAACGCCGCGTCGGTCTCCATCAGCTTCGCAAACGCGCGAAACTCCTCCTGCACCGCGCCGGTCGTGCCCGCCGCCTGCGTGAGGTCGAGCAACGTCTTCGCGTAGCTGTCCGCGATCGCCTGACTGCCGTGATCGTACGTCGCCATAAGTCCGTTTCGCTCAGCGGCCAAGCCGCGTCCCGTGTGCCCCTGCGCTACTGTGTGCCACTGCTCTTGAGCAGTGCAGTCCTCTCCGCCCGCCAGCGTGTGCCACTGCTCTTGAGCAGTGCAGTCCTCTCCACCCGCAAGCGTGCCACTGCTTTAGCGCAGTGCCCTTCCGCCTCAGTTCGTGCT
Source organism: Phycisphaerales bacterium (assembly GCA_020639115.1). GTDB lineage: Bacteria > Planctomycetota > Phycisphaerae > UBA1845 > UBA1845 > JACKHG01. The sequence continues at coordinate 110,044 of JACKHG010000014.1, forward strand.
CACGTCCGTCCGTCCCAACTCCGCGATCGACTCCTGGATCAACCGCTCGTGGTCCGCCGGCTTGAGTTCGCGGCTGATGATTTTGCCCGCCACGTCCGTCGCCAGCTTCGCACCGACGGTGTAGAGCTCGTTCAACGCGGTGTCGCGGGCGACGCCGATCTCGCGTTTGGCCCGCGTGATCATCGCCTCCGCCTCCTGCCGCGCCTCGTCCTGGATCGTGCGTTTCACCGCCTCGGCGTCGCGCCGCCCCTCCTCGACGATCGCGGTCGCATCCGCCCGCGCCTTGTCGAGCTGGGCCTGGTATTCCGCGAGCACCTGCTCGGCCTTCTTGTTGGCGGCGTCCGCGTCGCGCAGCGACTTGGCGATGAACTCCTCGCGCGACTGCAGCCCGTTGAGCACCGGCTTCCACAGGAACTTGCCGAGCACCAGCAGCACGATGCCGAAGATCACCAGCGTCCAGATGGCGTTGCCCAGGTCGCCGGCGAACGGGTTGGCTGCCCCGTGCTCCTCAGCCGCCGCCAGGGCCGGGGCCGCGTAGAGCCCGACCACCACACTGCCCGTCACCAAGATCTGCTTCGTCAGCTTCATCACGCGTCACTCGTGGGGGAGGGCCTGCCCGCCGGCGTGCGGCGGGCAGGTCCATCCGCCAGATTGAAAATACCTACAGTACAGCCAGCAGCGTGACCACGACCGCAAACAGGGTCGCACCTTCGATCATCGCCGCGGTAATGATGGTCGCGGTGTTGATGTTGCCCGCCGCTTCCGGCTGACGCGCCATCGACTCGACCGCGCTGCCGCCGATGCGGCCGATGCCCGCAGCGCCGCCCATCACGACCAGGCCGGCACCAATCGAACCACCCAGTTTCCGGGCGCCGTCGGCGTCCAGGAACGTCGCCTTGCCCGCCTGATGCATCGCGGGACCGGTGTCCGCGGCGGGATCCTCCGCGAACGCGCTGCTGGTCATCACCAGCATCCCCAGGGCGATCGCGCCCAGGGCGAGCCATGCTGATTTCTTGCTCATCACTTTCCTGCCTTTCGGTTGTTCCCGGCAGCCCCATGGGGTGGACTGCCCGCTTCGCATCGCCATCGCGCTTCCACGCCTCACGACCCGACTGCCCCACGCGCTCTTCCGGGCATGGCGATGTTATGAATCAATGTGCGTGTGCCGCCTCGTCCAGGTCCATCTCGGCGCCGAGCGCCGGCTCGTCCGCGCGATGGTCACCGTGATCGTCGTGATGGTGCACGTTGACGCTCATCGCGATGAACAGCGTCGTCAAGAACGCGAAGATGAACGCCTGCAGCGCCGCCACGAACAGCTCGAGGAAATTGATCGCCACGCTGCCCAACACCACCGGAATCGTGACGCCGACCCCCGTGGCATACCCCAACGCGAACGCGCTCAGCGTGAAGCTCAGCAGCACCGCCAGCAGGATGTGCCCCGCCATCATGTTCGCGAAGAGACGTACCGCCAGGGCGAAAATCTTCGCCCCCGTCCCGAGAATCTCCACCGGCACCAGCAGCGGCGCCATGTACAGCGGACCCGGGCAAAAGTGCGCCAGGTACGCCGTGCCGCCGATCCGCAGCCCGTTCACGATCATCATCGCCATCGTGCAGACCGCCAGCGTCGCCGTCACCCAGATGTTCGCCGTCGCCGTCCCGCCCAGATGCACCGGATGCTCCGGCATCCCCATCACCAGGTAGGCCGCTGCGTCGAAGGGCATCAGCCCCATCAAGTTGCACGTGAAGATGAAAAAGAAAACCGTCCAGATGTACTTGATGAAACGGTCGGTGTGCGCCCCGAGCGTCGGCCGCGCCACCTGGTCCCGGAAATACTCGCACACCAGCTCGACGAAGTTCGCAAACCCGACCGGCACCAGCGCGTCAATCCCGTCGCGCCCGCGCCGCTTCTTGCCCGCACGCACCACGAAGAGCACCAGGATCAACGCCGCCAACAGCATCATGGCGATCTGGTTGCTCAACACCGTGAACTTCGAGAAGAACAGGCTGTCCCCACCCAGCTCCACCGTGTACCACGGGTGCTGGACGACGTGCGTCAGTGGATTGGACGATGCCAGCATAAGACTCATCGTTCGTTTCCGTCCCGTTCAGCCGCCCCGCGGCCATCCGCGCCGATCCAGCGCACCACCAGCCAGGTCTCACCCGCCAGCGTCAGAAGATACGCCAGCGCCACCCACAACAACAACGGCCGCAACGGCAGTATGTCCGCCAACGCCGTCGCCAACGCCAGGCCAGCCGCCACCACCAACCGCAACGCCGTGGCCCCCAGCACCCGGTTGATCTGCTGCGGACCAGTGCCACCAGTCTGGCAGCTCACCAACCCGCCAATCCAGCCCGCCAGCACCGCAATGCCGCATCCCGCCAGCATCGCCGCAACCGCCGCCGAGCCACCGAGCCGCTGCGTGGGCAAATACCCGATCCCACCAGCCACCAGCCCAACCGCCAGCACCGTCAGCACCAACCGGCTGTACCGCTTGCCAAAGCCCGCCGCGGGTGTCATTTGCCCCGGCCTTCGCCCGTACCCGAATCCCCGTCATCACCGCCGCGCGCGGTCTCCCGGGTAGCGATCAGCGACTGTCGTATCAGGTTGTACATCCCGCCGATCAGCCCGAGCACTGCCCCAATGACGGTAAAACGCGGGTACTTGTCCCAATGCCGATCCGCAAACCAGCCAATCAGCGTGAAACCGCCCACCGCGGCTGCTAGATCGAAGCCGAGACTGGCCAGCCGCCACAACGAGAGGCCGGACGATGCGCCCCGACCGGGCTTGCCAGACTCCGGCATCCTGCGCTCCCGTGGGGTCGCCGGCGACTTCGTTACATTTGTCACAAACTGCGGGGACAAAAAAGAGCGCTGCTCTTGCGCGCTCACAAACCCGTCCCGCCGACGACGCGGGGCGGTAGTCTAGCAATGCGGCTGTGGCTGCGTCAACCCCATATCCCACAACAACTTGACCCCACGCGCGACCCCGCGCATTGACCGAAAATCGCTCTTTTGCTACCGTCTATCCTGGACCGAAAGTTGTCCGTGAGGAACGCTCGAATTACCTGTTTTCACAATCGGATCGGTGGGGGCGATGTTTGACTGCGTGGCTGTCGTGGGCGCGACCGGCGCCGTGGGACGTGAGTTCATCTCCCTCCTGGAAACCCGCGGATTCAAGGCCCGCGCGGTCCGCCTGCTCGCCTCCCGGCGCAGCGCCGGACAACGCATCCGCCTCAACGGCGACGAACTCGTCGTCGAGGAACTCACCGCCGACAGCTTCAAGGGCGTCGACCTCGCCTTCTTCAGCGCCGGCGGCGGCGTCAGCAAGGAGTTCGCACCCGTCGCAGCCCGGGCTGGCTGCGTCGTCGTGGACAACTCCTCCGCCTTCCGCATGGACCCCGCCACGCCGCTGATCGTGCCCGAAGTCAACCCGGACGACACGCGGCAGCACCAGGGCATCCTCGCCAACCCCAACTGCTCGACCATCATCATGGTCGTGCCCGTCTGGCCGCTGCACCGCGCCAACCCGATCAAGCGGATCATCGCCAGCACCTACCAGGCGGCCAGCGGCGCCGGCCAGGCCGTGATGGACGAGCTGGCCGACCAGACCCGCGACGTGCTCGCCGGCAAGCCCGCGGCGCCGCGCCTGCTGCCCTTCCAGTACGCGTTCAACCTCTTCAGCCACAACTCCGCTATTGGGGAAAACGGCTACAACGTCGAAGAGATGAAGATGATCCACGAGACGCACAAGATGTTCCACGACGATGCCATCCGCATCGCCGCGACCTGCGTCCGCGTGCCGGTCATGCGCGCCCACAGCGAGGCGCTCAACCTGGAATTCACCAATCCGATCACGCCCGACGAGGTGCGCGCCATCCTCGCCGACGCTCCCGGCGTCAAGGTGGTCGACCAGCGCGAACCCCAGCACTTTCCCATGCCCATCGAGGCCAGCGGCCAGGACGACGTGCTCGTCGGCCGCATCCGCGAGGATCTCAGCGGACCCGCCGGCCACTCGATCACCATGTTCATCGCCGGCGACCAGTTGCGCAAGGGCGCCGCGCTCAACGGGATCCAGATCGCCGAACTGCTCTAGGCCCGCTGCCCTCGCCGGGTCGCGGTGGAACGCTGCCCCGCCTGTTCCGCGCAGCCGCGAACCCGAGCCAGCTCGTCGCACACGCGAGACCCACGCTCGCCACGAACGCCAGCAGCGCGCAACCGCCCGCAATCGGCCAGTCGCGCCGGCCCATCTCCCCGGTGAGAAACGCGCCCAGCATCGCCGCCGTCGTCCCGCCGTACGCCACCCCGAAGTACACCGCGTCCTTCCACTCCCGCATCCGCCGCCGCACGCCGATCACCCCGATGGTCAGCACGAGCCATCCGGTGACGAAGAGCGGCAGGTAGAGCATCGCCCCGCGCATGGGCATCCGCGCGATCTGGAAAAGCACAATCACCGCGCAGGTGAGCCCCAGCGCCGCAACGCCGTACAGCACCCCCAGCCCGAGCAACGCCCCGAACTGGCCGGCCTGCTCCGCCTCCACCGGTACCGTATCCGCCGCCTCCTCGCCTTCCCGCGCGGCGCGCGTCCGCCCCCGGAAGTCCTCCGCCGTCGTCGCCAGATCGTCAAACGTGAATCCCCGCCCGCACTCGGGGCACACCATCGATTCGTTGCCGATCAGACTGTACGCGCAGTTCGGACACAGCGTGCCGTCCTGCAAACACACCACCCGCCCCCGCACCAGCCGGTGCCAACCTTGCGCGAGCCACCAGAGCAGGCAGAACGCCCCACCCACGGCCGAAACGGTGAAGCCAGCCACGATCACCATCGTGTCCATCCGCCGGTTGAACTGCTGCGTGACCGCCAACGTGACGAACCACCCCGCTGCGATCATCGCCCCCCAGGCGAAACAGTGCCCGAGACTGCGCACCCGCGACCACTCGCGAACCGGACGCAGCAGCACGAAAATCAGATACAGCGCGGCGACCAGCGCGGCGGAGCCCAGCCAGATGTACCCCGCGCTGTAGCTGCGCGACGCCGGCTGCAACGCCAGCATCAGCGCCGTCAGCGGCAGGGGAATCCCCACGCCGAGCAGCAGCGCATTGAGGCCCAGGCTGCGCATGCTGCGGAAATCCGACGAGCGCATGACGATGGTCTTCTGCATCGCGCACCTCGACGAGAATTGAATATGCCCATCTTCGCGATGCCCCCCGCACGCGTCAACACCGCGCGCCGGCGCCGCCGGCCGATAACCCACCCAGCCGCTTCCCGGCACCGGAGGCACCGAACGCCCGTCGGCGGTGGCCCGGACGTGCGAATATCGGACGCCCCGCGCCGGCGCCGACCGTCCCCTTGACTCCACCCCGCACGCGCGCCTAAACCCAATTAACCGCAGGCTTGTGGCCGGGCGGCGGACAACCTGGTTTGAAGAATCCCAACGAGAGAGGGAGGCTGTGATGAAAAACTGGCGTGCATTCCTGCGGGAGGAGGACGGCCCGACGGCCACCGAGTACGCCGTCATGCTCTCCATCATCATCATGGCCGTCGTCGCGACGGTGAAGCTGCTCGGCGGCCACGTCCGCGACAACATGAAGCAAAGCGCCGACACCATCGGCTCGGTCGTCTGACCCGCCGATCGCCATACTCGAAAACCAGCAACGGACAGGAAACGCCGCGGGACCCCCACCCCGCGGCGTTTTCGTTCTTACCCCCCCCCGCATCACACCGCCCGCAACGCAAACCCGACAAGCCACCGCAACCCCGCCACCAACGATCCTCACCGACCAACCCCGCCGGCAGAGGCCCATTCATCATTTCAATGTTCCCGCATTCATCATTCCGCATTCCCCCTCACGCCACCACCGGCCCCGATCGCAACCGCCGACCCAGCAACTTCGTCCCCACCGCCACGAACACCACCCCCAACCCCACCAGGACCGCCACCTCACCGCCCGCACCCGCTAGCCCCTGCCCACGGATGATCGCCAGCATCGCGTCGTACGCCCACCCGTTGATCGTCACCAGGCCCAGCGGCTTGATCCAGTCCGGCATGAAGAACCGCGGAAACATACTTCCGCCGAGCGCCGACATCGCCAGGATCACCACCGTGCCGATGCTGTTGAGCTGCTCCGGCGAACGCGCCAGGCTCGCCATGAGCATCCCGAACCCCACCGTCGCCAGAGCCGTCGCGACCGTCACGACCGCGAGTCCGCCCGCAAAGTGGAAGATCGGCGCGCCGAACACCGCCCACGCGAGCAGGTACATCACCAGCACCTGGAGCAGGCTGATCAGCATCGCGGAGAGCAGGTGCGCGCTGAGAAAATCACCGGCTGCGACCGGCGCCGCGAGAATCCGCCGCGTCCCGCCCGCCTTCAACTGCTCGAGCACCGACGTGGCTGCACCCGTCGCGTTGAACAGCAAGAACATCGGCACGAGCCCGACGAGGTACAGCAGGCTCCGCGGCGGGATGTAGTCGCCGTGCTCGACCGCCACGCCGCGCGTCTGCACGTGAATCAGCCCGCCCACGGGCGCCGCCTCGCCCGGGAGCGCACCGTTCGTGCCCGCGTCAGCCCCGGCCGCGCCGCCGAAGAGCCGCCGCCCGGTGAGCCCCTGCAGGAAATCCCCGGTCAGGTCGAGCATGGCCATGCCCGCCGCCATCTGCAGCATGCCCGCAACGACGTCGCCACCCATTGGCTGGGTCTCGTCGACGATCAGCTCGACGGGTGCGCCGCCCTCCTCGAACGCATACATTCGCCGGCTGTAGTCGCTGGGTATCACCAGGCCCGCGCTCACCTTGCCCTTCTCGACGAGCTTCGCAGCCAGGGTTTCATCAATGGGCTTACCGTCGGTCGTCTGCGTGTGCACCCGCACCGACATCCGCGCCAGCGCGTCGGTCAGCTTCTGGGCAGCCACCCCGCGGTCATGATCGACGACGGCGACATCGATCCGCGGCAGCCCTCCGCCACCCCCACCCCCGCCGGGCATCACCAGCGTGAACACCACGTACAGCACCGAACCCGGCAGGAAGATCACCGCCAGCACACCCGGCATGCGCGACAGCTCCAGCAGGCCCGCGCCCGCCAGCGCCAACACCAGTCGGATGTGCCGCATCATGAATTCGACTCCCCGCGCCGCGCTCAGTCCCGCAGCGCCCGCCCCGTCAACTGCAGAAACACCGTCTCGAGGTTCGGCTCCGCGAGCGCCACCGATTCGATCGGCAGGTCCAGGCGGTCCGCGACCCGGGCAGCCGCCAGCAGGCTCGCCCGCCCGTCATCCACCGTGCAGCGCAGCGTATCGCCATCACGTTCGAACCCTTGCGCCCCGATCTCCGCGGCGAAACGCCGGGCCACGTCGTCAGTGAGGCGCTCGATCCCGACGTGCAGGTCGCGCCGGCCACCCACGCTCTGCACGAGTTCCGCGAGCGTGCCCTCGGCCAGGATCCTGCCGTGATCCATCACCCCGATCCGCCGGCACAGCCGCTGCGCCTCCTCCATGTAGTGCGTGGTGTAGAGCACCGCCGCACCACGCGCCGCCAGGTTTTTCACAATGTCGAAAATGTACGCCCGCGACTGCGGATCCACCCCCACCGTCGGCTCGTCCAGCAGCAAAAGCTGCGGCTCGTGCAGCAACGCGCACGCAATGTTCATCCGCCGCTGCATCCCGCCGGAAAACGTCTGCAACCGGTCGTCGCCCCGCTCGGTGAGGCCCACGTCCGCCAACGCTCGCTCCGCCCTTGACCGCAAGTCGTCGCCGCTCAGGTCGTACAGCCGGCCCACGAAACGCAGGTACTCGCAGGCGGTCAGCTTCTGGGCCAGCGCCATCTCCTGCGGCACGAAGCCGATCCGCCGCCGCACGTCGCCCTCGCCCGCGCCGATCCGAATCGTGCCGGCATCCGGCGCCAGCAACTGCGCGATCATGCTGATCGCCGTCGTCTTGCCCGCGCCGTTCGGCCCGAGCAGGCCGTACACCTCCCCCGCGTCGATGTGCAGGCTCACCCCGTCCACCGCGCGAATACGCCCGAAGTGCTTTTGAAGATGTTCGACCTGCAGCACCGCCACGCGCTTCTCCCGCTCAAGGTCCCCCGGTCCGGTCGCGCCATTCTGCAGGACGCTGGGCGGGTGAGCAATGCGGAAACGGTCCGCGCTTGTCGCCCGGTGCATGGAATTGTGCGAAGGCGGGATCGCCGTTCACTCGTCGCCCAGGTAGCCCAGGCTCTTCAGCGCCCGGATCACGTCCACGTCCATCCCCGGCGCGGGCTCACCCGCCGGCGGCGTGTACTGCGGTACACGCGTGTGCCACTCGGCCAGGTACGCCCCCAGCCGCTCCGCCTCGCTAGGGAATTCAGTCATGAGATTGTGTTGCTCCCCGGGATCCGCGCGCAGATCGTACAACTCCTGGCGCCCGTCGGCGGAAACGATCAGCTTGTAGCGCCCGTCCTGCGCCGCCACCTGCGGAACCGCCCGCTGCTGCAGCTCGGGGTTACCGCTTTCGCGAATGCGGTCAAGATTCTCCTTCGAATCGCCGCCGTATTCGCTCACCGCAATCCGCTGCGTGTCCATCGGCTCCGCCGCGACCGCGAACAGGTCCCGCGCCGGCCACACGCGCAGCGTCGGATCCTTACCGTCCACGGCGAGCGGCGCGCCGTTCGTACCCACCGTCGCGCCGATCACCGTGCCGTACAGGTCGGCGAGCTGCACCGGCGTTTCGACGCGGGCGCCCTCGACTCCGCCCGGTGGACGCAGCGCAATCACCACGTTGAGCACGTCCTGGTAAACCTGCATGCGGTGCGCCCACTGCCCGTGCTGGCCGAGGTACTCGCCGTGATCCGAGCAGATCACCACCAGCGTGTCATCCAGCAGGCCGCGCTGGCGGAACATGTCGATCAGCTCGTCGACCCGGTCGTCGACGTAGCGAATACCCGCATCATATTGCCCGCGGAGAACCTCCCGGTCCGACTCCGGCAGAAACGTCGAATCTTCGAAATTGAAGCGCCGATCGAGCGCATCCACGATCCGCCCGTAGGCGCTCAGCGAAAGCTCGTACGACCGCCGCACCTGCGGCGGCGCGAGAAACTCCGCGCGGTAGCGCCGCGGCACGCGGTAGGGAAGGTGCGCGTCCATGTAGTTCACGAAGACGAACATCGGCTGATCGCGCCGCGCGTGGTTGTCCACCCAGTCCGCAACCAGCGCGTTCGTCATCGCCCCGCCGAAGTCCTCGTCGAACCACGGCAGCGGGGGCGCCCATCCCAGCCGGTCGAGCATCCACCCGATGCTCGTACGGTTGATGTGCCGCAGGTGGTAGAGAATCCGCTTCGTGTCGAAGCCGCGGGTCACGTCCGTCGCCGGCGCCACCCACGGGTTGTTCGAGAACGCCGCCGTCGCGTAACCGTGGTCGCGCAGCGTCTCCGCAACCGTCGCGAAGCGCGCATCGAGCCGCGGATGGGGAAAATCAGTTCCGTGCGCCCGCAGCGGCAGCCCGCTGAACATCGCCGCGTGGTTGGGCAGCGTCCACATGCCGTTGGCGACGGCATGATCGAAGACGAGCGCGCGCTGCGCGAACTCGTCGAGGTGCGGCGTGGTCTTGCGGTCGTAGCCGCCGAGGCTGGTGTGGTCGCGGCGCACCGTGTCCATCACGATCCACAGCACGTTCGGCTGACCCGCCGGACTGGCCACCGCCCGGCCCGCCGCCACGCGAAACGCCCCGGGGTCAAACATCGGCGAACGCACGAATACCACGAACAACACGAGCGTCGCGACCAACGCCGCCCCGCCCGCCACCCGCAATACCCGCAGCGGAAACCGCCGCCCACGCCGCCGCGTCCACCACCACACCGCACCAAACCACGCAGCCGCCAGCAGCGTCCCCGCTACGCCCAGCATGACCGCTTTCCCGCCGCTGTACCGCTCCGCCAGCGTAAGATCGCACGGCGCAATCACCCACGCCGCCAACAGCATGAAAACCGCCCCGAAAATCGCCTCGGGCGCATGCACCGCCCGCCGCCGCAGCCCCCACCCCACCGCCACGCCCAACAGCGCAAACAGCGGACACCAGACCACCACGTGACTGATCACCGCCTTGCCCGCCGACGCCACCATCAGCATCCACGGCCAGTGCGGATCACCGTAGTGCCGCAGGGAAAGCGCGCACGCCGCGCCGCATTCACCCAATCCGATCAGCAGCGACCCGATCAGCGCCACCACCACAGCGCTCCGCGCGTACGCCCATGGCGTGACGACGGCAGGCGCTGAAGTGGTCGGATTTTCACTCATGAGTGGGCCGGGACGTGAATTGAACGGCGACAATGCGGCCGGCGGCCGCCGACGGGGTACTCAGGCCGGGGCGGCGTTCGCCTGCGCCTTCTTCCGCCGCTTCCGCACCGCCTGGATCAATAGGAAAATCCCAAACATGCTCGCCAGCCCGATCAGCGGAATGTTCTGGGCCAAGAACGACTCCTCCGCGGGACAGAGCACGCCGGCAACCGTCTCCTGCGTCCCGTCCGCCCGACCGATCTCCACCGTCAGCGGCCGCTTCGTACGCCCCACCCGCATCCGCCGCAGATCGTGCACCTCGAACGACAGACTCCGCCCCGGCCAAATGCCGGCAGCGGGTGAGTCCGCTCGGAAGACAGCCTCCCCATTCCGATCCGTCGTCCCCTTCAAAATCTCGCCGCTCCAACCCGGCGGCGGCAACGTGATCGACGCCAAGAATCGCGGAGCCTTGAACATCACGATGTTGGAACCACTGTGATTCGTCACCGTCCAGCGAAACTCTGCCGGGTTGTCCGGCAGCGTGTCGCCCTCGACGGTGACCGTCTCCTCCGCGCGCACCACCGGCGCCGCCAAGCCCACAGCCACCAGCGCCACCGCCAACCACGCCGCACGCCGCACGCCGGCTGGCCCCCAACTCCCTGTATCCACTACGTTTACACGCATGCGCATCAACTCCCACATCTTCACCCGCCAGTATAAGTTCGCCTCGCCCCCAGCGAAACCGCCCCCTGCGACAACCTCGCCCGACCCGGGTACAACCGATAACGACGCCGCGCCGTCAAATTCCCCCTAAACGCGGGACCGCCGCCAGGCGTCTTCTCTCACGACGACGGAAGAAACCGGTGAACGACGCACCCTCGACCCCAGCGGGTACGTCGCGCTGACCCCGAGGTTGCGGCTGCGCTCACCGGCGACCCGCCACCGACTGGTTGGGACGCCGTTCACGCCCGCCGCGGGATCCTCGTGCGGCTGTATCGGTTCTGCTGGAACCTGCACGATGCCGAACGCCGTTCAAAACGCTCTCACCCGGGCCGCTCGCCACGGACGCAACTCGCCGACCCCAGCGCCTCTGAGTTAGGTCCGCGCCATCGTCATCCGCCAGTGCCACGACCTGCGCGCCAGGCCCGACGCGTCGCCGCGCAAAAACGTCCTCGAAGACCGCGCGCCCTGCAGAACCTCCGCCACCCCACGTGGCCCTCGCCCGCAGCAGGAACTCCGCGTCCGTCCGCACCGCCATCGATCGCCTGCCGCAGCGCCCAGCGCTCGCAGCTCGTGCTCCGGCACCTGGAAGACTCGCCTGCGCCGAAATCGCCGAACTCATGGGCGTCAGCGAATCAACCGCCCGCGTGCAGGTCCGCAACGCCCGCGACAACCTGCGCGCATACTGGAAAAAACGAACCGATCCGAGCCAGCGAGCGCGGACCAAGGCGGGCGCGACCGTAGCGTGGAATTACCAACGCCAAAACCGACGCACGACCGCAATGAAACCCAACCCCCAGCGATTTCACCTGCGCCGCCCGTGACGCCTGGCACGCCGCCTGCGACGGCGAACTCGCCGCCGACGCCCAGGCCGCACTCGACGCCCACGTCGCCGCGTGCCTGCCGCGCTTTATCGGCGACCTCGCCGCGATCGCCGGCGTGGCCGAACTGCGCACCGCCACCCAACGCGTCAGCGCGCACCCGCCCAGCCCGCGCGCCACGCGACGCCCTGGCTGAACCGCTCACCCGCATAGCCGCCGCCATCTCACAGTCCTCGGCCGGCGTCTCCCTCTACCTCGCCACCGTCGAGCGACCGATCGCGCCGACGCATACGCCTCAACCGTCGCCCAGCCACCCGCACCGGCTGCTCCATCCGCTCCGCCGCCCGTCGCAATCGCGCCGCCGGCGACAGCGATGAACGCTTCATTCCCGTGGCTCCACCTCTGGCAACAGTCGAACGTGCACGTGTTTGTCCTGTTTGAAAGACCGTAATGCCCAGCATGCGGCTCGCGCCGCTCGCGACACAACCAAGGAGTCCATTTCATGAAAATCGCAACCGGATTCACCACCGCCCTGCTGGCCTTCGCACTCGTGGCGCCAGCCCCCGCCGATCCCGTCGACATGTCCGGCTTCGAGCAGAAGGTCTTCCGCCTGCAGAACGCCGAGGCCCGCGACACCGCCCGCATGCTCCAGGGATTCCTCAGCGAGGGCCGCGTCGCGTTTGAGGATCGCACGAACTCCGTCGTCGTCTCGGCGCCACCCGCCGAAATCGAACTGGCGGATCGCCTCATCGGCGAACTCGACGTCCCCGCCACCATCCAGTCCAACGAGTCGTCGGCGATCATCCGCGTCGGACCCGGCGCCCCGCCGAACTTCATGGATCTCATTCAGACGCTGGTGAGCGGCCGCACGCACGCCGCACTCGATGGCAAAACCGGCATGCTCGTGCTCCGCGGCCCCACCGCGGACATCGACGCCGTCCGCAAACTCGTCGACGCCCTCCCCGACGGCGCCGGCGAGCCCGCACCCCAGCCCCTCACCCTCAGCTTCTTCTTCGTCCAGGGCCTCATGGGCCCCGAAAACCAACCACGCGCCGGCTCCAACCCGGCAACGACTGAGGGTTTACACAAACCCGATCCCCGCGACGCCGTGGCTGAAGAAAAACTCAACACCCCCGTTGGCGTGAACGCCGTGCGCGCGCCCCTCGCCGACGTGCTCCGGCAACTGGGCTCCACCGCCGATGTGGACATCATCGTGGACTGGCCCGATCTCGAGTCGTTTGGCATCAGTGAGGACGCCATCATCACGCTGAACCTGCGCGGCCAGGTACCCCTCCGCCAAGCGCTGCGACTGACCCTCGACCAGGTCAGTGAGGGCGTTGCCATCGGCTTCGAGGTCCGCGACGGGATCGTCCAAATCGCCAGTCGCGACAAGCTCGATCAGGACACCTACGTCGACATCTACAACGTACAGGAATTGGTCAAAGCCGTGCCGCGCTTCGCACTGGAGAGCGTCGGCGGCGCGCCCGGCGCCGCTGGCCAGTACAGCGGTGGCGTGGGCAGTGCGCCCGGCATCGGTGGCCCGTTCAGGGGCGGTATGGGCAGCGGAGGAGAGGGCATGGGAAATCCCCTCAGCGGCGACGAGGGCAAAGCGACCGCGCCGTCCGCCGTGAACTACGTGCCCCCCGTCCTCTGGGACGAGCGCGACGAAGCACCCGCCGACCAGCTCATGGAGATCATCCGCCAGACCGTTACCCCCGATGACTGGTCTGAAAACGGCGGCTCGATCGCCTCGATGCAGGAATCCAACGGCATGCTCGTCGTCAAGCACAACGCCCGCGGACACAAGGCCATCGCCGACCTCCTCAACCTCCTCCGCGAACGACACGCCGCCACCCGCGCAGCCGTCGGACGCATCGAAATGCCCGCCATGCTCGCACCCGTCATGAACACCCTCGTCGACAACGGCTTCCGCGACGCCGTCCTGCTCGCACCCCTCAAGGTCGTCGTCGGCAACAACGGAACCTTCGACCTCTCCGGATGCGCCGCCCAGTTCGACCGCATGCTCAACGTCGAAGTCGAAGGCTACGCCCGCCTGCTCGGTGGTTCCCCGGCCAACGCCTCGCCCGTCCAACGCGAATCCGCCCGCGCCGAACTCCAACGCGCCGGCGCGGAACACGCGCGCCGGTCAGCCGCACTCGACCGCGCCCGCAAGCTCTTCGCCCAGGGCACCATCAGCCAAGACGAACTCGACGAAGCCCAGCGCCAGGTCGAAACCGCCGAGGCCCAGCTCCGCGTCGCCAAAGCAGCCACCGCCGCCACCGGGGACTACGCCGCCTCCGTCGAACTCAAGGTCGAGGCCGAGGTCGGCCCCAAGGTCGCCCTCCCCGGCACCCTCGGCGGACCCGAACCCATGTTCCGCCTCAACTGCACCGTCACCGCCCCCATCGGCGACTACATCGTCCTCGCCAGCTCCCCCGGCGCCACCGACTACGGCCAGGCCATCGCCCTCGTAGTCCGCGTCGACGCCCCCTAACCTACAAAATCCGCGAGGGGGCGGCTGACCAACCACGATCAGCCGCCCCCAAGCCCCCTCCGCCCCATTCATCATTCATCATTCCGCATTCATCATTCACATTCCCCCGCCCCGCCTTGCATCGCCCCCCCGCACCTCCCTATACTCGCCCCCTTTGTCGAAGAATCGCGAAAATCAACCGGAGGAGACCACCGTGACGGATATCAAGGCCACCAACATCACCTGGCACGAAGGCCATGTCAGCCGCGAAGAACGCGAACGCCTCCTCAAACAGGGCGGCTGCCTCATCTGGTTCACCGGCCTCTCCGGCTCCGGAAAGAGCACCATCGCCTACACCATCGAGCACGAACTCGTCAAACGCGGACACCTCTGCTACGTCCTCGACGGCGACAACATCCGCCACGGACTCAACAAGAACCTGGGCTTCTCCGCCGAAGACCGCGCCGAGAACATCCGCCGCATCGGCGAGGTCGGCAAACTCTTCGTCGACTGCGGCGTCGTCACCATGACCGCCTTCATCAGCCCCTACCGCGCCGACCGCGACGCCGCCCGCGCCCTGCTCAAACCCGGCGAGTTCATCGAGGTCTTCATGGACGTCCCCCTCGACACCTGCGAAGAACGCGACCCCAAGGGCCTCTACAAAAAAGCCCGCGCCGGCGAAATCAAGGGCTTCACCGGTATCGACGACCCCTACGAGGCCCCCGAAAAACCCGAACTCGTGGTCAAAAACGGCCAGTGCTCACCCCAGGAAGCCGCCGCCCAGGTCATCGCCTACCTGGAGTCCCGCGGCCTCCTGCGCACCGCCGGCTGACCAGAGCAGCCACCGCTTACTATCAGAGCATCATCCGAGCCCCGGGCGCCAAGCCCGGGGTAAAACCCAACAACCGTTCGGACGCGCCTGCGCGCGACACAACCCGCGCAACCCGTACAAGCGCCCACCGCGCCACGCAATCCCTGCGCACCACAACCGAACGAACTATCCAAGGACCATCCCGGCCCGAAATGTGCGCATAAAAAAAGAGGATCCGAGCTCGCCGTAACTCGAATCCTCATTGCTAGGCTGTCCGCCCAAAGGGCGAAGACCCACAGCCTGACACCGGCTCTATCGTCGCACGGCAAGGGTCACTTTAGATACGCGCCCATTCCCCGCGCCAACCCCCAACCCGCCCGTAAAAACCGCCATAACCCACCCGACAACGCATGACCCGCCAGCCAAGTCACGCTATTGCGTGACACGCGCAAGCGTACCCTGCCCACGAACGCCTCCCTTTCTCACTTTCCCACCTTCTCACTTTCTCACTTCCTCCCCCCTCGTGAGAACCCGCCTCCACCGCTATCGTATCCAACACACATGCGCCAACGCCTCGAAACAGCCCTGCTCCTCATCCTCCTCGTCGTCATCGGACTGCGCCCCCTCATCGGCGAAACCTACTCCGCCGAACGCGACCCCGTCTCCGCGAGCATCGCCGGTCTCGTCGACCCCGGACTCGCCCGCACCCTCTGGATCGACATCGTCACGCTCATCGCCGGCGGCGTCGCGCTCGCCGCCTCCGTCCGCTACTCCCAGCGCCGCACCCGCACCTCCGGACTCGAATGGGGCACGCTCCTCTTCGCCGTGGCAGCCACCGCCTCCTGCTTCGTCGCCGGCGAAAAACGACCCGCCATCGACGCGTCGCTCGACTGGGTCGCCGCGCTCGTAACCGCAGCCGCCCTCGTGCGCCTGCTCGACCGGCCCTGGCGCATCGCCCTCGCCCTCATCGTTATCTCCGCCACCGGACTCGCCAACGTCGAGGACTGCTACGAGGATCACGCCAACGCAGCCGCCACGCGCCAGCAGTACTTCGAGAACCGCGCACAGATCTGGGCTTCACAGAACGTGCCGCTCGACGCACCCCAGGTCGAACTCTTCGAACACCGCATGCTCGCCAACGAAGCCTCCGGCTTCTTCGCCCACAGCAACGTCGCCGGCGGCTACCTGCTCCTCGGCCTCTTCACCGCCCTGGGCCTGGCCGCCGCCACCAATCAGAGCCGCGCCCGTAAGGAAGCGGACCGCCACAACCCGCCGCCCAATCCAACCCGCCCCCAAGCGCAATCCGACCCCTTCACGACCGTCGTCGCCGCCATCCTCGCGGCTGCGTTCGCCTTCGGCATCTGGCTCACCCACAGCACCGGCGCACTCGTCGCCGCGATACTC
>JACKHG010000015.1 GCA_020639115.1 Phycisphaerales bacterium
GGGAGGCCGAGCAGGGCCTGGGCGTTGCGGGCCGGCAGCGCCTCGACCGCCTTCAGCTTGCGGTTCATCGCCCGCGTGCGGACGCTTGCCTCGTCCACCGTGTTCGCCGCTTCGCTCAGCTTCTTCTTGACCTTGCTGATGATCTGTCCGAACTTGCCGAACTCGGTTTTGACCGCCCCGAGTATCTCCCACACCTCGCTCGAACGCTGCTGAATGGCGAGCGTCCGGAAGCCCATCTGCAGCGAATTCAGGATCGCGGCCAGCGTGGTCGGGCCCGCGACGACCACGCGCCACTCGCGCTGGCAATGCTCGATCAGTCCGACGCTGCGGACGACTTCCGCGTAGAGCCCCTCGGTCGGCAGAAACATGATGGCGAAGTCGGTCGTACGCGGCGGACTCAAGTACTTGGTGCAGATGTCCCGCGCGCTGGCTTTGATCGAACTCTCGAGCTGCTTCTTGGCTGCGGCGACACCGTCGGCATCGGCTGCGTCCTGCGCATCGATCAGGCGCTGGTAGTCCTCCGACGGGAACTTCGCATCGATGGGCAGGTACACCACGGAGCCGTCATCCTGATTGCGCCCGGGAAGCCGGATCGCGTACTCGACGCGTTCGCCGCTGTCGGGCCGGGTCGCGACGTTCGCCTCGTACTGCGCGGGAGAGAGAATCTGCTCGAGGATCGCCCCGAGCTGGAACTCACCCCACGTGCCGCGCGTCTTGACGTTGGTCATGACCCGCTTCAGGTCGCCGACGCCGTTGGCCAGCGACTGCATCTCGCCCAGCCCCTTGTGAACCTGCTCCAGGCGCTCACTGACGACCTTGAACGACTCGCCCAGCCGCTTTTCGAGCGTTCCCTGGAGCTTCTCGTCGACCACACTGCGCATCTCGTCGAGCTTCTTGGCGTTCTCTTCGCGCAGCTTGTCCAGCCGCTGCTCCACGCCCGTGCGCAGCGCCTGGCCGCGCTTCTCGCTCGCCTCGATGAGGTCGGCGAGCCTTTTCGCAAACGTCTCGAGCTTTTCGTTCTGCAACTGGAATGTCTCGGTTACCCGGCTGGACAGTTGCTCGCCGAACTCCCGGACGGATTTGGTCGATTCCTCGCGGGTGGCCCGCGCAGCCGCGGTCGCCTCGCTGCGCGCCAGGTCGAGCTGCTTGGTGAGCGCCCCGCGAAAGACCTCCATCGTTTTGGACGCCTCATCACGCTGCTGCCGGGCGGCTTCCTGCGCTTCCTTGCGCATTGCGGCGATCTCCTCGCGCAGCAGGCGTTCGGTTCGTTCGTGTGCCTGGTCGAGGTGGGTGGTCAGCAGGCCGGTGTCGAACGGCGCCCGGGCTCTGCGATAGACCAGAACCAGCAGAACGATGGTGACGAGCGTCAACCCGAGTTGCACCATCAGCAAGATATTGGACATGGACGGTCTCCTGCGGGCGAGCTCGACGTGAATAGAGACAGCGCGTCGATGACAACGGAATCGAATTTACCCGATTTTGACAGTGCCACAAGCACGGGCAGCCGAGACATTCACAAGGCTCGTGCTGATGCGGGCGGGACGCAACCGGCCGGAATTCAGCGAAGGTGTTCTTGAGCTTTTCATCAGTACGAGCTTGATGGGGATCGGCGGTCACCGCGCGAAGAGCAGGTCGACAAGCAATCGCCGGGGCCCGTTCGGCTGGATCGTCGCGTGTTCGGGGCACGCGCCCATCGTCACGATGCAGCCGGACGGTTCCGAGCGCGAAGGCGACGCGTACTGCCCATCCGGGTCGATCGCCGGTCCGCGGAGGTGTGGCCACCGCCTTCTGGGCACAGGTGATGGCACGAGCGTGGGCATCGAGCGTGCAACTTCCGCTGGCGCCGCGAGTTGCGCATCGCGCCCCGGGGCGGGGGCTGGCTGGTGAGCCGAGGCACCCCCCACGTCGGCGCCCAATAATCGCGAATTACAGGCTTGAAATCCACTGGCTGATTTGGTATACGTGTTTCCGTAACAGTTACGGTAACTGTTACCGGCGACCACTTCATCGGGTCCGGCCGCATGACCTGCGTCGGAACACAACTCGCGAATCTCCCTCGATGGCTTCCGCCGTGCGCGGCAGCCGGACCCAGCTCTCTCACCCAGGTTCGATCGGAGGAGGACTCACCCATGTGCCGCACAACCACAACACTGCTTGCGTCCCTCGTGCTCCTGGCGCTCACGCTGCCTGCATCCGCCACCGTGGTCTACTATGACTTCGGGGACGACCTCTCCGCCGGGAACTACAACAACATCACCCACACGACCACCAACATCGCCAATTGTGTCGCATCCGACGGCGCCCTCACCGGCATCGCCCTCGAGGTCCACGATGCGTTCTATCCCACCAGCGCCAATCCCAACGGTACGACGGCGCCGACTGGCGATGCCGCCATCTTCAACTCCCAGAGCACGCGCGACAGTCTCTACGGCAACACAGCGCCGTGGTACGACACCGTCGCGCCCACCGGAGGCGTCCGCCTGTCCGGACTCAATCCGGCGCTCACCTACGACTTCACCGTCTTCGCTTCGCGCACCGGTTCCTCGGACAACCGGGAGGCGCAGTACGTCGTGACCGGCCTCAACAGCGGTGTCGACTACCTGAACGCCTCCAGCAACGTCAGCGAGATCGCGTTCATCGGCGGGATCATGCCGACCGCTGCCGGTGAAATCACGCTCGACGTCAGCAAGGGCCCGAACAACGACAACAGCTACGGCTTCTTCTACATCGGCGCGGTGCAGATGAGCTTCGTGCCCGAGCCCGCTTCGCTTGTGCTGCTGGTCCTGGGAGGCATGGTGGCGCTGCGCCGCCGCTGAACCGCCTGTGACGTCCGCCCGCGGTGGGGGGCTGCGTCGCGCGTTCGATCGCCCGACCTGCGCCCCAGCCGCAAGGGTGGCGTTCAGGACTGGAGACAAGCATGGATACCACAGCAAGACACCAACAATCGCGGCTGATGGGCCGGCGCCCATGGGTGATTGCCGCCGTGGCTGTTTTCCTCTTGGCTGGATCGAGCCAGGCCGGCATCAACATCCTCTTTTACGGCAACAGCTTCACGCTCGGCTCGGGCAGCACGCGCAGCGTCGATGCGCTCGTGAACGACATCGCGCTGGCGGCTGGCCAGGCGGATCCGTATACGCTGAGTGCTGCGGTTTCCGGCCAGAGCCTCAGCTATCACCTGGCTTACAACACAGCCGTGATTTCCTCGGGCCTGCCCGCGGGGCAGACGTGGGACTACGTGGTGCTGCAGGATTACTCCACGCAACCCACGCACCTCGGCAGCGTCGCGGTCCATCGGGCGGACTTCGCCGCGATGTACCAGACGGTGGCGGCCCACAGTCCAGACGTGAAGGTGATCGGATTCGAGACCTGGGCGCGGGCGCCCGGTCACTCCTTCTATACGGGAGCTACCCCGTCGTTTCCCGGCGGTCCGGCGCAGATGCAGGCCGAGCTGCGCGAGGGTTATGCGCTCTCGACGGCGGACGTCAACGCGCTGGCCGGCGCCGGCACGTCGCGCGTGGCGCCGGTGGGCGACGCTTGGGAAAGTACGGGTTGGAACAACCTGCACTACACCGACCTGTATCACGCCAACAACCGCGGCACGCTGCTGGCGGCGCTGGTCATCTACGGCACGATCTATCGCGACGACGTCGGGGACATTGACCTTACCGCCGTCACCGAAAGCCTGGCCATGCCCGGCCCGTACGGGACGTATCTCGCGGGTGTCGCGGATCAGTTCATCACGCCGGAGCCCGCCAGCCTGTCGCTGCTGCTGGCGGGGGCGGGGGTGGTTCTGCGCCGGCGGACGGGTAGGCCGCGGTTGCGTGCACCGCAAAACTGAGTTATCATGCATGTAACTGTTACGGGAACTGTTTACTGTCCATGGCAACCACTCGGCGGCACTCATGACCACGGTCCGAAAAATAGCTCAGGAAGCGGGGGTGTCGGTTGCGACCGTCTCCCGCGCGCTCAACAACGATGCAGCCATCAGCGAGCGGACGCGCGAACTCGTGCTCACGATCGCCAACAACCGAGGGTACATGGCCAGGACGGGGCGTCGCGTGACCACCTACGTCGGTTTTGCCTGCTCCGGCGAGCAGGTTCTCTCCCACCCTTTCGAGGCGGGCGTCCTCGACGGCGTCGCCCAGGGGGTTGCGGAGTCGGGGTACAACGTCGTGTTGCTCAACCTCAAGCGGGGCAAGCGTCGCGACGAGACCTACACGCAGTTCTTCATGCGGCACGGCGTGCGCGGTGCGGTTCTCCGCATCGTCGCCGGCTCGCGCGGCATCTGCCACGCCATCGCGGAGGAGGGTTTTCCGCACGTGGTGATCAGCGAGCGCTTCGACTCGGCTGACATCAGTTGCGTGGACTGCGATTCGCGGCCGGACAGCCTGCGGGCGATCGAGTATCTGATCGCCCTGGGGCATCGCCGCATTGCCTTCGCGACGCACACCGTGCCCGACCACGATCAGCAGGACCGTTTCGAGGGTTACAAGGAGGCGTTGCTCAACCACGGCATCGCCGTCGAGGACCGCTTAATCCTGCGGCACCCCGGCTCGCTGGCCGGTGGGGCGTCCGTACTGAAGGTGGTCATGAGCATGCCCGAGCGGCCCACCGCGGTGTACTGCGCGGATTGGATGCTGGCGGTCGGCGCCGTCAAGGCGGCGCACGAACTGAGCGTGCGGGTGCCCGATGATCTTTCCATCATCGGGTTCGACGACGCCGACGGCCGGCACTGCGTCCACCCGACGCTGACCGCGGTGTGCCAGGACGCCGTCAAGCTGGGCGTCGAAGCCTCCGCGCGCCTGGTCAAGATCCTGGACGGGGATGCGCAGGCCCCGTTCCAGTTCACAGCCCCCACATTCTTCGAGGTCAATGAGTCAACCGGCCCGCCCCCGGCGCACGTGGTGCGCATCGTGGCCAACGGCAACGGGTCCGCGCGTTCCGACGAGTCCGGCGCGGGCGGGGCATGAACAGATGCGAGTGGCCCCGTCGCGGGGCTGCCAAGGAGACGGTGATGCGCAGGTGGGCAAGCCGCAGAGTCCGCCCGGAAGCCGCGCCCAGCACGACAGCCGGCGCCGGCACCCGATGCGGATTCACGTTGGTCGAACTTCTCGTTGTTATTTCCATTATCGCCCTGCTGATTGGGATTCTCCTTCCTTCGCTCCGGAAGGCCCGCGACCAGGGCAAGCTCGTCAAGTGCCTGGCGCACATCCGCGGCGTCAGCCAGAACGCCATGATGTTCGCCGGCGAGCGCGACGGACGCGTCCAGATCGCTGCGTCCGCCGGCAACGTGGCGGCGGTGGACCCCGGCAAGGAGCGCTTCATCTACGGTGACAACGGCGAGATCCTCGCCTGGCCGGTCGCGCTGGCCCAGATGGTCAGCCGGGACTACCGCAACAACTGGGACTGGGGCGTGCGCGCCGTCAACTACACCGACGCGCAGACGGACGAGCAGCACGTCGACATCGACCTGGAGTTGTTCGCCTGCCCGGCGGACCGCGTGCGCCTCTCCAGCACGTTTTTCCCCCGGCACGAGCCGAGCATGTACGGCACCGGCATCGTCGGTGTGGGTGATCCCAATTACCCCAAGTCGCCGGCGAACCGCATGTCCTACTGGGGCCGGCTCAGCTACGGCATCAACGAGGATGTCGCGGGCGCCGACGGCGCCGACAGCGACTACTGGCCGAGTTGCTGGCGCCCGGTCCAGCAGTCCAACGGCACCTGGCTTGCGTGCAAGGGCGGCGTGATGTACGGCCCGTCGAGCGCGTGCTTCCGCGGCTCCGGCCAGCGTCTCCGCGGCGTCATGGACAAGATTTTCGCGCCCGGCAAGGTCGGCCTCTTTTTCGAGACCGGTCCGGAGAGCATCGAGCAGGCCCAGAACCCGACCTACTCGGCGCAGTTCGCGAACCTCATCAACAGCGCGGATCGCGACCTCGGGCTCAGCGGGCCGTACTTCGGCGACGCGCAGCAGACGCACCCCTGGCGCGTGCCCACCAAGCGGCATCCGGATGGAAAACTCAATGTGGCCTTCGCCGACGGCCACGGCGAGACCATTCGCGCGACATCCTACGCCTACAACGGCGAAGTGCGCAAAGATCTCCCCTCGGCGTACACGCCGCGCGTGCGCGTGTCGCCGTACAACCCCCGCGGTGCAGCCGACGATTGACGCCGGCTGCACCGGCAGTACCCCCGCGTTCGTTTCCGCAGGACCGAGGTGACGTCGATCGACAACCGCGACAACCAGGTGCCGGCAGGGCCGGATGGGGCTGACCCCGTCCGACTGGCGATGATCAACATCTTTGAGGAGCCCACGTGATGGCGGCAGGAGAGAAGCTGGCGAGGATTCGGATTGCAGTGGCTGCGTTGTACCTGATGTCAGCCGGGGCGGCTTTGGCCCAGCCCACCTTCGTTGAGGAAGACTTCAATACGGTTACCGGCACCGGTGGCGGAGCCTACCTGCACGGCCCGGGTCTCGTGCCCTTCGCCGACTGGGACGACGGCATCACCGGCGAGGCAGTCACCGCGGAGGCCACCGGCTATGCCCGCGTCGAAATCTCCGCACAAGGATTGCTCACCGGCGGCGTGGACAACAGCGGCGCCGGCGAGATCGGCTGCGTCTTTGAATCCATCAACCTCATCGACGAGGACTTCGCGGGCGTGACCGGGTCAGCCGGCGGTGCCTTTCTGACCGGCGACGGCGTGACGCCCAATCTGACCGGCTCGACCGGCAACTGGGACAACGGCATCACCGGCGAGTCGGCGTTCGCGGTCATGCGTGACGGCGCCGTGCTGTACGGGGCGGTCACCGCAGCCGGCGTACCCGCCGGGGGTGTGGGCGGAGGCGGCGCCGGCAACATCGCCGTCAGCGACGTCGCACCGGGCGGCACCTGGAGCGCCGGTCTTTCCTGGAGCGTTCCGGGCCTGCCGGGTGGTTCCGGTCAATTGAGGAATCCAGGATTCGAACTCGGCGGCTGGGAGACCATCTACGGCTGGAACTGGTGGGCGGACACCAGCGGCTCCTACAACAGCCTGCTCATTGTCAGCACGGCGCCGCAGAGCGGTGCGAACCACCTCAAGGTCTGGGGCCGCGCGTCGGGCCGGGACTCGTCGGGCATTTCCCAGGACCTGCGTGCGGAGGAAGGCCAGACCTGGGCGGCTGACTGCTGGACCCAGCACGTCAGCGGCGACTCCATCTACGGCACCGACAACTACGTCGAGATGCGCCTCGAGTTCTACGACGGCTTCAACGCCGACCCCCTCGCCGTGCACAGCGCCGTGGTGCTCAATGGAACATCGCCCGAGAACGTCTGGATCGACAACACCCCGCTGCAGGCCACCGCGCCGGCGGGAACCGTCACCGTTCGCGTCATCTTCCAACTGGTCAAGCCGACCGGTCAGCCGGGCGCGATCTATCTTGATTCAACCTCCTGCCAGGTCGTCAGCGGGCCGCCGGCCTTCGATCTCAGTGACTACAGCCTCACCGCCGACGTCCTGGGCGAGGCCGACGCGCTCGCCGGCGAAACCTACGGCCAATACCGACTCCGCATCACCGACAGCGACGGCGATCAACTCGCCTTCAACTCCGCAGCGCCCGCGGACGGCGCCTGGCATACCCTCGGCGGAACGCTCGATCAGGCCGCCGAAATGACCGCGGACGGCACGCCTGCGGCAGGCGTCTTCAACCTGGATTCCGCAACCTACAAGGTCCAGGTGCTCTTCGATTCGGAGCGCACGCCGGCGTGGGGCACGGGCGGCAGCCTCACCGTCGACAACTTGGTGTGGACCAACGATCGGCCGGAGGGCAGCGATTTCTCCGCAGCCCTGCTGTGGCCGTACCTGGCGCCGGCGGCGACGATGGACCCGCGCTACATGCGCCTCAGCGCCGACGTATTGGGCACCGCGGTCGGCGGCCGCTACGAGCTGAGCCTCAACGGCTACGTCGCCGTGCCCAACGTTGACGAGGATTTCGCCGCGATTTCCACCAACTCCGAGCTGCTCATCGCCGAGTATGGCGACGCCTCCGGGGGCGCCGTCGACTGGAGTGCGGACATCGACAACGAGGAGGTGTTTTTCGCCGTCAACCACGCGACAGTCACGAACACCGGACACGTCTGGGTCCGCGGTCTCGCCAGCGGCGGTTACGGCGACGATGGTGGCTGCATGCAGCTCGAAGTGCTCGACGTCTACCCGCAGGTGAACGGTTACTGGTACGCCGGCGCGGTGTGGCGCGACCAGGTGCTGCCCTCCACGGACCTGCAGCAGGTTACGCTGACGGCCCACGTGAAGGGCACGTGGAGTCCGGACTACTGGCAGGAACCAGCGCCCTACCTGCTGCGCATCGAGGATCCGGACGGCGACTGGATTGGTTTTGACCAAGTGTCCAACGGCGCGTACCAGACGGTGGGCGGCGTGCTTTCCGCGGCGACCACCAACGGTTTCGCCGCCGGCGGGAACGGCATCTTTGACGTGGACACGAGCCTCGACTATCGCCTGGTCGTGATTTTCAGCGGCGGACGCGCGTCCAGTGGGTCCGCCGGAAGCTGGGGAGGCGTGCTCACCATCGACGACGTCTACCTGTCGCCATCCCCCCAGCCGAAGCTGCGCGAAGTGGGCCGCGTCGCCTTTACGGGCGTCGCCGACGGCACCTTCCAGACGGTCGGCGGTCCGCTGGCTGAAGGCGAGTCCACCTGGCCGCCGGTCGGCGGTCGGTTTTATCCCGACTACGGCGCGACGCGCGACGACTGGGACGCGGGCATCGCGGGCGAGGAGTCCTTTGCCGGCTTCGGATGGGGCGCGTCGCTCGATACCGCGACGGCTGAAGGCTGCACCACCTGCGGCGTCAACGGCAGCGGCGGCGGCGTGTTCTCCGCCACCGGCCTCGCGTCGCCGCCCGGGTGGTACTGGGTCGGCGTCAGTTGGCCCGGCCTGCAGATCGACATGAGCAATTTAGCGCAGGCCTCCTTCACCATCGATGCCCGGGGGGTGTGGAACCCCGCCGCCGGTGAAACGCCGGGCGCGATCACCATCCGCCTCGAGGACGAAAACGGCCGGCGCATCTCCTGGGACAGCGCGGCCGTCGATGGGAATTTCCATACGCTGGGCGGCCCGCTCAACACGTTCGTGCCCGAGGCGGGCTTCGATTTCGCGTCGCCCACGTACCAGGCGACCGTCATCGTGTTCGGTTCGCGCGTGCCCGACTGGGGCAGCGGAACGACGGTCTACTTCGACAACCTCGCGGTCTCCGATCCGGGCGGCGTCGTCGTGACGGAGAACTTCGAGACCGTCGTCGGCCCGACGCCCGGACTGCTCAGCGGCGCCGAATACTTTGCCGTGTCGCTGGCGCTGGAGGACGGGCTCTACACCTGGGGCGACGGCGGTTCGCTGATCGTCGACAACCTGAAGTACACCGCCTTGCCGCAGTCCTGCGACGCGGACGCCGACCTGGATCTCGCCGACTTCGGCGTGCTGCAGGCCTGCTACAGCGGACCGGGCGGCGGCGTGGGCAGTGGGTGCGCGTGTGCTGACGTGGACGCCGACGGGGACGTGGATCTGGCGGATTTCCGGCTGATCAACGAGTTCCTCTCGGGGCCGCAGAAGTAAGGGGGCGGCTGCACCCGGCAGCCGGCAGATCGCACGCACCGGCGTTGCCGCCGGCTGCCCGGGGCAGCCGCACGATCCGCGAACGGTGGAACGCTCAGGCATGGGGAAATCGCGTAGCGGGCAGGCTGCTCCTGTGGATCGCTCTGGCCGCGCCCTCGGCGTGGCTCGCGAACGCCGCGCACGCGGACGTACGGTTGCCCGCGCTGATCGGCGACCACATGGTCCTGCAGCGCAGCCAGCCGGCGCACCTGTGGGGCTGGGCCGAGCCCGGCGAGCGGGTTACCGTCGAAGCCAGTTGGCCGCCGCCTGCCGTCACCGCGACCGCCGGCCCCGACCGGCGCTGGGCGGTCGAACTGCCTGCGCCGGATGCGTCCGGGCCGCACACGATCACCTTCGCGGGCCGCAACCGCATCGTTGTGCGGGACGTGCTGGTGGGGGAGGTGGATCTCGCCCGCCCAGTTGCCGCCAGCCAGTCCAACATGCAGATGCCGCAGCGTGCAGACGCAGAGACGGAAATCGCGAACGCCGACCATCCCGCGATTCGGCTGTTCACCGTCGGAAGCCCACGTCGCCATACGGTGCCGCAAGACGATTCGCGCGGCGTCTGTGCCGCTCTGCAGCCCGACAGCGTGGGCGATTTCAGTGCTGCAGCTCATTTTTCGGCCGCGACCTGCACCGGCAACCTGATGCCGATCGGCCTGATCCACGCGCCGCGGCACGCGCGCCGAGGCGTGGATGAGCGCAGCGGGCGTCGCCGAGGTCGCTGCGTGCGAGGAGGAACTCGCCCAGCCTGCCGACGCCTGGGAACGTCGCGCGCAGCAGGAGGCGTGAGCAGGCGGCGCGCGAGCGTTACTTGTCTGACGCGCGCGATACCGGAACGCCGCAGGGTTTCGCGGATCATCGACTGCGATAATCGGCTGGTTGGCAGTGGGCGGTGGACAAAAGCTGGAGTGGCGTGGGAGACCCACGGCCCCGAGATGCAGATCGACGGTGTATCTGGTTCCGCAGGGAAATCACGATTCCTGCGGGCTGGAGTGGCTACTAACCGCGCCGTCGCTCGGCCGGATCGAGGATTGCGACACGACGTACTTCAACGGCTGCCGGCTGGGTTCGACAGGTTATGGTACAGCTAACTACCGGCAGACGCCGCACGTACCAGTGCCGGCGTCTGTGGAAAGCGCTCCTGGCGATGCAACGTCATCGCGATTCGCGTCTTTGACGATGGTTGGTCGGGCGGCCTCACCGGCCAGCCCCACGAGTTGTTCCTCCGTCCGCGGGGCGATGCGGCCCCGCGCTCGGTCGGGCTCGCGGGCTGCTGGCGCTATCGGGTGGAATCGGTGCTGGCGCCCAATCCCGTCCGGCTGGCGGACGCGAACACGGCAGCCGCGCTTTTTTACGGCATGATTCGCCCGCTTGTTCCGTACCGCATCCGCGGCGCGATCTGGTATCAGGGCGAATCCAACGTCACGAACGCCCGGCAGTACCGCGCACTCTTCCCGGCGTTGATCGCGGACTGGCGGCGTGCGTGGGATATCCCAAAATTCCCGTTCTACTTCGTGCAGATCGCTCCGTTCGCCTACGGCACGGCGTCCGGGCCCGCAGAATTGCGCGAGGCGCAGCTCATGTCCCTGTCGGTGCCCGCGACGGGCATGGTGGTCACGACCGATGTCGGTGACGCCACCGACATACATCCGCGCAACAAGCAGGAGGTCGGGCGACGGCTCGCCCTGCTGGCCCTGGACAAAACCTATGGCCGCGCACAGGTGAGCAGCGGCCCCCTCTACCGGTCAATGCGCGTGGAGGATGACGGCATACGTCTCTACTTCGATCACGTGGGCGGCGGACTGGTTGCGCGGGGCAATCCACCCGACTCCTTCACCGTAGCCGGCGCCGACCGGGTGTTTTTCCCCGCCGCGGCACGCATCGACGGCGATTCCGTTCGCTTGACCAGCCCGCAGGTCCCTGAACCGGTCGCGGCACGCTTCGGCTGGAGCAATTTCGCTCCGGCAAGCCTCTTCAACCGTGAGGGGCTGCCGGCCTCGCCGTTTCGGACGGACGACTGGAGCGATGCGGTCAACGCAGCTCCGCCGCCCGTGGTGGAGGCGGTCGGCGGCGACGAGCCGGAACGCCCGCTCGACGCCGCGATCGATATCGAACTGCACGAGGCCGTGGTCGAGAACTTCCTCGGCGTGGGCGTCGAGTGGAGCGCCTATCCGTGGTGGGATATTTCTGACGCGGACTGGCAGAAGGTCTTTCGGCGGCTCGAGTACATGCGCCTGCCGCTCACGCGTGTCATGCTCGACACGTTCTGGTACTGCCAGGGTTTCGACGCCGCGGGCGAGCCGATCTACACCTGGGACACGCCGCATATGCGGAAGCTCTACCGCCTGCTCGACTGGTGCGAGCGTCACGACACCACGGTCGTGATCGGCGAGTGGGGCCGCCCGAACGGGGCCGACCTCGACCTGGCGGTGGACGATCCGCGCTGGGCCCGTATCATCGGCGATTTCCTCGACCACCTGTTGACGGGGCGGGGCTACACCTGCCTGCGGTACTACAACCTCATCAACGAGCCACACGGCGCCTGGACCGGCGTCACGTGGGATGCGTGGTACGCGGCGCTGAATCACCTGCAGGCTGAACTCGCCCGCCGCGGGCTAACCGGCCGGATCACCATTGCAGCCCCGGACGGCGACCGGCTGTTCACCACGCGCAGCCTCAAGCACGAGCCGCTCCGCGCCCTCACCGGCATCTACGACGAGCACTGGTACGTGCGTGCGGAGGACGTCGAGCGCGGCCTGCTGGAGCTCTACGCCCGCGAGCAGTTGCGCCAGGTGGGGCGGCGTGACCCCGGCAAGCCGTTCATCCTGGGTGAGCTGGGGCTGGTGGATGGCGTGAATGCCAACGACCAGCAGCACAACGTCTATAAATACTGGTACGGCGTCGCCATGACTGACGCCGCGATCCAGGGGCTGCGCGGCGGCCTCTCCGGCTTGATCGCCTGGGACCTGGACGACGCGATGCACTTCTGCGGTGACGGCGGTGAGGCGATGAACGCGCTGGCCGAGCCGCTGCCCACGGACGCCTACGCCCGCCGCAAGATCTGGGGTTTCTGGAACATCCTCGGCGCCGAGTTCGGCGCGCCCGCAGACGAGGCGATGCGGCCGTGGTTTTACCCCTGGGCCGTGCTGGCCCGCACGTTTCCGCCCGGCTGCTCGACTGTCGCGACGGATGAATCCGCGGTGGACGGTCTGCGCGTGGCTGCCGCCCGAATCGCCGACGGCGCCGGGTGGCACGTATCAGCCGCCGTGGCGAACAACGGTCCGTGGCTGCGGCGCATTCACCTGCGCGCTCCGCTGGCCCGCGGCGCAACCGGCCTCGGTGTGTACGTCTACTCCGACGTGGACGGCGACAACGCTGTCGACGCTTGGCCGAGTTCGCGTGATCCACTGGGGGCCGATGTTTTCCCCGCAGCAGCGCGCGTGCTTTCCGACGTGGATCTCGCCCGGGGCCTGGTCCTGTGCTTGCCGCCCCGGAGCATTGTTCTGCTGACCACCCTGGAGTTCGGCGCGCCCGTCACCCTCGACGGGCCCTGACCAAGACGGCGACGGGCGGAAGAACCGCGCTGTTGCGACGGAACATGAGAGGCTCGCGGTGAACTACCTCAGCAAGATCGACTACGGCATCGTTCTCGTCTACTTCGCGCTGCTGATCGCGCTGGGGCTCTACCTGCGCCGCCTGGCGTCGCAGAACATGGAGTCGTACTTCCTGGCCGGCAAGCGCCTCCCGTGGTGGATGCTGGGGTTCTCGGGCATGGGCTATTCGCTCGATCTCGCCGGCACCATGCTGATCATCTCGCTGCTGTACATCATCGGACCGCGCGGCCTGTTCATCGAGTTCCGCGGCGGCGTCTCGCTCGCGCTCGTCTGCCAGATGATCTGGACCGGCAAGTGGCACCGCCGCTCCGGGTGCATGACCGTCGCCGAGTGGATGTCGTACCGGTTCGGCGAGGGGCGCATGGCCGATTTCGCCCGCATCTCGACGGCGTTCGCCTTCATCATCTTCACCACGGCGATGCTGACGTACATGGTGGTGGGCATCGGGCTGTTCATGGCCTTGTTCATCCCGCTCGCGCCCTGGCAGTGCTCGCTGATCCTGATCGCGATCGGCACGTTCTACACGGCGCTCTCCGGGCTGTACGGCGTGGTCGTGTCGGACATGTTCCAGTCCGGACTGATCATCTTCGGCATCATCGTGGTCGTGGTGCTGACGGTGGGGCACGTCGGCGACGGCGCGGCGTTCGCGGCGCTCGCCGACAAGGTCACCGGTGCGGACGGCTGGGTCTCCTCGGTTCCCGCACTCCACACGCGCATGCCCAAGGGCTACGAGCAGTACGAGAACCTGATGGTGTATGCGCTCTTCTTCCTGGTGCTCAACAAGCTGATCATCGGGGGCTTCGGTACCGGGCACGAACCGCACTTCTTCGCCGCCCGCAACGAACGTGACTGCGGCAAGCTGAGCTGCCTGTGGGCCGTGCTGATGACCTGCCGCTGGCCCATGATGATCTGCTACGCGGTTCTGGGCATCCTGCTGGTCCACAACTTCGTGCCCGACCAGAGCGTGCTCGCCGACGCCGCGGTGCTGATCAAGCAGCACGTGAGCGTCGATCCGGCGCAGTGGCGCGAGGTGCTCGCGCAGATCAAGCTTCACCCGGATACCTATTCAGCCGCGCTGATCGACGGTCTGCGCAGCACCCTCGGCGAGAACTGGTCGCAGAAAATCGATCTCGTCAGCTACGGCGGCACGGTGAACCCGGAGGTCATTCTCCCCTCCGTACTGCTCTACCGCGTCCCCAGCGGCTTCCGCGGCCTGATCCTTGTCTCGCTGATCGCCGCGTCGATGTCGACGTTCGATGTCACCATGAACAAGTCCGCGGCGATGTTCACCAACGACGTCTACCGCCGCTACCTGCGGCCGCTGGCGGCGAACCGCGAGCTGCTCACCGCCACGTACGCGTTTTGTGTCGCGGTGGTCATCGCCTCGTTCATCCTGGCCTACAACATCCCCAACATCAACGACATCTGGGGGTGGATCACGATGGGCCTCTGGTCGGGCATCGGCATGCCGCTTCTGCTGCGCTTCTACTGGTGGCGTTTCAACGCCACCGGTTACGCCGCCGGCATGTTCGCCGGTCCGGTGGCAGCGCTGGCGGTGCTGCTCTTCAACATCTTCAACGGCCAATCTGGCGAGGCGGCGCCGCTCAGCGAGGTCGGGCAGTTCCTGCTGCTCACGCCGATCAGCCTCGTCTTCGCGGTCGCGGGCACGTACCTTGCGCCGCCGACGCCCGCCCCGGTGCTGGAGCACTTTTATCGCACCACGCGACCCTTCGGATGGTGGAAGCCGCTGCGCGGGCTGCTGCCCGCCGCCGAACATCGCGCCATGCAGATCGAGCATCGCAACGATCTGCTCGCGCTGCCCTTCGCCTTCATCTGGATGGTCGCCATGTACCTGCTGCCCATGCAGTTGATCATCAAGCAGCACGCGGCCGCCGCAGTGACTGCCTTGCTTTTCGTGGTAAGCCTTGTCGGTATGTACCGCTACTGGTACAGGAATCTTCCGCCCGTCGCGCCGTCCGCAGAAGGCGCGTGCGAGGCCGTGAGAACGCAGCATGAAACTCCAACGCTACGACCGGAACCCGATTATCACGCCGCGGCCAGACCGTGAGTGGGAATGCCTGGTGACGACCAACCCCGGCGCCTGGTACGACGACCAGCGTCGCGAAGTGATTCTGCTCTATCGCGCCGCCGGCGCCGACGCCGAGCACGTGATTCACCTCGCCCGCGCGGTCAGCCCGGACGGGTTCAACTTCGAACGGTTCGATGAACCGGTCGTCTCCCCCAGCCGCGACGGCCATGACGGCGGTTGTGTCGAGGATGCGCGCATCGTCAAATTCGGCGAGCACTACTTCGTCACCTACGCCAGCCGCTTCTTCGCGCCCGGCGAGTACTGGCGCGAAGACGACGAACGGCTCCAACCGCCCGTCTGCCCGCCCGATTTCCCCCGGGCCCTCCGCGAGAACATCACCTCCAGCGGCCTGCTGCTCAGCACGGACCTGCGCACCTTCGTCCGCGCCGGCCGCATGACCGACCCCACCCTTGACGATCGCAACGTCATCCTCTTCCCCGAGAAGATCAGCGGCCAGTACGCCATGCTGCACCGCCCGATGGACTGGGTCGGCGAGAAATACGGCACGCCCGCTCCCTCCATCTGGCTCGCGACCGGCGACGACGTCCTCGGTCTGCGCAACGACCGCCTGCTGGCCAAGCCCCGCTATCCCTGGGAGGAACGCAAGATCGGCGCCAACACGCCGCCACTCAGGACCCGCCACGGATGGCTCGTGCTCTACCACGGCGTCGGCACAGACAGCCGCTACCGCGTGGGCGCGATGCTCCTCGATCTGCACGAGCCCGCCCGTGTGCTCCATCGCACGCCCGAGTGGATTCTCCAGCCGGAGGCCCCGTACGAACTTGATGGGCCTTACGTTGGGTGCGTCTTCCCTTGTGGGCAGGTCGTGATCAACGGCACGCTCTTCGTGTACTACGGAGCCGCCGACCGCTTCGTGGCTGTGGCCACCTGCCGCCTCGATGACCTGGTGCGCCATCTGCTCGACTGCCCCGACTGACGCCGGGCGTTGACTGCGGCATTACCCAGCCCCGTCGCAACCTGGCGCAATCTTCGCGCCGCTGGTTTTCGTTGACCCCCGCGGTCCGGGGGTGTTAGGCTGCGCGCCGGCTCGAGGGATCGACGGAAACACGAGCACATCCGCACAGCCGGCGGGGCCGCCGGCGCCGGCGCGGAGTGGCCACAGCAAGGGGCGCGTGCGAATGTCCTGGACCGGATACATTACCTATTGCCTGCTGGTGGCCGCTGGGGGCGGGGCGCTGCTGTGGTGGATGCGCCAGCGGATCAGTGCGGCGCAGGCCAAGCGCACCGTCGGACTCAAGAAGGTCCGCCAGTTCGACGCGGTCGACACCGAGTCGCCCGTCGAGGACCAGGACGGCGAAGCGCGCGAGCGCGGACTGGAGAGCATCGAGACCCGCTTCAACATGATGCGGCGCGTCCTGTTGCCCGCGCTCTCGGTCCTGCTGCTCGTCGTGCTCGTTATACCGCTGCTCCGCGGGGCGCCCTCGACACTGCTCTCGCTGCTCGTCGCGGTGGCGGCTGTCGTCACGGGCATCGCCGCGCGACCGCTGCTGGAAAACCTGATGGCGGGCGTGATCATCTCCTTCTCCCAGCCGATCCGCATCGGCGACACCGTGCTCGTCGACGGGTTCTTCGGCACGATCGAGAACATCTCGCTGACGCACACGACCCTGAAGGTATGGGACTGGCGCCGCTACATGGTTCCGAATCACCACATGCTCGCCAAGGAACTCGTCAACTACTCGATCATCGATCGCTACCAGTGGGCGTACGTGGAGTTCTGGGTGTCGCCCGCGAGCGACCTCGACTCCGTGCGCGCCATCGCCATCGCGTCCGCCCGGGCCAGCCGGAACTTCGCCGGCTACGAGGACCCGCGCTTCTGGGTCATGGAAATGGGCAAGGAAGGCATACGCTGCTGGATCGCGGCGTGGGCGGACACGCCGTCAGCCGCTTGGCAACTCAGCCACGACATCCGCACCGAACTCACCCGCCGCTTCCGGGAGACCGGCATCAGCACCCACGGCTTCGAACATCGCTGGCGACCGTCCGAGCCCATGACGCCGCCGAACAATCTGGCGCACGCTCAGCACTGACTCAAGCGCACCCCGCCGCCCGAACGTCATGGCTCGTGACGGCCCGGCTGCCCTTGCCGTTCGCGATCGATCGTGCGTTGAACGTCCCCGTCCACGTTATGGTTCGGGGGTCCATCCGTGTCCCGGTGCTTCGCCGGCGAGCGCTTGGCCTGCGATCGGGGCAAGGCGTGGCCCGGTCCCCGGGTTGCCTCTGCTACCGGGTTCCACTCAATCGGAGTCGCGTGCGGTGTGCCAATGCTCGTAGCACCGGTGCAGCTCTGCCGGTGAATTGACGTTGGTCAACTGTAAGTTCTCGGTTGCCGTGGGCGCGAGCCCGGCGACGGAAAGCGAGCCGAGCAGATCCTGCATCCGCAACGCCCGTCGAGCGAGCCGGTCCTTCACCGCCGGCAGCACGGTTGGTGAATACAGTGCGCAGCAGGTATGGTAGGTTGCAGGCGCACCGTTCCTGCAGTAGGCGACTGCATCCACTTCCGGCGAGGCTTGCGCCAGCAGTTTCCACAAGAGTGCGGGCCGCAGGAAGGGCAAATCGCACGCCAGCAGCAGCGCGTACCGCGGTGCCGCGTACTCCAGAAGTGAACATAGGCCGCCAAGCGGGCCTGCCGCTGGAGCCGCATCGGGGATTACAGGTGTGCCATGCGCGTCGCTGGAGATCATCTCACCGAGCAGCACGACCTCGGCGGTGACTTCGCGTGCTACGGCCATCGCGTTTTGAGCGAACGAGCAGCCCCGGGGGTGCCGCAGGAGTGCCTTGGCGGTACCCATTCGCGTACTGAGACCACCGACCAGGATGCCTACGACGCATGCAGTCATGATCGACATCGCCCGAGCGGCTGGTTGAGTCCGGCGAATGCCGCAGGAGTGTCTACTTCTTCCTACGCGGAACACGCTGGAGAATCAAGACCACGGGCGGCGCTGCGATCGACGAACAGCCTTCAGACGATGGATCGCGGTGAAGGCTTGCCGCCGGCGTGCGCAGGCCCTATGATCGCTCGCAAGCGTGTCCACCGTGCAGCGCGGCGCGCGACAGGGCTGGAGCCATGGAGATGGGTCACGAGGCATCCAAGGCGATCCGCTGGGGGCTGTTTACCACGACCGTTCTGGCCGTTCTGATCGTCGTGGGTTCGCGCAACCTGGCCCATTTCGACGCGGCGCTGGTGGGGTACACGTTCGCAACGCTCTTCGCGGTTTTCGGGATCACCTATCGGTACGTGATGTGGCTTCAGCGCCCACCGACCGCGCTCTACTGGCGCCGCGGGTGGCAGGTATTCCTCGATCGGCGGTACTTGCTGGGCAATCTGCGCGTGCTCGTCTGGCGGCTGTTGGCGGTGTTTGCCTCGAACAATTTCATCTGGCGTCGCGGGCGGAAGCGCTGGGCGGCGCACTGGCTGATCATGTGGGGGTGCGTGCTGGCCGCGCTCATCACGTTTCCGCTCGTGTTCGGCTGGGTGCACTTCGACATGCCCGCCGGGGATTTCGAGCACTATGTTGTCTACGTGCTGGGTTTTCCGACGATGACGTTCCCGGTCGAAGGGGTCTTGGCCTTCCTGGTTTTCCACGGCTTGGTCTGGGCCGCTCTGCTGGTGATCCCCGGCGTGATGATCGCCATGCACCGCCGCATGCGCGATCACGGTGCTGGCGCCGTGCAGCAGTTCGGGGAGGACTTCCTGCCGCTGATCCTGCTCTTTGCGATCAGCGTGACCGGGTTGATGCTTACCGCCAGCTACACCTGGATGCGCGGCTACGCCTTTGATTTCCTCGCGATTCTCCACGCCATCGCGGTGATTCTCACACTGCTGTGGCTGCCGTTCGGCAAGTTCTTTCACATCCTCCAGCGGCCCGCGCAGATCGGTGTCGCTTTCTATCGTGATATTGGCGGCCGCGCCGGACTCGCCGCCTGTGCGCGCTGCGGTCAGGAGTACGCGACCCGCATGCAGATCGACGATCTGATCGAGGTCGAACGCCGGCTCGGCTACCGCTACGAACTTGGCGACGGCCAAGCCGACCACTATCAGCGCGTTTGTCCCCAGTGTCGCCGGGCCATGCTGGCCATCGCGCAGGGTATGCTCTGGTCGAGTGCGCGCGGCCCCGTCGTCGAACCGATGTTTGACATCGCCACCATGATGTCACCGCAACAGGAGCGCTAGAGTGACTTCGGTCGTGAACGAACGGTCCACCATGGAGGCTTTCGGTCCCCATCGCGCCTACGCGAGCGGTTTGCGCCTCGCCAGCGGCGTGGAACCGGATCGGGTGGTGAATACGCACTGCTGCTTCTGTGGACAGCAGTGCGGCATCCAACTCAAGGTCAAGGACAACGAGGTCGTCGGCTTCGAGCCGTGGACGGATTTTCCCTTCAACCGCGGCATGCTCTGCCCCAAGGGCGTCAAGCGCTACCTGCAGGGGGCGCACCCGGATCGTCTCCTCCGGGCTTACCAGCGGGACACGACCGCCTCATCCGGCTTTGCCCCGCTCGCCTATGACCAGGCGATTCACCGCGTCGCCGAGGCCATTGGGCGTATCCAACAGGCGCACGGCGACGATGCGTTTGCGGTGCTCACCGGCGCCAGCCTCACGACGGAAAAGGCCTACTTGGTCGGCAAGTTCGCCCGCGTCTGTCTGCGCACCGCCAACATCGATTACAACGGCCGACTATGCATGGTCAGCGCTGCTGCCGGCAACAAGAAGGCCTTCGGTATCGACCGTGCGGCCAACCCCTGGGAAGATATTCTCCCGGCAGAGGTGGTCTGGATTTCGGGCGCCAATGTTGCCGAGTGCGCGCCCATCACCACCGAGTACGTCTGGCAGGCGCGCGAAAACGGCGCCCGCATCATCGTCGTCGATCCGCGCATCACTCCGATCGCCCGGACCTGTGATCTGTTTCTGCCGGTCAAGCCGGGCCGCGACGTCGCCCTGTTCAACGGCGTCCTGCATCTCATGATCACTCACGGATGGGTCGACGAGACCTTCGTTGCGCGCAGCACCGTGGGCTTCGAGGCCGTTGCGGAGCACGTTCGAGCGTGGACCCCCGCCCGCACCGCGGAGGTCACCGGTGTTCCGGAATCTGCCATCCGGCAGGCAGCCGAGTGGTGGGGCACCGCGCAGACCAGCTTCCTCATGCACGCCCGTGGCATCGAGCATCACAGCCATGGCGTTCAGAACGTGCTCGGGGCGATCAACATCGTGCTCGCCTCAGGTCGCATCGGTCGCCCCGGCTGTGGCTACGCCACGATCACCGGCCAAGGAAACGGTCAGGGCGGTCGCGAGCACGGCCAGAAATGCGACCAACTCCCCGGGGCGCGCGACATCAGCAATCCGGAGCATCGCGCGCACGTGGCCAGGGTGTGGGGCGTCGAGCCGGAGTCCTTACCGGGTGCGGGTGTCGACGCGTACGAGATCTTCCGCAAAATCGACAAGGGCGAGATCCGCGGCCTGCTGAGCATCTGCTTCAATCCCAAGGTCTCGCTGCCGGACAACAACTTCATCACCCGCGCGCTCGAAAAACTGGACTTCTACGTGGCCATCGATTTCTTCCTCAATGAGACCGCCCGCCACGCCGACGTGGTGCTGCCGGGGTCGCTGCACGAGGAGGACGAGGGCGTCGTTACCCAGGTCGAGGGCCGCGTCATCAAGATCAACAAGGCGGTCGAATGCCCCGGTGACGCGCGGCAGGACTGGCGGATCATCCAGGATATTGCCGGCGCTCTCGGCCGTCCGCACGGCTTCACCTTTGATGGTCCGCGTGCCATCTTCGACGAACTGCGCGCCGCGTCTCAGGGTGGCGTCGCCGACTATTCGGGCATTACGTATGAGAAGATCGAGCGGCAGTTCGGTGTTTTCTGGCCGTGCCCGTCGGAAGACCACCCCGGCACGCCCCGGCTGTTCGAGTCGGGTTCCTGGAATCCGGTGGCGCGCGGGACCGGCCCGTTCTATTTCCCGGACGGCAAGGCCCGATTCAACGTCGCCGCGTACACGCCGCCCGCCGAGGACACTGACGCGGACTATCCGCTCATGCTGACCACGGGGCGCGTCGTCAGTCAGTTTCTTTCGGGCACCCAGACGCGCCGGATCGGGCCCCTGGTGGACCAATACCCTGAGCCGCGCATCGAGATGCACCCGCAACTGGCGGACCGGCTTGCGGTGCGCGACGGCGACTGGGTGACCGCCGAGACGCGCCGCGGCGACTGCACGCTGCGGGCCCTGGTGGTGACCACCATTCGTCCCGATACCGTGTTTATTCCGTATCACTGGCCCGGGCGCAAGAGCGCCAATCAACTGACCATCGCGGCTCAGGACCCGATTTCGAAAATCCCCGAGTACAAGGTCTGCGCCGTGCGCCTGCGCAAGGCCGCTGCGGCGCCCGACCACGCCGTCCTGGAGCCGCAGCAGGGCTGAGGCGGGCACGGGCTCCGTATAATCGCAGTGGAATCGCCGATGCCAGTAGCAGCAAACACCGAGTTCTTTATTGATCCCAGCCGGTGCATCGGCTGTCAGGCGTGCGTCCAGGCCTGCGAGGAGTGCGACACCCATCGCGGACACGCCATGATCCATCTGGAGTACATCGAGCGGGCCCAGTCGACGCAGACGACCCCCGTCGTCTGCATGCACTGCGATTCGCCCACCTGCGCGGAAGTATGTCCGGCGGATGCAATCAAACGCACGGCAGACGGCGTCGTGCAAAGCGCCCGCAAGCCGCGCTGTATCGCGTGCAGCAACTGCGTCCTCGCCTGCCCGTTCGGCGTACCCAAGATGAAGTCCGAGTTCGAGCTGATGATGAAGTGCGACATGTGCTACGACCGGACGTCCGTCGGCAAGAAGCCGATGTGCGCCACGGTCTGTCCGAGCCAGGCGCTGCATTTCGGTACGCGCGAGGAAGTGGAACGCCTGCGGCCCCGGGCCCAACCGGTCAACCGCTTTCGCTTCGGGCAACAGTGGATCACCACGAAGGTCAACATGATGGCGCCGGCGGCACCTCCGGCTTACATCGACGTTACCGCTGCGATGCACGCCGGCCCGACCGGCCGGCGGTACGCCCTGCCCGTCGTGGGCGCTGGGGCTTCGGGCTGAGTGCAACATGGGAGTGTGGCATGGCCGAATCACATGATGATATTCCGTTGTCGGTGCTGACACCGGACGGGCGGCCGTTCGAAGAGCAGCCGAAATGGCGTCGCGATTTTCCCATCGATGTGCCTGAGGACAACCATGTCGCCCGCCGCGATTTCACCAAATTCATGGTGCTCGTCAGCTTCGCCTTCGCCGTCGGCCAGTGCTGGATCTGGCTGATGAGCGCCTGGCGTCGCGCGCGGGGCACTTCGGCTTCCCGGCGGATCGTCGCCGTCGCGGAGGTGCCCGTCGGTGGGGCGGTTTCCTTCAGCTATCCCAATCCGCACGACGCGTGCGTGCTCGTTCGCACCGCGGCCGATGACTTCGTGGCCTACAGCAGCAAGTGCACGCACCTGTCGTGCGCGGTCATCCCCGACGTAACCGCCGGCGTCCTGCGCTGTCCCTGCCATCACGGGCTCTTTGACCTCGCCACCGGTCGGCCACTCGCCGGGCCGCCCCGACGACCGCTGCCGCGCGTCCAGCTTGGCCGGGAACAGGGCTATATCGTGGCCCTCAATGTGGAGGAGCGAACGACGTGAAGCGACGTGTCTCACGCGATCAACTCAATACCATCATCAGCGGCATGCTCTGCGTCGTACTCATGCTGCTCGTTCTGCAGCTCTGGCTGCTGACGGCGACGATGAACGCCTACCTCGGCGGCGACCACGGCGTCGTCGCGCCGGCGGCAGCGGTCGGCACCATCTGCTTCCTGCTGAACTTCGGCCTGTTCTGGCAGATGCGCAGGCTGGAACAGTGATGGCCTCCGCCGCCGAGCCCTTTGCGCAAACCTCACGGCCCACGTCGCCGCGCCGTTTGTCCATGTCCGCCGATCTGAACCCCGCGTACTTCGCGCTGGTGATGGCGACGGGGATTGTTTCGATCGCGTCGTTCCTGCTGGGGTGGCTGTGGATCGCGCGCGTTCTACTCGGCCTCAACGTCATCTTCTTCGTTGTGCTCGCTGCGCTGAGCGTCCTGCGCATCGCGCGGCACCGCGACCGTATCCTTGCCGATCTCCTCGACCACAACCGTTGTGTCGGGTTTTTCACGACTGTGGCGGGCACGTGTGTATTGGGCAGTCAGTTTTGGGTGATTCTGCACCTTCGTCCGATGGCGGCCCTGTTGTGGTGCCTCGGCATCGTGCTCTGGGCCGTATTTACCTACACGATCTTCACGGGCCTGACCGTGAAGGTCGAAAAGCCCCCGCTGGCGCGCGGTATCAACGGCGGTTGGCTGGTCGCAGTGGTTGCCACTCAATCGGTGAGCGTTCTCGGCAGTCAAATGGCTGCCGGATTCGCACGTCCTGATGGTGTCCTGTTCTTCAGCCTCGTGATGTGGCTGGGAGGCGGCATGCTCTACGTCTGGATCATCTCGCTGATCTTCTACCGCTACACGTTCTTCACGCTTGATCCGTCCGACCTCTCGCCCCCTTACTGGATCAACATGGGAGCGATGGCCATCTCCACGCTCGCCGGAGACATGCTTATTCTCGCCGGAGGTGACTCGCCGCTGCTGCA
Organism: Phycisphaerales bacterium; assembly: GCA_020639115.1. Classification (GTDB taxonomy): domain Bacteria; phylum Planctomycetota; class Phycisphaerae; order UBA1845; family UBA1845; genus JACKHG01. Next base: position 24,008 of record JACKHG010000015.1, read on the forward strand.
GTCACTCATGCCTTTTCTGAAGGGCTTCACCCTGTTCTTCTGGGCAACCGCGAGTTGGTGGATCCCCATGCTCATCATCCTTGGTGTCTGGCGGCACGTCTATCGCCGCTTTCCACTCACGTACGACCCCCTGTATTGGGGCGCGGTGTTCCCCCTGGGCATGTATACCGCATGTACTCTTCAGCTTTCGCGGGCGGTCAGCGTCCCCTACCTGGCCGCCTTCGCAGGCGCTTTTCTCTGGGTTGCGCTCACGGCATGGACCGTCACCTTCGTTGGCTTGGTTCGCCGCTTGTTGCCGCGCTGACGACGCACCGGCTGCGCCACAGCGGCCGACTGACTCGTGCTTGCGTGTACGGCCCCAGCGGCCGCCGCACGGCGCCTGCACAACGAGGCCGCCAGCGTACGATCGACCGATCGCAGCGAGTGCGTCGGCGTAGACCGCATTCGGGGGCAGCCGCACTGCCGGTATCCGGAAAGGGCGTCGGTGTGCTTCCACGCGCGTCAGGGGCCGACGAACGCGGCCTGGAACGCGCAGAAGTCGGTGATGTCGACGTCTCCGTCGCCGTCGAGATCCGCGGCGTCGAACGCACTCGCAACACTGCCGGGCGGCGGGGCAGTCACGCCGGGGCCACCCATGCACGGCGCGAACAGCTCGAAGTCGACCATGTCGACAGCGCCGTCGCCGTTCAGATCGCCCGGCCGCGATCCGCCGACCTCGACCCCCAGTATCTCGACGTCATCGATGTTCCATCCGCACGCGCCGCCGAGGTACGTCGGCCCGATCGTCCACTGCACGTACACCGTCGACTCGCCGTCCGCGAACGGCGAGAGATCGTACTCCACGAGCTGCCAGCCATTGTCGTACACTTCGGTCTCGCTGGCCCAGATGTACAGGAAGAAGTCGTTGTCGGTGCTCAGGCGGATGTAGGCATCGTCGGGCTGATCGCGTACGCCGAGCCAGCGCCGGAAACGCAGCTTCACGTGGCTCAGGTTTGAACAGTCCAGCGCGGTCGTCGTGAGGCTTGTGAACCACAGGTCGCCCGGGTAATCGCCGTCCAGGTTGTACCCGTAGACGTTCGGACCGGTGAACCCGCTCGTCGGATCGGGCGAGCCGTGGGCGCCGCCCTGGCCCGTCGGCTGACCGAACGCCCAGTCGCCTTCGGTCTGCCAGCCGGGGTCGGTATCCAGCGGGAACGAGTAGATCACCTGGGGAATTCCCACCTCCAGCCGCACCTCCCGCGTGCGGTCGCCGTGATGGTCGGTGAGGTTCACGAACGAGACCGTCGTCCGGTAGTCGTCGTTGGCCAGCGCCTCGGCGTTGTGGTTAAAGCTGACCGTGACGTCGACGCTTCCGCCAGACGGAATCGTGCCGGTGCCGTTGTCGATCGAGGTCCAGTCGGCGTCGTCGGAGACGCTGTAGTCGATGGCGCCGCTCGCGTTGTTGGTGAGCGTGTACGTCATGCTCGCCGGGTCGAACGGGCCGCCACTGGGACCGGAGGCGAACAGGTCGCCGTGCGGCTGGACGCCCATGCCGATCGTCGCCGGCAACTGGTTGAGCAGCAGTTGCGGTGCCGTGGCGAGATCGACGTTGCCATCGTTGTTGAAGTCGGCGGCTGCGATGTTGTGGTACGATCGTCCGAAGTTCGTGATCGTCTGCGGCTCGAGCGTCAGCGCGCCCACGCCGTCGTTGAGCAGAATCCCGGTCTCGCGGTGACTGGTGGCGTCGCCGTAGACCGTGCTGGTGACCGCCACGTCCGGGGCGCCGTCGCCGTTGAGGTCGGCGACTGCGTACTGGTCCACGCCGAAGTACGCGGACGCGTTGGCCGCGAAGGTCGCCGGCGTGCCGAACGTGCCGTCGCCGTTGCCGAGGACGATGCTGACGTCGTCGGTGTCCTGGTTGAGCGTGATGAGATCGAGGTGGCCGTCGCCGTTCATGTCGGCCACGGTCAGGTCGATAGGGTATTCCCCACCGAGGGGCACCGTGTAGGGCTGGCCCGGGTCGCCCGCACCGTCGCCGAGTCCGGGCTGGATGGTGACGAGGTCGTAGGCGCTGCGGATCGTGGCGACGTCGAGGTGGCCGTCCTCGTTGAAGTCGCCGGCGCCCGCCACGCTGCCGGGCACGACGTCGCTCGAGACGAAGTTCGTGTAGAAGGTCGCGTCACCGTTGTTGAGCAGTACCGGACCGCCGTTGGGCACGATGATGTCCGTGTCGCCGTCGCCGTCCATGTCGCCGAACGCGAGGTGCAGGCCGTTGCCGTGGCCGCTGCCGTTGCTGTACTCGATGATCGGGCCGATGGTGCCGTCCCCGTTGCCCAGCGCGACGCCCAGGTCGCCGTCGACAATGTCGAGGTTGCCGTCGGCGTTGAGGTCGACGGCGAAGATCGTGTACGCGCCGCGCGTCGAAACGAGCGTCTGCGTGCTGAACGACCCTTGGCCGTCGGTGTTGTAGTTGATCGAGTAGTCACCGGGTCCGATGATCTGGCCGAACGAGTCGGTCCGGGGTGGATCGACGCTGAACAGATCGATATCGCCGTCGTGGTCGAAGTCGCCCGCGACGATGGCTTCGTCGGGCAGCCCCATGTACAGCGGCGCACCGAAAATCGCCTGATCGGCGCGTGCAGCCGCGACGATCATCAATGCGGCGGCTGTGGTCAGGATCGGCGCGAAATGGCTCCTGCAGATGTTCATATTTCGCTCCCTGGTTGACGTTGGCGTAATCCGGACAGCCGCACAGGCAGATGCGCGGCTACTGCTCGGTTGGTCGCACAACCAGCCCAGCCCTTACAGGCGATCCGCGTTTAATGAGCAGCTCGGCCCCGGAGCGCATGCGGAGCCCTCGCACAGAGACCAGGTGCGGCGTGGTACAGTCAGGCTTGAGGGGCGGGTCGCGGTATCCCCGTGAATGAACAGGGCGAAAACCGGTACATCCGGAAGTGATCCAAATGGATGCGACGACGACGGCCGCAACGTGCGCTCAGCCGTACCGGCGCGCGGCGAAAGGGCCTCCGGCTGCGATGATGGATTTACCCCAGCGGGGCGAAGGGGGTGTTTTCGGGTGTGCGCAGGGCGACCGGGGGCGCGACGATCTCGCTGAGAATGATCGCCTGGCGGAGGTTCTGCGCGGTGAGTGCGATGTTGCCGACCCCGGCTGGCATCGTGACCACTGGCACCGAGGGCGCGGCGGGCGGCTTGGGCGGCGTAGCCTTCATCGCCCGATGATCGGCGGCCCGGCGGGCAGCTTCAGCCGCCTGGGCTGCTACGACCGCCTGCGGGACCGTGGGTGGCTGGGGCGCGGCGTACGGCGACTGACGCGGCTGGAGCGGAGGTCGCGCCGGCGGCGTGCTGCGCGCGAGCGGCGGACGAGCGATCGGTGCACGCGGCGTTACTGGCTGATGCGGCGTGGCAGGGCGTTGCGGCGGCGCCGGACGCTGGGCGAGCGGCTGGCGTGGTGGGGCCGGCCGCTGCGGAACGGGGCGTTGCGGTGCTGCGGGCCGCGGACCGTGCGGCGGGCGGGCGATCGGACGCGGCGCATGGTCGTCGTCGATCTCCGCGTCGATGGTTTCACCGCGCCGGTTGTCGAGGTACTTCTTGACCATGCTGCCGATCCCGCTCAGCACCAGGACCGCGATCCAGATGATCGATTCGATGTCGAACTTGGGCGTGCCCTGGGCGACGACCTCGGGGATTATGAAATTGCCCAACAGCATGACTGGTCTCGATCCTCGCTGCCGCTGCGGCACACGTGCCGGGCGGCCCGACCGTTTTCCTACGCGTGCGGCTCGCCGCCCTCGGGCTTCTTGCGCTGATCGCCACCGATGCTGCGCCGCATGGACGTGTCCGCGTCGATGTTCTTCATGCGGTAATAGTCCATGATGCCCATGTTCCCGCTGCGGAACGCATCGGCCATCGCCTTGGGCACTTCCGCCTCCGCCAGCACGACCAGCGCCCGGTTCTCCTCGACCTTCGCCCGGAACTCCTGCTCAGCCGCAACCGCCATCGCGCGGCGCTTCTCCGCCTCGGCCTTGTACCGCTTGGTGTCGGCCTCGGCCTGGTCGGCCTGCAGCCGCGAGCCGATGTTGACGCCCACGTCCACGTCGGCGATGTCGATGGAGAGGATCTCATACGCCGTGCCGGCGTCGAGCGAACGGGCCAGCACGGCCTTGCTGATCCGGTCGGGGTTGGCCAGCACCTCCTTGTGGGTGTGCGACGAGCCGATCGCGCTGACGATGCCCTCGCCGACGCGGGCGATGATGGTCTCCTCGGTGGCGCCGCCGACGAGCTGGCGGATGTTCGTCCGCACCGTCACGCGGGCCCGGGCCTTGAGCTGAATGCCGTCCGCCGCGACCGCGTCGATCGTCTCCTTGCCGCTGCTGACGCCGGGACAGTCGATCACCTTGGGATTCACGCTGGTCTGCACCGCCTCGAGCACGTCGCGGCCGGCGAGGTCGATGGCTGTCGAGGTTTTCCAATCGAGATCGATGTTGGCGCGGTCGGCGGCGATCATCGCCTTGCAGACCTTCTCGAGCCGCCCGCCGGCGAGGTAGTGGCTCTCCAGGTCGTTGGTGGTGACCGTGCTCAGCCCCGCCTTCACCAGCGTGATCTTGTTGTTGACGATCACCGCCGGCTGCACCTTCCGGAAGGGCATGGTGATCAGCGTGAGCAGCCCGACGTCCGCCCGGGTCAACTGGGCCTGGACCCACAGCCGCAGCACGTTCGCGACGAGGTACGCGAAGATGATAAGGACGAGCAGGATCACGCCGCCGAGGACGAACGTGGCGGTATTGCTCAGCGCCAGCAGGGGTTGCGGGCTCCAGATTGCGTTTATCATCATGTCACCTTTCAGTGAGGTTTGCGGAATAACGGCCTACGCATTGCCGGCGTGCGGGCGGACAGCCAAGTTGCTCATGTGCACCTCGATGCCGATCACGCTCTGCCCGGCGTCGATGATACCCGACTCCGCGACGCACGGCACCCGCTGCCCGTTGAATTCGACGATTCCGACCGGGCGGAGCGGAGTCAGCGAGCGGCCGACCGCCCCCACGAAATCCACCGGATCGCCCATCCTGCCCGATTCACGCCCGACCCGCGCTTCGGGATTCGGCGGCGCCAGGTATTTGCCCATCGGCAGGCGGTGAACGTTCTTGATCCCCAGCAGCAGCACCGTCGGCACCAGCAGGACGCTGGCAATCAGCCCGATCGCGCCGCCCGTCGTGGTGTGCAGAAACGTCTGGTAGACTGCGAAGCCCAGGCATACCAGCGAACCGATGGTGAGCAGGCCGTGCGACGGCACGAACACCTCGGCGATGAGCAGCGCCACGCCGGCAACGTACAGCAGGGCGATGATGACGGTCGAATCCATGGCTGGTGTTCGTCCGGCAGCTCCGCAGCGATCGTGCCACGTCATTCTGCCAGGAGTCTCGCGCCGCATGCGCTACGTTTCGACGGCTTGCTAGACCTCCGCCGCGCCGCGCGGCGGCAGCACCGCCTGCACCACGACGCGATTGCCTGCACGCTCGATTACTTCCACCTCGGTTGCGGGATCCACGTACTCGCCGCGCGTCACCACGTCCACGAGCTGATCCCCGAACCGCGCCTTGCCCGACGGTCGCAGGGTCGACGTCACCAACCCGACGTCTCCGACCCGCGCGTAACCATGATACGGATCGACGATGGCCCCGACGCCCATCGCTACCGGATTCGGCGGCATGGCCCCGTGCAGCCACGAAAGCCGCGGCATGATCCGCGAGAAGATGATCATCGCGACGACGCCCGCGGACGCACCCGACGCCAGCACGATCACGCCCGTCTTGAGCCCGTCGATGCCCGGCTGAAACTGCGGCCAGTAGATCGGAAACGACCGCCCCGGCTCGTCGGGAATGAACGTCGCCAAGAGCCCCACAATGATGCACACGATGCCGCTGATTCCCGCGATGCCGAAGCCCGGAATGACGAAAATCTCCACCGCGAGCAGCGCGAACCCGATCAGCACGATCGCGATTTCCCACACGTTGGCCAGGCCGGATACGTAGGGCGCCCCGACGAAGATCGCCAGCGCGATCAACGCCACCAGCCCCGGCACCCCCACGCCCGGCGTGTGAAACTCCACGTACGCCCCGAGCAGGATGATCACCAGCAGGAAAATCCGCACCGGCATCGATGTCAGCCAACGCGTGAGATTCTCCGACCAGTTCGAGTCGAGCCGCAGCCACGGACCCGCAACGCTGTACCGCGCCGCCAGCTCGTGCGCGTCCGGAACGATCGCCTTGCAGAAGCCGAACGCGTACGCCCGGCTCTGCGACATCGTCAGCAGTTCGGTCGCCTTGACCACCGGCTGGGTGACCGTGACCGACTTGCCGCTCACGATGTCGATGTAGTTCGGTACGAGCCGCCATTCGGGTTTGGGCGCCGCATCCTCCGCGTCCGCATCCGCGTCGGCCGCGGGGAAGATCGACTGCTCCTCGCCGAAGAGCCGCTGCTTCTCCGCCTCGTCCACGAAGCGACGCTCGCCCGTCTGGGTATTTTCGACCCAGTAGACCACGATCTCCTTCACCACCATCGACTCGCACAGCAGCGGGTCGTAGTCGTGCCGCGAGGCCGAGTCGCGGAACTGCTCGATGACCGGGCTCTCCGCCTTGGCCCGCAGCTCCTCGGGCACCTCCTGCGGTCCAGTCGGGCCGCCCAGGATCACCCCGCAGTCGCCCAGCACCGACGCCCCGGTCATCACGATCTCGTCGCACGCGAGCGAGATCATCGAACCCGCCGAGTAGGCGTCCGTGTTCACCCACGCCACCGTGTGGATGTCGTGCAGGTTCTTGATCAGGTTGCAGATGTCGAGCGCAGCCGACACCGCGCCCCCCGGCGTGTTCATCTCGAACACGATCACCTTCGCGCCGTTGTCACGGGCCGCCTCCACCCGCCGCCGCACGCTCTCCGTCGTGACGTCCGAGATCTCGCCCTCGATCTTGATGATCGCCCCGTGCCGTTCGCCAGCCACTGCCGCCGCCGCCGCACCGTTCGAGCCGACCGCGGGCAGCCGACCCGCAGGCGTCGCGTACGCCGCACCCAACGTGAGCAGCAGAGCCCACGCGGCAATCCATACCCCTGGTCGAAGCCGTCGCTGCGTCATGCGTTCACCTGCCTCCCGATTGGCGCAGCCCCGCGCAGGAACCGGTCGGATCCGTGGACGTGTGTCAATTTCAATTCTAAGTCCCGCAAGGGCCCGGAGCAACTGGTTTGCGCGCACCAACCCGCCTCCCGCGGCGTAGAAACGTGTATGCCGCCGCGCTGCCGGTTGCGACGCCCGACCCGCGGATTATAGTAGCGCACGACCCCGCGTGAGCGGCAAACTCGCATCCGCGCAGCCAGGCCCACGCGTGCGACCCGCACCGGCTGCTGCCTTCAGGAGATCCGTGCATGTTTCTGCGAATTGGCAAGGGCGTGACGCTGGCGGCAGCCGTCGCCGTTTTGTGTGTTGTTGTCGTGCCGACCCGCGCGGAGGAACCGCCCGCAAAGCCTGCGCCCACCTGGGACCAGCGCCTGGGCATCTTTCCGATCAACGACCACGTCGTCCGCGGAGCTCTGCCCGAGGCCACCGACTGCGCCAAACTCGCCCAGGAAAAGGGCGTCAAGCGCATCATCAGCCTCCTGCCTGAAAACGAGGTGCCCGCCGACGTGAAGCAGGCCGCGGACGCCGCTGGCATCAAGTACGAGTTTCACCCCATCGCCGAAGGCGGTGAGGGCGCCGACCGCCACACGGATCGCGCCGAGGTCGCCGCCGTCGTCGACGAGCTGCGCTCCGCCGGCGGTGGCACGACGTACCTGCACTGCAAGTCGGGCCGCAACCTGAACGCCGTCGTGGATTTCGCCTACCAGGTCAAGGTGGACGACAAGCCCTACGTCGAGGCGCTGCTCGAGGTTTTCAAGCGGGGCATGCAGGCGCCGCAGAACCCGGGCCTCGTCCAGGATCTCAAGCTCATCGCGTCCGGCCTTGACGCCTTGCCCGTCGTGCCGGTGATGCCGCTCTCCGACTCCGAGCTGCTCGGCCGCGGCAAACGCGTCAACGCCGGCGGCGTGCGGCTGCACGTGAAGTCGATGGGGGAGGGGCCCGCGGTCTACGTGTTGCACGGCGGTCCGGGCGAGTCGCACATCATGTTTCGGCCGTACCTCGATGCCCTCGCCAAGGATCACACGCTGGTTTACTACGATCAGCGCGGCTGCGGGTATTCGGAGCGCCCGCCGTTCCGCGAGGCCTACACGATCGAGCGGAACGTCGCGGACCTCGACGCGCTTCGCGAGGCGCTGGGCCACGACAAGATCACGCTGCTGGGGCAGTCCACCGGCGGGGCGCTCGCGGTGAGCTACGCCCTGGCGCATCCCGAGCAGGTGGACAAGCTCGTCATTGTCTCGAGCTGGGCGAGTGCGGAGGAGTTCACGCGGACGCAGAACGTCGCGAACGGAATGCTCACCGCCGACGACATCGCCAAGCTCCGCGAGCTGAGCATGCCGCTGGCGGCGCAGCGGCGCGATCCGAACGACGATGAACTCAGTGCGATGCAGGAGGTGGTGTACCCGACGCAGTTCTTCGGCGCGCTCACGCCCGAGTTCAAGAAGGACTGGTCGCGGCGGGCCCGGGTCAGTTCGCTCGTGGCCCAGGCCATGAACATGCAGTACATGGGCCCGCCCGGGGCGCCCGGCCGCCTCGACCTGCGCCCGCGGCTCGGTGAGCTCAAGGGTATTCCCACGCTGGTGATTGCGGGCCAGTTCGACGTCGTGGCCCCGGTCGAGACGGTGCGCACCTACGCCCAGGGCATTCCCGACGCGCGCTTCGAGATCATCCCCAACGCCGGCCACTACGTCTTCGTCGAGCAGAACGCCAAGTTTCTCGAAGCCGTTCAGCCGTTCCTCACCGCCCAGCCGCAGTGACAGTGTGCCACGGCTCTTGAGCCGTGGGCACCCGATTGTGTGACACCCCGCGCACATACGGCCAGCCGCACGGTGGGCACCGCCCACCCGGCGAAGCAAAGACAGGCGATATGTAAAGACCCAACATGAGTTCGGCACAGCCCCACAGACCCCCGGGCGTCAGCCCGGGGTAAAACCCATACGCCCCCAACCGCACCCCAATCACCCACGTTCCATCCAGCTGATAGCTGACCGCTGACAGCCCAATCCCCCGCATTCCCCGCCCGTCTGCAACCCGCGCGCCGTGACGTCACCGCCGCGACCGAGTGGGCAGGCGCGGGTTCCGGCTGCGTGATCCATGGAGACGCGGTTGGACGGTGGCATCCGCAGGTGCCGGCGAGTACGACGCTACCGACGGGCTGGGGGCGCAACGCGGCGAACCAGGTCGATAACTTACGGTGCCCCGGAGGTTTACGGATCTGGCGGCGGGGCGGCGGGAGCTGCCGATACGTCGCCGGCGGCTGTCGAGGGTCCGTCGGCCGCGGGCTAGAGCGTCCCCAATCCACCTGTAGCGTCAAAGTGCGGGTCCGTGCTCGAGGAAAGTCGGGTCACACCCGCTGCACTTGCATAGAGCTTGCTCTAGGGTGGGTGGTGGTTTTTCGGCAGGGTGCGTGGTTCCGGCCAGGACGGCGTCGCGGCGCAAGCGTTCGCCGTCAACGGTGGGCAAAGGGTCGGCAGACATGCGCAGCCCCGCCCCTGGGGGCCGGGTGGCGGCATCGTAGCCGATCAGCCCAGTGAGGTCTTCATGCCGCATTCCGGGCACGTACCCGATGTATTTCCCGTCAAATCGTATCCGCAGGCGTGGCAAAGTCCTTTGAGCGGGCGGCGACTACGGAGGTACAGGTTCAGGGTTGACACAGATGAAGATAAGTACCAGTGGCCAGAACGGGAGAGCAAGGCCCGTTGTCCACCGAACTGCCAGCGATGAATCACCAGCAAAGGCCACTCTGGATTCTTGGAAGGTATGCCATAAAGCGCCGGGTCGATACTGAAGGGCACCTGCCGATACAGGATGAATGCGCCCCGCGACAAAGTGAACTGACGGCCGCTTGCGATCTGTTTATAGGCTCAAAGGCGTACCAGCACGAGCCCACCCACAACATAGTTAGCAGCGTACTGGCGATCAGCCCAACACGCTTTTAACACTGGATGACGCCCGCGACGTTTCACGCACTCGCTCCGCACTCGGGACAGAGGCCGGAAATATTGCCGTGCAGATCGTACCCACATTGCGGACAGCAGCCGGGCACGCGGCGTCTGACCGACCGATAGAGCACCATCGAAAATGGTCGTCATCAATAGCAGCGGCCAAAGCGGCGGTAGGTGTAGCCAGACTCGTTGTGCTGCATTCACGTAGCGTGGGAGCCAGGGGTATTCCCGCCAGCACACTTGCACCAGCCAGCCACGTTCATCCAAGATATAGGGCCGGTCGGTAATTACGTGCCACTCGCGCGCCTTCGTCCGCGGCGCAGTCATGTCACGGCCTTGAGCCACAAACAAGTTGACGCCGCCCGCTGCAAGACCCACCTGAAAACGGCGAACGTTGTCCACGTAACGAATGCTCCAACGCAGAGTCGCGAGCCATCCGCACGCAAGCGCAACGCAGCACATGATTGATGCGCACATCAGGGTGTAGCGGATGCGCTTTGCTTTCTTCATATCGCGACACCGTATTCTGCCAGACCGAACCCGAATTATAGTGAGCGAATGAGGCTCGTCACCGCGACGCCGCGCACCGCGAGGAGCGCATCGTTGTATCGTGCAGGTGGAAGGTGATGCTGAGCGTCGACCTGGCCGACCTCTATGGCGTCGAGACGCGCGTTCTCGTGCAGGCAGTGAAGCGCCACATCTCGCGGTTCCGGCCGGACTTCGTGTTTCAACTCACCAAGTCCGGATGGACGAACTTGAAATCATTTTGTGATTTCAAGTTGGGAGCAATCGCGCCGAGGCAGGCCCTACGCGTTTACCGAGCGGGGTAGCCATGCTTTCAGTGTTCTGCAGGCAACGCGCTTAGTCCGCGTGAACGTTGAGATTATGCGGGCCTTTATGCGCTTTGCGGCAAGTCCTGTGCGCCAATGCGGACTTGGCCCGCGGCTGGATCAACTCGAGGCGCGGGTTGGCAAGCACGATGAGCAGTTCGGGCTGTCATTCAGGCCATTCGGGAGCTGATGGCCCCGCCGCCCGGTGCAAACGCAAGCCGATCGGGTTCCAGAGCGAGCACTCAGGATGATCCAGGATCGCCGCTATCGAGGAGTGGGCGCGAGGGTGCTGCCGTACGTCAACCCGGAAGTGGGGGAACTGGACCGCGTAGGGCTCGAACCTACGACCCGCTGATTAAGAGTCAGCTGCTCTACCAACTGAGCTAGCGGTCCTGCCGGACCTCCTGGGGGCCCGGGCGGGCTCGCGGAAGGGCTGGTCGGTCGCCGGGGCGACGGTCAGCGTCCGCGAACGGGCATTTATCCCGGATGGTCGGATTTGTCAACGCCTGCACGGGAAATTCACCGTCCAGGCGGCGAAGAACGCGGCTGGCGGAATGTCAAAGCAGCCGGCGGACCGATGGGGGCACGGCGAAACTGGCGTTGTTCGTCGATGCGGTCCGATGCACGTCGCCATGCTGGCACGGTGGCAGGTCGGGGCACGTCGATAGGTGGGTGCAGGTCAAGGATGTCGCGAGGTAACGGGTTCGGGGCTTTGCAAAGTGGCGCGAACTCGCGCGATGGCTGGGCGTAAAAATTGGCAAGGGCTGTTCTAAGCGAACAGCCCAAGCCTGGGAGGGAGAGAGAGAGTATTGTCAGGCCACAGGCACAAGGCCTGGACCAAGAATTCTGGCTCATCTTCTCGGCGGTAAAAGAAGGATTGGCGGGCTTGCCTCCATCCCTTCCCCTGACCGCATCGCCTAAGACCCGCTTTGCAGCACCTCTTAAGCGTGCTTCTCTCAACTCCCTACGAGCGTGAGTTTACTCAGACGCGGGGGGCGATGCAAGCAAGAAATGGAAACAATCCTGATAAAAAACAGGTTCTTTTGAGACCCGCGGGGCCTCGAAACCCGCTGCGCCGCATCGCTACGCGGCACAGCCCAGCCGGGCCTGCCGCCGGCCTGCCCGCACGGCGCGATCATGCTGGAAATCTACGGCTGGCGCGGCAGGCGACCGGCTGGGCGCAGCCGGGCCAGATCGCCGTCAAACCGGGCGAGGGCCTCGTCCACCTGGGGGCCGAACCACGCGTCAGCCGGGCGCTGAGTCCGCGCCGCGGCCTGCAGCGCGACGAGGTGCGCCCGGGCCTCGGGCACTCCTGATATTCCCAACGCGAGCACACTGATGCGGGCCAGGGCCGCCCCGGCGGAATGCACGCTGCCATCCGCGTCGGGCAGCGCGAGGTCGCGCTGCGTCCAGGTGTCGGACGCGGTGCCGGCGATGAGCGCAGCCACGGCGGTCCCGTCGGTGTCGACGGCGGCGAGGCGTCCGAGGGCGAGCAGGCACTCCGACTGGGCCGCGAGTTCATCGGTAGAGATTTCCCCAGAGCGGGCCGCGAGCCAGCCCGCGACCGCGGCAACCGCCCGCGGGTCCTGCGTGTAGCCCAGGAGCCGCGTGAGGTTCGCCCGCTGCACCGCCGGGATGCCCTGAGCCCACGCAGCCAGCAGCGCATCGGTCCGCTCGTCCGCCGGCACGTCGGCCAGCGTGTCCGCCGGAATGCCCTGCAGGTAGCGCGGCGCGATCAGCCGCTGCACGCGTTCGGTGAGCGGGGCTTCCTGCAGATTATCCACGCATTCGTCGCAGGGGGATTCGTCGCTGAGCCGCAGATTGATGAAGGCGCTGCCGGGCGTGCGCGAGAGGAACGCGTCGCGCTCGGTCGTGTTGACGGCGTTGGTCTGCAGCTCGTACGCGTGCATGAGGTTGCGATCGCAGTCGTTGCGGTGGGGCAGTCCCTGCACGTGGCCCCACTCGTGGGCCCAGACGTCGGTGGGGGCGTCGTAGACGATGACGACGCTGGCGGCCGTGGCGGCACAGCCGAGCACTACCGCGGGATCCGATCCACTGGGGGCGCCGCAGACGCCGACCATGAACGTCACGATTTTGAAATCCCCATTGACGTTGAAGACGGTGTCGAGCTGCTGCTCGCTGGTGAGGACGGTGGAGCCCTCCGAGAAGACGCCGATGCCGCCGGTGCGGGTGAAGGTGGCTGGGCAGTAGACGTCGGGGCAGTCGGTGTCGACGGAGGCGAGCAGGCCGCCGGCCTCCGCGAGGATGTTGTCCACCGTGCCCTCGCTGATGGGCTGATCGACGTGGCGCATGAAGGTGAGGTCGTGGTTGTAGGGCTGGACGGAGTTGTTTTGCGAGGGGCTGGGGGCGGTCGGATCGGTGCAGGAGGCGATCCCGACCAGCAGGCCGGCGCCCCCCACGAGGGCCCACCAGGTGAAAGCGGTTCGGTGCACGGTCACGCCCTCCGAGGGAGACGGATCTCGCCAGCACAAACGTCCAATCAAGCGGCCTTATTGTATGCCGCAGCCAAGTGGCCGCCCGGTCCCCTTGCCCCTCTTTCCCGGGGCGACCGGCAAATGTCGCGTCGCCCGTCAGCCGCAGGTGCGTCGGATTCCGAGGGGGTTGCGGAATTTTCAGCCACCGGGCCTGTACAGCCCCAACCACTCATCGGCGTGGATATCGTCCCGGCGAAAGTCCAGCCAGCAACCAACCCGCTTGGCAGGCCCTTAAAGGGGGGCTGAAGCCGGCGTTCACTCTCAACAGACGGATTCGGTCCCAAAAAGTGCCTCTGGCACGCCGTGTGATTGTTCACCCGACGGATGAAGTCGGTTTGGGAGCGGGAGCTCGACGCGGTCGCTGCTCCCGTCGCTGGGTCGGACCCGTTTTCAAAGGGTGGAAAGTCAGATGGTCGCAAAGCGAAACGAGGTATCCCGGCACGTACTCGGTTCGGAAGGACTGCCGAAATACGTCTTTCACCCCGAGTTCAAATATTCAAGCGATTCGCGGGAGTACCTCGACGGGCTGGAGGAACTGCTGCAGGTCGAAGGGCCGCCGGAGGGCGACGCGGAAGTCCGCCTGTTCCGGGCCATGCACTACTGCGCGTTCCGAGCCTGGGAGGCCCGCGGCAAGCGCCGGGCGGTGACGGCTGAGGCGAACCGCTGGATCGAACTGCGGGCCCGCGTCCGCGACCATCTCATTCTGGTTAACCTGGGCCTGAGCTACGATATGGTTCGTCGCAGCCGGTTCACCAACGTCGACGAGGACGACCTGCTGAGCGAGGGGCTGCGGGCCCTGTGCGACGCGGTCGAGGCGTTTGACCCGTGGCGGGGCTACCGGTTCAGCACGTACGCGTGCAACGCGATTTACCGGGGGTTCCTGCGGCTCTCGAAGATGGAGACGCGGCGGGCGCGGTTCGTCACGTTCGGGTATGACCCGCGGATGGACCGGGGTGCCCTGGACGGCAATCTCAACGACTACGACGAGCGCGTCTACCGGCAGCGGCTGGCGGAGGTGCTGCGCGAGAACGGTGCGGACCTGACCGAGCAGGAGCGCGATATCCTGAGCCGCCGGTTCCCGGAAGAGCCCAACCGCAAGCGCGAGACGCTGGAGCGGATCGGCCGGGAGATGAGCGTGAGCAAGGAGCGGGTCCGCCAGATCCAGGTGACCGCACTCGAGAAACTGTACCAGTCACTGACCGCGGATCCGGTGCTCTGCTGAAGCACCGGTCGGCTGACAATACGAATTCCTCCTTTTCCCCTCCCCCCCGAATCAGGGCTGGCGATTTCGCCAGCCCTGATTCGTAGGTACACGTGTTTGCCGAAACCCGTTCATCATCTGCGGGATTTCGTCTAGAATCCCGCCGTGGCGTCTCTTCTGGCCGACAGATCGTTCGAGCGCATCCTGCTCATCAAGCCGACGGCGCTCGGCGACGTGGTCCACACCATTCCCGTGCTGGTCAAGCTGCGCCGGCGGTACCCGGACGCCCGCATCGACTGGATGCTGACGCCGGCGACGGCTGAGCTGGTCGGGCGGCACCCGGCGATTTCGAACATCGTGCTCTTCGACCGCCGGCGTCTGGGGCAGATTGCGAAGCCCGGGCAGGCCATCGGGGGTATCTGGCGGCTCGCCCGGCAGTTGCGGCGGGCCCGCTATGACCTGGTGATCGACCTGCACGGGCAGTTGCGTTCGGCGTTTTTCGCGATGTGCACGGGCTCGCGGGTGCGGGTGGGTTTTGACCGGCCGCGGCGTGTGAACCGCGTGGCGGAGCGGACGCTGCCGGCGACGGCGTACCGTCATGGCTGGACAGGGGCGCGGGAGGGGTCATGGCTGGCGTATACGCACCGCATTCCGGTACCGACGCTGGAGGTGCACGCGGTGGACCGCTACCAGCGGTTGGGGGCGTTGCTGGGGTTCGACGCAGGTCCGCTCGATTTTGGGTTTCCCCTGGCGGCGGAGGCGCCGGCCGCGGCTGACGCGCTGCTCGCGGAGCACGGTCTGACCGATCGCCCGTATGCCGTGCTGGCGCCCGGCACCATCTGGGAGACGAAGCGCTGGCGCACGGAGGGTTTTGCCGAAGTGGCGCAGCACTTCCTCGACCGCGGGTGGGGGGCGCTGCTGGTGGGTTCCCCGGGCGAGCGGGAGCGGTGCCGGGAGGTGGCGGCGCTGTGCCCCGGGGCGACGGACGTCTCCGGCCGGACGTCGATCAGCGTGCTGGCGGCGTTGATCCGCCGCGCGGCGATCGCGATCACCAACGACTCCGGCCCGATGCACCTGACCGTGGCGATGGGCCGGCCGGTGGTGAGCATCTTCGGTCCGACCGACGACGTCTGGATCGGTCCGTACCGGCGGGAAAATGCGGTGGCCCGGGTGTCGTTGCCGTGCGCTCCGTGCTATTTCCGCCGCCTGAGCCAGTGCCCGCACGACCACCGCTGCATGCGCGAGGTGACGGCTGAACACGTCATCCGCCTGGTCGAGGAGGTTCTGGCCGACGCTGCGGCGTGCTGTCCGAGCGCATCGGATTCGACGGTGTCGTGAAGGTCCTCCGGTCGGCCCGTGTTCTCCGGCGGGTGGCGGCGTGGCTCGAGGTCCCTCAGTTCTCTTCGAGGATTTCCGCTTTCTCGCGCTGGTATTCCTCTTCCGAGAGTATGCCGTCGACGTAGAGCTGGTGCAGTTTGCGCAGGCGCTGATCGAAATCGTCCGCCGCGCTCTCCGGGCGCCGACGGCTTTCCATCAGCCCGCTTTCGTCGAGCGCGTCGCGCACGACGCCGCCGGCCATGCGCGACCACGGCTCGATGTCGCGCCGCGCCGCCTCGGGATCGATGACCACGCCCGAACCCGCCAGGCCGTGCGATCCGATGGCGCGCACGACCATCCCGACCACCAGCAGGCCCATGCCGATCACGGCCCGCAGCATGGCGGACCGGCCGAGCGACTCCATCGCTTGGAAATTCCCGAAGTTCAGGGCGGCCGAAACGAAAATCGAGCCGAAGACGAGCAGGCCCACCACCGCCAGGGCGTTGCCGACGTAGTACGCGGTCTTGCGTTCCGGAGTCAGTTCGCGACGGGGCATCGGCGGTGCCTCCTGGACTTGGGGTTGCGGACGCGGATGGGGTTGATTCCCTTCGGCGCTTCTGCCGACTCGGCAGGCGCTTGGCAAGTTGGCGCGGCGCTACCCCCGCGTGAACGCGGAGACGCGGATGGTGTGGCCGTCGGGATGGACGATGCGGCATTCCCGAACGCCCCAGGGTTCATCGGTCGGCGGCCGCGTCACGGTGATTTCGTGGCGTAGCGCCAGTTCGTGGACGGCGTCGACGTCGGTGGGCTGTTCGAGCCACCATGACATCCAGACGCCGCCGGTGTCGTCGTCGCGTGCACCCGGCGTCACGTGCCGCGGGTGCGGGCCGCCGCGCGACCCCTGGCCGTCGTGGCAGAGGAAGATCTGACATCCGTGGGTGTCGCCGGCTCCGTCACAGAATACTCCGGCGAAGCCGGCTGGCCCGGACGCGTTGCGGTCGGCGGCGTTTGCGATGATGCCGCCCGCGTTGTAGGTAAACCCGCGTTTCCACCCGAGCCTCTCGAACCAGGCGAGGCCGGCGGGCACGTCGGATACGTTGAGAATCGGCGTGATCCCGGTCAGCTTCATGGTTAATCCTTCGTGGCGCGCCGGGCGTTGCGGCGCTGCAGTTCCTGCGGGCTGACGTCCTCGAGGTGCTGGGCGATCCACCAGATGTTGCCGGCGGCGTCCTTCACGCCCGCGTTGCGATCGCCGTAGAACTGGTCGCCGGGCTCCATCACGGACGTGCCGCCGGCGTCGAGGCCGCGCCGGTACGTCGCGTCGCAATCGGTCACGTAGACGTAGAGCGAGCCGGGCGTGGGCGGGCGTTCCGCGGGGATCTGCCCCATCATGATCATCGCGTTGCCGACGCGGACCTGGGCGTGGGCGACGTCGCCGGTTGTGGGGTTTTCCATTCGCTCGATCACCGCCGCATCAAACGTCTGCTGCAGGAAGGCGATGACGTCGTCCACGCCATGGACCAGGAGGTACGGGGTGACGGCGGTGAGGCCGTCGGGGATGGTCTTGATCGGCATCGCTTATCTCCCGTGCGGTGGGCGGCCGGGAGCGCACTCCGCAGCCAGAGGCCCGAACGGGAGAGTCTATGCGTGCGCGGCGCGGGGTGCCAACCGGGCGGCGCCGGTGACGCCCGCGTGCCGGCGAACCCGGCTAGCGGCCCGTGGTGGAAATCTGTGGGACCGGCCTTCGAGCCGGTCAATCCGCGTTGGCAGCCTCGAAAGACCGACTGGAAAGTCGGTCCCACAGGAGTCGGTCCCACAGGAGTCGGTCCCACAGGAGTCGGTCCCACAGGAGTCGGTCCCACAGGGGCATTGGTGTTTTGCCCCGGGCGGCTGGAGCAAGCTCCATGCGCGTGGAGCGGGGGTGGCCCGATTTCCTGCGCGCACGGCGCGTACGGTGACGCTGCCGGTGGACGGGGGACGCGCTAGTGTCCGACGGCCGCCAGAACGGGCGGGTTGGGGGCTGCCGCGATGGCCTCGTCGAAGCGGGTGCGGGTGTCGTTGAACTCCTGCTCCGCGGCGAGGAAGGCCTCGACGATGACGGGGTCGAAGTGCTGGCCGGACTCCTCGACGATCATCGAGCGGGCGACGGGGTGGGCGATGGCCTTCTTGTAGACTCGCTTGGAGGTCAGGGCGTCGTAGACGTCGGCCAGGGCCACGATGCGGCCGCACAGCGGGATCTCCTCGCCGGCGAGTCCGTTGGGATAGCCCTTGCCGTTGAAGCGTTCGTGGTGGGTGAGGGCGATATCGCAGGCCATCTGCAGGTAGGCCACCCCGGGGTATTGCCGCACCGCGGCGGCGAGCGTTTCCGCGCCCGTCGCGGCGTGGGTCTTCATGATGTCGAATTCCTCGTCGCTGAGCCGGCCCGGCTTGAGCAGCACGCAGTCGGGGACCGCCACCTTGCCGATGTCGTGGAGGGGGCTGGTGAGGTAGATGTTCTGCACGTAATCCTGGTTGATCTTTTCGGGGAACTTGCCCTGCTTGAGCAGGGTCTGGGCGAGGATGCGCGAGTAGTTGCGCATGCGCTCCAGGTGCATGCCGGTCTCCGGATCGCGCGATTCCGCCAGCTTGGCCAGCGCGAAGATGGCGACTTCGCGGGTTTCCAGCGAGATGATGCGCTGGGCGGTGCGCACGCGGACGCGGAGCTCCGCCGGGTTGAACGGCTTGGTCATGAACTCGTCGGCCCCGGCGGAGAGCCCGGCGATGACGTCACCGGAGTCGCGGTGCGCGGTGAGCAGAATGGTGTAAATGTAACCCGACCAGTGGCCGGCGCGGATGGCGCGGCACAGGCTGATACCGTCCATGCCCGGCATCTCCCAGTCCGATATCACGACACGATGTTCGCCACGCTCGAGGATGTCGAGCGCCTCCTGCCCGTCCGAGGCAGAGCTGACCTCGTGCCCGTCCTGCCGTAAGGCGTGCTTGAGCAACTCGAGGGAAATGGCGTCGTCATCAACGATCAGAATACGCATCGTTACCTCGCTTCGCTGCGGAGCAGCGTTTGGGCAGCGGAAACTGCAGCGGGCGTCTCGGCGACGCAGCGCTGCACCTGTTCTTCGAGTTCCTTCAACAGCGCCTCCGCGGTCCCCCCGGCCACTGCGGCGGCGTGCACGTTGACCTGCTGCGCCGCCTCGCGCAGGGCCGTGGCGGAGAGGTTTGCGGAAACTCCCTTGAGCTTGTGCGCCAGACGCGACGTAAGGGTTGCGTCACCGGCACTGGCAGCGGCGCGAATCTCGGCACCCATGGCCTGCGCATCATCGACGAACTGGCTGAGCAGACGCTCGACGAGTTCGACGCTTCCCAGGCAGCGTTCCAGCAGTTCGGCGACCTGGAAAGCGGTCCCGGTGGGCGGCGGCTCAGTGGCGGCGGGCGGTCTTGCCGCCACGCTTGCTGCTGACGCGTCGGTGGCAGGGGCGGGAGCATCATGCTGGGAAGCCAGCAGTGAGCGCAGACGTTGCTGCAGCTCCTTCGGACGCAGTGGCTTCGTGACGTAGTCGTCCATGCCGGCGGCCAGGCAGCGGTCGCGATCGCCCTGCAGGGCGTTGGCGGTGAGGGCGACGATGGGCAGGTGGGCCGCAGCCTCCGGGTGAATCGGTCCTGAGCCCTCTATCTCCCGGATGGCACGCGTCGCTTCAAAACCGTCCATCTCCGGCATCTGGCAGTCCATGAGCACAAGATCGAAGGGCTCGCGGCGCAGCGCTTCGATGGCCTCGCGGCCGTTCTCCGCGAGGGCGACATGGTGGCCGTCTCGACTCAGCACGTGGAAGAGCAGATCCTGGTTGAGATCGTTGTCCTCGACGATGAGGATGCGGCCGCGCGGCTTGGTCTCCGAAACGGCGCCGGGGCGGGCAGCGGGTCCATTGGCAGCCGGCATGGACTCGACGATCAGGTTCGCGGCTTTCACGACCGCTTCGTACAGGGCCGACTGGCGCACGGGCTTGGCCATGGCGGCATGAAAGCCGATATCCAGCGCCTGAAGCCGGACACCGTCGTCGCCCACCGAGGTGAGCATGATCAGCACGGTCTGCTGTATCGCCGGATCCGCCTTGATGATGCGGCCGAGCTGGAGGCCGTCCATCTCCGGCATCTGCATGTCCAAGATGGCCAGATGGTAGGGTTGGTCGGCGGCTTCCGCCCGGCGCAATGCCGTCAGGGCGCTCGGACCGTCCACGGCGCTATCGGCCTGAATGCCCCAACCGGCAAGCTGGCCGGTGAGGATCTCGCGGTTGAGCACGTTATCATCGACGATGAGCACGTGCAGCCGGCTCAGGTGCGGGAAGAGCAGGCAGAGGTTGTGTTCGCGTTCGTCGGCCGTCCGGGCCCGGTCGAGTCGTACGGTGAACCAGAACGTCGAGCCCTCGCCGAGTTCGCTCTTCACGCCGATCTCACCGCCCATCAGCTCCACGATCTGCTGAGCGATGCGCAGACCCAGGCCGCTGCCGCCGTAGCGACGGGTCATCGACCCGTCCACTTGGGAAAACGCTTTGAAGAGCCGCTGTTGCTGCTCGGGTGCAATGCCGATGCCGGTGTCCTGCACTTCCACGCGGATCGTCTCGCCGTCGCCATCGGACGTGACGCTCGTGGCGTGCACGGTGATTTCCCCCTGCTCCGTGAACTTCACCGCGTTGTTGGCCAGGTTGGCGAGCACCTGCCAGAAGCGGTGGGCGTCGCCGCGGGCGAAACGCGGGACGGCGGCGTCGATCGTGCAGGTGAACTTGAGGTGCTTGTCAGCGGCCATCTGCACCTGCACGTCGGCGACGTTCTCGATGGTCTCCCAGACATCAAAATCGGCGCATTCGAGCTTGAGCGTGCCGGCCTCCACGCTGGAGAGGTCGAGGATGTCGTTGATCAGCGCCAGCAAAGCGTCGGCCGAGCGCATGCACGAGCGCGCAAAATGCTCCTGCTTGCCGGTCAGGTTCGTCGCCATCAGCAGTTCCGACATCCCGATCACGCCGTTGAGCGGCGTGCGCAGCTCGTGGCTCATGTTGGCCAGGAACTCGCTCTTGGCGCGGCTCGCCGCCTCGGCGTCCTCCTTGGCCTCGCGAAGCTCCGCCTCAATACGCTCCCGATTGCGGATCTCCATCTCGAGTTCGCTCTGCCGCTGCTCCAATTCCGCGGTCCGTTCGGCCACCGTCTGTTCGATGGATGCGGACGACGTCGCCAACTGGTCAACCATGTTGTTGAAGGATCGGGCCAGGTCACCGAACTCGCCGGGCGCCTTCTCGTCCACGCGCACGTCCCGGCGGCCCGCGGCGAGCGCCGCGGTCTGCAGCGCGAGCGTGTCGATCGGTTGCAGCAGGCGACGCACGCGGATGGGTGTGACCACACACGCGACAGCCACGATCATCAGCGTGGTGATCCCGGAGGCGAGCGCGACGGCCTCATGCTCCTCGCCCACGTCGGCGAGGTTGTACTCCAGGTAGATGAAGCCCACCGGGCCCTGCGCGGCGCTGCCCTGATCCCGTGGCCAGATTCCCGACGCAACACAGAGGTCGGAGCCCTGGCGATCGACGCCCACCCAGCCCCGCTCGGTGGTGTTCTGATCGCGGACCAGTTGATCCCATGACTTGCCGGGGTGGTAACCGGCCCGATTGGTGCCACCGCAGACCACCTCTCCTCGGCGGTCCAGCACCGCCGCATAGACGAGTCCGTCATCCGCCAGCGCCGACTGCATGAGCAGCTTCAAACTGGCAACGTCGTTCGCCGCCTGCGGTGCAGCAGCCAGCTTGCTGAGTGTTTCGACGTACTTGGCGGCGTCGCTCAACTGCACCCGGACCGCTCCGCGGTACGCCTGCCAGTTGAACGTCGCCGTCAGTGCGAGCGACGTACCCAGCACCAGCAGGACGCATGACACCGTGGCGCGGCGGACCAGGCTCCAGCCGCGTGGCGCAGTATGGCCGGTAGGCTCACTCATGACTTCAGAAATCGCTGCTCCCGGGGCATCCCAAATCGCCCGAACGTTTTATCGGTGATCCGCCAGGGCATGTGCAGAGCGCGCGCCAATCGCCCGGCACGAATGTGCTGCTGGTTTGCGAATCATCCGGGAGTGAACAGTCGGCCGCCCTGGGCCGCCACCCAGGGAGCGATAATGTGCGTATGGCGCCGAAGGTAGGCGAATACCCCACGCGTTCCGCGGGCCACGTCCGCCGGGGGGTCGCCCCCCGACGAGTCTCGGGCATTCCTGGCTGATCGTCGCTCCGTCGAGCAGGCCGAATCGTCGGTCGTCGCCCTCGGCCAGCCGGTCGGCGCCGGCGATTGCCACTACCCCATGCAGGAATTCCACCTGCGAGGGCAGACATCTCTCCACGCGGGCTGCGCGGCGGCACGAACCCGTTCACGCGGCGGGGACTTGGGTCACAACCGGTGCCCCCATGCGCCGGGCGTTGAGCTTTTCCAGAACCTGTTCCGCGCCGCTACGCCGGGATGCGGGCGCAGCGGGCGCCTTGCATGGAACGACTCCGTGCGGGGGGCGCACGGGCTCGTCTGAAGAGCACTTCAGGTCGTCGGGGGCGTGCGGCTGGTCGCTGCCTTGTTGCGCGCCTTTTACGCGGTATTCAGCGGGTACTCATGCGCTGCGAACTAAGATGTTCCTGGAAACGCGCCGCAAGCTGCAGCGCGGTCAAGTGAAAGGAGGCATGTCATGGAACGCCTGTCCACGGACCAGTTGAGAAAAATGAGGGACGCACAGGAGGACATTGCGGTCATCAACGTGCTCGACGCCGAGCACTACGAGAAAGAGCACATTCCCGATTCGCGCAACATCCCGGTGGATGAAACCGATTTCGTGAGTCGCGTGGAGGACGCCGTGGGGCGCAAGTCGCGCCAGGTCGTCGTCTACTGCGCCAGCACGGAGTGCGACGCATCCTCCCGGGCCGCCGGTCGGCTCGAGCAGGCCGGCTTCAGTCACGTGCTCGACTTTGCAGGCGGCATGAAGGCCTGGCGCGAGGCGAATCTGCCGGTGGAGGGCCGCTCAATCAGCGGTAGGTAAAACCATGTTTGGCAAGAGCTACCAAGTATTCACCTTCAGTGGTATCCCCGTTCGCGTGGACGCGAGCTGGCTGCTCATCGTCCTGCTGCTGACCTGGTCGCTGGCCACCGGGGTCTTCCCCGCGGCTGAGCCGGGCCTGACCGCGGGCGTCTACTGGGCGCTGGGCCTGCTCGCCACGCTCGGCCTGTTCGCCTCGATCGTGGTCCACGAGTTCGCCCACGCGCTCGTCGCCCGCAGCTACGGCACGCCGATGAAGGGCATCACGCTGTTCATTTTCGGCGGTGTCGCGGAAATGACCGAGGAACCCCCCAGTCCGCGGGCCGAGTTCTTCGTCGCCATCGCCGGGCCGATCGCCAGCATCGTCGTCGCCGCGCTCACGCTCGGCATCGCGGCAGCCGGGACGTTCATGGCCTGGCCGCGCGCCGCCATCATCGTGTTCGGCTACCTGGCCGCGATGAACGCGCTGTTGGTCGCGTTCAACCTCATCCCCGCGTTCCCGCTCGACGGCGGCCGCGTGCTCCGCTCCGCGCTGTGGAAGTGGAAGCAGAGCCTGCGCATGGCGACGCGCACGACGGCGCGCATCGGCGGAGGATTTGGCGTCGCCCTCATCATTCTCGGTGTCCTCAGCATCATCACCGGGAACTTCCTGGGCGGCATGTGGTGGGTGCTGATCGGTCTCTTTCTGCGGCAGGCTGCACAGATGTCCTATCAGCAACTGCTCATCCGTCGCGTGTTGGAGGGTGAGGACGTCGAGCACTTCATGGGCGGCGAGCCCGTGACCGTGCCCCCGGACATCACCGTGGCCGACCTCGTCGAGAACTACATGTACCGGCACCACCACCGGCTCTTCCCGGTCACCGTGAACGGCACGCTGCTCGGCAGCGTGAGCTCCCGGGAAATCCAGGGCGTCCCCCGCAGCCAGTGGACCGAGCGGACGGTTCGCGACGTGCTCGAGCCCTGTTCCGCCGAGAACACCATCGAACTCCATCAGGACGCAATCCAGGCCCTCACGCGGATGCAGCGCTCCGGACGCTCGCGGCTCATGGTCGTCGAGAAAGGGGTCCTGCGGGGGATCCTCACCGAGAAGGACCTGCTGCGCTTCCTGTCGCTGAAGCTGGAGATCGAAGAGGATGCGCCGCACGGGCACATCGCCGGCCTGTCGGGCGGCGGCGGCGCGTAAGCCGTCGCCAGCCCGGGACCCGTGCGGTCGGGGCTACTGACCGTGTTCAGCCGCCACGCCGTCGCCGCGATGGGCGACGGCGTCGGCTGTATCGGTCGGCGGCTTGCTCGCGTCCACGTACACGTCCACTTGCTGGCCGACGAAGAACGCGTCGCTCGGCGCTTCCACCGCGTAGATGACCTGCAGCACGCGCGTATCCACACGCTCCGTGTTGTCCCCGGTGAGTGATCGCTTGGGAATCACGTAGGGCTCGACGCGCACGAAACGCAGCGGGAATTTCAGGTCGGGATAACCCTTGAGCATCGCCTCCGCCGGAGCGTTGGGGCGGAAGCGGGGAATGTCGAACTCATCGATGTCCACGCGCACGTGCAGGGCCTGCACGCTGCCGTAAACGATGAGGCCGCGGCTGGGGGAGGCTCCGACGAACTCGCCGGGCCGCACGTTGACCTGCAGAATCTGCCCCGGCGCCAGGGCCCGGACCGTGAGCCGCTCCAGTTCGGTGCGGGCCTGCTCGAGCTGGGCCGAGGCGAGCGCGACAGCCGCCTGCGCCACCGACTTGTCCTGATCCCACGCACCCGCACGCAACCGATCCAGTTCCGACTGCGCCTGATCCGCGAGCGCCTTCGCTTCCTGGTAGCGATGCTGCGCGTCAACCAGCTCCTCCTCGGTGGCGGAACCCTCCTCGGACAGACGCTGCACGCGCTTGTAGGTGTACTCCAGGTTGGCCAGCGCCGCCTGCCGCTGCCGGATGGTCGCCTCGTAGACCGGGACGTCCTCGGGCCGCGGCAACTGCTCGAGTCGGGCGAGTTCCGCCTTGGCTGAGTGGAGCGACGATTCTCGCACAGCCACCTCGGCCTTGGCCGAGCGATCATCGAGCCGAAACAGCGGTGTGCCCGCGGTCACGTGCTCGCCGACCTCGACCATCACCTCGACCACCACGCCCGCCACCGGCGAGCCGACAGCGATGTTCTCCGTTTCCGCCTCGATCATGCCGGAGCCCGCCACCGTCTGATCGAACGGGGCGCGCGGCGGCTCGATCGGCGGCGCCGCGTCCGGCCAGGTCGGCCGCGTCTTGGCCACGTAGTGGAACGCGTAGCCGAGCAGCGTGATCGCCAGGAGTGGAATTCCAACCTTCACCACCATGCATTACCTCTGTGGGTCTTACCTCTACGGCGTTGGCTGCTTCGCCAGGGGGGCAATCGCCGGCCGCGGCCCGGTCCGGGCCTCAACGCGCACGACCTGCCCGTCGTTCAGGTACGCCGTGCGATCGCCAAACGCGAAGACACGGCTGTCGTGGGTGACCACCAGCACTGCCCGCTCGGGATCGACCGCAACCCCGTACAGGAGCTCCATGATCGCATGTCCGGTCCGCTCGTCCAGTGCCGACGTGGGTTCGTCGCACACCAGCAGCCGCGGATGATGCACCAGGGCCCGGGCGATGGCCACGCGCTGCTGCTCGCCGCCGGAGAGCTTTTGCGGTCGGGCGTTGGCCCGGTGGCCCATGTTCAGGCTCGCGAGCAGCTCGCGGCCGCGGGCGAGGGCCACAGAGCGGCGTTCGCCCGCGACGATCAGGGGCACCGCCACGTTCTCCACCGCGGTCAGTTCCGGGAGGAGATTGTACTGCTGGAACACGAATCCGACGTTCTTGCGGCGGAATTCGGTCTTCTCCGACCCGCTGAGCGTCTGCAACGCCGTGTCGAGCACGGTCACGTCGCCGTGCGACGCGCGGAGAATGCCCGCGATGATCGAGAGCAACGTCGTCTTGCCGCACCCGCTCGGCCCCACGAGCAGCGTGAGCTGGCCGGCGTAAATGTCCAGGTCGAGGCCGCGCAGCGCGAACACCCGGGCCTCGCCCTCGCCGTATTCGTGGGCGAGGTTGCGGCAGCGCACCAGGGCGTCGTTCGGTGTTTGCGCCACCATGCTCAGAATCCCTGGAACACCGCGGACGGATCGAGCTGCAGCACGCGCCGCACGCTCAACACGCTGGAGAGAATGATGATGAAGAGCACCGCGGCGCCCGTGCCGGCAAACACCGGCCAGGGCATCAGGAACGCCAGCCGCGCCGTCGAACGGGCCACGTCACCGAAGATCGCCGAGAGCCCGATGCCCAGGGCGTAGCCGATCGCGCCGACCAGCACCGCCTGGAACACCACCATGCGCATGATCGTGCTGTTCCGCGTTCCCAACGCTTTCAGTGTGCCGAATTGCCGCAGGTTTTCCAGTGTGAACATGTAAAACGTCTGCGCGGTGATCGCCGCGCCCACGATCAGCCCCAGCAGCATGGTGATGCCGAAGTTGATGGGGATTGCGGTTTTCGTGAAGTACGTGTACATCGTCTGCCAGCAGAAATCCTTGCGGGTGAGGGCGCGCAGCCCGCACTGCTGCTCGATGCGCCGGCAGACCTCCTGGGAATCCTCGCCGGGTTGGGCCTTGGCGAGGACGAAGGAGAGCACCTTGCGCTCGACCGGCACGAACGCGGTGGCCTCGCTGTAGCGCGTGTAGATGATGGGAAACGCCTGGAAGGTCTTGCCGATCCGGCAGACGCCGACGATGACGGCGCGGCGGTCGTTCATCTCGAACACCTTGCCGAGTTCGAAGGGGCCGTCCGGCCAGATCAGGCGGTAGCCCAGGTCGTCGATGATGATGGCGTCGGGCTTGCGCAGATCATCGACCGAACCGATGATCATGTCGCGCGGGGCGCCCACCAGCGTGGCGTCGTCGACGCCGTTGAGGACGACCTGCTGGTACTGGCCGTCGTCCAGCCGGGCCCGGCTGCCGCCCTTGAAGTACTTCACCGCCCAGGCGACGCCCTCGACGCCGCGGACCCGGTAGAGGTCGGTGTCGCGCAGCGGCTTGATGTCGTCGATGTACTCGACGTTGGGATTCATCACCCAGATGTCGGCGTCGCGTACCTCGCGGATCTGGCTCGTGGTGTGCCACATGATCCCGAAGAAGACGGAGGCCTGCTGGCCGATGAGCAGGGCCGCGAAGCTCACGCCGACGATCATGCCGACGTACTTCCCGCGGTTGCCCACGAGCATCTTCAAGGCGATCCAGAGCATGCCGTCGTCCACGAACGGGCCGCGCCGCCGTCCGCACGCCGCGGGCGGGTCGGTTGGGGTCAAAGCGCAAGCGCAGCCCGTCAGTGTACCGGCGCAGGGCGCAGACCGCTACTCGGATGGTCCGCGCCCCGCGATATTCGCCGGGTGGAAGATGTTCAGTCAGATTGCAACAGTGCCTGCGCGCCGGGGCCACGCGGTCCCGTCGACGTCAGCCACCAACCAGGCTCAGGCCGCCGGACGCAGGCTGGTGTCGGCGAGCTGGTCGCTCGGCGCGAAATCCAGCGTCACCGTCTGCTGCGGCGCCTCGCCCGAGACCGTCAGCCAGATCCGCCGCCAGATCGGCAGCGAGCGCTTCCAGCGGCGAATCGTCTGCCGCAGGCGGATCACGCCCGCGTTGTCCTCGTGGCCGATCTCGTCGAGCACGCTCTCGCAGCCCGAGACGTTGCCGTTGACCAGCAGGGCGGCTGCGAAGTTGGTCTTGAACAGCGTCGGGGCGTCCGCACGCATGCTGACGCCGGCGCTCGCCACGAGGCTGCGGTACAGATCCACGGCCTTCGCGGTCTCGCCGGAGCGCATCAGCACGACGCCGTAGGCGTTGGTCAGGTCTCCGGAGGTGACGCCGCAGTGGCGGATGAGCTCGCCGGCTTCGCGGTACTTGCCGGCGTCGAGCAGGCGGCGCAGGTTGCTCAGCGTTTCGTTGGTCTTTCCAGTCGTGTGCGATTCCATGGGTTATTCCTTGGGCGTCCGGGCTTCACCGGCGGAGCCGGTTTTGGGCGGACGCGTGCTGTTTGAATTTCAATCCGCGGGAACGGCGTGTGTCCCCACGCGGTGGCTGAATAAAGGAGAAACTGCAGTGAACGATGGATGTGCAGGTGGGTCTAGATCAGAAATCGACAGAGGGCCGCGTGACGCGGCTGGAGGGCGCGGGATTCGTCGACGCTGCGAGCATGGCTTCCACCGTCGCCGATCCGCGAGACTTGTGCAGGCCCGGAGGAAGCTGCCACGGCGCCGTCAATGCTGCTGCGCTCGATCGGCTCATACGTCGTGCGCTCGCCCGCGCGCAGCGTGCGTTCCGCGGAGGTATCGGCGAGTGCGCCGGTGACTTGTTGCGGCGCCTGCCGAACGTCCGCCGTGGCAGCCTTCGACCGCTCCAGGTAGACCGGCCACGGCAGCGCCGCCAGCAGCGCCAGGCACGTATTCACAATCTGCAATCGACCGGTTCTCACGCCACTTCTCCGCCGTTGACCGGATTATAGCCGGTCGCCTCGCGCGCAGCAGCCGGTCGAGTCTGTATCGGCATTGCAACAAGCGTCGGCAGAGGATACTGCGGGAAGCGCGAAGTCGGCTGCGGCACTCATTTTCCGGACTTGTTCGCGACCTTGCTTAGCGCGGCGCGGTCATAGGCTTTGTCCGCGAACGCATAGGAGCGGCCGGCGCGGACCGCCTTCACGTCGTTGCGCAGCGTGTCGTCACGGATGTACTGCTCCAGCACGCCGGGGCAGTCGGTCTTGCCCGGGGAATAGTCCATGTGACCGGCGATGCGGTCGTCGGGAATGTTCAATTCCGCGGACAGCTTGACCAGCAGGTCGACGAGCGCGCGGTACTGGCACTCGCGCAGCGGCTGGCGCGTGAGATCGCCGTTCACGCAGATCCCGACGTGGCCCGTCACGTCGTATCCGGTGTTGGTGTCGGGCGCGTAGCGCAGCGCCCGCCCCTCCCAGATATGCCCGTTGCGGTCGATCACGAAGTGGTAGGGGACGTCGCCCCAGGGCTTCTGCTCGAGGCTGTAGTGCAGCAGCCCGCGCATCTTCACGTCGCCCGGCTTGTCACCCGTGTCCATGACGCCGGCGTGGTGAACCGTCAACCGCTCCGGCGTCTGCTCCACGAGCCGGTCCTGGATCGGCGCCGCGTCAGCCCATTCCGCGCGCGGGGTGATCTCGACGGCGGGTACGTGCGCTTGGCTGCAGCCTGCAATCAGCGCGGCAGTCAGCACGGCAGCGGACGTGGCCAACAAACCCAGCACCCGGCCCAAACGCCCGGGGGTGACGCAACTTCGCAACATGCTCACGGAACAAACCTCGCTTTGAGTCAGCCGGTTGCGCTCGTCGCAACCGCGCAGGACGAATCGTAACCGACCGGGCCGGCTGTGAAAACGCGTGTCACGGCGGGCGTGGCCGTGATGTTTCCGGTCCCAACGGGCTGGATGCGTTCACCGGCGGCATACGCTATACTGGAGCGGTCGGAGAACCTCGCGGCGATTGTCAGACGTCCCGAATAGCGCACTGCGGTGCAGGGGCGCAGCGCATCGACCGCGTCCTGTGGATTTCATCGAACCTGCTGAGAGATTACCTCCATGTCGGCCCGATTCGTTCCATTCTGTCTGCCGGGAGCAGGGATCTGCGCCGGCCTCGCCGTTGCGCTCGCCGTGGCGACCGCCGGGTGTGACGGCCCCGCGGCGAACCCGACACCGTCTCCCCAACCGGAGTGCAGCATCGACGCGGATTGCGGGTCAAACGCGTATTGCGAGGCGGATGCGTGCGTCGCCGCCACGGATGCGACCAAGCTCCACGTCACCCTGGGCTACATGGAACTCAACGACTTCGTGGCGGTTCCGCCGGGAACCGACATGCACCTGTATGTGGGTTTTCAGGGCGCCAGCCACATTCTCACGGCGCTGCTGCTTGCGGGCCCCGAACCGCCCGGTGACGTGCGCCTGGCCTGGACGATCTCGAACGCGTCCGATGGCGCGGTGCTGAGCATGACCGAGGCGCGCCTTTCGGTATTTCCCACAGACGAGCCGGGGGTCTACCGTCTGGGCAATCAGCTCATGCAGTTTGCCAGCCGGGCCACCGCGCTCGACGGCCGCGACGTGGTGATCGACATCACCCTGTACGACGCGAGTTCCGGCGACGAACTGACCACCTATTCCCAGGCCATGCGGCTCAACATTCGCGAGTCCTGATAACCTGTCGGCTCTTGGCGAACAGGACGCAGTGGGCGCGGCGTTCTGGCAGCCGAACCGGCGAATCGTTAAGATCGAGCGGCCTTCGCCGACGGCCCGATGGCGGTTGGTGCGGGCGGGAGGAATGCAACCATGACGGGGCACCACAAACGACTGCGGCAATGGGGCGGGGCGCTGCTGGGCAGCATCGCGCTGGCCGGCACCTCTCTGCTGCTGGCGGGCGCGTGCACGGGACCGGCGGGTCCCGGCCCGGAACCCGAATGCACGGTCGATGCCGACTGCCCCACGGGCGATGTATGCTCCGCGGCAGGCACCTGTGTTCCCGACGATACCGGCACGAACGGCGGGCCGCAGCCAGAGTGCACCGTTGACGGCGACTGCCCGACCGGGCAGGTCTGCAATACCAACGGTGTTTGTGAGCTGGACAATACCGGTCCTGGCCCGGGCAGCGTGCCCGACTGCACCACCAACAGCGAGTGCGACGCCGGCGAATTGTGCACGCCGGATGGCGTCTGCGTTCCCGAGGCGGGCGAATTGCCCTGCCTGCTCGATTCCGAGTGCGGCCCCGGCGAAGTCTGCACCGCCGCCGGATTTTGCGCCGACGCCAACGATCCCGATCCGCCAGGCCCGAGCACCGGCGGCGGAGGAGGCGGTGGCGGGGGCGGCAACCCGGCACCCGATTGCACCACCAACGCGGATTGCGGGGTAGACGAGGTCTGTCAGAGCGGCCTGTGCGTGCCCGCTGCAGGACAACCCAATCCCGCGGAGGCGCTGGCCGGCTGCTGGCGCATCACCTTCACGACGCCCGGCCTGGGATCGTCCGCGGCCATCTACGAGTTCGATGCCGACGGCAATCTCGAGCGCACCTGGGGAATCGACGACGACACCGGCGACATTCTCGAGGAAGTGCGCTTCACCGTGCCGAACGCCACGTTCTTCAACGGACTCTACGGTCTCCGCGAACAGGTCGTATCCCTCGACGATGCGCAAACGAACCTGAAGATATCAACCGGCCTGATTTCGTTCGGTTACACCAGCAGCCTGGATGGCTGCCTGATCCTGCGCACGACGATCTGCACGGATCTTGCCTTGATCGAGGCGACGCTCTCGGGCGACCCGCCCGCTACGATCGTCAGCGGGATCTTCGTCGGAAGCCGAACGTGTGAGTCCACCAGCGGTGGCGCCAACACTGAAAACCTCTACGACGGAACCGTGACGGGCGAACGGCTGGATGCTTGCCCGGACATCACCGCACCGCAGGTGCAGTCGCAGGAGGAGCAGGGCGACTACTGCTTCTGAGTCGGGGTGGCGCCGTCAAAAACCAGCGCCCAGCGCGCATGCGCGCCGCGTAAGCGGCGTCGCAGGCGGAATTTACGCGCTGCGCCGTTCGTCCCCGCAGTTCGTGAAATTGACTTCTTCGGAATCAGCCCGCCACCCGGTAGAATCCAGCGTGTCGGGCTATTCAGGAGGTCAGCCATGCCGGTTACCATCGCCGTGCGCGACGAAAGCACCTCGGGCGAGGCCTACGCCGCAGGCCACCTGGCGTTCGAACGCGAGATGGTCACGGTGCGCGAACTGATCCGCAGCCGCGTCTTCCAGGACGTCAAGGATCACAACGTCAAACGCAACCAGACGCGCTTCAGTGGGCTGGTTCAACCGACCGAGGCGGAGCAGGAGCTGAACGGCTATCGCCTCAAGCACCCCCGGCAGGTCGACTGGCAAAAACAGTACGAGGTCGCGCTGGAGTCATTCGCGCACAACGGTTTTCTCGTCCTCGTCAACGACCGCCAGGTCGACCGGTTGGACGAGGTCGTCGAACTCACCCGCGACACCACCGTGACCTTCCTGCGCCTCGTGCCCCTGGTCGGCGGCTGATACCCTGCGGACGGGACCATGAGCATCCGGGACATCTTTCCGCGCCTGTTTCGCGGCGGCGATGAAGCCGCCGATGGCGCTGCGGGCGCGCGGCGGGAGGCGGCGCGCCTGCTGGCGCGTTACCTCGAAGCGCACCACGACAAAGCGGACCACTGGTTTTCGCCCACGACGAAGAATTTCCCGATTACCGAGGAGCTGTCCGCGGCAGCCTCCGAGGTGCATGTGCAGGTGCTGCTGGCCGCAGCGCGGCGACTCGCCGGCGTGAGTGACAACCACCCGCGCTCCTTGCCCCTCAAGGCCATTTTCAATCACCTCGCCCGCCGTAACCTGCCGTTCGAGCCCGAACACCTCACCGAGCTGATCGAGATCGCCGTGCGGACGCCGGTCTACAACATCACGCCCACGCCGCTCATCAGCCGCGTGGAGACCTACGCGTCGGCGCACGCTCTGCCCCAAGCACTGCAGCGCGCCCTGCGCCAGCTCCTCACCAAGATCATCCAGCGCAGCGCGGACGCAGCCGACCGGCGCCTGGCCGCACGCATCCAGGCACTCTTCGGCGAAGACCATCGCCCACTCCTGGACAGCCACGATGTCTGGGCAGCCTGCGCCCTCGATGAACTTGCTGCCATGGACGCTGACGCAAGCGCGCCGTGGAAGGCGCTGCTGCACCACTGCGCCAACGCCACGCAGGCCCGGCCCACGCGCAAGTGGCGCAAGGCAGCCACCGAGCGGATCGTTCCGATCGGCCTCGACGCGTTTCATGCCCGCGTCAACGCCTGGATGGAGCGCGTCGGCGAGCCCGGCACCCGCCCGCGACCCGGCGGCTGGGAGGTGTTTCACCCGCTGCTGCTCGGGGAACGCAACGCCGACATTCTGCGCGGCCTCATCTGGTGCTACGACGACGAGGCCGGGGCGCCGCACGCGCGCGCGATCGGCGATCTCGCCGACCGCTGCTTCAAGAAGATCCCCGGCATCGGATCACTGTCCACCAAGATCGGCAACGCCTGCCTGTATGCACTCGGCGCCATGCCGGCGCCACACGGCGTCGCCGAGCTCAGCCGCCTCCGTTCCCGCGCAAAACTCCCGAGCATCCGCCGGATGATCGACAAGGCGCTCCGCGCCGCCGCTCAGGCTGCGGGGGTCGACGAGTCCGAACTCGAGGAAATGTCCACACCCACGTTCGATCTTGGGATCGACGGTGTGCGCCGCGAGCAACTCGGCGACTACACGGCTGAACTCGCCGTCGAGAGCACGACGACCCGGCTGACCTGGCGCAAAGCGGACGGCAAGACGGTCAAGTCCGTGCCCAAGGCGGTCAAGGACAATCACGCCGATGCCCTGAAGGCCCTCAAGAAAGCCGCGAAGGACATGCAGAAGATGCTCCCAGCCGTGCGCTACCGGTTGGAGAGCGCGCCGCTCAGTCAGCGGGAGTGGACGCTCAAGTCATGGCGCGAGCGTATCTTCGATCACCCGCTCGTGGCGCCGATGGCCCGCCGGTTGATCTGGACGTTTGCCCACGACGGCTGTGACGTCCCAGCCGCCTGGGATGGCGATGGCCTGGTGACGGCGCGCGACGAGTTTGTCACCCCGGCGGCGGAGACCCGGGTACGCCTCTGGCATCCGATCGATGCGAGCGTCGAACAGGTCGGCGCTTGGCGCGAATGGCTCGTGCGGCACGAGATCACCCAGCCCTTCAAGCAGGCGCACCGCGAGGTCTACCTGCTCACGCCGGCGGAGCTGGAGACGGAGACGTACTCAAACCGCTTCGCCGCCCACATCCTGCGCCAGTTTCAGCTCAACGCCCTGGCCCAGCAGCGCGGTTGGCGCACGGGCGTCTACGGCGCGTTCGACTCGCAGAACACGCCCACGCTGGAGTTGCCGCGTTGGGAGCTCAAGGCGGAATTCTGGATTGAACCGGTCGACGCCGGTGCGAATGTCCTCAGCGACACCGGTCTTATGCTCTACGTTGCATCGGACCAGGTGCGCATCTGCCGGGAGAACGGTGATCCGGTGGAACTGGCGCAGGTGCCGCGCATCGTGCTCTCCGAGGTCATGCGCGACGTCGATCTCTTCGTGGGCGTGTCCAGCATCGGCAACGACCCGAACTGGGCCGATCGCGGGGAGCGTCTCCACGACAACTACTGGCAGTCCTACTCCTTCGGCGAACTGTCCCAGACCGCCGCCACCCGCCGCGATGTGCTCACCCGCCTGCTACCGCGTCTGAAGATCGCAGACGTCTGCACACTGACCGACCGTTTCGTCGTCGTGCGCGGCCGCCTGCGTACCTACAAGATTCACCTGGGCAGCGGGAATATCCTGATGAAGCCCAACGACCAGTATCTCTGCATCGTTCCGGAGCGAGCCGCCACCGATCCCGAGCGCGTCTATCTGCCTTTCGAAGGAGACAGCACGCTTGCGATCATTCTCAGCAAGGCGTTTCTGCTGGCGGCTGACGACGAGATCAAGGACCCGACCATCATCGCCCAGATCAAGCGTCCCTGACGTCGCCCGGTGGGCGCGGTCAGCTCATGTTCGGCGGGCGGCGGCCCTCGCGGACGTCCTCTTCCAGCGTGCGCTTGCGGCGCAGGATGTGGTGGTAGTGCTGGGCGAAGCGATGGGCCTCGTCGCGGACCTGCTGCAGCAGGCGCAGGGCGGCGTTGTTGCGGGCCATCTTGAGCGGCGCCGTCCGCGCCTGTACGTAGACGAGTTCTTCCTTCTTCGCCAGCGAGATCACCATCGGCGGGCGTACGTCCATTTCGTTGAAGGCTTCAAGGGCGGAGTGCAGCTGCCCGAGTCCGCCGTCGATCAGGATGATGTCGGGATAGAGTTCGTCGCCCGTCGCGGCATGACGATAACGCCGGCGAATGACCTCGCGGATCATCGCGTAGTCATCCTGCCCGGTCACCGTTTTGATCTGGAAGCGTTTGTAGCCCGGCTTGAACGCCCGCCCGTCGATGAAGCACACGAGCGAGCCGACCGATTCCGTGCCCTGCAAGTTGGCGATGTCGATGCCTTCGATGCTCCTGGGCCGGTCCTCCAGGTCGAGCACGTCCGCGAGTTTGTCGAGCCCCTTCGTCGGGTCGACGTAGAACACCTCGACCTGACGATCCTCCTCGACGTCACCGGAAAGCGAGAGCGACTCGATGGCTTTGATGCGATCGCGAATGGTGGCGGCCTCTTCGTAGCGCAGGTCCGCGGCTGCCTGCTCCATCTCCTTTTGCATGCTGCGGATGAGCGTCGAACGTTTCGACTTGAGGAACCCCTTAAGCCGGTCGATGTCCTTGCGATACGCCTCCTTGCTGATCAGGTCGGCGCAGGGCGCGGTACACTGGTTGATCGCGTGTAGCAGGCACGGGCGAAAGAACCGCCGCGACTCGTCGCCGTCCAGAATCTCAAGCTCGCACGTGCGAAACTTGAACACCTTTTGCAGGGCATTGACCGCGTCGCGCACCCCGCCAGCCGATGCGAAGGGGCCGTATAGCTTGCTCCCCTTGTGCCGCGGCGTGCGCGTAACGAAGACGCCCGGGAAGTCGTCGCCCGTGGTGATCTCCAGGTACGGAAACGTCTTGTCATCCTTGAGCGCGGCGTTGTGGGGCGGCTGAATGTCTTTGATCAGGCGAGCTTCTTTGAGCAACGCGTCGACTTCGGTCTCGCATTCGAGGTGGTCGATGTTCGCGACCAGCGTAACCATGCGCGCGATTTCGGGTCCGCGGGTGTTGAGCAGATCGGCTCCGGGTTGGAAGTAGCTGCTCACCCGGCGCGCAGGTCCTGGCCTTGCCGATGCCGAGCACCCGGCCCTCGGCGTCCTTCGCGAGGTAGACGCCGGGGACTTGGGGAAGGATGCGATCTTCGCGCGCACCTGCTCGAGGCGGCTCGAGGTCGTTCGGCGACGGGAGGATTCTACGCGATTCGCCGCCGCCGGGCACGGCGGCCGCGGCACCGCCAATGCCCGCAATGAGACCGGCCCGCGCATCGCGAGCGACGCGCGGGCCGGCGTAAGTTGTCGCAACGACCGGTTCGCTACTGGTTCGAGCCGGTGTTGTTTCCGTAGACGATGTAGACGTTGCCGTCGTCCGGGCGGCGACCGATGTTCGGGTTCGTGCCTGGATCGTTCGGATTCTGCGGCAGCGTCGTGTCGAGGAAGTCCGCGCGCGTGATGCCCAGACCGATGTCGTCGAACCCGTCACCGTTGATGTCGCCGAGGAATCCGACGTGATCGATCGGCGCCTCGTTCGGCCGGCCCGCGAAGAACGGCGTCTGGAAGACGATACCCGGAAGCTCCGAAGTACCCACCTGATCAAGCGAGTAGGTGCGGTTTCCATCAAGATGGGTGCCGCCGAAGATCAGGTAAGCAACGCCCATGCGCTCGCGACCATTCGCGTCGGTGAAGCGCACGCCCGGGGCGGCGATGAGCATGTCACCGAAGCCGTCGCGATTGAAGTCACCTGCGCTGATCACGTCCTCGCCTGCGCGGTCTCCGGCACTGGCGCCGAAGAATTTGATGCCCGGCAAGTCATTCGTGGCGATCTGCGACAGCGTACGGTCACCGTCCAGGTTGATGTCGCCGAAGATCACGCCGACGAAACCGTTGTCCACCGGGCAGCAGTCGTCGAATCCCGAGACAAGGCAGTCGAAGACGTTGCGGTCGTCATCGTCGATGTCGCGGTCGTTGTCGAAATCGAACGCCTTGCACGACCGGTTGCCGATGACGTCGTCGGTGAACACCTCATCGCCAAAATTGCCGCGGCAGGTGTTGAACAGCGCCAGATCCAGGTCATTGCCGTCGCGGACGCCGTTGCCGTCCACGTCGCCGCAGACGCCTGCGGTGACGCCGCCGAAGTCCACATTGGGCGACCCGAAGAAGATATCGTCGATCCGGTCTCCATTGAGATCGAGGCCACTCGATTGCACCTGGCCGATGCGGTCATTGGCGATCTCGCCGCGAATCCGCAGAGCCGGCGGGCGCCGGATCGGATCGTCCAGCAGCGACAGGCGAACGTCACCGGGCGAGGGCCGGCTGTACAGGATATACAACGCTCCGGTATCCAGCGTACCGTTGGGCCCGTCGTTACGCGGAGCGCCGCAGATGATGTCGGGAACGCCGTCCAGATTGACGTCGCCGGCGTACGTCGCGCCGCCCAGCTCATCCTCGATCGTCTCGGCGTAAATCTCGTAACTGAGTCCCAGGCTCAGCACGCCGTCGCGGGTGGAGTCGGTCGAGTTGCACTCCGCCGCGCCCGGTTGGTTTTGCCATGGAATCGTCTGTTCACCCGCGACACCCCGGGGCCGACTCGTGCCGCCCAGGTCGAACCCGGGCATGATCATGATGCTTCCCGAGAAAGTGTTGGTCGAGAGGATGCGCTGGTCCGTTGTTTCGGTGGAACGCTCGAGGCGGGCCACCTCGCGCTCGTTGTTCGGCGCGGACAACAGCAGCTCCGGCGTCGCGTCGTTGGTGGTGTCCGGCAGCCACGATACCGTCGCCCCGAAATGCCCCGTGCGCGGGGTCGCCCGGCCCAGCAAAGAGAAATCCGTGTTGTAGAAATCCCAATAGCTCGCCGTCACGCGGGCGCCGCGGACGCGTTCCGGCTCGTTGTCCGGATCGCTCGCCGAACCGTTGGGAATCTGGCCGCCGATCGGCAGCGTGTTGTCCTCGGTATCGATGGGCAGTCCGTAACCGCCGACCGCCGGCAGGGGAAACGTCGGCCGGGTCATGCCGACCAGTTCGAGCGGCACCGCGACGTTCTCGAGCCGGTCAGCACTGCTGGGGCCATCGGCGTCCCGGTTCTCGCTGTTGAAGAAGATGACCGAGCCGATCGCCTCGTACGAAGAGTCGTGCGGCGGACTGGTCGGCGCCAGCGGCGTCGGATCGGACTTGTTGTTCACGTAGTTGTCGTCGTAGCAGTTGTAGTTGCTCGAGCCGTCCGGCAGCGCTTCGGAATAGCGTACCGTCAGCCGCGGGTGATACGCGTTCGTCAACGACTCCGAACTGT
This sequence comes from Phycisphaerales bacterium, assembly GCA_020639115.1. Lineage (GTDB taxonomy): Bacteria > Planctomycetota > Phycisphaerae > UBA1845 > UBA1845 > JACKHG01. The sequence continues at coordinate 62,075 of JACKHG010000015.1, forward strand.
CAAACGTGGCGGAAAATGTATCCAAGTCCGACGAGGGGTAGATAATCCACGTCGGGTCGACCGTCTCCAGCTCCCCGTCGAGCAGTTTCGTGATCGTGTCGGTCACGTCCACTTCAACCGTGTTGTTCGCCACGTTGATGGAGACGTCCATTTCATTCTCGTAGTCGAGTCCGTCCTCGGGCCCCGGCTCGTCACCGCCCGAAAAGGTATCGAACGTCACGCTCTCGTTGACCGGCACGATCATCTGCTGGACCGTGATGTTGTCGGCGTTGCCGAAGAAATTCCGCGGACCAAACTCCAGCGTCGCCGACTGGATCGTCACTCTGTCGATATCGCGGAAGATAAACTGATTGCGCACGCCCTCGAAGCCGATGATCGCCCATTCATCGATCTGCTGCGTGCCGCCGGGAGCCGTGGCGCTGATCCGCAGCTCCGTGGCGTTGCCAAAGGAAGTCGACGGCGAGTTCCGGCTGATGTACGTGTCGATCGTGCCGACGTAATCGTCGTCGCCGATGTTGGCATCATCGATGCCGTTGATCGTGCGCGTTCGCAAACCTTGCCGCACCGAAAACTCGACAATCTCGACTGCCGGGGAGTCCCCGTAGTCGTCGTCCCGGGCCGTCCAGATGCCATCCACGAAGGGCAGGCCAAAAAGCAACTCCGGCCGCCCGTCACCCGAGACGTCGGGCATGATCGAAACGTCCGCGAGCCCCAGCGGGGTATACGCGTCGCCCGCATGAAGGCTCGAAAGCCGATTCGGGGGAGCCTGAAACACCGCGCCGGAAATGTCCGTGCTGACCGTGTTCACGTTCGTGGATCCACCGAAACGCGTGTTCGGCAGACCGTAGATCAGATACCCCTCGCCGAGATTCCCCAAGTTGCGCGGCACGCCGTACTTCGCCACCAGCATGAAGTCCTCGATGCCGTCCGCGTCAAAATCGCTCACCGAGATCATCCGCGAGCCCAGTTCCGCGCCCGGGTTGAACCCCTGGAACCGCGCACCGGCCAGCGTCCGACCCACGTCGGTCAGGTCGACCACGCCCGTGGCGGACTTCACCACGTTGATCGCCCCGGAGGCATAGGCGTGCACCGCCGGGTTGCCCGCGTCCTTGATGGTGGCGCGGATGTAATAGGGGGAGCCGTCCGCCCGCGCGGGAATCTGCGCCAGGTCCACCGGAATGTCGAAACGCTGTTCGCCCCCGGTCCCCTCCACAATATCCCGCTGACGCAACACGATGATGTTGTTATCCGTGGCCAACGCCGGATTGTCGTTTGTCGGATCCTCATCCTTGTCGAGCAGCACGTACAACGTGGCGCCGCTGTCCGGGTCGAACGGCGTCACGTCATCAAACACGTTCGTGTTCGGACGCACGATCACCGTCAGCGTGTCGTCCTGGGCCACGCCCAGGTTGAACTCGGGCGCGACCACCGCCACCTGCGGCGGAACGCTCAGCGGGCTCGAACCCGGTTCGCTCACCTGCAGAACGACGCGCGTGTTCGACGTCTCCGTCACGAGCGCAAAGACCGACACCTTCGGGTTGACCCCGTCGGTAATATCCCCACGCAGGTAGTACGAGCCGAACGGCACCAGCGCCGTGCTGATGCTGATCGAATCCGCGGCAGCCGTGTCGTTCTCCGGGATCGACGTGACCAGCGGAAGCTCCACCGAGTCGCTCACCCGCACCAGCACGAAAGAAATCAGCGCCGCGGAGTCTGGATCGCTGTCGGTCCACCGGATCGTGAGCGTGTCGCCCTGGTTGATGGACGAACTCGAGTTCGGCTCCAGAATGTCCAGCGTCGGCGGCGTGTTGCCGCTCACGTTCGGGCCGAAGATGAGCTGAGGCAGGCCGCTGCCACAACCGACCCACACCAGCGTGGCGGCGAGAACCAGACAGCCCACAGCCAGCAAGCCGCGGAGAGGATGACTCATTTGCGTGACTCCTCGATGTTCGGAGGGATACGGTGATTCATGGCGTCCGATGCGAGTCCGCAGGGCCGGAATGTCCAGTGGGACTCCAAAACCTGCGGCGGGGGCGTTCCGTTGGTGAAAATCCGCCGTCGTCCGGCGGCGCTGCGGGCGCAGGGACACACCTCGCGATCGCGTCCACCGCCGCTGCAACGGCCCGCCGCGGATGCCGGGCAGCCGCCGCCTTACTCCGGCGAACGCCGATATCCGCCCAATACTAAGCGGCTTCCAAATGTCCCGTCAAGCAAAGATAACTTCTGACGCCGCCTTGGCTTCGATGCACCCGCACCCTTGTGAGGAGCCCGCCCGCGTGGTCCAATGCCGCTATGTCCGATCAACCGCAAGCGAGCTCTTCCGCACCGCAACCGCCGCCCACGCTCGATGACCTGAACGCCATCCTGGCGACGGCTGTCCCGCCTCGAAGCTGGGCCGCCTGGGGCGGCTTCATCCTGGGCGTGATCCTCCTCGTTCCCTGGATTCCGTTCGCCTTTCGCGGCATCGCTGGCAACCCGGGCTTCCTCTACGGAGCCATCGTCGGTCTTGGGGCCGGGCTGCTCGTGACCATCCTGGGTATTGTGGGCATCCTGCGTACACGCCGGCGCGTCCGCCGCGGCCGGGCCGTCGCCATCGCCGCGCTTCCGCTCGGGCTCGTCGCCGGCTTCTTTCAGTTCGCCATCGGCGGCGTATTCTTCCAGATCGTGGGGGTCAAGGCCGAGGGCGACAAGGCCGTGCAGGTCCTGCGCACGCCGAGCACCGAGGCGGCGGAGGCAGCCGCAAAATGGCGTGACGAAAACGGCTCCGCTCGCTTCAAGGCCAACGTGACCCCCGAGGCCATGGCCGGATGGCTCACCAGCATCCTCGACCAGCATGGCCAGATGCAGTCCGTGACCGTCGATGCCAAGCGCATGCTCGGACAGGATCGCGGCGCCATGCTCTATCGCCTGAACGGACAGTTCGTCAACGGCACCGCACCGATCGAGTTGACCATCGGTTTCGAGAGCAACATGCAGGCCCGGATCGACGACATCAGCGTCGCCGGGTCGTCGCCGCGCGACTGGAGCCCGGCGGAATCCACGTCGCCTTGAGCGGCGCATCCGCTTGCGGACGCCCGAAATGCCCGACCAGCGTCACCATCGCGGGCGGCACCCAGCCGATACGGAGCAGTTCAGTGCTGCATTCCTGCCGGCGCTGCGCGCGGCGGTGGGGGAACTCTCGTGGCTGCTCTCCCGCGGCTACGGCGACGCCGCTGCCCTGGCGCTCGTCGGCGATCACCACAATCTGACCGCACGCCAGCGCATGGCGGTGATGCGCTGCGCCTGCTCCGACGCCGCGCTCCATCGCCGGCAGCGGCACCAGGTGCCCGCTGCGGAGTGCCGTAGCCAACCCCTTGCCGTCGACGGCTACAACCTGCTGATCACGGTCGAAGCGGCGCTTTCCGGCGGGCTCGTGCTCGCCGGCCGCGACGGGTGCTTCCGCGACCTGGCCAGCGTGCACGGCACTTACCGCAAAGTCGAGGAGACGGTGCCGGCCCTCGTGCTGATCATGGATAACCTGGCGGAGCTGCACGTCGCGCGCGTGGACTGGTACCTCGACGAACCGGTGTCGAACAGCGGGCGGCTGAAGACGCTGATGGCGGAGCTGCTCGAGGAGCGCGCCGTCCGGGGGGTGGCGGATCCGCCCTGGAACATCGAGCTCATCGCGAGTCCGGACCACGTTCTGCGCAAGTCGTCTGCGGTCGCAGCCACGTGCGACGGCCCGGTCCTGGATGTGTGCGCCGCGTGGACGCATCTTGCCGGCGAGATCATTCACAAGCGCGTTCCGGCTGCCTGGATCGTGCGCCTCGGCGCCATCGGGGAGTAGGCGGACGGCGTTCGCGCCTGTGAGTTCTTGCGCGCAGGGCCCAGGTGAATGCTTGCGCCGCGCAGGGGTGGCAGCGCGGTCACGTTGTCGCCGCCAGCTCACCCAATTATACTGCAAACAACGTCACAGCTTATGGCCCACGCGCTCCGCTCCAACCTCTTTCCCGCGGGAAACCCACGGATGAGTCGGATCAAGATCCTTCCCGATTTGCTCGTCAACAAGATCGCCGCGGGCGAGGTGATCGAGCGTCCCGCCAGCGTCGTGAAGGAGCTGGTCGAGAACGCGATTGATGCCGGCGCCACCCACGTGACGCTGCACATCGAAGACGGCGGCCGCCAGCTCATCCGCGTCAGCGACGACGGTCTGGGCATGACGGCTGAGGAGTTGCGCCTCGCGGTTACACCCCACGCGACGAGCAAGATCACGACCGAGGACGACCTCTTCCATATCGCGACGCTGGGATTTCGCGGCGAGGCCCTGGCCAGCATCGGCGCGGTGTCGCACCTGCGCATCGTTTCGCGCCCGCGGGACGCGATCGAGGGCGCCGAGATCGTCGTGGCTGCCGAGCGGGTCGAGTCGGCGTCCGCCGCCGGGTGCAGCACGGGCACGACCGTCGAGGTGCGCGACCTGTTCTTCAACGTGCCGGCCCGCCGCAAGTTTCTCAAGGCCACTGCGACCGAGGTCGGCCACATCAACGAGCAGATGGCGCGGATTGCGCTCGCCTACCGTGACGTGGGCTTCGAGGTGACCAACAACCAGCGGACCACGCTGCGGCTCACCGGCGGAACGGATATTCGCGAGCGGATCGCCGCGCTCTTCAGCGGCGAACTCGGCGACGACCTCATCCGCATCGAACGGCACGAACGCGGCCTGCATATCGAGGGCTACGCCGCGCCGCCGGCCCGCTCGCGTGCGACGCCCGCCGGCCAGTACATCCTGCTCAACGGCCGCTACATCCGCGACCGCTTCGTCCAGCACGCGGTGCGCGAGGCGTACCGCGGGCTGATGGATTCGAGCCGCCACCCGATCGTGTTTCTGTTTCTCACCATCGATCCGGCGCAGGTCGACGTGAATGTCCATCCGACCAAGATCGAGGTGCGCTGGCAGGACTCCAACCTGGTGCACTCGCAGGTACTCAGTGCGCTGCGCGACGTCTTCCTGCGCACCGACCTGACGCCCGCCCTGCGGGCCGAGAGCGATGTGCTCGCCGGTGGACGCGCGCGGTCCGAGTCGCCCGACGCCGAGTCGATCCGCCGCGACGCAGCCGAGTTCTTCAAGACGATGACGCCCGTGGTTCCGGGCAGCGACGGGCGCGTGACCGATCCGGTGATACCACCGACGCGGCGTCCGGCTGACGTTGGTCCGGAGGTCTGGGACGCACTCTACCGCCAGCACGAGGCGCAGAGCCCCGGCGATGCGGCTGGCTCGACGCGCGGGGGGCTCGACGCGCCGCGCTGGCAGCCGGACGGCGCGACAGCGCCGCCTCCGGGTGGTGGGGGACTCGAGGCCCGGCGCCGCGCCCTCCAGGTGCACAACACGTACCTCGTGGTGGAGACCGACGAGGGCATGGTGATCATCGATCAGCACGCGCTGCACGAGCGGATCATGTACGATGCGCTGCGCCGCCAGTTCACCGACGGACCGCTCGAGTCGCAGCGCCTGCTGCTGCCCGAAACGCTTACCGCGACGCAGCGCGAACTCGCCCTGCTTTGCGATCACGCCGACCTCCTGCACCGCCTGGGGATCGAGGCGGAGCCGTTCGGCCGCGACACGATCGCGATCCAGGCCTTTCCGTCGATCCTGAAGGACACCGACGCAGCCGCGTTTCTCCGCGACCTGCTCGACCGACTGGCGGAGAAGGGCGAGCAGACCCACACCGAGGAAGTGATCCACGACGTGCTCGACATGATGAGCTGCAAGGCCGCCGTGAAAGCCGGCGATCCGCTCACGCCGGAGGAGATCGACGCGCTCGTTGCCCAGAAGGACCTGGTAGAGAAATCCAGCAACTGCCCGCACGGCCGTCCGACGACGCTTCGCCTCACCATCCGCGATCTCGAGAAGCAGTTCAAACGTCGGTAGGGCACGCTAATGCTTGCCACGGCACTACGGACCCGCCAACGCCTGCACGCGTGCCGCGTCCGCAATATCCACATCACGATCATTGTCGGCGTCAAATACGACCCCGCACGTGTACGGTGACGCGACCGCCGGCGCCGGCGACGCCCCGGGCCCGCTCAGACAGTCTGCGAACGTGGCGTGATCGTGCGCATCGACCACACCGTCCGCGTTCGCATCGGCGACGCCCGGTCCGAGCGGGTTGCGACCCGCGACCAGCGTCGCGTCGCTGCGCAGGAAGAGAATCTGCCGGTTGTCCGCGGAGAACGCCACATCCGTCACGTTCGTGCCGGTGTCCTCATCCATGGCGTAGAGCAGGCTGCCATCGGCGACGCGCCAGAAGCGGATGACCCGGTCACCGTTGCGGCGACTCGATATGAGCACGGCGCCGTCGGGCGAGAAAGCGAGGTCGGTGGCATTTTGCGTCACGGAGGGGATGGTCCGCACCAAGGCGCCCGTGGACGGTGCCCAGAGTTTGATCGCGCCGCTGCCCGACGTTGCCACGACGTCGCCGGCCGGCGACCAGGCCAGTGCGTCGGGCCGCGTGTTGACGTCCGTGCCGTGGTGCAGCGTGTGCAGCAGCGCGCCGTCGGCGACGCGCCACACGTAGGCGGATTCTCCCAGCAGTGTGGCCAGCATCGTACCGTCAGACGAAAACGTCACCTCGAGCGCAGCGGTGTTGTTGACGAGCTCGCGGACGAGTTCACCGGTTGCGGTGTTCCAGATGCGCGTGGGTTCGCAGCACGACGTGGACGCGAGCAACGCACCGTCCGGCGAGTACGCCAGGGCGTAAACGGTGGAGGCCTCCGTGATCAGCGTGTGCTCGCGCACACCGGTGGCGGTATTCCAGATCTGCACCTCATCCTGCAGGTTGGAAGCGGCAACGTGTGCTCCGTCGGGCGCGATGGCGAGCGGCCAGAGCAGGTAGCCTCCGCTGAAGCTGCGCAGGAGCGCTCCATCGAGCAGGGAGCGCAACTCCACCGCTTCAGAGGTGACCACCGCGCACAGCGGCTGATCCCGGGCGACCACCAGCGCTTGCGGCACCGCGGGGAACTGCGTGAACGTGCGCAGCGGCGTGCCGTCGTTGGCATTCCAGAGCCGCATGGACGCGTCGAGGTCGCTGTTGGGGCCGTCGCCGGCGCCGGAGAGGATGCGGGCGCCATCCGGTGAAACCGCCACGGACGCGACGGGCCCGACGTGGCCCGTCAGCGTGCGGATCTCGGTCCCGTTGGCGACATCCCATTGCCGGACGGTTGCGTCGGCGCCAGACGACACGAGCGTCGCGCCGTCGGGCGCAAAGGCGAGGCTGTTGACCTCGCCGGTGTGGCCGGTCCACGTGCCGAGTGCAGCCGATGTGATGGAATTCCACAGGCGGATCGTCTGATCCACGCTGCCGGAAGCGAGCGTGACCCCGTCGGGCGCCAGGGCGAGCGCAGCGACGCGGCCGGCGTGGCCGGCGAGGACGCGGGTGTCCTGCTGCGTGGCGACGTCCCAGACGCGGACGACGCCGGGATCGTTCTCGAAGAAGGGATCGCCCTCGGCTGCGAAGACCGTCGAACCGTCCGGGGAATACGCCACCGCGAATACGTAGTGAAAGTGCTGGCCCTTGAGACGCGCCAGTTGCGTGCCGTCGTCGAAGCGGTAGAGCATGACGTCGGCATCCGCGCCGGTGACTGTCCCGCCGACGGCGAGCGTCTCACCGTCGGGCGAAAACGCGAGGCCGTAGCCGGTCTCCATGTTCATGTAGTGCACGAGCAGTGCGCCGTCGGCCAGCCGCCAGCGATAGGTGCCGCCGCTGCCCGCCGCGAGCAGCGAGGCGCCGTCGGGTGCGAAGGCGACCGCACGCAGCCCGAATCCGCCGGACGGTGCGAACGTGCGCACCAGTTCGCCGTCGGACACGCGCCACACCTTGGCTGATCCGTCCAACGACGCCGAGGCGGCGAGCAGCCCGTCCGGGGAGAACGCGACGGCGCCGATCGAGGCACCGTGCGCTGCTACCGTCCAGCGGCGATCGAGTCCGTCGGCGGGCGCGGGTGCAGCGAGCGTGCCGACCAGGCCGGCGGCGGCGATGGCGGTTATTCCAAAGGGGATGGCGCGATGTTGATGCATGGTTGTCTCCCGATTGTCCGGGCCCTGGAAACAGCCAAGAGAGGCGCGAGGCCGGCTGCGCGATAACGCGCGGTGAACTCGCCTGCGGCTATTTCCGAAACTGGCCCACGCCCGACTGGTCGCGAATGCGACCTGAAGTCCAGCAATACCAGACGGTGGGGGGATATTCAAGCGCGAGGTCGTGACAGGATTCGGACATATCCCGTAACGCCCGGCGCGGGTCATCAGGCGACGCTACGGTCGTGGGCGCGCACGCGGAGGAGCCACCAGACGAACAGGGCGGTTCCGAACGGCACCCACACGATGAGCAGGATGCTCAGCGCGGCGGTGAGCGGGCGGGCAAGCGGCGCGCGGTAGGCGCGGAGGCAACCGACGGCGATGCCCGCGGCGGCGTAGATCACCTCGATCGCCTGCAGGAAACGCAGGACGATCCGGATGGCGTCGGCGCCTTCGTCGCCGGCGGTCAGGCCGATGATCATCTGGTGGGAGTAAGCCATCATCGCGGCGAGTCCGGCGATGACGAAGAGGGCGATGGTAAAGCCCTCGTGGTAGGGCGTGGGGCGCTGGAGATCGGGCAGCCGGGCCATGGTGGTTTTCGCAATGGGCGCCCGCGGGCCGGCCCCGGGCGTGGGGCCGGCGCGCGGGGCCGGTCAGCCGCTAGCGCGGCTTGGCCTTGATGGGGTATTCCGGCATATCCGGCACCGCGTACGCGGGGTCGTCCACGTGGTCGAGCACGTACTTCACGCCCGCCTCGAGCTGTGCGTCGCGGCCCTGGAGCACGTCGTAGGGCTCGTTCTGCACGTCGATGTCGGGATCGACGCCGTGGCCCTCGACGGGCCAGGTGGAGTCGAGGCCGTAGGGTCCGAACTGCGGTGCGGTGATGCCGCCGCCGTCGATGAGCGGCTGATGCGGCTCGATGCCCACGACGCCGCCCCAGGTGCGGCGGCCGAGGATGGGGGCCATCTTCTTGCGCTGGATGGCCTCGGCGAACCACTCGCCGCTGGAGCCGGTGTCCTCGTTGACGAGCACGACCCACGGTCCGCGGAAGCAGCGCTCGGGGTTGGGCTGGACCTTGCCCTCGCGCGGCTTGCTCATGCTCCACACGCGGCGCTCGAGGCGGTCGATGATCATGTCGGAGACGAAGCCGCCGCCGTTGTAGCGTTCGTCGATGATGAAGCCCCGCTTGTAGTACTGCGGGAAGTAGACCTTGGCGAGTTCGATGATGCCCGGCTCCATCATGTCGGGAATGTGCACGTATCCGACCGTGCCGCCGGAGACCCGGTCGACGTAGGCCCGGTTCTGGTTGACCCAATCGCGGTAACGCAGGTTCCACTCGCTGCGCAGCGTCTTCGTGCGCCAGGTGCGGGCGCCATCGGCTGCTGGCTTGTCGTTCACCGTCAGCGTCACCCACGCGTTGGCCTTGTTCTGCAGGCGGGCGTAGACGTTGTCGCCCGTGGTGATATCCTCGCCGTCGATCGCGATCAGGTAGTCGCCCTCATGCACGGTCGAGCCGGGCTCGTCGAGCGGCGAGCGCTCGGAGGAGTCGCCGGGGGTGGCTGGGAAGATGTGGGCGATGCGGTAGCGGTCGGCGCCGGCGTCAGCCGCGAAGTCCGCGCCGAGCAGGCCGACGGCGATGTCGCGGGCGTCGTGCTCGACGTCGCCGCCGCGGACGTAAGTGTGGCCCGCGTTGAGTTCGCCGATCATCTCGCCGAGCAGGTAGTTGAGGTCGCTGCGGTTGCCGCAGTCCGCGACCAGCGGCCGGTACTTCTCGCGCATCTCGGGCCAGTCGACGCCGTGCATGTTGGGGTCGTAGAACCAGTCGCGTTCGATGCGCCAGGCCTCGTCGAAGATCTGGAGGAATTCCTCGGCGCGGTCGACGAGGATGCGGACGTCGTCGAGATCGACCTCGCCGTCGCCGACCTTGGCCTCCTTGCCGACCTTGACCACGCCGTAGCGTTTGCCGCTGCGGTAGACGAGCTTCTTGCCGTCGGCGCTCACGTGGTAGTTGACCACGCCGTCCATGAGCTTCTCGGCCTTCTTATCCTCGAGGTCGTACTTGTGGAGCTCGAGCTTGTCGGTCGTGCCGTCGTCGACCGTGCGGTACTTGAGGAACTGCAGGTCGGGCTCGGCGAGGTAGACGAAGCCGCCCTTGACCGCGGTGAGGCGGTAGTAGTCGCCGGCGGGCACGCCCTCGACCTCGACGATGCGCCGCTCGAGGCCGTCCACGTCGATCTCGACGGGCTTGGTCTTCTCCTTGTCGTCGTCCTTGTCCGCCTTGTCGTCGTCGCCATCGTCATCGTCCTGGGCCTTTTCGTCCGCGTCGTCCAGGTCGGTGGGGCGGAAGGGCGACATCTCGTCGGTATCAAGCAGCACGAGGTACGGTTTGCACATGTGGAGGAAGACGTGGTTCTGATCGATCCGGCCCATGGTGGGCTCGAACGTGCGGAGCGAGAGGAAGTACAGGTACTTGCCGTCGGGGCTGAAGGAGGGGCTGTAGTCCTCGGTCAGCTCGCCGGTGACGCGCGCCTGCTTCTGCGTCGCGAGGTTGTAGAGGAAGATGCTCTCGTTGAGGCTGCGTTCGAGCTTGGTGTAGGCGATCCACTGGCTGTCGGGGGAGAAGGTGTAGGTCTGGATGCCCCAGCGTTCCCAGCCGTCGTCGTAGTCGCCCTGGTCGATGACGTCGAGCTTCTGCGCGTCCACGTCGAGCAGGTTGAGGCGCATGCGCACGTCGGAGAAGGCGAGGTGCTTGCTGTCGGGTGACCAGACGAGCTGCGTGCGGAAGCCGTCGCCGTTGGAGGTGAGCTGGCGCCAGGGCTTCTCGCCGCGGGTGTCCGCCAGGTAGACCTCCTCCTCGCCGGTGCGGTCGGAGATGAAGGCGATCCACTCGCCGTCGGGCGACCACGCGGCGTTCTTCTCGCGCGAGGCCGACGCGTGGGTCACGTTGGAGAAACCACCATCCTCGACGGGCAGGGTGAGGATCTCGCCGCGGGCCTCGAGCAGCAGCGTCTCGCCGTCGGGCGAGAGACCGAACGAACCGGTGCGGGGGGCGACCTCCTCCAGCTCCGGACGCATGTGCACGCGGTCGCTGACCACGTTGACGGGCACTTCGTGCTCGGTGCCGCCGGCCAGGTCGAGCATGTGGAGTTTTTCCCCATACTGGTAGATGATCCGGCCGTCGCCCATCGAGGGGTACTTCACGTCGTAGTCGTGGTAGTCGGTGAGGGCGGTGACGGTGCCGTCGGCGTCCTGGCGGAAGAGGTTGAGCGTGCCGTGGTTGCGGTCGGAGGTGTAGCAGATCGCGTCGCCGGCCCACATGGGGTAGTTGTCGGTTCCGACCCAGTCGGTGACCTTGTGGAAATCTCCGCGCTCAAGGTTGCCGACCCAGATGTCCTGGGCGGTCCCGCCCTGGTGGCGTTTCCAGGTGCGGTCCTCGCGGCTGATGCGGTTGTAGGCGATCTGCGTGCCGTCGGGCGAGAAGCACGCGAGGCCCGCGCGGTCGACTGCGACGCGTTCGGGCATGCCGCCGTCGAGGCTGATCGTGTAGATCTCCTCGCCGCGGCGCGGCCAGGTGCGGTTGGAGCGGAAGAGGATGCGTTTGCCGTCGGGGTGCCAGCCCAGCACGCGGTCGGCGGCTGGGTGGAAGGTGAGGCGTCGCGGTTCGCCGCCGGTTGCGGGCATGACGTAGACGTCGTCGTTGCCGTCGTACTCGGCGGTGAAGGCGATCTGCTTGCCGTCGGGCGAGAACTTGGCGAGGTACTCGCGGCCGTTGTCGCGGGTGATGCGGCGGGCGTCGCCGCCGTCCGCGGGGACGAGCCACAGGTCGTTCTCGTAGGTGAAGACGATGGTGTCGCCGTGCACGTCCGCGTAGCGCATGAGGTGCGTGGCAGCCACAGCCGGTGCGGTGAGCAGGCCGAGTAACGCGATGAGGAAAAGGCCGGAGGCAATTCGGGTCATGGTTCGTGTTTCCGGGTCGGTGAAGGAATCTTCAGGGGCGGGTCGCCGCCATCCAGACAGGCGAAACAAGGTACCGTGCGGGCATGAGGGTGCATAGCCGCGGCTGGGGTTCTCAGCCGGGGCTGACAAGAAACGACAGGATGCGTGGCTGGCGGCTGCGGTTTTCGCGGGTTGGGCGGGGTCGATCGGTACGCCGGCGGGCGGATCCGCGTGGAGCGTGTCGCTGGCGGGCGGCGTGCGGCGATCTATGCTCCTCGGGTGATGGGTGGTACTGCGAACAACCGGATGTGGGTGCTGGATGTCGGGTTGCTGGCGTTGCGGCTGGCCGCCGGTGGCCTGCTGCTCTTTCACGGCGTGCACAAGGTGCTGCACGGGGTGGGGCCGATCGCCGGGATGCTGACGGCGCATCATCTGCCGGGGTTCCTGGCGTACGGGACGTACGTGGGGGAGGTGGTGGCGCCGGCGCTGGTGCTGGTTGGCGTGCTGACGCGTCCGGCTGCTGCCGTCGTGGCGTTCAACATGGTCGTGGCGATCGGGCTGGCGTACGGCGGGAAGCTGGCGTCGCTGACGGCGCAGGGCGGATGGGTGGCTGAGTTGCCGGCGTTGTACCTGCTGGCAGCCGTGGCGCTGATCTGTACCGGTCCCGGCCGCCTGAGCGTGTCGCGCGGCAAGGGCAAGTGGGCGTAGGGCCGGCGGGTTGGGCTTGGCGGCGGCGGGTCGGCGCTGTTGTGGATTTCCAATGCGGTTGGCGTTGAATGGCAGCATTTCAAAGGTCGCTCAAGAGCCCCCCAAACCCTATTGACAGTGTGGCTTGATCATCGTTCTTCGGGTGGTGAGGTCGGTTCCCCCTTGTTTTTGGTAGCGCCAGCGGTTGCAGTGGGGCTGCGAATAGGGTTTGGGAGGAGTTTTTTTGCGCGCGATCCGGGAGCGTATGGCAAGACCCGGATGGAGATTGACCGCGGAGGCGAACGGCGAGTTGAGAGTGGCTCGGGAATTGGTGGAATACGGTAGGCAATTGAGTGGCTCCAAAGCCGTTTGGCAGTGGCGCTTTACGCATGTTGACCCTCGATTCCGAGTCGTGGCGCGGGGTGAACCGCGTTGGCGGTAGCGCCGCGTTTGCAGTGGAACTGGCAAACGGCTTTGGGGGCGGAGTTTTTTTTGCGCGCGGTCCGGGGCGGTCTTGGCGCTTGGTCGACCGCGTTCTACCGCGGAGGCGCGGAGGTCGCCGAGAACTGCGGCGGATCGATTTGAGGTTCGCCTGAGCGCCTGATCTGTTGTTGACGGTCGCCTGCTCACCTTTCTCTTGCTCAACTGTTCTGATTCTGGCGTCTGCATCGTTCTTTCGCCCATCTGGTGCCTGGGGGGCTGGTCACGGGGCTTTGCGCCCCGTGCTCTGATGGGGCGCCGCGGGACCTTCCCTCGCTCGCGTTCACTACCTTCTAACACTTGGCGGGCGCTTCACGATTGGCGGGTTTATGCGCGAGTTCTTTTGGAAAAACTTGCGGGCGGTCGGCGATCAGCCGGACGGGGGGCAGGGGGGGCGGAGTCCGGAGTCTGGAGGCGACGGGATGACGGGGGCGACAAGCGGCAGGCTGTGCGGCGTGTTGGGATGGCACGCCGCGCGTCCGCGATCCAGTCGGCCAAGCGGAAAACGTGGTGACTGTCCCTAGTTTTACTAGTTTTTTGGTCTCGCGTCGGTTGCCCGGAGGCGGCGCGCGAAGGCGTGATGCCGTGCGAACGACTTCCGCCCCTTGGGTTTTCCGCCGTGGTACACCTGCAGCTCCACGTTCCCTCGAGCCGTTAATCCCTGTTATGCCCCTAATTGACCGTTGGTTTAACTCAAGAACGACTCCCGACCCCTTTTCTTCCGCCAGCTCTATGGTGACGTGAATCTCCGCCTTGTCGAGGGACTTCTTGCTCTCGAACCCACTGGGAAAACAAGGAAGGAAATTCGTTCGATTGCTGGCAATCTACTTAGGGGCAGGTGGCGTAAGCCCGGAGAAATCCTGTGCGCAATGGTCGCACCATTGTTGGTTCTGCGGTATGGTGACCGTCGATCGCTTCCATTGCTTCGACAGTGTTTCGACGGAACGCCGGAAGATCTTCGCCGCGAATTGATTAGGCCCGCGTCTGTCGTGTACGCCAGCTTTGGGATAAGCGAATTCAGAAGGGTTCGTAGGTCCGCGGCGAAGCAGTTTGTCAATCCACTGTCCGAGCTTGTGCGGCTCATTGAGCGAATTAGAGCTTACAAGGAAGTACCCGGTAGTTATAAACATCGTATCCGGGTGCAAACGGATAGTGTAGCTGGACGAGTCGTGCTAGATATGCGCGGCATGCTCGCTGGGCGCCTGCTTGCGCTGAACGACCGAAAGACGGTCAGGAATTGGTTGGCTGACAAAAAGAAGGAACTCGGAAAGTACCCACTTTCGGCGTACGATCAATCACTTCTTGGTCGCCTGTTCCCTTGATGTCCGTTCGAGATGAGCGTAAGGGAACGAACGAATCGGTGTCGTGGCCGATTGATTGCACCGGCCTTGTTTTTCTGAATCGTAGCGGGAATGTGGTAGGCGGGGCGTTCCGACATTACCAGTGGACGTTGCAGAGAGACGGTCCGCAGCCTCTGTTGTGCCGCAACCAACGCTCCAGCGAACTCAAAGCCGACGATGCGTTGTTACCGCTTGGAGGATGCGGCTGCGGGAGCTGACGAATGTAGGGAGGACAGTCGCCGAGTTTTCGTCGGGCTCTGCGGTGCGGCGATGACCTTGATCAGTCTCGGATCTGCCGACAGATAATCGGACGAACGACGACAACCGAGGCCCAATCAGACCGCTCAAGACGGCGACAAGCCGTTCTTGGTGTCTTGATGCCTTTGTGGTTTAATTCCCAATCCGGGCCTTCGCGGGCTTGTCCGGGGCGTTCGTCCGTGTTCAGGCGAGCGGCTCGAAGCGGTCGCCGGGGCGGACGTGGCGGCCGTTGACGAAATCCTGGAAGGTCATCAAGCGGGCGCCGTCGGGCTTGATCTCGAGGATTTCCAGGTAGCCGTCGCGCGTCGCGACGTAGCGGCGGTAGTCGATCGTGCCCGGCAACTCGCCCGGCAGCTCACCCGCCTGGGCTCGGTCGCCGACGCGGGCCAGGGCCAGCGTGACCGTTTCGCCGCGCTCCGGGGTCTCCGCCGGGACGTAGCGGCACTTGGCCCCCGGCCAGTCCCAAAGACCGTGGACGCGCCGCACGAGGGCGGCGGCTGGCTGATCGAAGTGCAGGGGGCTGTCCTGGCGCGAGAGCTTCGGCGCCTTGGTCGCCTGGGAGTCGTCCTGCGGGGTTGGGTCCGCGGGGGGCTTCTGCCCGAGCAGGTCGAGCGTGGCGCGGACCGCGTCCACGCCGATCATCGCGAGGCGGTCGTGCAGCTCGCACGCCCGCTCGTCCTCGCGCAGCCCGGTGCGCCGGATCACGTAGACCGGCCCGGCGTCCATGCGGTCGACCAGGCGGAACACGGTGACGCCGGCCTCCGCGTCGCCGTTGAGCACGGTCCACTGGAACGGGGCTGCCCCGCGGTACTTCGGCAGGATGGACGCGTGCAGGTTCACGCACTGGTGCGGGAAGAGCTCGCGGACCTCGGCGCCGATCTTCTGTCCGAACGCGATGACGAGTCCCAGCTCGGCGCGGAGCGCGCGCAGGTGCGCGCGGGCCTCGGGCGCGTTGACATTCTCGCAGGGTACAACCGGCAGGCCGAGCTGCTCCGCCATCCGCCGGACGGGGGTGGGCTGGGACTTGCGGCCCCGGCCGCTGCCGCGGTCTGGCTGGGTGATGACGCCAGCGATCTCGTGGCCGGGCCGCGCCGGGTCGGCGAGCGAGCGGAGGGTGGGGATGGCGAATTCGCCGGCGGCGAAGAGGACGATGCGCACGGTTGCTCCTCAGGTCGGGAAATCCAGGATGATGCCGCCGGGCGGCTGGGGCACTTGAGCGGGCGCCTCATGCCGCCTGCGGCGCGACGGATCGGACGCTCGGACTCAGCGTCCGGCGCGTTTCTTCGCGCGGCGGGCAGCCCCCTTGTGCTGCGCCTTGTACTTCGCCTCGAGGTCCTTCACCGCGCGGCGATTGGCGATCTCGTCCGCCGCGGACATGTAGTCGAGGATCAGCCGGCCGTTCAGATGGTCGGTTTCGTGCTGCCAGATCCGCGCGACGAGACCCTCGCCGCGGAGCTTGACGGTCGAACCGTCCGGCAGGTGCGCGTCGACATCCGCCGTGACCGCACGCTGCACGTTGACGTTCACGCCCTCGATCGACAGGCAGCCCTCCTCCGCGACGGCCTGGCCTGAGAGGCGGCTGAGCTCCGGGTTGATGAACACGTGGTCATCTTCTTCCTGCCCGGTGGGGTTCCACACGAAGATCCGCCAGGGCAGTCCGACCTGCGGGCCCGCGAGCCCCACGCCGCGGTGGGCGTGCATCAGGTCGAGCATGCGCTCCGCGATTTGCTGCCACTGCGGGCCGAACGTCTCGATCGGCGCGCAGACCTTGCGCAGGATCGGGTCCGGGTAGGACACGACGCGGAGTTTTGCGATCTGCTCAGTCGAAATCATCAACCGCTCGATTTCCTCTCGACCCAGCCGTTCGCCGGGTGGGCGTCGCCAACCGGCACTAGCCTAGTCGCCAGTGGGCCAGGAGCAAGGCGGTCAGCAGGGTCAGGATTGCGCCGGAAGCCATCAACCCGGCGAGGGGCAGGGGCTGACCACGCCGCCAGCCGCGCCACCATCCGATGCTGGGTTTCTCGGGTCGCAGGGCGCGCATCTTGACAACCTCAGCCCGCATGCTACCATCTAGGGTCCGTTGCTGTAAAGACCGTATTGACAATGACTAAGGTAGTTCGGTAGCAGCCGCGATCGGCCTCGGACACTGGCTGATCAAGGCGTGGCTGCTCCGCGCCGGACACCGACCAGCCAGTGCATTGAGTCGAACCGCCTCCATGGCCAACGAATCGGCGCCACAGCCACCGGACGAGAACGCACGCTTCGAGGTGTCCGAGTCCAAGCGCAAGAGTGCGCGCAAGTGGTTTGAGCAGGCCCGCAAGCTCGTCGATCAGCGCAACTACGACTACGCCATCAAGTCCTTCGTGGAAGGCCTCCAACTCGACCCCGACGCGGTGGACGAGGGTTGGCAGCCACTGCGTGGGTGTGCGGTGGCCCGCTGGCAGACCGGCGGGAAGAAAGCCGGCCGCATGGACACGGTGAAGTACTCGATGACCACGAAGGACGCGGTCAAGGGGCTCACCAACGCCGCGTGGTTGTTCGGGCAAGATCCCAGCAACGCGGACTACGCCGGCGGCATCTTCCGCAACGCGGTCAAGGGGCACTGCGACGACACCGCCATGTGGTCGGGTCCGATCTACCGCGACCTGCTGGCGGCTGAGAAGAAGCCGAACATCAAACGCGTCATTCAGCTCAAGGAGCTGTACGAGGAGCTCGGCGATCGCTTTCAGGCCCGGCGGGAGATGGAATCCGCGGCGAAGGCCTACGAGCAGGCGATCGAGGCGCTGGCGTTTCAGAAGAAGCTCGATCCGAAGAATCGCGAGCTGGACAACGTCATTCGCAACCTCTCGACCAAGCTGACGATCCTGAAGGGCAACTACCAGACGGCGGACTCGTTCAAGGACAGCATGAGCGATGCGGACGAGCAGGCCCGGCGGCACGACGAAGATCGCCTCGTGCAGAGTGCGGACCGCATGACCGAGCTGATCGCGAAGGCCCGCCAGGACATGGAGGCGAACCCGACGGTCGAGGCGAAGGTCATCCATTACGTCGACATGCTCTGCAAGGATGAGACGGACGACCACGAGAAGCAGGCGATCCAGATCCTCATCGAGCGGTACAAGGCGACGGACAACTATCGCTTCAAGCTGCGGGCGGACGAGATTGCGATGCGCCAGATCCGGCGCCACGTCCGCGACGCCAAGGCCTCGGGTGACGCCGAGCGGTTCAAGGAGCTCCTGCGGCGGCAGCTCGGTTTCGAGCTGAGCGTCTTCAAGGAACGGGTGGCGAAGTACCCGACCGACCTGCGGCTCAAGTACGACTACGGCATCCGGCTCTTCAAGGGCCGGCGTTTCGACGACGCGATCCCCTACCTGCAGCAGGGCCGGGGTGACCCCAAGGTGCGGTTCGCCTGCTCGCTCTACCTGGGGCGATGCTTCTACGAGAAGGGGTTCCACGCCCAGGCGGCGAGCATTCTGCGGGAGGCGATCAGCCAGTACGAGCTGACCGAGGATGAGACCGCCAAGGACCTTAACTACTGGCTGGGCAGGGCTTTAGCGGAAGACGGGAAGCCCGACGAGGCCAAGGAGGTCTTCGGCAAGCTGCTGCAGATCGACTACAACTACCGCGACGTGCGTGACAGGATGCAGAAGTTGTAGTAGACTGAGGGGCTCAGCGTTGCTGCAACGAGCCGGAAGGGCCGGAGCGGCACGGCGGACGAAGCAGGCAGAACGGTACGGAGAAGACGCGCGTGGCACACTCGCTATCAGCCAAGAAACGGGATCGACAGAATCAGGCCGCCCGGGCTCGGAACGTGGCGCGGAAGTCGGCGTTGAAGACGCGGATCCGCAAGTTCGAGGACGCCCTGCGTCACAACGACGTGGCCGGCGCCGAGGAGCAGTTTCGCCTGGTGACCAAGCAGATCGACCAGACGGCGACCACGAGCGTGCTGCACAAGAACGCCGCGGCGCGTAAGAAGTCGCGGTTGGCGCGGATGCTCAACGCAGCCCGTGCCCAGAAGGCGTAACGTGCTGCGGCCCGGATTGGGCGGCGCGTGCGGACAAGACAGTGAATACACGGGTGGCCCGCGGGCTGCCCGTTTTTTGTGCGCCGGTGCGGAGCGGCCCCGAGAGGTCTGGCTGGGGTACGACGGCCCATTGAGAAATCGCAATAGACGTTTCTGAGCGTTTTGGGGAGGTGCTCGTGGCGGAGACGCCGTTCGTTTCACGCGGAGGAGAGAAGCTGGCAGCCGCCCTCGACGCGTTCGGCGTCGAGCCGAGGGGGTGGGTGTGCGCGGACCTGGGCTGCAATGTCGGCGGCTTCACCGATTGCCTGCTCAGCCGCGAGGCGGCGCGGGTCTACGCCGTGGATACGGGGTACGGGGCGCTGGCGTGGCGGCTGCGCAAGGATCCGCGCGTCGTGGTGATGGAACGGACCAACGCGCTGCACGTGAAGCTGCCGGAGCCGGTGGGGCTCGTGGCGATCGACGTGGCGTGGACGCGGCAGCACCTGATTCTTCCGGTATCCTTGGGCCTGCTGGCGCCGGGCGGAATCGTGATCACGCTGATCAAGCCGCACTACGAGGCGGAGCGGAGCGATTTGCGGGGCGGTGTGCTGCCTGCGGAGCGGCTGGCGGGGGTGATGGCGGTGATGCGCGACCGCGTCCGGGCGGCCGGCATCGAACTCGCCGAGGTGATCGAGAGCCCGCTGCTGGGCGGCAAGGGCAACCGCGAGTTGCTGGGGCTGATCCGTACGTGAAGGGCGCCGGACGGCGCGCAACTCGGCGGTTGGATCAAGCGTCTTTTCCCGAAGCGGGACAAAAAAAGCCGGGCGTGCCGTGTTCGCGGCACGCCCGTTGGTTTGTTGGGAAAAACTTAATACGACTGGGCGGCTCAACCCATGAACTTCTCGGCGACGCCGACGAGTTCCTTCACGTGGGCCACGCTGTTGTCGAAGAGCTTGCGTTCGCCTTCGTCGAGGTCGATCTCGATCACCTTCTCCACGCCGCCGGACCCGAGCATGCAGGGGACGCCGACGAAGTAGCCGCCGACGCCGAACTCCTGGTCGCAGTACGCGGCGCAGGGGAAGATGCGGCGCTTGTCGCGGACGATGGCCTCGGCCATGTCGACGCTGCCGGCTGCGGGCGCGTAGTAGGCGCTGGTGCCCATCAGCTTGACGATCTCGCCGCCGCCGACCTTGGCGCGATCGATGATCTCGGTGAGGCGTTTTTCGGGGATGAGCTGGGTCACCGGGATGCCGGCGACCGAGGTGTAGCGCGGCAGCGGCACCATGTCGTCGCCGTGGCCGCCGAGCAGCAGGGCGGTGATGTCCTCCACGCTGCAGTCGAGCTCCATGGCGATGAACGTGCGGTAGCGGGCGATGTCGAGGCAGCCCGCCTGGCCGACGACGCGGTTGGTGGGAAAGCCGCTTTTCTTCCACGCGGTGTAGACCATCGCGTCGAGCGGGTTGGAGACGACGATGAGCACCGCCTCGGGCGCGACGCGGGCGATCTGCTCGCTGACGCTGCCGACGATCTTGACGTTGGTCTGGATGAGGTCGTCGCGGCTCATGCCCGGCTTGCGGGGGATGCCGGCGGTGACGATGACGACGTCGCTGCCGGCGGCCGCCACGTAGTCGGACCCGCCGGTGATCCGGCAGTCGAAGCGGGCGACGGGCCCGCACTGGAGCAGATCCAGCGCCTTGCCCTTTGTCTTGTCGGCCATCTCCGGGATATCGATCAGCACGATGTCGCCGACTTCCTTGACGGCGAGCCAGAATGCGCAGCTCGCGCCGACGTTGCCAGCGCCGATGACCGTGATCTTCGGGCGTCTCATGATGTGCCTCTCCTTCGTGGGTGCCGGATTGAAACGCGATCGACCGCGACGATCGCGGGTGCATGGTACTCGCAGTTCGGCTCAGCGTTCAAGCTCGGGCTCCGGGCTCAGCGGAAAAGCGGCGTCGGCGTCGACTGCGCTGAGCAGGTAGCAGTGCTTGAACTGTTCGTTGGCCGCGCGCTGCCGCGCGGCGATCGTGCGGTTCCGCTCGGCGAGGAAGCCGCGGGGAAGCACGTTGACCACGACGCCGCCGAGGCGGCCCGAATCGCGCTTCGAGGCGTACTCGATGTTGATGGCCTGGAGCCGGGCGTCGTAGGTTGCAGCCAGCGCGGCATGATTGCAGCCCGACGGAAGCTCCTCCTCGACGTGCAGGCGATAGTGCGGCGGGTTGCCCCACTGCGGCGCGAGCACGAAGGTGCGTGCCACGCCGCTGGCATCCGGGCCGAGCGCGCCGAACGCGAGGACGGCCTGCTGCTCGGTGAGCTTTTCGCCGGTGAGCGAGGACGCGTGCACGCCCTTGTGCAGGAATTCGATGAGCGGGGTTTCGCCCAGGTGGTCGGTGACGCGGACGCGGTCGCCGATGTCGTAGCGGTAGAGGCCGGCGGAGGTGGTGAGGAGGATGAAGTACTCCGCGCCGGCGGTGAGTTCGTGGGCGCGCAGGACGGTGGGGCGGTCGGCCCCGTACTCGCCGGCGGGGATGAACTCGTAGAAGTTGTCGGGCACGTTGAGCAGGCCGGAGGCGGTGCCGTCGGCGATGGGGATCGACATGCGCCCCTCGCTGGCGATGAGGCCGACGTCGCGCACCGGCGTGTCGCCGAAGTACTCGGGGAAGTCGCGCAGGTAGAGGCCCATCGTGCCGCCCGTCCAGTTGGCGAGAAACCCAAGGTGCCAGACGTCGCGCGGCAGCAGCCGGTCGGTGCGCGTGCGGATGGACTCGAGGCGGGCTGCGCAGGCGGCGTCGGGGGCGAGCCGCGCGGTGAGCGCGGCGCGCGTTTCATCGGGAAGGTCGAGGTTCGCGGCGAGCGTGCCATCGCGCACGTCGCGGATCAGCGACTCCGCACAGCCGTCCAGCGTGCGCGCGAGACGGAGCTGGGTCGCGGGGCTGGCGGTGATGAAAAACGCCGGGTCGCAGGTCACGGCGAAGCGCACGACGCAGTAGTAGCGGGCGTCGGCGTCGGGGATGTAGGCGACCTCCGGAGGAACCACGTAGTAGCGGCGCACGAGGCGTTTCTGCGTGGCGGCCATCAGACCGGTGATCGCGCCGCAGGGGATCTTCGCCGCGGTGAACTCCTCGTCCATGGGGCTCGCGACCTGGACGATGGGTCGCAGGAAGCTGCCGGGATGATCGCCGATGGCCTTGACGCCGAAGGCGTTCCAACCGCGGCGGTACTCGGCCAGAAACGCGTCGGTGACCGGGATGTACTTGGGCTGGTCGGTCGTGCCACTGGTTTTCGCAAACATGCGGACCGACTGGTTGCGGCCGAACATCGCGCCGAAGTCACCGTTCTTGACGCGTTCGATGTAGGGGGCGAGGTCCTCGTAGTGCAGGATGGGCACCTGGCGGACGAATTCGGCGTAGGTGCGGATTTGCGAAAACCCGTAAGCGCGGCCGAAGTCGCTCAGCGCGTTGCGACGGAGCTTGGCGAAGAGCACCTCGTCTTGGACGCGGCGGCCGGCGCGGACGGCGCGCATGAAGCGCTGCAGCGTGCGCTGGGAGTGGGCGCGGGCGAGCTGGAGCATGATCCAGTCGGCGACGGGCCGGCGCGTGCGGAACGAGCTGTCGGAGGTGGCGGCCATGGCGCTGGCGGCGCGGCGGTGCGCGCCGGTCAAGCTGCGGGTTTCGGCGGGATCGCGCCGCGCTGATCCTCGATCAGCGGCAACGCCTCCGCCAGCGGCAGTATAAACGCTTCGGGCGGTGCCGTCGTCATGCGTTCCAGCGACCACGCGTCACGCTGCTGAAACGGGCCGACCGCGGTCCGCGTGAGCGCGGTGAGGCAGCCACCGCAGCCCAGACGCGTGCCCAGGTCGCGAATCAACGCCCGCACGTACGTGCCCCGGCCCACGGCGACCTCGAAGTCGATTTCGGGCCAGGCGTAGGCGTGGACGTGCGTCCAGTAGATGTTGACGGGCCGGGCGGCCAGCGTCGGCGCCTTACCCTGGCGGGTAAGCTTGTAGGCGGGCACGCCGCCGACCTTGAGCGCGCTGACGGCTGGCGGCACCTGCTCGATCGTGCCCTCGAAAGAAGCCAGTGCGGCTGACACTTCGGCGAGGTCGGGCACGCGCGCCACGGACACGGGCTGATGCGGCCGATCGCTGTCGAAGCTCTCGCTGGTGACGTCGAGGCGGGCGCGGGCGCGGTAGCACTTGGCGAGATCCATGACGCGTTCGACGAGTTTGGTGGCCTTGCCGACGCAGAGGACGAGGACGCCGTCGGCGCCGGGATCGAGCGTGCCGGTGTGTCCGCTTTTCTTCATGCGGGTGATGGCGCGGACGCGGTAGAGCGCCTTGGCCGACGTGAGTCCGGTCGGCTTGTCGAGATTGATGATGCCGTCGATCGTGGACATCGCGGGGACGCCTGATGGGACCGGACTGCGCGTTCGACCGCGCGAAAAACGCCTCGAATTGCAGTATCGACGCGAGCGCGGCGAAGTCAATGCGGACGCGGGCGGGGAATCCGCCGTGCTTGCGGCAGGGGGGAGGCGTTTCTATACTCAGCCGGTCCGGTGCGGAGACGCCGGGCGGCGTCGAGGGGGCGGCGACCAGGAAGACAGACGATGCCGATCTACGAATACCATTGCAACGGCTGCGGGCACGAGTTCGAGGAGATGACCTCGATGGCCCGGCGCGACGCGAAGCTCGCCTGCCCCGCGTGCGGGGCGAAGCAGGTGGAGCGGAAGTTCAGCGTCTTTGCAGCCGGCAAGGCCGAGGCGCCGGCGCCGAGCCCGCAGGGTGGCTGCGGACGTTGTGGCGGCGCGGGGCCGTGTTCAGCCGGCAACTGGTAGAGCGCGGAGGGGTTCATGGCGAAACCGACGGGCGAGCCATCGCTGGGACGCGTGCTGGCAACCGGCGTGGTGTCGTGGTTGGTGCCGGGTCTGGGGCACGTGATCAACGGCGACCGCAAGCGCGGGCTCGTGTTGATCATCGTGACGACGGCGACGTTCTGGGGCGGCGTGGCTGTCGCGGGCGCCCAGTCGACGTTCAAGCCGCGGGAGCGGACGCTGTGGTTCGTCGCGCAGGTTTGCGCGGGCGGGCATACGATCGTGGGGATCTCGTGGGGGCAGGCGCTGGCGGCCCAGCCCGGCGTGAAGTACGCCGGGTTCGTGGCTGAGGACGTCGCGGTGATCTACACCAGCGTCGTGGGCCTGCTCAACGTGCTGATCATTATCGACGCGCTGCTGGCGACCGATCCGAAATACGTACGGGTGGGGGTGCGTCCGCCGCCGCAAACGCGGGTGAGCGAGGCGGCGTCGTGATGGACGGACTGGCCCCGATTCTGGCGATTTTCACCACGCCCGTCCCGCTGACGGGCGTGCAGCATCTCCTGCTGCTGGCGCCGCTGTGCGTGGCGATCAGCATCGTCTACAAGACCCTGCGCTGCGAGGACATGAGCGATGTGCCGCGCGCGGCGCTGGGGCAGTCCGTTACGGTGATCCTGGCGATGGTCGGGGTGGGCGTAGCGGTCTGGCTGCTCTATCTGCTGATGAAATAGAGCGAGCTCAATTCAGGTGCAGCCGGCGTGCCCCGGTTTTCTTCGAGCACGGGCCCGGACTTTGACGCTACAGGTGGATTGGGGACGCGCTCGAGGGTGGGCGTGCCGAGGCGCATAAAAACGCGCCGCGCTCCGGTCACGGAGCACGGCGCGATGGTCTGCGTGCGGTTGCGTCGCGCACAGTTTCGTCGGGCTTAGGCGCTGGTGTAGGGCAGGAGGGCCATGAAGCGGGCCTGCTTGACGGCCTGCTTGAGGGCTTTCTGCTCCTGGGCGCTGGTGCCGGCGCGTTTGCGCGACATGAGCTTGGCGCTGGTGGTGAGGAACTTGCGGAGCAGCTCGATCTCCTTGTAGTCGACGACCGGGCCGGCCCACTCCTTGCCACTGCGATCGGGGAAACGGGTTGCGGTGTAGAAGCCGCGTTTCTTGCCACTGTCTCGCTTCATGATTTCGTCCGTCGTTGGGGCGTCGAACCGCGAGGTCCGCTACGCCGCACCTGCTGCCGCCATCACGCGGCTGTGTTCTTCCTCGCTGACCACTTCCGACTCGTCGACGAGCATGATGGGGATGCCGTCGCGGATCGGGTAGCGGCGGCGCGTGGCTGGGTCCCGCGAGTACAGCCAGTCCTCGTGCTGCACGAGCGGGGCGTGGGACTCGGGGCAGACCAGCACGTCGAGGAGGGTCTTGTCGAGTTCCGCCATGCGTCGCCTCCCTGCCGCCAGCCGGGCCCAGCCCGGCTGCGAAGCTCCGCAGTGTACCCTGAGCGGGAGAACGTGACAAGGCAGGCAGCGGGGGCAGCGCGCGGTGGCTGGCGGCGTGGGGTGCTGCGGTTCAGGGCAGGGGAGTGGGGGGTGACCGAGTTTTCGGCGTTTCGGCGCGTAATTGCTGGTCTGACAGGGATTTACGGGTCGAGGGGGGCTGTCGAAGGTCGCAGGTCGAAGGTCGCAGGTCAAAGGTCAAAGGTCGAAGGTCGCAGGTCGGGGAAACGGCGGAACCGCGGAGCGGCTGAGGACGCGGAGGCGGCAACGGCGGGTTTGGGTTGTGGGAACGGCGGTCCGGAATCTCGTGGGGCGGGCTGTGGCCGCCGCGACTCGTCGGAGGCATGGTGCGGCCCACGCGCGCCGAGGGAGGCGTGCATGGCACGCCCTACGGATTGCGGCCTGTGTTGAAATAACGTGCCGCGGGGTACGAATACGGCTATAAGGGTCGAGGCTGGTTCATCACGTCGTGGGCCGGGCGTCACTTGTACTTCAGCGGAGGGTCTTTGCGTTGCTGGCAGATATTGTGTGGTCGCGGATGTTCGAGATGCCGCAGATTGCGGTCGTGATGGGATGCATGATACCGATCGTGGGGGTGATCACGGTCTTCTGGTTCCGGGTGCAGAAGGTGCGGGCGGAGACCGAGTTGAAGCGGCAGTTGGTGGAGCGGGGCCTGTCGGCTGACGAGATCGAGCGGATCGTCACGGCGACCGCGTTGCACGAGGGGGATAAATAGGGCGCCGGCGGCGCAGGTCGAAGGTCGCAGGTCGCAGGTCGAGAAACGGCGGAACCGCGGAGGCGCCGAGAACGCGGAGACGGCAACGGCGGGTTTTGAACAGGAGCTAACGGAGGGTACGGCGAACGGCGCCGGCGGGTGAGTTGGTTTTCGGCAACCGCGAAGGACGCGAATAGCGCGAATGTCGGCCGGGGGGTCTCGTAGGGCGGGCTGTGCCCGCCGCGGATCGGCTCAATTTGACGATTCCCCACTGCCGGTTGGCCCGAGGGCATCGATGATCGTCTGGCAGGCATCCAGTACATCGGATCGGGACGCCTGTATGTACGCCTCCAACTGCTTGTCCATCCGAGCCAGCAGCGACTTGCTGTACAACGCACGGCTCGGATTCGTCGGGTAATAATCCGTATCCGATTCGAAAACGATGATCGGAAACAGGATTGTCCTGTCCAGAGTTCGAATCTTCCCGCGCAGACTGCAGATTTTCCGACAACCGCTGACGAGATCGATGTCGCCAGATTGCATGGCGCGTGCCGTATCGATGATCGCCTGTCTCGCTTCGTCCTCAGTCATCAATCATTCCCGGTGAATTTCGTCTTGTGTTCACATCGAACCCCGTCAGCGCAGGGCGGGCCGTGCCCGCCGCGACTCGTCAGACGAACGATACACCCAGGGCGCGGCGCTGGGGGGGGGGGAAGGCGCACTTGGCATAAAGCAGTACAGCCATGGATATCACGTCGCTCTTGACAACCACTCAATACGAAAGATCAGCTTGGTGAAGTTTGTTTCGAAGCCGATGTCGTTGCAGCGATAACGCCTTCCGTTGGGCAGATCCTCCACCAGCATGCCAGAGGTCCAGGATTGGGATTCGGAGCCCGCGCCTCGATCCCAGATGTTATATATGTGTAGACACCCGTTCAACGTGTGGCATTCTATCAAAAGCTCATCGGGTGCAGTGTCCTGCCAGAGCTGAACGCTGGGGGATTTCTGTTGGTCAACAACGAGGTACGTGTCCGTTTTTAGCCATACTCCCTGGCGCCAGGGTGAGTTCTTGGCATCAAATGTGAGCCTGAGCAAATCGCCGTCAGCGATCTGAACGACATCGACCTTAACGACATCGTCACGGCCCCGTTCCTTGAAGGCTGAATTGAAGATCCTCTTCTGGGGAAGTTCGAACGTACTCATCATCGAAGCCCTTCAGGGGGACGCGGTCCATCATACTCTCGTGGGTCGGGCCGTGCCCGCCGCAACCCGTCGGAGGAATGATGCGGCGCCCAAGCCGCTGCGCTAGTGGTTCAGCCAAGTGAGCCCTTTCCGCCGAACTGGCGCAAGTAGGGCACGTCCCATCCTTTGATCATCTCGAAAGCTGCCGTCAATCGATCTTCGAACGCATCCCGCAAGTCGACGAAGGGGATTCCATGAAAGCAATTGACATGCTTACCGTACCGAGTCGTTCCAAATCGAACCACGCGCCGGCTGCCAGTGAATAGGGCAGCGACGGGTCGAACGCAGTATACGCTTCCCCGTCCCTACTGAGGTCCATCTGGAGATCCAGGAAGAGATTCGGCTCGTTGCATCGATTGATTCGGTGCCGTCGCCCAACCCGGTCAGGACTGAAGAACCCATGCCGCGACGAATCGGCTGATGGTCGGATCCAGCTCCGCAAGATGCTCCGCTAATCTCTGGTAGTTCTAGGTTCACACGTGCATGTTCATCGAAGCCCTTCAGGGGAACGCGGTCCATCATACTCTCGTGGGTCGGGCCGTGCCCGCCGCGGCCCGGTGCACGTCTGGGATCGCGTTTGTCAGACCGCCGAGGGAGGCGTGCATGGCACGCCCTACGAGCCTCCGTCGATATTGGCCGGGTTTCCGTTTCGTTCCGTTGGATTGATTGTGAAGCAGCGAGCCATATCGTCGCACGCCATCCTGTCGTCCTTGCCGTCTGGACCGAGAGAATAGACGCAGTAGGTTCTTTCGCGGATGCGCACAGCGACCCTGTGGCCCCAGCCATCCAGTTCCATATTTTGAATTTGGCTGGACGCGACGCACGGTCTGAGCTGCTCCATCCAGCTCGACTCGTCCAGCGGCTGTGGCTCGGTCGCGACGTA
The DNA here is from genome assembly GCA_020639115.1 of Phycisphaerales bacterium. GTDB lineage: Bacteria > Planctomycetota > Phycisphaerae > UBA1845 > UBA1845 > JACKHG01. Next base: position 89,958 of record JACKHG010000015.1, read on the forward strand.
CCAGCGGACGCAGTTCTCCAGCGCCATGAGACGCAGGGCGGTACGTCCATTGCGGCCGCCGAAGCAGTCGTCAGGTAGAAACACCGGCGTCACGATCAGAATTGCGAGCGCGAGAATCGTGGCGCCTATCACGATCAACAACCACGGCTTGGACCTCATCGCGTTCATGACCTGTTCTTATCGCTCCCGTACCGATTCGCCCGCACGGCGCGCTGCGACGGCTGGGCAAGTGCGGCGCTTCGCTCGCGGCGTCTGGTCGGAGCCTCGCAGGGCGGTCCGTGTCCGCCGCAATTCCGTGCACGTCTGCGATTGTGTGCCTGCGGCGGCCGAGGGAGGCGTGCATGGCACGCCCTACGATCTTCCCGGCAAAGCTGGCTGCGTCCCAGTCCGTTCCGCCAATATCAGATCATGTTGTTGTGCCGACCACCCTCGCCGTCATGACCACGCCTTCCTCGCTACCCCGGCCGATCATGAGGCAATCGAACAGGGCACACAGAAAGGCCTTCGCAGAATAGTCACGCGGGCGGAAGAACCGCGCGGTCGCATGTAATGTCCGACCGTCCGGTTGCACATCCCTCCGCAACAACTGATGGACTCTTGGCGAGCAGAGCAGGCCGGTGCTGGCCAACAACTCCCAACTCGGCGCCAGTTCCGGCACCAGCTCGTCGAGTTCTTCCTGCAGCTGGTAGTGCAGGCAATTGCCCGGTTCGACTATGCCCCTGTGATAGAGCACATCGTCCGGCGCTTTGGTGATGGCGGACGCGACAAGTTGCTCGACATTCTTGATTGCCAAGGTCTTTTCATAGATCAGATCTTCGGTGCGTTGGCGATCGCGTGGCGCTCCCAGCGGGATGATCGCCCTGCCGCCGGTCGGCGGTGTTTCGGTGCGCAGGGCTTCCGCAATCAGCCGCTCCGCTTCCGAGAACGTTTCACCAGCCAAGACCTGGAACGTGTAGTAATACTTCACAGCCGCCTCCACCCGAAGCGGTGAACCAGTGATGGCCGCCGTGGCTTCATGTTTGCAGCCCGAAAGCGGCAATCAACGCCGGTCTCCATCTGGACGCAGCGGTTGATTGAGCCAGGAACCGCACTCCTGACGAAGCCTCGCGCCCCTGGTCCATGCAGCGCCTGCCTTCCCGATCCTCGGCGGGACTGGCAAGTCCGCCTCGCCAGGGGCCATCGAGTATACCCGCAGCGAAAGCCACGGTGGGGACAATTCACGCCGGGGGGCGCGTAGGGCGGGCCGTGCCCGCCGCAACCCAGGTGCACTCTTGCGATCGCGTGCCTCCGGCAACCGAGGGAGGCGTGCATGGCACGCCCTACGATCTTCCCGGCAACGCTGGCTGTGTCCCGGTTACGTTCACTCATGTCGTGGTGCCAACGCGCCTTCCAAATAACAATGTGGAATGATTCTCCTCCGGATCCCGGCCATTGCTCAGACAATCGAAAAGTGCATACAAAAACGCCCTCGCTGAATAATCCCAAGGCCGATAGAACCGAGCGATTCGGCGCAGCATGCGATCCTTCGGCGTTGCGTCTCTGTGAAGCCAATCATGGGTATTGGGCTGTGACAGAGGCCGGTATTGGCAAACGTATTCCACTTGTTGCCAATTCGGGGACCACCCAGCAATCCGCCCCGCAATAGGAAATGGAGGCAGTTTCCGCCTCAATCGGCTACCATTGCATAGAGCACATGGTCCGGTGTTCGGCGATGCGCTCGCGACAAGCGCTCGATCGCTCGAATCGCGGCAGTCTTTTCAAAAACGAGGTCCTCCTCGAGGCCCCGATCGCGCGGCGCTCCGAACGGGATGACCGCCCTGCCGCCGGTCGGCGGTGTTTCGGTGCGCAGGGCTTCCGCAATCAGCCGCTCTGCTTCCGAGGAACGTTTCACCAGCCAAGACCCAACGTGCAGTAATATTTCGGCGCCGTCTCCACCCTAAGCGGTGAACCAGTGATGGCCGCCGTGCCTTCACGTTGGCAGCCCGAAAGCGGCTATCAACGCCGGTCTCCACCTGGACGCAGCGCGGTTGATTGAGCCAGAACGCAACCCCTGACGAAATCCCGCGCCCCTGGTCCATGGCGCCTGTTTTCCTGATTCTCGGCGGGATCGGCATGTCCAGCACTTCGCTGGGGCCACCATACCCGCAGCCAACGCCGATGCGCGACACCCCGCCTGGGGGCGCGTAAGGGCTGCCCGCCGCGACTCGGCGGAGGAAATGATGTCCAGCGCAGCCGCCGGCTCGGCTCTGCGGGAGGACTGGGTGACACCGCGTGGACGCTATACTGGCGGGCTATGACCGCCAAAGCGAAGACTGCAGTCCACGGGCAAGTTCGGCGAGGCGGGCGACGCAGCCGAACGGCGATGGCGTAATTACTCGAACGCGACTTCCTCGGCTCCAGTCCGAACGTCCAACTCTTCACGACCCGCACGGAACACACAAGGGCCACGCCGCCCAGATCGACCATCTGATCATCCATCGCTACGGCATGGCTATCGTCGAAAGCAAGAGCATCAGCGGTCGGGTGCAGACCACCCCGCACGGTGAGTGATCCGCTTCTGGGCGGCGCGGGCGCAAACAGGGCATGGCCTCCCCATCCAACAGGCGGAAGCAAAGCGCGACCCCGTTGGACCTGCTCGATGATCATGCCAGAGGTTGCTCGACATGTCCCTGCGCTCAGGTAGGGCAAGTGGTCTGGCGGTTGCCTGTCTATGCTGCTCGGCGATTTCGGATCACGGCATCATCACCGAGCCGCGGGGGCGAACCTGCTGGAGGTGATGAAGGCCGACTCAGATCTGCGACCGATTCATGAGGAGGCGATGCGGCATGCCGTGTTCGCGGCTGACGTTGTGCTTGAAAGACCCCTGACTACGGGATGTACCGCATCAATGCGAAGGAGATGAAGCCGCCCCTACCGACTTCCTGGTCAGTTGGCACACGCCGCTTCGCCCGGAAATGGAGAAAGCGGCGTACGAGGTGGCGGGCAGATGCCGTGACGTATCCCGCTACCGGTTGCCCGGCCCGCTCGATGGCTGGCGAACTGACTGTAACGGTCGAAAGCTCCGAACGGCGGGCGCGTTGGCCTGCAAGCACGCAGGTACGTCGGCAAGCGAGGCGTGCGGAGGGCAAAGCGGGTGAGCCGGGCAGCAAGGTGGGAAGCCAGCGGCAGCGCGTGGCGGCGCTAGCCCTGGAGCAAGCGCCAGCAGGGCGCGCTACGCAGCACCGGCGAACGGCAAGCCGGGGAGCAGCCAGCCAGCGAACGGTCAGCCAGCCCTGGTTGAGCTGGTGTGCCGGCACTGCGCGAGCGGGGACATCTACGTCACGCTGAATGGCTGGTACGTGGCTATTACTTCCCCGCGCGCGTGAGGGCAACACGCCGATCGACTACACTGCACAGCTCTGCGGCAAAGAAGGTGCCATCGGCAAGTCCGCTCAATTTCTGACCGCGTCTGCATCACGGAGTGCGGTGCAGTGGCGCGTGCGGGGTGTGAATCGAGCGAAAGACGAACGGTATTCACATCGTCCAAACTCCGTCACCGTCCCAGTCCGTTTATGGTCCTGATACTGCTTTGTTGAGGTTGGCGGAAGCGGGTCTTCACGTCTTCCGCTACACCTATGCTTCGCAACAGGGACGAGTACTGGTCTTGTCAAAGCTTCAAAGCGGTCCAGTACGCACTGGCGACCGTTTGCATTAGGGCGGATCCATCGGCAGCGAGACGCGTTCAAAAAGGCCAAGTACATGGAGTATTTCGTTGTTTACGCGATCCGCGACAGTTGCCGTTACTGCATCCTGACCGAAAAATCGCCTGATCTTATCTGTATGGCCTTCTCCCTGATCTGGATACTTGAAAACGAGATACATCTCAAGAAATCTTCGGACATTATTGGGGAAATGGTAAAAATCATTTGCGTCTGTAATTGCTGACAAATCTGCCGTTGCGCATCGGTAGATCTGCTGAAACAGATGGTGAAACTCCGTGACATAGTGCTTGAGGTACTCGGGCATGGCGACGATGCTACTGCTATTCCCCTTCCGCTCAACCAGCAAGAAGCACCTCTGCTTCTCCTTAGCTGGAGGCAAGCGGTAGAGGTATTTTAGGAACGATAAGTTGTGCGTTGAGATGATTAGCTGCTGGCATCGCGGGGATTCCGCGATGTGCGTTCTAATGAGGCTATAGACGAAGAACGCATGATTGTCATCCAAGTTGGAAGCCGGATCATCGATCCAGACGATTAGCGGTTTACCGGATGTGTCAGTGTCGTCCAAGCGGGCCAAAAAATAGCAAAACGCGATAAGGCTTCGCTCTCCTTCGCTTAGATGGTGCGCTATCTTCGCGTCCCGCCTGATTTCAAATCGATATTGCCCTTCGGTGTCGTCATCAGCGGGAATCGCCTCCAACCGAAGTGATCGATGACCAAAATCGTGATTTAGATACTGATTGACCTTCTCGGCTCCGTTTCGTTCGTCGCGAAGTTTGCTTCTTAGCTCTGCGATCACTCTCTCTGCATCTGCTACGGCCTGCTTTGCGTCGGCGAACTCGCCTTCCTTTGCCTTCATGGCATTTTCGAGCCGATTGACCTCCTTCTGCTTATTCACATAGTCAATCGTCGCAAGAAAACTCGAGACCTCGGCCTGTCGCAAAACTCGGCGTGAAGTGCTTTGCCTTTTAGATAGAGATTTCGTGAAGGCGTTGTTCTTGGAGCGGAGTGTTTCGTACGCCTTGCAGATCTCGTTGTGCGAGGATTGTGGGGCGCTAATGTCAGGCAGAGGGATAGGGGAAAAGATAGACGCCAGTCGTTGCTCGGCGCTCTCGCGAAGCCTCTTGAGTGAGCGAACATAGTCGGCAATGAAGGCCCTGGCGTTTTTCTTTAAGTCCTCGACTTGGTCAGCGAAGGCATCGTAGAAGGACTTGGAATCAAACTGCAAGAGACTGCTTGCCTTGCTAATCTCCTCGTCGATAGATTTCATCAAGTTCTGGAGTGCAACACGGAGAGCCTCCGATTCTTCACTGAAGTGCTTATCTAGCCGATCCCATAGGTCGGCGGGCAAGGCGTTGCCGCAAAATCCACAAGTTATCCGTTTGCCCTCGTGGAGCATCTTGCCTTGTCGCACCCATTCCTGCAATAGCACGTCATCAAGGAGAGTTTGCAGCGGAACAGTTGGTTTAATTGTGCGGCCCAGCAGGTCGGTAGCTTGAGCCAGGAGCGTGTCCCAGGCGAGCGCCGGTGGCGTCGTTTCTGGAATCTCCGGTTTTGATCTCTCGTTCAACACCTGCTCGTGAGCCAAGACGTCGGCTTTTGTTGGGCATACGTAGGTGTCGGCCAGCACCTTTTCTATGTCAGGACGTATCTTTCGTATCGTGTAGTTGACGTCTTCGTATCTTGTCGTGTTGTTCTTGATTTCCTTTGCTTTTCCTATTAGGAGATTCTCTAGTGAGTGTTGAGCACGTTCGTGAGCGGAGCGCGCGCTGAGCATCGCCTTCTGGCGCATCGCGACGGCGGCGTGAAGACTGCCCGGAGTGCCTTCGCTCCCGAGCTCCCTTTCTTTCTTTGATAATGCGTCCACAACATCGGCATTGTCTTCACCGAGGACTGCAAACGCTGCGATGTTGTCGTCTTCGTTGTGAAAAACAGCCAGGTTCTCGCGGACGAAATCTTCGTTAAAGACGCGTACGACGAGAGGGTGATTGGTAACCGACGTGTGCACAATGGTGCTGCCGTCTTGTAGGGCGATCGCATACTCAGGAGCACCATACTTATCTGAAATAGTCCCTGTTTCGAGTGAGCGGAGGATGCGTGACAGTGTCGTCTTCCCAGAGTAATTTCGGCCGAATATGACATTTAGTTTCTTGAACCTGAGTGGCGTGTTGTCGCTGTCCTTCACGGAGCGATCCCAGTCAAAGTCCTGGAACACGGCGAGGTTTTTTATTTTCGCAATGCTTGCGAGCATCAGAGAACCTCCCATTTGCCAGCGTAGGACTCATAGAGGATTTGCCAAATATGCAGTTGCTTCTTGGGTCTGGCGATCAAGTCCTCCTGCTGGGAATCTATCGCATCTTCTCCATGAAACAGCTCACGTCGACTGCAATTGCGGCGGTGTTCATGGATGCGGGGTTGCTTAGAGTGATGGAGTTTTTGGTATTGCGACAGGGTAAGTGGGGATGTATGACGACGCTTGCGAAACTGCGTCTGCGGATTTTGGTGCTCCTGTTCGAGTGATGGTGAGAAGGAATCGCTCCGCCAGTCCTGCTTGAGCACTGCGTCGTCGATGAACTTGGCAGTGCGCGTGCCGATCTCGCCTATTCGCCCAGAGCGGCCCTCGTAGCTCTTCGGCGCGAACCTAGTGATGCTGGAATAGTGGGTAACGTATTGCTTGCCGAACAAGATCAGTTCGCGAACCGTCATCGTCTGGGCATCCATGGGATGACGCCCTGCAGGCAGCCTATCGTCGCGGCGAATTGCTGCGGCCACAGTTGGCAGCCAGCTTCCGCCGCAAGTGGACCACGGTTCCCGACCAGGGAACGACGAGCATAGCAGGGCGGCGATCCGGCTTCAACCAGAGGCGGGAAGACCCTACGCCTCCCCTTGCGGCGCGCGGAGCTTGCGTTTGAGCACCTTGCCGATGGGGCTGCGGGGGAGATCCTGGACGATGTGGATCTGGCGGGGGACCTTGTAGCCGGCGAGGTGCTGGCGGGCGAGGGTGCGGAGTTCGAGCTCGGTGACCGTGGCGTCGGGGAGGGGGATGACGTAGGCGACGGCGACCTCGCCGCGGCTGGCGTCGGGTACGCCGATGACCGCTGCCTCGGCGACCGCGGGGTGCTGCTCGAGGACGTCCTCGATCTCGCGCGGGTGGACGTTCTCGCCGCCGATGATGATCAGCTCCTTCAGGCGGCCGGTGATGGTGATGAAGCCGTCGGCGTCCACGCAGCCACCGTCGCCCGTGCGGAACCAGCCATCCGGCGTGATCGCGGCGCGGGTGTCGTCGGGCCGCTGGAAATAACCCTTCATCACGTTCGGACCCTTGACCCAGATCTCGCCCTCGGCGCCGACGGGGACGTCGCGGCCCGCGGGGTCCACGATCCGCGCGAGCACGTTCTTGACCGGGCGGCCGATCGAGCCGCGTTTGCGCGCCTCCGGGATTTCCAGCATGCAGACCGGCGACGTCTCGGTGAGGCCGTAGCCCTGGAGCAGCTCCACGCCGAAGCGGTCGCGGAACTCGTCGAAGACCGCGTCGGGCAGGGGCTCGCCTCCGCTGACCGCGAGGTAGACGCTGCGCATGCACCCGTCGAACTCGGGCTTGAGGCGCAGCAACGCCCGGTACATGCTGGGAATCGCCATGAGGATGGAGATTTTGTGCTCCTGGACGGCCCGGGCGACGGCGGCTGGCTGGAAGCGGGGCACGCAGTAGACGCTGGCGCCGAGTGCGACGGGGGCGATGACGTTGGCGAGCAGTCCGAAAATGTGAAACGGCGGCAGGCAGTTGAGGAAGTTGTGGTCCGGCTGCATGTGCGCGGTCTCGATGCAGTCGCGGCAGTTGCTGGTGAGGTTGCGTTGGGTGAGTTCGACGCCCTTGGGTTCCGCCGAGGTGCCGGAGGTGAAGAGGAGGACGGCTGTATCGTCGGGGTCGACCGTGGGCGGCGGCGGCGTGGAGCGGAGCAGCGCCCCAAAGATGCGCCGCTTCATGTTGAGGTCTTCGAGGAAGACGGTGGTCGCGGGCAGCGCTCCGGCGAGTTCGGCGAAGTGGCGGATGGTGAAAACCGTGTCGAGCCCAGCCACGCGTACGAGGCGGGCGAGTTCTGCCGGCGAGAGCAAAAAATTGAGCGGGACCGCGACGCGGCGGGCCCAGAGCGTGCCGAAAAGACAGCCACTGAACGCGCCGCTCGCGGGCAGCAGCAGGCCGACGCGCTCGGCTTGCGTGCGGCGCGTGATCTCGTCACGGATCACGCGGGCGAACGCGCGCAGGCGGCGGTAATTGAGCGTCGCGACGGGGTCGGATACCGCGATGACCCGGCTGCGGCGCCGGGCCGCGTCGAGCAGCAGCTCCACGAGCATGGTGATGCGTCTCCGGTTGCGGTAACGGCGGGAAAAAACGGCGTCCGCGGACGCGGGCAGGATAAAGGTTGCAGGCGCGGGTGTCCACGACGATGATCGGACGTCAAGCGCCAGGAGGAGCGCGGAAGGGATCGAACTATGCGCATGCGGGTTTCGCGATGGATGGCGGGCACGATGCTTGCCGGACTGGGGATCACGGCGGGGATGATGGCGGGTTGCGGCGGGCCGGGTGCCCGCGCGCAGCAGCAGCTCGGCGAGGCACAGCTCGCGGCGGCTGCTGGCCATTACAGCCGGGCCGAACAGCTCGTCGATCCGGTGATCCGGGCGCACGGGGGGCGGAAGGAACTCGCCGCGGCCTACTACGTGCGCAGCCAGTGCCGGATCCGCGCCGGGCAGCGCGACGCGGCGCGGCAGGACCTGGACATGGCGCTGCGGCTCAAGCCGGATGCGGACCTGCGTGCCCAGATCGAGGCTCAGCTTGGGAATCTGGCATTTGACGAGGACGCCTATCCGACGGCGAGCCTGATGTACGCCCGGGCGGTGGGGCGTCTGCCGCATCTTCCGCCGACGGACCGGATCATGCTGCAGTACGGGGTGGCGCTGCAGCGCAGCGGGCAGTTCGACGCGGCGCGGCGGGTGTACGCGGAGCTGATTCACGATTTTCGTGGCTCGCCGCACGCGGGCACGGCGGCCGTCAAGCAGTCGTGGGGCGAGAACTACTTTGCGATTCAGTGTGGTGCGTTCAGCCGGCCGTCGTCGGCGCAGGAGTTGGTGGGGGCGCTGCGGGCCCGCGGGCTGAACGCGGAGATATCGACCGAGGTGCGTGGCTCGAGTCGCCTGTCGGTGGTGCGGGTGGGCCGGTTCCCGACCTATGCGGACGCAGCTCGGCTGCTGGCCCGCGTGCGCGGCGTCGCGTCCGACGCGTTCATCGTTCCGTAGGTGTGATCGTCGAGCGGCGGTGATTGCCCGCGGGGCGATAATCGCGCGGATCCCCGTAACAGCATGCTGGGGCGGGTCGGCGGGTGCGCGCCCGCGATTTTCAGCATGATCCCGGCGGTTTGGGGGGTAAGACGCACGCGCCCGCCCGCCGATACACCACTACGAGGCTGAACGGATTCAACCTGCGATCGAGGAGTGAAGACCATGAAGGGACGCACGCCCGACAGACCGGCACGCAAGGCGCAGGATGCGGCATCGGCTGACATCGTCGCCAGCGTGCGCGCGCACTTCGCAGCGCAGCGGAGTCTGCGCAAGGGGCTGTGCCTGCTCAGCGCCGGGGTGTTCGCCGAGGCGGTGAAGGAGCTGTCAGCCGCGGTGCGCACGAACGCGCGGAGCGTGGACCTGTCGGCGCATCTGGTGCAGGCGCTCGCAGCGAGCGGTCGTGCGGGCGAGGCGGCGGAGGCGGCGGCGGATCACCAGGCGGCCCATCCGCGCGACGTCGCGGGCATCGTCCGCTTGGCGCTCGCGCAGTGGAAGGGTGATGACGCCGCGCAGGCGGTGCAGACGCTGCGCGCGGGCGTCGCGGACCATCCGGAGAGCGCGGAGCTGCACTTCCAGTTGGGGACGCTGCTCGCGGCGCTGGATCAGGAGGAGGAGGCGGAGCTGCGTTTCGTGCAGGCGATCACGATCGACAAGCAGCACGCGGACGCGCTGGTGGCGTTGGGATTGACCAAGGCGGCGCGGCGGGAGATCGGCGAGGCGTTGCGTTACCTGCACGATGCCCAGCGGCTGCGGCCGGGCGATGCGCGGATCGCGCTGCTGCTGGCCCAGGCGGCGCAGGCGGCTGAGGCTGCGGGACTGCACCGGCCGCTGCCGGTGGAGATGCCCACGGCGGAGACGATCCTGGAGCACGAGGCGTGGGCGCACCTGAGCCGGCTGATCGAACGCGAGCCCGAGTTCGTCGAGGCGTTTTTGGCGCTCGATCCGGAGGAGGTGGAGCCGACGGTGTTCGAGCTGCTGGCGTTGAGTCTGCAGCAGGCCATCGGGCGCAGTCCGCGGTTCGCGGCGTTGCACTACCTGCGCAGCCGGGTGCTGGAGCGGTTGGGGCGGTCGGACGAGGCGATCGCGGAGGCGGAGTCGGCGGTGGATATCGATCCGCGGTACGTGCAGGCGTTGATTCTGCTGGCAAACCTGTACGGGCAGACCGACCGGTGTGCGGACGCGCGGCGGCGGCTGGAGGAGACGGTGGCGTTGGGGGTGGAGTACGCCGACGCGTACTATCTCTTGGGGAATCTCTATCGGGACGACGGCCAGGTGCAGCGGGCGCGGTGGGCGTACGAGCAGGCCTTGCGCGTGAACCATGGCTATACGGCTGCCCGGCAGGCACTGGCTGCCCTGGCGGCATGATCTGCGTGGGAACTGGGGGGCGGAATGTCGTACATGCTGGAAATCGTCGGTCGCGGGTTGCTCGCCGAGTTGGCAGCGGCGTTTCGTGACCGGCTGATCGATATCGACGAGATTCCGACCGAGGGACTCAAGCGCCTGGCGGCTGCGCATCCGCGCAAGAGCGCCCACCACACGCGGCTCGGGGTGCGGGCGCTGATGGAGGATCGCGCGGTCGATGCGCTCGAGCATTTCCGGGACGCGGTGGCGCGCGACGCCGCGGATATCAGCGCACAACTCGGACTGGCGTGCGCGCTCGACGAGTGCGGGCGGACGGGGGAGGCGCTCGACCGGCTCGAGGCGACGCTGATGCTGGCGCCGTCGGATCCAGCCATCCTGTTCGCGATCGGCTTCTGCCGCGAGCGCGTCGGCGACGCGGATGCGGCGGAGGAGGCGTACGGCGCGGCGCTGCGTTCGGCGCCGCACCTGCGGAACGCGCACGAGCGGATCGCGGCGATCCGCCTGCGCGACGGAGACTACGCCGCGGCGGTCAGCCAGTACGAGGAGCTGTGCTGGCACGATCCGGGCGACGTGGATCTGCAGCTCGGCCTGGCGAGCCTGTACGTGCAGGCGGGCCGGCCCGACGACGCGATCCAGCGTTTCCAGTTCGCCCTGACGATCGATCCCGAGAATTGGGATATCAGCAACGACCTGGTGGAGGCGTTCGCGGAGGCCGGGCAGTACGAGGAGGCGATCGACCAGCTCGAGCGGATGATCGGCGAGCACCCGGGGCACGCCGACCATCACCTGCGGCTCGGGGATCTGCGGGCCCGCGTGGGCGACATGCCCGCGGCCCGGGCGGCGTACGCCGAGGCCGTGCGGATCAACCCGGAGTACCTCGAGGCGCACATCAAGCTGGGCACCGCCCACCTGCGCGACGGCGCGTACATGCAGGCCGCGACGGAGTTCAATACGGCCCTGGAGCTGAACGACCGCCTCGTGACGGCGTACGTCGGATTGGGCGTTGCCCAATTGCAGTCCGGGCGGACCGACGACGCTGCGGACACCATGCAGATGGCCGCGGGCGTCGAGCCGAACAGCACGGTGCTCTTCAGCGAGATGGCCCGCCTGCAGCTCAAGGCGTCGATCAACGAGCAGGTCGAGCGGTACCTCGCGCCGCCGGCGGCGCCGGCCGCCGTCGCGGAGCACGCCCCGACGAACGATCTCATCGACGAGCAGATCCGCCGGCACCGGGCGGCGCTGGCCCGGCACCCGCACTACGCCGACCTGCACTACCGCCTGGGCATGCTGCTGCGGCAGCGCGGCCGGCTCGAGGAGGCCATTGGGGCTTTCCACGAGGCGCTCACGATCAATCCGAGCTACGTGAAGGCGCTGATCAAGGTGGGGTTGGCGCACCTGGAGGCGGGCGAGTCGGACGCGGCGATCGCGGCGTTCAAGCGGGCGCTGGCGATCGACCCCGATACGATCGACATCTACTACCAGCTCGGGCTGATCTTCTCGGATCGCGGGCAGTTCGCGCTCGCGGTCGAGCAGTTCGAGCAGGCGGTGCACGGCGACCCGGGCAACGTCGATTTCCGCGCCAACCTGGCGCTGGCCCTGCAGGACCTCGGGCTGATCGACCGCGCGTCCGCCGCCTGGCAGGCGCTGTGCGACGTCGCGCCGCACACGCCCCGCGGCCGCGACCTGCTGCTGCAGATCAACGAGGACTAGCGCTAGGGTTCCTGCGGCCCCATCGATAGAAGCCAACCACAAAGACACCAAGACACAAAGAATAAGTCTTTTTTCTTCGTGTCTTGGTGACTTTGTGGCTCAATTCAAACGCGCGGACGCGAGGCGCATCAGCCCGGCATTTTGGCGATGAGATGCGCAGCCGTGCGGATGCCCGCCTTGAAGTCGTCGAGGACCATGAACTCGTTGGGGCCGTGGGCGTTGCAGGTCGCCAGGCAGAAGCCCATCATGATCGACTCGGCGCCCAGGGTCTTCTTGAAGAGCGGCAGGATGGGCAGCGAGCCGCCCTCGCGGATGAACGCGGGCTTCACGCCGAAGCCGGCCTCGACCGCGGCAGCGGCCTTCTGCAGGCCGGGGTTTTCCAGCGGGCAGACGTAAGCGGCGCAGCTCGTGAACTCCTTGATCTCGTGCTGGATACCCGCGGGGGTGTGCTCGGCGACGAAGCGGTCGAACGCGGCGCTGATCTTCGCCGGATCCTGGTGGGGCACCAGCCGCATCGACACCTTGGCCATCGCCCGCGACGGAATGATCGTCATCGCACCCTCGCCGGTGAAGCCGCTGAGCAGGCCGTTGACGTCGAGCGTCGGCCGCAACCAGCGCCGCTCCATCGTCGAGTGGCCTTTCTCGCCCGCGAGCCCGCCGGCGCCGACCGATTCGCGGTACGCCTCCTCGTCGAAGGGCAGGCTGTTGAGCGACTCGAGCTCCTTGGCGGTCGGGGCGTCCACGTCGTCGTAGAAGCCGGGGATGGTCGCGCGGCCGTCGGCGTCCTTCATCTTGCCCACGAGCCCGATCAACTCCGTCGCCGGGTTGGGGAAAGTGCCACCGAAGGTGCCGCTGTGCAGGTCGTTGCGCGCACCCGTGTAGACGATCTCCTTGTACAGCATGCCGCGCGTGCCGTAGGTGATCGCGGGAATCTCGGCGCTGAACTTGGCGGTGTCGGAGAGGCAGACATAGTCGCAGGCGAGACGCTCGCGTTCCTTCTCGATCAGGGCGCCGAGGTGGGGCGAGCCGATCTCCTCCTCGCCCTCGATGAGGAATTTCACGCGGATCGGCAGCTTGCCGGCGATCTTCTTCCACGCCTCAGCCGCGAGCATGTGGGTGAGGACCTGGCCCTTGTCGTCCGCGGAGCCGCGGGCGTAGAGGCGGCCCTGCCGCACCTTGGGATCGAACGCACCGGACTCCCACAGCTTGGGGTCGCCGACCGGCTGAACGTCGTAGTGGCCGTACACCAGGATGGTCGGGCCCGCGGCGTCGGCGGGTCCGGTGTCGGCGATGACCGCGGGATGGCCGTCGGTCTTGTGAATGCCCGCATCGATGCCGGCGTCGTGGAAGAAGCGGAGCACCCAGTCGGCGCCGTCGCGCATGGCAGCCTTCGCAGCCGGGTCGGTCGAGATGCAGGGGATGCGCAGGAAGGCGTTCAGGCGCTCGAGGTAGGGTTCGTAGTTCTTTTCGATGTGGGCGATGACCTTGTCGATCACGGTGTGCGTCCTCGCAATTGCAGGGTGTCCAGAGATTCGGCGGGCTGACCGCGCCAAGCCGGCGGCGATTGTACCGCGACCGCGAATCCTGTCCAAAGCCGGTCGCATCTCGGGGACCGCGGGCCGGCGACGATGCGGGCGGGCGAACGATAGACGGCTTCCGCTGGATCGCAGTGCGCCGACGACGCCTCGGAGAAGGGAAGCAACGTACCGAACGACGTTCACCAGCGGGTAGCGCGGGAAGCAACGATCACTCGACGGTCCAGGTCTGCGTCGCGGACATCAACACGATCTGCCCGGTGTCGTCACCGATGAGTTGGACGTCGAGCGTGAGCGCGCCGGCGCCGCCGGTGGTGATGCGGCAGAGGGAGCCGGTGGCACCGGCTGACGCGGTCTCGCCCCAGAATCCATCCATGACGAGGCCGTAGCGATGGAGGCCCTCGGCGTACCCAGGGGCGGGCGCCGGCGGGTCGGCTGACCGTTCGTCGGTGAAGGTGAAGTTGTCCGCGTCGGCCCAGTCGCCGGTGGGGGCAGCCGCCGCCGCTGTGATGCTGGCGACGGCGTTGGACGAGATGGCCATCACCAGCATGGTGTTGATCGCGTCGTTGCCGGCTGTGTAGTGCAGTTCGTACTCGGTGTCGGCTTCGAGGGTGGTCAGTGCAGCGCCGCCGCCGACGGGCTGGACTTCGATGGCGAGGCTGGCGGTGAGCGGTTCGGCGGGGCTGTCCGGGGCGGCGGTGAGCAGGCTGGCGGGGCCGCCCGCCGCGCTGGCCATGAGCGACCCACCGCCCTCGCCGCCGGCCAGGAGCGTCTGCAACCCGCCGGTAGCGGCTGGTCCGGCGAGGTACGCGACGAAGAAGGGCAGGTCGTCGTCGCCCACGAGGTTGTCGGGTGGGGTGGCGCGGTCGAACGCGGCGAGGCAGGCGGGGTCGTTGGTGCCCAGGCACAACTGGAACGCGGCGAAGTCGTACAGATCGACCGTCCCGTCGAGATCGAAGTCCGGCGGCTCGCAATCGTCAGGCAGTGCGTTGTTGTTGATATCCCGGGCGATTGTCTCAAACGAGGACGCGCCGAAGGCGTAGCGCATGGACGCCAGGCGGAAGCTGGACGTGCCGCTTGCACTGGTCTTCAGCAGCGTCGCCCGTATACGGGTCCTGCCGGCGAACTTCTCATAGGGACAGGAGAACGCGTACGCTCCGTTCACATACACGTGGACCTGGGCGGTGCCGATCTTGACGACCTTGTATTCCGTCAGGGCGTCCGTTGTGTTGACTTCCGCGGAACAGCCCGGAATGAAACCGCTATCGGCCTCGGCAAGAAACCCGATCGTGCCGACGCCGATGGCCAACTCGAATTCTCTCCGACCGTCCATGAGTCCTGTGCTCCAGGCAACCCTTGCGCCCAAAGGGTTGGCAGCGCTTATGACTTGGCCGGAGAATTCATAGACTGCAGATGAATGAGAAACATCGGAAAAGCCCAAATTGCGAAGATAACTACTAAGCATAGAATCGCTAGCATCCGTGATCTGGAGCAGACCGTTAGTTGAAAGGGACGCGTCAGTTCCCACAGCCTTCTGCCACACTGGCGATGCGTTTTCGGGAAGGACTCCGCTACCAGGATCGTATTCGCCAGTCTCTCCCGGGAACTCGCACTCGTCCGGAACGGCATTTCCGTTGCAGTCCGCGCTCACAGCGTTCCGGATATCACACTCAAAGTCCAGCCGACCGTTGGCGTTGCAGTCCTGACTGAGGCCGCTTGCGAGTTCGCAGTCGTCAGGTATCCCATTCGTGTTGCAATCCAGTTCGCATTGATCCGGCACGCCGTTGTTGTTGCAGTCGGTACTGGTGCCGGCTGCGAGTTCGCAGGCGTCGGGGACACCGTTGGAGTTGCAGTCCAGGTCGCAGGCATCGGGTACGCCATTAGCATCGCAGTCCGGGTCGCAGCCGGCCACGCACAGCCCACCGGGCGACGTCAACGGCACCTCGCACCCGTCGGGAATGCCATTGCCGTTGCAGTCGGTCATACGCTCCGCGTCCGTCTCGCACTCGTCGGGCAAACCGTTCGTGTTGCAGTCGATGCTGGTGCCCTGGCCGATGTCCAGGTCGTCGGCGACGCCGTTGGCGTTGCAGTCGTTGCACGCAACCGGCAGACCGTTCGAGTTGACCGTGAAACTGCCGATCCAGGTGCCCCACGAGCCCGAGTCGATGGCGTACTCGCCGATGGCCCAGAAGGTCTTGCCGTCCAGCGGGTCCACCGCAATACCGAAGAAGTCGCCCCAGCGCCACCCAGTGTAGTTACCTTCGCCCGCCTTCAACTCCAGAGGATACGGCATTGCCCCGATGACGTCGTCATGGTTTCGTCCCGTAATGTAGACACCGGGGTACTCATTTTCGGAAGAGAGGGCCACGACCATGCCTATTTGGTCGCAGCGGTTTGGCGTGATCGCAGGGAAGAAGGTGTACCGAGGATTACCGCCGGGACTCAGACCCGCATCGATGTCCCCGAACTGGACCAGGCAGTTTTCGGGATCGATGGCGCACACTGCCGTGTCAAACTCATACCAGCGCACCACGCGCTTGCCGTTGGTCGAGATGGTGTGCGTCGTGAAAAGGCTGCCGCCGCGCCAGGTTGCATTCGCCAGCCCGCCGTCCGATCCGTCGATCGTTCCGCCGGCGCCGTCCGGGACATCAGTAGGACCCCCAAAGGCATCGTATGGTGGCGCTTGGAACGATGGTACGCTGATATTGGCTTCTTGGGGTGACGGGCTCACCAAGGGATCAACAAGCGTAACGAGGTGCAGGCTGCTCGCCGAGCACTCCACACCCGGCAGACAGTCCGCCGCAACAAAGTAGGCCGCCGGGGCCAAGCCGAAGCAGTGGGCCGGCTGAGTGATGTAAACGCCTTCCAGCACGAAGTCGTGATAGTGCTCGCCCGACTGCAAGAGAGGCAGGTCGGCGAGGAGCGCCTTCTTGTCGATGACGCGCAGCAAGCTCCCCGCGAAGGAGCCCTGTCCTCCCATCCCCGCCAGATTGGCAGTAATGTACACGGCATGCTCGTCAACGCCGAGTCCGGGGTAATCAACGGTCAAAGCCGTCCCCTGATGGTCGACAACGCCATTGAGTCGATACTTGAACCAACCAGCCGTGGTCAGATCGGAGGGGTCAGATGACCTGGAAATGGCGACATCTATCCATCGCGCATTGGGGAACTCGTCGTTTTCGAGGATGATCACGACGAACCGTCCGCTGTACTGATCGTAGATCGTTCGGGGGTCGAACAGATCAGCGCCAGCGCCGACCTCCTCGAAGAAGCCCACGACGTCCGCTGTTCGCTTGTTGAGGACATTCCAGTTGATGAAGCCGCCGGATTTGTCGTATATGAAGATCGCCTCATTGACGGTCGCGACGACATGCGCAGGGCCGACGGCAAGCGTAGGATCGGGAACAAAAAACGTATCGCTGGGCCCATGCGTGCTGACCAGGAGTGCGAGATCACATTCGTCAGGAACCGAATTGCTGTTGAGGTCCGAGCTGGTGCCGGCGAGAATATCTTGGTTGTCCGGGACGCCATTGGAATTGCAGTCATCCGCATGTGCGTACTCCGCAGGGAGGAGTAGAACGCCGACAATGAACCAAGATATCTGACAACAAACGCGCACAGGGAAGGCGGACGGAGTCATAGCAAGCCTCCTCAACCAGCATACAGCGTCGAAATGTCACGCGGGCACAGGTCTGACCGCTCTCCTGTGCTGAAGAGTCATCACCCGTGACGATGCCGGGGGCAAAGCACCAACGCACCAAGGCTCAGCAACGCAAGCGTCGCCGGCTCAGGAACAACATCGAGTTGGAGAGGTAGCTCGTACTGGCCTGTTCCGTGCGGTGTCAATGGGCGCCGCCCGGGGTGCCCCACGCCATAGGTCCAGTACTCATGTCCCGGCTGCGTGTACCCGTCGACGTAGATCCAATCGATCAAATCCGCACCAAAAAGTAACGAATCTGGCAGTCCCTGAAACGTCGGACCGAAGACGATGTCATCGTGACCTGCAGACATGGCCACAATCTCGAGCCGATCAAGATAGATGGTAGCCGGACCTGATACGGCCGGAACGTAGATCGCCGCGTCAAGTTCGTACGCTGTAGGCAACAAAGGCAGCGGCGGCATGGCTGCTCGATCATAAATCAGCCCTGGCCTCAATTCGCCAGCGTCCGCGTATCGGGTGATCTGAAAACCAGGCACCGCGTCTGGCGCCCACCAACTCCCTACGCCCAAAGGGAAGTTGAGCGCCATTCCAAATGTCTCTCCGGCCACGATGTCCAGGCGGATATCGATCGTGGCCGTCTCGCCGACCTGCAAGGTCTTGCTGATCACCCCCGGTTCGCCGGACCATTCGAGTTGAACGAGCGCGCCGGACGACTGTTGCGAGAACGACATGACGAAAATGATCGTGGATACGACGACGTGCGAGCGAGGCATGTTGCACCTCCCAGTGGCCGAGCGGCCACGGACGATGATACACATTGTATCGGAATCGTTGATTTCGGGTCAAGCCGGTTTCTCCCGATAACTGTCTTCCGACGAGAGGGCCGTGACCAGGCCTACTTGGTCACAGCGGTTGGGCGTAATCGCGGGGAAGAAGGTGTAGCGGGGATTGCCACCGGGACTCAGGCCGGCATCGACGTCGCCAAATTGGACGAGGCAGTTTCCGGGATCGATGGCGCACGCTGCCGTGTCAAACTCGTACCAGCGCACCACGCGCTTGCCGTTGGTCGAGATGGTGTGCGTCGTGAACAGGCTGCCGTCGCGCCAAGTGGCATTCGCCAGGCCCCCGTTCGACGCGTCGATATCGCCGCCAGCGCCGTCAGGAATACTGCTGGGACCATGCGCTCCCGTATATTGCGGCGCCTCAAATGGCGGTACGCTGATGGCGGTTTCCCACAGCGTGGGGTTGGTGACCGGGTCGGTGAGCGTGAACAACTGGAAGCTGTTCGTGGAGCAATCGTCGTCAGGTGGGCAGTTCGACGTAAGAAAGTACGCGGCCGGCGCAGGCCCGAAGCAGTGTGCCGGCTGGGTGATGTAGATGCCCTCGAGCACGAAGTCATGATAGTGCACGCCTGGCTGGAGGATGGGCAGATCAGCAAACAGCGCTTTCCTGTCGATGACCCGCAATAGGCTGCCGACACCAGTCCCATCGGGCCCCATCCCGATCAGGTTGACGGTAATGTACACGGCCTGCTCATCGACGCCCAGCCCGGGGTAATCCACTTTCAGGGCCACGCCTTCATGGTCGATGACGCCGTTGAGGCGATACTTGTGCCATCCGGCAGTGGTCAAATCGGAGGGGTCAGAAGACCTGGAGATAGCAACGTCGATCCAGGTCGCGTTCGCGAGTACGTCATTCTCGAGGATCATGACCACGAAACGACCGCTGTACTGATCGTAGATTGTCCGCGGGTCGAAGAGGTCAGCACCAGCGCCGATCTCTCCGAAGAAGCCGGGGTTGCCTGGGATTTGTCGATTGTTCAGGAAGTTCGAGTTGACCGTGCCACCCAGTTTGTCGTACACGAAGATGGATTCATTCACTGTCGCAACGATTCGATTGGTGCCCACCGCCAGGGTTGGATCTGGAACGTTAAAGATGTCTGTCGGCCCACTGGTGCTGACGACGATCGATAGATCGCACTCGTCGGGGAGCGCGTTGTTATTGAGGTCGAAACTGGTCCCAGCGACGACATCCACGCTGTCGGGAATACCGTTGGAGTTGCAGTCATCCGCACGTGCGCTGCGTGTGTCCAGGTGCACTACAAAGACCAGCAGCACTGGGATCCATCGAGTAATGCGCGCACTGCAAGCGACTGGTGACATGGTCTGGCCTCCTCAGGTAGCTATGCTTGGTTTGTCACGATGCACAGGTCTGACCGCTTGCCCGTGCGCCACAGTTATCGTCGCCGGCGTTTGCGGAAATGCAACGCAAACGCCCCGAAGCTCAGCAACGCAAGCGTTCCGGGCTCCGGGACTACATCCAATCGGAGTGGTTTCTCATTCAATCCAGCGCCGTGCGGAGTGGATGGACGCCTTCCCGGGTGGCCCACTCCAAAGGACCAGACTTCGGGCGCAAGCGGTTGCGTGTAGCCGTCAACGTAGATCCAATCGAGGTTATCTGCACCAAGAAGATCGGAGTTGGGTCGCCCTTGAAACGTGTCGCCAAACACAATGTCGTCATGGCCAGCCGAGAGGGCCGAAATCTCGAGTCGATCGAGGTATACCGTAGCTGGCCCGGACACCGTGGGCACATACGTCCCCACCTTGAGCAGGTACTCTTCGGGCAGGACCGGCAACGGTGGTATGGCGGACCGATCATATCCGTGCCCGGGCCCCAACTCGCCGTCAGCCGCAATACCCGTGATCTGGAAGTTCGGCGCGGGGTCAGGCGACCACCAACTTCCCACGCCGAGCGGAAAGTCAATCGCAGCCCCGAACGTCTCACCCGCTACGAGATCCAGGCGGATGTCGATCGTGGCTGTCTCGCCGACCTGAAGCGTCTTGCCGATGACGCCTGGTTCGCCGGACCATTCGAGCTGAACCAGCGCACCGGACGATGGTTGGGCAACTGCCAAGACCAAAACGATCGTGGATACGACGACGTGCGAGCGAGGCATGTTGCACCTCCCAGTGGCCGAGCGGTCTCACCGCCGGCCTGTGGACCACAGTTATCGTCGGCGGCGTCTGCGGAGTAGCGCTGCAAACGCCCCGAAGCTCAGCAACGCGAGTGTTCCCGGTTCCGGGACTACATCGAGTCGCAGTGGCTTCTCGTACAATCCCGCTCCGTGCGGAGTGGACGGACGCTGTCCGGGATGCCCCACACCGAAGGTCCACTTTTCGGGCCCACCGGGAATTGAGTAGCCGCCAACGTAGAGCCAGTCTATGAAATCCCGATCATAAAGATCAAACGACGGCCGCCCCTGAAATGTCGGGCCAAATACAATATCGTCGTGTCCAGCAGACAACGCAACGATGTCGAGGCGGTCGAGATATACCGTGGCTGGGCCCTCCGCAGTTGCCCCGACTTTCAGAATGTAGTCTCCCGGTAAGAACGGCAGCGATGGCACAGCGGATCGATCATATACCGACGGCCCCAACTCGCCACTGCCTGCATACCGCGTGATCTGGAAATTCGGAGTCGGATCAGGTTCCCACCAACTTCCTACGCCCAGTGGAAAATCAATGGCGTAGCCGAACGTCTCGCCTGCAACGAGATCGAGGCGGATGTCAATCGTCGCTGTCTCGCCGACCTGCAGCGTCTTGTTGATGACGCCCGGCTCGCCGGACCATTCGAGCTGAACCAGCGCACCTGACGATGTCTGCGAAATGCCCAAGATCAGAGAAACGACGAACGCAACGACGTGGAAACGAGGCATGTCACACCTCCCGATGGCCGAACGGCCGAGGATGATGACACGCATTTTACCGCACCCGCCGAATGCGGATCAAGACCGATACTGCACGCGAATACCGGTCTTCCGCAGCCGCTCCCCCCGCCGACCGCAACGCACGCACCGCAAGCGGCTGGTGACATGGTCTGACCTCCTCAGGTAGCTCCGCATGATTTGTTACAATGCACAGGCCTGACCGCCGGCCTGTGCACCAGTGTCATCGGCGATGGCGTCTGCGAAGTATCGCTGTAGATACCCCGAAGCTCAGCAACGTAAGTGTTCCCGGTTCCGGGACTACATCGAGTCGCAGTGGCTTCTCGTACAATCCCGCTCCGTGCGGGGTGGACGGACGCTGTCCGGGATGCCCCACACCAAAGGTCCACTTTTCGGGCCCACCAGGAATTGAGTAGCCGCCAACGTAGATCCAATCAGCGTCATTTGCGCCGAGAAGATAGGAATCCGGGTATCCCTGAAACGTGGGGCCGAACACGATGTCGTCGTGGCCGGGAGAGAGGGCTACGATTTCCAAACGGTCGAGGTATACCGTTGCAGGACCAACGACGGGCGGTGCAAGGGTGGCTGCGCTCAGACTGTAATCGTCCGGGGACAGCGGCAGCGGTGGAAGGTGCCATCTCTGAAAACCCTCGCCGGGCCACAACTCCCCGCTCTCTGCGTAATGGGTGATTTCGAAATTCGGCGTCGTGTCGGGTGCCCACCAACTACCTACGCCAAGTGGAAAATCAATTGCAGTCCCAAACGTCTCGCCCGCAACCAGATCCAAGCGGATGTCGATCGTAGCCGTTTCGCCGACCTGAAGCGTCTTGTTGATGACGCCCGGTTCGCCGGACCATTCGAGCTGAACGAGCGCGCCAGAGGACGGTGGAGAAAACGCCAAGACCAAAACAATCGTGGATACGACGACGTGCGAGCGAGGCATGTGGCACCTCCCGGTGGCCGAGCGGCCACGGATCAGGGCATGCATTTTACCGCATCCGGCGGATACGGAACAAGCCCACACGCCAGGATCGGACTTCCCCAGCCACTGCTACGCGGCGAATGTCAGCCGCACACAGCCCAAATGACTGCAGGGACGCCGAAGCCCGCCAGGAAGGGTGACGGCTGATGCCCTCCCGCGTTGGCGGTATCGTCGGCCGGCGCCGCGTTGTACACTGGCGGCATGGGTGTGGCGCGGGAACCTGAACGCGGCGTGCTGATTGCCGGGCTGCTGGCCGGCGATGTGGCGCTGTTGGCGCAGGCGGGCGCGGCGCTGGGGGAACTGCTCGGACCGGTGGAGCGGGTGAGCGCGGTCTGGCCGTTCGGCAACACGGCGTACTACGCGGACGAACTCGGCGCCGAGATTCATCGACAGTTCGTCACGTTCGCCGAGC
>JACKHG010000016.1 GCA_020639115.1 Phycisphaerales bacterium
ATGTCGCACGCATACGCCTGGCGGCGCAGCCCCTCGAACCCGCTGGGGTCCATCTGCGACTGGATGTAGCCGACCTTGGCGTCGAGCAACTCGAAGATCGGCGCGGCAAACTCGGCGTCGCGGCGAACGAGGTAGTCGTTCACCGTCACGATGTGCACGTGCTTGCCCTCGCAGATCTTCAGGTACGCCGACAGATGGCAGACGATCGTCTTGCCCTCGCCGGTGCGCATTTCCGCCACCTTGTTTTCGAACAGCACCTGCCCGCCGATGAGCTGGCAGTGAAAGTGGCGGTGGCTCTGCGCCCGCCGCGACGCCTCGCGCAGCACCGCGAACGCCTCCGGCAGCACGCTGGGTACGGGCTCGCCGCCCGCGAGGCGGCTCTTGAACTCAGCCGTCTTGGCCTTGAGCGCCTCCGGCGTCAGGGCGCTGACCTCCGGCTCCAGCGCCTCGATCTGGTCGGCGATGACATTCAATCGCTTGAGCAGCCGGTCGTTTCTCGAGCCGAAGACCTTCTTCAACCCGTCGGCGATGACTTCCTGTAGACCCATGATCTGTCTCGCAAACCGGACGACGCGTCCGGTGGACTCGAATGCAGTTTGATGACGTACCTGAAGGGGAGCCCGAGCAACGTCCGGGCGGAGGGTGGCGTGCGTCAACTTACGGGCCGAGGCGGCCGCCGATGCGCGTGCGCGCGGCGCGGCGCATCATCGGAACGGTGATTTCGCGGGCCGTCGGCGAACTGTGCCGCAGGGCACGCAGAGCCGGGGCTGGCGCCGCGACCGCCTGTACCGGCGACGCCGCACCGGCAACCGGCACGACGGGGTCAGCCGCCCAGCGGACGGAGCGGGCTTGCGATTGAGAGGCCTGCGTCACCTGCACCGGGGCAGCCATCAGGACCGCAGCGCCCAGGCCCAGCGCGGCGCACACGACAGCCGGCCGGATGCGGGGCCGCGCGCCCACCGGATGGAGCCGGCGGATACAGGTTGAGACGCCGTCAGTGGCCATATGAGGGAGCATTATACGCGCACGACCCACGAGTCCAGCCTCGATGCCGCCGGAATGCAAAAAAGCCCCGGCAGCGTCGCCGCTGCCGGGGCTGGAATGGGCCAAACTGCGGAGCCATAAGACGGAGGATCAGTCGGCACCGCCGAAAATCAGGTAGACCTCGCCGCCATTGCGAATGCCTTCGCCGGTCTGAGGATTCACCCGCGGGTCCGCAAGCTGAGCGCCCAGCAGGAAGTCCCCGATCCCGTCCCCGTCGATGTCGCCGGAGGCTGCGAGGCCCAGCCCGCGGCCCCGGTCGCCACCCACGACCGCGATGGGCGCCTTCAGGCTGTTGCCACCCTGCAGTTCGTCCGCAGCGTTGCCTCCGCCCAGGAAATCGCCGTCGATGACCGTGCCGCTTTGGGCCGTGCGCACGCCGTCGCGACCCACGATGATGTAACCGGGCAGTTGCAGCGTACCGAGCTGATCAATGCTGATGTCGAAGGCACCATTCGCTCCCGACCAGAGGGCTGCGTTCGTCGAACTGAGGATGACGTACACCAGGCCAGCGTGCATCAGGTCGTCGTCCTCCGTCACCTGCCCGTCGGGCCGACCCAGCGGTCCGGTGACATCGTCCTGGGACCCGTCGCGATCGCGGTCGAGGCCGAACGCGGTGAGTTGATCGGTGGCGTCGGACGGATCGGGATCGAACCGCGGCGTGGCGGACGGGGCGGCGATCAGCAGGTCGTCCTTGCCGTCGCCGTCGACGTCGCCGGCGTTGGCGACGGTAAATCCGAAGCCGCTGCCGACATCGAGCGGGCTGCCGGTGAGGCGGGCTGCCTGGTGTGCGGCGAGCAGCGTGTCGATGCTGGCGCCTCCGGTGCTCGTGATCACCCCCGTCTGCGCGAAGATGATGACCACTTCGCCGACGCCGCCATCCGCCTCGGAGTTGCCGACGATCAGGTCACCGACGCCGTCGTTGTTGAAGTCGACACCGGACGCGAGCACGCGGCCGAACTGCTCGCCGGAGCCGCTGTCGCCGTTGACCAGGATGCCGTCGAGGCGCTCGGCGTTGGTGGTGCTGAGCGCCAGTTTCTCCAGGATGAAGTCGCCCTCGAGCGACTGGGCCCGGCGGAAGACGACGTAGACGGCGCCGTCGCCGCTGTTGCGCTGGGGCGATCCCACGGCGAAGTCAAGGCGCGTATCGCCGTTGAAGTCACCCACATCGACGATGGTCTCGATGTTCTCATCGGTGCCGCCGACGATATTCGGCGGGTTGTTCGACACGGTGAACTCACGGTTGACGGCAAGGTCCCAGCGCGGTGTGTTGCTGCCTGGCGGAACCTGGCCGTCGGATCCATTCCAGCCTGTTACGCCGCCGGAGCCCGCGAGGAACATGTGCGGTTTGGGCGGCGTGATTGTGACCGCACCACCGCTGATCACGTCCTGCCAGTAGGCGTAGTTCTCAAACGTGTAGCCCATTCCCGCGTTTTCCAGTTCGTCTGGCGTAAGGAAGTCATCGGCATCGAATCCGTCGATGGCGTCACGCTGGGGGGCGCTGATGATCATCGTGTTCGCCACCTGCGTAATCGACGTGCCGAACAGGCTGAATTCCTCATGCTGGTGATCGTCGTGTGTCGCTGCGAAATCGTCGCCCGTGGGCGGGCGGCCGATGATGCGCATGCCGTACGGCTCGACGGGCATATTGCGCTGGATGTTGTTCTCGCTGTCCACGTATTCGTCCGGATAGAAGCCGGTGAAGGCCGGCGAACGGGCCAGCCCGTCGATCCGGTTCTCCAGGTAGCCATCGATCAGTCGGTCATCGATGGCGAGGATGGCTGCGGGATTGGTGATGGTCGCGTCGACGATATCCTGGATCGTGGTGCAGCTCTCACCCTGGTCAAGGGTGGGCATGTCCACCGTGCCGGGGCCGGAGGTGCCCGGCACGGTCATATCCTCCGCCGCACTGCAATATTGGTTTTCTTCAATAGAAGGGTCGAGCGGTTCGATGGTGCGGTGGGACGCGAGATCCTGTGCCGGCGCCTCGTCCACTTCTACCCACGGAACGCAGGTGCCATTGCAGGAGGTTTCGTCGGCGGGGAAACAGCTCGGGCACTCGTTATCGCGCGTCAGGGCGGTATCTTGGCACGCCGGACGCCCGTCGCGGAATTCGCGGTGGGCAAGGTAGTTGTTCGCCAACGCGGGCGAGAAACCATGACGCGGCTCGACCATTGACTCCGGGCCGGGGTCGCCGGTGGCGCTACCAAAGAGGCCGTCGTTGATGTCCACGCACCCGCGAAACGGCAGCGTGGTCTGGCCCTGGCCGGTCGGGCAATCGCCCTCGTAATAGTGCCACCGATCCTCGAGCCAGGTCGTGTTGCCGTCGCAGAGACTGGCCTGGTCCGTATTCTCCGAACCGTCATCGTTGCGCGGCTCCGGACGCACGTCGCTCACGGTGAACCGCATACCGACCTGGTCGAGCAGGATGCGGGCGCCGATCGTGTCGCGGTCGCCCCGGACGCGGGAATTTCGGCTCGAAACCGTGACGACGCCGCCGTTGACAAACATGCCCTCCCGCTCGAGCGTCTGACTGAGCGATGTCACTTTGTAATTCGCGAACGGAATGCCGAACCAGATTTCACCCACGCTGTCGCCGTCCGCGTCAGAGGAGATGAAGACCGACGCAATACCGTAGGTCTCGTCGCTTTCATTGGGATTTGTGATGCTGATGCCGGAGAACACCATGCCCGGCAGCGTGGCGCTGCTGACCGTGTTGAGGTTGAAGGACTTGCCGGCGAGTGCGTTCGAACCGCGAATGAGATAAGCCTCCCCGATCCCGATACCGCTGGGATTGATCGCGTCCGGCTTGGCGTAGCGCGAAACGATGATGAAGTCGTCGATGCCGTCGTCGTTGAAGTCCTCGCCACCCGCGAAGGACGAGCCGGCGTTGTCCTCGAAGCTCACGCCGCCGAAGATGGCCCCGCGCAGCGGGTTGTTCGTCGCCAGCAGATCACCCAGCCAGTAGATGTGCGGAAGCGACGTCACCACCACCGGGACTGGGCCGTCACCCTGCAGATCCTGCGTCGTGTTGGCCAGATCGGCGAAAACGGTGATGCGGAAGCGACCCGATTCGGTAGCCGGAAACGTGAACGTGCGCGTCGACAGCGGCAGGCCGTTCGTCACGACGTCGTCGGCCACGAGCGTGCTGTGGATCGGCGCGCCGTCGCTGCCCAGCCGCCGGAAGTAGAGCGCGATCGTTCCGTCCGTGACGCCCGGCGTGTTCAGCGTCCAACGGGCCGTCACGAGGTCGCCCGGCGCGTACGGTTCGGTGGTGGTCGGAGCGGTCACATCCAGGATCGTCTCCGAGAACGTCGCCCGGCGGACCGTGCCCGGCGCGTACTGCGTGACGGGGCTCGTCACGCCGTCCGAGGCGCGAACCGCCAGGAACGCCGTCGTGCCGGCATCGATCGAGGCGACGCGGAAGACCGCGTTCGTCGCCGTGATCGGCAGGTTGGCGCTGACGATGTGCTCGTCACCCGTGTTGGCCTTGCCGTCAAAGTCGTACAGCACGTCGACGAACTGCTGCGACGGCGGCCCCTGGAATACGTTCACGCTGAACTCGACCAGCACGTTCCCCTCGTCGGGATCGGTCTCGTTGACCACCAGGACATTGCGATCGGACGCCGGCTGGGTGACCACCACGGAGGGCGGAATCGCCTCGGGCGACTCCGTCGAGAGCGTGACGACAAAGTCGTTGAAAAAGGGTCCGCGGATCTCGTCGGCGTTGCCGGATGCCACGGTGTCGGCGATCGACTGCCCGGAATCGGTCACGAAAATACCAATTTCGTACTCGCCCAGGGGCACGCCGGCCGTGAACCACGTCGCGCTGGCCACGTTGGCCGATCCCGCCGCGATCTGGGTGCCGTACTCGTCCGGAGTGTTGCTCGGGCGCTCGTCCTTCTGGATGTAGAAGAGCCGCCACTGCACGGCGTTCTCGGCATCACCCACGTTGGCCGAAACCGTGATATTGCCGCCCGGCTGGGCGGTGATCGACTGGTTCGGTTGGGTGAATTCCGGATCGGGCAGCGTGGTCACCGAGATCGTGCCCTGACTGGTCACGCGCAGCGTCTTGCTGTTCGCGGTGATGTCGAGGCCGACACGGTAGATGCCCAGAGGCAGCGGGCCGGTCGCGAGCGCCACGGTCTGGTTTTCACCGGTGGTGAGGTTGCTGCCGAACACGACCTGCGGCCCGACGGTCGAGGCATCCGCGTCCGTGCTGTCCACCTCGATGTAGAAGGCGTCGACGACCGCGTCCGTTGGCGCCGCACTGTAGACAATAGTGACCGACTGATCGCCGGACACGCGGATGTTGGAGTTCACATTGAGGATCAGGCCCGTCGGGTCCTCCGGCGTCGTGCCATCCGTCGGCCCGGTCGTCGGGCAGCCGGCACACAGCAGCGCCAGCGCAACAACGGGCGTGAAGCGAACGAGCGAGCGCCAGGCGCGCCGCCTGAGGTCAATTCGTTCAAGCAGGATGGGCTGTGTCATCGTCGGTGAGCTCCGTTGTGCGGGAGTGGAGATACGCGGACCCGGCGGCCATACCATTCAGCACGGAAGGAGGGCCGGGCTGCCGCGGGGTCCCCTGTCGGTCAGCGGTGTGCGCGAACGCTAACCTCTGAACGAAACAATACGTACGCGCGATCGACTTATACGCCTGCCCCAAGAGGGCGTCAACAGGGCGCAGCGCCCGACAAAACCGCAATCGACACGGCGCCGAAGCCAGCGGGCTGCTTCGCGCCGGCGTGGACGCGGCGAACCGGGATATCGGGGAATACTGCCCGCAAAGCGGCCACCATCCGCAGAGCGAATTGTTCAGCCACTGCCCGCCGCGGGTCCGACGGATCAGCCGAAGTACCCTAAGTTTACGGCGCAGCCGCCGTCACGAATGGGAGAGGCGCCGCTGGAGGCCCTGCAGGTCGTTTTGCAACTGCGCGTTGTTGGGCTCGCGGGCCAGCGCACGCTTGATCCACTCGATCGCTGCGGGCACATCGCCTTGCCACGAGCAGATCGTGGCCATGCCCCGCATGAGATGCGTGTCGTTCGGGTCGATACCCAGAGCCTGGGTCATGTACTGCCGGGCATCATCGAAATGCCCCAGGGCTGCATGGGCCAGAGCCAGGTTGTGCAAGCTGGTGATGTCATTCGGCTGATCCACCACCACCTGGGCAAGTTGGGTGACGGCATCATCCCAGCGCCGCATCTGCATGAGCAGCACGCCGTACGCCGCGCGAATCATGCTGGCCCCGGTCTTGTCCACCTCCTGAAGTGCCTCCTCGTAGAGGCCGGCCGCCTCCGCGACGCGGCCCTGCTTTGCAACCGAGGTGGCCAGTTCGGCTTCGACGTGCGGGGCACCTGGCAATTGGCTCCGAACCTGCCTGAGGAGCGTCTCCATGCGCGGATAGTCCCCCACCATCTTGGCGCGGACCGCCAGTTGATACTGGCGAATCTCCTCGGCATGCTGATGCGGACTCGGGCCTTGCGGCTCCAAGTGATCGAGCTCCGACCCCTCCGCGGACGCGTCCTTGCCCAATGTCGCAGCGTATCCCAAAGACTGCAACCGGCGCAAATCATCAGTCGAAAGTTCGGGGCCGTCGTCGCTTGGCGCACCAGGGCTGGCGGCGACGAGCGCGCGTAACCTGCTCCGCAATTCAGCCGCGCGTTCCGGTTCCTCATCCACCAGGTTGTGCTGTTCAGTGGGATCGTTCTCGAGATCGTAGAGCTCCGGCTGCGTCGAGAGCACGTACTTCCACTCATCCTCCACGATGCTGCGCAGCGGGCACAGGTTCAGAACCGTATGGCTCTCCAACGCCTCGCAGTAGGCGGCGACGCCCTCGCGGGACTCCCCACGCATCACGGGCAGCAAACTCCTGCCGTTCGTGGCGGGCAGCGGAGGGAGTCCGAGCAGGTCGAGAACGGTCGGGGCCACGTCCACGGTCCGCATCCGCTCGGCCACCCGCTGTCCGGAAGCAACCAGACCGGGCGCGCGGACAATACAGGGCACCCGCGCGGTGCTCTCATAGACGAAGAACCCATGCCCGGGCTCGGCATGGTCATCCAGCCCTTCACCGTGGTCGCCCACGACGATGACGATCGTCTTGTCGCTCAGGCCGAGCGTATCCAGAGCAGCGAGCAGCCTGCGCACCTGCTCGTCGTCATACTCGATTTCGTCCGCGTAGGCGCTGCGCTCGTCTTCGTCCGCGTCACGCCGCGCCGCATAGGGAAAGTGTGCATCGTACAGGTGCATCCACAGAAAGAACGGACGTCCCGCGTGCGCCTGCAACTGCGCCACGGCGTCTCCGCAGACGGCATCGCCCGGGCGTTCCTGGTTGGATCCGGGCTGCACGTCAGCCGGTTGTACGTCGCGGTACGTGTCGAAACCCTGGCCGATTCCAAACTGCGCGTTGAGCACGAAAGATGCGACGACCGCGCTGGTGGCGTAGCCGTGCGCTTGCAGATGCTCCGCCAGGGTGACATTGCCTGCGGCGAGTCGCTCCGTGCCGTTCCGGCGAACTCCGTGGGCGAATGGGTATTTTCCCGTCATGATCGAGGCGTGTGACGGAAGCGTGAGGGTCGCGCAGCTCTCGCAGCGGGAGAACGTCACGCCCTCGCGCGCCAGGCGATCGAGTGTTGGGGTCGGAGAGGGCGTTCGGCCGTAGCAGCCCAGAAAGTCGGCACGCGTGGTGTCCAGCGTCACCAGGATGACGTTGTAGGCGCCCGGCGGGGGGCCACCTTGTTGCGACACATCCCGCCTCCACGTCGCGGCGACCGCGAGAATCGCGACCGCTGCGATCAGGACAGCGACTGCGTACCAACCTCGCTTGCCGCTGCTTGTTTTTGGGACATTCTTCTCGCGACGCACCATGCCGCGCCATGCTAAGTTCGCACCAGACGCCGAGCAACCTGTCCGCGCCGGGTGATGGCTCCGCGCACCCCTGTCTGATGCCCCCATGGGGCTCCTGAGGTGCTTCCCGACCGGCGCCTGCCCCCGATCACGGTTGACTGGCAGGGGGGGGCACGGGCCGGGGGGTTGGTTGGTGCGCCCAGGGGGGCCTGGTGCGCGTCAATGAGGGTGTTTCTAGCCGTAAAATGATTCTTTTCAATAGTTTACGGCAGATTGGGTGCCGATGCTGCGCGGTGCGGGCAGGTGTTGCCGAAGCGGAGAATCGCCGGCCATTTCGCGTCCTGGGCTCAGTTCAATGACAAAAGATACCGACATTTCACCTGGGTAGCGTCGAGTGTCGTGGTGGCGCGGGTGGCTCACGTCGTGGTAAGCGTCGGGGTTGATTTCGTTGGTTCGGATGGTGTAACATGGTCCGTGGATGTGGTGAGGGTCCGCGATTACCGACGGGAACACCCAGGGGCGTGCGTATACAGCCGCCGGTCCCTGGCTGGCTGATTCACATCCAATGCTGCGTGCCCGGGTCGATCTGTGCCCTTGGCCGCAGAGCCGGGGCGTGGACGCGGCCCAAGAAGTCCGGGAGGGGCGCTGACAAGGTCAAGCGTTGGGAAAATGCCGACGTCGGGATCCGGTTCGGCAATCTGAGCCGGGCATCGCGGCCGAGCGGGGGCCGCGGGGACGTCGCCCACCGCTGTCCGTTCGCTGTGTTTGCGTCGAACGTGGCGACTCGTAAGGAAAGAAGCGGGGAAGGAAAAGGAGCACCAATCCCTAAATCGGCGTCATCGTACAACCAGAACTTTGAATCTCAAATCGTTAGTGGAATTCGTGCGCCATCGCTGGCCCTCATGCGCCCGCGATCGCGTTGGGACAGCCGTGCGACCAGTTGGAGGAACGTAACGTGAAGAAACGAATTTTCGGGGCAGGGGTGTCGTTCATTGCCGCGTTGGCAATGTTCGCGGCGGTGCAAGCCAGCACCGCAATGGCTGAAGATGCGCCATTCAAGAAGGCGACGCCAGCGATCATCAAGGACGGCGCGTCGACCCAGGCGGCTCCGGCACGCGTCAAGCAGGGCAAGGCGGCACTTGCGGACGTACCGACCTATGAGGCGGTCCCCACCGACAGCAAGGTGGTCACGCCCGGCGGAAACACGGTCCCCGTATTCCGCGTCGATCGCGACCTGGTGGCTGCCAGCGACGCGCCCGAAGGCCGTTCGGGCCCCAACGAGACCGTGCTGGCCAAGTCGACCGGTGCGGCCTACTACGGTGCCGCGGACTGGTATGAGGTGTACGACCTCAACAACACCCTGCCCACTCCGTACGCCATCAGCTTCCTGTCGGCGTACGCAGGCGATTCCGGCACGGAAAACACGTACTGCACCACCGAGCGTTACATCCTGTTCGAACTGTACGACACGCACCTTTGTGACGCTCCGAACAATCCCACGACGTGCACACCCAACTGCGGTCAGATCGTTCAGTCCGGCTACCTGGGTGGCTTGATCGTCAACCTGGGCCTGCACCCCGCGACTTCGTCCGTCTGCGGCGGCACGGCCAGTCGCTTCGACTTCTTCCGCTTCAGCGTGGACGCCGGCGCCGACCCGCAGATTTTCCGGATGTACGCGCCCGCAGACGGGCTCGTCACCGTCGTGATGCGCATGGGTACGGTCGTCGGCGGCGTGTTCGTCCCCGCGCCGGGACGTACGGACACGACCAACATCAGCATCATCTTCGCGACGGACGCAACCGGCGGTACCTACAGCGTCGGTAATCGCGTCGACAGCACCAACTTCTCGGACGGCTTCGGGGGTGCGAGCGAGACCGACCGTATCTACACCAGCGGTGACGGCCCCCTGGCATTCGCCGGCGGTACCGATCCGGGTGTTGTCGACTTCGAAATGCGCGGTCGCCCCATGAACGACTGCAACAACAACGGCATTCCGGATGACTTCGAGATCATCTGCGACGCAATCCCCGACACGGGTGCGGGTTCGGCGTGTGGCGCGGGTACCTGCGAGTACTATGCCGACACCGACACGAACGGCTTCTTCTGGAACAACCCGTTCTTCGTCAACCCGTTGACCACCGCGGCCTGCGAGACGGCCTGCTTGCCCGCCGGAGTCGATGCCGATACCAACGGCATCATCGATGAGTGCGTTACGGGCGACTGCGACAACAACGGTATCGTGGACGCCTGCGATATCAGCTGCAGTGCCATCAACCCGGCGACCACCCAGCTCTGCAGCACGGACTATCCGGGCACGTGCGGCACCGGGTCGGACTGCGACGCCAACGGCGCGCTGGACGCCTGCCAGATCGTCGGCCACGACTGCAACAGCAACGGCATTCTCGACGCGTGCGACATCGCCGGCGGTACGGAGCAGGACTGCCAGCCGGACGGCATCCCGGATGCCTGCCAGGTGGCGGACGGCAGCGTCGCCGACTGCGACGCCGACGGCGTGCCGGATCGCTGCGTGCGGCCCATCCCGTTCGACTGCAACCAGAACGGCGTGGAGGACTACTGCGACATCCTGTACGGCAACGCCAATGACCAGAATGCCGACGGCATTCCGGATCAGTGCCCCGGCGAAACCTGCCACCTGCTCTTCCAGGAGCCGGTCGGCGGCTTCGAGGACGCCGCGTACGTCCCGGGCGCCGCGCTGGACGGAGTCGATCCGAATGGTGATGGCGACACCTGGGGCAACAGTGACGGCGGTTGGACCACCGAGTCCGGCAGCTTCACGCCCAATCCGCCGAACGGTGCGGTGGGTGGCGGCACCAAGCGCATCAACGGCGCTGGCGCCAACTCCCCGGCCGGCTTCCCGCAGTTCCTGTTCAGCGAGAACTTCTTCGGCTCCGCGCAGCGTTCGGTTGCTCCGCTCGAGCGGCTCAGCTTCGACTATCGCGTGACGGGCTCGCCGACCAATGCGTCGCACGACCTGCACTTCCAGCTCGGCGACTACAACGACAGCAACAACGCGGTGATCGTCCGCTGGACCTCGACCGTCAGCGATCTGGGCACCAACGGGGCTGTCCCGGGCAACATCTGGCTGATCGTCGGTGATGGAACGGGCAACGACACCGTCCTCGTCGACACCGGCGTTGCCGTGGACAACAACGCGCACCGCATGGCGATCGAGCTGTATCCGGCTTCGCAGACCGTCACGGTCAAGCAGGACGGCGTCGCCATCGCGAGCAATCAGCCGACGTTCGAGAACGTCCTGCGTCTGGACGAGTTCGGTGCGGGTTCACGCACCTTCATCGCCCCGGCGGGCAGCGGCACCATGGACCTCGAGCTGGACAACTTCCAGTGGTGTGCAGCCGGCGGCGACGTGGATTGCTCGATCTACAAGTTGCCGGACGGCACGCCTTCGGATGATTGCGACAGCAACGGCATCTGTGACGTGTTCGAGCTGACGAATCGCGACCGCGATCACAACAACCAGCTCGACGTTTGCCAGGGCTACTGCAACGACTGCAACCACAACAGCCTGGACGACAGCTACGAAATCGCCCAGGGGTCGCTGGTCGACACCTCGCCGGCAAACGGCGTCCCGGACGTGTGCGAGCCGGCCACCGGCTACAACTACGACTTCAGCAACTTCAACACGGGCGATGTGTCGGGCCAGCTCGGCTGGTGGGCCTTCACCGGTGTGAACGCTGTCGGTGAGATCCGCAACGACAACACCATGGGGACGAATTCGAAGTACCTCGTGGTGAAGAGTCGCTCGACGACCTCCGTCGGCACGGGCTTCGTGCTCGGACCGCGTCAGGCCTCGTTGACGGATGCCGACATCGAGCTCTGGTCGTGGAAGATGCGGGTGAACGACCCGAGCAACACGAATGACTGGGGTCGCGTGTTCGTCGAAATCCTCGACATGTGCGACGATCCGCCAGCCAACCCGAACCTGATCAGTGACATCATTGCCTCGCGTAACGTGGGCCTGGAAGTCACGCGCCTCAACTCGAATGAGGGCTCGGGCACCGTGCTTGCCGGTGGTGCATCCAACGTGTACGTGCTGGGTACGCCTTCCGGTGTGCCGCAGTACGAGCTGGCCAACCCGATCCAGATCTCCAACGTGACGGCGAACATCCACAACAACACGTGGGCGGCTGGTCTGCGCATCAACAACAACTCCGGTAGCGGCCAGCAGGGTGGTGCGCTCTGGGCTCAGCTCCAGACGGACATCACGCTGCCGACGCCGGGCGCTACGGCGAAGCAGATTGGTAGTGCGACCACGGGCGAGACCACCAGTCAGATCACCGATCTGGCCGGTGCGCTGCGTTGGCGTGGTGGCGATCGCCAGTTGTGGATCCGGACGGACGGCAACTACGGTGTCAACGACGACATCGAGTTCCTGTTCGACGACTTCAAGTACAGCACGTACACCGACTGCGACGGCGACAACATCGTGGACAGTGTCTTCTTGGCGTCGAATCCCAACCACGACCAGAACGGCGACATGATTCCCGATCGTTGTCAGGACTGCGACAACAACTGCCCGCCATTCCCGCTCGCGAACAACGATCCGTGCCTGGATCCGAACTCGCTGGCCGGCAACGACTGCAATGGCAACCTGATTCCGGACAACTGCGACGTGGATCCGAATCTGCCGGGTCAGCGTCTGGCGCTGCGTGAGTACTACGCCGGTGGCGGTTCGTGTGACTTCAACTCGAACGGCGTCCCCGACGAGTGCGAAGCCGGCTTCGCCGATTGCAACGGCAACGGCTGTAACGATGCCAACGAGCTGGCCTCGGCCGGTTTCGGCGGCACGGCGACGGACGTCGACAACAACGGCGTTCTGGACGAGTGCCAGGCGGACTGCAACCACAACAACGTGCCCGATTCGCGCGATCTGTCGCTCGGCGTGGCGAGTGGTGGTAGCCAGGACGCCGACGAGTTCGCGGGCCCGCTGACGAACGACGGCAAGCCGGACGAGTGCTGCATCGACGGTCCGGGTGGTGTCGTGATCGCCGCCAACGGCGACATGGACCACGACGGCGACCGCGACGCGAAGGACTTCCAGTTGATCCAGCGTTGTGCGGGTCAGACGCCTCCGGCGTGCCCGGACAGCGGCTGTGTCGACGGTGCCGGTACCGTCCGTGGTTCCGCCACGGGTGGTATCAACTGGGACGGCCTGCAGTGCGGTTGTGCCGACTTCAACGGCGACGGCAAGGTCGACACGTGCGACCTGGAGGTCTTCCAGTCGTTGATCACCGGTCCGTAGTGTTGCTTTGACCAATCCCTGCCGGGCCGCTGGGCCCGGCAGGACTTACCCTTAACCCAACCCGCCCGTTTCTCCCCGAATCCGGGGTAGAAGCGGGCGGGTTGCTTTTCTGGGGTGCCACTACCTTGTGAATTCATTTGCCCGCCTGCGCCGGCTCGCGCATAATTGAGTTATCACGTGTCGCTCCCGCCCGCGTGCATCTCAGGAGAGCATGTCATGAGTCGATCTGTGGGAGCCTGTACGCTGTCGGTCATCATCATCTGCAGCAACGCAGCCGACGCGGTTGCACAAGCGGAATCTACCGGTTTCACCCGCGCGGCCGCAGCCGAGAAAGAGTTCACGCGTGCTCGACCAGTCGCGGTGGACGCTGCGGAGGCGGCGTCGGCCGATGTCGCAGACGCGCTGGCCACGGGCACGCAGGCCTACACGCCGGAGGGCCGGGCGGTTCCGGTGTATCGCGTGGAGCGGTCCGCGCAAACCGCAGCGCCGTCGCCGGTGGGGAGCGGCGTGGACGACGAGTTCGTGCTTTTTCAAGCGACGGCCGCGCGATACTATGGAACGGCTGACTGGTATCAGGTCTGGGACCTGGCCACATTAGGGCCCTACGCAATCAGCTACGTCTCGGCATTCGCCGGCGATACCGGCAACACCGCAATCTACTGCAGCACGGACCGCTACCACCTGCTCGAGTTGTACGACGCGCACTACTGTTCGGGCGACGTCTGCGCACCCGAGTGCGGGAACGCGATCCATGGTGGGTACCTTGGCGGGTTGTTGGTCAACTTAGGGCCGCACGATCCCGCGGACCCGATCTGCGGCGGCACCAGCGGCTCGAACCAGGATTTCTTCCGCTGGACGGTGCAGGCCGGGCCCGCGCCCGCAACTTTCCCCCTGTCTACGCCGACAGACGGTCGTGTGGTCGCGGTCCATCGTCTGGGAACCTTGAGCGGCGGTGTCTTTGTGCCGGTCCCCGCGCGGAGTGACGATACGGGTCTCAGTCTCATTCACGCCTCACTAGGCGGCGCTACGGTGACCGCCGGTGGCGTGGTGGCAGGCACGTGGTTCTCCGATGGTTACGGTGGCGGTAATGAAAGCGACCGCATCTATGAACCAGAAGACGGTCCGCTGGTGCTCAGCGGCAAATACGAGGCAGTGCTGGACTGCGAGATCCGGGGCCGCTATCGGCACGATTGCAATGATAACGGCTACCCCGATGAATGGGAGATGACCTGCTACGAGAATCCTGAGGCCGGGCCGGCCTGTCGCGCTTACGAGTGCGCGTTCTACCACGATCTCAATACGACAGGCGCGATGTGGAACGACCCCCACTTCAGCAATCCGCTGGTGGCCGCCGGGTGCGAAGACGGCTGCATCCCGGGGAGCTTCGCCACCTGCGGCGAATGTAATACCAATGGGGTCCCGGACGTATGTGACCTCAGTTGCGACAACTTTTTCGGTTTCGACCTGTGCAGTGTGCTCTTTCCCGGCGAATGTGGAACAGGCACCGACTGCGACAGGAACGGCGTGATCGATGAATGTCAGCTTCCGGGGCATGACTGCAACGCTAACGGCGTACTCGACTTCTGCGACATCGCAAGCGACACCTCTGCGGACTGCGACGCCAATAGACAACCCGACGAATGCGAAATTGCCAGCGGCGCTGTTGACGATTGCGATTCCAACGGCGTGCCGGACCGCTGTGAACGCCCGGAGTACTACGACTGCAATGGCAATGCGCTGGAGGACTATTGTGATATTCTCTCCGGGCAGTCAGGCGATCTGAA
The DNA here is from genome assembly GCA_020639115.1 of Phycisphaerales bacterium. Classification (GTDB taxonomy): domain Bacteria; phylum Planctomycetota; class Phycisphaerae; order UBA1845; family UBA1845; genus JACKHG01. Next base: position 14,951 of record JACKHG010000016.1, read on the forward strand.
CGGTGACGGCGTGCCCGATGAATGCCCGGACCGCTGCGTCCAGTTGTTCGAAGCGCCGGTGGGCGGCTTTGAGGATGCGGCGTACGTGCCGGGTTCGCTGGACGGCGTCGATCCGAACGGCGATGGGGAGGCCTGGAGCGTCTACGGCGGCTGGAGCGTGGAGGCCGGGAGCTTTCCGGCGGTGCCACCGGTCGTCGGCGGCGGAAGCAAGCGCATCCGCGGCGCGGGGGCGAACAGTCCGGATGGATTTCCCAATTTCATGTTCAGCGAGAATTTCTTCGGGCCCGCGCCGCACCCACTGGTCCGGCGTGAAACGCTCAGCTTCGACTACCGCATCGTCGGCACGCCGACCGGCGCGGCGCACGACCTGCATTTTCAGCTCGGCGACTACAACGACGCCAACAACGCGGTGATCGTCCGCTGGACCTCGACGGTGAGCGACCTGGGCACGAACGGGGCTGTCCCCGGCCACATCTGGCTGCTCGTCGGGGACGGCAGCGGTGACGTGCAGTGTTACGATACCGGAGTCGCGGTGGATAACGCCGCGCATCGCATGACAATGGAGGTGGACTTCGGGGCGCAGCGGGTGACCGTTCTCCACGACGACGCCGTTGTCGCCACCGACCTTCCGACGTTCGAGTACGTGCAACGCCTGGATGAATTCGGCGCCGGCTCGCGCACCTTCCACGCGCCGGCGGGCGCAGGCTTCATGGATCTGCAGCTTGACAACTTCGAATGGTGCCAGTTGGGGGCCGCCCTCTCGTGCGCCGACATTGACCGCGACGGCGACGTCGACCTCACCGATTACCATCAGCTTCAGCTTTGCGCTGCCGGCAGCGCCGCCGCCTGTGGCTGTGCCGATGCCGATAATGACGGCGACGTTGATGCCTACGACGTGGGGGTCTTTGTCGGCGAGCTGACCGGCCCGAACTGATCCGCGCGCCGGCCGTTGCCGGAGCTGCTGCTCAACCGCTCGAGACTGCGGCTGATCGGGGGCGATCCCGATCAGCCGCATTGCCTTCCGGTTGCCGCTGCATACGCGCGGACCCCGCCGCGCAAGTTGCAAAAAGCGCCCTCCAGCGCTATAAGGGCTGATCCCTGTCAGGTGCAACCGGCACCTGCCTTTTCGAGGAGAAGCGCTTATGTCCGCCGTAGTGCCCGCCACCGCATCCGCCATCGCCGCAACCGACCGTGCCGCCTTCGCGATTCTGGAGGCCGAGCAGCAGCGTCAGCACGACACGCTGGAGCTGATCGCCTCGGAGAACCACGTTTCGCCGGCGGTGCGCGAGGCCGTCGGGTCGGTCTTCACCAACAAGTACGCCGAGGGCTATCCCGGCAAACGCTACTACGGCGGCTGCGTCAACATGGACGCGGCTGAGGATCTGGCCCGCGATCGCGCGAAACAGCTCTTTGGTTGCGACCACGTCAACGTTCAGCCGCACTCGGGCAGCCAGGCGAACACGGCTGTCTATCTGGCGTGCCTTGAGCCAGGTGACACCGTCCTGTCGCTCGACCTCGCGCACGGCGGCCATCTGTCGCACGGGCTCAAGGTGAACATCAGCGGGATGCTCTACAACATCGTTTCCTACGGTGTTGATCGCGAAAGCGAATGCCTCGACTACGCCGCCATCCGCGCACTCGCGCGCGAACACAAACCCAAGCTGATTATCTCGGGCGCGAGCGCGTACCCGCGCACGATCGACTTCAACGCTTTCGCGGAGATTGCGAACGAAGTCGGTGCTCTGCACCTTGCGGACATCGCCCACATTGCGGGCCTCGTCGCCGTGGGGCTGCACCCGTCGCCCGTGCCGATGTCCGCCTTCGTGACCACGACGACGCACAAGACGCTGCGCGGTCCGCGCGGCGGCATGATCATGTGCAAGGAGGACTACGCGAAGAAAATCGATTCGCGCATCTTCCCCGGTACCCAAGGCGGTCCGCTCATGCACGTCGTGCTGGGCAAGGCCGTCGCGTTCGGCGAGGCGCTCACCCCGGAATTCAAGGCGTACCAGGGGCGCATCCTGGAAAACGCCCAGGTGCTCGCCGAGCGCCTCGTGGCGGCGGGCAACCGCATCGTCTCCGGCGGGACCGACAACCACCTCATGCTGCTCGACCTCCGCGCCAACTACCCCGACGTCACCGGCAAGGACGCGGAAAGCTGGCTCGAAACGTCCGGCATCATCGTCAACAAGAACATGATCCCCTTCGACGAGCGCAAGCCGATCCACACCAGCGGCCTGCGCATCGGCACGCCCGCGGTGACCACCCGCGGCATGAAGGCCGAGGAGATGAGGACGATCGCCGGGTGGATCGATACCGTGCTCCACAGCCGGGGTGACGCCGCGGTGATGGCGCGCGTGCGCGGGGAGGTCTCTGCGCTGTGCGACCAGTTCCCCCTGCCGTGATGCGAATCCTGGCGCGCAAGTTGCGGATGATCGTGCTCATCGGCGCCGCGGCCTGGGGCGCCGGGGCCGGCTGCACGCGCAACACGCTGCAGCTTGTCGACATGGATCTGCGCAGCGTTCCCGACGCCGGGCCGCTCGTCGAGCGCATCACACTGGACGACTGTTACTGGTGGCAAACCCAAGAGGGCCTCGCCGTCGCGGCGGCCCGCGGGCCGGTCCGGGCCACCGGCTCGCCGCGCAAACGCGTCGATCTTTCCTTCGTCTTTACCGGTCTGCCCGCCGGGCAGAGTCGCAACTACCTGCTCAATACCGAGTCGCTGCGGGCCTACGTGCGCCAGGGTTCGACACATCGCCGTTACCGTTCTGCGAGCGGAATTGCCGCGGTCTGGCTGGAACCGGGCGGAGAGCTGCGTGTAAAATTCCGCGTGCTCGCGCGGCGGGAGACCTTTCATATTCTGACAGGGTGGTCGCCCGCAGGTGAAACAATGCTGTTGGGCGAGTTGCAGGCCCGTCATGACGGCGTGACCGCCCAGGCAATTCTGCAGCGCAGTGAAGCCGACGGCATGAATCGAACCGACCGGGCGAATACACCCGTCGAAGGGCGACCGCGGCCGGTTCAGGTGTTTGGGCCGCCCGTGGAGGAGCCGCAGGCGCCGCCGCCCGTTCACGAACGCGGCCCGAACCGCTAGAATGGCGCGTTCAGTTCCACGGGTACCGGCATCAGTAGAGGGATGGACATTCCGCGATGAAAGACAGCATGCAGTCAACCAGTTACCGGCGATGGGCAGTTCTGGCGGTCGCGCTGGGCGCCGTGACGACGATAGCCCGCGCCGCCGAAGAGCCGTTTCAGTCGGCTTCGTACGAGCAGGCGCTCGCCACCGCGGTGAAGGAGCACAAGCTCGTTTTCATCGACTTCTACACGACGTGGTGCGGGCCCTGCAAGATGCTCGACCGCACGACCTTCAAGGACGAGTGGGTGCGCGGCTGGCTCGCGAACAAGGCCGTGGCGCTCCAGGTCGACGCCGAAAAGGACCTCAAGCTGGCGGACAAGTTCCAGGTTGAGTTTTATCCAACGCTGGTCTTTCTCGATGGCAAAGGCAAGGTGCTCGAACGCCAGTCGGGCTACGTCACCGCGCAGGAATTCCGCGCGCTGGCCAAGGATCTCGACAAGGGCGTAACCGCGCTCGACCGGGCGCGCCAGGCGGTCAAGGACAAGCCCGATGATCCGGAGGCCCACTTGGCGCTCGGGTCGGCCCTGGCCCGCGACGGCAAGAACGACGCGGCGCGCAAGGAGTTCATCTGGTGTCTCGATGAGGGTACGGCAAACAACCCGGATTTTGCCAAGGACCGCGACGGACGCCTGCTCGAGGAGATGCTCTCCCTGGCCGGCAGCGACGAGAAGACGCTCGATGAACTCATCGAGCGGCGCGATGCAGCCCGGCGCCGCCTGCTCGACCAGCAACCCAAGCCGGGTGACGCCGCCATCTACGCCACCGTGGCCCAGGTGACGCAGGATCCCGCCGATCTGCTCGCGACCTACGACGCCGTGGCCTCCAAGGGCACGTCGTCGCCGTCAGCCCGGGCCCTGGCGCTGCCGCTCTTCCCCGTGCTGCTCGAGGCGAAGCGCTACGACCAGATCGTCAAGACGCAGGACGTGCCCGCCCGCATCGCGCAGATCCTGAGCGACGGCCGCCAGGCCGCCGATGAACTGCGCAAATCGTCGGACCACGTCGACGACGAAACGATGTACATGGTCAAGGCCCGCGCGGTCGCCGCCGCCGCGGAGTACTTCCGGGCCCTGCTGGGCGCTGGAGAGCCGGCGGCTGCGAAGACCGCGGCGCAGCACATCCTCGACTTCGACAAGTCGGCGGACACGTATCACGCGCTGGCCTGGGAGGGCTACCTCTCGGGCAAACCGCTGCCGGAGTGCCTGGACTACGCCCAGTACGCGCTGAAGCACGCGTCCCCCGACGAGCGGGCCAACGTGATCGACACGGTGGCGCGCCTGATGTCCGCGCTCGGACACCAGCAGGAAGGCCTGGCGCTCTGCCAGAACGAACTCAACGACGCCAAGAACGACCGCCAGCGCTGGATCCTCTCCATGTGCGTGACCGAGCTTCAACCCGGCTCCCAGAGCCAGTAACGAGGCCATGGCCCGCGAACCATTCAACCCCGATCGGGCCGTGGGGGGCGCAGGGACGCCGCCCCCGGCCAAACGCTCGGACCGGCACATCTTCGGCGTTGCCGAAATCACGCGGACCATCAAGGACGCCATCGAGGCGGCGCTACCCCCGACCGTCCACGTCGCCGGCGAACTGAGCAACTGCAAGTACCACTCCAGCGGACACGTCTACTTCACGCTCAAGGACGACGCCTGCGAATTGACGTGCGTGATGTGGCGCTCGGACGCGGCCAAGCTGCCGTTCAAGGCCAGCGACGGCATGGACGTGATCGTCACCGGCAGCATCAGCGTCTTCGAACGCACCGGGCGCTACCAGCTCTACGCCCGGCGGATCGAACCGCGCGGCGTGGGGTCGATCGAACTGGCTTTCCGCCAGTTGTGCGACAAGCTCCGCAAGGAGGGGCTGTTCGAGTCGCGTCACAAGCAGCCCCTGCCGGCTTTCCCCCAGCGCATCGCGGTCATCACCAGCGCAACCGGCGCAGCGGTCCGCGATATCCTCGACACGCTCGCGCGGCGCTACCCGTGCGGAACCGTGTACCTCTATCCCGTCACCGTGCAGGGCCCGGCAGCAGCCCGCTCCGTGGCGTCCGCGATCCAGTCCGTGAACCGTCGCAGCCAGGCCCTGGGCGGCATCGATGTCATGATCGTGGGGCGCGGCGGCGGGTCAGCCGAGGATCTCGCAGCCTTCAACGACGAGACCCTGGCACGGGCGATCTTCGCCAGCCGCATACCGGTCATCAGCGCGGTCGGGCACGAAACCGACACCACGATCGCGGATCTCGTCGCCGATGTCCGCGCCGCCACCCCGACTGCCGCTGCAGAGCTGGCGACGCCACGGGCCGCTGACGTCCTCGATGAGTTCACCTTCCGCGGCACACGCCTGGCCCGGGCCCTGCGCCACCGGCTGGAACTGGCCAACGCCCGCCTCGCGACCGCCACACGCCGCCGCTCGCTCGCGGATCCCCTCTGGACGGTGCGGGAGCGCCGCGAACAGTGCAGCCAGCTCGCGCGGCGGCTGCAGGCGGCTACGAACGGTTGCCTGCACCGTGCCATGCTGCGCACGCACGAACTGGCCACGCTGATCCAGAAGCTTCAGCCCCAGCGTTTTCTGGCGGATCAGCAGGGGCGTCTGCTGGCGCTGCAGCATCGTTCGCAGCGGGCCCTGGCGGCAGTAGCCCAGCGGTCCGAACGTCGGCTGGAAGCCAAGGCAAGCCGTCTGCGGGCAGCGTCACCGCAGGCCGACATCGCGATGCGCCGCGCGCACCTCGGTGAACTGCATCGTCGGATGCATCTTGCCATGACCCAGGGGCTGAAACGGCGGCAGGAGCGGATCGACGCGGACGCTGCCCGGCTTTCGGCCCTGGGGTATCAGGAAACGCTGCGGCGCGGCTTTTCGATCACGCGGCTCGAGCGGTCGGGGAGGGTCATCCACACGGTGGCGGAAGTTCCGGAGGGTGCCCGCCTGATTACCGAGGTTGCGGACGGACGCGTGCACTCGCGGGTGATCGACAAGGAGCAGGGCGATCTGTTCGATTGACGCAGGCCGCGTGGCGTGGGAAAAGACGCAATTATGAGCAAGAAACCGCCTAGTTTTGAGGAAGCGCTGGCTCGGTTGGAGACCATCGCGGATGACATCGAGCAGGGGCGTATCGGTCTGGAGGAGTCGATCGAGCGCTACGAGGAGGGGATGAAGTTGATCCAGCGCTGCCGGGCCGTCCTCACGGAGGCGGAACAGCGGATTGTCCGCCTCCAGGCGGACCAGACCGTCGATGGCACTCAACCCGCACCGGATGCCCGCTGAGCGAGCCGGTTCACCCTGAACGGACGTAAACGATCCTCTATGACAGGTCGGCGTGGGGTTTAGAGTGACGACTTTCTGTCACTTTGCCGCCATTGTGTTAGGTATTTATGGGACCAAGTTCGGTGCCAATAAAGTGGCGCTGGATACAATTTTGCCTATTTATCCAAACCGTGTCTCGGATGTCAAGATATGGGCTCTGTAACGCGTTAACGTCCGACATCTTGTGTGATTTTCCGGTTTTTGAAGGTTACAGGCCCGAAATCTTCAAGGGCCGAAAACACCGTTGCCGATACTAGGAGTGCGGATGAGGGAGTCCGATAGATTCGCACGCGGGTGCGGACGCGGATGGTTCGGGTTCGAGGTTGTTAGGGGGTTACCGAGCAGGCTCATTCCGCACCGCCGAGCGCTTGTGCCCGAGTTGAAGCGCACAGATTACTGACTTGGCCCGATATGCGGCGTACAGTCAGGTGAGGCGGCAACGGATTGCCGACGGCAACTAGTGAAGGACGCGCAGAGTCATGAGTGAGATCAACAACCTCGAGGGTGCACGGCTGGTCTACCCGTTCGCGGCCACTCCGGGGGTGACGGGCCGCGGCGAAGGGGAGCGCAGCGGTGCGGCGGTTGCGGAGACTGCGGCGGTTGACCGGGTCGAGTTTTCACCTACCGCGGTGCAGCTCGCCGAGGCCGCGCCCACGTCGCAGCAGGCCTTGCGCCTGGCCAAGGTGGCGCGGATTCGCGCCGAGATTCAGAACGGCACGTACGATGTGAACGGCAAGCTCGAGTCCGTGCTGCATCGCGTGATCGCCGACGTACTCGCCTGACGCCGCGCCCGTTCGGGCGGCGCGATTGAATTTTCCCTCCGCACATCATCCATTCATACACACGGGGTTCACGGTTGTGCTGTCGGCGCCGGTCGGGGCGTCGGGGTCGCTGCGCCGCGCGTAAGCGCATCGCGGTAAAGACCGGCGAGCCGCGCCACGAGCGGGTCGGAATCGGTCCGCATGCGCTCGAGCACCGGCAGGAACACCTTGCCCTGCTGGCGGGCGAAGAGTTCGCACGCGCAGAGGCGCGGCAGGAAGTGGCGATCCGAAAGCAGCGGGGCGAGGTCGCCGACCGCCGCGTCATCGAGGGGCAACAGCGACAGGGCGCACGCCGCCCGGGCGCGCACCAGCGCGGAGCGATCGCGCAGCGCGACGCGCAGCAGCCGCTTCAGGTTGTCGACGTCCACGTGGGCCATCGGATACGGTTGCGTCTTGCCGGAAGTCTCCTCCTGACGCTCGAAAATCAGTGCAAGCATGATGTCGATGGCCGCGAGCCGCTCCGGCTCGCTGCCCGTGCGCAACTGCGCCGCCAGGCGGGTCTGGCCCTCCGGCGACGCGTTGACGGCGCGGCGGATCAGCCGGCGCTCACTCGCCTTGATGCCGGGCAGGCCGCACACGATCCGCGCGTCGTTCGCGACCACCGGGTCGGGCGTGAAGGTGAATTCCAGGGCGAGTTCGCGCTGAGGCTGGCGGTAGATCAGCGCCTGCGCCGCGATTGTGTCGAGCGCGACGACGCGCGACGAACGCGCCCCGGGCGCGAGCAGGAAACACGTATTGAGGTCGATGGTCAGGTAGCCCGGACGCGCGGTGTCGGGGGCATTCGCCATGCCCACGCTGACGGCGATATGGTCCGGGGCCATGCGTGCGGAACCGACCGATACCGGGAAATCCGCATTGTTCACCAGGGCAACCTCCGCCCGGATCGGTGCGCTCAGCGGCACCGACGGCTGCTGGAGGCGGAATTCGTAGTGGATGAAGTCCGCGGGGTTCGCCGAGAAATTGAGCAGGGCGGGATTGAGTTTTCCAAGCAGCGCCCGGATGCCGTCAACGTCAGGCGGCTTGGGCATGTCCGCGTGCAATTCCCGCAGGACGGCGCGAATGCCGCGATAGTCACGACCCGCGCGGCGCAGGGCCGCGGCCTGCTGCAGAACCGCGATCGCCGCGTCGGCCTGCTGCTGCGAGCGCAGCGCCGTGGCCAGCGCCAGCGCCGCGCGCTGGTCGGCGCCGGCGACCGACTTCAGCAGGGCGATGCCTTCATCCACCTGACCGGTGTCGACGAGGGCGCGACCGAGCAGGGCGCGAATCGCCGGGTTGCTGGGGGCGCTCGCATCCGCGGTCCGCGCGAACTTCAACGCCCGGTGCGGGTCGTAGGAGACATCCAGATTGAACGCCGCGATCGCGGCGCACACGGCGGCATCGTGCGTTTCGAGCGCGTGTGCCTCGAGCTCGCGCAGGTGCGCCGCCAGCGTATCCTGCATCTCCGTCGCGGTCTCCGTGCGCTCTGCGTCACGCGCGATCGCGATCAGCGCCATGGCGGCTGCACTGTTGGCCGGATCCCGCACCAGCAGATCGCGGCACAGGCCGAGCGCGCCGTCCACGTCGTCCGCGTCGGCCCGGGCTGCGGCCTCCGCCAGCACCAGGTCCTCCGGGACCGGCCGTTCGGGGTATTCTTGAAGAAAAGCCTGGCGGGCGTGCGCGTACCACGTCAGCGCCGTCTCGGACATGCCGACCGACGCGAGCGTGTCGGCCAGCTTGCGCCGCGCGCTGATCGAGCCGGGGTTGACCGAGAGCTCCATGACGAGCAGATGCACCCGCGTCCGCGGGTCATCCATGCGGCCCTCGATTTCGGCGAGCAGCTTCTGCGCGGGAAGGTTGAGCGGCATGAGTTCGACGGCCCGTCGCGCGTCCGCCAGGGCCGCGTCGGCGTCTCCCTGCGCATAGTGGATTTCCGCTAGCCGGCGATGGATGTCGCTGGCGAACTCGGCGGAGATGTCCGGATCGGTCAAGCGGTCGGTGCACAGCGCCAGGCGCTCCTCGGCGTTCCGCGCGGCGGCGAAGTCGAGGTCCAGCCGCTGGATGGCTGCGTGCACGTCGTGCGGCGCCGCCCGGCAGTAGTCGGCGAGCGCCGCCCGGGCGGCTTCGTCGCGCCCGAGCCGGTTGAGCAGGTCGAAACGCCAGAGGTGCGCGTCCGCCAGCCCCGGCGAGATGCGGCCGGCGGCGTCCAGCCAGACCAGCACGTACTCCGCGTCCTGCGGCTGGGGCGACGTGACCTGTTGCCCGACCGACAGGGCGTAGTCGACGATCCACTGCGCCGGATCTGCGGGCGGCACAGCCGCGTCCTTGCGCTGTTCCGCCGCGTCGTCAGCGGGCTTGTCCGCCGCTCGGAGTGGGGCGGTGACCAGACCGAGCGCCAGGACGCATACGCTGAGTTTCCAGCCGGGTGCGGCACATTGAATGCGCCGTGTGGGCATCGGGCGGTCATATCTGCGTTCTACGGCGCGCTGTTGGGATTTTGCATGCATCAGGTGAATCCAGAGGTAGCTGCGCGAGCACTGTCGACGGACGTGCCTTGTATCCGCGCAGCCGGTGCGTGGCAAGGGATTCTGGCCGCGCGACGGTTACTGCTGCGCGTCAACTCGTTGAGACGCGTGGCGTGCGAACGGGCGCGTCGGGGGAACCAATCCAGGCATCGTGCGAGTGCATCGGAAAGCGCCTCCAGCCCAGCCAACACGGCGGCGGAGGCACCGTCCCGTGCCGTGCACCTATTGCGTGATCCAATCCACGACGGCGTCGATGCCCTCGTTGAGCACGGTGCTGGCGCGGAACACGGGGCGATCGCCCTCCAGGGCGCTTTTGAGCTGTCCGACCGTCGCGTCGGCGCCGGCGAGATCGCACTTGTTGATCACGAAGGCATCGGCGATTTCCATGATGCCCGCTTTGGAGAACTGGATCGCGTCACCCGATTCCGGCATGAGCAACAGCAGCGTCCGCTCGACGATGTCGTGGATCGCGGTGTCGGATTGGCCGGCCCCGACCGACTCGACCAGCACGTAGTCGAAGCCGTAGCCGCTGAAGGCCTGCACGATCTCCGCGCAGCGCGGCCCGAGTCCGCCGTAGACCTTGCCGCTGGACAGCGAGCGGATGAAGAAATTCTCTTCCGGCTCGCCCCACATCATCCGCAGGCGGTCGCCGAGCAGCGCCCCGCCGTGAACCGGGCTGGAGGGATCGACCGCGACCACGGCGACGCGGTGCCCGCGGGCGCAGAGTCCCTTGCCCAGCCGGCCGATGAATGAACTCTTGCCGACGCCGGGAGCGCCGGTGACGCCGATGATACGGGCCTTGCCGGCTGGCGGCGTCCACGTCCCGTCGAGCTGCCCGCGTGCGATGTGCGTGAGGAGCTGGGCCAGCGCGGTGTCCTGATGGTCGTCGTATCCGCGGATCGCCTCCGCGGCGGACATGCGCCGCCGCTGCTCCGCCAGCCTCTTCATCGTGGCGATGATTTCGGTGACGGGCGAGCCGGGGTTGAACACGGCTGCACAGCCCATGTCCAGCAGTTGCTGGTGCTCGTCCTCGGGCACGATCCCGCCGAGCACGACGGGGACGTCCTCGATGCCGAGTTCTTTACGCCAGCGCAGCACCTCGGGCATGACGGTGAGGTGGGCCGCGGAGAGCAGGCTCACGCCCACGACGTCGATGTCCTCCTGCAGCGCCGCGAGCATCGAACTCTGCGCCGTCTGCCAAAGCCCGGTGTAGATCACGTCAAACCCGGCGTCCCGAAACGACCGCGCCAGAACCTTCACGCCGCGGTCATGACCGTCGAGGCCGATTTTCGCAAGGAGAATGCGGATGGGGAGTTCGCTCATGCTGTTCATCACCGATCAGCGAAATGATGAATGCGGAATGATGAATGATGAATGGGCCCGCGCCGGTGCGGAGCGGCCCCATTCATCATTCATCATTCATCGTTCATCATTCCATTACCACTCCGGGCCGCCGTCGTAGCGGCCGAAGACGTTGGCCATCGTGTTCATCATCTCGCCGACCGTCGCGCCCGCCTGGGCGCCGGCGATCAGGTGCGGCATCAGGTTCTCGCCGTCGCGGGCGGCGCGGTCGAGCGCGGCGAGCGCGGCGCCGTGCCGCTTCACGTCGCGGTCCTTTTTCATCTGCGCCAGCCGGGCGACCTGCTGTTTCTCCACCGCGGGGTCGATCTTGAGGATCGGCACGCGCACGTAATCGTCGTCCACGAACTTGTTGACGCCGACCACGACCGCCTCGCCGTTGTCGAACGCGTTGTTCTGCCGCATGGCGGTCTCGGCGATGCGCCGGCGGAAGTAGCCCTGCTCGATCGCCGGGATCACGCCGCCGAGCGCGTCGATCTCGCGGAAGATCGCGTCGGCCTCGCGTTCGACCTCGTCGGTCAGTTTTTCGATGAACCAGCTTCCGCCCAGCGGGTCGGCGACCTGGGTGACGTTCGTCTCGTGGGCGAGGATCTGCTGGGTGCGCAGGGCGACCTTGACGGCCTGCTCGGTGGGCAGGGCGAGCGTCTCGTCCATGCTGTTGGTGTGCAGCGACTGGGTTCCGCCCAGAACAGCCGCCATGGCCTGGTAGGCGACGCGGACGACGTTGTTGAGCGGCTGCTGCTCGGTGAGCGTCACGCCGGCGGTCTGGGCGTGGCAGCGCAGCCACCAGCTCCGCTCATGCTGCGCCTGGTACTTGTGCCGCATGGTTCTCGCCCAGATGCGGCGGGCAGCGCGGAACTTGGCGATCTCCTCGAAGAAGTCGTTGTGCACGTCGAAGAAGAAGCTGAGCCGCTTGGCGAACTCGTCGACGTCGAGCCCGCGGGCCAGCGATTCCTCCGTGTAGCACATGCCGTCGGCGAGCGTGAAGGCCATCTCCTCGACCGCGGACGCGCCCGCCTCGCGGATGTGGTACCCGCTGATCGACACGGTGTTCCACAGCGGCATGTGCTGGGCGCCGTACTCGATGGTGTCGATGACCAGCTTGACGCTGGGGCGCGGGGGAAACACGTACTCGTTCTGGGCGTGGAATTCCTTGAGGATGTCGTTCTGCAGCGTGCCGCGGAGCTGGTCGGCGCCGATGCCGCGTTCCTGGGCCACCGCGATGTAGAACGCCAGCAGGATGGCCGCCGGCGCGTTGATGGTCATGCTGGTGGAGACCTGGTCGAGCGCAATGCCGTCGAACAGCCGGCGCATGTCGTCCAGCGACGAGATCGCGACACCGCAGCGGCCGACCTCACCCAGCGCGAGCGGATCGTCGCTGTCGCGGCCCATCAGCGTGGGCAGGTCGAACGCCGTGCTCAGCCCGGTCTGGCCGTGCTCGAGCAGGTACTTGAAGCGCTGGTTGGTCTGGTCGGCGGATCCGAAGCCGGCGAACTGGCGCATGGTCCAGATCCGCTTGCGGTACATCTCGCGGTGGATGCCGCGCGTGTATGGGTATTCCCCGGGGGGCGGCACTTCGCCCGCCCAGTTCTTGCCGGCGACGTCCTGCGGGCCGACGAACGGCGCCGCCGCGGATCGCCGGGCGTTGTCCTCCACGGGTCGCGTGGCCATGAGTTCCTACCCTTCCTTCATCCAGGCGGCTGGCCGCTTCTCCACGAACGCCGCCATGCCCTCTTTCGCTTCCCGGTGCGCGAAGCAGTCGGCGAACGCGCGCGACTCGTCGCCACCGCGCAGCGCCTGCTTGATCATACGAATCGCGTGCGGGCTGCCGCGACGCAACTCCGCGATCCGTTCGTCCACCTTCGCGTCAAGACCGGCTGCGTCGTCCGCGACGTCGTCGACCACGCCCAGGCATTGCGCCTCGAGCGCGCTGACCGCGGCTGCCGTGTGGGTGAGCCGCCGCACGTACTTCGCGCCGCCCAGCGCCCGCACCCGGCTGATGCCGCGCCACCCGGGGATCAGCCCGAGCGAACTCTCCGGCAGGCCGATCTTCGCGTCCTTGACCGCGATGCGGAAATCGCAAGCCAGCGCCACCTCAAGTCCGCCGCCCAGCGCCGCCCCGTGGATCCGCGCGATCGTCACGCACGGCAGATGCTCGATCGCGTCGAACGCCCGGTTGCCCCGTTCGGAAATGGCCAGCGCACCCGCCGCATCGAGCCCGGAGAGCTCCTTGATGTCAGCCCCCGCGACGAACACCTTGCCCTCCGCCGCCAGCACGAGCACGCGCACGCCGTCGGCGCGCCGGACCTCCTCGGCGACCGCGTGCACGCGGTCCAGCACCGTGGAGCTTAGAACATTGAGCCCGCCATCAGTAACAAACGTGGCGCGGGCGATGGAACCGTCGATGGCAAGGGTAACGTCGGTAGTGGACATATGCGTTCAGACCTTAATCTCGTGTTTTCCCGCCCTAGCGCGGCCCAAATGGCTGACAGCTATCAACTGATAGCCATCGCCGCGCGCTATTCGTACGAGTAGAACCCCCGCTTCGTCTTGTTCCCCAGCCGGCCGCCCGCCACCATCTTCTGCAGCAGCGGGGCGGGGAAGTACTTCGGATCGCCCAGGTTGCGGTAAAGCACCATCATGATGTCCGCGCAAACGTCCAGGCCGATCAGGTCCGCGAGCCGCAGCGGACCCATCGGATGGGCCATCCCCAGCTTCATCACCTCGTCGATCGCCTCCGGCTCGGCCACGCCGTCCTGCAGCGTGAGAATCGCCTCGTTGATCATCGGCATCAGCACGCGGTTCGAGACGAAACCCGGATGATCGTTCACCCGCACCGGCGTCTTGCCCAGCGCAGCCGCGAGGTCGCGGACCGCCGTGAACGTCGCCTCGTCGGTCTCCAGGCCCATCACGATCTCGACCAGCTTCATCACCGGTACCGGGTTGAAAAAGTGCATGCCGATGAATCGATTGGGATTCTTCGTTACAGCCGCAAGCTCGGTGATGCTGATGCTGCTGGTGTTCGAAGCGCGGATCGCGTCGGCGTCCAGGACAGCGTCCAGGGCCCGGAAGAGATCCTTCTTGACGTCGGGCCGCTCGGTCGCCGCCTCGACGCAGATCCGGGCGCCCTTGCAATCGGGAATGGCCGGGATCTTGCGGATGCGCTCCAGGGCCTGCGCCGCGTCGTCGGCGGTCATGCGTTCCTTCTGAACGCTGCGATCGAACTGTTTCCTGATGAACTCGATTCCCGCGTCGACGGCGGCGGCGTTGGCGTCGAACACCCGCACCTCGAACCCGCTCTGGGCGAACACCTGCACGATGCCGCGCCCCATCGTTCCCGCGCCGATCACGGCGACCGGCTGATCCTTGCCCACCTGAGTCATCGGTTCGTCTCCCACACGCGTGCGTTCTCGTCGAGCAGGCTCCGCGCCAGCACCAGGCGGTGAATCTCGCTGGTGCCCTCGTACAGCTCGGTGATTTTCGCGTCGCGGTACAGCCGCTCGACGGGGTAGTCGACGCAGTAGCCGTACCCCCCGAACACCTGCACGGCTGCACTCGCCGCCCGCGAGCACACCTCGGAGGCGTACAGCTTGCCCTGCGCCGCCTCGTAGGCGTAGTGCTGGCCGGAGTCCTTGAGCCAGGCCGCGCGGTACACCAGGCCCCGCGCCGCCTCGAGCTCCACCTTCATGTTCGCAATCTTGTTCTCGATCGCCTGGAAACTGCCGATCGGCCGCTTGAACTGCTCGCGCGTCTGCGCGTACTCGACAGCCGCGTCGAGGCACGCTGCGGCAATTCCCAGCGCCTGGGCCGCGACGCCGATACGCCCGCCGTCCAGCGTGGTCAGCGCCACGCGCAGGCCGCGCCCGCGGTCACCCAGGCGGTTCGCGTCCGGAACGATGCAGTCGTCGTACTCGAACTCCGCGGTCGACGTGCAGTGGATGCCGAGCTTCTCCTCGCACTTGACCAGCTTGAGCCCCGCCATGGGCTGATCGACGATGAACGCCGTCATGTGCCGCCGCGGATCGTCGTCGGTCACTGCGAAGAGGATGATCACCCGCGCCTCGCGGCCGTTGGTGACGAAGATCTTCGATCCGTTCACGTGCCAGCCGTCGTCGCGCTGCTCGGCCATGCAGCGCGCCGCGCCCGCGTCGCTCCCGCTGCCCGGCTCGGTGAGCGAGAAACAACCGATGCTTTCGCCGCTGGCCAGCGCGGGCAGGTATCGCTTCTTCTGGGCGTCGCTGCCGAACTGCAGGATCGGATCGACGCAGAGCGAGTTGTGCGCGCTGAGAAAGACGCCCGTGCCGCCGCACGCCCGCGAAATCTCCTCGACCACGATCGTCGACGCGGTGGTGTCCATCCCCGCTCCGCCGTATTCCTCCGGAATGCAGATGCCGAAGAGCCCGAGTTCGGCCATCTTGGCGAGCAGTTCCGGCTCGATCGCATGAGCCTGATCGCGCGCCGCCGCTCCGGGCGCAACCTCGCCCCGGGCAAACTCGCGCAGCGTGTCGCGCAAAACGCGGTGGTCTTCAGAGAATTCGAAATCCATAAGTTGGTTCCAACCCGAGCCCGTTTACACCCGCCGCCCGTCTTTCGCCCGCCGTCGACCTTCGACTTTCGACCTTCGACTTTCGACCCTTGACCTTCGACCGCCGTCCGTCACTTCGGCAGATCAAGCAGCGCCCGCGCGATGATCATCCGCTGGATCTGGCTCGATCCCTCGCCGATCTCGCAGAGCTTGGCGTCGCGCATCAACCGCTCGACCGGCCAGTCCTTGAGGTAGCCGTACCCGCCGTGAATCTGGATCGCGTCGAGGCAGACCTGCGTCGCCATCTCCGACGCGTACAGCTTGCCGATCGACGATTCCAGGTTCGAGGTCCGGCCGCTGTCCTGCAGCCAGGCCGCCTTGCGCACCAGCAACCGCGCGGCATCCACCCGCACCGCCATATCCGCGAGCATGAACTGGATCGACTGGTGCCGGTTGATCGGCTTGCCGAACTGCTCGCGCTCGCCGGAGTACTTCAGCGATTCCTCCAGCGCGCCGCGGCCTAGGCCGACCGAGAGCGCCCCGATCGTGATCCGCCCGCGCTCGAGCACCTTCAGCGTGTCGAGAAAGCCCGCGTTCAGCTCGCCCAGGAGATTCGCCGCCGGCACGCGGCAGTCGTGAAATCCCAATGGGACGGTGTCGCTGGCGCGCATGCCCAGCTTGTCCTCCTTGGGGCCGATCTCCAGGCCGGGCGTGCCGCGTTCGACGAGGAACGCGCTGATGCCCTTGGCCTTGGGCGCTTCGGGATCGGTCCGCGCCATCACCACGAACACGCCCGCCTTGTCGCCATTGGTGATGAAGTTCTTCGACCCGTTGAGCACGAAGCCGTCGCCGTCGCGCACCGCCGTCGTGCGCAGGGCGGCTGCATCGCTGCCGCTGCCCGGTTCGGTGAGCGCCCAGGCGCCGAGCATCTCGCCGTGCGCCAGCGGCGGCAGGTATTTCTGCTTCTGCGCGGCGTTGCCCGCGACGAGGATGTGCCCGCAGCAGAGTCCGTTGTGCGCCGCCACGACGAGCGCGGTTCCGCCGCACTGGCGGGCGAGTTCCTCGACGACCACGCTCATGCCCAGGTAGCCGATGCCCGCGCCGCCGAGTTCCTCCGGCACGAGGATGCCCATCAGGCCCAGGCTCGCCATCTCCCGCAGCGTCTCCGCCGGGATCACGCCCTCGCGGTCCCAGGCCCGCGCGTTCGGCCCGATCCGATCGGCTGCAAACTTCCGCACCGTGTCGCGCAGCAGCCTGAGATCTTCCGGCAACTCGTAGTTCATGTGCGTATTACCCTCGTTGTGGATCGCCCGAGCGGACGCCGAATTCGAGTATTCTACGAACCGGCCCGCCGCGTGCCAGACGACCGCGGATTCCCTCGCTTCAGTGCACGCCGTCTTTCAGCAGCGCGCGGGCGATGATCAGCCGCTGAATCTCGCTGGTGCCCTCGTAGATCGTCGTCACACGCACGTCGCGGTAGAGCTGCTCCACCCGGCACTCGTTGACGTAGCCCATCCCGCCGTGCAACTGCACCGCGCGGTACGCGATCCGGTTCGCCGCTTCCGTCGCGAACAGCTTCGCCTTCGAACTGGCGGCTGGATCGAGCTGGCCGCGATCGATCAGGTCAGCCGCGTACCCGATGAGCTCGCGCGCCGCGGCGACCTCCACCGCGCTGTCCGCAATCATCTGCTGAATCGCCTGAAAACTGGACAGTTGCGTGCCGAACTGCTCGCGCTCGTGCGCAAACTTGATCATCTCGTCCAGGCACGCAGCCGCGATGCCCGTGGCCTGCGCGGCGATGCCGATGCGGCCGCCGTTCAGCGCGGTCAGCCCGACGGCGAGCCCTTCGCCCTCCTCGCCCAGCAGATTGTCGCACGGCGCCTTGACGTCGCTGAACGAAATTACCGCGGTCTCGCTGCCGCGAATTCCCATTTTCCCGTGGATCGGGTCGCGGCCGACGCCCGCGGCGTTGCCGTCCACCAGGATCATGCTGAGCCCGTTCTTGCCGGTGCCGGGCGACGTCCGCGCCAGCGTGACGAACCACCGGCCGGTCAGGCCGTTGGTGATCCACATTTTCTCGCCGTTCAGCACGAAGCTGTCACCGTGGCGATCGGCGCGGGTCCGCGAGGCGGAAGGGTCGCTGCCGGCGCCGGCCTCGCTGATCGCGAATGCGCCGAAGCTCTCCGGCTCGCCCCAGTGCGGCAGCAGCGTTTCGCGCAGGTGCGCCGGGGCGAACAGGTTGAGCACGTGGCCCACCATGTTGTGCACGCACAGCGTTACCGCCGCGGACGGCGAGGCGTAGGCGATCTCGTGAATGATCGCGGCGTAGGTGTCGTAGCCGCAGCCCAGCCCGCCGCAGGACTCCGGCAGCACGATATTGAAAAACCCCATCTCGGCCAGCGTCGGCAGCACCTCCACCACGGTGCCTTCACCGCGGTCCCAGCGCCGGTCGCGATCCTGCAGTTCCGATCGAGCAAATTCCCGCGCCGCGTGGATGAGCATCTCGTCGGAGGCGGTATCGGCGGCCATGGGGCGGTGCAATCCTCTGATGCCTCGTGCAGTCTGCCGCCCGATCGGTGATGGGTACCCCAGGCGACGGTGAATTGGTCACGGCCGTTGCACTGCGCTGAATGCAACGTGAACGCAGTTTAGCCGCAACGTCGGAGCCCGGTCAAACCGCGCGGGCGCGCCCGCGCGACGCCCGCGCAAAAAGCAGGCCGGCAGCGCGACGTCGTCGTGCTGCCGGCATCCTGCCTCTTCCCCTGAGCTCCGGAAAGCACGCGCCGTTGCCGGCCTTCCTCTCGGTCAGCCACACCGACGTTACGCGCTCCCCCCGCCCTGCGTAGATCCCGTCTTCCCCTCCAGAATTCGCTCGGTTCGTTGTGCCAAGAACCGGCGCGGAAGCGAGCACTGGCGTCACGGGGCACGTGAAGCTAGGGCAAAAGTTGTGCAGGGTCAAACGACAAAAGTGGCGATCCCGAGACTCTGAGCAGCGCAGGCAAATCAACAGCATGCCGATGCGCCGTTCGCAGCTTCTCACGTTGGGCACTATTGACCAACTCTCTCCGGTGCGGTGGGAACTGGTTACCCACTCCGCGATTCGGGCTGATCCGGAAGTGACCTATTAATATCTTGTAGAACAATAGTTTACGGAAAAATATTCGACGTTTCGGTCGTCTGGTATACCCCGTGCCCAATGGCTTCTTTGCGGTGGCCGCCCGGTGCTGTGGGGGGAGCTGGGCGGCTGCCTACCTTGGGTCTGCAGAGCAGACTATGAGGTGCGGCCTTGGGGATTTAGTGGTATTGGGGGGTTTGGGGGCCGGAGAGGGAAAGCATTGACGGGCCAAGGCGGCCCGTGATGGCCAGGACGAGGCTTGGCGGCGTGCGGGTCGGGGACGCCGCCGCGCCTGGGAGGGAGAGAGCCGCGTACCGCGCCTGGTCAACACGCGCCGCCTCTGCCGCGGTCGATCGGTCCACTGTGGACCGGTCGGCTGCGGCTTGTTTTTTGGGGGGCGGTCCCGGCGCGCCCACGCCATATCCGCCCTAGTTTTTCCCAACCGAGCCGCAGCGCTTGACCCCTTGCACGCAAGGCCGCACAGTATGCGCGCCCCCGCCGCCGGCGCTTTGACGCTGCGGCCGACCATGCGGAGACGGAGATGGCCAGCGACCCCAACCTGCACCTGTTGACCCATCCGCTCATCCAGCAGCGCCTCACGATTGCTCGTGATCGCAACACCGGCGTGGAAGCGTTCCGTCGCCAGGTCAGCCTCATCGCCCGGTTGATGGTCTACGAACTGACCCGGGATTACCCGACCGTCGACGTCGAGGTCCAGACGCCGGTGGGCGCCTGTCGCGGCAAGAAGCTGGCGGTCAACCTGACGCTGGTGCCCATTCTGCGGGCCGGGTTGGGGATGGCGGAGGGGATCCTGGAGCTGATACCCGAGGCCCGCGTCGGCCACCTCGGACTCTACCGCAACGAGCAGACGCTCGAACCTGTGACCTACTACAACAAGCTGCCGCCCGACATCGCCGAGACCGACGTGATCGTCATCGACCCGATGCTGGCCACCGGCGGGTCACTCTCCACCGCGGTCGACTACGTGGCTCGCGTGGGGGCGCGGCGCATCAAGATCCTCTGCCTGGTGGCCAGCCCGGAGGGCATCGCCGTCGTCCGCCGCGACCATCCGACCATGCCCATCTATACAGCCGCTGTCGATGAGTGCCTCAACGAGCGCGGCTACATCGTGCCCGGCCTCGGTGATGCCGGCGACCGCCTGTTCGGCACCGCCTGAACGCTCGTTCCGAAGCCGTATTCAGTTGCGGTACTTGCTGTGGCATTCCTTGCACGACTGCGCCAGCGCGTCGAACGCCGCAGCGCTGCGCTCCGGGTCGGCGTCGGAAATGGACTTTTCCAGGGCGGTGGCGCGCGTGCCAGCCGCGAACAGCATTTGCTGGAAGTCCTCCGGCTTGCCTAGCGCCGTCCTGTCCGTCGGCAGGTGCTGGAACAGGTCCGCCAGCCGCGAGGCTTCCGCGAGCGGCACCAGGTCGGGATGGTCCGCGGGTGTGTTCCAATCAGCCTCCTGGATCGCCTTCAAATTGTCCCAGGCGCGGTCGACCGCCGCCATCGCCGCGGTGAAGTCACCAACTTCCGCCCGTTCGGGAAAGTCCGCCGGCGCAGTGTTCATCACCGCGTCCGCGAGCGGGTGCGCATCCGCGACCGCAGCCCAGAGGCCCGGGTAATGGGGTGAAGTCCCTACCTCCTCCAGCAGGTGCTTGCCCTGGGCGCAGTCCAGACGATGGGTGCCGATGGCGGCCACGACGGCGGCGGCCGGCCCGCGGTGTTGGCCGTGGTGGCAGTGCACGTACATTGGCTTGGGCAGGTCGCGCAGAGCCCGCGCCAGTTCGATGCGCTGGTCCGGCTTGATCCCGTCGTAGCCGATCGGCAGGTGCACGTAGCGCATGCCGCGTGAGCGGGCGGCGGCTGCGTCGGGAACCGCGCCGTCCACCGAGACGATGGTGCGGATGCCGGCGTCGGCCAGGGCGTCGAAATCCGCCGGCGTCATGGGCTGAGCCCCGCTGACCAGGTCATCGCTGACCGCCAGAAAGTTGTTGATCGGGATAGGTTTGACCAGCGCTGCGTTACCGGCGGTGCTCGCCGCAGGCTGCGCAGCAGGGCTTGCGGCAGGCTCGGTCCGTACGGCTTCGCGGCGGCAGGAGTTGGATGCGGCCAAGAGCCACATGACGAGGAAGAATCTGATACCGGTGGACATGCGACAGAATTTACCCCGGGACAAGCCGGCCATCCACTCCTCGATTGTGTCGAGTTGTCCCTTTCACCGGCTGGTTGTTGTGATTATACTCATAACCGTATTCCCAGGGGGCGCTTGCGGTCAGGGATCATCGGGCGGGCCGGCGGCGCCAGGCACATCTCGTCGAGGAGACATATCATGAAGGGGCTGATCACGTTCGCGGTGGTCGCGGGCCTGCTCGTCACGGCGGGCTACTTCGTCATGGGCAAATACCTGATGTCCGACACGGGTGAGCTGATCGCGTTCGCCTGCGGAAATGCCAATGGCGATCTGCAGGAGATCCAGATCGTCGTGCCGATCGCCTACCCCAAGCGCGAGCCGCCGCGCGTCGAAGTCTCCAACGGCTACGTCTTCTGGGACGAGTGGATCGAGCAGCACTACATCGTGACCAGCAAGAGCGGAGAACGCATCGCGCTGGAGCGTCGCTTCGCCGGCAACCTGATTCCGGATGCGAAAGTGGGCACGCCCGACTCCTACCTGATCGGCCACGTCAAGACCGGCGAGGAATACCAGTTCGATTTCGTGCCCTCGCTGGCCGAAGGCAAGCGCTATCGCCGCACGTTCCGCGTCGAGGGCGACGGCAAACCATTCCGTCGCGAGACGTTCGAATTCGTCGAGGACGGTTGAACGAGTCAGCGACGTCGCCAACATCAGAGCCCCGGGCGCAAGCCCGGGGACAAATCCAATTCGCACTCGAACTCCGCAACCGCCGCAAGTGCCGCGCGTGTCCTCGTGCGTGCTCGGGCTGACCGCGTACCACGCCGCGACAGTGGCCCGGCAACTCAAACGAGCCGGAGGATCAGCAGGTGGATTCCGGCGGCCAGCGCCGCGGCCATGGGCAGCGTCAGCACCCAGGCCCAGGCGATCTCGTAGCCCACCGACCAGCGGACGGAGCGGAGCCGGCGGACCATGCCCACGCCGAAGATGGAGCCGGTGATGGTGTGCGTCGTGCTTACCGGAATTCCAAAATACGACAGGGCCACGATCGTCGCGCCCCCGCCGAACTCGGCGCAGAAGCCGTCGACCGGAGTCAGCTTGGTGACGCGGTGGCCGAGCGTGTGCACGACCTTCCATCCGCCGAGGTAGGTGCCCAGGGCCATCGCCCCGTGGCAGCTCAGGATGATCCACCAGGCCAGTTGGCCGGAGTTGGGATCGCCGCTGTGCGTGGCCCAGCTCTGCAGCCGCGGCACGCTGATCAGCGCCGCGAAGATGATGCCCATCGTCTTCTGCGCATCATTCAGCCCGTGGCTCAGGCTGTAGAGCCCCGCCGACAGCAACTGCAGCACGCGAAAGGTCCGATCGACGCCGCGCGGCGTCCTTTTCCGGCAGATCCACATCGTCGCGATCATGTTCAGCCCGCCGAGGGCGAGCCCGATCAGCGGCGACAGCACGATGAACAGCGCGATTTTCCCGATCGGACCCCAGTGCAGCGCGTGCATGCCGCCGCTGGCCAGCGCGGCACCGGCCAGCGCCCCGATGAGCGCATGCGACACGCTGATGGGCAGGCCGCGCCAGGTGCATACCACCGTCCACACGATCGCCGCCAGCAGCGCCGCCAGCACCAGGTGCGGCGTGATCACGTGCGGGGCAACCAGGTCGTGGCCGATCGTCTTGGCGACGTGCGTGCTGAAGCAGAACGCCGCGACGAAATTGAAAAACGCCGCCCACAGCACGGCCAGGCGCGGCGTGAGCACCCGCGTGGCCACCACCGTCGCGATCGAGTTCGCGGCGTCGTTGATCCCGTTCGCGAAATCGAAGATCAGGGCGATCGCGATGATGATGATGACGTAGGTGACCATGCCCGGCGGCCTCAGGCGTTCTTGATCTGGATACTGCGGATCGTATTGGCGATGTCCTCGCAACCGTCGATCGCCCGCTCGGTGAGGTCGTAGATCTCCTTCCACTTCATCACCACCAGCGGGTCGGACTCCTGGCGGAAGAGATCGGCCACCGCGCCGTGGTTGATCTCGTCACCCACGTTCTCGAGGTGGTGGATATCCACGAGGTCGTCGTGCAGGCCGTTCGGCTTCTTGAAGTCGCGCAGGCGGCCGACCGCCTTGGCCGTCAGGTGGCACGCCTTGACCAGCACGTCCGTCTGCTTGATCAGCGCCGGGGTCGAGGCGGGGATGTCGTAAAGATCAAAGCGCTTGGCGGCTGCATCGATCTCGTCGATCACGTCATCCATGCGCTGGATCAGCGCCTCGATGTCCTCCCGGTCGAAGGGGGTGATGAACGTGCGGTCGAGGTGGTCGTAGGTGCGGTGGGCGATTTCGTCGCCGTCGTGCTCGAGCTGGCGGATCAGCGCGACGTAGTCCGCGCGGTGCTCGAAGTCCTGGGCCAACTGGCTGTAGGCCTCCGCCGCGCGGATGAGCAGCGCAGCGCCCCGCTCGAACAACTCGAAGAACGTCTTGTCCCGGGGAGTGATGCTGAACATGTCGCCTCCGTTGGAATGAACCGCGCTAGCGCCGAAGGAGCTGTCATGCTACGGCGCGAGCGGCATCCCGCAAGGAAGCTGCGACCGTTAGCGCCGTCTTAACAACCGGCGTCGACGGGCCGGGAGGCTGTCCCGCGCGGCCGCCGCGCGTGCCCACGCGGTCACACGCCGGTAACTTCGTCATCCGCGCCGTCGCGCCGGGCGCGGGCGCGCACCGTCAACTTACCCACTTGATGATCGCGAACCCGCCGATGAGCAGCACCACGAACAGCAGCGCCAGCAGGTCGAAGTAACGCTCGATGAACGCCCGCAACGGACGGCCGAAGATCCGCAGCAGCCCGGCCACCGCGATGAACCGCGCCCCGCGCCCGAAGAACGACACGATGATGAACCCCGGCAGGCTCATGTCCATTGCGCCGCTCGCGATCGTGAAAACCTTGTAGGGAATCGGCGTGAAAGCCGCGACAAGCACGACCCAGTAGTCGTACTGGCTGTAGAGTTTGTGCACCTTCTCGTAGTACGCTTCGGCGTGGTAGGTGTGGATGATCCAGTTGCCCACCGTCTCCATCAGCGCGGCGCCGATCCCGTAACCCGCGATCCCGCCGACCACGCTGCCCGCGGTGCACAGCAACGCGAACTTCAGCCACCGCTGCCGCGCCCCCAGCACCAGGGCGATCAGCAGCACGTCCGGCGGAATGGGGAAAAAACTGGACTCGGCGAAGGACAGCGCGAAGAGCGCCACGGCGCCGTACGGCGTCTCGGCCCAGTGCAGCACCCAGTTGTACAGCCGCCGGTGCGGGTGTCGCCACCACGAGAGCTGCGGCGCTGCCGCCGCCGTTGATGTGTCCACGCTGTCCATGCCGCTCGCCTCGTACCGCGGGTCCACCCGTCCATCCCCAGATTCAGTTCGCGGAGGATAGCAGATTCGCCGCGGTCCCGCGCGGGGGCGGGGGAGCCTATTCGATCATCAGCCGGGCCCCCGGCTGGACCGCGTCCAGCTTCGGCGCATTCGCCCGCAACTGCTCGGCGTCCAAGGCCCGCAGCGGCGAGATCTCCACCGTGGCCGCCGGTTCGCCGTCTTGCTCCGGCGGCACCTTCACGCCGCTTTCCGCGAGCCAGCGCAGCGCCCGCCGCACCAGGTCGCGCCGCGCCGTTTCCGGACTGTCCACACCCGTCGCGTTCTTCACCGGGCTGAAGCAGTCCCGGCGGTGCTGCTCGAGCACCAGCGTCCGCTCCGCCAGCGGGATTGCATCGAAGATGAACATCTCGAACTTCCGCGCATTCGGCTTGTCGGGCTGGACGGCCTTGCCGGTGGAGAGATCGATGTGCGCCACCTTCTTGTGCGCGATGTGCCAGGGGAGTTGCAGCGCGCCGCCGCCGGTCAGTGCGCGCACGAACTGCGGCGCCAGCATGTGGATGGCCACGCTTCCGCCGTTGAGCATGCGGGTGCCGTCCGGGTTCTTCGCCCGGGCAAGTTCCTCGGGCAGATCGGAGTACTCGATCACCTGCAGTTTGCCGCCAACCTTCGCGAAGTTGCCGACCTTTTCGAGATCGTCGACCTTCACCACGGCGATGCTCGACATCTGCGACTGCTCCAGGGCGTGCAGGCCGATGAACAGCGGATCCGCCGGCGCAATCAGCGGGTTGTCCACCTGAAAATAACTCAACGCCTCCACGCCGCGCATCGCCAGGTCGTCCAGCACGCCGCGCTCCGCGAGCGCGGTCAGGCTGCCCCCGTGCCCGTTCGGCGACAGGGCGACCCGGTGCCGTTCCGCCAGCAGGATCCGACCCGCGTCGTCAACCGCGGGCATGACCCCCTGCTGGAAAAACGTCACCTCGCCCGGCTCGAGCCCGAAGTACTTGTTTTCCTCGAAGTACGTGCGCGTGTCCGCATCCGTCGCCTCGCTGGTCATGATGTACCACGGCAACCGGCACCCGTAACGCTGCTGCGACGCCCGGATGTTCTCGGCGAAGAGCTGAAACAGACTCTTGTTGCTCACCGGGCCGATCGGGAACGAGCCCTTCGGCGCGTCATAGCCCAGGCGCGTTCCCTGTCCGCCGGCCACGACCATGGCTGCCACCTTGCTCGCCCGCAGCATTGCGACGCCGCGCTCGCGGGCGGTGGCATAACGCTCCACCAACGCCCCGGTCGGGTCAGCCGGGAGCACCTCGGGGGCCTCGATCTGCTTCGGGTCATAGGTGGCCTGCTCGGTGACGCCCGTGGCGGAGAGCTTCTGGACCAGCCCGAAGTCGATCCGTTCGACGTCCGCCAGCAGGGCGGACCGCTGGCCCTCGTCCAGCTCATTCCAGAAGGCAAACAGGTGTTCCTGGTCGAATTCCGCCGCTCGGGCACGCATTGTGGTCGGGTCTGCTGGCATGATCGGGACTCGGTCTGTTGGGCGTCTGATAGGGTGTTCATACCCCCTGCGGGGCACGCCGATACCTATAGAGAGCCCGGAAATAGGTGTCAAACGAGCACGGCTGATATGACTGCGGACCGACTCCCAACCGAGGAATCTCACGACGGCCCAAGCCCCAACGGAGGCCTGTCGCGCCGCGATTTCCTCGTGCGCAGCGCACTGGTGGCCGGCACCGCCTCAATCGCGGGCCGTACCCCGGCTGTGCTTGCCAGCCAGCCGTCTCAGCCGCCGCCGGAGCAGCTTCCGGATGTCGTGCAGGTTCGCTCCAACGAGGTCGTCACCCTGCGTGGCCTCCACGAGGGCGTGCTGCTCGATATGCTCAACCTGCTGCTTCGGCAGCTCACCAACCGCCCGCCAGCCGATGCCTGGCGCACGATCCTCCACCCCGACGATGTCATCGGCCTGAAGTTCAACAGCAGCGGGGCGGACGGACTGGGTACGACCGATTCGCTGATGCGCGTGCTCGTGCAGTCGCTGACGGACGCCGGCTTCGCGCCGGAACGGATGATCGCGGTGGAAGTCTCTGCCGCCATCCGGGCGGAGACCCGTACACTGGCGCCGATCGAGGGTTGGAACGAGCGTGTCCTGGACTTCGGCAGCGGCACCGATCAACTCGCGGCCTGGCTGGATAGGGTGACTGCGATCATCAACGTGCCGTTCCTCAAGACGCACAACATCGCGGGCATGACCGCGTGCCTGAAGAACCTGTCCCACGCGCTGGTGAAGCATCCTGCCCAGTTTCACGCCAATGCCTGTTCGCCGTACATCGGCGACATCGTGGCCCTGCCCGCCATTCGCAGCAAACTGCGTCTGCATCTGGTGAACGCGTTGCGGGTGGTATTTGACGGCGGTCCCAGTGCTGTCGAGGAGTGCATCTGGGACGCCGGCGTGCTGCTGGGGGGGAAGGACCCGGTTGCGCTGGATTGCGTCGGACTGCAGTTGATCGATCGGGTGCGGATGGCTCTGAACCTGCCGCCGATCAGCGGGCCGGAAGGGCCGCCCGCGTACCTCGCGGCAGCCGCCGATCGCGGTCTGGGCACCGACCGGTTGCACGTGATCCGCGTCCATAAAGCAGAGATTTAATCCTGCGGCACTCGATTAAGTCGAATATTGTCGCAGAATGTCGCCTCTCATCGCTGAAATGGCCGACAGGATGATTGACCGCTACGAAAAGCGTTGGTAGTATTATTGGTAAGTGAGACTGCGGCCCTGGGAATCCGCCGATATATTTCGATTTGAGTAGCCATCATAAATTCATTCCCCATTTGGCTGGTCGGGCGATTGCCCGCAGGCCCCGGTGAAGTAAGCCCGATTCCCACCCTCCGCAATCCCACCTGAGAATGCCGCGGTTTCTGTGTGCCGGCGGCATTCGCGACGCAAGCGTCGCGGGGTGTTGCCCTGCGCCGGGATTTTCCGGCCCGGGCGGCAATTGAGCCCGCGGCCGCCGTGTGGTCCGCTCCGACACGCACAAGCCTGTCCACAGCGGGCGCTGCGCGGGACTCTGCGTCGGCGACGCAGTCGCCTCATTCTGACGTGAAAAATCCGTCCCGAGCGCTCGGGACGGTAGCAGTGTTGTGGCAAGCGTCGTGACGTGTTATCAGACGTGCCCGAGCAGAACCAGATGGCGATCGAGCCATCTCCAGCCTTTGGCAATTATGGTCTGATCATTCGCTTACACACGGTCACGCGGACGCGGCGCGGCGCCACCGCAGCACCAGGACAGGTTTTCCTGTGATGAGGAGTCAGGACACATGAACAAGAGAAGGAAGGCATTTACACTGATCGAGCTGCTCGTGGTGGTTGCCATCATCGCGCTGCTGATCTCGATCCTGCTGCCCTCGTTGTCGCGTGCTCGCGAGTTGAGCAAGCGCCTCGTGTGCGGCAGCAACGTCAAGGGCATGGGCACGGCGTTCAAGATCTACGCCAACGACTACAACGAGAACTGGCCCACGGTTCCCCATGCCAAGAGCACGTCGGCGCCGTTCTCGGTGACCTGGGTGGATCCGAACGACTCGGAAAGCGTGGCGATGATCGGCTTCGACTACATCTCCGCGCCGGTTACGCCGGCTCCGGCTCCGGGCGCCAAGCCGTTGCGTTACCAGCAGTCCGTGTCCGACACCTCGTCGGGCACCGCGTCCACGACGCTGTCGACCACCCGCAACATGTGGATCCTGGTCCGCTCCGGCGACGTGACGCCCAAGCAGTACGTCTGCCCGAGTTCGGGTGACTCGGTGGCCAACGAGCAGAACATCGACCTGTACTACGACTTTAAAGGCAAGTCGAACGTGAGCTACGGCTACCAGGTGCCCTACGGCCCGTATTCCAGCCGCGCCAGCGAGGACATCGACCCGCGCCTGGCGGTGGCCGCCGACAAGGGGCCCTACTCTGCCGCTACGCCGCTGACCAGTCTCCCGGCGGACGACACGACCAATTGGAAGGCCGCCACTGGTTTTGACTCGCCGCAGGACTGGCGCCGTTTCAACTCGGCGAACCACGGTGGTTCCGGATCCGGTGAAGGGCAGAACGTCCTGTACGGTGACGGTCACGCGACCTTCGAGAAGACCCCGAACGTGGGCATCGACAAGGACAACATCTATACCAAGATGGGCGTGATCACCACGAGTACGGGCATCGCCAACATCACGCCGATGGCCAGCGGCATGCTGCCGTCGAATCGGGCCGCCAATGGGTCGTACTATCCGGGCTACCACTCGCTCAATGGTACCGCGGATGCATCGACCGACTCGCTGATCTTCCCGTAGTCGCGGCCTTCGCGATTCAGTGAATCGTGCGAATTGAACGTCGGCGGCAGGAGTCACGAGCTTCTGCCGCCGACGCTGTTTTTCGAGAGCCCCGGCGCTTACAGTAGCACCCCTCATGCCCGAGAACCCCATGCAGCGGATACCGTCTGCGGAACCGCAGCCGCAATGTGCCCCGCCGTCGCCTCAGCCCGATTGTGTGTTCGGGGTGGTCGGCGTCCTGGAACGGGACGGGAGATTCCTGCTCATCCAGCGCAGCCGCTATGTACGTGCACCGGGCATGTGGTGCTTTGCCGGCGGCACGATCGAGCCGGGGGAGAGTCCTGCCGACGCGGTCGTCCGGGAGTTTCACGAGGAGCTCGGCATGACGGTCTCAGCCGGGGAGCGGCTGTGGACTTGGCTGCGGGACGACGGCATGCTCCACCTGGAGTGGCGGCGGGTCCACTGGGCCGGTGGGGCGCTGCGGCTGAATCCGCTCGAGGTCTGCGCCCTGCGTTGGCTGTTGGAGGCCGAGATCCGCGCGCACCCTGAGATGCTCGCGAACAACGTGCACTTCCTGGACAGCCTGCGCGCCAGCCGGCACGGCTGACGCCACCACCTCTACTGACTCGTGACCCAACAAAAAGCCCGCGGACGAAGCGTCCGCGGGCTGGTGGTTTGTCGTGCTGGGATGTTGCGCCCGGACGTCACAAGGTCTTGGCGAAGACCTCCTGGGCGGCCTTGAGGCCGGCGCCGATGGTGAACTTGTGGCCCAGGCCCTTGAGCGTGAGTTCGAGCGCCCCGATGACCGCGAGCGTGTCTCCGGCGTCCATGTAGCCCATGTGGCCGATGCGGATCACCTTGCCCTTCAGGTCGTCCTGGCCGCCGGCGATCTGCATGCCGTGCACGCCGCGCATGGTCTTGCGCAGAGCCGCCTCATCGACGCCGTCCGGCACCCACATCGCGGTCACAGAGTCCGAGGGGCTCTGGCTGAAGACCTTCATGCCGATCGCCGTGGCGGCTGCCCGCGTGGCGTCGGCGAGCATGCGCGTTTCCTTCCAGACGTTCTCGATGCCGCGCTGTTTGACGCCGCGCAGCACCTGCTGCAGGCCGAGCACGAGCGTGTTGGCCGGCGTGTAGGGGTTGTCCCAAGTGCGCAGCGATTTGCGGTGGGCCTTCAGGTCGTTGTAGAACGCCTTGCAGTCGGCCTCGTCGATGCGCTTCCACGCCTTTGGCGCGACGCAGCAGAACGCCAGTCCCGGGGGCAACATCAGCGCCTTCTGCGAGCCGGTGAAGGCGATGTCGATGCCCCACTCGTCGAACTTCATGGGCATGCATCCGCAGCTCGTGATGCAGTCGGTGATGAGCAGCGCCCCGCGTTTCTGCGTCACCTTGGCCAGGGCTTCGATGTCGGTCAGCGTCGCGGTGGAGGTCTCGGAATGCACGCAGATCACCGTGTCGATCTTGGGATCGGCGTCCATCAGGCGGTTCAGCTCGTCGGCGCTGAGCGCGGTGCCCCAGGGGACCTGGTGGTCGACGTAATCCAGGCCGAATGCCTTGCACACCTTGCCCCAGCGCTCGCCGAACTTGCCGTTGTTGATGTTCAGCGCCTTGTTCTTGCCGGGATGAATCGCCGAGACGATGGCGCCCTCGCCGGCGCAGGTGCCCGAGCCGGTCATCACCAGCGGGTCGCCCTGCTCGGTCTGGAACAGGTAGCGCAGCAGATCGGTCACGTCCGCGAGCATGTCGCGGTAGAACGCCGTGCGATGGTGCTCCATGGGCCGAGCCATGCTCAGCAGGACATCTTCGGGCACCATCACCGGCCCGGGGGTGAACAGACGGATTTTCTTCATGGCGACGTGCCTCCCTCGATTTCGGGTTCGATACTCCGGATCGCATCACGTAGCGATCGCGGAGTCCGCGGACAGCGGAACGAACCAGCCCGATTATAGTGGAGAAACGGGGGCGGCTGAACCCGACGGCGCGCGATTTCGCGACGGGTGGCGCCCGTGCGGCGATCGGGTCGGCGGTGGCTCGTGATTCAGGTGAGCGCGTCGTGGGGAGGGGGGCACGGTCGGCAGCGACGGATGCTCACGGGCGGTCGAGGCTTTCAAATACGCTCAGGATGCGGTTGGGGCCGTTGAAGGGCAGGCGGCCGACGTCGACGGTGTATTCGCCGTTGTGGTTGCGGTGTGAAGCGGCGTGTCCGTCGGCGTAGCCGGCGTTGATCCACTCCTGGCGGTGGTTGGTGCGGTTGACGATGCCGTAGGCGGCGAGGGGAACGGTGGTGAGGAAGTTCTGGTCGATGATCAGGGCGCGGATGCGGTTGCCTTGGGTGTTGAGCCCCAGGTTTTCGAGGGCGATGTGGTCATCCCAGAGGTGGTGGGGCGTGTTGATGGTGGTGAGCGTGTTGGAGCCATGGCGGTAGTAGTAGCTGCAGATCGCCTGCTTGTGACCGACCTTGGCCAGTTCGCGTTTGGCGTCGACGGGTTCGTCGGCGCCGGGGCAGAAGAGGACCGCGGGGTTGCGGCCCAGGTGGCCGGCGAGCAGCAGGCCGAGGGCCATGGGCCGGCCGTCGCTCAGCGAGAGCTGGCTCGTGACGAGTCCGGTGACGGGGTAGAGGCTGGAGGGGCTGGGCGGCGGCGCGGTCGGGCCGTAGGGGATGCGGCCGTTGTTCTCCACGGCGTACGCCTGAATCGCGGTGAGCGTGCTCTTCACCTGGCTCAGGCACGCCGTGCGCTTGGCGGCCCGTCGCGCGTTGGCCAGCGACGGCACCGCGATCGCCGCGAGCAGCGCGACGATGGTGATCACCACGAGCAGCTCGATCAGGGTAAACCCAACAGAACCCAGCCGCGCGCCGAAAAAGGGTCCTGACACCTTTTTTCCCACCTTTTTTTGCGCAGGGCCCGGGTTGGGGCTGGCTGGCGGGCGCGCAGGATGGTGCGGTCGGCGGCGCATCTAGTCGCCCAGGGTCCGCGCGAGGGATGCGGCGTCGTGCAGATCCACGTCGCCGTCCGCGTCGGTGTCGAGGCGGGCGAACGCGCAGGGCGGACAGCCATCCGGCGGGGCGGTCGTACCGGGACCGGCGAGGCACTGCGT
The DNA here is from genome assembly GCA_020639115.1 of Phycisphaerales bacterium. Lineage (GTDB taxonomy): Bacteria > Planctomycetota > Phycisphaerae > UBA1845 > UBA1845 > JACKHG01. The sequence goes on from JACKHG010000016.1 coordinate 46,584, forward strand.
CAGCGCGACGTAATCCGTGAGGTCCACATCGCCATCCAGATCGGCATCACCGGTGGCGCCCGTGGAACAGCTCACGCTCAGCCGTGCCAGGTCCACGTTCCACACGCCGGCGAGGCCGTCCAGCGGACGGATCATCACGCCGATCGGTGCGCCCGCCCACGGATCGCCGGCGGTCACCGGCGCCCCCGTGGTGCCCACGTCGACCAGCAGCACGCCCTGATTTGGCGGCCCGGGCATCTCGTCCGCCGACACGATGCGCTCCGCCACGGTCACGGCTGCCCCGTTGGTACCCAGGTAGTAAAGGCTCACCGCGAGCAGCGCCGGATCCGGGTTCGCCGGCGGATTGGGATCGTTCGGGTTGTACGTGAGCGGCGGAAAGAAGAAGCTCTCGCCCACCAGCAGGTTCAGCGTGTAGGTCCCGCCCACCTCGTAGGCCACGTCCAGTTGTTGAAAAAAAGCAATCGTCGAGGCATCGTCGGCGCCGATGAATCCGATCTGGGCGCCGTCGCCGTTGGTGATGTAGTAGGGCGAGGGCGCTCCGCCCTCCAGCACGGGACTGTTGAAGAAAACGCCCGTGTCCAGCGTGTCCACCACGCCCGGCAACTGGGGATCCTCGCCAACCGGTCCGGACTCGTCCCACGCGTCCGCTTCCGGATAGGCGAAGAAGGTCTGCGGGCCTTCGAACGATGCATTGGGAATGACAATATCCGCAGCCGGCGCGGGCGCGGCCAGGCCGCCCCAGGCCAGCACCGCCGCCAGCAGCGCGAGGCGACCCGCCGGCGCTGCACCCGACCGCAAGCGCGGCCGGCTGCGCGCAGAATCCATACACTCGGTCATTTCGTGGTCACTTCCTTCCGCCCGGAACCTGATTGCTCTGAAGTCCGCGACTCGCTGCGCGAGCGTAGCAAGGCGCGACCGGCCCGAATGCCGGCGTCCAGACCGTAGGATGGCGCATGGACTCCGCGGCGTAAAGACCCGGCGGCGATCCAGGTTGTATGAGTGTGTCAGGCCGGTCCACACCGGGTGACTGTCGCTGGTTATTCGACCCGTCCGCCGCCGCGTACGCCCCGGGCAGGAACTATCGGACGTGCCCCAAGCGGCCTAACCCCCCGGGCGCAAGTCCCCGATGAATCGATGGGCGCCGGCGCGTCAGTTCTGCTCCGGCGTCTCGTGTTGCGCCACGCTGTCGTGGTGCCCGGAGTCGCCATGCGCCGCGATGCGTTCAGTCTGGTCGAGCTGGTTGCGGTGCTGGTGATCCTCGCGCTGGTCAGCGCCCTGGCTGCACCCCGCATCGCCGGCGCCCTTGCGCGGCAGCGTGCGGACTCAGCCGCCCGGCGCGTTGTGGCGGATATCTCGCTGGCGCAGCGCACGGCCCGGGCGACGAGTGCGGCGCGCAGCGTCGCGTTCGATCTCACCAACGAGTGTTACACCCTCGCCGACATCGACGATCCTGACCGACCGGGCCAGACGTACACGGTCAAGATCATGGGGGAACCGTACCGGACGGAGCTGGTGAGCGCGCGGTTCGGCCTGGGTCTTACCCTCTCATTCGATGGTTTCGGCAGACCCGCCGACGGCGGCAAGCTCATCATCCGGACGGGCGACGCCTGTCGGCAGATCACGGTGGACGGGACGACCGGGGCGACGGAGGTATCGACGGTGGCGTGCCCGGCGCGGGCGGCTTCGGGCGCCGGCAAGCTGGATGGAGCGACGGAGGTCATTCCCGCCCTCTAGAGCGCGGTTGCGGATGGACTCGGGGCGGTGGAGTGCGAAATGCGCGGCGGCAGTCGGCCATTGGGATTTACGCTTGTGGAACTCATCGCGGCGATGGCGGTGATGAGCATCATCCTGCTCGCGCTCGCCTCGACCGTCGTGGTGGCTACGCGGTCATTGCCCAGTGAAACGCATCCCGTCACGCGGCTTACCCGCGGCAGCGCCGTTCTGCAGGGGATCGCCGACGAGCTGGCCGAGGCGATCACCATTTCGGAGCGCGACGCGCACGCGATCACCTTCACCGTGGCCGATCGCGACGGCGACGGCGTGCCCGAGACGATCCGCTACGCCTGGACGGGCAGCGCCGGCGACCCGGTGACGCGCAGCTACAACCAGGGGGCGCCGATCGATGTCGCGGACGATGTCGCCTCGTTCGAGATCGGCTACGTGATCCGCACGGACAAGGAGACGTACTCGGGCGCCATCCAGGAGAGTGCGGAGCAGACCTGGTCCAGCTTTGCGGACTCGTCGGACTACCACAACTTCGCCATCAAGAAGAAGGAGTGGATCGCCCAGGTGATTGCACCCACGCTACCGGCGAACGCCGTGCTCTGGTGCGTGACGCGGGCCAAACTGGGCCTGCGCTACAAGGGGGCGACCGACGGACAGATTGACGTTCAGCTTCGCCCGCTCGATGACAGCGGGCTGCCGACCACGACCGTGCTGGACTACGCGACCGTGTTGGAGAGCGCGCTCGGCTCCAAGTACACCTGGTGGGACGTGACGTTCAGCGGAGACACGCCTCTTATTCCGGGAGCCAACATCGGCCTGACGGTGGTCGCCTCCAATAGCAAGGACGACAGTGCCGAGGTGCTGTACAACGACAAAACGGGTACCGGTTATCTCGAGACGAACGACGCGGAGAACAAGTGGACTGCCAAAAGCGACAAGGGGGTATTCCACTATCTTTACGGCTGCTACTACTACCCCGGGCCGGACCAGACCGCGGAGCGGCGCTTCGTGACGGCTGTCGATCTGGATCTGCAGATCGGGTCGACGTCTACCGTTGCCGTGCACACCGCGGCCCGCACCGCCAACGAACCGGAACTGCTCAGTGCCTTCTGGTCGATTGACAGCGGTGATGATCCGACGGCGGACGCGAACGGCGACGGCACGGCTGACTTCGACACGACCACCGCGCTGGTCATGAACCCGGACCTGCTGCTCGATGCCAAGGCCGACACCTCCTGGACGATCGCGGTCAGCGGCACGGTGCTGACGACGGCGCCGTCGAACGATTTCAGCAACTTGACCACGCTGATCGTGCGTTTCCGCGACACGGATGCCAATGACAAGCAGGGCGCGATGGTCTGTCTCAACATGGACTGGTCCGGGACTTCGAACACGCAGATCCTCGGCAGGCTCACGCTCACGGCCAGCGGTTCGCAGACGCTCGTCGTATCGGGCACCAACGCGGCCAAGGAGATCGTGCAGTGGGTCGAGGTGACCGACTTGCCCAAGAACGACCTGGTGGAACTGCGGCTGCTGGCTGACCCGGCGCTCGACACGGTCAACGTGCGGGTCAACGGCGTCGATCGCGGCACATTCCCGTACGGCGTGACCAACCGCCTCACGGACACGAAATACCTGCAGGTCGCGCCCTGGGCGAGTGCCGGCGCGGAGTTCGCGCACGTTTGCCTGCGGGTGGGAGACCCGACGCCATGATGTCGCCAGGGCAGAGTTGTCGTCGCCGGGCCTTCACCATGGCGGAGGCTGCGGTGTGCATCGTTATCGTGGGCGTCATGCTGGTTGCGGTGCTCAATGCAGCCGCGTTCGCGCGGACGGTTGACTACCGCATGGCCATGCGGCAGCGCGGCATGCTGCTCGCCCGTGAACTGCTCGCGGAGGTGACGGCGCAGGCCTACGCCGACCCGGAGTCGGGAACGGCTGTCTTCGGTCTGGAGGCGGGAGAAACCGGTACAGGCAGCCGGGCGCTCTGGGACGACGTCGACGACTACGACGGGCTGAACGAGTCACCGCCGCGCGACCGCGACGGTACGGACATGAGCGACCTGGCGGAGTGGAAGTGGCAGGTCCGGATCGAGCGCCTGAGCTCGTCCAACCCGACGCTCACGGTCGCCAGCGAGTCGGGTCTGAAGCTGTGCACCGTCATCGTGTCGCGCAACGGTCAGCCGGTCGCGCGGCTCGCGAGCGTGCGCTCGGCCGCCTGGATTGTGAATTCGCTATGAGGATGGTCAGCTCCAGCAGGTGTCGTGCGCAGCGCACCGGGCTTGGTCATCGTCGTCGGGCGATGGGCTATGCGGCGGTCTTGGCCATCGGCATGCTCGTTACCGTCATCGGACTCGCCACGCTCATGGCGGCGCGGCTGGGGCTGCACGCAACGGAGCTCGAGTCCGACGCAGCCCAGGCGGATGCGGCGGCCCGCGGCGGCCTCGAGCTTGCCGTGGAGTTGATCAACGCCAACGCGAGCTGGCGCAGCACCTACACCAACGACACATGGACCCCAGACTACCGGTGCGGAGGCTATCCGCTGGCGACCAAGGTGGTTGATGAGGTCGACGGGAACCTCGCCGACGACGCCACGGATCCGCTACGGGTTTATGCGCGTTCGACGGTAGGCTCGGCGACGCGGATCTACAGCGTGCTGCTCAGCGTGGATCCGGGCGAGGATCTCAACCTGCTCACCAACAGCGACATGGAGGACGGCGCCACCGACTGGACTTCCCGGGGCAATGGAACGCTCTACGCGGAGTCGGCCAACCCGCACGGCGGCAAGTACAACCTGCGGTCCGCTGGCGGTCTGCTGACCGCGGTGGGGGTGTACCAGGACGTCACCAGCCAGTTGCAGAACAACACGACCTACTATGCGGAGGCGTGGGCCCGTGGACAGTTGCTCTCCGCGACCAAGAAGGTCGTGCTGTACGTGTTCACCTCGAGTGGCTCGTACACCTACTCGTTTTCGGCGACCTGGACCAATTCAAGCTGGAACCAGATGAAGGGCAATCTGACGACCGCGTGGTCGGGCGATCTGGTTTCCGCGTACTGGGGCGTGGAGAGCAGCCTGCTGTCGCTCCTGAGCGGCGACATTCACGTGGATGATTGCCAGTTGATCCGCGGCTCGACCGTGGCTGGTGCGCCCACCATGTACGTGGAGCGCGGCACGTTGCGGCGCGAGGTCCTGCCGTAGGCAGCCGCCGGGACGGTTCGGCGTCGCCGCCGATCCAGCGCGCGGATACCGGGTCGGAACCGGGCAAAACGGGGTTGGCGCTGCTGTCAGACGGCTCATTCGGTTGACGCACTACAGGCCGGCGAGTAGCATCGACGATAACCGCATGGAGCGGAATGCGCCGTCCGGCGCGTGCGCCGAGCGATTCGCGGGACCTTTTTCCCGTGTCGGTCGGCGTTTCGAGTGCATCAGCCGAGCGGCGATTCGCTGCATCGGCGAAACGGAGGCCAGGTGTCCAGAACCGAAAGCATTCAGATCGACGCCACCGTCATCAAGGCGCTGCCGAACGCGATGTTCCTGGTGGAAGCGGAACTCGATGACGGCAAGCACGAGGCGCTCTGCACGATCGCCGGCAAGATGCGCAAGTACTACATCCGCATCCTTCCCGGTGACAAGGTCACCGTCGAACTCTCCCCCTACGACCTCACCCGCGGACGCATCACCTACCGCCATCGCTGAGTACAGTCTGGAGTCCGGAGTCCGGAGTCCGGAGGATTGAACGCACGGGTGGATCGGACCGTCGGCGCGCAGCCGGCTCCCTTGCTCACTTTCGCACCTTCTCACTTTCTCACTTGGGTCTATTCGCTGCGTCCGCCGTCGAGCAGCACGGTCTCGGGATCGAGACCGGGGGTGGCGTACTTGTCGATCAACTGCCGCAGCTTGGGCTGGTTGGCGTCGAGCTCGAGCGAGCGATGCCAGTATTCCAGGGCGAGGTCGGCGCGGGCGCCGTCTTCGCGGTGCAGGCTGCGGAGCATCTCGATGCTGCCGAGGTTGGCGTAGGCGCCGGGGAGCCGCGGGTCGAGGTCCAGCGCATCGAGGTAGGCCTGCCGGGCTGCGGTGTACTCTTTTTCCTGGAAGAGGCAGTAACCCAGCGCTTCGTGCGCGGCGGCGAGTGAATTGTCGAGGACCAGCGCCTGCTCGAGCGTCTTGTGGGCCATCTGCAGGCGGTCCTGGTTGAGGTAGGTATACGCGAGGTTCACGAGCACGAGTGGCTGATGACTGTCCCGCTCCAGTGCGCTCTTGTACGCGTTGATCGCCTCGTAGTATTTGCCCTGCCGGTCGAGCGCCACCGCGAGGTTCACGAACGCGTGCGGGCGGGTTGGATCGAGCGTCACGGCCTTCTGGAAGCGCTCCTCCGCCTGGGGGTAGTCGCCGAGCTGCTGGTAGCACACGCCGAGGTTCAGGTTGGCGTCGAAGTCCTCGGGCTTGAGGTCCGCGGCGTGCAGGTAGGCTTCGACCGCGTCCTGCAGGCGGTTGGTGAAGTGGTACAACTGGGCCAGATTGAACGCGTCGATGAACGACCGCGGCGCGAGTCGCACGGCCTCTGCGAAGCAATCGATCGCCCGATCGTAGTCGCCGAGCCGGCGGTAGATGATGCCCATGCGTGAATGGGCCACGGCGAGTTGGGGCGAGAGCTTTACCGCGGCCTCGAACTCGCGCAGGGCTGCGTCCAGGTCGCTCTGTTCGAGGATCTGATCGCCCGTCGCCACATGTGCCTGGGCTTCCTTGGTGCGGATTTCGGCGCAGCCAGTCAGCGCGCCTGCAAACGTTGCGATGCCGACGAGCAGTGCAAATCTGTGAAATTCGCGCTTTTCACAAATCACGTTGTGCCACATCCCTCCGATAAGATCGGGCAAGCGGTCCGATATTGTTTGACAATTCTCTGCTCGAGGGCGGAAGATAGCGATTCTGGGCCGTCTCGTCACGCCACCTGGCCACGCAGGTTGAATTCGGTAGGCCGAGCGCTACCATACCCGCGTGACGGTTCGGTTCGGGCGTGTGCAGCGGGAGGCCTAAGATCTTGTCTAACAAATACTTAGTCGCGATTCCGGTCTTCAATGAGGAGGGGTACGTCGCCGCCGTACTGGAGCGGACCCGCCGGTACGCGGACAACATTCTCGTCATAGATGACGGCTCCAGCGATTCAACGCCCGAGCAACTGTCACGGTTCAGCGGAATTCACGTCATCCGGCACGAGCGGAACCAGGGGTACGGTCAGAGCCTGATCGACGCGTTCGGCTTTGCGGCGGAGCAGGGTTACGACTGGCTCATCACCATGGATTGCGACGAGCAGCACGAGCCGGCGGCAATTCCGGCGTTCGTAGCAGCCATGGAGCGGGACGCGGCTGACGTGATCAGCGGTTCGCGTTACCTGCGCAGCCACCCGGGCGACGACCGTCCGCCGGCAGATCGGCGGTCGATCAACCTCAAAATCACGGCGTTGCTCAACGAGCGGCTCGGGCTGGCGCTGACCGACGCGTTCTGCGGCTTCAAGGCCTATCGGGTGGATGCCCTGCGGAGGCTGACGCTGAGCGAGCGCGGGTACGCGTTTCCGATGGAGTTCTGGCCGCAGTCCGTGCGCCGCGGGCTGACCATCGAGGAGTTGCCGGTTCGCCTGGTCTACAAGGACACCGAGCGTTACTTCGGCGGCGCGCTGGACAACCCGACCGTGCGGTATCGGCACTACGTTGAAGTTTTCGATGCGGCCATGCGTGCCCTGGACGCAGCCGGCGCGCCGCGGGTCGGCAGGGGTGTTCCCGCCTGTTCCTGGTCCAACTGCTGCTGTCAGTGATTTCCTTTGATAACCGCGCTGGATTTTTCCCGGCTGCAAACACCTCCCCACCACGGTGACGTGCTCGTCGAGCCGGCGGCGGCGCAGCTCGCGGAGATGCTGGAGACGAACCGGCGGGCTCTGGCTGCGCTGGACGTGCGCCTCGGGGGCGAGCCGCTGAGCGAAATCCGGCGGAGGCTGCGCGCCGCGCTGGGTTTTGGTGAAGGGCCGCTGGTCGTCACCGGTCATCAGCCGGAGTTCATTCACGCCGGTGTCTGGGCGAAGCACGTGGTGGCGGTGCGGCTCGCCGAGGCGGTGGGGGGCTCGGCGGTCAACCTCGTCGTCGATCACGACGCTCCGCGCGTTTTTGCTTTCACCGTGCCCCGCGTGGAGGGCAGCCGCGTGCGCGGCGTCGCCCTGCGCTACGCCGACTGGCCGGCGGGTGCGGCGCTGGAAGGCCTGCCGGCGACGACGCCCGCGGCGGCTGACGGGCTGCGCGACGCCGTCGCGGAGGCGCTGGGCGCGCTGTACCCGCCGTCGCAGTTTCCCGCGTTCTGGAAAGCCTATCGGGAAACGCCCAACCCGGTGGATTGGGTCGATCAGGCGGTGGCTGGGCGGCGCGCGGTGGAGCAGCAGCTTGGCGTGGTGATTGCCGATCGCCGGGTGAGCACGAGTTGGTCGGGCCCGCTGCTCTGCACGCTGCTGGGTGATGCGTGCCGATTCGCCGCGGCGTACAACGCGGCGCTGTCGGACTATCGGGTTGCGCAGGGCATCGCGGGGACGCAACGGCCGATGCCCGATCTGGACAGCGCCGGACCGCGGTGTGAGACGGCGCTGTGGATCTACCGGCTCGGTGCGCCGCGGCGCCGGCTCTTCGTTGAGAATTCCCAGGGGCGCATCCGCCTGTATGCGGGGGCCGAGCGCGTGGCCGAGTGGCCCGAGCGCGACACGGCGACGTGGGCGGCGCTCGCGCCGCGGCTTGCGGAACTCGCCGGGTGGGTGGTTCGCCCGCGGGCGCTGGTGCTCACGCTGTGGGCGCGGCTCGCGCTTGGCGACCTGTTCATCCACGGGATCGGGGGCGCGAAGTACGACCGCATCACCGACGAGCTGATCCGCCGGTACTTCGGCGTCGAGCCGCCGCACATGGCGTGCGTGTCGGCGACGCTGCGCCTGCCGCTGCCCGGCGCGCGGCGCCGCGCCGACGAGCTGAAACGCGCGTACCGGGCTGCGCAGCACGCAGCCCGCGACATGCGCTTCAACCCCGAACGGCATCTTCCGGCAGAGGTCGTGGAGGCGGACGTGCAGCGCAAACGTGCCGCGGTGGCTGAAGCGCAGCGCCTGCGCCGGGACGAGCCCGCCAATCACCTTCGTCGCCGCGAGGTCTTTCGGGAGATCCGGGCGCTGAACGCCGCGCTGACCGCGCGTTTTCCCGAGGCGGTGACCGCTGCGGATGACGCCCTGCGGGAGCAGCAGCGGACGCTGCAGGCGCACGCCGTCGCGAGCAGCCGCGAGTACTTCTTCGCGATGCACCGCCGCGCCGACCTCGCCTTGCTCCTGGAAAACCTCCCGCAGGTGACGCAACTGCGCTCTGCCACTATAGTGTGAACCCTAGCCGCCCCGGTGGGGGGCGCTGACCGCACCACGATCCGACGCGCGCCGTCGGCCCGGCCCGGGAGACGCACATGAGCACTGGCGACGGACCCAAGATCCACATCGACTCCGACTGGAAGGCCGAAGCCGAGCGGGAGAAAGAACGACTCGCCGAGCAGGAGGCCCAGCAGCCGCAGCAAGAAGCGCTCGGCGAGGTCACCTTCGTGCACCTGATCAACATGCTGGCGATGCAGGCGGCGGTGGCGCTGGGCGGCATGCGCGGTCCCAACGGCGAGGCGATTCCGCCCGACCCCGAGCTGGCCCGCTTCCACATCGACATGCTCGGCCTGCTCGAAAAGAAAACGGCGGGCAACCTCGAGGATGACGAGAAGAAAATGCTCACCGGCGTGCTTCACGAGCTGCGCTCGTCGTACGTGCATCTCATGGACGCGCTGGTCAAGCACGCCGCCGGCCAGGGTCCGCAAAAATCCTAGAGCAAGCTCTGTTTGTCTGTAGCGGATCCGAGATTCAAAAGGCGCGCCGGCCATGCTGCTGCCCATCCGCACTGAAACCTCCGTCCGTCACGCCCCGACGGCCAACGTCGCGCTCATCACGCTGAACATCGTCGTGTTCCTGGTGCTGGACTTCGGCCTGCGCCACTCCGCGGCGGACTTCAAGGAACGCTACTTCATCCTCGACGGCGAGGCACCCAAGCTCATCCAGTACATCACCTACCAGTTCTCCCACGCCGACACCTGGCACCTGCTGGGCAACATGTTGTTCCTGTGGGTCTTCGGCAACGCGGTCAACGCCAAATTTGGCGATATCCCCTACGTGCTGTTTTACCTCGCCGGCGGTATTTTCTCGGCGATGGTCTTCACCGCCGTCGAACCCGGCGTCAGCCTGCTGGGCGCCAGCGGATCGATCGCGGCGGTGACGACCGCGTACCTCGTGCTGTTTCCCCGCAGCCACGTCACCGTGCTGTATTTCTTCTTCCTGATCGGTGTGATCAACGTGCCGGCCCCGCTCATGATCGTGGCGAAGATCGTGATCTGGGACAACCTGGTCGCGCCGATGATCGGCGGCGGGAGCAACGTGGCCCACGCGGCCCACATCGCGGGCTACCTCTTCGGCTTCATCGTGTCGCTGGTCATGCTGCTGATCCGGGCGCTGCCGCGCGACCAGTTCGACATGCTCGCCCTGTTCAAGCGCTGGAACCAGCGTCGCGCATACACGGCGGCGCTGAACAACCCGGCGGCCCGGGCGCAGGCGCAGTACGGGCGCGTGGCCCGCGTCGCGCCGGCGGATCCGCGCCGCCAGGTGGAGTGGGAGCGGCAGCTCGACGAACGCACCGAACTCCGCGCCGCGATCGCCGGTCACCTCGAACGCGGCGACACCAAGGAGGCGACCGCGGCCTACGACCAGCTCGTGGCCCGCGATCCCGAGCAGTGTCTGCCCGCGGACCAGCAGATGGCCGTAGGCCGGGAGTACTACGCGAGCGGCCGCTTTCCCCAGGCGGCTGCCGCCTTCGAACGCTACCTCAACTGCTATCGTATGAATCCGGACGCCAACGAGGTGCGTCTGCTGCTGGGCATCATCAACGCCCGGGAGTTGCAGCAGTTCGAGGCGGCTGAAAAGCTCTTTCGCGAAGCGGTGGATCGGGCCACCAGCACGTCGCGGCGGGAGTTGGCCCAGCGCTGGCTTGATGAGGTGCGCACGCTGCGCGGCGGTCTGGCGAGTTGAGTCCGGGGCTGATCGCCGTTTTCACACCTGACGGGGCGGTCAGGACGCACATCCACGTTGCATCGGTTCCCGCAGTCAGTTTAACACCGCGGTCGCGACCCAACTGCAAGGGTACCTCGGTGGCCGCGGGTTGCTGTCGGCGTCCGGTTGGCGGCCTCCTGAATTGACACTAGAATGCTCGCGTTGCCGGTGGAGGGAGGATTCCTGCCTGTGGACCCTTACTTCGCTTCCCGGCAATGCGCCCGACGTGCACGTCCCTCGTGACCGGCTGGGCGGTATGGCGCGGAAACTGAAGACGCCGGGCACTGAACCTGGCCGGAACGACCGGCGCGTTGTGGACGCAAGCGCGGTTGAAGGTTCCGAAGCATCAATTTGAAGTCCGCAACGGCGGATATGAGTGGGAGTCTCCTTGCGCGCAGACCAAGCGTGCGGACGGGCGTGCCGACATGCACCGTCCGCAGGTGACTCGGGCAATGCCTTGGAGGATCCATGGCGTGGTAAACAGACAGGAGAGCAGAATCATGCAGATCAAGAACCTGATGGCGGTGCTGGCGTGCGGTGCGGCCGGTATGGCGGTACTGGCGGGCGTTGCGGGATGCCCCGGCCAGCAGCCGGTGACGTGCGGTGGCGCCGTCTGCGGCGCCGGGCAGGTGTGCGTCGACGACATGTGCGTCGCGGGCACCGAGTGCGGCTCGGACGTGTGCACCACCGGCGAAACGTGCGTCAACGACGCGTGTGTGGCGGACAGCGACCTGTGCGGCAATGACGTCTGTACGACCGGCCAGACCTGCGTCAATGACGTGTGCGTCGACAACAGCAGCCTGTGCGGCAACGACGTGTGCGACGCCAACGAGGTGTGTGTGAACGACATGTGCGTGGTCGGCGTCGCGTGCGGCAACGACGTGTGCACGAACGGCGAGGCCTGCAACAACGGCGTGTGCGAGCCGGAGTCGACGGGTGGCGATGCAGCCGCCGGACAGGCGGTTTTCTCGGCGAACTGCCAGGCGTGTCACGCGGCTGACGGCAGTGGCGGCATCGGGCCGGACATTCGCGATTTCACGGCCCAGGAGGTCCAGGACGGCTTCAACAGCGCCGCGATCCACTCGTCGCTGACGGTCACGCTGACGGCGCAGGATTTCGCGGACATTTCGGCGTTCCTGGATACGTCGGCGTCCAGCTAGATGCGACCGGTGAAAGGCTGACGGCCCAGCCGCCGGTTCTGGCGGGCCCAGGGCCTTTCGAGATTTCGAGAGAACGTGTCGGGGCGGCCCGTGCTGGGTCGCCCCGGCTTTCTTTCCGGCTTGCCGGGGCTGACAATGCGGGGGCAGGGGGCTTGAAGTGTTCTCCGGGCGGCGTGTGCCTCGGGGGCGGTTAGCGGCCCATAATCCGCTAAGTTCTTATGAAACAAGGTCCGGCCGACCAGCCACCCCTTGTCATTTGCCCATTTTGCGGCTATAAAACTGGGCTGTGGGAGCGGAACACGCCTCCGGACTGACCGGTGGCCACCGGTCACGGAACTCCGCAGACTACTGAGCATGCCACCGGACGCGACGGAGCGGTGCGGAACTTCCGCAAGCCCGCTCGGTCGAGCGGTCGATGAGCATCAGCGCGTGCACTGCGTGGGAGCGGTGCACCTACGGGCCGCACTCTGTGAGATTTCGGCCTGCCAGCGGCTGGCGGGCGATGGGACGAGGTTTCGGCGCCGATCCGGGCCGAGGCCGGTTGAACAAGAGCAGCAGTCATGGATTATCTGAGCAACATTCGCAACATCGGAATCAGCGCCCACATCGATTCGGGCAAGACGACATTGACCGAGCGCATTCTCTTCTATGCGGGAAAAATCCACCGCATTCAGGAGGTGAAGGGCAAGGATGGCGGCGCCACCATGGACCACATGGAGCTCGAGAAGGAGCGCGGCATCACCATCACCTCGGCTGCCACGACGGTGAACTGGCAGGGCAAGGAGATCAACGTGATCGACACGCCCGGCCACGTCGACTTCACCATCGAGGTGGAGCGCAGCCTGCGTGTGCTCGATGGTGCGGTGCTGGTGCTCTGCTCGGTCGGTGGCGTGCAGTCGCAGTCAATCACCGTTGACCGCCAGATGAAGCGTTACAGCGTTCCGCGGATTGCGTTCATCAACAAGATGGACCGCAACGGCGCCGACCCCGCGCGCGTGATCAGCGAGTTGGAGTCGAAGCTCGGTTTGGTCGCGGTCCCGTTGCAAATTCCGATGGGCGGAGGCGATCACTTTGTCGGCGTCGTCGATCTCGTCGGCATGAAGGCGCTCTACTTCGAAGGCGAGCACGGCGAAACCGTCGTGCGCAAGGACATTCCGGAAGAGTATGCCGACGAAGCCGATCGCGCTCGTCACGGTCTGCTCGACGCCCTCAGCCTCTACGACGATGAGCTGATGGAAGTCATGCTCGAAGAGCAGGAGCCTTCGGTCGATCTGCTGCACGCAGCCCTGCGTCGCGCGACGCTCAACCGCGACATCGTTCCCGTGTTGATGGGCACGGCGTATCGCAACAAGGGCGTTCAGCCGATGCTCGACGCGGTCAACCTGTACCTGCCGAGCCCGGTCGATCGCGTCGCTTATGCCCGCGATAACCACAACGACGGGGCGGAAGTCGCGGTGACGGCTGACCCGGACGGCCCGCTGGTGGCGATGGCGTTCAAGATCGTCGACGAGCAGTTCGGCCAGGTGACCTACACGCGCATCTACCAGGGCAAGATCGCCAAGGGCGAGAAGTACAAGAACTCGCGCACGGGCAAGACACAGCGCGTCGGCCGCATCTTGCGGATGCACGCGAACGACCGCGAGGATCTGACCATCGCGCAGACGGGCGACATCGTTGCGCTGATGGGCATCGATTGTGCGTCGGGTGACACCTACTGCGGCGAGTCGATCAACTATTCGCTGGAAAGCATTCACGCGGCAGAGCCGGTGATCTCGCTGGCGATTCGCCCGGCGAAGAGCGCCGATCGCGACAAGATGTCGAAAGCGCTCAACCGCTTCACCAAGGAAGACCCGACGTTCCACACGCGTCACGACGAAGAGACGGGTGACACGATCATCGCCGGTATGGGTGAACTTCACCTGGAGGTGTACGTCGAGCGGATGAAGCGCGAGTACGGTTGCAGCATTGAGGTCGACCGGCCGAAGGTGAGCTACCGCGAGTCGCCGACGCAGGCCGTCGCGTTCAACTACAAGCACAAGAAGCAGACGGGTGGTAGCGGCCAGTACGCCCACGTGGTCGGGCAGATGGTTCCGCTTGGCGACGACGTCGAAGAGGACTACCTGTTCGAGAACAAGGTGACCGGCGGACGCATCCCGACCGAGTACATCCCGTCGTGCGACAAGGGCTTCCAGATGGGCCGGGCGCACGGCACGCTCGCGGGCTTCGAGGTTGTGAAGGTGAAGATGATCCTCGAAGACGGCAGCAGCCACGCGGTCGACTCGTCGGACCTCGCGTTCCAGATCTGCTCGCGCGACGCGTTCAAGGAGACCTTGGCAAAAGCCAAGCCGGTTCTGCTCGAACCGGTGATGAAGGTCGAAATCGAAACGCCCAGTCGACTTCCAGGGCTCGGTGACCGGCGACCTGTCGAGCCGTCGCGGGATGATCACCGGCAGCGAAGTGAAGGCCAATGCGGCCGTCATCACCGCCGAGGTGCCGCTGAGCAGCATGTTCGGGTATTCCACGGACATCCGCTCGATGTCGCAAGGCCAGGCGACCTTTACCATGGAGTTCCTGACCTACCGCCCGGTGCCCGGCAACGTGCAGGAGGAAATCCTCACTGCTCTGCGCAAGGAGAAGGCCAAGGAGGCGAAGTAGCGGCTGAGTCCGAGTGATGATTCAAGCACGCGGCGTCGTCAGGCTGGTCCTGGCGGCGCCGCTTTTTTTGTTTCGTGTGCACGCGGCGTCTGCAGTCGGGGAGTCAGATCGGGGCGCACGGCGTCTGGGCGCCCGGCTAGATGGGTCCGTTTTCCGGCCAGCCGGAGCGTCCCCACTTGAGCATTCCCAGTTCCTGAAACTCCGGGCCGATGCGGCGGATGAACGCCTGCAGTTGGCCGGTGTGATGCTGGATGTGGCGAATGTTGTAGATGTGCAGCTCGCCGCGGGAGAAGTCGCGCCGGGCGTGGCCGGAGGGGCCCGCCAGGGTCGCCGGCGTCTCCGCCGCGAGGTTCGTGCGCGCCTTGTCGCGGCAGGCCAGCGCGTACGCGACCAACTCATCGCGGTCGAAGCGCCGGCTGGGATATTCGTCGTCGAACTCCTGCCAGCCAGCCGGGTGGCGCTCTCCCGGCTCGAACTGCTTCTC
The DNA here is from genome assembly GCA_020639115.1 of Phycisphaerales bacterium. Classification (GTDB taxonomy): domain Bacteria; phylum Planctomycetota; class Phycisphaerae; order UBA1845; family UBA1845; genus JACKHG01. Next base: position 61,748 of record JACKHG010000016.1, read on the forward strand.
GTCCGGCGTCAGGTAGAGATCGGTGAAGCAGAGTGTGTGATACGCCACCTGCCAGAACGGGTACTTGCCGACGGGTTCGTCCCAGTGCGCGTCCGGGCACACGGTGAGGCTGTCGTGCAGCATGCCCAGGACAGCCTCGTACTGGCTGAGCAGGATCTCGTTCAGGTATTCGCTCATCGCATCAGCTCCATCATACGTATCGAGGGTGTCACGGCCCGGACGACGCGATTGTTGCCGCGCATCGCTTAACGTGCAATGATCGCTCGCCGGACTCGACTAAACTACCGAGCGGGCCCGCCGGAGGGCACGCGGCGCCGGGCGGCATGACAAGGAGCACATCGTGGAATCGATCGCGAAGCGCGGGATGGGGGCACTGCTGTTGACGTTGCTGGCGGGCGCGCCGGCGTGGGCGGCTGACGGGGCGGGAAAATCGTCGGCGGAAGCCGACCGAGCGCCGGCCGTCGGCGATGCTGCGCCCGATTTCGCGCTCACGACGCTGGACGGCGCGACCATCCGGTTGTCCGAGCTGATCCGACAGGGGCCCGTCGTTCTCGTCGAGCTGCGCGGCTGGGTGGGCTACCAGTGTCCGGTCTGCAGCCGGCAGGTCGGCGATCTCGTCGCCCATGCCGCCGAGTTTCGCAAGGCGGGCGCCCGCGTTGTGCTGGTTTACCCAGGGCCGAAGGAGCAGGTCGGCGATCGCGCCCGGGAGTTCATGCGGGCGACCGAACTGCCCGACGGTTTCACGTTCGTCACCGATCCGGACATGGCGTTCACCGGCTTCTGGGGATTGCGCTGGGCGGCGGACGGCGAAAACGCGTATCCCGCGACGTTCGTGATCGATCCGGCGGGCAAGGTGCGCTACGCCGAGATCAGCCACAGCCACGGCGGTCGCGCCTCCGCGGAGGACGTCCTGCGCGTGCTGGCGGACCCGGCGGTGCAGTCGTTGCCCAAGCAGCCCGTGGCTCAGCGGCAGTGGCTGGATGCGCTCAAGGCGCAGTTCATGCGCGTCGCTCCAGCCGAGCGGGTTGCGCTCTATGAACGCGGCATTCAGGACGTGGCCCACTCCGGTGTTATGGAGAAAGCCAAGCGGGTCGGCGAGCCTGCGCCGGACTTCGACCTGCCCGACGCCCGCGGCCGGCACGTGCGGCTCAGCGACGCGCTGCGCGACCACCCGATCGTGCTGACGTGGTACCGGGGCGGCTGGTGCCCGTACTGCAACATCCAGTTGCGAGCGCTGCAGGAGCGTCTGGACGAGATTCACGCGCTGGGGGGCGAACTCTTCGCGATCACGCCGGAGCTTCCGGACGAGGCGCTCTCGACCGCCGAGAAGAACGCGCTGCAGTTCGTGGTGCTCAGTGACCTGGGCAACAAGGTGGCGGATGCGTACGGATTGCGTTACGAGCTTCCCGCGGACATCGTCGCGGCGCTCAAGGCCCATGTCGACCTCGCCGCGCGGAACGGTGATGCGACCGCAACGCTGCCTCTGGCGGCCACGTACGTGATCGATCAGCACGGCGTGATCCGCTACGCATTCGTGGATCCCGATTATCGCAAGCGTGCTGATCCGGAAGAAGTGCTGGACGCGCTGCGTACGCTGAAGAAGGAGAACGTACGTCCCCAAGGAATGTGAGGCGGCGGCTACGGGTTCTCGGAGACCGCAGGATTTCCCTGCGGCAGCGGCTGATATTGCGGGTCCAGGCTTGCCGCCAGCTTGAAGTGTCGTAGGGCCGTGGCGCTGTCGCCCAGGTCTTGCAGGGCGCGGGCGAGGTTGAAGTGGGCGGCTGCGTGCGTGGGCTGCAGCTCGACCGCACGCCGGAGGTGATCGGCGGCCTCGTGGGCGCGGCCGGCCTGGAGCAGGGCGAGGCCCAGGTTGTTGTGCACGTCGGGATCGAGCGGCATCAGCGTCGCTGCGTCCGTGAACGCAGCGAGCGCGTCGGCCTCGCGTCCCAGCCGCGAGAGCATGATGCCGCGGTTGTAGTGCGCGGCGCCGAGGTTGGGGTCGAGTTCGCCGGCCTTCGTGAATTCCCTCAGGGCATCCTCGATGCGGCCCAGCTCCGCGAGCGCTCCGCCGAGCTGTGCGTGCGCACCGGCGAGTGCGGGATTCAAAGAAACCACCGCCGCCAGTTGCTCCGCAGCGGCTGGGAAGTCGCCGCGCATGAGCGCGACGGCTGCCCGCCCCTGGTGGGCTTCGAGGAGGTGGCTGCGGGCCTGCTGACTATCTCCGCCCGCGTTGGCGATCACCGCGGCGAAGTGATCATCCGCCTCGTCGAGACGCTGCTCCTGCAGCAGGCACTGCCCGAGCTGCAGCTCGACCGCAACATCCTTGGGAAAACGCGCGAGCAGCAGCCGGGCCTGGGCTACGGCGTTCTCATACTGCCCGAGTCGTGAAGCCACCGCGAGCAGGCAGCGCTGCACATTCGGATTGCGAATCAGGCCCCAGCGGTCCGCCGACACGAGATGGGCGTACGCGATGGGAGCCAGTTCACCGGCTGTCTTCGTGTAGGGCGCCCGCTGGATCTGCCGCGTCAGCGCGAGGCCGCGTTGCTCGTGGTAACGCACATAGCCGCAGTGGGCGGTGAATACCGCGAGCAGCGCGACAACGACGACATACGCCTTGCCGGCGGGCAGTACGCGGGCGGCCTGCTTCAGTCGAAGCTGCGCGACCGACACGTCCGGTCTGCGCCACAGGCGCAATGTCGTGACCACCGCCAGCGCCCCGATCACCCCAAACGCCAGCGAGAGCAAAAAAGGAATGCGGCTGTAGAGCCCGCGATAGATCAGCACCACGACGAAGAACGTGGCCGCCAGCAGCAGTTCCTCGCCGAAGCTGAAGTCGTAAGGGACGCGTCCGAACCGTCCGCCGCTGCGCCACGAGCGGAGCAGCGCCGGCCGGCCGAAACCGTAGTGCAGCGCCTGCTGCGGGCAGCGTCCGACGCAGTCGAGGTCCTTGAGACACGCGGAGTTGACCACCATGCCGTGCTGCTGCACCTCCTCGTGCACGCGCACACCGCTCGTGCACACGGCTGTGCAGCTTCCGCACTGCCGGCAGCGCGACTGATCCACGCGGATGCGCGCGGGCGAGAACCGGTCGGCCAGGCCGAAGAGCGCACCGTACGGGCACACGTAGGTGCAGAACGTGCGCGTCCCCAGCAGGTACACGATCGCGAACCCGCAGGTGAGAAAAGTCAATCCGATGATCCATGGGCCGGGGAGGTTGCGCCAGAAGTTGTTCGTCACCAGCGACGCCCAGCCCTCGCGGTCGGTGGCGAGGTGGAAGGTCGGCAGCGCCCGGTCATGCCACGCCCGCATCACCTGCGGCCAGAGGAACATGTACGCCGCGGTCAGCGGCGGGATGAGCAGCAGCAGGCGCGAGCGGAGCGGCTTGCGCTCCAGGCCGCACTTGCGCAGGATCCACGCGCACAGGTCCTGCAGGACCATGATGTGGCACGCCCACGAGCAGAAAAATCGGCCGAAAATCAGTGAGCCCAGCAGCAGCGAGCACATGAACAGGAAGCCGGCGGTGATGATGCCGAGTTCGAGCGTGTACATCACCTCGTTGAGTTCGAGCGGCGCCATCGTCTTGCCGGTGATTTTCCAATGGGCGATGTGGATGCCGAAGACGAGGTAGACGAGCGAGAGCGACAGCGCCCGCCACTTCGCGAACCGCGAGCGGGGCAGTGGCTGGAGCGTGCTCGGCGTTGAAACCGTTGCGGCGTGCATGATGGCCTGATCCCACAGCAGCAGCGCGGTGACGGATGATGCGATCGAGGCACGGGTGGCAGGCCAGCCGGCAGAAGCCGCCGACAGGCCGACAATCCACCGCGTAATTGTAGCGTCATTCGCAAATCGCTATGATAAATCCGAGTGGGATTGCGCGAGGGGCTGGTACACGCTCGCCGGGTCGCGGGCGGGGCGCCGGCTCGGAGGCTGCGCCATGCCCATGCAAAGCCACTCCTCCTGCCGTTCGCAGCGATGTTCCGATAACGCCTCATCCGCCGTCGGTCGATGGATCGCGACACGCTGGCCGCGGGTCGGCATTCTGGCCGGCGGATGCGTGGCCCTCGCGTGGCTGCTGCTGCGCACGGGCAGCAAGCCCACCCGCTGCGTCTATCCCTGCCAGCAGGCGGCGTTCTCGGCGGCGAGTTTCGCATTTGGCGCCACGATCGTCTCGGCGCTGCTGGCGCTGCGTCGTGGGATCGCCCGCCGGCCGCGGCAGGTCTGCTCAGCCGCCCTCGCTTTCGTCGGCATCACGGCGGCTGCGTCAACCTGGAACCACGCCCGCGAGCTTGTGCCCGATGTACCGCTGCGCACGCCACGTGCCGACTACCGCGCCGAGGTGTTCCACGTGAGCGACTGCCCGCAGGACCCGGTTGGCGACCGCTTCGTCGGGCTCGACAACCTGCTGACGACGATGGGGCGCGCGGGCCTCAAGCTGTATCGCTCGGAGCACGCGTCGCTGCTGGCCGGGACCGACGGCATCATCGCTGCCGGCGACGTCGTCCTTATCAAGATCAACTACCAGTGGGGCGATCGCGGGGGAACGAACGTCGATCTTCTGCGCGGCCTGATTCACCGCCTGCTCGCGCATCCGGACGGCTTCGCCGGTGAGGTCGTCGTGTGCGAGAACGCCCAGTTCAATGCCACGAGCAACCTCGACCGCTCCGCCAACAATGCACAAGACACGACGCTGTCGCCGCACGATGTCGTCGAGGCGTTTCGCCAGGCCGGCGCGCCGGTGTCGCACTACGACTGGACGGACATCCGCAGCGTGCCCGCCGGTGAATATTCGACGGGCGATCTCACGGACGGCTACGTGCTCTACGACTACGACGCCCGCTGGCTGGGTAAATTGTCTTATCCCAAATTCCGGACTGCGGACGGCACGTACATCAGTCTGCGCGACGGCGTCTGGGATCCGGTGAGCGCGACGTACGACCGGACGCGTCTCAAGCTCATCAACCTGCCGGTGCTCAAGAGCCACCACGCGGTCTACGGCATGACGGGCTGCGTCAAGCACTACATGGGCGTGGTGACGATCTACCAGGGCACGAACGCGCACGGCGGCGTGGCCTACGGGGCGCTCGGCGCACTGATGGGCGAGCTCGGGCCGCCGGACCTGAACATTCTGGATTGCATCTGGGTCGGCGGTGATCCGTACGTCGGGCCCGCGTTCACGTATGCGCAGTCCACGCGCCGCGATGAACTCGTCGCGAGCCTCGATCCGGTGGCTGCGGATATCTGGGCGGCCCGCAACATCCTTATTCCTACGTTTCTCGCCAACGGCTACACGCCGCCGTGGCCAACGCCCAGCGCCGATCCCGACGATCCCGCCGGCAAGTTCCGCCAGTATCTCGACCGCTCGATGAGCTACCTGCTGGCGGCGGGCTATGACGTGACCAATGACCCGGCTGCGATCGACACGTACAGCGGTACGGCGCGGTTTGACGCGGACGGCGACGGTGATGTCGATCTGCGGGACGGCGCGGCGCTGCAGCGCTGCGCGGGGGCGGTCGGAACACTGCCGCCCGAGTGCAGCCGGCTGGACGTTGATGCGAGCGGACTTCTCGATGCAGCCGACATGGAGCGGTTTGCGCAATCGCTCACGGGGCCGGCGATTCTGCCGTGAGGGCGCGCAGGCGCGTCGCGATCGACTCTGGCTCCAGGCCGCCGGACTCGATGGCCTGCAGGAGCAGTCTGGCTGCGCGGTAGCTGCGGTGTGCGTCGGGCGGTGGTTCGCGGCGGAAGCGGTCCAGGTAGCGGGCCTCGAAAGCGACGCCGGGCTTATCGCGAGACTCCTCCGGCAGGGGGATGATCCAGCTCACCGCAAACGACGGAGGCTGGGTGTTCACCACCGGCACTTTGGTTCGCTCGGCCAGGACCGCCATGGCGCGGTCCCGCGGCGCGAGCGCGGCGACGACGCCGCAGACGTTCTTCTCAAATGCGAGCGTCGCGAGGTCGTCCTCGGGCAGCGTCCAGCCGTAGCGCGCGTAGCCGTGCAGATCGTGCACGAGTTCGAAGGGCGTTTCGCCGTGATAACCGCCGCGGGCGTTGGCATCCTCCACGGCGAGCAGGACGGCGGGCACATCGACCGCGCTACGTTCCTCCGCGACGGAAGCGCTGGGCAGCGCCATCAGCGGGTTCGAGGGTGCCAGCACGCCGATGCGCACGGACACTCGCTTGGCACCCGGTTTCACCGGCGGCGGCGCGTCGCGTTCAGCGAGCCAGAGACGTCGGGCGTCTGAACACCCATGCACTAGGCCCTGGGTCGTACCGATCCAGAAATCCCCATCGCGTGACGCCGCGCAACGGATCTTCCCATCGAGTCCGACGGTGTGCAGAGTTCGCGTGGCCCACTCCGTGTCACCACGATCCGCATCCGAGCTTTTGTCGGCGCCGGTTTCGATGTGCAGTGCGCCGGGCTCGTCGCGATTGCCACGCGCGATCCGCGCCGTGCCTCCCTGCCAGAGTTCGGCCAGCAGATCGTCGCCTTCGGTGCGGAAAGCCACGACAACCTGGTCTGGGCGGTCATGGGCACGCTCGCCGCACAGGTACCACGTTGCGTTTCGCGGATCGAAACTGCTGACGCCTCCGTTCGTCGCCGCCCAGACGCGCCCGTCGTGCAGCGCGACTGCGTAGACCACATCGCCCGCGAGCCCGCTGTTCAGTTGATCGAACCGATCGAACCGGCCTCCGCTGAAGCGGTACAGTCCGCGCCCGAGCGTGCCCAGCCAGACTTCCCGCTTGTCGGCGTCGATCGCGATCCCCGACACAACCGACGCAGCGTCGAAGCCGCCAGTTGCCGTGAACACCTCCCAGTGCGACGGCGCCGCGCGGTCGTCCGACTCACCGGCGCGGCTGAGCGGCGCGCACGCCAACAGCGCGAGCAACGCGACGACTCTCGTTCTATACGATCGAACGCACACGCTACAGGCTCCGCAGGTATGCCATGAGGTCGTTGAACTGCCGCCGCGTCAGATCGGTCGTGAAGCCGTGCCCGCCGACGTAGTTGTACCGCGTCCAGATCTCCTCGAGCGTGGCGGCTGCACCGCTGTGCAGGTAAGGGGGAGCGTCGTAGACGTTCGTGAGATGGGGCGCATCGAGGAGTTCGGGCGGCACGCCGGCGTCCGCGAAGTAGAAGATTCCCAGGTCGCCGTAGGCCGCAGAATCGAACATGCTCTTATCCGCGAGGGGCAGGTTTACCCAACTGTCGAACCACACCGTCGATCGCACGATCGAACGGTTCTGGGCGGTCTTGTACGGCCCGTTGTGGCAGGCGGTGCAGCGCTGCGCCGGCGGGATTTCCGTTCCCGCGTTCGTGCGCGTGCGCTCGAAGATGACCTTGCCGCGATACTGCGCGGACGTGAGGCCGTCGGCTGACCGGTGCCGGTTCGGCGGTCGCTCGATCGTGCACTCGTAGCGCACCAGCGCCTGCAGCTCCTGCGGCGTGTACGGCTCGCGCCGCGTGAAGAAGACCGCGAGCCGCGCCCCGCACTGCCGTGCGAGCGACGGGTTGGTCCCCTCCCACTTGAACGGCCCGGTGTCGACGATGCCGCGCAGCGTGCGGTTGTCCACCGGCTTGAGGCCCACGCCGTCGGCCTCGATGTCCATCGTCAGTCCGTTGATGTGCCCGTCGGGATGGCAGCTCTGGCACGAGAACTGGCGGCCGAAAGCGATGTCGGCGCTATGGAAGAGCCGGGCGCCGCGGCGCAACTCGGTGACTTCGCTCGTCGCGCCCAGCGCGATCGTCTTCGTGGCCTGCCAGCTCGACGTGTCAATCACGGAAACAGAGTCATCGAGCGCGTTGGCAACAAAGACCTGCGTACCGTCGGGCGAGAAACTGCAACCGCGTGGGTTCGCGCCCACCGCGATACGCTTCACTACGAATTCGTCGCTCAGTGCCAGGAGATTCGGCAGGATATCGCGTCGCTCGGTTGGCGTATGCCCATCAATGCACGCAATCAGCCGCTCGACATCCACAATCGCGACGCGATCGGTCCCGCCGCTGGTCACCGCGGCGTAGCGCCCGTCGGGACTGACCGCAAGGTCGTTGAGATCCGCCAACGCATCCACGGGCTGATCGAGCAGCACCTGGTCAACCACGCCGCCGCGCAGCACGCCCAGCCCGTGCGTCATCACCCAGCCCTGGGCGAGCCGCGTCGCGGGAATGAGGTTCTTCGTGCGCGCCAGCGTGAAGAGGATGGTGCCCGCGTGGGGGCCGGCTGGCACGACCGCGATGCCTTTGAGCATGTTTGCGTCGGGAACGGTGATGCGTTTGCGCACGCCGCGGCCATCCGGCGCCACCAGCGCAATTTCGGATGCATGCGGTTGCTGAAACCGCGCCGGCTGGGGCCGCACGTGCGTGACAGCCAGCGACCCGTCGGGAAGCAGGGCACCGCGCCACGGTCCGCACCCGGCGGTGAGAGGGCGAATCTCCTTGTGCGTCGCGCAATCGATGACGGAGATCGAATCCTCGCCTGTATTCAGCACGAACAGCCAACGACCGTCGGCCGAGGCGCGCAGTCCGTGCGGCTCATCGCCGACGGCGATGGAATTCACGACCTGCAGTGTGTCCGTGTCGATGATGGCGAGCGAGTCATCCAGTCGGGCGCTGACGAACAGAAGCTGACCATCGGGGGACAACGCAATGCCCGCCGGCCGCCGGCCGACCGGGATTTCACGAACCACCGTTCCGGCGGCGCGGTCGACAACGACGACGCTGTCGCTCTGTGTGCACGCTACAAAGAGCCGCCGACCATCCGGCGAGACCGCCAGATCGACCGGCGTCTTGTACGTTGCGTCCGCCGGCGCGCGGCGCACACCGTCACGCAGTACGAGATCGTGAGACGGCAACGGCCGATGGCAGCTCGTGCATACGCTCCGATCGATCGAGCGCAACCGCTGTTCGTGGGGATGCTCAGCATGCACGCTTCCGGGCCCGTGGCACGCTTCGCACTGCACGCCGGCGGACGCATCGAATCCGTCGGCCCACCAGCGCCGCCCCTCCTCCGCGCCGGTGCCGTGGCATCCGCGACAGATGACACTTTCCGCCGGGTCAGCCGGTTCCCCGCTGAACGCCGCGATCTCCCGGGCGACGTCGCGCCGCAGCACGGCGAACGCGTCGGCGTGCTTGGGCACGGGCGGCAGCGGGCACTCGGCTGCGCTGGCCGACGGCGCGTGGCACTGCGAACAGCGGGCCGCGCCGATGTAGCTCGGCAGCGGTTCGTCCGCGCGCCCCGTCAGCGTCGCCGCTCCGACGATCAGCAGCAGGCAGGCCGGACGCATCATTGGGGAGTTTCCGGTACGGGCGCAGCAATGACGTGCGGCTGCTGCCGCAAAGCAGCCACGCGGCGATTCGGCGGCGTCATCTCCGGATCCTCGTGGCACCCGATGCACCCGCGGTTCTCCATTGGCATGACCCAGATCCAGGCGCAGGTGCGAATGGCCTGTCCGTTCGCGTCGAGCGTGCGCAGCCGCAGCGCGGTTCGCGCGGGCACCTCCAGGAAGAACGAGCCGTCCGATTCGACCGGCGCCTCGCCGAGCAGACGCTCAACCACCGGATAGGCTGCCACAGGCGAGGCTTGCTCCGCAGTGAAGGCCTGCACGCGTGCAGCCGGCGGAAGCTCGGCGGCGCGGTTGCGTTCGCGGCGCATCAGGTTGGTGTTGAGGCAGTAGAGATGACCTGTGTGGGCATCATCGTCGACCACACTGGACCGGCCGGCTGGCACCGGACGCGGCGCGACGATGCGCGCATCCACCTCGTGCCACCAACGCGAGGCGATCAGGCAGCGTTCAACCGTGCCGCTCGTCGCGGACATGGTGAACAGATCGAAGGTCGCGCTGTCGTCAGCGCGTATCGAGACCAGGAGGTGGTCGGCGTCCAGCGCAGCCGGTCCCCGCAATGTTCGCTGCATTGCGGAAGCCAGCAGACGGTGGCTCGATAGGCTGCGCACGCTCTGCACCGACGCCAGGTCGCCCGCAGTCGTCGGCTGATCCGTTGCGCCTTCGACGAAATACACGCGACCGTCGGGTGATTCGCTCGGCTCGCCTAGCCGCTCGCGCGTCCGCCCTCCGCCGTGGAAGAGCGCGACGTCCGTGCCGTCGGGAAAAACGCTCATCAACCGCGTCCAACCGTCGGAATAGGCGGCACTCACCACGATCCGCCCGTCGTGCAGGAGAACCGGATCGCGTTCGCCCAGCGGATTGTGGGAGATCCGCTCGACGTGCGAGCCGTCCAGCCGGCAGGTATGCAGCACGCCGAATTCGCCCGTGGGCCACCATCCGCCCGCGGCGATGAACGCGATCAGTGGGACGGGAGCAGCCGCGTCCAGCGTGTACAGGCTCGACAGGTAGATGGCCTGCGTAATATCCCGATCGGGCAGGGCAATGACTTGGCGCAAGCCGGTGCCGTCCGCACCGACTTCCCATACCGCCGAATGGTCCGCACCGCTGCTGCGGCCGACGAAGAGGATCCGGGTGCCGTCGAACGCGACGTCGGGTCGGCCCGCGGCTGCCAGGTCCGGCGCCAGGTCGACGCACGTTGGGAAACCAGCACCCGCGTCGGCCAACGTACAGAGGCAGAGCTGGCTCCGGTCGGGCAGGGCAGCCGCCCCCAGCGCCTCCGCCGGTACGGTCGCCGGCACACGCGTGAGCACGATGCGCACCGGGTCGAGTTGCGCTGGCTGCTCCGCACCGGCCTGGGCCGACCACCACACCGACGCCACGCCCACCGCAGCCACCACACTTCGCCATGCTGTCGGACCGCCCACGTGCATCGGGTCTCCTTTTCCAGATCATCGATTCTAGCGGCGCTGCGCCGCTTTACGTCGGCTTGCTCTGGCGGCATCATGTGTATGTACGGCCGAGCGGTTGCGTGGATGCAGAACAATATGGACCCGTCCAAGCGGGCGCCCGGAGTGTGCCGATGTCCAGTCGCAAGCGCGTATCGAAATCCCCCATCCTCAACTCGGCGGTCCTGAACGAGCCGCGTGATTACGCCCAGCGCGTCTCCTTCTCCCGCGGCATGCGCGTCGCGCTCGGCACCGTGGACCTATTGCTCATCTCCGGAACCGCCAGCGTCGACGAGCGCGGCGCGTCGATTCACCCCGGCGACGTCACCGCCCAGGCCCGGCGGGCCTTCACCAACATCGCCGCTCTGCTCGAAAGCGAAAACGCCGACTGGCACGACGTCGTCCGCTGCACCTGTTACCTCGCCGACTTCCGCGACTATGACGCGTTCAACGCGGTCCGCAACGCCTTTTTCGACGAAGCCGGCCTCGACCCGTTCCCCGCCAGCACCTGCATCGAGGCCCGCATCTGTCGCCCCGAACTGCTCGTCGAGATTGAGGCCATCGCGCTCATCCCCGCCGATCGCTGACGCCGACCGCCTCACGGCAGCGCCACGCCGGTCATTGCACGCACCGTCTCGTATACCGGCATGCCGTCCAAGCCGTAGGGATCCACGAGGATTCGGCGATCAAACACCGGCGAGAGCCCGTCGTGCCGGTGGCACACGCCGCAGTCCGGCGGATAACCCGCCCCCCAACCCTCGCCGGCGGCGAGCACGTTGTGGTCCATCCCCCACAGGTACGGGTACGCCGTGATGGGAATTCCCGTGCCGCGGTGATCGAACGAAGCCACCCCGTCCGGAGCATCCGGGTCCGCGTACCACACGCGCACGCCCTTGACCAGCACGGGCCGCGTCGCCACCGGTTGGCCGTACCCGTCCGCGTGCTTCAGCACCTCGAAATACGCGCGCATCTCCTCCGGCCGGTTGATCTCGAGCTGGCCATCGCCGTTGTCGTCGGTCACGACCGGCAGGGGCGTCGGCCCAACGACCTGCGCCACCCGCCAGGCGATCAGCGGGGCGATCACGTCGTCCGCGAGAACGCCCGGCGTACCGTTGGTATCCCAATCGCCCCAGTAGATGTTGATCCACATGCTCATGGGGAAGAGCCGTTCCACGCCGTCGCTGTCGGTTTTCCAGACGAGCGCGGGATACCACGTGCTCTTGTCCGCGTCCGCCGGGTCGAGCGGATCGGCTGAGTAATACTGTGCGGTCGTGCCGACGGCCCCGGGAATCGTGATGTCGCGGAAGAGCACGCCGGCGGTCAGGGCCCGGGGAATGTGGCACGCCTGGCAGGACATGGAGACGAACGGGCCCTTGTCGCCGGCGCCCGCGAGGTGAATCAGGGTGATGCCCGGCACCGGCGGGGCGTCGGGATGCCGCGTCGGGCTGTCCTCCAGGTGGCAGCTCCGGCACGAGCGCAGGTTGACGTAGTCCAGCTCGTTGCGGAACTGGATCTGCGGGCTGTTGCCCTTGGCGAAGTTGTGATGCAGCCCGCCCGGATGGCACGTGTTGCACGCCGTGCTGCGCTGCGGCGGGATGTCGTTCTCCGGGTCGGCATCGTTCAGGTGATTGAGTGCGCGGTACATGACGTCGCGCTCGTCGAACCAGACGGTCCCGGTGACGGTCGCCAGCGGATGACATCCGACGCAGGCCTGATCGCGCGGCGGCCGCACCAGCGACGCCGGGCGGAACAGCGCCAAGCCGCCACCGTCGAGCAGGCTGCCGTCCGCGATGCCCTGGCTGTAATCGAGCTGCAGCACCGGTGGCGACGCGGTCGGTTCCAGTTGCGAAAACCAACCCTGGCCTGCGGACCCAGCCGAGGCGAACGCCGGCACCGTCGCCACCGAACCATCCACGAGCCGGTCGCCGGCAGCCAGCACGCTCCGCCGCCAGCCGAAATCGGCGCCGCCCCGGTCCGTGCGCGTCGCGGCGACCGGTTCCATCCGCGACTCGCGCCGCACGGGCGTCGCCCGCTCGCGCCGATGACAGTACAGACAGTCCGGGCCCGAGAGGCCCGTCACGTCCCACGGCGCAAGCCGGACCGCACCCGTCGCGTAGTTGATGTCCGTATAATCACCATCGAGCAGCGCGTCCGCCAGCGTCTTGCCCAGCGCCTGAAAGCCGAACGTACCCGCGGCCTCGTCGTAAAGCCGCCGGCCGTCGCGGTCGAACTCGCCGGCGCCGCCGCCGGGATGACAGCCGCTGCAGTCGCGGACCCACGCGAACGTCCCCTGGTCGATCGCCGACGCGGTGGCGTTCTCCTTCGCGGCGAGCTGGTACACGAACGACTGGCCCCACGTGCCGTACCGCCCGGGACTGGAAATCCAGTACCGCCCGTCGCCGAAATAGTCCGTCTGCATGATCAGGTTGCGGGCCACGTCCGTACGGCCCATCTGGAAGAGAAAGCCGTTGGTCACCTCGTCGATGTCGTGGCAGCCACCGCAGGTGTGTCGGCCGCTGTACGGCGCTGTGGAGTCGAGTGCAATGGGCTGACCCGAGTAGTCGCGCAGCGGGAAGGGCGTGTGCAGCCCGTGGACTCGTTGGTAGACCGCGTAGTCATCGAGCGCGACGCGCCCGTCGCCATCGAAGTCGAACGCGTCGCGGCAGGCGGTTGTTACCGCCGGCGCGCCTGCGCCTGACGCAGCCAGGCACGCCGGAAACGCGGCGAAATCGCGCGCATCGACGAACCCGTTGCTGTCGAAGTCACCCAGCGCGCCGCCAGCCCGCGCCGCACCGGTCGCCGCGCTCAGCAAGACCACCATCGCTGCAAAGAAGGCACCTCGGCTCATGGCGCTCACCGCCCGCGGACGCTGCCGGCTACGGCGGGTTTGCGCCGGTCTGCGCCCGCACCGTCTCGTACACCGGCTGGCCGTTCTCGTCGTAGGGATCCACCAGCACCTTGCGATCGAAGACCACGGTCGGCTGGCCGCCGTTCCAGCTCCGGTGGCAGTGGCCGCAGGCCCAACCGCCGAACTCCGTGCCCCAGGCGTCCGCGGCCGGCAGCACATTGTGATCCAGCTCCCACACGTAGGGGTGATACGTCATGGGAATTCCAGTACCGCGATGATCGAACGAGCTGACGCCGGTGGGGGAGGTCTCGTCCGCGTACCACACGCGTACGCCGCGGACGAGCACGGGCCGCGCCGCGATCTGCCGGCCGTAGCTGTCGTTGCCCTTGAGCAGGGCGAGGTAGGCGAGAATCTCCTCGAGCCGGTTGATCTCGAGCTGCCCGTCGCCGTTGTCGTCGGTGACCACCGGCAGGGGCGTCGCCCCGACCGCCTGGGTGATCCGCCAGGACAGGATCGGCGCGATCACGTCGTCGCCGAGCACGCCCGGCGTGCCGTTGGTGTTCCAGTCGCCCCAGTAGATGTTGATCCACAGGTTCGTGGGGAAAAGACGCTCCACGCCGTCGCTGTCGGTCTTCCAGGTAAGCGACGGATACCAGCGGCTCTTGTCGGGGCTCGCGGGGTTCAGCGGATCCGCCGAGTAATACTGCGCCGTCGTCCCGGTGGCGCCCGGAATGGTGATATCCCGAAAGACGAGCGCGGACGTCAGCGGGTAGGGAATATGGCAGGCCTGGCACGACAGCTTGTTGATCATGTCGCCCACGACCATCTCCGGAAAGTGGATCTCGTGGGTGAGCTCCGGCGCGTCCGGGTGGTGCAGCGGGTTCGGCACGCCCGGCGCAAGCTCGGTCAGGTGGCAGTCGCGGCAGGAGCGGAAGTTCTGCCAGTCGATCTCGTTGCGCTGCTGCACCTGCGGGCTGTTGCCCTTGGCAAACTCGTGCGCCGCGTTGCCCGGGTGGCAGTAGTTGCACACCTGGCTGCGTTCCGCCGGGATGTCATTGCCCGGGTCGGTGTCGTTCATCAGGTTGAACTGCTTGTAGTGCACGTCGCGCTCGTCAAACCAGACGGTTCCGGTGATCGTCGCCAGCGGGTGACAGCTCGTGCACACCTGGTCGCGGGGGATGTGCACGAGCGCCGACGGCGCCACGTTGACCACGTCGCCGGTCAGTTGCAGGCTGCCGTCCGCCACGCCGGCCGCGTAGTCAACCTGCAGCACCGGCGGATTCGCCGTCAGGTCGATGCTGGAGAACCAGCCCTGCCCCGCGGTGCCGGCAGCCGCGAACGCCGGCACGCTCTGCCCGAGCGCATCCACCAGCGCCGTACCGGCTGCGAAGACCCCGCGCCGCCACGTGTAGTTCATGTCCGCTCGCGACCCGCCGCTGAAGCCCGAACGCGCGTCGATCCCGTCAGCCGGGTCCGCCGGCGCCGATCGGGTGCTGCGCGTGATTGCCCGCTGCGCCCGGTGGCAGTAGAGGCAGTCGGGCCCGGACACACCGGTAATGTCCCAGCGCGCCGGACCCAGCGCCCCTGTCGTGTAGTTCATGTCGGTGTAGTCGCCGTCGAGCACCACGTCGCCCGGCCCCAGCCCGAGCTTCTCGTATCCGAACTGCCCGGTGGCGACGTCGTACAGCATCTCGCCATCGCGATCGAACTCACCGGCCCCGCCGCCGACGTGGCAGCCGGCGCAGTCGCGAATCCAGGCAAACGTCGTCTGCTCGATCTGCGACGCGCTGGTGTTGTTCTTCGCCGCCAGCTTGTACACGAACGACTGGCCCCAGACGCCGTACCGCCCCGGACCCTTGATCCAGAACCGTCCGTCGTTGAAGTAGTCGTCCTTCGTGACGATGTTGCGCGCCAGGTCGGTGCGCCCGTGTTGAAACAGGAATCCGTTGCTGATCTCGTCGATGTCGTGGCACGCGCCGCAGGTGTGCCGCCCGCTGTAGGGCGCCGTCGACTCCGCCGTGATTGCGTTGCCAGCGTAGTCGCGCAGCGGAAACGGCGTGTGCCCGGGCCGGCCCTGCAGCACGCCATAGTCGCACAGGTCGATATCGCCGTCGCCGTCGCCGTCGAAGGCGACCAGGCAGTTGTTCGAAAGCGATAGAATCTGCGGACCCGACAACGCCAGGCATTGTGCGAAACTCGCGAAGTCGGCGCCGTCAACGTAGCCGTTCGTGTCGAAGTCGCCGGTCACGGCGAGAGCCGGCTGACCCGCCAGCACTGCCAACAGGACGCCCCCAACGGTACCGCGCTTGATGTACCTCATGGCTGCTCCTTCCCCAACGAGCCTGCGATTGAAAAGTCTCGCCGCCAGCGGTGCGCCCGCTCAATCACCCGCGTCGAATACCTGCTGAAACGCGCTGAAGTCCGCGAGGTCCACGTCGCCGTCGCGGTCGACGTCGACACTGACACAGCACGGGTCGGCGTACAGGAACGGAGCGCAATCCCCGCCGACGCAGCACGAGGTCTGGCAGGCCAGCATGCGCGCGAAGTCGTCAAGACCCACGGCGCCGTCCAGATCGAAATCGCCCGGCGGGTCGCAGCGGTCGTCCACGCCATTGCCGTTACAGTCGATGCAACCGGCTGCACAGGGTGGGGCCGTGCCGGGCAGGCACGTGTCGTCCAGGCAGGTTTCCTCGCCGTTGCAGAAGTCACCATCGTCGCAGTGCAGGTCCTTGAGACAGTGCCTGGGAAAACTCTGCGCGTAGCGGCCGATGTCCGCCGCCTGTTGCGTGGTGTGCCCCGTGGCGATCCAGCCCGGCATCGGTGTGCCCGGCGATCCGAAGCGGATCTTGTGCAGCAGCCGGGCCGGATCCTCGCCGGCGATCGTGCCGACCCACTCCGGACCGGGAATGCTGCCGAAGTTCCGCTGCGTGCCGTTGAATCCGTGGCAATCGACGCAACGTTCGTTCGCGCCGCCCTCCATCTCGTAGTAGACCTGGCCCCAGTCGGCGTCCCCGACGAATAGGCCATTGGTGTCGATGTATGTGTTCGTGTCGATCACCTGCGTCTGCAGAAACGCCACCAGGTCGCGGATGTCGTAGTCGTTCAGGCCGAGCGCCCCGAAACCGTGGCCGTTGGGCGCCGCATCCGACTTGATCAGGTCGAACATCTCGCTCGCGGTCAGCGTGGACCCGTACACCCCCTTGATCCCGGTGTGGTGCGGGCCGCTGGCGTACGCACCGTCAACACCCTTGTAATCCCAACCGTGACATTCGCCGCAACGTTGCGTAGCCGCGCTCTCCTGCAGTCCGTCCGGCGGATACAGCGGGTGTGTCGCCGTGGGCATGGCCGCGTGATTGACGAGCCACCAGGTGTCCCACAACTGCCCGCCACGCAGCGGGTCCGCCTGCGAATCGTCGCAAGTCAACACCATTTCGCCCGCGCCCCAGGCGCTGACGTACCCGCCGCCGATCCGCACCAGGTAGCAGTGGCCCGCCACGACCGGCACGGTCGCGACCGAACGGTCGGTGACCGGATACGTACCCGGGCAACCCTCGTCGGCGCACACCATCAGCCGGTTGTCATCGACCGGGCAGGTGCATCCGTCGTAGATCACCAGGTTGGTGTCGAAGGTGCTGTTGCACAGCGACACCGTCATGTCGCCGGTGCACGACGGCGACACGCGGTACCAGATGTCGTAGTACGTGTTGCCGTTGTACGAGTCGCACGCCTCGTGTCCGGGGCCGTCGATGTCCTTGCCCGTCGTGTCGAACGTGTACACGCCCTCACCAATCATGCCCGCCTGGGCGCAGTTGTCGTGGTACTCGAACTGGCAGTCCGCCGAGCACCCGTCGCCGCCGATGGCGTTGCCGTCGTCGCACTGTTCGCCGGCCTGCACCACGCTGTTGCCGCACACCAGCGTCGTGAGGCAATTGGAGTCGCAGTTCACGCCGTCAGGCGGATCACATTCCTCTCCCGCCTGGATCACGCCATCACCGCACACCCAGTGACAGTTGGGCGCGCAGTGCGCACCGTCCGGCGGGTCACACTGCTCGTCACCGTCCAGCAGGCTGTCGCCGCAGATGGGGATGCGCTGACACAACAGGTCGCACGTTGTGCCGTCGGGTGGGTCACACTCCTCGCTGCCTTCAACCTGTCCGTTCCCGCACACCGGCGGCGACCCCACCGGGCCGTCGGTTTGGCCTGCAACCGTCGCCGGCGTTCCGGGCTTGAACAATCCCAAGACAGCCGCGCAGTCACCCGGGCCGGAATCGGCGTCGAACCAGAACGTATACACCGTCCCCCAGCGCAGCGGATTGGTCGTCGTGCTGAACGTCACCGCCGAGGTCGACACGTCGGCTGTCCACGCCGCGTTGTCGATCGGCACGCCGCCCACGGCGTTGACCGGCTCATCATGATGCCGCACCGCGTGAAACCCCACGCTGGTGACGTGGGCCCCCGTCGCCAGCGGAACGGTGAACGATCCCACCTGCCGGTCCATGTCCACGTTCATCAGCGCATAGGTGTAGCGCCAGATGTTCTCCGCACGCTGCGTAACCTGCGCCGCCAGGACGCAGCGCCCGTCCGGCGAGACAAACTCCACCGGAGGCACCTCCTGGGCGAATTCGGTCTGCCGTGTGCCCGGCCACGCGTCGAGCGCCAGCCCCGCCACCGGCATCGTGCCGGCTGCACTCATGACGAACGACCATGTTCCCCCGGGCGCGCCGCTCACGGTCACCGGCTTCCACGCGATGCTGTTCATCACGTTGATGTCTTCCGCGATGACGTAGTAGCCCTCGGCGAAGTAGTTCGCCCCGGCGTTCTGCGCCGGATCGAGGTCCGCGTCCCGGACCTGCACGCGGTGCTCGATCCCGTCGTGGGCGTGCGTGCCCACCGAGTTGTGCGAGCCGGCGAACGTCCACGCCCCGGTCCACGGGTTGATCTCGTACCGCGGCCCCATGCCGTTCTGGGCGCCGTTCAGCGGGGCGCTGTAGGTGTCGGTACAGCCGATCCCGAGATACTCGCCGTAGACGTGCCCCGGCTCGAACGTACAGGTTCCGCCGCATTGGGTATTACCCAGGGCGTAGAACGCGTGCTTCACCCACGACTGCCCGATCTGCTCGAACCGGTCGTTCTTCACCCGGTAGAGGTTCATCGCGATGAACGGGTGATGCTCGTTGGGCATCGGCAACCAGGAAATGTCCGCGTCGCCGATGTTCCAGGAGGTGGTCGCCAGCGCCAAGCCAACGATTTCCCCCACGCGCCCGTACTGCGCAAGGCCGTAGAGCTGGCAGAAGGTCATGTCCGCACCGACGCTGCGCGCACCAGTGGCTCGCGGTTGTGGTTCCGCCGCCGGAGGGGCATCCCCAGCCACCCAGTCAGCCATCGCCTCCACGGTCACGCTGCCCAGGTCACGCTGCGCCAACGCCGGATCGCCCATCCGCCGCGCCAACTCGACGCCCGGCCGCAGGATGTCGGCGTGCAACGTGTAACGCTGCCCGGCATGATCGAAACCGGCCTTGACCCGCTCCAGCACGAAGCTCCCCGCCTCGCCGTTGCGGGTCGCGCGCAACCGCATCCCCTCCAGGCCTTCGCCCGCCGGCTCCAGAACCCAATCCCCCAGTGACCGCGTGCCCGTGGCGCCGGTCAGCGCGACGCTGCCGAAGGTCTGCAGGCGGCCGGCAGGAGCGCCCTCCATCCCCTCGCTCGTTACACGAAACGTCAGCGTGGAGTCCGCCTCGATCGGCAGCACGTATTCCCGGTAACGGGGCACAGCCACCTCCGCCGCGTGCCGCGCAGCAGGCGCGTCCGCGACGGCCTCGCTGGGATCCGCATCGACCAAGCGCACGGTCACCGTGCCGCCGGTCACGCGCCATTGTTCGGCGCCGCCCGCAGCCGCCGCTGCGCCGAGCACGACCGCCATCGTCTCGACAATAATGTAAAACCACGTCCAACGATGTGTGCGCACCATCGCCCGGTCTCCAGGCTGTGACCCGCTCGGTTGCTCACCCGCCGCTCACTGCCCCCGCGCGCACCCCAACCCTCAGATTCGACCCGGAAACGGCGCAGCCTCCAGTATGCCTCGCTCCGAATTCGCACTGCAAGTCAGATCGAGCTTGCCTGGGCGGATCCAAGCAAAACAATGAAGTTCCAAGATATGCTGCGCTTGCAGTCTGCTCGGGAGAGTGCGCAAGGCCCATCTCGCTCCGCGAGGTGCGCTCCGTGTCGTGACCCTTGGGCCGCTGGCCATCGCGACGCCGGAGTCGTCGCCTGCACGCCCGTTGATCGCCGGTCCCTTTCATCCGCCTCGGACACGCAACGGGTGGCGAGCTTGTCGATGAAGTTCAGCACTGCAACCCCGCCGCGGCGGCGGTCCAGGTCCAGGCGGGCAATGCCGACGCAATCCCTGGCGCGGGGGCGGCGTTCTTGGGGCGCAGCCCTGCACCCGTGGTCTCCCGGCCCGCGGGCATTGATGCGCCCAGAATCATGTTGAAAACATGCCGGCAAAATGTTAGAAGCATCTCCATCTGTATTCGGGTCTCGGATTTGCGTCATCATGCTGTTCAGGGCTGGGTCATCGGACGCCGGGAACGCGTCGCGCCGATTGCCGTAACTGCTCACTTCGCGTCGCGCACGTCCCGGAGTTCGCAGGAAGAACCGCGATGCTCTCGCTGCCCGCCGTCTTGGCTCACGCAGTGTCGATCCTCTGCGCACCAGCCGTCGACTTTACCTTCATTGACGTCGGTGCTTCCGCCGGTTTTTCCGGTTTCTCTCCCGCGTTCGGTCTGGTGACCGGCGTAGCGGCTGTGGATTTCGACAGGGATGGCCTCATCGACGTTTTCCTGCCGACCGGTTCCGGCACGCCCAATCGCCTCTACCGCAACCTCGGCAACGGTCAGTTCGCCGAGATCGCCGCAAATGTGAATCTGGCCGATCAAACCTCCGCCCGCGGCGCGCTCTGGTTCGACTACGACGGCGACGGCGACCTCGACTTGCTGGTGACCCATGATTCCGGCACGACAGTCCTCAGCCTCTACCGCCACGAAAGCAACCATACGTTCACCGACGTTACCACCTCCGCGGGGATTGCCCTCGGTCCCGGCGTGCCCGCCAACCCAAACGCCCAGCGTCAGAGCGGCGGCGTCAGCGTTGCGGATATCGACAACGACGGCTATCCCGATATCTGCCACGCCATGTGGAACGGTCCGCTGCGCCTGTTTCGCAACAACGGCAACGGCAAGTTCACCGACATCTCCGCGTCCAGCGGCGTCGGCGCACTGCTCCGCTCCTATTGGCAGCCCTTCTTCTTTGACGTCAACGGCGACGGGTGGACCGACCTCTTGGTCAGCGTCGATTTCGATCAGAACATGCTCTTCATCAACCAGGGCAACCGCACGTTCGTTGACGTCGCCTCCGCTTCAGGATTTGCCAACGACATGAATGACATGGGGGTGACCGCGGGGGACTACGACAACGACGGCGACATGGACTTCTACGTCACGAACATCTACGGCATCGATCCATTCTCCGGCCAGTATACGCACAACGTGCTGATGCGCAACGACACGTCGCCCGCGGGTGTCACATTTGCCGAGGTTGCCGACGCCACCGGATGCGCCGATGGCGGATGGGGCTGGGGCGCCACTTTTCTCGATATCAATCGGGACGGCTGGGTCGACATCGCCGAGACCAACGGCTACTGGAACTGGATTCGGCCCTCGCGCCTGTTCCTCAATTCCGGCGCGCCTCCCGTTGGCTTTTCCGACGTGGCGGCCGCCGCCGGCTTCGACGACACCTACTGGGGGGCGGCCCTGGTCGCCTTGGACTACGATCGTGATGGCGACCAGGACGTGCTGCAGGTCTGCATGGAAGGGTACATCCGGCTGCTGCGGACCGACCTGACCGGCGTCGCCGCCGCACGCCACTACCTGACGGTCCGCCCGCGCATGACCGGGCCGAATCGCTTTGCCGTCGGAGCCGTCGTGCGCGCAACCGCCGGTGGACTGACGCAGATGCGCCACATTTCGGCGGGCACCGGCGCGCTCGGGCAGGAGCCCTACGAGGCCTTCTTGGGTCTGGGCGACGCCGGCGTCGTCGATGTCCTGCGCATCGAGTGGCCCGATGGCAACGTGTCGGTGATCCACGACGTCGTCGCCGATCGGAGCCTCACGCTGACGATCGGACTTCCTGGGGATCTCGATCTCGACGGCGACGTGGACAATGTCGATGCGCTTGTGTTTGTCGGTTGCCTGACCGGCCCGGGAACGGGGACGCAGCTAGTTGTCGACGGATGTTCCGGAGCCGATCTGAACGGCGACGGCGATGTCGATCTTGCCGACTACGCCCGGTTCGCCGCGCTGCGTGCAGATTGATACACCCGCCATGCCGCAGTGAACGGCGCTGTCCGCGCACGACAAAGGGCGGCTGCCACGCGTCGTGGCAGCCGCCCCCGTTGCAATTGGAACTCAGGATGTCATCGCCGTCTACTGGCTGATTGTGGCCGCAGGTGCGCGATCCAACGGGACGTCGTTGCAGACGTCATTCAGGCAGTCCGCCTCGGTGTACGGACCTTGGGCATCGAGAACGCAGTAGCCGCCGTTGCTGTCGTACGCGCAGGAGTAGCGCGGCTCAGCGCACTGGGTCTGGCATTCCTCGAGCGACGCGAACGCTCCGTCGAGCGCCTCGACGCACTGGCCGATCACGCCGGCTTCCGCCGGCTGGCTGCAGTTGTAACGGACCTGCGGGACGCAGTTGCTCGAGCAGTCCTCGAACGTGGCGTACTCGCCCTTGAGATCCTCGACGCACGCGTCCTCGACGCACGCGTAACGCGTCGGCGGAACGCAGTTGCTCGAGCAGTCCTCGAACGTGTCGTACTCGCCCTCGACGTTCTCGACGCAGGCGTTCTCGACGCAGGCGTAACGCATCGGCGGGACGCAGTTGCTCGAGCAATCCTCGAACGAGGCGTACTGGCCCTCGACGTCCTCGACGCAGGCGTCCTCGACGCACGCCCAGCGCGGTTCGGGCTCGCGCGGCGTACCGCACAGCTCGTAGTAGTCCACGAGCGCTCCTTCCGTTGCCTGGCTGACGACGGTGAAGAAACGCAGGTCGATGCAGCCGGCGTCCACCGCGGCCTGCGGCAGCGGCACGCTGAGGACCTCGCTCGCCGGGAAGAACGGACCGGCGATCAGCTGGCGGTTGACGAGCAGCGGCATGCTGAACGCGCCCAGGAACGCCGCCTCGCCCACTTCGCTGTTGGTTGGAATCGGCGTGTCGTTGCTGCACGGCCGCCACTGCACGTAGAAGTGGTCGAAGTTCGAGCTGCCGCCCAGCGAACTCCACTTGACCGTCAGCGTCAGGTCGCTGTAGTTGCTCACGTCGATGTCGTACTTGATCGCCTGGGCCTCGGTCTGCGGCACGTTCGGATCGTCGTTGGGGTCGCCGTCGTCGCGGAGCTGCAGCATGTCGCTGACGATGGCCACGTCATCCGGGTCCGCCTCGTGCGTCTCGTATCCGGGCACGTCGTTGCTGTCCGGCTGATCGAAGTGATCGGTGACGGCGCAGTGCCCGCAGGACATCACGGTGTCGGCGTCGTCGGTGATTTCCTTGACGCCCGCCACGTCCACGCTCGCATCACCGGCGGCGGACTCGAAGAAGTCCACGCCCAGCAGGCTGTAGCACCCGCCGTCGTTGAAGCGATCCACGTCGAGCACGTTCAGTTCGAACGCCAGCAGGTCAGCCGCGTTCGGCGTCGGGAAGGCCAGGCTGTGGGCGAAATCGCTGCCGTTGTTGAGCGGCAGGTCCACGATCAGCAGGCCCTCGAGCTGGTCATCCTGCAGGGTCAGACCCGACAGATCGAGATTGAGGTAACGCGTACCGCCGTACGTCTCGATGCGCTGGTTGCGCTGAGCGCGGAACGAGTCCAGCCGCAGCACCATGCAGTCGCCGTCGGTCGGGCCGGTGCGGTACAGGTACAGGCGCATCGTGATCGGGTTGCCGGCGCCGGACATGTTGTAGCGCTGCGGAACGCCCATCTTGTAGGCCACCGTCTCGGCCTCGCAGTTGAGCTTCGGCTCGAAGACGTCGATCGGATCGAAGGCGTCCGCCTGACGGGCGGCTGCGATCGAACCACCGGTGACCGTGTAGAACGCGTCGATGAAGACGGTGTCGAACAGCGGCAGATTTTCGTTCTTGTCGATGCAGACCTCATCTTCGCCACAGGTGATGCAGACCTGCGTCGCGGTCTCGGTCACGTCGCATGACTCGCCGTCGCGGCCGTTGCTGCCATTGCTGCCGTTGGTGCCGTTGCGGCCGTCTTCACCCGCCGGGACCGTCGCGCTGGTGCCGTCGGTGCAGGTGATCGTGGCGGAACCGTCCGGGTTGTCCGTGACGGAGCAGCTCGAACCGTCGGTGCCGTTGGTGCCGTCGGTGACGATGACGTTCGTGCCGTCATCGCAGCTGATCTGGGCACCCTGGGGCACGTCCGCCACCGTGCAGGCGGTGGGCGACCCGTTGCGCACGGTCACCGCCGTGGACGAAGACGAGCCGTCGGCGTTCACCTGGATGCAGGTGATCGTCGAGGAGCCGTCCTCGTTGGGTTCGATCGTGCAGCCCGGGGTGATGTCCTGGCCGGCGCCGCCGTTGCCGTTGTTGCCGCCGAGCAGCCCCAACGCCAGCGAGCCGATGCCGAACAGCAGGTCACGCTGGTAGTCCTGCAGTCCGAGGAACCCTGCGCCGGCGTCGCAGCCGGTGAGCATGGTTGTCGTGATAAGCGTGCCCGGCGCTACGATCAGACTGCATGCCAGGAGCATGCCGATCGTCCGCCTCTTGATACTCTTGCGCTGTCTCATACCTTCCTGACCTCCTCTTGCAAACGGGTCACCACCAGATTGTGGAAATCGCTATGTACAACCTGCGCCGCCATGCGGCGCTTCAACACGAACCTGGGTGCTGCCCTGTGGCGTATGCCATCCGGCGCTGCGCGGGCCGCACCAACTCAAGAACGCCAGCGGCCCGGTGAATGACCGGGACGTTGCGCCGTCGCGAACAGCCGCGCATGCCAAACAGGTGCCAACGCCATTGTGAAGTGGTTGCACCCCCCCTTTGGGCGTTCTGCTCCCCAAGCAGAAATGCCCAATCCCCAGTTCCCTCGAATGCCCAGGATTCGGGGCATCCGGCGAATTCTATCCCATCAGTTGGCGGAATCAAAGGCCGCCTAAACCAACAATGACGTTTTTTTCCGGGAAACACGGGTATCGGACGTGCCCGTCCGACCTGCGGCGTGAACTGGAGGAATTAGCGGAACCTGGCGAATGGCGACGAATGCGCGACCGGCGCAACACGGCTGATAACGGGGCTTTCGCGCCTGCGGAAGGGCACGGATGTGGCACCTGCGCCTTCCGCATGACCGTCACGTCATCGGCTGGCGCATCACTTCGTCACGACCACACTCGTCGCTCCACGGTTCTCGGCGGTATCGACCGCGCGGATCGTGATCACGTGGTCGCCGACCGTGGCGCCGTCCGCGAGCCAGACGAATGAGACCGTAGCGCGGCTGCCCGTCGCGGGCTTCGACTCGCGCACGATGCCGTCGACCAGCAGTTCCACCGATTGCAGCGCCACGTTGTCGGTCGCAATCGCCTGGATGCCCACCTGTCCGGTGATGTTTGCGCCCGCGATCGGGAATTGAATCGTGACGGACGGCCGCTGCGTATCGGTCGTCCCGGTGTCTCCGGACGATCCGTCGCCCGCCACGTACACGGTGACCTCCGCCGGCGTGGAGGCGTTGCCCGCATCGTCGATCGCGACGACGCCGACCGTGTGGGCGCCGGACGCGAGTCGTTGCGTGGCCAGCGCGAAGCGGTACGGGAATGCCGTATCGGAGACAACCGGTGCGCCATCCACATACAGCACCACTTCAGCCACGCCGACGCCGTCGTCGAGGTCAGCCGCGGAGGCTCCGACCCGGATCGTCCCGGATACCTCGGCGCCGTCCGCAGGCATATCGAGCGTCACGATGGGGGCGCGGTGGTCTTCGGCCTCGATGATGTCACGGGCCGCAGCCAGGGCTGCGGCTGCGTCGACACGGCCGGCGCCATAGGTGTCGTCGCGTCCCGCGGCGCCGAGATCGACGGCGGTGTCGCGGAGCAGGCGCTCGACGGTTACCGGGCGCAGCTCGGGCCGGGCCGACCAGACGAGTGCGGCCACGCCGGCTGCGATCGGGCTGGCGAACGATGTGCCGCTCACCGCGCGGTAGTCGCCCTCGTGGGTGGTCGACCAGATCGCGACTCCGGGGGCGGTAAGATCGACGAAGGGGCCGGTGCTGGAAAAGCCGGCGAGCGCGTCGCTGTCGTCGGTCGCACCGACGAAGACGGCCTCGCGCGACCCGCGTGCGGTGCTGTACTTCCCGTCGTTGCCCGCACTGATGAATACCAGGGCGCCGGAAGCGTACGCATGGCGTGCGGCGCGCAGCACCAGGCCGTCCGCCTGCAGCGGGGCGAAGCTCACGTTGATCACCCGCGCCCCGCGGTTGACCGCCCACACGATGCCCGAGGCGATGGCCGCGGATGACGCGCGCCCGGCGGCGTTGGCCACGCGCACGGCCAGTATTTGGCTTTCCCAATCGACGCCGGCGACACCCGTGCCGTTATCGGAGGCGGCGCCGAGCACGCCCGCCACCAGCGTGCCGTGGCCGAAGACATCGCTGCTGTCCGCGCTGCGGTCGAACGTGTTGCGGCCCGCGAGCGTGCGGCCCGCGAGGTCAGCGTGGCCGGCGTAGACGCCCGTGTCCAGGACCGCCACGAGCACGCTGTCCGACCCCGTCGATATTTCCCAGGCGTCCGGCAGGCCGATGACCTCGAGCGGCGCCTGGTCCGCGAACCGCGGGTCGTCGGGGGCCAGTTGGGCGTCGAAGAAGTAGTTCTTCTGCACGGCCTCCAAGGTCGGCTCACCCGCGAGCTGCTCGGCGACGTCCAGCAGGTCAGCCGGAGCGACCCGGGCCACAATGGTCTCGATTTCGGGGAGGGTCTCGATCGCGGTCGCACCGGCCCGGCCCAGGGCAGACGCAACGTCGGTGGGTTCGGCTCCGGGAAGGGTCCGCACGATCAGGGTGTCGTCGGCGAAGTCGCGTTGAGCCAATTGCGGGTCGGCGTCTTCGGAAAACAAGGCGACTTGGGTGGATGAGTCAGTTTGGCTGTCCGGTAATACGGGTGCGCAGCCCCCCGCGATGGCGGCGAGCATGCCTAGCCCAGATTCCAACCAGCCCCGACGCATTCGCATGCGGATCCCTCTGCCGTCAGTCCTCCGCCCTGGTGCAGGCTCAGGGCGGCTTCCCCTGGGGATATCGGCGGCGGTCCCCAGCCAAACCAGCCCCGTTTGGGGTGGCTGCGCACACGACCGCCAGATGGGTGAAGCGTACGATGTCGGGCATGACGGCGCGGTGGTTCAGGTTACGAACATGCAACCGATAAGAACGCGCCGCGGAGCGTAAAAGCCTTGCAGAGATACTGATTTTCTTGACAGTGCTGGTCACCTGGGCTAGCATGAAGCACTCCCAGCCAGGGGAGCATCCATTGCTGCCGCAGTTCGGTTTGACCGCATCAGCAGCGGTCCGTCGGACGCGGGACGCGCGCGAGATGGGGAGCGTGCGACGGCGAATGGCCAAGACCGGTCTGGGGGCCGGGGCGGGCGTTCGACTACAGCGGGATGTTGCGAGCTTGATTGGCGCATGGGCCAGGCCCGACGTGGGGACGGGCGGCACTGCAGACGGGTCGGACTGCGGTGGAAAAGGGGCTCATTCGTGGAGGAGTTCGTGGCTGGGGACGGCATTGATTGCCGGCATCGCGGATGCGGTGCAGAAACGGGGGAATGGCGTTTTGCACTTCGCCGGATAGCAAGAAAGCACTCATACTGAGTTCGCGGCGCGGTGGGCCCGGAGCATCGACGGCAGAGGACTGCCAGGGCGGGTCCAATCGGGCTGAACGGATTTCAGTCTGGCGTGTCAGAACACGTCAAGGGCGGAAGTTCGGTCTGGTTGGGCCGATAACGCGGCGTTAAGCTGCGTAAACGCCCTGATAGCGTGGCTGTCAATGAGGTGATCCACTTGGGTACTGGCTGGGTGGTGCATACGATCCCGGCAACGCAAGGCGAGTAGCGAAAGGAAGCCGAAGCGGATGAGACATGGATCACCCAGGTTGATTGAGGCTCCGGTGCGGGACGCCGATAGGTCCAAGGGTTGCGTAAAGTGCGACCCCGGGGTGCCGGAACGCCGTATAATTTCTTGTGGATCAACGACTTAGGCGACGCCTCGCCGGGGCAGCCGACGGGGACGGAGTCTGGGCGGACCGGGCGTTGCGGGACGCAGCGTCACGTGGGGGATTTCGATGAGGGCCGCACGGTCGAGGGGAAAAGCTTGACCGTCAGGAGGGCGAAGCATGCTCGAGGAAGCAGCCGCGCTCGGAGCCACTGGGGCACCGGACGTTGCGGCCGAGCACATTGGGGAAACGGTCAATACGCGGGGCGTGACGGTTCGCGGCATCGTGCTGGCGGGCGTCCACGCTTGGGGTGACTGCCAGTTGGAGCAGACGGTCTGCCGTCCGCTCATGCCGGTAGCGGCCCGTCCGCTGATCACGCACGCGTTGTCGTGGATTCGCGATTCGGGAATCCACAAGGCAACGATCTGTGCGAACAGTGATACTGCAGCCCTGTACCGCCGGCTCGGCGGCGGTGAATCCCTGGGCATTCAACTCGATTACTTTGAAGACGTCATGCCACGCGGACCCGCCGGTTGCGTCCGCGACGCCGCGTGGCAGCAGCAGGACGCCGAACTGCTCGTCGTCGTCGACGGGACCATGATTCCGCGCGTCGATCTGCACGACCTGATCGACCGGCATGTGGCCACGCAGGCGGCGGTCACGCTGGTGGTGAACGAGACCTCCGCCGGTCATGAGCCCGTCGGCATCTACGTGTTCACGCGCGCGGTGCTCAACGACGTGCCCGCGACCGGATACCAGGATATCAAGGAATCGCTGATCCCGGCGCTCTATCGGCGGGGCGCTCGCGTGGTGCCGTACAGCGCCGGCAAGGCGCCGTCCGTGCGCGTGACCGACGCCGCGTCGTACCTCGGCGTCAACATGTGGGCCACCGAGCGCGGCTTCGGTGAGAACCGCCTGCCGGACGGGGGCAAGCGCATCGGCGACGCCTGGGTGGATGCCTCCGCCCACGTCGATCCGACCGCCCGCTTCGTCGGTCCGGTCATCGTCGGGCCCAACGCGTGGATCGGCCCGGACGTGCTCGTGATCGGACCCAGCACCATCGGGGCCGGCGCACGCGTGTCGGCGGGGGCCGTGGTGAGCCGGTCCGCCGTATGGGATCGTTGCGTGGTGGGCGCGAACACCAACGTGGATCAGTGCGTGCTGGCTGAGGGGACCAAGCTCGATCCGAACCTGGTGGTTCGCGAGACGGTCTGTCTGACGCCGCGGCGCCGCCGCAAATGGCTGAGCCGGGTGAGTGGGTGGCTCGGCAGCCGCGCCCAGGCGGATCAAAACTGAGATCCGGTCGCCGCCGGTCCGGGCGGCGTCGATAATCCACGCAGACGCCAGGTCAGGTAGGACGCCAGGTCAGGTGTGGGGGAGAAGCCTGCCGAGGTAGCGGCGTGAGTGCGCCGACAGAGAGGGAGTCTCCCAGTGTACGACCCATCCGAACACACCCAGGATTATGTTGAACCGGCGGGCGCGATCGTGGCCCGGCCGG
>JACKHG010000017.1 GCA_020639115.1 Phycisphaerales bacterium
CACGACGTTGTTGAATCCGAACGAGGTGTAGCCTTCGGTCAGCGGGCCGCCGATGTCGAGATAGCCGGTGCCGCCGATGACGGCGCCGCCGAAGTTCAGCCACTGCATGGTCATCTGCGCGACGACGCCGGGACCGAGCGGGCCCACGCGGCGGGCAAAGGCCCGGAAGGTGTACGTTGCGCCGGGGATGACGGAGCCGTCGGCGGTCGCCTGCTGGGCCACCACGGCTGGCCCGCCGTCGCCGGCGCCGACGACGTGAAGGCTCAGGTCGTAGGCTCCGCCGTGCGGATCGGTCGATTCGCGGGTCACGGTTGCGACCGAGCTGCCGGGATGGGTGGGAAGCAGCGCCCAGTGGTCGGCGTCCGCTCCGTTGCCTGACTCGAAGCCGCCGTTGTAGAGCAGCACCTTGTCGGCAGCCGAGGAGGTGGTTGTCGGTTTGCCGAGCGCGATGTTCTGCGCCGGGTTGGTCACGGTGACCTGGACCTGATCGCTGCCGGTCAGGCTGGCGTTGTCGGTGACGGTGAGTTCGAAGACGTAGACGCCGGGGTAGAGATCCGCGACGTCGGTCGTTGCGGCTGACGGTGCGGTGATCGTCGCGGTGGCGGGCCCGCTGATCTGCGTCCAGGCGTAGGCGACGATCGTTCCGTCCGCGTCGGAGCCGGAGCCGACGAGCGTGGCGCTGGCGATGGGCAGCGCGACGACCTGGTCGGGGCCGGCGTTCGCGGTGGGCTCGGGCGTGGCCACGGTGACCTTGACGCGATCGCTGTCGGTGAGGCCTTCGTCATCGGTGACGGTGAGGCGGAACTCGTAGACGCCTTCGACGAGGTCGGAGACGCTGAGGGTGGCGGTGTTCGCGCCGCCGAGGGTGGCGTTCGAGGGGCCGCTGAGCTGCTCCCAGGCGAAGTCGACGATCACGCCGTCGTCGCTGCTCTGCGAGCCGTCGAGCAAGGTGCTGTTGGCCGGAAGAATCAGCAGTTGATCGTCGCCAGCCACGGCCTCGGGCAGGCCCGTGCCGATGGGCAGGGCTGCGCCGCCGCCGAGCAGGCAGACGTCGTCGAACTCGAGGTTGGTGATCGGGCCGTTCACGCCGAGGACCTCGAAGAGCATGCTGACCTCGGTGAGGTTGACGGCGTCGATGATGTCGGCCATGGGGATTTCCACGACGTGCCACTGGCCGTCGCGGACGAAGCCGTAGGGGTCGCTGCCGGCGGCGAAGTCGATCCACTTCTGGTCGATGTCATCGACGTTGCCGCTGCGCATGCCCAGGCGGAAGGTCACCGTGGACGTGGTCTTGAGCGCGAAGTGCAGCTTGCTTTCGGGGAAGCGGAAGGCCGAGAGGTTGTACTTGATGTTCGGGGTGAAGGCGGCGCCGAACCAGGTGAGGCCGGGCGCGGACTGGTACGCCATGCTCTCAGCGCCTTCGTAGGGATTCTGCGTGCCGGGCAGCAGCGTGTGCTCCCAGACGAAGAACTCGCCGTCGACGCCGAGCTGGTAGGCGCCGGCGGTCTGGTGGGCGGGGTCCTCGGTGAAGATGCCGAAATTTCCATCCTCGGGCGTGGGGCGCTCGACGCTCGGCGTCCAGTACATGTTGTCGATCGCGAACTGCACCGGGCCCGCCGGCGGGTCGCCGGCGATCATGAAGAGCTGGCTGACCGTGTTGAAGTCCAGGTTGAGGAACGCGTTGAGCGGGACGACGACCTCGTGCCAGGCGCCGTCGCGGACGAGTCCGTAGGCGGGCCGTTCATCGTCGAAGCGGACCCAGCTCTCGCCGGAGGTGGCGCTCTTGAGCCCGATCTTGAAGGGCTCGGTGGTGGTGGTCTTCATCTGGAAGTGCAGGTAGCCGTCGGAGTAGTTCTTGAGGTTGCGGTCGAAGTGCGTGGAGAGCACGCCCATGCCCCACCACGAGCCGGGGGCTGCGGTCATGCTCCAGACCTCGCTGCCCTCGAAGGGGGTGTCGGCGGTTTCGGTCAGGTTGTTCCAGATGTAGAGCGCGGCGTCGACGTCGTACTGCACGGCGTTGTTGACCGGCGCGGTCTCGGTGAAGACGCCGAAGTCGCCGGTTTCCTGGGTGTCGTCGCCGTAGTAGAGCTCGGTGTCCCCGTTGTCGTAGAGGTGGATGTAGTCGATGTACATCCGGGCGGGGAAGGGAGCGGTGATCTGGCCGGGGTCGGTGATCTCGATGAAGTTCCAGCCCCCCACCGCGACGTTGGTCAGGATGAACATCGGCTCGTGGAATTCCTCCAGGTCGTCGCCGACGGGATCGCTGATGTCGAGCGTGTAGTAGAGGTCGTTGTCCACGTAGATCTTGAGGAAGTTGGGCGTCCACTCGAGCTTGAAGAGGTGGTAGTCGGCGTACATGACGGTGGGCCGGTCGGTGTATTCTGTCGTGTAGAGGTGTTCGTCGTTGGCCTCCCAGTGGACGGCGGCTGACACGCGCTGGTTGACGACGCCGGCGAGTTTGCCGTCCTTGCGGCCGAACTCCATGACGTCGATTTCGCCGGCGTTGGGCCAGTCGATGGCGCCGTAGTTGACGCCCATGAGCCAGAGGGCGGGCCAGATGCCGTAGTCGACGTTGGGGAGTTTGACGCGGGCTTCGAGGGTGCCGTATTTGAAGGCGAAGCGGCCGTTGGTGACGAGTCGGGAGGAGGTGAAGGCCTTGTCGCCGAGGTAGTTTTCGCGGCGGGCCTGGATGACGAGGCTGCCGTCTTCGATGAAGACGTTTTCGGGTCGGTTGGTGTAGTACTGGAGTTCGCCGTTGCCGAAGCCGCTGCCCCCGGTGTTGAAGGTCCAGGTGGAGCGGTCGATGGTGGGACCATCGAAGTCTTCGGACCAGACGAGGGTTTGTCCGGTGGCCACGGATGTCAGAGTCCACCCCACTAATGTTGCAAGGATGCAAGCTGGATAGCTCTTCACGCTACGCCGTCCCTTCATATGGCAGAGGATGGTGCGGGCTGCACCAGAGGAATGGAAGGCAAAACAGTAACTGAAACTGTTTCAACATGCGGTCTCCATGGTAGCGATATCGCCGCTTCAAGTCCATACGCAAACCCCCGCAGCCGACCCGATTTTTCCCCAACCTGCGACGCCCGCCCCACTGGCGTCCCGGGCCAGCCCCGAACGCGTCCGAAAACCGAAACGCGCCAGCCAGCGGGTGGACGGGTGGTGGTCGAAGGTCGAAGGTCAAAGGTCGCAGGTCGCAGGTCGGGGGTCGGAGCTCGGGGGTCGGGGGAGCCGCGAACGACGCGACGGGGTGCGTTGATTGAATGACCTTCCTCAGCGAACTCATGCGTCTCTGCGTGAGCAAGCCGTTGATCGAGACGCCCGTGCCGGTAGCGCACGCGGTTGCGCGGCGAATGCTGCACGCCCCACCTGCCCCCCCGCCGCAAGATCTTGCACAACCGCGCCGCTGGGGGTTTCGTCATCCGCGCCGATTGACGCCGCAGGCTGCCTCGGCTGTACTGGTCCCCTCCACCCCGCCCAGCGCGGCGTGCGAAGGGCGGTTTGAGCCCCCTATACGGGTCGCAACCGAGCCGCTATCATTCCCGCCACTATCGATCCGGGTCGGACCGATCATCACCAGGGCGTACTTCCTTCCCCATGAGCAGCGCCGAGTGGATATCGGCGCAGTAACCCGTGCAGCCGGTCGCAATCCGGGCGGGTGCGCAGTGCGGGAGCGAAGCGCCTCTACAAAAAGGGCTCCTCACCATGCGCCGTACGACGTCATCGTTTGCCATGCCGCACGCTGGTTTGCTGTTGGTGCTTCCCCTCGTCGCCGGCGGATGTACCCAGTCGCCCCCGGATCAACCCGTTCCTGATGACGGCGATACGGAGCTGCCCCTGATCGAACTGAGCGAGAACGCCCGCGCGTTGACGCCCTGGGAGACCCTCGCCGCGCAGGCCGACACGAACGGCGCCGTCTCCAAGCAGGTCGCGCTCGAGGCCTTTGCCCTCACCATGGGCGACATCCCCGGGGTCGAGGCGCCGGCTGATGGCGACGCCGCGGTGGCGTGCGGCAGCCAGGCGGTCTACTGGATTTCCCAGCATGCGGACGAACTGTCCGCCGACGAGTTGGCTGCCGTGCAGGCCGCCCTCAACACGCACACGCCGCCCGGCGGCGAGTCCGCCCGGATCGCCCAGGGTCTTTTCGGCGACTTCAGTTGCACCATCGAGGCGGAGGCGGTGTCGGCTGACGACGATGGCGCCGAGGCCTACCGCACCCTTGTCGATCAGGAACTCGCCAAGCTCGCCCAGGCGCTGGGCCGCCCCTTGGGAATCCCCGTTTACATCACGCTGGGCATCGGCAAGTCCGGCTCGAGCGTGCTGGCCTGGGCGTCGCCCCAGGCGGCGAACAGTTGCAGCACCGAGCCGGCGACCTCCTGCCGCGTCGAAATTTTCGTCAATCGCGAGCAGGTCAATGACGAGACCGAATTGCGCCGCGTGCTCGCCCACGAGCTGACCCACTGCTACCAGTCCACCATGATTCCGCCGGTGAAGGCCCTGCGCAAGCCGCACTGGTTGCTGGAGGGATTCCCGGAGTACCTCGCCGGCGTGGTCAACCCGACGGCGGCGCGCGACTGGTTCACGCTCTACACCTCGTCGCCGCTGCGCAACCTCTACACCCGCACGTACGACGCGGTGGGCTTCTATTTCCACCTGCGTACGCTCGGCGTGGATGTCGATCACCGCTACCCCGCGGCTTTTGAGGCCACGGACAACTCGGCTGCCTTCGCGCACCTGATTGCACCGATGGAGATGGACTTCGGCGACACCTGGGCCAGTTCGTTCGCGCTCGATCCGCTGCTCGGGGAGGCCTGGACCATGGTCGAAGCGCCCCTCGATGCGCTGCCCAATGTGCCGATGGGCACCCTGGTCGACGGCAAGCGTTTTCTCGCCAACCCGGGCGAAGCCGGCGTGCGCATCGCCCACGTGGACTTTGATGCCGACGTTGTCGGCTTCAAGGCTACCGGCCAGATGAGCGGCCGCATCGCCTGGGACAACGCGGGCGAGGTACTGCTGCCGGACGTGAGCGGCCTGGTCTTCTGCGCGAAGGCGGGCGGGTGCACCTGCCCGCCCGGCACGACCGGCTCGCCGCCGCAGACCCCCATTCCCGCGAACGGTGCGGTCGTCGCGGTGGCTGGCACCTCTACGCCGACGACGCTGGAAATCGGCGGGTACTCCCTCGATGACTACTGCCGCGACGACAGCTCTCCGGAGCCGCCCCCGGCGGAGGGGGTCGACCCCTGCATCGTCGGCACCTGGGTCAGCGACCCGTGGATTCTGCCCGGTCCGATCCCCGCGCTCGACGGCACCGGCGGCAACAACGCCACGCTGGTCGTCCACGCCAGCGGCCAGGCCGATTGGGATTTCAACGGCATGCAGCCGATCACCGCCGTTGACAGCCAGATCGGCGTGGTCACCGAGCAGTACACCCGCGGCACCGCCACCGGCCACGTCGCGGCTTCTGACGGCCACTGGGAGGTCAATGACCGCGACATCACGCAGCTCGACGGCTTCGCCATCGACAACATCATCGGCGAGTTTCCGCTGGCCGGCGGCCCCGGCCTCTTCGTCGCCCTCGGCGACGGCGGCTACACTTGCAGCGGGAGCCTGCTGTCGTACACGACCTCCGACCCGGTGACCGACGACACGATCAGCGTCACGCTGCACAAGCAGTAGCCGGTCCGCGGCAGCCGGGGGCGTGCTTCGCCCCCGGCGCCGTATCGCTCCGAGGGGTCGGGAGTCGATTCTGGCGTCTTCGCGTCGTCTGTTGCCGTCATCGATCACACTATCTCCGCGCACATCTTGCTTGACTCAAGATCGAGTAGTGTCCCCAGTTCCTGTCCACGCGTGCCGCTCGCCCGCACCCCATCACCCCGTCTCACCCGTGCCGAGGACACACTCCGCAATAGCCCCGGCTGGCAGGGGTGGCTTGAGCCCCCACGATCGTTCCATCCCCGCCGAAACGACCGCCCGCCGCGCCCATGGATACCTCGAAGGCGTTGCGGCGCAATGCCCGGGGCCCGCAAGCGCGCAGCACACTGCGTCCCCAGGGGAATCTCAATAATCCAGAAGTGCCCTTTCCGCCCCCAGCGGAACCGTGGATCTCATCGATTTCCAGGGTCTGCAACTGTGCTTCGGCAGCACCGAAACGGCGTGCGTCGCCACGTACGATCGCGCGATGGAATGCGGAGTCGTGGATGTGGAGGACTTGAAGGTGTTCCTCGACCAGCTCGGCGGGCCTGAGGGCACGGCGATGATGGCCATGGCTGGTGGAGCCGGTGAACCCATGAGCCTGGGCGGGGCGGTGCAACCTGCGGCACTGACCTCGACGCCGCCCGATATCGGCGAGATCCTCACGGGCACGTTGACGTTCGAACTGCGGCCCCTCGGCGCATCAGCCGCTGTGGCTGTACTCGTCCCCCACACGGCATACGAGGTGCACTATTCGTCCAGCACGAAGGGCGTTTCCTGGTATCTCCTCAATGTGCTGGCAGCCTCGGCGCCCGAAGGTGTGGACAGTATTGAGCCGCCTGCCGCGGGCCCTTGGGCAGGAGGGGCACAGTTCTATTTCGAGGATACGCTCAGCCAATACGGCGAATTACAGCCCGCGCGGGAGACGACCGGGCGTTATCGGACCGATTGGGCGATGGAGACGGGGCTTTTGGCAAACGATCCCGCGCCGGCCACCGGGCACCTGTGTACAATTATCACAGGACAATCAGGCCAGCTCGTGCTGGACCTCACGATGCTTCTGACTGACGAGACAAACTCGACCGTCACGATGATGAACGCGTTTCCAACCTATGATGTGCGAAACGCGACGTCTGCCGAGGAATGATGATGCACGGGGCGATCAAGAACGGATCGTGCGGAACCACAGTGTTGGTGCAATGCCCCGCGGCCCACGGGACACATGCAATGAAATCGCAGCACCGTTTCGACACAATCGCAGCGGTGTGTCTGCTCGCATATGTCCTGTCCGCCGGGACCAGTCAAGCTTCCCTTGTGCGGATTGGCTTTGCTGGCACGATTGATTTCGTCGACCCGGACGTCCCATTTGCCGACGCGATAGGCATTGGGGCCGGTTTTTCGGGCTCATATGAGTATGAATCATCGGTCGCGGACGATTTTCCAGATAATCCAAGCCTGGGAGGTTATTATTTTCCAACATCTGCGCTCTTTGTGCAGATCGACTCGCTGACCTTCCGCACGAACGATCTGGGGATTGCCATACTCAATTCGAACCCGCCGTTGTATGATAATTACAACGCTACAAACGGATCGAGCTTTACTGCGCTCGGCGTCGAGTGGCGCCACGTAGGCCTGACGCTCCGTGACGCGACCGGCACCGCGTTCCAGAACGACCACCTCCCCGCCGGTGCACCCGACCTGGACGACTTCGAATTCGGCCACATCTTCCAGATGATCGCCGAGGGACATTTCAATGCGTCCCTGACCGGGACCCTCACCTCGATCGCCGTGATCCCCGAACCCGGCACGCTCGCGCTGACCGCCCTTGCCCTGGCCTACGTGACGCGCCGCCGCCGACCCGGCAAACGAGACACGTGATGCACCTGTCCCGGTACAGCGCGACGATCGTGTGCCTCGCCGTGGTCGGTGTGCTGAGCGGACCAGCGACGCCAGTCCTCTATATGCTGCGCCTGCCAGGATCTGAGGACGGCGCTTTGATCAGCCTCCAGGCTTCCGCCACATTCGATGTTGTGTCGCAGTAGGCCCTGGCATCTGAACCGAACCACTGACGAGACCGACACATGACAATGCCACGTTTATGGACTCTGGCGGGTATCGTGGTGAGCCTTTCGCTATCCCCCGCCTCTTCGCGCGCGACCGTCGTCGGAATCGAGTTCACCGGCCTGCTCGACTTCGTGGAACCTGGACTTCCCTTTAGCGACGCAACTCATGTCGGTGATGTGTTTCGTGGTACCTACTCCTATGATACGAGCGCAATGGACACCCTTCCGGACAACTCCTCGCTGGGCGCTTATAGATTTCCCGACTCAGCGCTTTCTGTTGAGTTCGGTCCGTTCGGAATAAGCACAGCAGGTTTTGGCATCACAGTCTATAACGTTCATTCGCCTCTAGTCGACCGTTACAGCGTCTTCGCGAGCTCCGGCGTATCAGCGTTCGATCTGCTCTGGCGTGAGCTCGGTTTTACGCTGGCCGACACTACGGGAACGGCGTTTACTAGTGACGCACTACCGCTGGGCCCACCCGACCTCCAGGACTTTCAATTCGAGCGGGTCTTCCTCCTGACGCAAGCAGGTGCTCGCGATCCATCGCTTCGTGGCACAGTGACGTCGCTCGCAACGTTTCCGGAGCCGGCGACGTTCTCGTTGGTGGCGATTGGCGCCCTGTATACCCTGAAGCGCAAGCGGCCAGTTGGCATTCGACCTCCCAATGCACACTGAGCGCGTTGGGAAGACATCGTTCGCCGTCGGACAAACCGCTCTTGTGCCGCTGTCAGAGCAGGGGAAGGAGGATGGCGGGGGAGCTCAAGCCAAGGTGCTGATGCCGCCGGGTGCATCGCCCGGCCGGTCCTTCTGGTTCGGGAAAGTCCTGGCTGCTACTCGTGCCATCGAGGCTGCACCGTTGGCATTCGATCTTCAGCCGGTGGGCGGTGGTGCCCCGGTGACCACCCTTGCGCCGCACACGGCCTATGAACTGCATTACGCCGCGCAAGCGGACGGCGTCACCTTTTACTTCCTGTATGCAGCCGCGGCCTCCTCGGCCAGCAGCCTCGACAGGATCGAGCCGGCAGTTACCGGACCTTGGTCCGATGATCGCCTCTTCGTGTTTGAGCACGAGGCGGGTGACATGCCGCCCGCACCGAATCACCCGGGACTGCGGTGGACCGATCACTGCATTGATTTTCACTATCTCAGCCTCAAAGCGAAGGGCGACGCGCCTTCAGCCGCTCACGCGTGTACAATTACCACGGGTGACAGCGGACCACTGACGCTGGATCTCTGGATGTTCCGGGTGCAAGGCGAACCAGGTCAGCCGACGGTGATCATGGAGTCCAGTGCGAGGTTCGCTGTGCAAGCGCCCTGACGTTCGCGCCAACGAACTTCCTGCGTGAGGTGTCTCAGTTGAATCTGCGAGCAGTCAAGTTCTTGGCAGCCATCTTCGGCCTTGCTGTGGGCGCCGCGCCCTCGGTGGGGACCGTCGTGACCATTGCGTTCTCGGGCGAGCTTACATCCGTCGCGGATGGGTTCACCCTGAGCTACCCGATCGAAGTAGGGACACCATTCAGCGGCTTGTATTCGTTTGACCCCGATAGCGCATCCGATGCGATTCCCAGCGATCCGCGTGTGGGGTCATATTCCTTTCCGAGCGGGTATATGGCAGTGGAAGTGGGCGATAACGCCTTCCAGTCATCGGGCGGCATCCTTGTTGCCGTCTTGAACGATATACCAGGTTTCAACAGAGATTTGTACCAAGCGACGATGGGGTCACTCACAAGCCAGGGGATTCTCTGGCACGCGATGGGCCTTGATTTTGAAAGCCTGGACAGCGGTCCGTTCGCCAGTGATGCGCTCCTCACGACGGCGCCTGACCTCAACGACTTTGGTTTCCGGCGCTCGTTTTTGGGCCTGGAGCAGGGAGTGCGCGATCCACGGTTCGTGGGCGAAGTGACTTGGATCGCGCAGGTTCCCGAACCCGGCGCGCTGGCGCTCCTGGGCACCGGCGTGCTCCTGTGTGTGCAGCGGAATCGCGGGAGGGCACGCAGGGCTTTGAGGTAAAGTTGAGCGGACCAAGGGCTAGAGTGAGAACACCAGTAGTCATTTCTGTTGTGGCGCTCAACAGCCTTGGTCTGGGCGCTGCAAGCGCCCCCGGGGCCGTCGTGACCATCGCTTTCTCCGGCGAGCTTACCTTCGTCGAGGATGGGCTCACATTGGAAAACCCAATCGCGGTCGGGACTCCATTCCGTGGATGGTACTCCTTCGACCCCGACGGGGCGTCCGATGCCATTCCCAGCGATCCGGTCATCGGATCTTACCACTTTCAAGCGGGCTTAATGGCCGTGGACATCGGAGCGAACCATTTCCAAACACCGGGGGGATTCGTCATCGCGATCTGGAACAACCTGCCCGGTCTTGATAGCGATCTATACCAGGTTTCCATGGGGCCACTGACGGCCTACGGCGTTGATTGGCAGGGACTGGGCCTGAGTCTTGAGAGCTTCGACAACGGTCCCTTTATGAGTGACGGGCTGCTCACATCGGCGCCGAACTTGAGTGACTTTGAACGGCGGCACGAGTTTACGGCTGGAAGAGTCGGTCATCGCGATCCGTCAATACGAGGGAATGTTCAGTCGATTGCCGTGATCCCTGAACCCGGCGCGCTCGCACTGACCGCCCTTGCCCTGGCCCACGTGACGCGCCGCCGCCGACCATGCAGAAGGGGCTTGTGACGTCCCCTGAGGGGGCGGACAAATCCCAAGCGATGTTCTCCTTCCCGGGAACCAGGGGAACCTGGATCGATGAAGGCACCTTTGCGTGGCGATTGCGCACGGGTGGATCATGTCCTCGCGTCGGCAGCACGCCGGTCCCCGGCATGGCTGCCGGGGTTCTGTGGGCGCGCTCAGGCGTCTGTTGGCGGAGCACTGGCGGCTGCAAGCGCTGAGTTCACCCCTGCGGGTTGGAACGCCAAGTCGCGCTCGGGCAATGGGTTGCGCGCGGAATTGCCGGTTTTCCGGGAAACCTACACACTTCGGGAGTTGAGGTACGTACACGGTGGCTCGCCATGCGCGGAGATTGCGCGTGCACCCGTCGGCGGGACAACGCCTTTCTTCGCGTCATTCGCCTTCTTCATGGTTTTCCCCAACACGATCCCCGGCGTTGTCATCCCGGGGGGGGGAAACAGTCTGGAGGCGGGCAGTCCGGAGTCTGGAGGAACGGCGGACGCTGCGCGGCTGGCGGCGTGCATGGCACGCCCTACACGCTGGGCGGCTGGGCCCCCCACTGGCGTGGGGGATTCCGAAAAGCAGTCTGGAGGTGGGCAGTCTGGAGTCCGGAGGAACTGCGGACGCTTCGCGGCTGGCGGCGTGCATGGCACGCCCTACGCGCTGCGCGGCTGGGGCCCCCACTGGCGCGGGGGGTTCTGATGGGCGCGCACGGTGGCACAGAGCCGTGCGACCTGGGGGCGCTCGTGGTTGGGATTGCCGGCACTGCTCAAGAGCAGTGGCACACTGGGCGGGTCAGGCGCCGTTGGCGTCGCGGCGGGCTACGATGATCATGCCGTAGCGGTCGGCGCGGGCGATCATCTCGTCGCGGTCGACGATGAACGTCTTATCGGCTTCGATGACCAGGATTTTCGCGCCGTGCGCCCGCAGATTCTCGACGGTATCCGGCCCCACCGTGGGCACGTCGAAACGCATGTCCTGATCGGGCTTGGCGACCTTGATCAGCGCCCATCCGCCGTGGCTGCACAGCCCGCCGGCACGCTCGATCATGCGGTCGGTGCCTTCGATGGCTTCGACCGCGATGACTTCCTGCTCCTTCACCGCGATCGACTGGCCGATGTCCAGGCGGCCCATTTCTTTCGCAACGGGCCAGCCGAACTCGATGTCGCGCTGCTGGCTCGCGCTCGGTTTGAGCTTGGTGAGCACGCCCTCTGTCGCCATTGCATCCATACAGTACTTCACACAGTGTTCCATATGAATCCCGCGTTCCGCCATCATGTCGGCGACGGTACGGAGGATCGAGTCGGTTCGCTTGTCCGGCACCCGCAGAAACCAAAGCTTGAGCGTCGTGAAATCCGGCAGGTTCCGCAGAATCCGGAAGCGCCCATACATATCGCTTTTCTTCACCGATCCTGCAAGGATCGCGCGGTACGCCTTTTCACGCGTCAGCAGCCGAAGGTGCCGACCGAAGCGCGAAACGCTGCACCAGTAGAACACATCCGCCATGTCGCGGAGCACCGGGTTCGCCCACTCGCGCAAACCCAGCACCACGACGCGGCGGCCCGCCTGCTTGGCAGCCTCCACGACCATCAGCGGCATGGTGCCGCCGCCCGCAATGACCCCCAGGGTGTCGTTTTCCTTGTACGGTGCCTGAATCATCCCTGCTCAGCATGCCGGCACCCGCCGGCCATCCTCCTGAATGCTCACCAGACCGCCCGGGAGGCTCTTGCCCGCCCGCGGGCCACTTCCCCGCAGGCCATGTCCGGCCATCCCGCGATCCTAGCGCTATTGGCTCGATTTGAGCGGCCCGTCGCCCGGAATGTTTGGCTGGGCCTCGCCGCGGAGCTCGTCGACGATCTGCCGCAGGTCGGCGATCTCGCGCTCCAGTTGCCGCATTTTCGCCTTCATCTCGGGGAGCTTCTGGAAGGTCGCGTAGCGACGGCGGGCCTCCGCGACCGGGCAGCCGGCGCCCCCAGCACCACGCTGCCCGCCTTGACGGGGCTGTTGACCCCCGCCTGGGCACATACCTGGGCATCATCGCCGATCGACAGATGTCCGACCACACCCGCCTGCCCGGCGATGGTCACGTGCTTACCCACTGTGACGCTGCCGGCGAGCCCCACCTGGGCCACGAACATGCAGTCCGCCCCCACCTGGCACCCGTGCCCCACCGCGACGAGGTTGCTGAACTTCGTGCCGGAGCCGATGCGCGTCGTGCCGAGCGTGGCCCGGTCGATCGTGCAGTTCGCTCCGATCTCCACGTCGTCCTCGAGGATGACGTTGCCAGCCTGCGGGATCTTCACCCACTTCTTGCCGACCGGGGCGTAGCCGAGGCCGTCCTCGCCGATGACCGAGCCGGCGTGCACCGTGACCCGGTCGCCGAGGCGGCACTCGT
Organism: Phycisphaerales bacterium; assembly: GCA_020639115.1. Taxonomy (GTDB): domain Bacteria; phylum Planctomycetota; class Phycisphaerae; order UBA1845; family UBA1845; genus JACKHG01. The sequence continues at coordinate 12,822 of JACKHG010000017.1, forward strand.
CGTAGATGGTCACGCTGGGGTAGAGCGTCACGTCGTCGCCCAGGACTGCTCCGGGGCCGACGAACGCGCCGGGGTAGCATGTCACGTTGGCGCCGATCGTCGCGCCGTCGCAGATGACCACGCCCGGTGCGAGGTTGGCGTTGGGGCCGACCTTTGCTGTAGGCGCGACGTAGGCGTGCTCGTGCCGCCCCCACTGCGGATGCCGCCGATACCCGTGGATGCGGATCACCGCCATCGTCAGGGCGCGGTAGGGATCGTCGCAGATGAGCTGGGGGATGCGGGGCGACAGCGACGGGTCGTCCTTCATGATGATCGCGGATGCCCGCGTGGTGCCGACGAGTTCGCGGTACTTGGGGTTCGCGAGGAAGGTCACATCCCCGGCGCCCGCGCCCTCCAGCGTGTTGCATCCGCAGAGGCGCACGGCGCCGTCGCCGCGGACGTCGTTGGGCAATCCGGTGCTGGCCAGATGCCCCGAGAGTTCCGAAAGTGTCAGTTCACCCACATCCACCGGCAATTCGCCCCTTTCATCCGTAAAAACCTGCGGCATATTAGGGCAATCCCGGCGAAAGTGTCAACGAAACGGCAGTGCGGGCGATTGCCGCGCACCGGCGTTGCCGGACGCCCCAGGCCCCCGTCAGCGGTACAGCAACCGCACCTGCCAGGGACGCAGCGGAATCGGTCCGGGATCGAGTTGCTCGCCCGCCAGCCGGTCGGACCAGGGGGCGTCCGAGCCGCTGCCCGTCCCCGTGACCAGGAAAGAGGTGTTGGCGGGGGTGCAGTTCACGGCGAGGCAGGTGCGGCCATTCGCCGAGAGGCGCTGGATCACGCCGCGCCAGTGGCTGCCGGATGCACCTGCGGGTGGCTCGGACGCGCCCATGAGCACGTTGGCGATGGCAGCCCCCGCAACGCGGGCGGCGGCGATATCGGTCGGCGCGACGCGGCACGCGATCCGCGTGCGGCCGGCGTCATCGGCGACCACGACCTGGCCCATGGCGACGTTACTCACCGGCTGAACGTCGATGACCAGCGCGTACCGCCTCTTCTCGGCGGCTGCGACGCTGGGGGCGATATCGAATGCGCGGCCGGAGGCGTGGGCCTCGGCGAGCAGCGCGACGCACGCGGTGGACCATTGGTTGCGATCGCCGGCGACGGCGAAGTCCTCGGGCAGGACGATGACGGCGTCGGGCTGGGTGCGGAGGGCTGCGACGTCCGGAGAGAAACGCAACAGATCGAGCGCGGTATGGGCCACAGCCTCGAGGTACTCGGGTTCGGCGAAGCGGGAGGCGTAGGGTGTCAGGGTGCCGTCGCGTGCGTCGCGCCAGCCCTCGAACACGCCGATGCGCTGGCCGGCGACGGCCTGGAGCCACATGGCGGCGCGGACGCGGGCGGCGGCCTCCTGGGGAGTCGGGCCGCCGGCATCGACACCGATGGCGGCGAAGGGACGCGGGCTGGTGACGCCGCGCATGAGCTGGCGGCGGGCGAGCATGCCGACGAGGTCCTCGCCATCGGGCAGGTCGATCACCGCGGGCACGCCGTCCGGCAGGTTGCCCACGAACATCTGCGCGAGGGTGAGCGGTTGCAGGGCGAGATCGGCGGAGCCGGCGGGCGCGCGGCGTTCGCCGCGAAAGCGCGCCGGGGCCTCGAGCAGGGCGCAGCCCATGGACTGGGCGCGAGCCCGGCGGACGGTGCCCGCGGAGGTCAGGGCGGTGGCTGCGTCCCACGCGTACCAGCGGAAGCCGGCGGAGGCGAGGAGGTCGAGATCGCCGAGGGTGCGGTCCTGGGCGGTGAAGCTGGCGCGGTCGGCGAAGGTGAAGTAGGCGGGTTCGCCCACGGCGCCGGCGAGGTCGGTCGCGGGCTGGATGCGGGTGGGCTGAAAACCAATGGCGACCGGACCCGGTCCGCCGGCGAGGGCGTGGTCGAGCCAGGCGGAGATGGCGGCGGTGCGTTCGGCGGAGAGGTTGCCGACGCCCTTCTGGCGCAGGTGCTGTTCGCGTTCGAGCACGGCGACGGCCTTGAGGGCGACGGCGAGCGTGGCGCGTTCGTAGGGTTCGAGCATCCAGCCGAGGTAGAGATCCTCGCCGAGGTCGTCGCCGGGCAGGCACTCGTGGAGGCGGCGGTGGTAGTCGGCGATGCGGTCATCGAGGGAGCCGGGCGCGGAGCGCGCGGCGAGGGGCAGCGCGGCCTCCGGCGTGGCCTGCTGGGTTTCCAGTTCTGTTTGCTGCGGCGGCGGCGCGGGGCAGCCCGCAATCGCGATAACCCAACCGAGCAGCAGCCCCGTCCGCCAGGTCCAGCCGACGTTCGTCCGTGCAGTCATGAGCGCCCATTCCTACCAGATGCGCCACCAGGGTTTGCGCCGCGGCGCCCCCGGTGGATCGTTGACCACCCTGTTCACCAGCCCGTCAGCGGGCAGCGCCGCTCGCTGCGCGGCGAGCCGCGGGCGCGCGAAGCGCTGTGGGAATTCCCGCAGGGCCGCGCGGGAGCTTTCCGCCAGCAGGGCATCCTCCGGCGGCAGCTCGTTGTCCGGCGTGTAGAACTTCAAGGCCTCGTCCAGGCACTGCGCGGCCCGGATGCGCGCCCAGCGCTGCTCGCCCGCGCTCGGCGTGGCGGCGACCGACTCGAGTTCGAGCTGGGCCAGCGTCACCCACTGCACGGGGTCGATCAGCCGCGACGGTTCCGCCACGGTGCTGATCGGCGCGTTGCTCGACACCGGATCGGCCCGCAAGTCCGCCGGACTCAACGCCACCGGCAGGCGAAACCAGAAGGTCTCGGCGACGCCGCAGTTGCGGCAGGTCGTGGTGAAGCCCACGACCTCCGGCGCGTCGCCCGCGACCGGCGCCGACACGACCAGCGCCCCATGCCGGCAGGCCGCGCAGGGTGTCACCGTCAGGTAGAGGCTGGCTTCCACGACGCTGTGCGCCGTGCGCGGTTCCTGGGGCATGTTCCCGATTCGTCAGGACCCGCCGCCGAGCAGCGTGACGGCCCGCGAGAAAGCGTCGCGGGCGCGGCTGGCGTCCACCTTCTGCCCGTCGAGCAGGTCGTTGTCGATGGCGTTGAGCGCCTGGATCGCGCCATCCAGACTACCCGACACCTTTTCCCACTGGTCAGCCGCCGGCACAAAGGGGTCCTTGATGCGCCAATAGCCCGATTCCTGGAGGAACGTGACGTTCACCGGCGTGCCGCCGCCAACCGGGATGAGTGTCGCGGTCGCAGTGGTCGCGTCCTGAGCGGCTGGGTTGGTCAGCTCGTAGGCCACGAGCGTTTCCGCCAGCTTCGCCTCGTACTCCGCCTTGATGCCCGGCGTGTTGTCCTCGAAGACGGTGAGGAGGTTGGTGAGCACGGCGTTGAGTTCCGCGAGCTTGTCGTAGTAGTCCATTGCCGTGTCATGCTGCTCGACGACGACGAGATCGGGCAGATCGATGAACGCACGTTCCTTGCGCTCGCCGCCGTAGCGTTCGACGAGCGTGTAGAGGGTTTCCTTGTCAGCCGTGGAGAGTTGGGCGCCAGTGGCTGCGGCAGAAGGCGAGCCAGCGGCTGTTCCGGTGGCGGCTGGCTGCTCTGCGGTCGCCGGACCGGCTGCCATGCCCGTACCAGGCGTGGTGGTTGGCGCGGGTTTTCCGCCGCCGGCGAGGTTGCCGAGGAATGCCGCGCCGACGTTGCTGAGTGCGCCGGCGACGCTGTCAGCCGGCGGGAGTTGCGGCGTGGCTGCTGCTGCCGTCGTTGCGGTGGAGGGCAATTCCGGCATGGGCGCGCCCGAGTCGAAATCGGAGAGTTTGACGATGGTGGCGCGGGTGTTGCCCTTGTTCACATCCGGGTTGTGGGCGGGGTGATAGGCGGTGGTGACGGGCAGCAGTGGCTGACCCGAGTTCTCGCTCAGATCGCGGTTGTACGCCTCGGGTGGTTCCTGATCATGGCAACCGGCGACGACCACGCAACACAGAGCAAGGAAGCAGGCCCACAGGCGACGGGACATGTCGTAACTCCAGCAGACAAACGAGGATGCGCAGTCAGTCGCCGCAGCGACGGCGCCCCTGTGACGATACGGAGGCGGGTGCCGACCGTCAACCTCCGGCGCTGCTGGTGGGCGCGTGGACCAGGACGGGCCGCGTCCGGGTGGGAATATCGTGGGGCGCACGTCGCACGTGGCGACGGCGCCCCAGTTCCCCCACACTTTGGGTGCGCTGGCCCGCGGTACGCTTAGAGCAAGCTCTATTCGTGTGTCGCGGGCGTGACCCGGCTTTCGTCGAGCAAGGACCCGCGCTCTGACGCTACAGGTGCAATGGGGACGGTCTAGAGCGTGAAGCGGGTGGTGAATTGGGCGAAGTCCGCCAGATCGACGTCGAGGTCGGAGTCGAGGTCGGCGATGGCGAACTCGTCGGCGGTGCAGGTGGCTGGTGCGGGGTTGCCGGGTCCGGCCAGGCAGGCGGCGAACACGGAATAGTCAACGAGGTCGACGTCGCCGTCGCCATCGAAGTCGCCGGGAACGTCGGCGCTGACCAGCGTAAGCCCGACGAAGGCGTAGTCGACGTAGAGGCTGACCTTGTAAGTGTCGTAGCCCTTGAGCAGCGCGGTGCTGCCCCAGACGTAGGGTGTTTCGTCGTAGGAGAACGTTTGCATGTAGTACCCGCTGGCCTCGAAGTAGAGCGGGTCGGCGAAGGCATCCTCACCGTTGATGAGCGGCATGATCTCGAGCGACGCGCCGGCGCCCGCGGTGTTGGCCAGGATCTTGAACGTAAGGGCGGTCAGGTCGAACACGTGCCCGTTGGCCTTGCGGATGGTGAGGCGGGCCTTGTGGTCGGTCACGCCGGGCGGCGGGGTTGTGACGGCCTGGGCTTCGATCCCATCGGGCCAGGGCACGCGCTCGGACCGGCCGATGATCTGGCCCGTTCCACCGGTGAAGAGTTTGTCGCGCGTGTAGGTGAAGATGTAGCCGTTGCTGATGATCGTGTCCGACGTGACGCCGGACGTCACGAGGGTTGCGACCTGGGAACTGTCGAAGAAGACGGTGGTTTCCGCGATGGCGGGCGTGCCCAGGGAAAAACATGCGGCGATCAGGCTCAGGTTCGCAAGACGGGACATGACGGGCTCCTCGAGTTCGTACTGGGTTGTTTGCGTCGTTGCGGGAGATGTTCCGCCGAATATCGGCGTCGACGCCCCGAACGCGGCGTCGACAGGGTGAGTCTACCACGGTGGGCTGAAGTACCCGCGGTTCTGCAACTTTTGCAAGAGATGCGTCCGGCGTGCGTCGCGACGCGTGTCGCGGGCCTTGCCTTGCCCCTGGCGTCAGCGCAGCACGAGGCCCAGGAGCCACAGGAGCAGGCCGGTGGCGAGGAGCACGAGCAGCGCCGCGGGGATGAGCCAGAAGAGCGACTCGCGCACGCTCAGGGTGCGGCGCGGCAACGGCACATCAAGCGAATTGAGTTCACCGCATTCGGGGCACCACACGCAGCGTCCCAGCCAGCGGCGGCGATTGGGAAATACACGCCACTCCACGAGCGTGCCGTAGAGGTCGTAGCTGCAGTGCCCGCAGGGCCGGTGAACCTCGTAGCGATCGGCGAACTGTCGCGGCCAAGGCCACATCGCTGTCTCCGTGCCGGTGGGGAAGCGCTGACGAACGAATCTACAAGGACGGAAGCGAAAAAGCGACCGTTTCGAATCCGGTCATTGTGTAAGATCCTCCCAGCCATTCGCACAGAACCTGTGGACGCTGCACACAATGGAGGAAGCACGCAGGTTGATCGATTCACGAACCATCCAGGGATTCATGCTCGGCTCAGCCGTGGGGGATGCGTTGGGTTTGCCGCGGGAGGGGTTGTCGGCGCGCCGGGCGGCACGGATGTTCGGCGCCGGGCCGCTGCAGCATCGTTTCGCGGTCGGGCGGGGCATGATGAGCGACGACACGGAGCACCTGTGCATGGTGGTCCAGGCGCTGCTCGCCAGCGGGGGCGAGCCGGACGCGTTCGCCCGCTCGCTCGCGTGGCGGCTGCGCGGATGGCTCGTGGGTCTGCCGGCGGGCACCGGGTGGGCGACGCTGCGGGCGGGGCTGCGTCTGTGGGTGGGGTATTCGTGGAAAACCAGCGGCGTGTTTTCGGCGGGGAACGGTCCGGCGATGCGCGCCGGTATCCTCGGGCTGTACGCGGGAGAGGACGACGAGCGGCTGCGACGTCTCGTGCACCGCTCCACGCGTATCACGCATACCGATCCGCTGGCGGAGGAGGGTGCTCTGCTCGTGGCGCTGGCGGCCCGGTATGCCGCGCGTCACGGTGGTGATGCGCTCGAACCGGCGGTCTTCCTTGCGGACGCGCGAGTCGCGGTCACCGATGACCGCTGGCGCGAGGTGCTCGACCTCGTTGCCGTGGCGCTTGAGCGAAATTCGACGCCGGACAAGTTCGCCGAGTCCGCCGGCTTGATCGGCGGGGTCAGCGGCTTCATTGTGCACACGGTTGCCGCGAGCCTGTTCTGCTGGCTGAGGTACGCTGGCGACTTTCGCGCCGGGGTTGAGGGTGTGATCCGGCTCGGGGGGGACACCGACTCGACGGCGGCGATCACGGGCGGGCTGCTCGGGGCCGCGCTCGGCGCCGAGGCCATCCCGGCGGAGTGGTGCGACCGCCTGTGCGAATGGCCGCGCAGCGTCAACTGGATGATGCGCCTGGCGGAGCGTCTGTCCGACGCGACGTCAGCCAACGTCGCCGATGCTGCCCCCCTACCGCTTTTTTGGCCCGGTCTGATCGTGCGCAACCTCTGTTTCGGCGTGATCGTGCTGCTCCATGCCTTGCGCCGCATGTTTCCGCCCTACGCAACGTGAACTCGAAATCACATGCACCACTATTGCAGTGTGCGCGGCGCAAGCTACGCTGAGCTGCCACGCGGTTGGGCCGATACGGGCGCTCGCGCGGCAGGTATGCCCGCGAGCTTTTATTACAGGAGCAGGCCATGTTGCGAAAACTCGTTTGCGCGTTGATTCTTACGGCGGCGCTGGCTTCGGCGGGTTGCGATGTGTTCGGCGACGGCAAGACGGCGCTGAATGACGCGGCGGCGACGCCTGCGGCAACCGAAGCGCTCGGTTGAGCGCGGCGTTCCGTTTGAACGCTCGACGCAGCCACGCTCGTACAGCAAGAGACGAAGTTCACCATCCTCCCGGCAGCGGTGCTGATGAACCGCTTCGCCGGGGTACTCTGCTGCGCCTCGACCGCGACGGTCCGCGTCCGCGGGGTCGGCGTCAGCGTCGGCGCTTTCAGCATGGCTGACTACGTTTCCGGTCCCCCACCGGCGGCAGGCTGATCGCCGCGCGCATCTGATGACCCCGATACCAGCCCATCCTCCTGCCGATGAGTCCCTGTCGTGTGAAACTGACCAAAGCCCGCGGAGGGGGGCGCCGATAGCAACGCTGGGCGCAACTCCAGCCGGTGGCTGAACGGGCATAGCCGGCGGAAACCTATCCACTCGGGAGACACGACGCATGAAAGACAGAGATGCTGTCGGCACAGCTCATTTCGGGATCATGGCGGGCGCACTGCTTGCGGCTGCGCTGCTCGTCGGCGGTGGGTGCAATTCAGCGCCGCCATCATCCACCGGCGACAACACATTGCTGAACGAGGCCTTGGGCTACGATGGCAAGGTCACGGGCCAGGTGTCGACGGTGCAGAGCACGCGTGCATCGATCGACGGCGCGGCTGCGACGCAGCAGGCGCCGCTCGACGACGCGCTCGCAGGTGCGCGGGTTCGCTTCCAGGACATCGCCGGTAATCCGCTCATGGATGAAAACGGCAATCCGCTGCCACCCGTGCCGCTCAAACCCGACGGCTCGTTCACGGGCGAGAATCTTCCGGTCGGAACGGACTTCACGGTTTGCGTGGACGTCGCGGGCGACGGGAGCTGCAAGGAGGCGAGTTGTGTGAACATCCCGCTCGACCCGAATGGCAACGGCGGTGAACTCGCCAACGTCCAGGTCGATCCGCTGACGACGCTCGTGCTCGGCAAGCTGCGCACGCTGCTCACGGAGCGCGGCATCGACGCGCGGAAGCTGCCCATCAGCCCGGCGACCGTCGTCGCGCGCATCGTCGAGGCGTACACGCACCTCTTCGAGGAGAGCGGCATCGCGCACGAGGTCACCGTCGACGACCTCGCCAGCCTGAGCCCCGAGGAGTTCGGGCAGCTCTTCGACGAGATCATCCCGGACCTGGTGCAGACGGGCATGCGCATCGTCGAGGGCAACCTCGACCTGATCAGCGCCACGGACGCCCAGCAGCGCGCCGTCGCGGCCGCCGAGGTGTTCCTGCGTGCGGGATTCCCAATTGCCGACGAGCCGGGCGGACTCGATCTCGCCCGCTTCGCCACGCTCGACGGCGTGGAGTCGGCGCGCCGCGACGAACTCTTCGGCGACAAGCCGCAGCTCGGCGATTTCGCGGACAACGTGGACGACGGCTTCGCTGACACGCTGGGCACGCCGCAGCCGGCGGAGGATGACCCGACGATTATCTACTTCGACACGACGACCGAACCGGATCGCAATTTCTCCAACACGGACGAAGGGGCCGACGACGCATCGGGCATGCCGCATCTGCCGGTGATCGCGGACCGCGTGCTGCTGAAGATGGCCGAGCAGGAACTCGCCGGCAAGAAGATCACGATCCGCGCGTTGTATGCGGCGCTGACCGACATCGGCGACGGGCTGGGGGCGCGGCTCACCTACGAGATCCACGATCCCAACTTCGGCGGCCCGCCGCTCACCGTCTTCCAGACCGCCGACGGGGCGGGCAAAGCGCTCAACCTCGAGCAGCTCTACCGGCGTTTCTTCGAGCAGGGCCTCAACCTGGTGACCGAGGAGGATCTCAACCAAGCCAACGCCCGGCTCGCGCAGACGCTGAACGAACTGCTGGGTGACACGCTGGCGCCCGATTTCGAAGTGCTCTTCGGCGAGATCGTCGCCGGGCGGATCGGCAGCGCCGACGAGCTGGCGAAGCGCATCCGCGACGCCCGCGCGCACCTGCCCTTCAACCGTTCCGGCCCGGAGTCGTTCTTCGTGGTCGCGGACGGCGATACGTTTCGCGGGGACGCCGACGTGAACCCGGTCACGGTTGACGCCGACGTGGATCAGAACGGGCGCATCACAGCCGTCACTTACAACGCCGACGGCGAGGGTGACTTCTACCTGGGCTTCACGCCGGGCACGGATCAGGGCGGCGACGTGCAGTTGATCACGCGTGAGACCGGCCGGATCGTGCAGGGACCGCGCGGGCCGGTGCGGCTGAACCTGCGCAGCGAGGACGTGTTCGCCCCGGTGAACGGCGCTCCGTTCTTTGCATTCGTCTCGGAGAGCGGGACGTTCTACCCGGGCGTGGACATTCCGGCGCCGCGTACGCAGTTCATGCCGGCGCCGATGCCGAACGACGGCGGCGGCAATATGCCCCCGCCGAACGACGATCCGAACGGTATGCCGCCGAACGGCGATCCCACCGGCATGCCGCCCAGTGGCACGAACGGCTTTCCGCCGGGTGATCCGAACGCGCCTCCGCCCGATCCGAATTTTCCGACGGACGATGCCGGGCAGCCCGGGCCGGGCCCGAACATGCCGCCGGACGGCAGCGTCGATGATCCGAACAATCCGCCGCTGCCCCCGGCGCCGGCTGAGTTCGACGACCAGCCCGAGCAGCGCCGCATGCTCGTGCTGGCTACGGGTTGGGGACCCGACGCCGAACTCGTGCGCGTGGACTTTGACCGCGGGTCGGGCATCGCGACGTACAACCGTGACGGCCGCAACCTGCTGGTCTTTACGCCCGAGTCCGAGGCCACGGGTCAGTTCGTGCTTTTCAACGAGGACACGGGACGCGAGGCACGGGCCGAGGATCCGGAGAACTTCTTCGCACCTCCGCCCCCGCCGCCGGACGATTTCGAGGACCAGTTCAACAACGGTGACGATTCCCGCGGCCCCGACGGCAGTCCGGACGGCGGCCCCGGCGACTTCGATCCGGACAATATTGATACGAACGCGCCGCTGCCGCCTCCCCCGCCGCCCGTGGACGAGCCGACGCCCGATGACGTCGACACCAGCGGCATCGGTCCCGCCGAGTACGTCGACGATGGCGGCCGCATCCTGATCGCGGTCGATGAGATCGAGGGCCTGCGGCTGGAGATCGGCGAGTTTACGCACGTGTTCGGGTCCGAAGCGCCGAACGCCCGTTACTCCGCGGACGCCGACCCGTACTTCGACGACATCAACAGCGACGGCGTGCAGAGCGCCGACGAGCCGAGCGTGGCGTTCCGCCCGACGCTGTTCGATCCGCACGACTGGCGTTCGACGGACATTCCGGCGTACTACCGCCGGGCGGACGATGGCGGAGCGGTCACGTTTGACGACGTGGACATCGACGCGTCTTCGCCGCGTGCACTCGACGGCACGGCGCTGGTGCCGCGCAACTACGTGCCGCGGCTGAACGCGTATCGGTTCGGGCGGCCGAACACAGCCGTGAACCTGCTGACGGCGTTCAGTCCGCCGAGCTTCTTCGACGGCACGCAGCAGTTCACCGAGGACACGGAGGTGGATATTTTTACGGCTGTCGCGCTGGTGAACCTCGTCATGGACCAGGTCTTCAACGTCGAGGCGACTGTTGATATTGACGGCATGGGTCCGCTGCCCAAGCGCCAGGCGCTGCTCGACGCGCACCTGTTCATCGTGCCGCTCGATGACCCCTTCGTGACGCTGGTGCGGACGATCGCCGATCGCGCTCAGGCGGACGTTCCGTAGCGCGGGCTCGGACCGTTCGTCGCGTGCAGAGCGCGGTTTCCGGACGTCAGCGGGGCCGCAGGTGGCGAGACCAGCGTCACCTGCGGCTGCGCTTTGCGCGGCCCGATCGTGGCGCGGTTGGCGCGGGTGGTAATATGGGGCACATTCCCCACGCCGCGCACACCGGGGAGCAAATGGCAGTTACTTTCGCGCCAAGTTGGGCACAGAAACATCAGTTGGGGCTTGACCCGGAGCCCGCAGAAATGACACAATCTGTGTAACTCTCAGCGGAGTCGCCCGGTTCGACGAACCCGGGAAGCTGGTCCGAGACTATCATGTCGCAGGAGGTGGAAGGCAACGGCGGCCGGGCGACTATTTTTCTTCTCTGCTGATGCTCGCGACGGGCGGCGGCTTCGCGCGTGAGCAGTCATTTCCTTACGAATTCCAGGTGATCTGCAGGGCGGGTGCGTTCCATGGGCTGTGGATGCGCCGCGTGATCGCTCAGATCCCGCCCGACCACTGCGTGGCCAGCATGGAGAAATCCACCAGGTCGACGTCGGTGTCGCCGTCGAAGTCGAACGCTGCGCAGGGGTTGTAGGTGGGACCGCCTGCGGGTCCGGTCATGCAGTCCGCCCAGTGGGCGAAGTCGGCGTCGTCGAGATCCCCATCGCCGTCGAAGTCGCCGGGCAGGGGCGGTTGCGCACCGCACCAGGTCACGAGCTCATTCATCAGTGCGGCGCGTTCACCGGCGGTGGGAATCGCTTCGAACGGAAACGCCCAGAAGCTGGCATGGTAGGCGCCGCCGTTGTGGCTCAGCCCCATGGTGCCGACGTTGCCCACCATGCTGGCTTCAGCCCCGGGTGCCGGCGTGAGTGAATCGCTGAAGTTGCTGAAGGGGTAGTCGAGCGTGACCGGTCCGAAGCCGGTGAAGAGGCTGCCCGCGCCGGTCGCGGTGGACTGGGAGGTGTCATTGGTGACCGAGGCCACGCCCAGGTAGGCGGTCATGAAATCGGTGAGCCCGCGGTTGGCGTGGTAGTCCTGGCTGGAGATGAAGAAGCACCCACCGTTGTCGAGGAAGGTGGCCAGGGCCGCTTCGGCGGTCGGGCTGGGGCCGGCTACCTCGGGATCGAAGAATCCGTACAGGTCGCCGGTGAACCAGATGGCCATGGTGTAGGGCGCCAGGTCCGCGGCGGTGGGCTCATCGGCGCCCACGTTGGTATCCCAGACGTCGTAGGCGATGCCATTGGAGTCCAGGGCGGCGGTGTAGGCGGCGCGCACGTCGGGATCGTTGTCGTCACCATCGATCAGCAGGACGGGGGGCTGAACGCGCGTGGTGAAGTACTGCACGGCGGAATCGGCGCCATTGCTGCACACGTTGGCGGCGCGCACGCGCCAGAAGTAGGTCGTGTGCGAGGCGAGGGCGATCGTGGGTGTGGCTGCGGTATCGGTCGTGGTTGCGGTGAAGACGATGTTGGCGAACGCGGGATCGCCGGCGACCTCGACGGTGTAGGCCTGTGCGGTCGGCGCCGGCGCCCAGGCCAATGTGGGCACGAGGACGACGCCGTTGGAGCCGGCGGCTGGGTGCGCGAGCGTCACGGCGTCGGGCGGGCCGGCGAAGACGTTCAGCATGACGGCCACGGACCGAACGCCGTTCGACGAGACGCCCTGGATATCGATGCTGTAGGACCCCTCGGTGACGCCGGCGGTGTCCGTGATGGTGAGGCCGCTGGTGCCGACGGGCACCACCGGGTTGGGATTGAAGAGCGCGGAGGCGCCGGCGGGGAGATTCAGTACCGACAGCGTCACGGGGTCGGTCGCGCCGCTGATGCTCGCGACGTCGACGGCGAAGCTGGCGTCGTCACCGGCGCAGACGTCCACCTCCGCCGGCGCGGGGCTGAGGGCGAAGCCCGCGACGCGCTTGCAGTTGTAGCAGACCAGCGAGAAGTCCTGGTCGGTGGTGTCGCCGGAGCCGGGAAGCGCGTCGGAGTTGATGCTGGTGGCCAGCACGCGCACGGTGATGTCGCCGGCACCGGGTGATTCGATAAAGACGCCTTCCGTGTTGTTCTTGCTCTCGCGCACGCCGCCGGTCGTGGAGGCACCGTTGGTGCCGAAGACGTTGCCGAGGTAGGTGTTCGCGCCGGACTCGACAACCAGGTCGAGATCGTTGTTCCAGGCGGGCGTCGAACCGCCGAGCCCGTGGCCCGGCGCGTCGGTCCAGACGAGCATCATCCGCACGGGCGTGAGCGGATCATCGGCGTTCACGGTGACGCTCCACTCTTCGCCGGTATTGTCGAAGACGACGGGGTTGTCGAAGTAGCGCACGTCCAGCGCCGGGTCGAGCACCGCCTCGGCGTCCAGGCGTCCCCAGCCCTGCTTGCTGTCGAAGGGGTGGCCGAGGATACCGCCGTCGGCATCGAGGTGACCGGCGAGGTCGTGGGCGACGGCGGTGAAGGCCGCCTTGACGAGCGCCGGGCTGGGATCGCCGCTGGTTTCGGACAGGCTGCGGTAGTACTCGATGAAGAGCGCGATGGCGCCGGTGACGTGGGGCGACGCCATGCTGGTTCCGCACCAATTGCTGACGCCGTACGAGCCTCCTGGCTGGGTTGAATCGACGTTGCAGCCCGGCGCGACCAGGTGCGGGATCTTGCGGCCGTCGAGGCAGGGGCCGTGGGCCGAGTTGGGAGAAACGTCATTGATGGCCGGGTTGGGCTGGCCGGTGCTGAACTGCGCGCGGGTCGAGCCGATGGTGAGGATGTTCTTGGCCTCGTCGGGGGAGCCCTGCGAGCTGGTGCCGCCGTAGCCGTTCATGATGCTCAGCACATAGATGAACGGTTGATTGCCCGGCGTGTCGGCATCGACATCGCGGACGCCGATGTCCACCTGCATGGTGTTCTGGTCGTAGCCCTGGGGGCTGCCGGCTGGTCCCCAACTGTTGCCGGAGAGGATGGCGCCGTTGTCGTACGACTGGCGCATGAGCGTGCGCATGCCGTTGGCCTGCGTCCACGTGGGATAGTACAACTGTTCCACGAGGTGGGCGCCGGGGGCCATGCCCAGGCCGCGCAGAAAGCCGTTGTCGTCCAGGGTGCCCGACGAGCCGTCGGCGACCATGATGCCCGCGGTATGCGTGCCGTGGTTGCTGTAGGTGGACCCGCCGCAGCTCGAACCGACGCAGGGCAGGATGCGGTTGATAAGATCCGGGTGCGACTGGTCCACGCCGCTGTCGACGTTGGCGATGATGATGCCGGCGCCGCTCAGGCCGACGTCGGCGAGCCACGCGTTGTAGCCGGTGAAGGGGATGTTGCCGGCGTTCACGTTGTTGACGTTGATCTGATCGCTGAGCTCGCCGCGCAGGCCGCCGTCGGTCGCCGTCAGCTTCGCGGTGTAGACGCCGGGAATCGTGGCGACGTCCGCCATTCGGCCGGCATCGATGTTGAACGTGATGTGCGCGAAGCGGTCGTCGACGGTCGCGATCTCACCGATCGTTGCGCCGCGATCAACCAGCGCACGCTGCACGGCGTGCAGATCGGCGCCGCGGTACACGAGGGCGCTGGCCGCGGCGCGGCCGATGCGCCCACGGAAGTGTGGAAGCACGCGGTAGTCCGGCGCGAAGTCGCCGCTCCAGCGTACGTGGGCGCGGGTCCGGGCGGCGTCGCGCTGCGCCGCCGTGCCCCACACGACGTAGGTATAGGGCTCGATGTACTGGACGACTTCGAGACCGTCGGCGCGCAGAGCGTCGAGCCACTCGGCCTTGGCGGGGCCGGTGAACTGCACGAGGCGCAGGTGGGGAGCCGTGTCCGCCGAGCGTGCAGCCACCTTGGGCTGGGGCAGAAAGAGCGGATCGAATGATTGTTCGCCGAGGCGCAGGACGTAGTCCGCGCTGGGTTCATCCGGGGCGAGACCGGCGGCAACGGCGTCGGCGAATTCGGAATCGGTGAGGGGGACCCAGACGTAGCTGCCGTAGTCGATCGCCTGCCCGGAGGGGAGGTGCTGGGCTACGTCCGCGGTCACGCGGATCGCCCGCGTGGCTGGGGCTGCGGACGCCGAGGCGCCGGTTATCACCGCCATGATGACGCCGAAAGCGACCCGGCCCGATCGGGAAAGAGCATCATGCATAAGGGTTGTTCCAGCGCGCAACTGTGACTTCTCACTCTCGCCCTGCCGGCGTCGCGCATCGGTGATCAGCGCACGTAAGGCGAGCTGGATCGACAAGTGGTGACACTCAAACCGTGCAGGCCACGAGCCCGATGAGAGGAGACGCCCCCCGTCCCCTGCCCCGAAGGGGTCACACTGATCGTACGTCCTTGATTTCGCGGGTTCAAGCCGCAAGTGGCTGACAAGAACGCCAGCGACGGCAGGTATGCCCGATCGAAGCCCGGCGTGCATCGGACTTGTGTCCGAGCGGGAGCGGGACCGAGATGGGCAGCGCGTGCCGCTGGCCGGCGGGTGGTCAGGCCGGCGCTGGACGCTGCGTGGACGGCGCGTGCAACTGGTTGCAGATGAGTTCGATCAGGGCCCGGTAACCGATCGGTTTGGCGGCGTAGTCGTTGCAGCCGGCGGCGAGGCACTGGGCGCGATCGCCGGTCATGGCGTGGGCGGTGAGGGCGATGATCGGCAGGCGGCAGCCCATCTGCCGCAACCGCCGCGCGGCGGTGTAGCCGTCGATCTCCGGCATCTGCATGTCCATCAGCACGAGGTCGACCGGGGCGGGGTCGCGCAGCCGGCCGGTGGCGGTGCGATCGATGGTGAGCGTCTCGAGCGCCTCGCGTCCGTTTTCGGTGACGATGACCTCGGCGCCGGCCCGGCGCAGGTGGAAGGTGATGAGCTTGCGATTATCCGTTCCGTCCTCCGCCAGCAGGATGCGTCGTCCGCGCAGGGCGTGTTGGGGGAGGGGCGGCGTCTTGTCCGGCGCCGAGTCGGGCACGAACGATACGTCGCGTGGTTCTGCGGTAGGAGTGCTGGGCGGCTTCGACTCCTCCGCCGCGGTGGCTGCGACGGTCAGCGTGAAGGTGCTGCCGGCGCCGGGCTGCGACTGGACGGTGATGGAGCCGCCCAGCATTTCGGCGAGGCGTTTGGAAAGGTGGAGGCCGAGGCCGGTTCCGCCGAAGCGGCGCGTCATGGAGGCATCGGCCTGGGTGAATGCTTCGAACAAGCGCCCCATCTGCTCCGGGGTCATGCCGATGCCGGTATCGCGAACGTCGAAGGTGAGCAGGGGCACAGCGCCTGAAGCGTCTGCGACGAGGGTTACGGTGACATCCACCGTGCCGTCGCGCGTGAACTTGATGGCGTTGCCGATCAGGTTGACGAGGATCTGGCGCACGCGCACGGGATCGCTGATGATCCGTTCCGGTACGGCAATGTCGTGGTTGACCTTGAGGGTCAGGCCCTTCGCGGCGGCCTGAACGTGGAGCAGGGTAATGACCTCGGCGACGATGCGCCGGGGCGCCATGGCGACGCGTTCGACGGTGAACTTGCCGGCCTCGACTTTGGAAAGGTCGAGGATGTCGTTGATGATGGCGAGCAGATGCTGGCCGTTGTGGTGAATCGCGGCGAGCGCCTCGGTGCGCTGGTCCGCCGACAGGACCTCTTGTTCGGCGTCCCGGAGCAGTTCGGCGTAGCCGATGATTACGGACATCGGCGTACGGATCTCGTGGCTCATGTTGGCGAGAAAGTCGCTCTTGGCACGGTTGGCGGTTTCGGCGGCGGCGAGCGCCTCGCGTAACTGCGCCTCCACGCGTTTGAGCGGCGTGATATCGACGCTGAGTCCGAGCATTCCGATGACGTTGCTGCGCTCATCGCGCAAGGGGACGAGGTTTGCGGAAACCCAGCGATACTCACCCGGTGCGACCTCGTGGCGATGCTCCTTGTTGAGCAGCAACCGGCCGGACTCGATCACTTCCTGGTCGGCATGCTCGCGGATCGCCCGGTCTTCCTGCGCGCGGGGCATGTCCGCATCTGTCCGGCCGACGATCTCCGCGGGCGTGGCGAACCCGTGGTCGCGGGCGAAGCGATCGTTGCAGCCCACGTACTCGTGGTTTCGGTTTTTCCAGAAGACGCTGCAGGGAATATGCTCGAGCACGTTGCGGAGCAGTTCGGTCTGGGCGGCGAGGTCGGCGGTGCGCTGCTGGACGCGCTGCTCGAGGTGGTCGTTGGCGGCGATGAGCGCTTCGCGTGCCCGTTTGCGCTCGGAGATGTCGGTCACGAAGCCTTCCAGCGCGATCAGCGCGCCGGCTTCGTCAAAAACGCCCTGCCCGCGTTCCCAGACCCATTTCTGCGTGCCGTCCGCACAGCAGAGGCGGTATTCGAGTTCAAACCGCGCGCGCTGGGCCAGTGCGGCCTGGACAGCGCGCCAGACTTCGTCGGCATCCTCGGGGTGGACGAGGTCGCCGTAGGCGACCGTGGAATTGCCGATCAAGTCGGAGCAGGCGTATCCGGTCAGCAGCAGGCAGCCCTCGCTGACGTACTCCATCGTCCAGTCGGAATCGTTGTGGCAACGGTAGGCCATGCCCGGCAGGTTGCTCAACAGAGTCGCCACGCGGCGTTCCTGCTCGCGCAGCGCCTCCGTTGCCCGGGTCCGCCGGGCGATCTCCGCCTGCAGCGCCGTGTTCGAGGCGCGCTGCTCAGCCGCCCAGCGTTCCGCGCGGGCCAACTGGGCGCGCTGGCCGCACGCCAGGTTCCACTTTTCCGTCAGGGCGCTGGCCATCTGCCGCACCTCGGCGGCGTCGAACGGTTTTTTCAGCAGCAGCAGGTTGTCGCGGTACCCGAGCCGGTTGACGATGTCGTCCCAGGTGTAGTCGGCGCAGGCGGTGCAGATGACGACCTGCAGGTGAGGGTCCACCGCCCAGAGCCGTTCGATGGTTTGAACACCATCCCAGCCCGGGGTCGTACACAGATCGATGAAAGCCACGGCGTAGGGCACGCCGGCAGTCGCAGCCGCGCGTACGCGGCGATAGGCGTCCGCGCCGCGGCAGACCTCGCCCAGATCGAACCGACGGATCTGGCGGCGCGGGGACGACGGCCCGCCGGACTGCGGCCCCTCGGTCGCGGCGCTTCCGCCCCCGCCGAGGACCTTGCGTAGTTCCCCGGGGAGCGCAGCGCAGTCGTCGACGATGAGTATCTTGCGGTTGGGCTGCTGATCGGTCACGTCGTCATCTGCTCCAGGGCCCGCAGGGGCAGTTCCAGCGTGAAAGTCGCCACTTGACCGATCCCCGGACTGAGCCACCCCAGGTACCGCCGATGTTCGCCGGCAGAAACGGCGCGGGGTTACGGCGTGCAAGCGCGTTGTGCAGCCGGATCATGAAACCGTTGGCAGACAGCGCCCGGAGTCGCCGTGGTTCACGACGTGAGATGGCCGGCGCAGGCCACGCGCGTGCGATACGGGCTGCACGAGTACCTGATACATCGGCTCAGCGATCGACGGCGTTGATGCGTCCGCTGGCGTGGAACGGCGGGGTGAAGGTCCGTGAAACGGCTGCGTAACGCGGGCGGGTGCGCTGCGGCGGCAATTCCGTGCCTTTTTTGACGGGCCCCACTGCAGACCTATAATTCCATGTGCCGACAAGAATGGTGGGATGCGGCTCGCAGCGCGGACGAGGCGTCCTGTGCGCGTCGAGCGGAGAGTGAATCATGTTCGGATTGCCGGGTTGGGCGGAATTGCTGCTGATTGCGTTCGTGGGGCTGCTGCTGTTCGGCAAGCGCCTTCCGGAAGTGGCGCGTTCGCTGGGTCAGTCGGTGGTCGAGTTCAAGCGGGGCATGCAGGGCTTCAAGAACGACATGGATCGGGCGGCGCAGCTTCCGTCGAATTCATCGTCGGCCCCGGCGGGGGCCCTGCCGGACCAGAATGCGCCGCGGCCTGCGGCACCCGCGTCGTCCACGCCGAATCAGCCCAACGCCGAGTAGTGCCATCGCATTATCCTAATCCCACCTAGGCGTCATCCTAATCCCACCTAGGCGTCGAAGGGTATCTGGTAGCAACCGTCGAACGCCTCCGCGAAGTCGAACACCCCTCCGAAGTCATCGAGCGAGTCGCTGGGCTGCTTCTGCATGAAGTCGTAGTCGATCATCGCGAACACGATGCGCCCGAAATCCAGCGTTTCGGTAATTCCCCAGGCCGCCAGCACCGAGCGAGCGAGCCGGCCCCAGCGCTGCTGGGCATAGTCGCGCAGCCCCCAGCACAGATCCTGCCCGCTGACGTGGCGGTTGAGCCGCTCGAAGCCGCCCGCGTCGTCGATCGCCGCCACGACCGTCTCGCTGAGCGACCCGTTTTCGTACATTTCGCGCAGGTCCGCGAGGTCGAGGCCGTGGCGCAGCAGGTAGCGCATGACCGAGATCTGCGCGGGCGATTCCGGACCGTGCACGCGATGCACGGCGTACCCCAAGCCCTCGCGCACAAAGTGGTAGGCCCCCTCGGGGTAGCGTCCCACCTTGGCGGCGAGTTGCTGCAGACTTTTCTCGCTAGCTTCCGCCATCTTGATGAAGCACGGCATTCCAACCGCGGTGCAGAACCTGAACCGACGCGCACTTCGGGAACATGCACGGAGCTGCCGACGGTTCGTGTCAGTCTGATTATAGGGCGACCGTCATGCTCCGGACGGCGGTCCGCCGCCGCTCGGACCACCTCCGCCACCCGATCCGCCGCCGTCGCTCGGGCGGCCCCCCTCGCTCGAGCGGCCGCGTGACGACCGGCGTCCGCGTCGCCGCCGGCGGCGGCGGTTGTCGCCACCGCCCTGATCGTTGCCGGGCCGGGACGTGCTTTCCCCAGCGTCCCCCCTTTCCGGCGTCGCATTCGCATCAGGTTTGGGAGCGCATTCTGCCCCTGGCTGGGCCCCTGGGCCGACCTTTTGTCGCCAGAGCCGCCCGCCGGCAGGGAGCGTCAGGAAGCGGTTGGTGCGACTGCGTTCCTCGCCTGCGCCGTTGCAGCTGCCGGATCCGCCGCCGCGTTGGGCGGCATCAGCGCGGCAGCTGAGCGGCCTCCGCCTGCCGAGCAGCGAGGCGGCTGCCTTTTCCTGCTGGCGGCGGCACGGAGTTCAGCCTCGTCGATCAGATCCTCAAGGCGACAGTGAAGCGGCCCCGTCCTCGGTCTGCACGTGGAGGGCTGGGTCAGGATCTACCGGCCGATGGCGGTGGCAGCCCCTGCTCGGTGACGCGCTGCCCATTCCGGGGAGCTTGCGGTTACGAGATCCTCGTACGTGGTGTGTTCGTAGCGCAGGCAGCACTTCAACCGGCCACAACGCCCCGACACCTTCGCGGGATCGAGCGTGGCCTTTTGCATCTTGGCCATTTTCATACTGATCGGCCTGAGCGTTTTGAGGAAGCTCTTGCAGCAGCACTCACGCCCGCAGGTTTCGTAGTCGGCGAGCAGACGGGCTTCGTCGCGTGCGCCAACCTGACGCATTTCGATGCGCGTCTGGAACTCATCCGCCAGTCCGCGAACGAGCGTGCGGAAGTCGACGCGGCCCTCAGCCATGAAGTAGAAGATCACGCGTTCACCGCCGAAGAGGTGTTCGCATTCGATAACCTTCATCGGCAAATTGGCTTGGTCCGCGCGCTCCTGGCAGAACTTCTTCTTGCGCAGCGACTCGGCGCGAATGTGCTCCCAATCGGAAACGTCTTCGGGCGAAGCGAGGCGGAGAATGCGACCGTTGCTGAAGTGGAAATAGTCTGGCCCGCTCTCGTCAACGTAGCGTTTGATCTGGTCGCGCGAGACGCACTTGTCGCACCCGTCGCACGAGACGGAGACCATCTCGCCCATCTCGATGCCGCGGTTGGTCTGGATGATGACGTTCGCGCCGCACCCGAACTTCATGCCGTCGTTCGGGTAGCGGAACTCCCCCACCGCGCGCATGTACCCGTAGCGCACCACGGCGGTCGGGTAGACCTTTTCCAGTCCGTTGCCGCACTGGCCCGGGGAGCAGCCGCTGCCGCAGCCGCCCGATTTCGGCTGATCCGCAGATTCGCCGTTGTGAACGTTGATAACCATGTTCGCTTATCCGCTGCGCGTGGACGCCCCACCGGGACAGCCGGCGCCGGCGTCCCTCACGCCGGCTGGGCTGGCGGTGCAGATCGACCCCGCGACCTTGCTCTCGATTTTGAGCTGTTCGCTCGGAACCACTTTCGCCAGCGGAGTTTATCGCGTGCGCAACCGAGCCGCCAGCATATCCTGCGAAGTTGCCCGACAGGTTGCCTGAGGGCGGTCAGGAGCGACTCGCGCCGCGGGTCCGCCGGTGCACTATCCAGCCGCTTCCCCGGCGGCCAGCACGGCGTCGAGCGCCGCGGTGTACGCCTCCAGGCCACGCAATCCGACCAGCTTCGCCTGTGGTTCCCCATGGCGAAAGACCATCACGGTAGGGATCGACCCGATGCCGTACGCCGCGGCTGTTCGAGAGTGGGTGTGCACATCCAGTTTCACCACGCGTGCCTGCCCGCGATAGCGGATTGCCAGTGTTTCAAGCGTTGGCGCCAGCGCCCGGCAAGGGGGACAGTTCTCGCCCCAGAAATCCACGACGACGGGCACCGGCTGGTCCAGAACCGCGGTTGCAAAGTCCGCGTCACCGACTTCCGCCACGATGGGCTCCCTCATGGTCAGCCTCCCTGGCTAGAAAGCGGGCGGCGCGCGACTGCGTTGCTGCCGGTCGCGCGCCGCCGAATATTCGCTGGGACTCGGATTCTCGCGAGGTCGATGCGCCGGGATCAGCCGAGGGCGGCGTCGATGGCGTCGCGGAAGTCCTTTTCGCTGCGCAGGCCCACGAACTTCTCCTGCACCTCGCCGCCGTTGAAGAGAATGACGGTGGGGATGGCGCTGATGCCGAACTTGGCGGACGTCTGCGGGTTGGCATCGGTGTCGAGCTTGCCGATGCGGGCCTTGCCCTGGTAGGCGGTCGCGAGGGCATCGATGGTCGGGCCGAGGGCCTTGCACGGAGCGCACCACTCCGCCCAGAAGTCCACCAGCACCGGCTGATCGTGCTGCAGCACGTCGGTCTCGAAGGAATCGTCACTGAACTTGAAGGTGTCGGCACCCGCCATGATTTGCTCCTTGTGCATCGTCGATAGTCTGCCCTGCCGCGCTCGGGCGGCGGGATTCTAGGAGGCCCTCCAGAGGGGGTCAAGGTCGAGGTCGAGCGGAGCGGCCGGCGGTCAGGCGATCGCGGGCAGCGGCTTTTCGCCCTTGGGCCGTGACTTCCAGCGGCGATGGATCCAGAGGTACTGTTCCGGCGCCCGCCGGATCGAGGCCTCCATCGCGTTGGTGAACTCCTGCGTGACCCAGCGGAGCGGGTCGTCGCGATTCTGCCATTCGGCGGGGTGAATGACGCGCTCCACGCCGACCTCGAAGCGGAAGCGGTTGTCGAGCCGCAGCGCGTAGCCCACGATGATAGGCACGTCGCGCGTCATGGCGAGCAGGCCGATGGACTTGTACGTGGAAGCCTTGATCCCGAAGAAATCGACGAAGAGTCCCTTGCTGCCCGCGTTCTGATCGGCGATGAAGCCGAGGGCTCCGCCGCGGGCCAGGATATCCTCGGCGTTTTCCATCGCGCCCTTCTTGTCGATGAGTTCCAGGCCGGTCCGCCGGCGCACATCCACGACGTAGCGGTTGAGATAGACGTTATCGAGGGGGCGCATGATGGCGGCCACGTCGAAGCCGAAGAGGGCGAGCAGGTAGCCGGCCAGCTCCCAATTGCCGAAGTGCGGCGTGAGCAGCAGCGCCCCCTTGCCGTCGAGCATGCTGCGCAGGGCGTCGCGCAGGTTATGCAGGCGGATGTAGCGTCCCCAGGTGCGTTCGTTGACGAGCAGGGGCAGGAAGATGAAGTCGATCGCCAGCATGGCCAACGCCTCGAGCGAGCGCAGCGCCATCCGCTCGACCTCGCGGTCGGAGAGGTCGGGGCCGCAGGCCATGCGGATGTGGGCGCAGGCCCGGCGGCGGTGGCGCGGCAGCACGTACCACCACACGCGGGCGAAGACCCGAGCCGTGCGGAGATTCCAGTTGACGGGGAAGACGCGCAGCACCCCGATAAGCACGCGGGCGAGCGCATAGACCATCCAGGCGGCGGCTCCGTCCTTCCGCTTCATGGCCGCATTGTAGGGACGCAGAGCGGAAGCGACAGGCCCCCGGACGGACGCGCGGCCGACGGATGGCGGCGGCTACGGCCCGGACTCGGCGCGGCTCAGGCTGATCGGTTCCGACTCCGGGCGGCCGCCGGGCTTGAGCGGTCCGAACATCTCCTCGACGCTGGCGGTCTGCAGCATGAAGTCCGCGTTGATGAAGCCGCCGGAGGAGAGGTCGGCCACGGTGCGGGTAATCGTGGAATACCCCAAGGCCAGGCCGTGCACGTCGGTGTCGCTGGTGGCGACGGGATCGTCGCCGAGCATGTGGATCAGCTCGGGCAGATCGGTCGGCCCGGCCAGCGGCGGCGATTGCCGGTGGCCGAAATTCGTGCGGCGAACGAGCGTGAGCTGCTCGTCGCCCGCCTGGGCGCTGATGGTGATCATGTCGCTCGGATCGCGGTAGTAGACGGGGGCTGGACAGGTCAGCGCCGTGCCGAAGAGCACCATGCGCTGGGCGCCGGTCCGCCGCACGTAGATGAGGTTGCCCGCGGCGGAGGGCACCTGGTCGAGCGTGAAGTTGTTTTCGCCGACCGGCTCGCTGCGGATGGTCACGTCGCCGCGGGCGAGCAGCGCCTCGTAGGCCTCGACGCGGATGCGCGGGTCGGAGTCGTTGAGCAGTTCGCGCAGTTCGCCGGCGGCGCGGAACGACTTGCGGGCCCGGCCGAGTTCCTCGATTGCGGTGAGGCGGTAGGCGCTGGCCTCGTCGTGGGCCGCCGCGGAGAGCACCTCGACCGCGACGTCGTCGCCGAGCCGCAGGCCGGTGACGGCTGCGTAGAAGCGGGCGTGCTCATGGCTGTCGGTGTAGAGTTTCTGCACGGTGGGCAGCACGGTCCGCCCGATGCCCTCCCAGGCCAGCGCGATGTCCGGGTGCGGAGCATCGGGATCGACGATCTCGTCGGCGAGCTTGCGTGTGCGGTCCTCGAGGAATCCCGGACGCTCGGGCAGGTAGAGGTGCCGCACCAGGGCGAGAAAGTGGAAGGGGTCGTCGGCGAATTCAGCCGGCACGCGCAGCTCGATGTAGGACGGCGTCGTCGCCTCGGCCACCTTGCGCAGTTCCGGGAAACGCGCATTGATCTTGTTGGAGATATGCCGCACGCGCTGGAACGACGGGCGCGTCAGCACGAAGCGAAGCCGGCGCGGCGTGCTCACCTTGCCGCCACCGATGACCATGCCCTCGCGGGCGCTGAGCTGGATGCGCTCGTCGTCCGCCTTGTCGAAGGGATTGATGAAGATGGCGCCGTCCGCGGTCGCGAGCGTCTGCCCCTCGATGACCGATCCCGAGCCGACCTCGCGGAAGATGTGCAGGTCGGCGGTGTAGAGCCGTCCGCCCTCCAGCGAGACGGTCTGGGTGCCGGGCAGCGCGCGCACGGTGACGTCGAAGGTATCGCCGGTCTGGGCCGCAGCCGGGATCTGGCCTTCGACGAGCACGACGGCGGTGTCGGCGTCGTCGATGATCTGTTCGGGGGTGATGCGGGCGGGCTTGAGGCCGGGGCCGGTGAACTCGGTGCGCTTGTACATTTCCTGTACGAGCCGGTCGCGGATCTGCTCGGGGCACTCGCTCGACCCGCGGTCGCCGAGGCCGGCGACGAGGCCGTAGCCGCGGACGCGCATGAAGCGGAGGCCCTCGATCCAGCCCTGTTCGGCGACGGTGTCGTGGTAGGCTGCGGAGTCGGTGAGGCCTTGCAGCTTGGCGTCGACGAAGCCCTTTTCGACGTCGGGTTTCTTGGGCTGGGTGTCCCAGGTGAAACTGCAGCCGGCGAGGAGGCTGCATCCGATAACCATCGCGATCAGTTTCCGGCACATGGCGGGGTCAACGTCTCCCAGGCAGGGGCACGTTTCGCGGGACCGGGCGGTTGCCGCCGGATCTCCCGCAACTTCCGGCGGCACAACGGTTTGAAGGCGCACGGTAACCGCCGGCCGCGTCCGCGTCAATTTCCGGGTGGCGCCGCGTTTTCGGCCCTGGGCCCGGCGATTTTCGCACGCGGGGGCGGGCGGTGCTGAACCGCCGGCGAGGGGCCGACAAGTCTGATATGCGGGCGGGCGCGCGCCCGGGCCGCGTAGGGTGGCCTCGGATTGCCAATACCCAATCCGCAGGCCGCGCGTGTTCGCCGCGTGTGTCCCGGCGGGAATGACGGACACACGCCGGATGCAGTCGCGACGAAGGACTGACGCATCGCCGGTGGAAGTGCGGCGGTTTTGCCGCAGACACTGGTTGAATGGCGGACGACAGACGTATACATTGACTGTGGGTGGGTTGCCGTGTCGGGTGCGTCAGTCTTCTGTCCTCCAACCGATATCGAAACATCCCGGGCTGGAGCGAGGTTCCGAGGCGCGGGCGCCGGGTGCCTGGCGTTTCCAAGAGTGAGTTTTCCGCCATGCGGAGAGTACGTGTGCAACGAGCAAGCATGATCGTGGTTGCCGGCCTGGTGGCTGGTTGGTGCGCGACGGGTGTCCGAGCGCAGGGAGCGCAGAACGCGCCGGCGTCGTTTGATCCTGCGGTACCGGTCGGGCAGGTGACGAAGCTCGTTCTGCCGGGCGGCGCGGAAATCCGCCGCACGCAGGCGCGGGTGCAGCAGGCCGAGTCGATCGTCGTCGAGAATTCGCCGACGGTGGTGACGACGTGGGAGGAGGTCGACGCGGCGGGCAACGTCCAGCCCTACTTTGCGGTCAGCCTGGATGGCGCGCGGGTGGACACGGTGCGTGCGACCGACTACCTGCTGAAGTGG
The DNA here is from genome assembly GCA_020639115.1 of Phycisphaerales bacterium. Taxonomy (GTDB): domain Bacteria; phylum Planctomycetota; class Phycisphaerae; order UBA1845; family UBA1845; genus JACKHG01. Next base: position 38,364 of record JACKHG010000017.1, read on the forward strand.
CGGCACGCGCAGTTCGACCCGGCGCAGACGGCTGACCCGGTCGCGGCGGAGTTGGCGCTTCCGGCGGACAACCGGCTGTACGTGGTGCAGTTCACGACGACGCCGCTGGCGGTCTACCGCCGGCAGCTCAGCGGGTTGGGGGCTGCGGTGCACCAGTACGTGCCCGACTACGCTTATATCGTGGAGATGGCGCCGGACGTGCGCGACCAGGTGGCGGCGCTGCCCTTCGTGCGGGTGGTCGAGCCTTACGCGGTCGCGTACCGCATGGAGCCGGAGCTGCGCACGGTGCTGCAGCAGCGCGCGGCGGATCCCGGGGCGCGTCGCTACGCCATCCGGGTCATCGACAAGGACGCGGCGCGCAAGCAGGCGGTGGCGGACGCGATCGTGGCGCTCGGCGGGACGATCGACGTGCTGTCGGCGGGCGGTTTCATGATCGACGCGACGCTCACGCGCGCGCAGCTCGCCGCGATCGCGGAGATGAATGACGTCGAATACATCGGGCTCTGGTCGGAGCCGCAGACGCGCATGAACATCGTGCGCATTGTGGGCGGGGCGAACACGGTGGAGAGCCTGGCGGGCTATACGGGCGCCGGCGTCCGCGGGGAGGTGATGGACAACGGTTGCCAGGTGAACCACCCGGACTTCAACGGGCGCATCGACATTCACGGCGCGACGGGTTTCGCGGTGCAGACGCACGGCACCGCCACGTTCGGAATCGTGTTCGGCAGCGGTGCGGGGAGCTCGACCGCCCGGGGCATGCTGCCGGACGGATTTGGGTATTTCCGCTACTGGACCCAATCGGTCAGCCGGTACGACGGAATCGAGGAGCTCACCCAGTCACCGCGCAGTTGCGTGTTCCAGTCGAACAGCTGGGGGTTCGCGGATACGACCAACTACACGAACTACACCGCCGAGCTGGACGATGCGGTGTTCGATTTCGACGTGGTCGTGCTGCATTCGCAGGGCAACTCGGGGACGCAGGCGGGCGTCGAGCAGGCGTGGGGCAAGAACGTCGTCGGCGTCGGCGGTATCGTCCACCGCAACACGTCGACGCTCAGCGATGACTACTGGGGCGGTGCGGGCACCATCGGCCCCGCCGCCGACGGCCGCATCAAACCCGACCTGTGCTTCTGGTACGACAGCATCCGCACGACCTACCCGACGAGCACGTACACGAACAGTTTCGGGGGAACCAGCGCGGCGTGTCCGGAAACGGCGGGCCACTTCGGCCTGTTCTTCCAGATGTGGAAGGACGGCATCTTCGGCAATCCGGTGTCCGGCGGGACGGTCTTTCAGGAGCGCCCGCACAGTTCCACGGCGCGCGCCGTGATGATCAACACGGCGTCCCAGTATCCGTTTTCCGGTACGGGCGCCGACCTGACCCGCGTGCACCAGGGCTGGGGACGTCCCGACGTCGCCAACCTCTACGATCTGCGCGACAACCTCTTCGTGGTGGATGAAACGGACGTGCTGGCGGAGTTCCAGACGCGGCGTTACTCGACGCTGATCACGCCCGGCCAGCCGCACAACGACATCCTGAAGGCCACGCTCACGTACAACGACCTGGCCGGCATTACCAACGCCGGACAGCACCGCGTCAACGACATGACGCTGAAGGTGACGTCGCCGAGCGGGACGGTCTACTACGGCAACAACGGGCTGCTCGCGGGCAACTGGTCCACGCCGGGCGGTTCGCCGAACACGATCGACACCGTCGAGAACGTGTTCATCCAGAATCCGGAGCAGGGGCTGTGGTCGATCGACGTCACCGCGGCGGAGATCAACCAGGACGGGCACGTCGAGACCGGGGCGCTGGACATGGACTACGCGCTGGTGGTTTCCGGCGGGGTGACCATGGCGGACTGCAACGCCAACGGCGTGGTCGACCCTTGCGAGACGGATTGCGGCCTGCCGGGATGCAACGTGCCCGGATGCGGCCAGAACCCCGACTGCAACGGCAATCAGCTTCCCGACGAATGCGATATCGGCATCGGTGTTTCGGCGGACTGCAACGCGAACTCCGTTCCCGACGAGTGCGAACTCGCCGGCAACGACTGCAACGCGGACCAGATTCCCGACGAGTGCCAGCTCGCGGGCAACGACTGCGACGGCAACCAGGAACCGGATGACTGCGATGCGCAGGCGCTGGCGGGGACGATCTCGTCGCCCGCGAACCAGACGCCGTGCCCCGGCGCCAGCGCGTCGTTTTCGGTCACCGCGCCCAGCGCCACCGCTTACCAGTGGTACCACGGCGCCGTCGCGCTCAGCAACGGCGGCAGTATCAGCGGCGCGCAGTCCGCGACGCTGACGATCGATCCGGTCGCTGCCGGCGACGAAGGCGCGTACAGGTGTGAGGTCAGCAGCGGATGCATTTCGACGATGAGCGGTTCGGGTACGCTCGACCTCGAGTCGGATGATCTGCAGGTGAATTTCGTTACGCCGTCCACGCTGCAGATCTGCGCGAGCGGCGCCACGTTTGCCGGCTTCGAGGTCGCGGTGAACGATACGACGGGCGTCACGTACCAATGGAGCCACGACGGGCAGGATCTCACCGATGACGGGCGCATCACCGGCGCCAACACGAAGCGCATCGAGATCAATCCCCCAACCGGGGCCGACATCGGGAGCTACACGTGCACCGTCACGAACGCGTGCATGGCGACTCCGGTCGAGGCGACTGCGAACCTGTACGTAGGCGCAGCGTTCCTGGAGCAACCGCCCGCGACGCTCTGCACCGAGTACGGCAGCGATGCCGTGTTCACCGTCGTTGCCGCCGATCCGCAACCGGACATCTTTCAGTGGTTCGAGGGCGCGGCAGCGCTGGCGGACGGTGGCCGAATCTCCGGCGCCACGACCGGCACCCTCACGCTCAGCAATGTCGGCGCGGCGGACGATGGACGCACGTTCAGCGTGCGGATCGCCGTGGCGGATCCGTTCTGCTTGAACAACTCGGACGTGGCGGTGCTGCACGCGGCGCCGGCGGGCGCCTGCCCGAGCTGTCCGACGCCGGGCGACATGGACGGCGATGGAGATTACGACCTTTACGACTACTACCGGTTCACGCTCTGCTTCGGAGCCGACGTGAGCCTGGTGAGTGAATGTGCGTGCGCGAACGTGGCGGATTCCGACACGATCGTGAACATCAGCGACTGGACGGCGATGCAGAGCCTGGTTGCCGGGCCGAACTGATCGGCGCGCGCCCGGGGGGTTCTTTCGGTCGCAGCGGAGCACGGGGCGCCGGCAGGAGCTGAAGACGGCCTTCGCGCCGACAGATGCGCGTGGGGTCGTTATTGAGGCCGCGTACCGCGCGGAGGACTGGCACACGAGGGGTCGCCTGGACACCCAGATCGGGAGCATACGATGAGAATCATTGCGAAGATGCACGGTAGCGGCGTGGTGCTCGGCTTGATGACGATTGCGGTCGGCGCGGCGGCGGTCCGTGCGGATGAGCCGGCCGAGTCGAAGGTGGTGGAATGCCCGGGCGTCGGCTGGCCGGCGGACTATCGGCCGGCGCCGTCCTTCGTGCAGTTTCCGTCGGCGCGCCTCGCCAATCGCGCAGCCCTGATCGTTCCCGAGGTGCGCCTGGCGGCCCCGGACGCGTCCACGCTGCGCGCCGAGGAGGCGCAGGGTGACGGCGAGATTGGGCGGGAACGCGTCGGTTTCAGCCGGGCGCTGGTCAGCCCACTCGTGGGTGAGTGGCACGCGTTACCCGACGGCCGCCAGCTCTGGATCGGCGCCGTCATCTCCACCGATGCGACGATGATCCGCCTGCATCTGACCGACATTCACCTGCCGGACGATGCGCGCCTGTACTACCACGCGCCCGACGAGCAGGCCTCGGCGGCAGCGCCGGTGGAAGGACACGGACCGCTCGACGATGGCACCTTCTGGACGGCGCCCGTTTTCGGCGACACGGTACAGCTCGAGTTGAGCCTGCCCGCCGACGCGCCGCGGACGCTGCCGTTTGAAGTGGACGAGCTCATCCATGGCTACCGGGCGGTCATGCCGGCGACGGATGGGGAACGGGCGGGTCTTACCTGCATGCTGGACGTGCACTGTTCGCCGCAGTGGCCCACGTGGGAGGACATCAGCTATTCCGTCGGGCGCATGAGCTTCATCGATGGCGGTTCGGCGTATTTCTGCACGGGCCAGTTGCTCGCCACGCAGAACAACGATCTCACGCCCTACTTCCTGACCGCCAATCACTGCATCAGCGACCAGACGGCGGCCAACACGCTGACCTGCCTGTGGTTCTACCAGACTTCGTCCTGCAACGGCGCGTTCGCCGCGACCGCCACGAGCAGCGGCGCCGACTTTATCCAGGGCAATTCGGTCGCGGACTACACGCTGCTGATGATCCGCGGCGCGCTGCCCACGGGCGTGTTCTGGTCGGGCTGGACGAATGCCAGCATCAGCACGGGGGTGACGGTGCACTCGGTTTCCCATCCGCAGGGGAGTTGGAAGCGGTATGCCCGCGGCACCAAGCTGAGCAACAATGTCAACGGTTATCAGCGGGTCAGCTTCAACCAGGGCATGGGCACGATCGACCAGGGCTCCAGCGGTTCGGGCATCTGGACGGACGGGGCCACCCCCGCGAACCAGTTGCTCTTCGGTGACCTGAGCTTCGGCTTCGGCCCGACGAACTGCGATGATCCATCCAACCCCGTGTACTACGGCCGGTTCGAACAGTACTACATCAACCTGCAGTTCCTCCTCGCGGAAGGCAGTGACGACACGCTGGAGGAAAACGACAGTTGTGCCGCGGCGGTTCCGCTCGGCAGCGTCACGTACAACAACCTCGTCGTCAAGAGCCTCGACGAGGACTGGTACGAACTCGACGTCGGTTCCGGCGACACGCTGACCGTGAACGCCCAGTTCACGCACGCCAACGGCAACATCAACCTCGAGCTGTACGATGCGTGTGGCGGCAATATCGTCGCCACGGCGTCGTCGTCGACGAACAATGAACAGTTGTCTTATCTCAACTCGGGCGCGCCGCACGCCTACTTCCTGCGGGTTTTCCTCGCGAGCGACACGCGCAACGAGTACAGCCTGACGCTCACGGGCGTCGCGGTGGATTGCAACGTCAACGGCATTGATGACGCCTGCGAGACCGACTGCGGGCTGCCGGGTTGCAACATCCCGGGCTGCGGGCAGACGCCGGACTGCAACAACAACCAGAACCCGGACAGTTGCGACATCGCCAGCCACTTCTCCGCCGACTGCAACAACAGCGGCGTTCCCGACGAGTGCGAGCTGGCGGGCAACGATTGCAACGCCGACCTGATACCGGATGAATGCCAGCTTGCCGGCAACGACTGCAACAACAACTCGGACCCCGACGATTGCGACGAGGCGGCCCTGGAGGCGAACATCAGCCATCCGGCGGATCAGACGCCCTGTCCCGCCGGCAACGCGTCGTTCACGGCAACCGCCCCCGGCGCCACGGCCTACCAGTGGTACCGCAACGGGTCGGTCGCGCTCAGCAACGGCGGGAATATCAGCGGGGCGCAATCGGCAACGCTGACGATCGATCCCGTGGGGGCCGCGGACGAGGGCAACTACTCCTGTGTGGTCAGCGTGGGATGCATCTCGGCGTCGAGCACGTCGGCTTCGCTGGACCTGACCACGGACAACCTGCAGGTCGACCTCACCTCGGCGACGCCGGTCACGAAGTGCTCGTCCGGCAGCGCCCTGGCGGTTTTCCAGGTCGCGGTCAACGACCCGACGGGCGTGACGTACCAGTGGGACCACGAAGGCGTGGACCTGACGGATGGTGGCAAGATCAGCGGGGCCAATGCGTTTCGTCTCGAGATCACCTCGCCGGAACTGGTGGACAGCGGCACGTACACGTGCACAGTGACCAACGCATGCTCGGCCCAGGCGGCGACCGCGAGCGGCGAGCTTTTGATCGTTCCGACCTTCGCGCAGCAGCCACCGGCAACACAGTGCGTCGAATACGGGAGCAATGCCGTCTTCACGGCGCAGGCCAACGACCCTCAACCGGACATTTTCCTGTGGTACGAGGGTGCGACTCCGCTCAGCGATGGCGGACGACTCTCGGGCACATCGACCAACACGCTGACGCTGAGCAACGTGCAGGCCAGCGACGATGGGCGCTCGTTCGCGCTGCGTCTCGCCGTTGCCGACCCCTTCTGCTCGCTGTACAGTGAGGAGACGGTCCTGCAGGCGATGCCCATCGGTGCGTGTCCCAGTTGCCCGTCGGCGGGAGACATGGACGACGACGGCGACTACGACCTCTACGACCTGTATCGCTTCACGCAGTGTTTCGGCGCCGACGTCTCCGTTGTCACGGAGTGCGTTTGTGCGAACGTCGATACCGGCAACACGTTGGTAGATCTGAATGACTGGGCGGCGTTGGAGAGTCTGATGACCGGCCCCTAACCCGCGGCCCCCATGGCCGGGCGGCTGGAGCAATACCGCATGCGACGACATTCCACCGCGATTCTCCTGCTGTCATGTTGGGCGGCGCCAGGTATCGTTTGGGCAGCGGGCGACAGCGTCGCGGGAGTGCCCCTGGATCGCGCCGCGTACGGTACGGGTACGATCGAAACGCTGGCCGCCATGGTTGCGCGGAGCCGCGCCCACGGTGATGTTGTGACCAGCGATGGGCGCGGCGATCAGCACGGCCGCTGGATGGTGCCCTCGGACGGCGCCCTCTATTTTGCCCATTCGGGCCGGCACTACGTGGTGAACAGCTGGGGGGATACGCGGATGGCCATTGGCTTTCCGCGGACGGTCGACGTGGCCGGCGCGTACTTCGCGGGCCAGGGCGGTGCCGGCGTGTGGGCGCGCGGCGTGCGTGCCATCGGCATGCAGGGCGATCGCGTCGTCAAGACGACGGATTGGTTCGAAGCCATCGGAGCGAAGCCGGCGTGGTTCGAGATGGATCTGCGGGGCATCGACCGCCTGGTGATCGAAGCGGTGCCGGCGGTGGATGGCGCTGGCTGGTACGGGCTCGACGACCTCACCTACACGATCGTACCCGCCCGTGGAACCGACGGCGCGCCGCGGCGCATCGTCCTGGACTTTGAAGATACCGCCGCGCGGCAGGTACTGACGGGTTCGAATTACGGCGGGCTGCGCTGGGAAACCGGCACGGGCGATTTCGGGTCGGCGGCGGGCGTGCCTGCACCGCAGACCATGGAGACGGAGGAGCCGAAGCCGCGGGTCGCGCCCGGTCCGACCGAGCGAGAGGGTCTGGGGACAGCGCCCGAGCAGGTAACGAGTTTTCAAGGGCCGATTCGCGGTGATTCCGGCCAGTTTTCCTATCCACCCGATACCTGCGGCGCGGTGGGGCCGCAGCACTTCGTATCGCTGGTCAACCGCAACGCCTCGATATACGACCGGGCCAATGGCCAGCGGCTGGCGAGCGTGACGCTCAGCGATTTCTTCGCCCCGTATTCCACCGGCGGAGATCCGCGGGTGCTGTACGATCAGTACAGCGACCGCTGGATCGCCATCTCGTCGTCGTTCAGCAGCGGGCGCAGCATACAGGTGGCGGTGTCGCTGAGCAGCGACCCGACCGGGGCGTGGTTCAAGACGCAGTTTCTCGCGGACGGCGGCAGCGACGATGGCTGCTGGCCGGACTATCCGACGCTGGGCGTGAGCGCCGACGGCATCTACGTCACGACGTTCATGGTTTCCTGCGGCATGACGGTGTTCGCAATCGACAAGGCGCCGCTGATCGCGGCTGCTCCGTCGCTGGGCACGATCCTGGCTTTTCGCGGGCTGCCGTTCGAGGGGGCGATCCAGCCGGTGCACTCCTTCGGTTCGGTCAGCGGTGAGTACCTCATCTCGCGCAACTCGAGCACGACGCTTCGTGTTCGGCAGGTTGCCGGCGCGGTGTTGGTCAACCGCGGTACCGTCTCGGTGCCGTTCAACACGGCAGCCGCCGACGCGCCGGCCCTGGGCAGTTCGACGCCGCTGGACACGGTCGACACGCGCCTGATGAACGCGGTATACCGCGACGGCTCGATCTGGACGACGCACACGGTCGACGTCAGCGGGCGGGCCGCCTGCCGGTGGTACGAAGTCGATGTGCAGGGGGCGTCGCCGACGTTGCAGCAGGTCGGGACGGTCAGCGATCCCGTGCTGCACTACTTTTTCCCATCGATCATGGTGAATGCCCGCGGGGATGCCCTGCTCGGGTTTTCGGGGACGTCCGCAACCCAGTACGCCGGCGCCTATTTCACCGGCCGGAACCGTTTCGATCCGCCGAACGAAATGGGCCCCGCGCAGCCGTACCGCGCCGGCAGCGGCCCGCAGAACAACCTCGACCAGTATGGTCGCAACCGGTGGGGAGATTACAGCCTCAGCTCGCTCGATCCGAACGACGAGCAGCAGATGTGGACGATCCAGGCTTACGGTCACACGACGAACATCTGGGGCACGTACATCGCCGAGTTCTCGTTTGGCGACTGCAACAACAACGGCGTCGCCGACAGTATGGATATCACGGCCGGCACCAGCATCGACTGCAACACCAACGGCACGCCCGACGAATGCGAGCTGGACGTGCACGACTGCAACGCGAGCGGTATTCCGGATGATTGCGAAATCGCTGCGGGATCGGTCGACGACTGCAATGCCAACGGCATCCCGGACACGTGCGACGTCGTCAGTGGTGTCGCCCTGGACTGCAATGCGAACGGCATCCCGGACGTCTGCGACGTCGCCCCCGGCGGCGCCAGCGACGACTGCGACGTCAACGGCGTTCCCGATGAATGCCAGCTCGCCGGCAACGATTGCAACGGCAACGGGCGACTCGATGTCTGCGACTCCGACGACCTGGCGGCGGGCATGGTCGGCCCAGCCGGTCACCACGCGTGCCCCGATGAGCCGGTGACCTTCAGCGTCGCCGCGCCCGGCTTGACGGCCTATCAGTGGATCCGCAACGGCACTGAGGTGCTGACCGAGGGCGCCCCCTTCTCCGGCGTCACCAGCGCAGAGCTCACCATCGCCCCAGCCGGCGCCGGTGGGGATCTCAGCACGTACTCCTGCCGGGTGAGCGCCGGTTGCATTACGGCGGAGAGCAGCGCCGCCACGCTCGACGTGCTGCCGCCGCAGCTCGATGTTGCGCTCATCAGCCCTTCGCCCATTACGGGGTGCGCCGGTGGCAACTCGACGGTCGTATTCGCCGTCACCGTTGATGACCCGCTGGACGTCGTCTACCAGTGGAACAAGGACGGCGTCGATCTCGTTGACAGCGCGCACATCATCGGAAGCCAGACGGCCCAACTGGAGATTTCCGGCGCCACCGGAACCGACAGCGGAGCGTACACCTGCCGGGTCTGGAACGCGTGCATCGACCCCGTTGACGCCGTGTCCACGACCGGCATCCTGGCGTTTGCCAACCCCGCGATCGCGCAGCAGCCCGCGGATCGCTGTGCGGAACCCGGCGAGGACGCCGCCTTTAACGCGGAGGCTACCGGCCCCACGCCGCTCATCACGCGCTGGTATGAGGGGGCGGCTGCCCTGACCGACGGCGCGAAGTTTTCCGGCACGACGACCACAACGCTCACCGTGCACGACATTCAGCTCGCCGACGACGGTCGCCAGTTCCGCCTCCGCGCCGCCGTGCCCGATCCGTTCTGCTCGACCTACAGCGACGTTGCGACGCTCACCGTAGCGCCCGCGGGGCAGTGTCCGGACTGTCGCTTCACGCCCGGTGACATGGACGGCGACGGTGACTTCGATCTCGCCGACCTGCAGGCGTTCGCGGCGTGCTTTGGCGCGGACATCATCGCGCAGCCCGCCTGCGCGTGCGCCAACGTCGCCGCCGATGATCAGGTTGTGAATATCGCCGACTGGATCGCCCTGCAGGTCATGCTCACCGGGCCGCAGTAGGCGCCCTGGCGTCACCGCCTATGCGGCGGTTTCCGCGCGCACGTTCGGCGCCCGCGCACGCCCCCCCGGGTCGGTGCGGTTCTACGTCAGTTCGACGTCCCAGTACGCGTGATCGAGGAACTGGCGCCACGAGTGGTAGCGGGCGTCGGACAGCTTTATGCTGATGACCGGGCTCCGTGCGGGTTTGCGCGGGATGGAGATCAGCTTCATGTTCGCCTGTTCCGGCGTCCTGCCGCCCTTGCGCACGTTGCACTTGAGGCAGCAGCACACGAGGTTTTCCCAAGTGGTGTCGCCGCCCTGCGAACGTGGGACCACGTGGTCCAGGCTCAGGTCAGCCGTCGCGAACCGCTTGCCGCAATACTGGCACAGGCTGCGGTCGCGGGCGTAAATATTCCGCCGGTTGAACTTCACCTGCTGCTTGGGAATACGGTTATAGGTGAGCACGCGGATGATCCGCGGCACGGCGATGTCGAAGCGCACGGTGCGCACCCAGTCGTGGCCGGCGGGTTCAAACTCGCGCCGGAACCGGCTGAGTTCCGTCCAGTCCGCGAAGTTGTAGGAGACGTAGCGGCCGTCCTCGACGTGGACGATCTCCGCGACCGGCCGGGCCTCCGCATCCTCCTTGAAGAGAAGCGAAAACGCCCGCCGCGCAGAAATCACCCGCAGCGCCATGTAGTGCGCGTTGAGCATCAGCACACTGGCCTGCAGCCCGCTCTTCGTTGCAACCGACTCGGATGTGTGGCGCTCTGGGAAGACCGATTCTCCTGCCGGCCCAGGTGCTTCGCCCGCCCGCGGCGCCCCGAGCCCGTCGCTTGGGAATTCAACCGCCGACCGCCGAAATAGGCGCACCTGAACGCTCAGATATATCAGTCTAGGCCCCCCACCGCCCGCTTTGCAAGGGCAATCCTGCGCGCGTTTGTTAAATGTTGCCCCAAACCCGCGCAAAAGCGGTCACGACTGCCCTTTCCCACTCCTTCCGACCGGCGCCGGCGCTCGCCGCCGATAAACGGTCAACTCCGACACACCATCCGGCGCGGTCGCATCATCATCCGGCGCCCACGACTCGAACACCGGTACGTAGTGCGCGCGGAAGTACCACGCCTGCTCGCGCGTCTCGAACAGGGCGCCATCCGCCCCGTGCCGGTTATCCCGCACGGACCGCGTCGGCAGCACGACGTACTGCGGCGCTTCCGCCGCCAGCACGGCCTGCATCCGCGCACCGAACGACGCGGTGCACGCCATCCGCTCGACGACGGCTGGACTGACCGACCCGCGCAGATCGATGATCGGCCGCCGGGCGGTGTACGCCGCGTAGCCGACGCCGTCCACCGCGACGCGGGCATCGGCGTCCGCGTGCCCGGCCAGCCAGGTCCCCGCCTCGGTCCCCGCCATGCGCCGCGCGTACCGCGCTTCACGCCCCTGGCGGTACATCACCTCGTCGCGGTTCGCGATCGACAGCACGAGCCCCAGCACCGTGAGCGCCGCGAGCACGTCCAGCACCCAGTGCGTGAGGCCGAACTCCCGCCAGTACAACTGCCCCACGACCCACAACTCCCACAGCCCGAGCATGCCCAGCACGACCGAACTCCACGCAAGCGGGGCAGCCACGCCTTTCGCCCGCAGGTCGACGCCCCAGAGCAGCACGACGCCATAGACGGCGATCGCCGCCGGCAGCAGGATCACGCCGTGCAGCCGGCGCGGCCTGCGGGCGATGCCCAGGCAGCCCACGACGAGCAGCACGATCCACGCCCAGACCTGCCAGCGCAGCGCCGCGTGTCCATACGTGTGCGGCATCCACAGGTGATCCACGAGCCACCCGCCGTACCACCGCAGTACGCCGAGCCACCCCGCCCATCCGCCCGCGTGCATCTGCGCCGCGCACTCCGCACGCAGCGGCAGCGGGACGGGTGAGCCGAAGTACACCGTCGCAAAGATCAGCCAGGCCCCCAGCAGGATTGCGAAAACAGCCAGCGGCCCGAGCGCCCGCCGGCCCGCGCCCCACACGATCGCGGCCACCAGCAGCAGCGCCCACAGCAGGCCCCAGGCCTGTGCCGGCACCAGCAGGGCCGCCATCACGGCCGCCACGATCCACCACCCGCGCACGACCGCCACGAGCCCCACCGCCACCAGCGCCAGCCCGAGTGCGATTGCTTCACCGCCGACCGTCGCCGCGAGGATCGCGGGGTGCAGCCCGACAACCAGCATGCTCGCAGCCGACCACGCCGGGCCGACGCGCACGCTGCGCAGCAGCCCGTAGACCGCGCCGCCCGCCACTGCGCCGCATAGAATTCCCAATACGTGCGCCACGAGCGGAACGCGGTCCACGCCGAACACCACGCCGCCCAGCCCCAGCAGCGCCGCAAACAGCGGCGACGCCGTGCCCAGCACGCGCTCGCCCGCGTTGAAGACGAATCCCTGCCCACGCGCCAGATTCTCCGCGTAGCGGAAATCCACCAGGCCGTCCGCCGGCGCCAACCGGGCCAGCCACCCGAAGGCCACCAGGCCCGCGAGCAGCACCATCAGCCCCCCGACCGCCCAGGCCCATCCGTTCGCGGTTCCGGCAGCCTCGGCCTCCTCCCGCGCCATCGACTCCTTCACGATCGCTGGTTCCATCATCCGGCCTGCTCCCCTGCTGCTTTCAAGTCTGTCATCGCCGGGCCCCGCGCTTGCGAACCCCCTCCGAGCCGCCCGTGCCCCGCATGGGCCGTGCCCGGGCGGATCATACGCCGCCGCACCGCCTGGGGCGAAGCCGATCCCTTGCCCCCCGCCGCCCGGACGCGCAGAATCGCCGATGGAACCGCGGCGGAGTGGCTGCGTCGAAGATGAGGCAGCCACTCAGCCGCATGTGCTGCAAGCTGACGATAGAAGTTTCAAAGCGACCCAGGAGTTTCACCCATGTCCAAAGCCGCCCCATTGCTGGCGGGATTGCTCGCCGCCGCCGCCGTGGCCAGCGCCGACGTGCCCGGTGCGCCCTCACTCGATGCGCTGCACCTCGCCCAGTCCAACCGCGCGTTCGCCCTCGCGCTCTACGACGTGCTGGGCGACGAAGGCAACATCTTCTATTCGCCCTACAGCATCTCGACGGCGCTGGCGATGACCTACGCCGGCGCGCGCAACCAGACTGCCGAGGAAATGGCCCGGGCGCTGCACTTCGATCTGCCGCCGCAGCGGCTGCACAAGGCGTTTGCGGAACTGATGCAGCGCGACCAGACCGTCTCCGGCGAGAAGGGCATCGAACTGGCGATTGCCAACGCGCTGTGGGGCGAGAAATCCATTACCTTTCGCGAGGACTTCCTCGACCTAACGCGGCAGTACTACGGCGCGGGCCTGCGCCAGGTCGACTTCGCGCACGATACGGAGGCCGCCCGCCGCACGATCAACGCCTGGGTCGCCGACCACACCGAAGACAAGATCGATGAGCTGCTGAAGCCGGCGGACGTGGACGCCGGCACGGCGCTGGTGCTGACCAATGCCGTTTACTTCAAGGGTCTCTGGCTCGAGCAGTTCGACGCGGAGATGACCGACGACATGCCCTTCCACCTGGCGGGAGGCAAGACGATCGACGTCGAGACGATGACGCAGAGCGCTAAACTCCGCATGTACAACGCCGAGAACGTCCGCGTGCTCTGCCTGCCCTACCAGGGTGAGAAGATGTCGCTCGTGGTGATTTTGCCCAACGAGGTCGACGGCCTGGCGAAGCTGATGCAGTCGCTCAGTCCGAGCGCAGTCGAGGGCTGGATCACGCAGGCGCAGCGCCAGCAGGTCACGGTGTTCCTGCCGAAGTTCAAGCTCGAGAGCCGGATCGACCTCAACGCCGGCCTGGGCAAGCTGGGCATGAACGCCGCGTTCTCCGGCGCCGCTGACTTCTCGGGCATGGCCAAGGACCAGAAGCTCGCCATTTCCCGCGTGATTCACGAGGCCTGCGTCGAGGTCAGCGAAGAGGGCACGGAGGCAGCCGCCGCCACCGGCGTGGTCATGATGCGCACCGCCATCTCCCCGACGTTCCGTGCGGACCACCCGTTCCTGTTCCTCATCCGCAACGACCTCACCGGAAGCTGGCTGTTCCTCGGCCGCCTAAGTGCGCCCGAGCCATCTACTGGCGGCGAATGAAACCTGAATGTAGTGTGGCAATCGCGCGTCCGTGATGCGGGGCGTGTGCCAGTTTCCGCTTCCTTACGGGCGCGGCTCTGTTGGGTCATCCGGCCAGAGGTTCTCGGGCATGAGGATGGGCCGGCCGCTGGTGTCGACGCAGGCCAGCGTGGAACTCGCCTCGGTGCACACGACGCCGTTGACCAGCATGCGGTAGCTGTGGTCCACGCGGGTGCGGGTGATCCGCTCCACGCGCGTGTGGATGATGACCACGTCGTCGTAGCGGATCGGCGCCTTGTAGCGGATTTCCAGCTTGGCCACGACGAAGAACACGCCGCGGGCCTCGAGTTCCCGGTAGCTCACCCCCGAAGCGCGCAACAGCTCGGTGCGCGAGAGCTCCAGGTACTCGAAGTACTTCGCATGGTGCAGCAGCCCCATGGGGTCGCACTCGGCGTACCGCACGCGCACCTGGACTTCAGACTGATCGAGAGGATTCATTGCGTTTTACTGGGTGAATTGAACCACGAAGACACCAAGACACGAAGAACGGCGATTTTTCTTGAAAGAACTACGGTAGCCGCCGCTACTCGAAAACGGTGGTAGCAACATCATCGCCCACAAATCCCAATTTCAATTCTTCTTGGTGTCTTCGTGTCTTCGTGGTTCAATTCCATCACGCCACCGCCGAGGGCCGCGCGATCTGCTCGGCCTGCTCGAACTTGACGCTCACCCGCGTACTCACGCCCGGTTCCTGCATGGTCACGCCGTACATCTGGTCGGCGATGCTCATCGTCCGCTTGCTGTGCGTGATGACGATGAACTGCGACTTGTCGAGGAACTCCTGGATGATGCCGCTGAAGCGCTCGTTGTTGGCCTCGTCGAGCGCGGCGTCCACCTCGTCCAGGATGGCGAAGGGGCTGGGCCGGCTGCGGAAGATGCTCATGAGCAGCGCGATCGCGGTCATGCTCTTCTCGCCGCCGCTCATCAGGGTGATGCTCTGCAGCTCCTTGCCCGGCGGGCGGGCCATGATCTCGATGCCCGACTCCAGCGGGTCCTCCGGGTTTTCCAGGAGGATGTCCGCCTTGCCGCCGCCGAACAGCTTGCGGAACAGCTCGCGGAAGTTCTCGCGGATCGCCTCGAAAGCCTCCGCGAAGCGCTTCTGGCACTCCTCGTTGAGCTGGGCGATGAGCGTGTCGAGCTGCTTGCGCGATTCCTCCAGGTCGTCGCGCTGCGTGGTGAGGAACGACTCGCGCTCCTCCAGCTCGGTCAGCTCGCCGATCGCGTCGAGGTTGATGTTGCCGAGGCGCTGGATCTTCTGCTTGAGCTCGGCGATCTCGTTCTCGACCGCCTCCCAGTCCTGGTCGGCGTGCTCGTACTTCTCGTAGAGTTCGGCCAGTTCCAGCGCCAGCTCGTCGCGCACGCGCGTCACCAGTTCGTCGCGATGGATCCGGGCCTCCTGCAACGCCATCTGCCGCTCGTGCAGGCGCTGCTCAGCCGCTTCCAGCTCACCGCGCCGCTGGCGCACTTCGTCGGCCAGCGCCGTCGCCCGCTCGCGTACGCTCTCGCGTGACTGGCGCAGCTCTGCGGATTGTACTTCTGCCCGCTCGACCTCGCCCGCCAGCTCTGCGAGCCGCTGCGTCGACGCCTCGATCACCTCGGCTGACTCCGCGATCCGGGCCTTGCAGTCTGCGGTCTCGTGGGCCGCCGCCTCCACGCCCTCCTCGGCGGCGCGGATGCTCCGCCGCAGGGCGTTGATCGTCTCTGCCGCGGCTGATCGCTTCTCGAGCAGCTTGCCCGCCGCCACCTTCGCCTGCGTCAGCTCCTCGGCGACCGCGTCGCGTTGGGTGACCAGTTCCTCGATCTTCTGCTGCAGCCGCTCGACGTGGGCCTCGCGATCCTTGCTCGCCTGCTGCAGTTGCTCGAGCGAATCCTGGTTCTGGGACGACCGCGTAGCCGCTTCGGCGAGTTCCTGTTCGATGGCGGCAACCTCGTTGGCGACGAGGGGCTGCTCGTGTGTGAGCCGGCGAATCGCCTCGGCCACGTTTTCGAGGGCGGCCTTGGTCTCGACGCGTGCGGTGTGCAGTTCGTAGATGCTGGTGCGCAGTTCCTGCTGAACCTGCTCCAGGTGGAGGTTCTGCGCGGAGCTGCGGTTGAGCGCGTCGGCGAGATCGGCGATGTTCGCCTCGATCTCGGCGAGTTGATCGTCGATCGCACGCAGCTCGGTGCGCCGCGAGATGAGGGCGGCTGTACTGCGGCGCCTGATGCGCACCCGGTTGTCTGGCTCGACCACACTCGCCCTCGAGGGTGACGAGCGATGGCTGCCGCCGTCTCGGCGGCGTCGACTGCAAGCCAGCCAGAGTGTTATTGCGCTGGTCTGACACGATCGTACGGGCTAAGGATGGCGTCGGCGAGCGGCTTCGAGGTCCGCGCGAAGCGTACAAACGTCTCGCCTCTGGCGACGAAGCTGAGCTGATTTGCTGAAATTCGCAGGCTAACTGCGTAAGTTGTCGAGCCTGATAATCGGTCCGCTCGGGCAGATCGCAGGCAGGTGCGGTCGGATCCTGGGGAGGAACGCCTGGCTGTCGCGTACCTTCCATGTGCTGATCGTGTTCACCGACCCAAGCTTTCTGACGATAGCCGCCCGGGGATGCCGATGCCTGGAAGGCGTCCGCGACCAGCCTGACCACGGTGGCCAGCGCCGGCTCGTCGCTCGGAGGAGCTTGCGGTCGAGGATGCGGCGGATGCCGGCACCGACGCCCGCATCCGCTTCTATATTCTGAGCACTGGCGCAGGGCTGGTGAGGCCGCAAGGTGGGTCTCTTCGATCAAATCGCGAGCTTCGGAGAGCTCGGCCTGCCTTCGGCGTCGACGCGGCGGGCGTCGGCCTTCTTCTGCTTGGCGGTCTCCTGCCTGATGAGTTGGCCGGACCTCAGCCAGTTTACTGAGCCTCCGCGGCGGCTGAGGAGGCCCGCAGTTTGCGGATGGCGGCGTGCCGCGTTCCGACAGGGTGGTCTTCTGGTCGGTCAGCGTCTCACAGTCCGGCTAGGGCTGGAATTTATGAGCTGGTCGTGCGGCGGATCATCGCCGGGCCCGCCAGTCCAGCACCGCCTGGTTTTGCGGACCGGCCTGTCGATTTCCCTGCTCGCGGGCCGAATGTTGGGCTGATGCTGTTGTCATGTTGTCGCTGCTCGCGGCGTGGAAGACGTCCTGCTCCGATGCGTTTAGGCGGCGGAGGACCGCTCGTTAGTGGAGACTCGGTCGGCGCCCGACGAGGCACGCAGGCGGCGATCTGCTCGGTCAGGGGCCTCGAGTTCGCACAGCGCGCCGCGACGCTGTCCGGCTTCAGCCGCCTGATGGCCGCCCGAGTTCCCGCGCCGGCGGTAGGCCAGTCCACTGCCCTGATGCTGGCCAGGGCCTGGTGAACTGGTGTACTCGCCATGGCGAAGTTGGTCTGGATTTCCCGCAGGCGGGTTATGCCGTATTCCTGAAGTTGCGGCGCGGCCCAGAAAGAGCTTGACGCTGGTGAGTCGCTTCGAGTTCCTCGGATGACGTCGGCCACGCTGGAAGTAACCGGCAGTGATCCAGCTTGCGTTCGGCCTCTTTCGCCCGGAATTGCTGATGCCTGCAGCCCTTCGAAGATGATCCGCCGCCCGGACGCTGACGCGTGGAGCATCAGGTCCACCTTGTTCTCTGATCACCGCGTAGGCGAACACGCCGGTGTCCATGAAGACTTCGCGGATGCCGCAGGCGGGTATTCCATTGCAGACGAGGGTAATCAGCTCGCCGCTGCAAGAGCTTTTGCGGCGATGGTCACCCTGTCGCGGTCGACAGCAGGGCGCGGGTCCCGTTGCCGGTAAGACGAGGTCGACCCGCCATGTTGAGCAGGCTCGAGAGCCGTTGAAGATCATGTCGAGCATCTGGCGGCTGCGGGAGTGGGCGGATCATCAGATGAAGGCGGTTGACGACGTTGTTTTGCTGCACCCGTTAGCTAACGACGGTGGACGCCCGGGGAGAAGTCGAACTCCACCTTCTCGGCGAAGCTCTTGAAGCCGGACATGGTGACGCGTTTAAGGATCACGGGCGGCCAACCTCCTGTCGCGCAAGTAGACTGCCAATCCCTGGCAAGTTCAAGCCCGCGTATGTGGCGTGACTGCGGTGTTTGCAGCATCTTGTTGGTTTATGCGGCGGCGCTTGCGGTGAAAGGCATTGCCGCAGGTTCATCCTGCGGACCGAAACCCCGCCATGAACGTAACCAGGATCGAGCCCGTTTGCAACGCTGATTTGGCCGAAATCGGCGTTTTCGCCGCGGTCAGGCTGAACTTTACCGCCCACCCGTGCCGACGATAGAATCAGCAGCGCGCGGGCGAGGCTGTGATTTTTTTCACCGACAGCCGATGAACCGGCGTAGAACTGACGCGTAAACGGCATAGCGGAAGAACCCCATGCGACGTTTCTCAATTCAGCTCTGGCTCGCCGCACTGATCATCGCGCCCGCGCTCGGTGGGTGCGGTGTCTTCTCCGCGCGCAACCCGGACTTCCGCAACGCCGAGACGGGCGAGGACGGACAGATCTACGTTCTCGACGATCTCGAGGCGATCGCCAACGACACCACGCTCACCGACGACGAGAAGCTGCCAGGCCTTCCGCGACCCGGCATCGAGGACGAGCACCCGATCGACGCGCTGCTCACGCTTTTGCTGGCAGCGCCGCAAGGTTAGGATCGCACCGACCTGCCCGTCGATTCGTCTGGCTCAACCACACTGCCAACGGCTCCGTTCAGGGCGAGCGTGACTCCGGTGTATAATGAAGCACGGCCCAGAGGACGGGGCTGTTCTGTGCCCGCCACTCAGTTGTGCGGAATGCACTGCTGGTGCCGAGGCGTGGCGTCGTTTCGCTCGCCTTGCTGCTCGTAATGCCTCGGCCTCCACGCCAGTATCTCCTGTACATGTGCTGGATGAGTGCCCGACGACCAATCGCCGCCGCTGGTTCCCTGACACCCGCCAGAGGTCGGCGTCAACATCGACCCCATTGGGGTGAGACTGATCACAGGTTTGTATATCGCCCTCATAGAGCAAAGGTAAAGGCACCGTGTTAATTGACTACCTGAACTCGTCGGTGTCTCGGCTGAACATCTATCGCCCAGATCGTGACGGCTTCGGCCGCTCCACGACTGCGATGTGTGTAAGTTCGCCAGGTTAAGTCTGATAGTTTCCCCCCGCGCCGCCGCAAGCGACCTGCAACTGTTCTCTTCTGGCACGAATGAATGAAGCTGACTGGCGACCCTTCGGTCTCGATGGACGATCATGTTCGCCGATTCCCAGAGGATCCCATCGTGCTGGAACGCCGACGGCAACCTGCTCGTTCGGGACCGACGGTATGCAACGACATCACCGGTTATATTCATTACGGTGACTGCCGCGGTCTAATCACCACTGAACCCACACTGGCGGCGAGTCGGATGAACCCCCTGCTCGTGGTCGGCACCGGTGAGCCGACGTCCGCTCTGGTTGCTTCCGCCTCAGCGTCGCCTTTGGTCTGCCGGCAACACTGAGCGACATGAGGGCTGCAGCCATCGGCCCGCCACCGGGCACTCGGCACGCACACCCGTGAAGCGATGTCGGTGGCGATGATGCGATCACCGTTACACCTGACTTCCGAGTTCAGCATCAAGCCACAGCAGTCCGGGTAATCGGCGTTACATTCCATGGGCGAACGCTGGTATACTGTTTGCCGGCCCATCCTTCACCTGACGATGGCAGCGGTATAATTGAATCAGGCCGTCGAGGGACGGCTGCACACCATCCAAAGCTGCATGAATCGTGGCACGTATCACATCTTCAGACTGAGGACGTTATGCCCCTTGCTCCCGCGCTCGCCGTGCTGCTGTTTCCCGCCTGCGGACGCCTCCCTGTTGTTATGCTGGATGGATGCCCGACAGCCAGACGATCACCATGAACCCTGAGAGACTGCCGACATTTGGCATCTTAGGACCTCAACGCCGGCGATGCTGTTCTGGGCGGCATGTCTTTCGATTTCAGCATCCGAACGCGCGCTGGATATGATGCGGCATGCCGTACCGCAGCATCCACGGATTCTGACCATCGTGACGCTGGGGCCCCTGGATGGCCGGACGCTTCACGCCTATGCCCGACATCCTCCCGCTGCCGGATCCACCCGATATCCTGACGTTTCTGCTGGCGACCGCCACCGTGCTGGTCGGGATCCCACTGGGCCCGACGCGAAGATCATAACCAGCCGGCTTCCGGATCACCCGCAGTGCAACGGCGATGGTCGATGTTTGTAAGCCCGATCTTCGCTACGCCAACACCTACGCGACATGGCTTCATGGCGACTACGGCAACGCCGGGTGGTGTGAAAATGCGGCCCGGTGCAGTGGTGGGATGAGCGAGAACCCATTGCTTATCGAGAAATTCCCCGAGCCCACATCAGTGGTGCCACGGGCACGTTGGCCACCGCACTGCCGGGCGCGTCGGCTCGCTAGCGGCATCGGCTATTGTGTCCTGACGCCGTTCGCCAGTTACGCCGACCGCGTGGTGACGTGCGGGACGGCGGTATCAAAAAGCGGCAGGATTTCACAGCCCGCGGCTCAGCGGTTTCGCATGATCGTCGGCCTTACCGTATGATCTCGCAGGATAGGTAGTCTGGGTTCGTGCGGCTTGCGGCCTCCATGCCCCAATCGGCAAGGATGACCGATGCGACGAATCGCGATCATCAATCAGAAAGGCGGGGTCGGCAAACCACGTCGTGTTGCAACGAAGCGCGACCATTGCTGCCGTGCCGGACACCGGGTGTCTCAGTTCGATTCCCTGATCCGCAGGCCCACCTGACGATGCACTCGGCGTCGAACCCGGATGCAGACAAGCCCAGCATCTATAACGCTCATTCGACAACTTGTTGCCTGCCGTGATGCTGCCGAGGCCCTAGAGAATTCGCCATCGTGCCGTCGTGCACATCGATCTGGCGGCGGCTGAGATGGAGTTGGACAAGCGGATAGCCGCGAGATCCTCCGCGACGCTGCAGCAGGTACACTGTGGATTACGACTATCTGCTGGATGGATTGTCCGCCGTCGCTCGGCGTGCTCACGATCAACGGGCTGGCGGCGATGAACGAGGTTTTCGTGCCGATGCAGCCGCACTTCCTTGCGCTCCAGGGCGTGGGCAAGTTGCTGGAAACGATCCGGCTGGTGCGATCGCGGATCAACCCCGACCTGAAGGTCAGCGGCATCATCCTGTGCATGTACGAGGCGGGGACGCGTCTGGCGGGCGAGGTCTCGGCTGACCTTGCGGCCTTCCTGGAGCAGAGCCGCGACAGCGACGTGCCTTGGGCGAACGCGGTGGTGTTCGACACGATCATCCGCCGCAACATCAAGCTGGCGGAGTGCCCGAGCCACGGCCAGACCATCACCGAGTACGCCCCGCAGAGCAACGGCGCGATCGACTACGCCGCGCTGACGGCGGAAATCATGGGCGTCGATGCGGAGACCCTGCGGCCGACAGCGGCTGCTCCGGCCCGCAAGCCTCGGCCCCAGGCGGCAACTGGCGACGCGGTGGTCGATGCGGAAGTGCCCGCTGTGCAGGCCGCGGACGAAGAAGAGACGGAGCAGGCAGCGGTGACGGATGTGGCTGAGCCAGATCAGGCCGAGCCCGTGGCTGCCGAATACCCGCAAGGGACAGGCGAGCACCACGTCCCCCCTGCCGAGCCGGTTCCGGCCTTTGACGCCGGCGATCGGGTCGCACACGGTCCCGATCCGGTCGAGGCAAGGCCCATCGAGGCCGCGGCCGTCGAGGGCGTTCCCGCCGAGGCTGCTCTCGTCGAGGAGCCTGCGGCACCGGAGCCTGAAGTCGTAGCGGCGGAGCCTGAGGCAGCGTCCGACGAGGACGCGCCGGTCCGCCCCGCCCCGACGCCCACGCGTATTCCGCCGCGCCGCTCGATCCCGGTGTTCTACGAGGAAGAGGAGGCGACCGCCTCGTCCACCTCGGGAGCCGACCGTGACTGAATCGGTCGTGGACGCGTCCGCGCAGGACCAGCCCCTTCGCAACCGCTGGCATCGTGTCTTGCTGGTGGCGTGGCTGGCCTACTGGGCCATCCTGACGTACCTGCTGCTGGCTCCGAAGGTGCCGCGCGCTCCGATCACGATCTCGCCGAAGGGGCTGGTTATCCACTGCTTCACGTTCGCCTGCCTGGCGTACGGCCGGGTCGTCGTCCGTCGCGCCGGCGGCGGTCGCTCCACGTGGCGCTGGGCGCTGGTGTGGGCGGTTGTTCTGGCCGCCTATGGTGGCCTGGCGGAGCTGATTCAGCCGCTGACCGGGCGCGACTGCGACATCGAGGATTTCCTTGCGGATGCGGTGGGTGTCGTGGTCGTCCTGCTGGTTGCCACGATCCGCGACTGGCGGCGGCCCGGGGCGCGATGAAATCGCCCGACGGCATGGCACCTTAACCGCCAGATGCTAAGCTGACACCATGAAACTCACGACCCAACGCATCACCGCCCGGCTGCGCTACCCGTTCCGTATCGCCCGATCGGGCAGTTCAGCCGGGGACAACACCGAGATAACCCGCATCGTCGTCGCGCTCGAGCATGAGGGAATCACCGGACTGGGTGAAGCCGTACCGGTTCCCTACTACGGCCACACGCTGGAGTCGATCGAGCAGACCGTTGCCGAGGCCGGCCCGCTGGTCGGCGATGACCTCGAGGACGTCGACCGCATCATCGACCGCCTCCTGGACCGCTTCGACAGCGAGCGTGCGGCGGTGTCCGGCATCGATAGCGCCCTGCACGACTGGCTGGGCAAGCGGCGCGGCGTGCCGGTGTGGAAGATGCTCGGACTCGATCCGGCGCAGACGCCGCCGACGTCGATGACGATCGGGATCGACCGGCTGGAGCTGCTGCCGGAGAAGGTGGCGCTGGCGGAACCCTACCAGGTGTTGAAGATCAAGGTGGGCACCGACGCCGACGTCGAGACGCTCACGCAACTGCGTCGCCTGGCGCCGGACAAGCGCGTGCGGGTGGACGCGAACTGCGGGTGGCCGCCGGATGCGATTGTTCCGCGCATGCTGCAGATTCTGCCGTTCGACCTGGAGTTCATCGAGCAGCCCACGAAGGCCGGCGAGCTGGAGGCAGTGCGCGCGGCGCGTGCGGAATCCCCCATTCCGCTCATCGCCGACGAGGACTCCGTCCGACCCAACGACGTGCCGCGCCTCGACGGTGTCTACGACGGCATCAACGTCAAGCTCTCCAAGTGCGGCGGGATCCGCGAAGCGCTGCGGATGATCCGCGACGCCCGCAGCCGCAGCATGCAGGTGATGCTGGGGTGCATGACGGAGACGTCGCTGGGGGTGGCTGCGGCGGCGCACATCGCGTCGCTGGTGGATTACGCCGATATCGACGGGCACCTGCTGCTAAGTGAGGATCCCTTCACGGGCCTGCAACTCGCAGACGGCGTTGTTCGGCCCAGCGACGCGCCGGGGTTGGGCGTACATGCCGTAGCATAGAGACTCTCAATGCGGCCCGAGCGCGCCGCAGTCTTTTTCTAACTGTGGGCCTATGCTCCGACGTGCGGTTTATGGTGCAGCGCCGGTGACGACCTGCTGCAGGATGGCGCCGTCGGCGAGATCCACGTCGCCGTCGCCGTCCAGGTCGGCGTTGGCAAAAACTTGTGCGCTGCAGCCACCAACGGGGTTGGCAAATCCGGGACCGGCGAGGCAGACGTCAAAAACCGCCTGATCCGCCGCATCCACGTCGCCATCGACGTCGAGGTCGCCGCCCGCGGCGGGTGGACGGTGCGCCCCGACGACGCTGGCGTCGCGTCGCCCGACCGCGAGGTGCAGGCCGTCGGGCGAATACGCCAGGACGTCGACGCCCGTACCGAGCGGAGCGTCGTACAGCCGCAGCAGCGCCCCGTCGGCCACGCGCCAGAGGCCGAGTTGGTCCCGCCAGCCGCTCGTGACCAGCGTACGGCTGTCGGGGGCAAACGCCAGGGTGGAGATTATGAGCTCAGGACCGGTCAGCACATGCAGCGTCGACCCGTCCTGCGTATTCCAGAGCCGGATCGTCTTGTCGTATCCGGCGGAGGCGAGCACCGCCCCGTCTGGGGAAAAGGCAACCGTCTTCACCGTGTCGGTGTGACCGGTCAGGGTGTCGATAAGCGCGCCGTCGCTCACGTGCCAGAGCTGGACGACGTTGTCGGTGGCCACCGCCAGCGTTGTACTGTCGGGTGAAAAGGCCACGGCGGTCGGCGTCACACTAAACCCCGTGAGCGTGTGCACGAGCTGCCCGTCGGAGACGCGCACCAGCTTGACGGTGCGCACGCCGGCGTCGTTGCCCGCGGATGCGAACCACGCTCCATCCGGCGAAAACGCGATATCGGTGGGAAAACCCGTGTGGCCCGGCAGCGTGCCAGCGGGCGCGAGCGCGGGATAGGTCCAGAGTTTGACGCCCGACCCATACCCGCACGAGGCGAGCACCGTACCATCCGGAGAGAAGGCAAGGTCGCGGATCTCGTCGCCGTCGTGGGCCGCCGGGATCGCGCCCACGGCTGCGCCGGTCGTCGCGTCCCAGAGCAGAATGTCGGTCCCACTAGTGGCGACCAGCACCGATCCATCGAGCGCGTACACGGCGTCGTAAACCTCCCCGGTTTGCGCGGTGAGCTTGCGCAGCAACGTTCCGTCGGTGGCACTCCAGAGCCGCACGTTGCTGTCGTCATAGCCGGCTGCCGTGACCACCTGCGTGCCATCGGGACTGAGGGCGGCATCGGCCACGCCGTCCGTATGGCCGCTGAAGGTCTGCAGCAGGGTTCCGTCGGAGGTGCGCCACAGCCGCGCCGTACCGTCCTCGCTGGCGGACAGGAAGTGCTCGCCATCGGCTGAAAAAACCAGCTTCCGGATCTCGTCGGTGTGGGTGGTGAGCGGGGTCAGGGCCGTTCCCGCGGGCAGAACCCAGCGGCGGATGACCCCGTCGGCGTCACCGGACAGCAACAGCGTTCCATCGGGCGAAAGCGCGAGGGCGAAGGCAGCCGCCCCCTCACTTCCGAGCGTGCGCAGGAAGGCCGCGTCCGATACGCGGTACTCGTTGACCTCCCCCTCGTAGGCCGCGATGTAGGCCTTGCTGCCATCGGGCGAGAAGGCCATCGCAAACGGCAGGAAACCGAAGAAACCCGGCGGTTTGGGAAATTCACGAAGCACGCTCCAGTCCGAAGCCTGACGGAGCAGCGCCTGGCCATCAAAACTCCCGAGCGTGGCAACCAGTTGATTGTCGGGGGAGAACTCGATGGCGGAGACGAGGCTGAAGTGCTCGTCGAACACCTGCTCGACGGCGCCGGTCGCGAGGTTGCGCAGCTCCACGTCGTAACCGACGCCGACCGCCATGTGCCCATCGGCGGGCACGTAGCGCAAAACTGCGGCGCCCCCGGTGTCGGTGCGCCACGTGCGCAACAGCTCGCTGTCCGCGGCCCGCCAGAACTTGATCGTGCCGTCCACCCCCGACGAGATGACCTGCGTTCCGTCGGGAGAAAACGTCACGGCTGTGCAGCCAAAGCGATGTCCGCCGCGCTGCCACATGACGGGCAGGTCGGCTGCTGTGACGCGCGGCGTCGCGAGTCCGGATGCAGCCAGTGCCAGAGCGCAGGACCAGATACCCAGACGGTCAATCCCGAGGCGCATGGCGTCCTCCTTCCGGTGCTGAATCGGATGTGTTGCGTTCGTACCCCGCCCGCGGCCGAGAGGAAACCCCATGTTACGGCGCTGCCCGTCGGGAAACAACAAAATCCCGGATAGTGCCTTTCAAGGGGCGAGACGGGCACCGGTCAGGTCCAGCCCGAAGGGGCATCCGCCCCAGATGCGCGCATAAGTCGAGGGAACATGCCGCCAGGATCGGGGATGAAACCACCACGGAGGAGTCAGGGCCGAAGCCACCAGGACGAACACCGCAGCGACGCATGCACACTGTATAACGAGCTCGGGGAGTGGGTTGCGATCCAGGGCGTTCGTCGCGAGAATAGATTTTCCGCACATGCGGGTGATGGGTATCGGGCTGGAGATGAGAACATGTCCATAGAGGCGGACGCCGGTGTAACGCTGTTGCTGGAGCGCATTCGTGCCGGCGACCGCGGCGCGCGCGATGAGCTGTTCCGGCTCGTGTACGCGGAATTGCGGGCGCAGGCTGAACGGCACATGCAGATCGAGCGCGACGGGCACACGCTGCAGGTGACGGCGCTCGTGCACGAGGCCTTTCTGAAGTTGTGCGCGGGGTCGACGCTGGCCAGGGCGGAGAACCGCCGGTATTTCTTCGGTGCGGCGGCGGAGGCCATGCGGCAGGTACTGGTTGACCATGCGCGGGCTCGGAAGGCGCAGAAGCGGGGTGGAGCCTGGCAGCGGATTTCGCTCGATGAGATGCTGGCCGGCGCGGCGCGTGCGGCGAGCCCCCACCCCGTGGGGGATGACCCGGCCGACGCGTGCGCAGCCCTGCTCGGACTGGATGACGCTCTGGCGAAGCTGGCGCAGCGTAGTCCGCGTCAGCACCAGGTGGTCCTGCTGCGGTTTTTCGGCGGACTGAACTTTCCAGAGCTGGCAAAAGCGCTGAATCTCTCGAAGAGCACGGTCGAGCTTGAATTTCGCGTGGCCCGCGCGTGGTTGCGCACGGAACTGGCCTGATCCAGCGTATCGGCACCGAGGAGCGGCATGGACCCATCGCGGTGGCAACGGATAAGCACGCTCTTCGCAGAGGCGACTCGACGGCCACCGGAAGAACGTCTCGCCTTCCTCGACGAGGCCTGCGGCTCGGACCTCGCGCTGCGCCACGAAGTGCAGCGGCTGCTGGATGCCGACATTGCCGACGGCACGTTTCTGTCCCCGCCGGCCGGCGCCAACGCCGCGGACCAACTGCCGACCGTAGCGCTGGAGAGCGCGCGTAGCGACGCCGGTGCGGCCCTCACGCTGGACGGCTACGAGGTCGTGCGTGAACTGCATCGCGGCGGACAGGGCATCGTTTTCCAGGCGGTGCAGCAGTCGACGCGGCGCAAGGTGGCGATCAAGGTGCTGCTCGAAGGGCCGCACGCCGCGCCAGCGGCCCGGCGGCGCTTCGACCGCGAGATCGAACTGGTCGCCAGTCTCAAGCACCCCAACATCATCTCAATCTTTCATTCGGGCACGACTGGGGACCGCCACGCCTTTTGCGTCATGGACTACGTCCGCGGCGTGTCCCTGACCGAGTACGTTCGCCGGGAACAACCGAACCTCGAGGACGCGTTGCGGCTGTTCGTCAAGGTCTGCGACGCCGTGAATTATGCGCATCAGCGTGGCGTCATTCATCGCGATCTGAAACCATCCAACATCCTCGTCGACGGTGAGGGTGAGCCGAAAGTGCTCGACTTTGGTCTCGCCAAGTTGATCGGCGGTCCGGAGCAGACGCTCGTGTCGCTGACCGGCCAGGTCGTGGGCACCCTGCCCTACATGTCGCCCGAGCAGACGCAGGGCAATCCCGATCGCATCGACACGCGGACCGACGTGTATTCGCTGGGTGTTGTCCTGTACGAGATGCTGACCGGGCAATACCCTTATCCGGTCGTGGGGCAGCTCGCGGACGTTTTGCGTCACATCACGGAGACCGAACCCGCCCCACCGACGCGCTGCTGGCGCGCGGACTCGGGTATTCGCAAACGGTCGGCGCGGCGCTGGCGGGCCGGCGAGTGTCCGATCGACGACGAAGTGCAGACGATCGTGCTGCGCACGCTCGCCAAGGAACGGGAGCGGCGCTATCAAAGCGCCGGCGAACTGGCACGCGACGTCGAGCGCTATCTGGTGGACGAACCCATCGAGGCCAAGCGGGACAGCGGGTGGTACCTGCTGCGCAAGCAACTGCGGCGATATCGGTGGCCGGTGACGGTGGCGGCGGGATTTCTGGCGCTCATCATCATCGGACTCGCCGTGTCGCTGAATCTGTGGATGGCGGCGCGGGCTGCACGCATCGTCGCAGAACAGGCGCAGCGGAAGGAAGCGGAACAGCGTGCAGCGGCGATTGAACACGCCGAGGATGCGCAGGCCGCCCGCGCCGAGGCCGAATATCAGGCGTTTCTGGCCAACCTGAGCGCAGCCAGCCAAGCGCTCGACCAGCATGAACTGCGCGGCGTCCGCCGTCGCCTCGCGGCGATTCCCGACAGGCTGCATCGCTGGGAGTGGAACTTCCTCAATGCCGCAGCGGACGACAGCATAGCGGTCCTGGAGGGGCACACCGCCGAGGTGCGGCAAGCGGCGTTCAGCCCGGATGGCGCCCGCGTCGTGACCGCGGCGGACGATGGAACCGCCCGAGTGTGGGAGATGGACACCGCTGAGGCCGTGCGCGTGCTGACGGTTCCCGAGGGGTGGTTGCACGACGCGGTGTTCAGTCCTGACGGAGCGCGGATCATCACCGCCGGCGGCGGTCCGACACGGATCTGGGACGCCAGCACTGGAGCGGAACTGCTCGCTCTGGGCGACGCCACAGCCAACGACAGCCATGCGGAATTCAGCCCCGATGGCACGCAGATCGTGGCCGCGGGTATGGACGGAGTGATTCGCGTCTGGAACGTGCAGACGGGCACGCGAATCGTATCGCTGAGCGGTCACCGACGCGGCGTTAATCATGCCACGTTCAGTCGCGACGGCACGCGCGTCGTGAGTTCTTCGTGGGACGGCACCGCGCGGGTCTGGAACCCGTCAGCGGAGACCTCGGCAATCGAACTGCACGCCCCGCCCTCGGTATTGCACGCCACGTTCAGCCCCGACGCGCGCAGGATCGTGACGTCGAACTGGGATAGTGTGCAATTGTGGAACTCCGTCTCGGGGACGCGCGTGTCACAATTCACGACAAATGACGGCACCGCGCGACTGCCGGCGCAACCCGTCGCCATGGCGGTATTCACGCCGGACAACAAACGGTTCGTTGCCGTGACGGGCGCTGACCCGAGGGCGCGGATCTGCGATGCGGGCACGGGTGCTGTGCTGGCCACCTTGGTGGGGCATGCCGATGGAATCCTGCATGCCGCCGTCAGCCCGGACGGAACAATGGTGGCCACAGCCGCGTTGGACGGGACGGTGCGGCTGTGGGACACGGCTACCGGCGCCCCCCGCGCTGTGTTGCATGGACACACGGGCGCCGTCAACTGGGTTGCGTTCAGTCCGAACGGTGAACGAATCATCACGGCTGCGGCAGATGATACGGCGCGGCTGTGGGACATCGCGACGGCATTGACTCGGGTGCCCGGCATGGGTTCAGGCGTGCCCTTGCGTCTTGCGGAATACTGCCCCGATGGCGCCTGCATCCTGACCGTGGCGACGGACGGCGTGGCGCGATTATATGACGCGACCACGCACGCGCTGCTCACGCGACTCGCGGATCGCACGGCCATCCGCAGCGTCAGCTTCAGCGGAAACGGCGCGCGCCTGCTGACGACCTCGGACGACAGCACGGTTCGAATCTGGAACGCCCTCACCGCGGCCCTGGAGCTGACCATCGACGCCGGGACCCAGAGCGACGTGTTCGCCACAATCGACAGCAACGGCACTCGCGCCGTAACAGCCGCGCCGGACTCCATGCACGATCCGGCGCGTTTGTGGGATCTGCGCACCGGCCGCCAATTGGCCCTTCTGAGCGGTGGCGCCTTCGGCGTCGGCTTCGCGGCATTCAGTCCGAACGGGCAAAAGGTCGTGACCGTTTCGCGGGATGGCGACGCACACCTGTGGGACGCCGCAACGGGTGCGGAGTTGGCGCGTCTGCCGGGACAGAGCGGTCTGGCATCGCCGGTTTTTGCGGCATTCAGCCCCGACGGAACGAAAGTGCTGTGCGTCGGCGACAACGAGGTTGGCGCGGTCTGGAGCGTCGCCGATGGCGCAGCCCTGTTTTCACTGCAAGGGCATAGCGAGGCGATCCTCCACGCTGCGTTCAGCCCTGACGGGCAGCTCATCGCAACAGCCTCCAGCGACGCAACTGCGCGCGTCTGGAATTCCGTCAGCGGCGCGCCACAGGCGGTGCTCGCGGGACACGAAAACGCCGTGACCCGCGTCGGCTTCAGTCCCGACGGCGACCGGTTGCTGACCTGTTCCGACGATGGGACCCTGCGCGACTGGGATCCAGTGACCGGAGCCGAACTCCTCGTGCTGCGCGCACATGATGATGCCGTCGGGATGGGCAGGTTCAACATCGACGGCAGCGTTATACTGACCGTTTCGCCGAACGGTACATGCCGCATCTGGGACAGCCACCCGCCCCCGGTACGTTGCGCACAGCGCCACGCGTACCTGCGGGCGCGGGCGTGGGCCGCGACGGAGCTTGATGCGCTCGTTGCGCAATCACCTGACTGGAACGACGCGATGTCGACCATCCGCCAGTCCGCGGCGGAGAGGTTCGACCGCTGGGCAGCGCACAACCTCATATTGCAGCGTGCCGGAACATCGGCTGGCACCGAACTCAACCAGAGAGAGTGAGTCATCAACGCGCGTCCGTGCGTTGCTGATTGCAGCGCGAACCTCCGTGCGCCAATGCGTGCCCGCGCGTGAACCGGCCCGGGGCTTGGTGCCCGGGCCTTGGCGGGTATCATGTCCCGGGTGCGTGCGCGGCCCAGTTAGCGCTGGCCTGCTCGTTGTCAGCGTGCGCGGGACCGGCGGGTGCTGGCCTGCTGCCGTTCACCCTGCCGGTTGGACGCGTTGGAGCGGCTGCGGACGTCGACGCTGTTGGCGAAGAACGTCGTGTTGCCATTGAGCGTACGGCTGAAGCCGTTGACGTGGATGCGGTCGCCGGTGGTGATGCGGCGGTTGCCGTGGACGCTCGCGGGCGAGCCGATGACGACGTTGAAGGTCTTGCCGTTGTCGCCCTTGACCTGCGCGACCATGCCCTCGACCTCGCCGTCGCGGGTGCGCACGGCCTTGACGCCGGCGAGGCGGCCGCTCATCACGCGATCGTACCGGTAGTTGGGAATATCGAACGAGCCGCTGGCGGACCGGATCTGCTCCGCCTGGAAGTAGTTGCGACCGTCGCGCTCGAGGTTGCGGCCGGCGATGCGGATGTGCTCGCCGGGGCGCAGGCTCGGCAGGTTCTCGCGAACGTAGCCGTAGTCGCCGAGCTGGACCGTCCGGGTCCGGCCGTCATCGGTGCGCACGCGGAGCTGGACGCTGTCGACCTTGCCGTCGCGCGTCTTGATGCGGCGCAGGCCGACGACGCGGCCGTTGAACTGGCGATCGAAGTCGTAGGTGCGGTTGGTGCTGGAGCGGTACGATTCGTTCGTGAACGGGTCGTAGTCGTACCAGTCGTAACCGTAGGCGTATGGTTCGTAGTGGTGGCCGTACTGCCAGTCGTCGGCGTCCGGGTTCCAGTACCAGCCGTACGCGTAGTCGCCCTCGTCATTCAGGTAGTCGTCGAAGTCGTTGTCGCGACCGTAGTCGTAGGTGTAGTAGTCGTAGCCGTAATCGGGATAGTCGTAGTCGTGGTAGCCGTACGCGCCGTCGTCGTAATCCCAATCGTCCTGGTTTTCGTAGCCCCAGTTGCCGAACCAGTCAGCCGGGTTGTACCACTGGTACTCGTCGTAGTTGTCGTTCCAGCGCTCGGCGATGGTCTCGTTCTCGCTGCGGTCGAACTCATCGGCGACGGCGCGCGTCGTCGCGGCTCCGATGAACCCGGCGACGATCACAAACAGCGGCCAGACACAGATTCCTGAACATCTCTTCATTGTCGTGCTCCTTTCAAAAAGCGAGCAGCGGAGCCGGCACGCACCCCCGCATGCCGACTCCCCTGCGTTTCTCTGATCAACTTCAGGCTCATTGGGACTTGCCCTCCCGCCCGCACGCGCAGTCTGCGCGGCGGCCTTCAAGCGTGTGTAAAAACCGCCTGACGCCAGTGATGTTCGGGTTGGCGCTGCGCTCATGGAGGATCGCGCGGACGCCGAGCGGGTTGCCAATGCCCACGTGGGTCACTGTCGCCTTGTCATCCGTACATGGTGCCACCGTCTTGTCGCTGGTAAGGCGAGTTTGCGTCAAGCAGAGGTGGACGTGTGCACGGCGGTCTCGCACGCGGGTAGGACCGTGCGCAACAAGCCGCGCATAGCGGCCTATCCAGCGTCACTTGGCGCCGGTCAGGGCCGGCGTTGAAGTCATGCCGCAAGGGGCAACGCTGACAGTGACGTCAGGTGATACCGTGGCGTGTTCGTTGATCACGGGTGACGATTCTGCGCAAGGAGTATTCGGGGCTTGCACGTTAAAACGCGCGGACTGACAGAGTGTTCACGTTCCCGCAGACGCCAGCGGGCGTCGTTATTGGGAAAAGATCATCGCTTGAGGGCAACGGCGCGGTCGTTCAATGGCTGCAAACGTCTGAAGTGCGTCTGAGGATTGGTTCATGCCACTGCAACGTTCCGTCCGATGGAAAACACCTGATCACGTCTGGGTTCGAGCAGTGCGGGCCGGGTTCTTATCGGGAGTACGGGTCATGGCGAACGGATTGCGTATCTTGCTGGCTGAGGATTACGCGTTGCAGGCGGCTGTCTGTGGGGAGTTGCTCGCGCATCTCGGACATGTGGTCGTCGGGCCGGTTCCCACGGCGGAAGCCGGCTGCCGGCTCCTGGGACGCGCGAAGATGGATCTGGCGCTGCTCGACGTGCAGTTGGCGGACGGGCTGTCGTTTCCGCTGGCGGATGCGTTGCGGACGCGTGGAATACCGGTGGTGTTCTGCACCGGGCATGCGGCGGACGGCTGCTTTCCAGAGGATTGGCGGGGGGCACCCCGGGTCGCGAAGCCGTACGCACTGGGGGATATCGTGCGACAGATCCGCCCGCTGGTGGCGTGCCAGCTACCGAGCGGGGGTGATCGGGACGCGCGAGCGCCACGCCGCACGCGCAGTGTTCGCAGGGATGAATCAGACCGGGGGCAGCGTGGCGAGTTCGAACCAGTATGCACCGATCTCGTGCATGGCGGCGGTAAACGTCTCGACGCGGACGGGCTTGGTGATGAACGAGTTGCAATGCAGCGCGTAGCACGCCCGGGCGTCGACGTCCTGGTCTGACGTGGTGAGCACGATCACCACGAGGTCCTTGAGCTGCGCATCGGCGCGGATGCGGCGGAGGACCTCGCGGCCATCCAGCCGAGGCATGTTGAGATCGAGCAGGATGATGTCGGGCCGTGGCGCGTCGACGGCGTGGTTTCCCTGCCGGCGGAGGTAGTCGATCGCCTCAGCACCGTCGCTGACGATGCGCAGGTCCACCGGGGCCTCGGCGAAGGCCCGGCGAGTCAATTCCTGATCGCCAGCGTCGTCGTCTACGAGCAGGATGACAGCGCGCATTGGTGCGTCGGCGTGCATACCTCCTCCTCGACGTTGGCCAGCGTGAACTTGAAGTGTGAACCGCCGTTGAAACTCTCCACCCAGATGCGTCCGCCGTGGCGGGTGACGGCGCGCTCGCAAATCGCCAGGCCGATCCCGTTGCCACTGTACTCGCTCGCGCCGTGGAGGCGTTTGAACGCCTTGAAGATCTGGTCGTGGTACGCGGGGTCGATGCCGATCCCGTTGTCGCGGATGCCGAACACCCAGCCATCGGCATTGCGTTCCGCGGTGACGTGAATGCAGGGCTGCCGGTCGGCCGGGACGAACTTGACCGCGTTGGAGAGCAGGTTCTGGTAGAGTTGGGTCAGCAGCGTCCGGTCGCCGACCACCGCGGGCAGCGCGTCGATGAGCACGTTGGCGCCGTGCTCCTGGACGGTGAGGGCGATGGACTCGAGCGCGGCGTCGACAGACTCGCGCAGGGCGAAGCGCTCGGCCCCCACATCATTGCGGCCCGCGCGGGAGAGCATGAGCAGATCGCGGACGAGCTTGCGCATGCGGCCGGCGGCGTCGCTGATGAAGTGCAGGTCCTTGACGGCCTGGCCGCGATCGTTGCGGTTGAGGTCCTGCTCGAGGAGTTCGCTGAAGGAGACGATCTTGCGCAGCGGCTCCTGCAGGTCGTGGGAGGCGATGTAGGTGAACTCGTCGAGCGCGACGTTGCGGCGTTCGAGTTCGGCTGAGTGGTTGCGGAGTATGTTCTCCCGCTGGCGGCGGTCGGCGAT
The DNA here is from genome assembly GCA_020639115.1 of Phycisphaerales bacterium. Lineage (GTDB taxonomy): Bacteria > Planctomycetota > Phycisphaerae > UBA1845 > UBA1845 > JACKHG01. The sequence goes on from JACKHG010000017.1 coordinate 72,399, forward strand.
CTCAGCTTCGAGGCGGTGGACGACGTCGCGATAGCCAGGCAGGGCCAGGGCGCGGGGCAGCACGATCAGGATGACCAGGACGGTGCCCCAGGCTGCAATGGCGGTGGCGATGCGGAGCACCAGGGCGAGTGCGGGTACCGGCCACCAGGTCGTGGAGGCGTCGAGAACGTGCTCTGCACCGCCAATGCCGATCAGGAGGCTGACCAGCGCAAACAGCGGGCGAAATGGCACGTCGGGGTGACGGCAGAGAAAGAAGACGAGCAGGACGGCGATCCCGATGAAGGCCGATCCGGCGGCGAGGTCGGCGAGCACCGGCAACCAGCCGTCACTTGCGAACCCCATCTCCTGCGCCGGGACGTTGGCTGCGGCGAGGATGCAGGGAATCAGCTTCATGGATAATTCCAGTATCTGCTTTCCTCGCGCCTTCAACCGTCCGCCGCCAGCGACAGGTAACGATTGAGCAAAGCGTGTCGATGTGGCGGTGTGGGCGGCCCATGTGGCTCACCGGCCGATCGTTTCATCGGCGATTGGACTCGGCGCAATTGAGCCGCGGAAGGTCGAGGCGGCTATCGTCAAGCCGGCGCGGAAAAAGCCCGTCGGCATTGACAACGTCCGCGCGAGAGAGAATCAGGCGTTGCTTCAAGCAGCAAGGCACGCGCCAGCGTGCCAGGGCGGAGCCGATGCGCCGGCATGCGGAGCGGAACGAGTTGTGCCAACTTGATGACACCGGCGGGCCGCGTGCGGTCCGGCTGTAAAAAGCAAATCAGCCGGCGGAACCACGGGGGGTTCCGCCGGCTGGTGACGTTACCGTTTGAAGGCGTGCTAGCCGAGCAGGCCGAGGACCGCCTGGGGCAGCGAGTTGGCGATCTGCAGGGTCTGCTGGGTGCTCTGGAAGAGGATTTGCGACCGGGTCAGGGCCGAGACTTCCTCGGCGATGTCCGCGTCGCGAATCACCGATTCCGACGAACTCACGTTTTCCAGCGCAATTTGCTGGCTGTTGATGTTCGTCTCAATCTGGTTTTTCTGGAGGCTGCCCAACCGGCCTCGCATCGTGGCAACCTGGTAGATCGACTCTTCGAGGATGTCCTGGGCCGCAATGAAGTTCTTGCCCTTCACCTCGTTGGCGCCACCGCTCCGCAAGCTGTCGAGGTAACCGATCACGCTGTTGCCCAGCGAACCGGACGATATTGAGTTAATCCCTACGCTGACCTGGCCCTGCGGAGACACGTCCGGTCCCAACTGGAACAGCGAACCGCCGCCGGTCACCTGGAACGAAGCCGCCGACGTCGTTTGCTGCGCGAAGTTCGAGGTCAGGTAGAACTCGCCGTCGAGGTTGGCGGTACGGATGTTGACCCGCAAACCGCTGGTGTCGGCGATCTGTCCGTTGACCAGCACCGTCGCGTCCACGCCGATGTCGCGAACTTCCGTAGCGCCCGCGGTGTAGGTGTTGCCGTCGATGAAGCTACCCGACAGCGTCTTGATCTGGACGAACGCCTCGCTGCCGAACCCGGTGCTGGCGATGTTGACGACGCCGCCGACGACGGCGGCCGACACGCCGGTGCTGTCGGTGACGGCGTTGATGCTGGTGACGATATCGGCGACGGAGGTTCCGGAAGCGAACGCGAGGATTTCCGAGCCCTGGTTGCCGGTGATCTCGATGGTGCTCGCGCTGGTCTGGGTTCCGGTGACCTGGAGGATGCCGTTCTCGGCCGACGCGGTCACCTGGACGACGACGTTCTGCGAGCCGCCCTCGGGCACGCGGGCGGAGAAGACGCTGATGCTGGAGATCTGGTTGGTGAGCGCGCCGGCGTTGGCGCTGGACAGCGAGTAGGCCAGCGAGCCGTTGAGCAGCTTCTTGCTGCCGAACGACGTGGTGTTGGCGATGCGGTCGATGCTCGCGAGGATGTTGTCGATTTCAAGCTGGTTGGCTTCGATTTCCTCTTGCGACAACGCGCCGTTGTTGGCGGTGTTCACAATCAGGCCGCGGAGATCGAGCAACAGTCGCGACGTTTCGTTGATGGCTCCCTCAGCCGTCGAGATCACGTTGATGGCGCGCTGCGAATTGTCGATCGCCTGACCGATCGCACCGATCTCGCTGCGCAGGATCTCAGACGCGATCAAACCCGCGGGATCATCCTTACCGCGGTTGATCCGCAATCCCGTCGCCAGACGCTCCAATCGCGTTTGCAGGTCAGAGGTGTTGTTGTACAAACGCCCCTGCGCAATGATTGAGGGAATATTGGTGTGAATTCGCGTCATGACATCCTCCGTGATGCTGACGGCGATCGCCTCGATCGCCCGCGTCCGCCACCGTGCGCGACGTTTTCGTTTTCCCGCGGCGTCGGCCGCGTTCTTGGCAAAACCCAGCTGCGTCCGCCCCCACCGTTCGGGGCCGTTGCAGGCACGATCAACTTCGTGCTACCCGCCGTATCGTCCGCATAAAAATGGCGGTTTAGCTAAAACGACCGAACGGGGGTGATTGCGGACTTATAGGACGTGTTCGGGGCCGGTGGGGCGAAAAAAGGCCCGCCCAGGCGGCTTCGCGGGGGTCCGCGAGGGCCTGGGCGGGCCGGAAAACGTTGAAGAAAAGTGCCTACTGGAGCAGGCTGAGCACCGCCTGCGGCTGGGCGTTCGCCAACTGCAACGTCGTCGTCGACGAACTGACCAGAATCTGGGCACGCGTCAACGCACTGGTCGTTTCCGCGAAGTCAGTTTCGCGAATCGCACTCTCCGCCGCTGACGTGTTTTCCAACGCGATGAGCAGTGAGTTCACCGCCGTCTGCAACGTGTTGCGCTGGAATCCACCGATGCGTCCGCGAAGATCGGAAATCTGTTCCTGTGCTGCTTCCACCACACGCTGAGCCGCCGCGAAGTTCGAGGATTCAATATCGTTCGCACCACCGCTCGCTAGCGTGGAGAGGAATCCGTCTGTATTGTTGCCCAGCGACGCCGTGCTCACGGACTGAATACCAATCGTCTCCATGCCCACCAGGCTGACGTCGGGCGCGATGTTGAAGCGTGCCCCACCACCAGTGATGTCGAACGAGGAACTGACCGCCGTCGTCGAGCCGCCGAACGCGGATGCAAGCGTCAAATCCACGGCAAGTGAACCGGTACGAATCGACGCTTTCAATCCGTTCACGTTCGCCTGCGTACCATTGATAATCACGGTGCCGTCGGTACCGTTGCTGCTGCTCGAGTGGTCGTTGGTCGTATCCGAACCGTTGATCGCGATGCGACCGGTCGATCCCACGACCTGCACCGAAACAATCGCGTCCGAACCAAAGGCCGTGCTCGAGAAGCGCACGTGGTCCGTACCGCTGACCGCGACGGTCGACGCCGACACGCCGGTGAGCTGCGTGCTTGAGTTGATGGCGGTAACAATGGCGGCCTGCGTCGTGCCCGACGCGAAGCTGAAGATTTCCGAGCCCAGCGCGCCACGCACTTCAATGCTCGTAGCCGCTGACAATGTACCGCTGCCGCCACCACCCACGGCACTGACGCTCGCAAAGGTCGAACCGGTGACGACTTCCACCGCGACCGAACGCGTCGCACCCTCGGGAATCTTGGCTGCATTGACCTGAACGTCGGAGATGTCCGCACCGACCACGCCCGAGGTCGTGAACCCAAAACCACCGCCCAACAGTTTGGTGCCGTTGAATTCCGCGGTGTTGGCGATGCGGTCAATTGACTGGAGGATGGCGTCGATCTGCGACTGGTTGGCTGCGAGTTCGGCCTCGCTCAGACCGGCGGTGCTCGCACTGCGGTCGACCAGATCCGCAAGGTCGAGCAGCAGGCGGTTGACTTCCTGCAACGCGCCTTCCGCGACGGACAGCACGTTGTCAGCCCGGTTCGCGTTGTCGATCGCGGCATTGACCGCCACCTTCTGCGAACGCAGCGACTCCGATGCGATCAGCCCGGCGGGATCATCGGCGCCGCTGTTGATTCGCAGGCCGGTGCTCAACCGAGTGAGCGACTGGTTCAGCGCCTTGTTCTGCGCTCCAAGTACGCGTTGTGCAACGAGGGACTGGACGTTGGTGACGATTCGACTCATGTTCGCTCGGGCCTCCAAACTGCCGCAGCCGCCTCGACCACACTTCGGTTCGGCGCTGCGGTGCGATCCCGCGTGGGCAGGATCGAGGGCTCACCACCCGTTTGTTCGTGGACTGCACACGCGTGTATGCCGCGATCCACGTTAACGCACTGCTCGCATCGTCTTGCCGATAACGGCCCTTTAAAAGATTCGGACGCTGCCGCGCCGCGCGCGGGATTCGGACCTTATATCGGGACGGCGCCGCCCGGGCACGCTCGTGTGCGGACCTTTCCTTTCGGGACGTATATTGGTTTTACCGGACAGCGCCGGACAACGTCCCAAAACCCGAAGGGAAATATAACTTTTGCGGCTATTGCGCGCCGGGCGCGATCGGCCGCGCACAGCCCCGATAATGCACGGCCTGGCGCGCCGTTCGCGCAGAACGGACGCACCGCGCAAGCAACGGGGCGCGCCGCGCAAGCGGCGCGCCCCGGTCGTGATGTTTCGCAAGTGCGGATGGAACGCGTCAGTGCGCGGCGCCGGCGGCGAGCCGGTCGCGCACGGCCTCGGCGATCTTCGTGTAGACCTGGCTGGGGATCACATCGATCTTGAGGATCGCGGCCAGTTCCTCGACGTCCTTTTCCACCTCGCCGAGGATACGGGCGAGCACGTGCAATTCGGCACCGACGAACTCCATCGCCGCAGCGCATTCCTCCGCGGACTTGGCGACGTCCGGAATCTCGCAGAGCATGCGGCCCACGCGGTCGGCGGCGTTGATGATCCGGGCCATGTGCGTGCCCTCGCTGACCGCCTCGACGTTCGCGTCATGGCTCAGGCGCACGGCTTCACACAGCGGATCGGGCAGCGACCACTCGGCGAGCACCATCGCGGAGACCTCGGCGTGCGTGGCGCCGACGGCCTTCTGCTCGGCCTCGGGCGAGATCACGCCGCCGTGCGGGGCGTAGGCCTGGGCGATCGGCCCGTATTCGTGGGGCATCGCCTCGGCCAGGATGGAGACGCCGACGTCGGCGAGCAGGGCGCTGAGAAAAACCTCATCGCGCAGGCGCGGGCACAGGTCGTCCGCCAGGCGCGCGCCGATGACCGCGGCAGCCAGGCTGCGCCGCCAGAAGTAGTTGCGGTCGACGAATTCGCCCCCGGTGCCCCCCACCGCCTCGACCAGGTAGCGGCCGAGCACGAGCGACCGGGTCCGCCGCGGCCCGAGCAGTGTCAGGGCCTGGCGCAGCGAGGTGACCTTGCGCGACACGCCGAACAGGGCCGAATTGGCCAGGCGCAGGATCTCACTGACCGTGCCGGCGTCGGCACCGATGGCCTTGACCACGTCGTCGTAGTCGAAGTTGGGGTCCTGGATCACCTCGAGAAAACGGGTGACCACCTGGGGGATGGATGGCACCGCCGCCGACTTGCTGATCGCATCCGCGACTTTCGCGTTCATCGTACCGCTCCCGTACAGAGGGCGCAGAAAACGCCCGGCTGGGATATTAAGTTCTGCAGGTTTCATCGGCTGCGGGCGCAAAACGGTCCAGCCAACCCGCCGGTAACGTCCGGGAAGGTGCGGCGCGACGGCGCAGTGAGGCGTCAGATGCCGGTCGGCCAGCTTCCGGTTTCGACGAGTTCAGCCGGACCGATCAAATGGGCGTGCCACTGATCGGGATCGTCCGGAATCAGGCACACGCAGACGCTGCCGCCCGGCTGGACGATCTCTGCCTCCAGCTCGGCCGCCCCCCGGACGACCGCCGCCGCCAGCGCGGCGCAGGCTCCGGTGCCGCAGGCGGGCGTCGGCCCGCTGCCCCGCTCCCACGGCCGCATGCGGAGGCGGGAGCGGTGTTCGACCGTAACGAAGTGGACGTTGACACGGTCCGGGAATATCGCGTGGCATTCGAGCGCCGGGCCGTAGGTGCCGAAGGGGAAGGCGTCGGTGTCGGGCACGAAGACGACGGCGTGGAGATTGCCGACCAGGACGCAGGTGACCTGCACGGTGGCACCCGCGGCGGTGAGCGGCACGTCCACCATGCGGTCGCCGTCGATGCGGGGCTGGGCGGGCCCGATTCCGTCGAGACGAAGGGTGGCCAACCCGGCGTGGACCGCCGCCACGATTACCGCCCCATCGCGCAGGAGTGCCGTGATCGTCTTGACCCCGCTGTCGGTTTCGACGGAGAGGCTGCGGACGGCGAGCGGCGCGTCCGCGGGCACGCCGCGTCCAGTCAGGGCCTGGGCGAACGCTCCGGCGAGCGGCGCGAGGCGCTCCGCCAGCGCCGCCAGGGGTGCCGCGGTCGATATGGTTTTACCAATGGCCGGGTCGTTGTCGAGGATCCACTTGGCCAGGGCGCGGGCGCCGTTGCCGCACATCGCGGCGCGGGAGCCGTCGGCGTTGTAGACGGTCATGCGCACGTCGGCGACGTCCGACGGGCCGTAGGTAATGAGGCCGTCGGCGCCGATCCCCCGCGGCGGAGGCGCCGCGACCGCCCGGGCGATTGCGGCAGGCTCGCCGGTGATTTCGCGGGAATCCGCGTAAATGTAGGCGTTCTGGCAGCCATGCAGCTTGGCGTACTTCATGCCCCTATCGTACGGCCCGGAGGTCGGCTCGGATAGCCGCACGCCCGCAAGGTGAGCGTGGCTGGCGGATCGCGAACACGCCAGTGGAAGACAGGACTGGCGGAAGACAGGCTCCGTCGTGGGCGCAGTGCTGGCCGCGCAAAGGAGCGGCCCGGCTACTGGTGTAGCCGAGCCTGGCCCCGTCTCTCCCTACATGCTGAGCGCCCGGGAGCGACTCAAGCTTGAATATCGAGATGCCCCGTGTCGCCGTCATCCGCGGCGGACTCGGCGGGGCGTTGCGTTTCGTCGTCACCGACCTCGGCGTCGGGCGCCCGGCCCTGGCTGCCCGCTCCCTCGGCGTCGGCAAACACCGCGGTGTCGAGGTCTTCGGCCTCGACGCTGTCGGCCTTGTCGACGCGGGCGGCCTGCTGCTGGGCGGCGCGCTGAGCCTGGGCGGAGCGGTCCGCGTCGCGCGACTTCGATGCCGCGGAGGACGCGAATCCCGCCTGAGCGGCGGCGCCAGCGATGTCCGGAGGGATCGCGGACATGGCACCCTATTCATCGGCCAATCCGCGGCGATTTCCGCAGGCGGCACGTCTCGGCCCCGCCGGCTGCCGCGCAATATGGCGCTGGCGGGACGTTCCATCCTACCAACCGCGACGGAAAAACGGATACGGTTTTTTCTGATTTAAGGCCGCGGCGCCGGGCGCCGGAGAACGCGATTTATCGGACGCGATCGCACAGCGCGGGCCCCCTAGAGGCGGGCGAGTTCGCGCGTGCGGTGCTGCAACTGCGTCTTGAGGCGCGTGATGATGGCCGAGTGCATCTGGCTCACGCGGCTCTCGGAAAGGTCGAGCGTGGCGCCAATCTCCTTCATGGTCATCTCTTCGTAGTAGTACAGGATGAGGATGAGGCGTTCGGCGCGGGTGAGTCCACGGGTGATCAGGGCCTTGAGATCGCGGCGCTGCACCTCGTTGACCGGGTTGCGGCCGCGCTTGTCCTCGAGCACGTCGATCTCGCAGACTTCGCGGTTGGAGTCGCTCTCGAAATGGCGGCGCGAGAGGGAGATCTGGGCGACGGCGGTCGCGTCGCGCATCAGGCGGCCGAGTTCCGCGCCGGAGACGTCGAGCCGCGCGGCGATCTCGCTTTCGGAGGGTGCGCGGCCGAGTTCCGCCTCGAGGGTGCGGGAGACCTTGTCGAGCCGGTGGGCCCGGCTGCGGACGAGGCGCGGCACCCAGTCCATGGCGCGGAGTTCGTCGAGGATGGCGCCGCGGACGCGGGGGGCGCAGTAGGTTTCGAACTTGACGCCGCGGCCGAGGTCGAAGGCCTCGATGGCGTTGACGAGTCCGAAGATGCCGGCGGAGACGAGGTCGTTGACGTCCACCTCGTCGGGCAGTTTGGCGGCGATGCGCTCGGCGTTGTACTTCACGAGCGGGATGTAGATTTCCATCAGGCGGTTGCGGAGCACGGGGTCGTGCGTCTCGCGGTAGCGTCGCCAGAGTTCCGTCGTGTCGCTGCGGTTCATTCGAACAGCCGGCATCGCCACTCCTCCTTGAGTTGCTTTGCTCGTTGGACGGGATGGGGTCGCGCAGCCAGGGCAGCCGGCGGCGCGGGTCATTCCGTCACGGTCGTATCCACCGCAGCGCCGGCGGATTTCTCCGCGGATCCGGCGTTTGCGGCGCGTTCGCCGGCGGGCGAACGCAGTGCTTCTTCCTGGGCAGCGATGTATTCGTTGACCACTGCCTGGGCCGCCGCGCCAACGGCCAGCCCCACGATGCAGAAGATGGCGAGGGCCCACAGGGCGCGCGACACCACGACCAGCGGCGGGTTGCCCACCGCGAGACCGATGGTGGCGGCGACGCCGAACGCGAGGAGGCCGAGCATGCCGCCGGCGAAGCGCGCGATCATGAGCGCGGCCTCCGCGCAGCAGCGCTCGATGCGGCGTGCGGCGCCTGTGAGTTTTCGGCTCGAACAGCGCAGGACATGCGTGTCGAGGCTCCTTCCTCTGCAACTTCTGCAGGTACGGCGCTCAACCTGCCTCCGTGCGGGTTGAGTCGGCAAGCCACACATCCGTGCGCGACCCGCCGAAGAGGATTTTCCGCCGCCGTCGCCGGCGATGGGAAATCCCAACTAGGCGAACATGCCCGCGACGCGCCGCAGGAAATTCGGTGCGGTCCGCCGCGCCGCCCTGCCGCCCACCAGCCGGGCCGCGACGGCAGCCGCACAAATGCTGGCGCTGCACCGCGGATACTGGATGGCGAACGGACGACGCTGCCTCACGGCAAGTTCGACATGGGTATCATGCAACACGTATCCGGCGTCCGCAATGGCCTTGTCCAAAAAGTTTTCACAGACTTTGCGAAGCCGTTCACAAACCTCCCGCGCCTCCGCACGGGTTTCCACCATATTGACCAAAACCCTAACAGAACCGTCGTAACCCCCGCAGAACAATGTCTTAACTGCAGCATACGCGTCGGTGATCGCCGTCGGCTCCGGCGTCGTCACGACCAGCACCACGTCGGCCTGCTGCGCGAACGCCATCACGTTGACATCGATCCCCGCGGCGCAGTCGAGCAGCAGCACCTCGCCGGGAACGCGCGCGAGCAGCTCGATCATCCGGGCGCGTTCAATGGCATTGGCCGCGGGACCGGTCGCGCCCAGCGCGGCGGTCGCGAAACGCACGCCGCCGGCGGCCAACACGATGGCCTCGTCCAGCGCGCGGCGCCGCGCAAGCACGTCGCGCAGGTCGCATTCCGGCGCCGCGCCGAGCAGCACGTCCGCGTTGGCCAGACCCATATCGAGGTCGACGAGCGCCGTATCCAGGCCGCGACCGCGGAGGCACGCGGCGAGGTTGACCGCGATATTGGTTTTGCCCACGCCGCCCTTGCCGCTGATCACCGCGACGGTGAGCGCGGCGGCGGGCGCGGCGTCCGGGACGATGCGCAACCTGGGGTTCATCGACGAGTGACCTCCTGCCGCACCGCACGCGGCGGCGCGACGATCCGCTCCGCCAGCGCCCGACCCGCGCCAACGGCGATATCTTCCGCAATATTCTGGCCATCCGTGACGTAGGAGAGCCGGGCACGCGTGCGCCGCAGGCACTCCAGGATGACGCCGCAGCCGACGGCCTCGTCGAGCTTGGTGAAGAGCACGCAGCCGGCGGCCAGCGGTGCGAAACCGTCGATGGCGCGCAACAGCGCGGACCGCCCGGCGCTCGCCGGCAGCACGAGATGAATCGTGGCTCCCGCCGCCTGCAGCATCGACCGCAACCGCGCGATCGCGGCTGGGTCCGATGGATTGCATCCCGGAGTGTCGATGAGCACGAGGTCGCAGTCGCCCAGCTCGCTGAGCGCGGCGCTGAGCTCGAAGGCGTCGCCGGCGGTGCGCAGCGGCACGTCCATGATCTCGGCGTAAGCCCGCAGAGGCTCGACCGCGCCGGCCCGCTGCGTGTCGAGCGAGACAATACCCGCGCGGCGCCCGTGGCGCAGCACGCACTCCGCCGCGAGTTTTGCGACGGTGGTCGTCTTGCCCACGCCGGTGGTGCCGACCAGGGCAACGACGGTGGGGTTGCCGGTTCCGGAGAAGGCAATTTCGCCACCCGCGGGCACCATCTGGGCGACGTAGCGGGCCAGCGTGCGGCGCAGCGTTGCGGGGTCCTGGCACTGCTGGGGCGTGAGTTCGCGCTCGACGCGCGCGATCATTTCGTCGGCGATGTCGTCGGCGATCTCACTTGCCAGTAGTGATAAGCGGGTCTGGGCGAGTTCGGCGGACGGTTGGCGGCCGACCGCGGGTGTGGTGCGCCGCGGCGCGCGCGGCAAATCCGCGACGAGCCGGCGCAGCTCATCGATCTCGGTGCG
>JACKHG010000018.1 GCA_020639115.1 Phycisphaerales bacterium
AACCGCGAGCGCGCTGGCAAAGTCTTTCGGAACGACGGTCGCCGATATCGAGCAAAATCTGCGGGAAATGCAGGCCCGCAAGCTCAAGGCCGAGCCGCTCGCCTACGTGCACAACGAGTTGTTCGACGCGCCGCAGGCCGACGCGCTGATTCTGGATGTTCCGGTGCCGGAAGGCAGCCGGGGCAAGACGGTGCGGGCGCCGCGCGACCTGCCGCACTACCTGCGCCGGCTGTACGACATTCCGCTGATGACCGCCGAGCAGGAGGTCGACGCATTCCGGCGGTACAACTATCTGAAGTACAAGACCGCCCGCTTGATCGAGGGCGTCGACGTCTGCGACGTCACCCAGCGCGACCTCGATGCGGTGGCGGAGCTGACCGCCGCTTACGAGGAGATTCGGCGGCAGATCGTCGAGGCCAACCTGCGGCTGGTGGTGAGCATCGCCAAGCGGCACGTGGGCTGGTCGCCGCGGTTCTTCGAGGTGATATCGGACGGCAACGTATCGCTGATCCGCGCCGTGGAGAAGTTCGACTACGCCCGCGGCTTCAAGTTCAGCACGTACGCGTCATGGGCGGTGATGAAGAACTACGCCCGCACGGTCCCCGAAGAGCACTACCACTGCACGCGGTTCGTGACCGGCCAGGAGGAACTGCTCGACTCGGCGGCCGACCATCGCAGCCCCGGGGGCGAGGACATGGACCGGGCGACGCTGGCCCGGGCGCTCGCGGACGGAATGCGCGACCTGACGCCGCGGGAGCGCACGATCGTCAGCGGGCACTTCGGCCTGTTTGGTGCGGCTGAATCCCAGACGCTGGAGGAACTCGGCCAGCAGTTCGGCGTCACCAAGGAGCGGGTGCGGCAGATCGAGCGGCGGGCGATCGACAAGATCAAGAGCGCCCTGTCGCCGATGGTGGCGGACCTCCTGCCCGAATAGCACATTACAACGCCTGCATGATTCTCACATCTGGGAATGTCCGGCGATCGCGGCAAGCGGCCGCATTTTATCAGACTTCCCATCCGATTTTACTCGGGCCCTCCTTAAACCACCTGCGCAGGTGTGCCGATGACAACACCGTATGCCAGTGCCGGGTTTTGGACGGCGCGCGCTACATGTGCTGCGAGGGTACGATGCAGGTACAGACACCGGACACCAAAGCGGTCGTGAAATCAGCGCTAGCGGCGGTTGGGGAAATCGCCACGCTGCCGGAAGTCACGGTCAAGATCATCGAGGTGGTCGAAGACCCGAAAGGCACGGCGCGCGATCTCCACGAAGTCATCAAAAAGGACCCGGCCCTGTCCGCCAAGGTGTTGAAGGTGGTCAACTCCGCGTTCTACGGCCTGCCCGGTCAGGTGGCCAGCGTCGACCGCGCCATCGTGCTCCTGGGCCTCTCCGCCGTCAAGAACATCGCGATCGCCGCGTCGATCTCGCGCCTGTTCAACTCGGCACACAAGTCCGACCTCTTCGACGCCCGCGAACTGTGGCGGCACAGCGTGGCCGTCGGCGTGGCCGCCAAGAAGATCTCGCAGGCTGCGGGCGACCTGGCGGGCCACGAGGAGATGTTCCTCGCCGGTCTGATCCACGATCTCGGGCTGCTCATCGAGCGGCAGGCGTTTCCGGACAAGCTCAACGAGGTCGTGCGGGCCAAGCTGGATACGCAGGAAAACTTCCTCGAGATCGAGCAGCGGATCATCGGCGCGACGCACCAGGACTTCGGCGACGCGCTGACCACGCGCTGGAAGTTCCCGCGGCACCTGCGGGCAGCCGTGGGCTTCCACCACAACCCCGACGATCTCGCAGCCGAGCTCAAGCGCATCGGTATGATCGTCCACTGCGCCGACGTGCTCTGCTGTCAGGAGGGGCACGGCTTCAGCCTGACCGCGGATGACGCGGAGTTCACCGAGGAGTTGCTCAACGGCGTGGGTATCACCGTCGAGAAGCTCGTCGAGGTGCGCGACAACATGCTGCCGGAGCTCGAAGAAGCCTCGGCCATGCTCTCACCGCAGGCCGACTAAGCCCAGCCAATCACCCTACAGCCGGCGACCAGCCCGCCGCGCGCACAACAGCACCAGGAATACCGGGGTGCCGATCAACGCCGTCATGACCCCAATGGGCAGACGTGCGACCGTGACTTCGCGCCCGGACAGAGCGGCGTAGCCCATCGGCAGCAGCGTCGTGAGAAAATCGCACACGATCAGGAACACACCGCCGAGCAGGGCAGCCGTGGGCAGCAGCGCCCGATGGTCGCCGCCGTTGATCAGGCGGGCCAGGTGCGGGATGATCAGGCCGACGAACCCGATCGGTCCGCACAGCGACACGACCGCCGCAACCGCCAGCGATCCCACGAGTATGCCGATCACCTCGAGCCGCGCGACGTTCACGCCACGCGTCGCCGCGATCTCCGCGCCGACCGCGAACTGATTCAGCCCGCGGGCCAGCAGCAGCATGATGATCCAGGCCGGCACGACGATCGGCAGCAGGGCGGTGAGCTCGACGCCGCCGAACGTGTCGAGGCTGCCCATCATCCAGCGAACCGTGAGGTACGTCTGCGTCACGTCGGCCAGCGACGTCACGAAGATCATCATGCCCGAGCAGAAAAACCCGATGGTCACGCCCGCGAGCAGCAGCGTCTGGCCGGAGAGCCGGGCGCTCGAGCGGGCCAGCAGCAGCACGACGCCCAGCACCACCAGTGCGCCGATGAACGCCGCGAGCGACACCGTGGACAGCCCGGCCACGACGTGCAGCCAGCCGATCTTGTAGGCGATGAGCGCGCCGAGCGACGCGCCGCTGGCGATGCCCATCGTGTACGGCGTGGCCAGCGGGTTGCGAAACAGCGTCTGGAAGATGGCGCCCGCCAGGGCCAACGTCACCCCGGCGACGAGTGCCTTGAGCGTGCGCGGGAAGCGGATTTCCCAAGCGATCCCGGCGGTCGGGTTCGACGCGTCGGACGGAGCGCGCAGCGCCCGCCACGCGTCGACGACGCCGATGTCCTGCGTGCCGATGCCCGGGCTGATCGCCAGCACAATTGCGAGCAGCAGCGCCCAGGGCAACAGGCGCACAAACAGGGAACGCCAGGTGAGCGGGCTCATGCCGGGGCCCCGTCGGTCACGACCGGGTGGGCGAGCAGCAGGGGGGGCTCGGCTGGCCCCCGGTCAAAGCGCTGAAACGTCACGTCGTACACCCGGGCGAGCGCGGGGTCGCGCAGAACTTCTGCCGGAGGGCCGAGGGCCGCCACGCCACCCGCGTGCAGGACGCACAGCACGTCCGCAAACCGACCCGCGAGGTTGAGATCGTGAGTCACCGCGATGACCGCCAGCCGCCGCGCATGGACCAGCTCACGCAGCAGGTTGAATATTCGCAATTGCTGGGCCAGGTCAAGATCGCTCGTCGGCTCGTCGAGCGCCAGTATCGCCGGGTGCTGGGCCAGGGCAGCCGCCAAGTGCACTCGCTGGGCCTCGCCGCCGGAGAGCGTGCCGAGCCGCCGGTTACGAAATTCCAGGGTGCCGGTGATGCGCAGCGCCTCGTCGACGGCCGCCAGGTCCTCCGGCGCTTCGAACATGCGCATGCCCAGGTACGGATAGCGGCCGAGGCGGACCGCCTCCTCCGCGGTCATGTCGGGCGGCGCCTGCGGATGCTGCGGCAGCAGCGCGATGCGTCGGGCACGCTCGACGGGCCGCCACGCGTGGATGGGGCGATCCTCGAGCAGGACCTCGCCGGACAGCGGATGATGCAGACCCGCCAGCAGACGCAGCAGCGTGCTCTTGCCCGCGCCATTGGGCCCGACAAGCGCGAGCAACTCCCCGGACCGGACGTCGAGGTCGAGCCCCGTCAGCACCGGATCCGCACCCGGATAGGCGAAGTGCAGGGCGCGGGCGCGAAGGATGGGCGCGGAATCAGTCGGCACGCGCGGTCGCCTCATCGGTGAAGAGTTCGTGCAGCTTCTTCGCCAGCAGCACCACGCGTGGCGACGGCGTCAGCACGTAGTCGGCGGTCAGCACGTGGATTGCCTTATTCCGAATCGCCGGAACTGCCGGCACGGCGTCCCACTGCTTCACGATGTTCTCAATTTCCTCTGGCGTGAGCGTCGCGCCGGGCATGGCCTCGATGATGATGTCCGGCTGGCGGGCGATGACTTCCTCGAGGCCGACCTCCGGATAGGCGACGTCCACGTCGCCGAAGACGTTCGTGCCGCCGGCGATCTCGATCACCTCGTGCAGATACGAGGGCTTGCCGACCGTCGTCAGCGGGGTGAGCCGGTCGCGGCTGCGGAGCGCGAGCAGCACGCGCGGGCGATGCTGCGCCGCGCCCGCGGCGATGTCGTCGAGTTGTCCGCGAATCGAATCGGTCAGCGCCCGCGCCTTGTCCGCCTCGCCGAGCAGCCCACCCAGGTCGCGGATCGTCGTGTAGAGCGTCGCCAGCGAATCGGTGCGATCCTCGTACATCGCGATGCCGTGCCGTTCGCAGAGGCCCGCCACGTGGGCGTTGTGCCCCCGCTGGATCACCAGGTCGGGCCTGAGGGCGAGGATCTTCTCCAGGTCCGGGTCGTCGAGTCCGCCAACCTTCGGCAGCTCGCGGGTCTGGTCGGGATAGGTGACGTAGGCACTCACGCCCACCAGCCGGTCGCAGGCCCCGAGGGCACAGACGATCTCGGCGTTGCTGGGCGCGTTGGCGATAATCCGCTGCGGAGGCTCGCCCCCGTGCTCCGGCGGCGTGGCTCCGGCGTTCAGGCTGAATATCAGGGTCAGGAGCAGGCTGATCATGCGGCATCACCGGAAGGGGGCTGGGCGGGCGCCCGGCGTCCCGCAAAGGGCAGGCCATTGTCTCGCCGACAGAACCATGGTCAAGGCGTTGCGGGGTCGTGGGGCGGGGGCGCTGCAGCTTGTGCAGATTGCCGCAACCAACTTTGCACAAGGAGCATATAAGACGTAAACTCAGTGGCCCGGCGGAATTAGGGTGGTCCCCGCCGCGGTCGAGAACCGAATTCACTGGGCGCCGACACCGGCGAGGGTGGTGGGTCAGAAACGATGCGAGATGCCATGGCTGCAGCGGCGAGACCAGCCGTGATGCGTGCGCGCTATGCGCGGCTCTGGACGGGTGGGCTCGTTGCGCTCGCGCTCTGCGCGGTCGCGCGGGCGGATGATCCGTTCGCCGGGGTGGAGGCGCGGCTCACCGCGCCGGTGACCACGGTCGCGCCCGGCAAGCCCGTGCGCGTGCGTTTTTCCATCTACAACGGCAACGATCATCCGGTTGTGCTGAGCGTGCCCGGCACGACGACCGGTCCCACCGAGCCAGCCATCGATCTGCCCGACTCGCACATCTTCAGCGGGACCGGCTTCGCCGGCCTGACCATCCGCGGCGACTACGATCGCACCTGGAAGGACGCGTACGGCGTCGTGCCGCCGGCTGAGGCGCCGGAACTGGTGCTGGCGCCGCATGCCTTCGTCGGCCGCGAGATCGACGTCTCGGCGTACTATCCCGCGCTGCAGACCCCGGGCCTCTACCGCATGGTCTGGCAGCCGTACGGCGGACTGCTCACCTCGAACCAGCTCACCATCGAGGTCGCGTCGCTGAAGCAGGCGGAGATCATCACCGACGAAGGCACGATGACCGTGCAGTTCTACTACGACGCCGCGCCGAACCACGTCGCCAACTTCATCGATCTTGCCCGTAGTGGTTTTTACGATCAGAAGACGTTCCACCGCATCGAGCCGGGCTACTTCATCCAGGGCGGCGATCCGAACGGCGACGGCACGGGCATCCGCCCCGACGGAAAGAAGCTCAAGGCGGAATTCAACAGCTACCCGGTCGACCGCGGCACGCTCTGCATGGCCCGCCTGGAGACCGAGCCCGACTCCGCGAGCTGCCAGTTCCTGATCGCCAACACGCGCATGCCCAGTTGGGACGGGCGGTACACCGTCTTCGGCCACATCGTCGGCGAGGAGTCGGAGCAGACGCTCGACAAGCTGATGGCCCAGCCGGTCAACCCCACCACGGGCCGGCCGGAGCGCACCATCTACATCCGCAGCGTGCGGATCATGGACGCGCCGCTGCCGGAGGACGTCACCGGCCTGCGCGGCGGCGGCTACGCCTCCGAAACCGACCGCTAACCCAACAGAACCCCGGCAGCCATGCCGGGGCCAAGTGCAATCGCCCGAAACGCCGCGCTGCGCCGGCGGAACCGCGCTCAAGCGCCGTACGTCACGCTATTGCATGACGAAGCCTCGCAGGCGTTTGGATTTCCAATGGACTGATGATGTCGTACTTTCCGTACGTCCCGGCCCCCCACTTGCGTGGGGGGTTCTAATGATGTGCGCGCCAATCAGAACCCCGGCAGCCATGCCGGGGCCACGACCGGTCGCCCATCGTGCCCCCGTCGTCGCCGCGGCTCGATGTCACCCACGAGCGTACACGCGGGGTCCGCGGGCTGCGAGCACGCGTCCCGGCGGCTTGGCCGCTGCCGGAGCCGCTTCCGGGCATCAGGGCTGGCATTTCTGGGCGCGGGCGTTATGGTAGGGGGTGTGCTAGAATCATCCTGGCGGCCGTACGGGCCGCCGTGGATTGGCTGGCTGCTCGGACGATCATCCGGCGGCGGCGAACATTGACGGCCGGGTCCCATGCAGTGGGCTCCGCAGCCAAAGGGTCAGGCTGGAGACAGAGCAGCCCAGTTGTTGAGTTCAGGTGCCGTGGTTCCACCTGGCCGTCATTGATCGTCGCCGCCTTCCTTTTCATACGACGCCTCTCGGCCCAGCCGGTCCCGGCGGGTTGATTCAGGACAGGGGTCATGGCGTACGAAGTTCTCGCTCGCAAATACCGTAGCCGCACCTTCGACGAAATCGTCGGCCAGGGGGCGATCGCGACGACCCTCAAGAACGCGATCCAGAGCGGGCGGATCCACCACGGCTACCTCTTCACCGGCACACGCGGCGTCGGCAAGACGTCGATGGCCCGCATCCTCGCCAAGGCGCTGAACTGCTTTTCATTCGACGCCCCGACCGCGACGCCGTGCTGCACCTGCGAGTCGTGCCTGCGCATCGCCGAGGGCGGCGACCTCGACGTCGTCGAGATCGACGCCGCCAGCAACACCGGCGTCGACAACATCCGCGACCTGCGCAACAACGCCGCGTACAAGCCGGCCCGGGCGCGCTTCAAGATCTTCATCATCGACGAAGTGCACATGCTCAGCACCGGCGCGTTCAACGCGCTGCTCAAGACGCTGGAGGAGCCGCCGGATCACGTGAAGTTCGTCCTCGCGACGACCGAAGCACACAAGGTGCCCGCGACGATCAAGAGCCGCTGCCAGCGCTTCGACTTCCGCAGCATCAGCCCGGCTGACATCGCCGAGCAGTTGCGGTCGATCCTCCAGCAGGAGGAGATCACCGCGGACGAGTCGGTGGTGCGACGGGTGTCGCGGCTGGCGAACGGCTCGATGCGTGACGCGCTGTCGCTGCTCGACCAGTTGCTGGCGTACGGGACGCGTGAGCTGACCGAGGCCCTGATGGAGGACCTGCTGCCGTCGGCCCACGACGCGGTGATCCACCAGCTGGTGGATGCGCTCGCGGCTGGCGAGGCAGCCGACGCCCTGCGCTGCGTCGAGGAGTGTCTCGGTGCGGGTCAGACCGCGGCGCGGTTCTGCGACCTGTTCATCGAGCACCTGCGGGCGCTCATGCTGCTGCGGGTGTGCGGCGCGGAGACGGAGCTGGTGGATGTGGGATCCGCCGCGCGCGAGCAGCTCGCGGGCCAGGCTCCGGCGTTCGAGGCGCCCGTTTACGTGTACATGATCGCGCTGCTTGAGGAAGTGCGGCGGCAAGTCAAGTCGACGAGCGCGCCGCGGGCGTTGATCGACGCAGCCGTGGTGCGGCTCGCGATGGCATCGGCGTTCACGGGCATCGATGCGCTGGTGGCCCACGTCGGGGGAGCAGCCGGTGAGGCTCCCGCGTCAAAAAAAAAACTGAACGTGGCGTAACGCCGCCGGCGCCAGTGTCAGCCCCGCGGCCCCGGACCGGTGCGCCTGTGGCGACGGCTGTCGAACCCGGGCCGGCGGATCCCCCCAGGCGGCCGGCTCCGCAGAACGCGGAGGCCGAGCCGTCTTCGCGGCCGATGCGGCGGGCCGAGCGGCCCGCGAGCGTATCGGCTGAGCAGCGCAGCCGCCTGATGGCGCGGCCCTTTGTGCGGCGGGCGGTGGAGCTTTCGGGCGGATCGATCATCGAGGTGCAGCGGCGGGGCAACGCGGGTGAGGCCGCCGGCGGACCGGCGGAAGCCGATGATGCGACAGACGTGGAAGCGGAGTCGCCGGAGGTACCCGGCGGCGAGGGAGCGGATTAGAATCGCAGTGACCGGACGCCGGATGCGCGTGCACCAGCAACCGGCGGAACATTGAGGATACCGCGGCAGCGTGGAAAGAGGGTAAACGGCCATGTTCGGGGGTCTTGGGAATATCATGGAGATGATGAAGAGCGCCAAGGATCTCCAGGCGCGCATGGCCGAATTCCAGAAGGAGCTCGCCACCAGGCGGTACGACGCCCAGTCCGGCGGCGGCGCGGTGCGCGTCGTCGTGGACGGCAAGGGCATGGTGGTCGACGTGAAGATCGAGCCCAGCGCGACCCAGGACGTCGAGCTGCTCGAGGACCTGGTGAAATCGGCGGTGTGTGCGGCGGCCAGCCGCGCCCACGACGCCATGCGCGCCGAGCTCAGCCAGATGACCGGCGGTCTCAACATCCCCGGCCTGGACTCCATGCTTCCGGGCTGAGCGACGGTGCGGCGCGCCCGCCGCGGCGCGGTCAGTTCATGAATTCCCAATCGACGGCGTAGAACTCCGTGGGTACCGGCGATATTGAATCTCTCGAGCGGTTGCGGCAGGCGTTTCAGCGGCTGCCGGGGATCGGTCCGCGCAGCGCCGAGCGGCTCGCGTTTCACATCTTGCGCGGCTCGCGCGAGGAGGCGGCTGCCCTGGCGGAGGCCGTGCTCGCGGTCAAGGACAACGTCTTCCACTGCGGCATCTGCTTCAACCTGACCGAGGAAGACCCCTGCCCGATCTGCCGGTCGGCGTCCCGCGACCAGGCCGAAATCTGGGTGGTCGAGCAGCCCAAGGACGTGATCGCACTGGAGCAGACCGGCCTCGTCCGCGGCGTCTACCACGTCCTCATGGGCCACATTGCGCCGCTGGAGAAGGTGGAACCGGGCGATCTCACCATCGACGCGCTCGTGCAGCGCGTCCGCACCGTGCCGGCCCGCGAGGTCGTGCTCGCCACCAACCCGACGGTCGAGGGCGACGGGACGGCGCTCTACATCGAGAGCCTGCTCCGCGATTCGGGCGTGACGGTGACGCGGCTCGCACGCGGCCTCGCGGTCGGCTCCCAGCTCGAGTACGCGACCGCCAGCATGATCGAGGCGGCGATCCGCGGTCGGCGCAGCATCTGACGACGCCGATATCTCTCCCGCCGAACCAACCGCAAAACGGGGTTCGGCCATTTCTAGCAGATTCCGTGCCAAACTTGACCGCCGGACCACGACGACCGCGCCCCAGATGGTATAATGCGGCGGTGCCGGCGAGCGGCAGGTGGAGCCAAGGGTGGCTCTCCAGTTTGAACCGAAGGGACGTCGGAGCGACCGGTAACCGGTCGACGAGCGCTGATGGCGCACTCGTTGTCACAGAGCCTGGGTCAGCAGATGCGGATGGAGCAGAAGCTCACGCCGCAGTTGATCCAGTCCATGAACATCCTCCAGCTCAACGCCCTGGCCCTCGAAAACCGCGTTGCCGAGGAGCTCGAGAAAAACTACGCCCTCGAACTGGCTGAACACCGCCCCAACGACCCCGATGCAGCCCATCCCCGCGAGGACCGCAGCGACGGCAACGGCGAGGCCGAGAGCTTCGAGCGGCTCGAGCGGCTCGCCCGGGAGTACAGCCGCGAGGACTTCTTCAGCTCGGCCCGGCGGCCGCCCAGCGGCGGCGGGGGCGACGATCGCGATGCCAAGATGGACGCGATGGCCAACGCCGCCTCGCGTCCGGAGAGCCTGGCTGAGCACCTCATGTCGCAATGGGCGGTGCAGGACCTCGAGCCGGAGCTGCTGCGGGCGGGCGAGGCCATCATCTACAGCCTGGAGGACGACGGGTACCTGCGGGCGCAGATCACCGACGTCGCATCGCGGGCCCATCCGCCGCTCGATCCCGGTACGGTGGAGCGGGCGCTGGCCCTGGTGCAGCAGCTCGACCCCGTCGGCGTCGCGGCCCGCGACTACCAGGAGTGCCTGCTCCTCCAGCTCGAGGCGCTGCCCGGCGACAACCGGATCGAAAAAGACCTCGTGCGGCACCATCTCCACGACGTCGTGCGCAATCGCTACCCAGCCATCGCCAAGGCCACCGGCTACTCCATTGGCGAGATCACCGAGGCGGTCAAGGCGATGCAGTCGACGCTCAATCTGCACCCGGGCTACACGGTGGTGGAGCGGGAGGTCCCGCCGATCCAGCCGGACGTCATCGTCGAGCCGGCGGAGTCCGGGGCGGGGCTGCAGGTGCGGCTCACGCGATCCAGCAGCCCGCGGCTGCGGATTTCGCCCTCCGTGCTCGAACTGCTCAAGGAGAAGGCGGACGACAAGAACGTCCGCGAGTTCGTGAAGTCGCACGTGGAGTCGGCGACGGCGCTGATGGACGCGATCAAGTTCCGCCGCGAGCGGCTCAAGCTCGTCGCCGAGCACATCGTCGAGCATCAGCGCGAGTTTTTCGACAGCGGACCGGAGGCGCTGGGCGTGCTGCGCATGAGCGACCTGGCCGAGGAGCTGGAGTGCGATCCGTCGACCATCAGCCGCACGGTCGCGGGCAAGTACATGCAGACGCCGCGCGGTATTTTCCCCATGCGCTACTTTTTCACCGGGGGCATGACCACCTCCAGCGGAGAATCCACCAGTTGGGACAGCGTCAAGGTCGCGATGGAACGCATCATCCAGGAAGAGGACAAGAAGAACCCGCTCAATGACGACCAGATCGCCGAAATGCTCAGCCAGCGCGGAACCGCCATCTCCCGCCGGACCGTGGCGAAATACCGCCAGCAGCTCGACATCCCGTCGGCGCGCCAGCGCCGCGTGTACTGACGCCCGCGGCGCCCAACACCCGCCCGTTCGCCGGTATTCTCTTGCGTTCCGCAGCACCGTCGCGTACACCATCCGCAGGACCATGACCCTCGCCCGTGCCATCATTTTGGGCCTCGTAGCCGCCGTAGCGTGCGGAGCAGCCGGCTGTGCCGACAACTGGTGGGACGTGCGCACCTGGGAAATCGCGCCGCATGAACACTCGCCGGAGCCTACCCCGGCGCCCGCGCTGAGCGACGAGTGGGCAGCGCCCGGCGAAGGCATGGCCGACGCGGCGGCCGAGGGTGATGCGCAGACCGCCGCGAGCGCCGGTGACGACGGCCTTTTTGTCCTCGGCGTGCATTTCGACCTGATGCGCGTCGACGTGCCCGTGACCGAAACGCGCAACGCGGGCAAGGTCTGGAACCACCTCAACGAGTCGCTGGGGGACCCCGGCCTGACCGCGCTGCTGGCCCGCAACGGTTTTCGCATCGGCAAGGGCGATCAGGCCGACTGGCCGGCCCTGCGCGCGATCTTCGAACGCAACGGAGCCAAGGTGAACCGCGTCGCGCGCACCGCCCAGGATGGGACGCCGCTGACGTTGCCGCTGGGCGCGATCGCCGACGGCACCGGGTATTTCCTGCATCGGCGGGGCGGCGGCATGGGCGGCGGGACCTTCAACGCCGGGCAGCGCACGTTCCGCATCGAGTACACCCTGGACACCGACGATCCGCGCCGCGTGCGGCTGCGCATCGTGCCGGCCTTCACCGAGCAGCAGGGGGAGGCCAAGCCGGTGGAGCGTGACGGCGAGATCGTCATGGTCCGCGATCCCACCGGCCGGGTGTTTCACGAGCTGGCGGTCGACGTGGACCTCGGCCCTGGAGAATACGTGGTCATCGGCCCCAGCGCGGCTGCGGCTGCCGGTTTTGTGCTCGGCAGTTGCTGGCTCGACGCGACGATGAACCTGCAGCAGTTCGAAACCGTGCTGTGCATTTCCGCACAGCCCACCCGCATCAAGTGACCGATCGTGAGCGGCCCGCCTGTTGAATCACCGACCGACGCCTTTTATCGCCGGGTCTTTGACCAGGCGGGGATGGCCATGGTCGCGGCCAACGCCGACGGCCGGATCATCGGGTGGAACCACGCCGCCTACCGCATGTTCGGGGCGCGGGCCGAGGACATGCTCGGTACGGAGTGGTGGGACATCGTGCCGCAGGAGCAGCGCGAGCAGGCCCGCAAGGCGGGGGCGAACGCCCTGACCCACGGCGAGACGACCGAGTTCACCTTCGAGGCCCGGGATCACCACGGTGTGAGCCGCCGGGTGGCAGCGATCATCACGCCGGTGGATGCGCCCTCGGGCGACCGCATCGGGGCGCTGGCCGTCATTCGGGATATCTCGAATCGGGTGGTGCTGGAGCGGCGGCTCGCGCAGCAGTCCAAGATGGCGGCCCTGGGCGAGATGGCCGGGGCGCTGTCGCATCACTTCAACAACATCCTCGGCGGCGTCGTCACCAGCGTGGATTTCGCCCTGGCGAGCAAGGATCCGGCGCTGGTCCTGCGCGTCCTGGAAAAAACCGCACAAGCACTGACTCGCGCGACCGGTCTGGTCGACAACCTGCTGGCCTTTGCGGAAGGCGGATATCGGGACGCCAATCTCGGCGAACTCGGCGAGGTGGTGATCGACCTCGTGCGCCGCACCGAGGAGCGGCTGCGGGATTCCAACATCCGTTTCGACGTGGACGTGAAACCCATTCCCATCATCGAGGTGCCGCGTGCGGCGATGCTCACCGTGCTCTCGAACCTGGTGGACAACGCGGTGGAGGCGATGCCGGGCGGTGGGGTTCTCCGCATCTCCACGGACTTCAATGACCAGAATGTCATGGTGCGCGTCGGCGACACCGGATGCGGTCTGGACGAAGAAACAGTCACGCGCATCTTCGAACCGTTCTACAGCACCAAGGATCGGATCGCCTCCGGGCACTCGCTGAACCGCGGTTTGGGCCTCGCGGTGGCCCATGGCATCCTCAAGGTGCTGCACGGTTCCATCCACGTCATGTCGGCTGTCGGTGAGGGTACAGAATTCGAAGTGAGACTTCCGGTCGCACGGCCGGTCCCCAGCGCCTGACGCGATCGGGACACATCCCACGAAATGCTGGAGCGAGCGGGCGTTCGTGCTATAATCCGTGCCCACGGAACCCTGCCGGAGGGGGCGAGCGTCGGGCCTTCGCAGGCAGGAAATGAGCCAGCGCCGCCCCGTAACTCGGCTGTAAGGCCGCCCGCGGGCTGGCTGCAGGAATTCGCGCCGATCTGCCGATGAATGCGCGCCGGAGCAGCGCTGCAGCGCAGATCGCCGAATGAGGTAAAAGCTTACGGCGTGCCCCACCGGCATCGGCACGTTCGCCGGTGATCTCGGAAAGGATACCGAGGAATGTTGAAGCGCACCCGAACCTTGTTTGATTCGCAGAAGATGAACGTACAACGCTCACGCATGGCGATGGCTGTTTTCGTAGTCACCGCGCTCAGCCTGCAATGCCACCAGGCGGCGGTCGATCCCGGCTCCACGCTGGCGGCAATGCCCGACACCACGCCGGCCTCCGCCGTCGTGACCAGCGCGGCTGCGCTCACCGGTTCCGACGTGGACCTCGCCCGCCGCGATCCGCTCGCGTACATCCAGAAGTGCCTCGATCACTACCGGCGCAGCGTGCACGACTACGTCTGCCAGTTCGAGAAGCAGGAGCAGATCGACGGCAAGCTGCTCGCCCCGCAGGTCGCCGAAGTGCGTTTTCGCGAAAACCCCTACAGCGTCGACATGACCTTCGTGGAGAACGTCCGCGAGTGCAAGCGCGCCCTCTACGTGGACGGCGCCTGGACCAACGCCGACGGCGAGGCCATGGTCTGGGCCAAGCCGGGCGGCGCCATCCTCCGCGCCCTCGTGCCACGCATCCAGCAGCCCGTGCACGGCAAGCGGGCCCGGGCCGCCTCGCGCCGCACCATCGACCAGTTCGGCTTCGAGCGCACGCTCGAGGTGATCCTCAAGTTCTCCGAAAAGGCCCTGGCCGCAGGCGAACTCGACTTCGCGTTCGTCGGCGAGGGCACGATCGACGGCCGTCCCACGTTCGTCTTCGAACGCCGCCTGCCCTACAACGGCGACGAGGCCTACTACCCCGACCGGCTCCTCGTGCTGCACATCGACCGCGAATGGAAACTGCCCACCGCGGTCTACTCCTACGCCGATACGCAGGGCCGCGACCTGCTGGGCAGCTACGTCTTCTCCGACGTGCAGCTCAACCAGGGCCTCACACGCAGCGACTTCGATCCCGACAAGATCGACTTCTGATCCTGCGATTGTTTCCACCAGCGCGCGGCCACACCCTCCAACCGCACCGCCGGCCGCCGCTGCGCGCCCTGGCTTGACCGCGGTACGCGAGCCAATTATCGTGCCGTCTGGCGCGTAGGGCGGCTTCATACCCACAAACAAAGCGAGGCTTTCCGGTGGCGGTGCAGGATCAGAAGGCGATCAATCTGGTGACCGGCGGAACGGGACTGCTCGGCAGTCACATCGCCGAGCAACTGGTGCGCCGGGACCGGCGCGTACGGGCTCTCGTGCGGCCCAACAGCGATACGCGTTTCCTCGAGAGCCTGGGCGTCGAGCTGGCGACCGGGGACGTGACCGATGCCGCGTCGCTGCAGGCCGCGTGCGCGGGCGTGACGCGGGTCTACCACGCCGCCGCCCGCGTGGGCGACTGGGGTCCCTGGCCGGAGTTCGTGGCCATCACCATCGAGGGCACGCGCAACCTGCTCGGCGCCGCAACCGCGGCGGGTGTGCAGCGCTTCCTGCACATCAGCTCGATCAGCGCGTACGGCCATCCCAACCAGGCCGGCCTGGTGATCGACGAGTCCGCGCCGCTGGGCGTGAACCTGCACAAGTGGAGCTACTACAGCCGGGCCAAGGTCGAGGCCGAAAAGCTGGTCTGGGCGGCGCACGAACGCGGCGACGTCGTCGCCACCGTCATCCGCCCGAGCTGGTTGTACGGCCCGCGCGACCGCGCGACGCTGTCGCGCCTCTGCGACTCCATCCGCAAGGGAAAAATCAAGCTGATCGGCGAGGGCAACAACCGCCTCAACGTCGCCCACGCCGCCAACGTCGCAGAAGCGGCGATCGCAGCCGCCGAGGCGGGCGCCGGCGCCGGCGAGGCGTTCAACTGCAGCAACGACGGCGTCCTCACGCAGAAGCAGTACTTCGACATGGTGGCGAAAGCCATGGGCTTGCCGGCGATAACGCGCCGCGTGCCCTACGGCGTCGCGTACAACGCGGCCTTCGCGATGGAAATCTTCGGACACCTGACCCACCAGCGCAAGCCGCCGCTCGTGACCCGCTACGCCGTGTGGCTCATGGGCCGCAAGACCTTCTTTGACTGCATGAAGGCACGTCGCGTCCTCGCCTGGCAGTCGACCATCCCCTACGAGGAAGGCATTCCGCAGGCCGTCGCCGAGGTGATGGGCAAGGGCTCCGCCGCGCAGCGTGCGCCGGCGGCCACCGCGACCGTCTAGCCGCGTTTGCCGCCCTCCACTGCAGGTTGAGCGGCGGTAACCACCATCTATAATCGCACCCCCATGAACCGCAAGCGAATCACTCCCGGACGCCGCGGCGCCATCGCAGCGCTATTGACCTGTTGCTTCCTGGGGTGGACCCCGACGCTGGTCCACGCCCAGGCGGACGCCGGTACCGCCGGCGCCGCCACGCCCGCGCCCGCAGCCTCGCCCGCTCCGGAAGCACCGGCTGGCACCGCGCCCGATGCCGTCGCACCGGCGGGGGAGACGCCCGCCGCACCCACCCCGACGCCCGCTCCGACACCCACGCCGTCACCCATCGAGGCAGCCGCCGCCGACAGCACCGCCGCCGTCGTCACGCCGGAGAATCCGCCGAAACGCCCGGAGGACGTGCCGCCCCTGCAGGAGAAGATCAAGCAGCGGCTCGCCGACCTGGAGAAACTCAAGGCGCCGGACGACGCGGCTCCCGCTCAGAAGGCGATCTCCGATGCGGCAGCCGCGCTGCGCGGAACCCTCGAGACGGCCCAGAAGCAGCTCGAAGCCTACGTCGCCGCGCACAAGTCAGCCGCGGAGCTGGGTTCCGCGGATCGCATCGCGGCGCGCAACGCACAACTCGAAGAGTACCGCCAGCGGACCAAGCAGCTGCGCGCGTTCAGCCCCGGCAACTGGGTGGAGGAACGCCGCACCAGGCTGCGCGAGGAAACGGCGGACGAGTACGAGAAGATCCGCACCCTCGCGGAGACGACCGTCACCCAGCAGGCAGCCCGCCAGAAGGCACTCAAGCAGTTCACCGCCCAGGAGCAGGATGCCGCCACCCGGCTCGCCGAAGCCCGGCAGGCGCTCACCAATGCCCTCGCCCGGCCGTCACCCACGCCGGCGCCGTCGCCCAGCGCGTCGCCCAGCGGCGAGACGCCCCTCGATGCACAGACGCAGCAGCGGGTCCGCGAACTGAACACGCGGCAACTCGCCTGGCAGGTCTTCCTGGCAGGCCTGCGCATCGAGCAACTCGCGGTCGACAAGGTCGTCCTGAACCTCGAGTCGGCGGCTGCGGATGCGATCATTCCGGTTCTGCAGGAGTACAGCAGCGCGCTGGCGGACTTCCGCGGGCGGGTCGCGCGCGACAGCGCCCAGGAACAACGCGAGGAGATCGAACGCGAGCTCGCCGCGGCGACGACCGACTATGGCAAGGCCTACTGGCGCGTCCGCCAGGCGATCATGAACGGGCGCTGGAAGTTCGGCACCCAGATTCCCGGATTGCGCGACCAGTTGCGCGACCTGGAGGGCACCGACCTCGCCCACGACATCGAGCTCATCAGCGATCGCTACAAGCGGCTGCTCGAACGGCTCGACCGCACGACCGGTGCGGAAAAAACCGACGCCTACCACCAGCTCACGCAGTACATCGAGGACTACGACCGGCGGCGTGAAGAGTACGCGATCCGCCTCGACCAGGCCCGCCGCGAACTCGAGCAGATGTACGAGCAGAAGGAGGCGGTGCTCGACAGTCTGAAGGAAGCGGACGAAGAACTCCGCGCGGCACTGCCCAAGATCGATACCGCCGAGGAGCGGGCCCGCTACGACCAGCTCATGGCCGAGCTGGCGGCGGATCACCGGCCGGCGCTGGACTCGGTGATCAGCGCGGTGATCGAGCGGCAGACGCTGATCATCAATCGCCTTTCGGAAATGCTCGCGCAGTTGCAGACCTTCAACACCCACCTGGAGCAAACCCGCCAGAAGTTGTTCTGGGCGTACACGCTGGCCCGCGGACCGCACGTCATCCAGCTCTGGCGCACGGCGCTCGACCGCTTCAGCCTCGGCGAATTGCGCAGCGATCTGACGCGGGCCGCCACCACCTCGCGCGAGCGCCTGCAACGGCACGACCGCAGCGTGGTCATCCTCTGGTCGCTGTCTCTGGTGGTTGCGGCCATCGGCGGCGTGCTGTTGGCCCGCAGATTATGGCGGGCGTCCGACGTACACGAGGAGAAGGTCTCGGCGAAGCTGGCGGAGACCGAAGCGGCTGAGGTGCACCTCAACGATCGCGTGCACATCCAGGTGCTGCGGATGCTGGCGATGGTCGTGCCTGTGGGGATTCCCACGCTGCTGGCGCTCTTCTTCGCCTGGCAGGACAACGACCTCTCGGCGGATCTGCGCGCCGTCGTGATCCGCCTGCTGGTGGTGATCCTCGTGGCAACGGTCACGCGGGCGCTCATCAAGCGGCTGTTCCGCTCCGGCAAGCCGCGCTACCGCATCATTCCCTGCTCCAACGTCGTGGCCAGCTACTACCGCTTCTGGCTGTCGGCGTTGTGGTGGCTGACCATGCCGGTGATCACCGTCGTGATGGTGATGGAGATCCTCGATCTCGCGCCGCACATCGCCGAGGCGATCCGCACGACGTTCATCGCCCTGGCCCTGCTCGTGCTGGTGATCTTCGCGCGGCACCGGCAGACGGTCGTGCGCGTGATGGGCCGGGCGTTCGCGCTGCGGCGGCCGCTGTTCTTCGGCTTCATCATGCGCTCGTACCCCTTCATGCTGCTGCTGTGCATCGCGCTCTTCGTGCTCGAGGTCATCGGTTACGACGCGCTCGCGACCTTCATCATCCTCAACCTGATGCACACCTTTGCGGCGCTCGTCCTGGCCGCGCTCATCGCGAGCATGCTGCACGACTTCATCCATCGCCGGACCGCGTCGGGGGAGGGCGAAGACGCCGGTGCGGAGGAGACCACCGGCGCCTCGAAGGAGTACGGCATCGACGAGATGCTGCGCCAGTACGAAACACGCGAGTGGGGGCTCATGCTCACCTCGCTCGCGGCGATCGGCCAGTGGGTGGTGTGGCTCGGAGCACTCGCGTGGGTCGCGACCGCCTGGGGCATGACCGAGACCAACGCCCGGCAGCTCTTCGCGTACGAACTCGTCGCGCCCCCGGCGGACTCGGGCCGCCTGCCGATCACGGTGGGCCGCGTGCTGCTTGGCCTGCTCGTCATCTTCCTGGCGTTCAAGATCTCGCAGCTCGTCGTGCGCACCCTGACCAACAAGATCTACCCGGTGTACGGGCACGTGAACAAGGCGGCCCAGGCCACCATCAACACGCTGCTGCGCTACACCCTCGTGACCGTCGGCATCTACATCGGCCTGCGCGTCATGCACATCGAGCTCGGGGCGCTCGTCGTGCTGCTCGGCGGCCTGGGCCTGGGACTCGGCCTCGGGCTCCAGCCACTCATCGTCAACTTCGTGAGCGGCCTGATCATCTTCGCGGAGCGGCACGTCAAGGTCGGCGACCTGGTCATGGTCGGCGACGACCTCGGCGAAGTCACCGCAATCAGCATGCGCTCGACGCGCGTACGCTCCGTCGACGGCATCGATCTGGTCATTCCCAACTCTGACTTCGTCACCTCCAAGGTCGTCAACTGGACGCTGCAGGACTCGCGCATCCGCGGCAAGCTCGACGTGGGCGTGGCCTACGGCAGCGACGTGCAGAAGGTCCGCCAGATCCTGCTGGAGGTGGCCCGCAAGGAGGCCCGCGTGCTGCTCGATCCCGAGCCGGCCGTGTGGTTCACCAACTTCGGCAACAACAGCCTCGACTTCACCCTGGCCTGCTGGTACCCGACCGCGGGTGACCGCTGGTTCGCCATGATCGACATGCGCTACGAAATCGACCGGCGCTTCCGCGAGGCCGGCATCGAAATCCCCTTCCCGCAGCGCACCCTGTCCGTGCATCCCGACGCGGAACTGCCCATCCGCGTGCTGCGCGAACGGCGACCGGCGAAGGCCGCGCCCGCGGTGGACGAGAAGCCCGCCGAGCCGGCCGAATAGCCGCGCCGCCACACAGGCGGAGCCCATTGGGAATTATCCAGGGGAATCGTGGGGGCGGGTATTTGCCCCGGGCGCATAAGAGAGGCGAGCCCATCGGTCCTCCTCCAGCCCGACGAGCCCGCCATAAAAACCGCATCGCGCTGCAAGAGACGCGCGTGAAGTTCAGTCCGCTCAGTCTACCGCAACTCGAGCCCCAAGACACCCACTGAGTTGCCAAGTTTTTTCCGGCAGATTTCGCCTATCCGTCATAACCGCTACAAGTCGCCAGAACGGTAGTCCCGTCACAATCGGTCGAGATTACAGTCCCTTCAGTTCAGCCGCGACGCACGCCTCGGCGCCGCCAAACACGATCAACTGCTGCGGAACCGTGCCCAGTGCTGGGAAGCTGTAGGTCTTGCCGGCAAACGTCATCTCCGACCGGGCGTAGTCGATCGAAAGTTTTTCATCAGTAGCGATCGTACGCTTGCCGGCTGACACGTCCGTGGCATAGCGCTGCCGCAGATCATCGACGAGCGCGGGGCATTCGATCACGATGAAGCCGTTGTTGAAGGCGTTCCGCGCGTAGGTTTGCGAAAACGACGCAGCGATGACCAGCTGAATGCCGCGATGGGCCAGCGCCGTCGCGGCCTGCTCGCGCGACGAACCCGTGCCGAAGTTGGATCCGCCGACGATGATGTCGCCTCGCTTGGCGATCTTCTGAAACTCTGGATCATAATTGAGCATGGCCGCCGCCCCCATCTGCTCGGGGGTGAGATCCTCCCGGTACGTGACGTCCTTGCCGTAGATGCCGTCGGTGTTGAGGTTGTCCTTGGGCAGCAGCAGGACGCGGCCCGTCACCGATGATGGGAATCCATCAATGACCTCGACGTCCGCGGGCGCGCTGGCGGCTGCGTTGACCGTGATCGTCGCGTCCATGTACCCGGTGTCGATCGTCATCGGGGCCTTGATGTAGCCGGCGACCGCGGACGCGGCGACCACCGCCGGGCTGGAAAGATACACCTTCGCCTCGCGCGAGCCCATCCGGCCCTGGAAGTTGCGGTTGGTGGCGCTGATGCCCACCTCCCCAGCCTCGAGCGTACCCTCGCCGAGGCCGATGCACGGCCCGCACCCCGGCGGCAGCGTCTTGGCCCCCGCAGCCGTCAGCGTGTCCCAGACACCGGCTTTGCGGGCCTGCTCCTCGACGCTCGCCGAGGCCGCTGCCACGTACATCGAGACGTGCGGGGCGATCTTGTGGCCCTTGAGTACTTCGGCCGCCTCGCAGAGATCCTCGAAGCGGGCGTTCACGCAGCTCAGCAGGTAGGCCCGGTTGATCTTCACCTGCTTTCGCTCAATGTCCGGCAGCGCCGTGATCGTCTTGACCTCGTTGGGACCCGCGACGTGCGGCGTCACCTGCCCGAGGTCGAGCGTGAGTTCCTTGGCGTAGAACGCGTCCGCATCAGCCTCCAGCCGCTCGCGCCACCACGTCTCGACGTCGGGGCGGCTGAAGCGCGGCGGATCGTCGCCGCGCGCGGCGTAGAGGTCGGCGCGGGCGTGGAGATACTCGCGGAGCACCGCGTCGAACGGAAACACGCCGGCCAGCGCGCCCCACTCCGTCGTCATGTTGGCGATGGTGAGACGCTGGTCCATGGAAAGGCCCGCCACGCCGTCACCGACGAACTCGCAGACGTGGTTGAGCACCTCGTCGTTGTTGAATTTTCCACAAAGGGCGATGATCACGTCCTTGCCGACCACGCCGGGCTGCAGGCAACCGGTGAGCGTCACCTTCGCGATGGGGGGCACCTGCCACCACGTCTTGCCGGTGGCCCAGATCGCGGCCGCGTCGGTCCGTACGACGGGCGTGCCCAGCGCCGCAGCCCCGCCGTAGAGGTTGGAGTGGGAGTCGCTGGCGACGACGAGCGATCCGGGCGTGACGAAGCCCTCCTCGACCATGATCTGGTGGCCGATGCCGCTGCCGGCCTTGTAGAAGGCGATGCCGTGCTTCCTGGCGAAGGCCTCGATCTTGGCGTACTTCGCGAGGTTCTCGGGGCTCATGTTCTGGATGTCGTGATCGAGACAGAACACCGGCTGGCCCGGATCGTGGATCTTCGTCGCCCCGATCGCCGCAAACTTGGGAATGACCGCGGACGTGTTGTCGTGGGTCATCACGTGCTTGGGGCGGATGGAGAGGTAGTCGCCGGCGTGGACCTTCTGGCCGGGCTTCAGGCCGACCGCGTAGCGGTTGGCGATTTTTTCAATCAACGTCTGACCCATATCAGGCTCCTTGAATGATGAATGCGGAATGATGAATGATGAATGGGGTGATGCCTGCTGGTGATTCGTGCCGTTCAAGGCGCCGACCCTGAATGGCGCGGCTGTCCGCACGGCACGGGCCCATTCGTCATTCGTCATTCGTCACTCGTCATTCGTCATTCATCATTCCTAATTTATCATTTCCCAATCGCTTTCGCGATGTCGAAGTCAATGAAGTCCGCGTGGTGGAAAATGATCGACTCGATGGTCCGCTGCACGTGGTCGCCCTCCTTCGAGTGCGTCGCCACGATGTGCATGACCTCCTCGGGCAGCCCGTGCTTGAAGCACAGCCCCACGCCGCTGAACGGGTGGCGCAGCATGTCGCCGTAGTGCCCCTTCACCAGCTTGCCCTCCTTGCGATCGTACTCCAGCGGCTTGCCCACGTCGGCGAGCAGGGCGCCCGCCACGAGGTGGTCGTGCTGAATCGGCACCCGGTCGCCCCAGATGCCCTTCAGCACCTTCTCGACCGCGAGGCACATCTGCACGCACGACCGCACGTGCTCGATGAACTTCATCTCGATCTTGCCGGCGAGGAGCGTAAACGGGATCGCCTCGAGCTCCGCTGGCTGCCATCCGCCCCGGGTGATGGACTCCTCCCAGACGGCGATGACCTGGTCGCGGAGCTTGGTGTCGTGGATTTCAGCCAGTTCCGGAAAGAGCTTCTCGATCTTGTCGCGCATGGCGGCGTGGACTCCGTAGGGGGCCATCAGGAAAACGTTGCACGAAGGGACCAGTATACCGGGGCAACCGGCGGACGGAACGCGGTCCGCGGTCGCGAGGGTCGGTGCGGGCTGTGAAGATGGGAGAAATGTCGCCGGTGACGGCGGGGCGGATGCAGGCACCCCGTGGCACGAACCAGCGCCGTGCACCTCCGGTTGCCGTGCCCGCCACGCAGCACCCGCTACAAACAGCCCCCGGCTTTCTCATCGCCCGGGCTGGGGCGGAAGAGCTACCATGGCGACGACGCCCCGAGAGCCCCAGGAGCCAGCCCGATGCCCTTGTCCGTCACCCGACCCGTCGGTCTCGCCCTCGACCGAACCAAACGCGTCTGCTTTCAGCCGTTCGAAGCGGGCAAGTGGTTCACACTCGGATTCTGCGCGTTCCTGGCGATGCTCGGCGAGGGCGGCGCCGGGTCGGGGTTCCAGTACCGCAAGGGCGGCCGGCCGCCGTGGGGCGGCAACCTCACCAGCGCCCGCCACTGGTTCCACGCCAACCTCGACTGGTTGATTCCGGTCGGGGCGCTCGTCCTGATCATCGGCATCGGCCTCACCCTGCTCTTCACCTGGCTGCACTGCCGGGGCAAGTTCATGTTCATCGACGGCGTGGTGCGCAACCGGGGCGCGGTGGTCGAACCGTGGCACGCGCTGCGCCGGCCAGCCAACCGCCTCTTCCGCGTCTACCTCGTGCTCACGCTCATCGGACTGGGCTTCAGCGCGCTGGTGGGGGGCATCTGCCTCGCAGTCGCCTGGCCGGACATGGCCGCCGGCCGTTTCAGCGATCAGGCGGGAATCGCCCTGGGTCTGGGGCTGGTGCTGTTCATTCCGTTTGCGATCGCGATGGCCGTGGTGCAGTTCGTCATCCGGGATTTCGTCGTGCCGACGATGTACCTGCACGGTGAAGGCTTCCGCACGGCGTGGGCGACGGTGCGCCGCGAGGTGCTCGCGGGCCATGGCTGGACCATATTCCTGTACATGCTGATGAAGTTCGTGCTGGGTATGGCGATTGCCATCGTCGCCATCGTGGTCATGCTCTTGACGTGCTGCATCGCCATGCTGCCCTACATCGGCACGGTGATCCTGCTGCCGCTTTGGGTTTTTGCCCAGGCATATCCGCTGTACTTTCTCGAGCAAATCGGGCCCGGTTGGCGTTTCTTCCCCGACGATCCGGCGGGGCCGTTCTGCCGCACCTGCGGCTACAACCTGCACGGTAACGTCAGCGGAGTTTGTCCGGAATGCGGCACGCCGCCGTACCCCGCCGCGGGGCCGCCGCCCACTGCGCCATTCTGAGCATCATCCGCGCTTTGCAGCTCCGTCAGTCCGACGCCGGATTATGGGCGCGTGCGCCGTTCGTGCTGCGCGCAGACCACTGTGTGTCGCGCCCTCGGCGGACTTGCCCGCCACATCTTCCGGAAACGCCGCGGACATGTTTGAAGAGACGCTTGGGTCCCGCTGTACCGCCCGTTATAACGGAGGTGTGTGGTTACTAGCGCTGCCTTTGCGGGGGCGAAATCCATCCTTCGGAGATACTGACATGATGTGGCGACGGCGTCGATGCCTGGAGGAGTCTGCGCGCTGGCAGATCGGTGCGCTCACTTGTGCGCTCGTATTGTGCTGGACGGTCCAGGCTTCCGCCCAGGTGCGCTGGCGCACGGGGGTGGCCCCGCGTTCTGGTAAAACCCCAGAGCAGGTGATCGCCACGCTGGCCCAGGTGAACCAGCGCAGCGCCGAGCACCACTTCGTCGTCCAGTTCAGCGAACCGCTGACCGACGCGCGCCGCGCGGACCTCACGGAAGCCGGCGTCAACCTGCTCAGCTACCTCGGTGACAACGCCTTCTTCGCCTCGGTCGCGCCCGCGGGCGCCGATTCCGCCGCGCTCACCCGGCAGGCAACATTGATCGACGCGCAGTCGATTCAGCCGGTGTGGAAGTTGAGCCCGATGCTCACGACGCCGGACAAGCCGGACTGGGCGGAAGTGCCCGTGCCGGTCGACGCCGTCGCCCCCCAACCGGATGACACCTGGATCGGCGCCTACGTGCTGTTCCATCCCGACGTGCCCGCGCTGGATGGCTGGGCCGTGGCCACTTCCGCCGGCGCCGTCGTGCGCCAGCAGCTCTTCAGTGTCAACGGGGCCGTCATCGAACTGCCCCTGTCGGCGATCGACACGCTCGCCGCCAACGACGCGGTGCAGTACATCGAGCCGGCACTGCCGCGGATGAGCACGGACAACGCGGAGAACCGCGCGCTGACCCAGGCGGATATCGTGCAGGCGGCGCCGTACAACCTCGACGGCTCCGGCGTGACCGTGCTCGTGTACGACGGCGGCACGGCGCGCTCGACGCACGTGGACTTCCAGGGGCGACTCTTCGTCCGCGACGGTTCCGGAATGGACACGCACCCGACGCACGTGTCGGGCACGATCGGCGGCGCCGGCGTGGCCAACAGCAACTACAAGGGCATGGCCCCGGGCGTCACGCTGCAGTCCTACGGCTTCCAGTACGACGGCAGCGGCGTATTCCTCTACACCAACCCCGGCGATATCGAGAGCGACTTCAACCAGGCGATCAACACGTACGGCGCGGTCATCTCCAACGCCTCGATCGGCACGAACACGTCGGTCAACGGATTTCCCTGCTCCTACGAGGGCGACTACGGCGTGACCAGCACGGTGATCGACGCGATCGCCCGCGGCAGCCTGGGGGCGCCGATGCGCATGATCTGGGCCAACGGCAACGAACGGCAGGTGTCGACCTGCGGCTCCACGTACCACACCACGGCTCCGCCCTCCTGCGCGAAGAACCACATCACGGTCGGTGCGGTCAATTCCAACGACGATTCGATCACCAGCTTCACGAGCTGGGGGCCGGCCGACGACGATCGGCTCAAGCCGGACGTCGCGGCGCCGGGGTGCCAGACGAACGGCGACGGCGGCGTGACCTCCTGCAGCGACGCGAGCAACACCGCCTACGTCACCTACTGCGGCACGTCGATGGCGACGCCGACCGTGACGGGCTGCTCGGCGCTGCTCATCCAGGACTACAAGGCCCAGTTCCCGAGTGAGCCGCTTTTCCGCAACTCGACGCTCAAGGCCTGGCTCGCCCACAGCGCGGTCGATCGCGGCAACGCCGGCCCCGACTACCAGTTCGGCTACGGCTCCATCCGCATCCAGGCGGCGATCGACCTGATGCGCAGCGGCGCGTTCGTCGAAAACAGCATCTCCCAGGGCGAGGTGTACTCGCGCACCATCACCGTCAACGCCGGCACCGCCGTGTTCAAGACCACGCTGGCCTGGGACGACGTGCCCGGCACCCCCAACGTCAGCCCGGCGCTGGTCAACGACCTCGACCTGCGCGTGTACGATCCGTCCGGCACCCGGCGCTTCCCGTGGACGCTCGGTGGATTGGCCAACCCCAGCGCACCCGCCGTCCGCACGCAGGCCAACCACGTGGACAACATCGAGCAGGTGTACGTCGCCAACCCGGCAGCCGGCACCTGGACCATCGAAGTGTACGGCTACAACGTGCCCCAGGGCCCGCAGACCTTCTCGCTCGTGGGTGACGGCGCGACCGTCGTCGGCACGACCATCTCCCTGCCCAACGGGGCGCCCTCCACGGTCGCGCCCGGCACGCCGACGACGTTCGACGTTCAGATCCAGTCCTTCGGCGAGACCGTCGTGCCCGGCAGCGCCACGCTCAACTATCGTTTCGACGGGGGGGCGTACCAGCCGTCGCCGCTGAGCTTTGTCAGCGGCAATGCCTACACGGCGACCCTGCCGGCGGCAGGCTGCGGCGACACGCCCGAGTTCTACCTCACCGCCACCGGCACCACCACCGGCGCCGTGGCCTCGCCCGGCAATGCCCCGACCCTCGTCTACTCCGCGCAGGTGGGCACGACCGTCAATCTCCTCTCCGACGACCTGGAAACGGACCAGGGCTGGTCCGTCGGCGCCACCGGCGACAACGCGACGACCGGCGTGTGGACGCGCAACGATCCGCAGAGCACGGCGGCCCAACCGGCGGATGACCATACGCCAGCCCCGGGTACGGTCTGCTGGGTGACGGACTACCGCTCCGGCTCGCAAATCGGCGACTACGACGTCGACGGCGGCAAGACCACCCTCAAGTCGCCGGTCTACGACCTGTCGAGTGCAGCCGGCGCCACCATCGGCTACTGGCGGTGGTATTCGAATGACGAGGGTTCCAACCCGAGCACCAACACCTTCGTTGTGGATATCTCCAACAACGGCGGATCGTCGTGGGTCAACGTCGAGACGGTGGGCCCGACCGGATTGGAGGCGTCCGGCGGGTGGTTCTACCACGAATTCGAGGTGGCCGGCGTGATCACGCCGACGGCCCAGGTGATGCTGCGTTTCGTCGCCCAGGACAACACCGGCTCCATCGTCGAGGCAGCGGTGGACGACCTGCAGATCACCGGCTTCGAGTGCGTGGCGGCAGCCACGTGCAGTGACGGTATTCTCAACCAGGGCGAAACGCGCATCGACTGCGGCGGACCCTGCCCCGCCTGCGCCTGCACCAGCAACGCGGCATGCAGCGACGGTCTGTACTGCAACGGCAACGAGACCTGCGACGCATACGGCCAGTGTCAGGCCGGTGCGCTCGTCGTCTGCATCGACGGCATCCCCTGCACGGTGGACTCCTGCAACGAAGCCACCGACTCCTGTGACCACGTCCCGGACGACGGCTTCTGTGACAACAACCAGTACTGCGATGGCGTGGAAGTGTGCAACGTGTCCGCCGGTTGCCAGCCGGGTACCCCCGTCACCTGCGACGACGGCATCGGCTGCACCGTGGATTCCTGCAACGAAGCATCGGATAGCTGTGACCATACGCCTGACGACGGCGCCTGCGACAACGGCCAGTACTGCGACGGTGTGGAGACCTGCAGCGCCACGCAGGACTGCCAGCCGGGTACGCCGGTCGCCTGCGACGACGGCATCGGCTGCACGGTGGATTCGTGCAACGAGTCGACCGACAGTTGCGACCACGCGCCCGACGACGGGGCCTGCGACAACGGCCAGTACTGCGACGGTGCGGAGACCTGCAGCGCGACGCAGGACTGTCAGCCGGGTACGCCGGTCACCTGCGACGACGGGATCGGCTGCACCGTGGATTCGTGCAACGAAGCATCGGACAGTTGCGATCACACGCCGGATGACGGCGCCTGCGACGACGGCCTATTCTGCAACGGCGCGGAGTTCTGCGATGTCAATGCCGATTGTCAGGCCGGTAGCGCGCCGTGCTCGGTCGGCACCTGGTGCGACGAGTCGGCACCGGGATGCGTTCCGTACGGCGACGGCGATTTCAACCTCGACGGCGCGATCGACCTGCTCGACTTCGCGTACTTCCAGGGCTGCTTCGGCCAGTCCGCCGGTGGTACGTGCGCCGCGGGCAACCTGGTCGGCCCGGACAGTATGATCGATGCGGCGGACCTGGAGATGTTCACCAGCGTTCTGACCGGGCCGTAGCGCGACTCAAGCGCCGTCGTCGGATGGTGCGGACTGCGAGCGGTCGAGCACCTCGCGCACGCGGCGGAGCAGGTCCGCCTGGCTGAAGGGTTTTTCCAAAAAGTCGATGCCGTCCTCCACCACCCCCTGGTGGGCGATGACATCCGACGTGTAGCCCGAGATGTACAGCACGCGCAGATCCGGGCGCTCCGCGGCGAGCGCCTTGGCGACCTGCCGGCCGTTCATCTCCGGCATGATCACGTCGGTGACCAGCAGGTGGAGCCGCCCGGTGTGCTGCCGGGCGACCTTGAGCGCCGCGGCCCCGGTCGCAGCCGCCAGCACGTGGTAGCCCGCGCTGCGCAGCATCTGCGTGGTGAGGTGGCGCACGCTCGGATCGTCCTCGCAAACGAGTACGGTTTCGCCGTCATGGGAAATCTCAAGGGCCTCCGCGGCCTGGGGCGCAGGGGCCTCCGCACCGGCGCTGCCCTCGGCAGCCGGCAGGAACACGCGAAACGTCGCGCCCAGACCCGGCTCGCTGTAAACCGTAACATGGCCGCCGTTCTGCTGAACGATGCCGTGCACCGTCGCAAGCCCCAGCCCGGAGCCCTGACCCACGTCCTTGGTCGTGAAAAACGGCTCGAAAATCCGCTCGATCGTCGCCGCGTCGATCCCGTGTCCGCTGTCGCTCACGGACAACTGGACGTACGGTCCCGGCGTGGCGTCGGGCTGGCCCGCCGCGTAGGCCGCGTCGAGCGTGATGCGCCGCGTGGCGATGGCGAGGCGCCCTCCATGAGGCATCGCATCACGCGCGTTCACCACGAGATTGAGCACCACCTGCTCGAGCTGGTTGGCGTCGGCGCGCACCGCGGGCAGGTCGGGCGCCAGCGTCAGTTCCAGGTCGATGTTCTCCGTGATCAGGCGGCGCAGCATGCTGCGCATGTCGCGCACGATCGCGTTGACATCGAGCACCTGCGGCCGGGCCACGTCCTTGCGGCTGAACGTGAGCAGTTGCCGCGTGAGCGCGACGGCGCGGTTGGCGGCCCGTTCCACCTCGCCGAGCCCGCGAAGCCCGGGATGCTCTTCCGGCAGGGATTTCGCAAAGGCGTCGCGGGCCAGACCCAGGTGCCCGAGGATGGCCGTGAGAATGTTGTTGAAGTCGTGGGCCACGCCGCCGGCAAGCTGCCCGACCGCCTGCATCTTCTGCGACTGGCGCAACTGCGCCTCGAGCCGGACGCGCTCCGCCTCCGCGCGCTTGCGGTGCGTGATGTCGGTGAATACCGCCTGCGACGCGGGCCGCCCCTCGAACTCGACCGGCGAGCCGGTGACCTCGACGTCGATCACCTCGCCGTCCAGCCGGCGGAAGCGCTCCTCGACCGCCGGAGCCTGCTGCTGGTTGTAGATGGCCTCCACGCGCGGCCGTACCACGTCGACGAAGTCCGGGTGGACGATGTCCCAGATGCTGCGGCCGACGAGTTCCTGCGGCGACGCCGCCCCCAGCATGCGCGCAGCCGCCGGGTTCACGAATACGAACTGCTCTTCGCGGTGAATCAGAATCGCGATGGGCGCGTTCTCGACCAGCGAACGGTAGCGCTGCTCACTCTCCTGCAGCGCCAGCTCCGCGCTCCGCCGGGCGGTGTGGTCGGCGATGAAACCCTCGAGCGCCAGCAGCCCGCCAGCCTCGTCGAAAACGCCGCGCCCCATCTCCCACACCCAGCGCACGTCGCCCGTCGCGGTGACGATGCGGTAGGTGATCTCGAACGGTCCCCGGCGGTTGATTCCCTGTTGGACCTTTTTCCATACCGCGTCCCGGTCGGCCGAGTGGATGATGTCGGCGTATGCCACGCGGGCGTTGTCTATCAGGTCGGCAGGGCGATAGCCGGTAAGGTCGCTGCAGCCCTCGCTGACAAACTCCATCGTCCACTGCGGATCGTTGCGGCAGCGGTACACCATCCCCGGCAGATTGCTGAACAGCGTGGTCATCGCCCGCTGGCTCTCGCGCAGCGCGTCCACCGCCGTCCGCCGGTCGGTCACGTCGTCGGTGATGCCCGCCAGCCGCGCCGCAACACCCTGGTGCGTGCGCACCACGCACGCCCGGTCGCGCACCCACCGCAGCCTCCCCGCGCTGTCATGTACGCGGTACTCCACGCACAGCGTGCCGGCGCCCAGCGCGTCACGGTACGCATCCGCCACACGCTCGCGATCGTCGGCGTGCACCGCGTCGGTCGCCAGCCCAGGGCCGCAAACGGTGCCCGGAGCACGGGCCAGGATGTGGGCAAGACCCGCATTGAGGTAGAGCGGCTCGAGCGACTGGGCGTCGAGCATCCACACGCACACGCCCAGGTTGTCGGCCAGTTCACGATGCCGCGCGTTGACGACCTGAGCCGCCAGATGGGCGCGCCGCGCTCCGCGCAACGCCGCCCACAAACCGGCGGCAGCCGCGGCGAATGACAGCGCGGCGATACCGAGCACCCAGATCAGCCACGCCGGGCACGGCGCCGGCGCTGCCGCGAGCACTGCCATGACCACGCGATGATCCAACACGAAATTCTCCCGTCATCGAGGGTCCACGTCGCTCGCAACCCCGAGGAGCATAACGACGCCCCAGCAGGCTCGCTACGCTGGTGAGCCCTCAATTCGCGATTACAATGCCAGTGGAACACTCGCGGAGGACACCGATGAACGCAGGCAGATGGGGCAGTCAGGTGACGTCACGCCTTGGTCAGGGGCTCGGTCGGTGGATGCTGTTGTGTGCCCCTCTGTTCACCCTCTCCCCCGTGCTCGCGGACGCTCCGCCCGCGGATGTCGCGACCGCCCGCCGAATGCTCAAGCAGGGCCAGGTGGCTCAGGCCCAGGCGGTGCTGGAGGAGTTGGCCGCCGGTGAACCCGACGCGGAGGTGCACCGCCTGCTGGGGGACGTGTACTGCCGCCAGCGCCAGTGGGACGAGGCCCGCGAGGAGCTGCGCGCAGCGATCCGGATGGACGAGATCGCGGACGACCACCTGCGGCTCGGCGAGGTGTACATCGCCGAGCACAAGTACGCGCTGGCCCTGGCCCAGTTCCGCAACGCGCGGCGAATGGGCGTGCTCGATGGGGATTTACACTACCGGTTGGCCCTGGCCTACTTCGGGCTCGGACGGATCTACGGGGACGTGCAGCGCGTGTCGCTGCCCAGCGGGTCACCCGGGCAGCGCGTGGGCGACACCGTGCTGATCGAGGAAATCCCCGGCGAGCCGGGAATGTACTGGGCGGCGGCCACGGACTCCGCCGCCTTCCAGGTGACGCGGGCGCGGTCGCTGGGGGCGGACGGTCCGGAGGTGCGCCTGCTCGAGGCACGCACCTGGCTCGCGGGCCGCCAGTACGCGCTGGCGGGGCGGTGCTTCGACGCGCTCGTCGAGGATCTTCCCAATCTCGAGCTGACCGATGAGGAGCGTCGGCAGGCGTGGACCGATGCAGCCGAGGCCTCCTATCACGCCGACGATCTGGTAGGCTTCATCGCGCGCTGGCGCGAAGCGCATCGCACGCAGGATCGGGACGCCCTGGCTGCGGCGATGGCGGAGGCCCACCGCCGCGTCGCCGAGCGCTACGCCGATCGGGGCGACCTGCCGCAGTGCATCGCGCACCTGGAGCAGGCCCTGGCCGAGGCGCCGCGCGACGTGCCGCTGCGTTATCAGCTCGGCAACCGCTACTGGGAGGCGGGCGAACCGCTGAAGGCCGCGCGGGCCTGGCGGATCGTACTGCAACTGGATCCGGAGCATCCCGACCGGGCGCGCATCCTCGACCGCCTGCAGGTGATCACCGCGGAATACGGTTCGAGCGAATAGGGCGACGCCGGTCGACGCCGGAGCGGTCACTGCGCGGCGTCAGCGCCCTGTTCGCCGAAGCGGCGGCGGAGCTGACCGCAGGCCCCCTCAATATCGAGCCCCCGGCTGCGGCGCAGGTGCGTCGTGACGCCGCGTTCGCGGAGTATCTCCAGGAAGGTCTGGGCGGATTCGCTCGTCGGGCGGGTGTAGGGCAGGCCGGCGACCGGGTTGTAGCGGATGAGGTTGACGTTGGCGCGCATGTCGCGGCAGAGCACCGCCACCTGGCGCGCGTGGTCGGCCGAGTCGTTCACGCCGCCGAGCAGCACGTATTCGAGCGTCACCTCGCGTCCTGTCTTGGCGAAATAGTAGCCGCAGGCCTCGATGAGCGCGGCGATCGTCACGCGCTCGGCCCACGGAATCAGTTCGCGGCGCAGCTCGTCGGTGGGGGCGTGCAGCGAGAGGGCCAGCGTGATCTGCAGGCCTTCCTCCGCGAGGCGGTGCATCGCGTCGGGCAGCCCGACGGTGCTCACCGTCATCTTC
The DNA here is from genome assembly GCA_020639115.1 of Phycisphaerales bacterium. GTDB lineage: Bacteria > Planctomycetota > Phycisphaerae > UBA1845 > UBA1845 > JACKHG01. The sequence continues at coordinate 32,230 of JACKHG010000018.1, forward strand.
CGCGCCCCGATGTGCATGCCGTGCGCGTCGTTGAGAATCCGCAGCGCGGTGACGGTGTTGCGGTAGTTCGCCAGCGGCTCGCCGAGCCCCATGAAGACCACGTTGGACAGGCGCGGGCCGTCGCCGCACAGCGCCCGCACGCGCATGGCCTGCTCGACGATCTGGGCTGCGGTGAGCTGCCGCTGCAGGCCGTCGATCCCGCTGGCGCAGAAGCGGCAGCCGACCGGGCAGCCCACCTGGGTCGAGATGCAGGCGGTGCGGCGCTCCTCGTCGGGAATCAGCACGCACTCGCTGGTCGTGCCGTCCGCCCAGCGGAGCAGCAGCTTGCGCGTGCCGTCGGACGCGACGCGATCGGCGACGACTGTGGATTCGTAGACGTGCCACGATTCCGCGAGCCGGGTGCGCAGGGCCTTGGGCAGGTTGTTCATCGCCGCGAAGTCGACGGCGTTGTGGCGGTAGATCCAGTCCAGCACCTGCCGGGCGCGGTAGGGCTTTTCACCCAGGGCCGTGATCGCGACCGCGAGCTCGGGCTCGGGTACGCCGAGCACACCGGTGGTGGCGAGGCCGGATTGGGCGATGGGCACGTGCATGGGTGGATGCGGTTCGTGGGTCACGCGGAGCGGGCGGACTTGCGCGCGGCGGCCTTGGCCCTGCGGCCCTTCTTTCTGGCGGGCGACTTCCGGCGCGCCGCCGGTCGCGTGGCCTTCTTGCGCGTCGTCTTCTTCGCGCGCTTCGTTTTCTTCTTGCGGGTCGTGCTCTTCTTTGCGGTTTTCTTCGTGGTCCTTTTCCGACGCGGCGACGTCCTCTTGCTTTTGGCCGGACTCTGCGACTCCTCGTCGCGAGCGCGCGTGTTGCGGGCCGACTTGCGCGGCTTGCGCGCCGGCTGGAACACGCCGGGCACCACGTCATCGATCGTCTTGACCGGGATGAAGTTGATCTCGTCGCGCACCTCAGCCGGGACCTCCTCGAGATCCTTGATGTTGGGCGCCGGCAGGTACACGCGGCGGATGCCGGCGCGATGGGCCGCCAGCACCTTCTCCTTGATCCCGCCCACCGGAAGCACCGCACCGCGCAGCGTGATCTCGCCCGTCATGGCCGTACGCGGATCGATCGCCTTGTCCTTGTAGGCGGAGATCAGCGCCGTGACGAGGGCCAGGCCCGCCGACGGGCCGTCCTTGGGCACCGCCCCGGCGGGAATGTGCACGTGGATGTCGGAGCGCACGATCTCGTCCTGTGAAATCCGTAATTTGCGCGCCCGGCTGCGGATGAGGGAAAAAGCCGCGTGACCGCTCTCGCGCATGACGTCGCCGATCTGGCCGGTGAAGGCGAGCTGGCCGGAGCCGCATGCGCGACGCCTCGATGAAGAGGATCTCGCCGCCCGCGATGGTGTAGGCCAGCCCCGTGACCACGCTGGCAGTCCGACGCGCGGCGATCTCCGAGATGTACTCCACCGGGCCGAGCAGCTCCGCGACGAGTTCTGGCGTGACCTGCCGGCACGCGGACTCGCCGCGCACCGTGGCTGCTCGCCAACGCCCGGCAGACGCGCCGATGCGCCGCTCGAGTTCGCGGACGCCCGCCTCGCGGTGTAGCCGGTGATGATCTCGGTGAGGGCCTCGTCGGTGAAGGTGACGCAGTCAGCGCAGGCCTGTGTCGACGAGCTGGCGCGGGACGAGGTACCGCCGGGCGATCTCGAGCTTTTCCCGGTGGTGTAGCTCGGGAGCATGATCACTTCCATGCGGTCGCAGCGCCGACGGGACCATATCCATGTAATTGGCGGTCGCGATGAAGAACACGTGCGACAGGTCGAAGGGCACGTCGAGGTAGTGATCGGTGAAGGTGTCGTTCTGCTGCGGGTCGAGCACCTCGAGAGCTGCCGACGCGGGATCGCCGCGGAAGTCGGTGCCGACCTTATCCACCTCGTCGAGCATGAAGACCGGGTTGTTCGAGCCGCACTTGCGGATTTCCTGGATCACGCGACCCGGCATCGCCTCACGTACGTGCGGCGATGGCCGCGGATCTCCGCCTCGTCGCGCACGCCGCCCAGCGACATGCGGATGAAGTGCGGCCTGCTGCCCGCGTGCAATGCTGCGGCCCAGCGACGTCTTGCCTGCGCCCGGCGGCCCCGCGAAGCACAGGATCGTGCCGCGCCCGGAGGGGTTTGAGCTTGCACCGCGAGCGACTCGATAATGCGCCGCTTGATTTTCTTCAATCCGTAGTGGTCGGCCTCGAGCACGTGCTCGCGCGGGTGAGGTCGAGGTTGTCCGCGGTGGCCTTCGCCCAGGGCAGCGAGCTGAGCCACTCGACGTAGTCCACCGCGACGGAGTACTTCGGGCGACGCCTGCGCAGCATGGCGAGCCGCTCCAGCTCGCGGTCGGCGGCGGCCTGCGGCTCCGGCGGCAGCTTGGCTTCGGCGATCTCCTTACCCAGGCGGTCGACGACCTCGCTGCGCGCATCCGACTGGCCCAGCTCCGACTGGATGGCCTTGAGCTGCTCGCGCAGGTAGTACTGCGCTGGGACTTGTCCATCTGGTCGCGGACGCGGTCGCGGAGCTGCTGGGAAGTTCGAGCACCTCGAGCTGGCTGGAGAGCGCCGCGTACACCTTGCGCAGGCGATCCTTGACGTCGAACGTTTCGAGCAGTTCCTGCCGGTACACCAGCGACAGCGACAGGTTGGCGGCGAGGAATCCGCTGCCGCCCGCCGTCGAGATGTTGTCGATGACCAGCTTGGCTTCCTCCGGCACGTTGGGAGAAAGCTCCATGACGCGGTCGGCGGCGTGGCGCACGTTGTGCACCAGGGCCTCGAGCTCGACCGACGTCTCCGGCTCGTCCACCTGGTGATGCACCTTGGCCTCGAGGTAGGGGCGCTTCGCGCACGAGTTCCTCGACGCCGACCCGGGCGAGGCCGTGGACGATGATCGTCTCCGAGCCGTCGGGCAGTTTCAGCATCTTGAGGATGCGGCAGGCCGTGCCGATGCGGTAGAGATCGTCCAGGTGGGGTCCCGGTGTCGGCGACGCGCTGGGCGACCACCGCGATGAGCTTGTCCGCAGCCAGCGCGAGGTCGAGAACCTTCTTGGATTTTTCCCGCGCGACGTTGAGCGGCATCACCGTACCGGGAAACGCCACGCGATCGCGCACCGGCAGCATCGGCAGGGTGGGGGGAATCTCGGGCAGTTCGTCGCTGCCCGGGGCGCCCAGCTCCACCTCCTGGATGTCGTCGCCGCCGTCGGATTCCTCCGCGCGGACTTCGGCGTTGCGGGCTTCGAGGCTGTCGGCGTCGGGACGGTGATTCATGGTCGCTCCTCGGCGCTGCGGCGCGGCATCACGATCCAGACGTAGCCGTTCTTGTAGCTGGCCGAGCAGGCGTCCACGTCGAGGTCGGACGACACCGGGATCTTGCGATGGAATTTTCCCGAGTTGATCTCCATCAGGTGGACGCTCAACTCGCCGGAGACGTCCGGCACCGCCGGCTTGTTGCGGTGCCCGCGGATGTGCAGCACGTTGCGATCCACCTGGATGTCGAGATCGCCCGGCTGGATGCCGGCGAGTTCCACGCACACCACCAGCTTGTCGTCCATCTCGTAGACGTTGAGCGGGGGATCCCACGTGTCGCGGGCGGACGAGCAGAAGTAGTCGGGCCCCATGACGCCGTCGATCATGGCGTCCATGGTGCGGGCCAGTTCGCGAAAGCTGTCTTCCAGTGTGCCCATGTGTGCAGCGGGTTCCGAGAGGGTGCCGGGTGCTCCAGCCGACCGGATCACCAACGGGAATTCGTATCTTAATAGCACCCGTTGAACCGTCAAATTTCGAGGCTCCCGCGCTGATGCAAGCTCTTTGCTTGTCGAAAGATGGGGAAGGTATTATGCTGCGCCCGATGCAACCCAAGACGAAGGTCACCCTGGCTACGCTGCAGTCGTGGAAACGCGAGCGCCGCAAGTTCCCGGTGCTGACGTGCTACGACTACACCACCAGCCGGTTGATGGCGGAAGCCGGCGTGGACGTGATACTGGTCGGCGACACCTACGGAGAGGTGTGCCTCGGCCACACCACCACGCTGCCGGTCAAGATCGATCATCTGCTCACCGTGACGGAGGCCGTGCGGCGCGGAGCGCCCCACGCCTTCGTGATCGGCGATATGCCCTACCTCACGTACCAGGTCTCCGCGACGGAGGCGATCCGCAACGCCGGACGCTTCATGGCCGAGGCCGGTTGCGACGCGGTCAAGCTGGAGGTGGACCGCCGCCTCGCGGGCACCGTCGAGGCGCTGGCGACGGCGTCGATTCCGGTGATCGCGCACCTGGGGCTCAAGCCGCAATCGATTCACGCCCACGGCGGGTACCGCGCGCAGGGCAAGGACGCGCCCGGCGCGCTCGACCTCGTCGACGATGCCGCGCTGATGGAGTCCGCCGGCGCGGTCGCGCTGCTGCTCGAGGCCGTGCCCATCGAGGTCGCGGAACTGATCGCGCAGCGCACGACGCTGCCGGTGATCGGTTGCGTGGCAGGTCCGCATTGCGATGGTACGGTGGTTGTGCTGCACGACATGTTGGGGTACAGCGCCGGACATCCCCCGCGGAGCGTCAAGCGTTACGCGAACCTGCACGAGGTCCTCACCGGCGCGTTCCGCGAATACGTGAACGACATCGTCGGGGAGAAATTTCCGACGCGCGCGCACGGCGTGGCCATGCCCGCGGAGGAGCTGGAGGCGCTGCACGACGCACTGGCGGCGCGCGCGCCCGGCGAACCCGGGGCGCGCGCACGGCGCACGGATACCGCGGCACGTCAGCCGCTCGCTTGACACCGTCTGGCGCGCGGGCTACTTTGGCGCCGACCCAATCGAGGGCGTGGTGATGCTGGTCAGGATGGATCTCGCTCGCACGATCATCGTCGAAACGAGCGACTCGCAGGTCATCATCTTGAAGGAACGCGAGGGCGAGCGCCACCTGCCGATCCTCATTGGGATTCACGAGGCGCTGGCCATCGATCGCCGACTCAAGGGCCTGCAGACCCCGCGGCCCATGACGCACGATCTGCTGGCCAAAGTCGTGGAGGAGATGGGCGGCGAGTTGGAAAAGATCATCGTCTCCGACTTGCGGGATCACACGTTCTACGCCACGCTGGTCATCCGTCGCGACGGCGAACTCATCGAGGTGGATTCACGTCCGTCGGATGCGATTGCGCTGGGGGTCGCGGCGAGCACGCCGATCTTTGTGGAAAACCGCGTTCTCGAGGAAGCATCGAAGACGGCATGATGGACACGACCGCAACGCGCGGGCCCGGCCTGCAATCATCGATCATGAGCGATACCCGTGTACAGTCCGACACGCACGCTGAAACCGGGACGCGGCAGGCGCTGGGCCGCCTGTCGGCGGCTGCCGGCGCGCCGATCGCATGCGCCGTGCGCGTGCCGGTCATGCTCGACGTGATGGGCGGGATCGCGGAACTCACCGGCTCACTGGCGCTGGCGACGCCGACGTGCGAGACCGTGCGCGTCGCGGTCGCGCCACGCAACGATCAGAACCTGCGCATCGCCCGCGTCGCGGACGGCGACCGCGCCCGGCACAACGGCCACGACCACGAGCACACCTGGCCGCTCGCCTCGTTCTACGACGGCGCAGCGCTGGCGGCCCCGGAATTGCTCCACACGCGGATGAGCGAACGCGACTGCCCGGTGGAGCGGGCGGTGCTGACCGGGGCGTACGCGCTGCTGGCGGCCCACCTCGCACCGCACCTGTCGGGCGGATTCACCATCCTCGTCGAAACCGAACGCGAAGCCCCCGCGCTGTGTGCGGCCCATCACCTGGCCAGCGTGCAGGCCGCGACCTGCGCGGCGCTGGGGGAGGCCCTGACCGGGGCTTGCGATCGCCGCGCCGTCGCCAAGGCGTGCCACACGGCGCGCAGCGCGCTCACGCCCGAACTGCCCACCGGGCTCATGACCCAGGCCGGACCCCTCTTGGGAAACCCGGGGGAGCTGCTCCAGGTCTGCTGCGGCTCTTTCGACGTGGCTGCGCCACTGCCCCTGCCCGCCGGCGTCACGCTGCTGGGCATCGACTGCGGGGCGCTGCATCCGCAGGCCGACGACAAGTACGGGGCGGCGTACACCGCCGCCCTCATGGGCCGCGAGATCATCGCCCGCCTGCTGCCCAAGGTCTGCCCCCAGGCCCGCTGGGACGGCAAGCTCGCCCGCGTCTCCGTGACCGATTTCGTCGACGAGCTGCGCGACCGCATCCCCACCAAGCTCAAGGGCATCCAGTTCCTCGAACGCTTCGACACGCCCGCCGGATCGCCGGCGCCGGTCGAACCGGGCGTCATTTACAAGGTCCGCTCGCGGGCCGAGCACCACATCTACGAGGAGGATCGCGTCCGCCAGTTCGCTGAACGCATGAGCCGGGCGCGGCGCATGGACGACGACCAACCTGTGCGCGAGGCGGGCGAGTACATGTACGCGTCCCACTGGAGCTACGGCCAGCGCTGCGGCCTCGGCAGCATCGAGACCGACCTGCTCGTCACCCTGCTCCGCAACGAGGGCCCTCAGCAGGGCATCTTCGGCGCCCGCGTCTCCGGCACCGGGTGCGGCGGCACCGTCGTGGTGCTGCTCCGCGACGAGCCAGCCGCCAGCGCAACCGTCGAACGCGTCCTCAGCGTGTACCGCCAGCGCGTCGAACGCACGCCGGCCCTGCGCCCCATCGCGGACAAGGGGGCTGCCGGCTTCACGGTTGAAAAACCCGCCTGATCGCGGTTCCCCGCCGGCCCATCGGGCCGAAGCCTTGTCCGGGCCCGCCCGATCATCTATGACAGTGTGCGTGGGCCAGAGTTTTTCCGCCCGCGGGCGCAGCGTGCCCGTCGGAGCGGTGGGTGTTTTTTGCGGAGCCACTTGGTGGTGCAGGACCGTTTCAACCGGACGATCGACTACCTTCGTATCTCGGTGATCGATCACTGCAACCTGCGCTGCGTCTACTGCATGCCCCTCAGCGGCGTGCCGCTGACGCCCAGCGCAGACCTGCTGCGCCCGGACGAGATCGAACGCGTCGTGCGTGCAGCCGCCGCCCTGGGCTTTCGCAAGATCCGCCTGACCGGCGGCGAACCCACGCTCCGCGCCGATCTGGCTGACATCGTGCGCCAGACGTCGGCTGTGCCGGGCATCCGCGAGGTCTCGATGACAACCAACGGCGTGCTGCTGCCGCGGGTGATCGACGAACTCAAGGCAGCCGGGCTCGCGCGGGTCAACCTGCACATCGATTCCCTGGATCCCGAGCGTTTCAGCCGCACCATGCGCCTCGGTACTCTGGCGGATGCCTGGGCCAGCGTTGCAGCCGTGGAGCGGGCCGGGCTGACGCCGGTGAAGATTAACGCCGTGGTGACGCGGGGCTTCAACGACGCGGACGTCGTGGATCTCGCGGCGCTCACGCTGGAGCACGACTGGCACGTGCGGTTCATCGAGTTGATGCCGTTCGGCGTGGGCGAGTGCGCCCAGATGGCCCGCACGGCGCTGGTCACGACGGCGGAGAGCATGACGCGGATCGAGGCGGCGCTGGGCCGGCTCGAGCCGCTGGAGAAGGTCACGGCATCAGAGGAGTCGGTGAACTATCGGCTGCCGGGGGCGCGCGGCGTGGTGGGCTTTATCTCGCCGGTGAGCGAGCCGTACTGCGGCGACTGCAACCGCATGCGCCTGACCGCGGACGGCCGCCTGCACCTGTGCCTGCTGCACGACGACGAGATCGACCTGCGACAAGCGTTACGCAGCGGCGCCAGCCAGTCCGTACTCGAAGACCTCCTGCGTCAGGCCGTCGAGCAGAAGCCGGTCGGCCATTCCCTCTCCCGCGGCATCAGCACGCGCCAGCGCGACATGGTCCAGATCGGCGGGTAATCACGCCGCAAACCAGCCGCCCCGGCGACTTCACATCGCCCCGGACCCCCGGGGTCCAAACGCGCCGTACCCCCGATATACATCCTCTGCCGTGTTGCGGCCGATATCGCCCAGCTCGGCAGCCCTTCACGATCAGTCACCCACGGTCAACGCCAGATCCGCCTCACCCCAGAGGGTGGTCTGGGCGGCCACGTCCGTCGCCTCCAGGTAAACCGTCATCGTGAATTCGCCGGGACCAGCAGTCCGGAAGTTGAACAGGCGGCTGGATACCGCAACCGTGCGGGCGGGATCGCCCAACGTGTTGTCAATGACGAAGTGGGTTCGCTGGAGATCCGCGCCGTAATCGTCCGCAGGCAGCCCCTCACCCTGCGCATCAGCGGTTGGCGCGCAGACGAAGTTGCCGGTGTTGGCCCAGTCGCCATCCGTGGGAGCCGCAGCCAGCGCAATCGACTCCGATGCCGAGCCCGCCACGACCGTCGCAAGGTAGAAGTTGGCGTTCGCGATGTCGCCCGTCACGTGCAGTGCGTAGATCGTATCCGCCCGGAGCGTCGTTCGGGGGCCGCTCCCGTCAAGCCGCTGAACCTGCAGCGCAATGTTGCCCTCAACGTACGTCCACTGCGGCTCAGCCGGAGCAAGGATTTTGGCGAAGTAGCCACCCCCGGTGCCGGAGCCGGGCGCATAGCACGGCACATGCGCGCCGCCCACGATCTCGAAGCTGTGCGGGCCCGTATCGCCATTGGTGGTGGCATCGAAGAAGGCCCTGAAATCGAGCGCGCCATTCGTATCACAGCCGGCAAAGCTCGAGCAATCGAACGAAACCGGGCCCCCGGCTGACTGGCAGAGCTGGAAGTAGGCATAGTCGCGCAGATCGGCGTCGCCGTCGCGGTCAAAGTCGTTGGGGAAGCACTCGCAGGCGTCGGCTGTCGCGTTCGTGTTGCAGTCGGGCTGGCACTCGTCGGGCACGTCATTGGCGTCGCAGTCATCACTCAGCCCGCAACTTTCGACGTCGTCGCACCCGCCCGCGCAGGTGACATCGCACAGGTCGGTGATGTCGTTCGTATTGCAGTCCTGGCACTCGTCGGGCACGTCGTCCAGATCAACGTCGGGTGATGTGCCGGTAGCGATGTCACACGCGTCCGGCACATCGTTCACATTGCAGTCGGCAGCCGATCCGGCGGCCAGCTCGCACCCATCGGGGATGAGGTTTACGTTGCAGTCGGGCGTCTCGCACTCGTCGGGAATGACGTTGCCGTTGCAGTCCGCGCTGGTGCCGGCAGCAATGTCGCAGGCATCCCGGACGCTGTTGGCATTGCAATCGTCGTCCCCGCGCATGGGCGGACATCCGTCGATCTTTCCGTCCAGGTCGCAGTCGAGCGTCGGATCAGTCTCGATATCACATTCGTCCGGAATACCGTTCGTGCCGCAGTCCAGGCTGGTCCCAATGCCGATGTCGCAGTCGTCGGGGGAACCGTTGTGGTTGCAGTCCGGTTCACACTCGTCGGGGATACCGTTCGTCTGGCAGTCAACGCTGAGCCCGCAACTGCTGATGTTGCAAGGGCCGGCACAGGTCAGGTCGCACCGGTCGGGAATGCCATTTGTGTTGCAGTCCTCACACCGGTCGAGCACGCCGTTGGAATCGAGGTCGAAAGCTGAGCCCGCAGCCAGCTCACACTCATCCGGGTGGAGGTTGTTATCGCAATCAGCCAGCCAGCCGTTCGATACTTCAAGGAGATCGGAGATGCCGTTCGTGTTGCAGTCGTTTACAGAAACCCAGATGGGTGTGCTCACGGCGTACCCGTAGGGCACACAAGTCTCAGCCGGCGCGCCCTGGCAGCCGGCGGCAGCCTGCGGATGTTCGTAGACGCGCAGGTAGTAGAACACTTCTCCGAGCGGCGCGAGGGTCGCAAGGTTGTCGGCATCGATGAGGTCGTCGCGCTCGTAGGTGTACCCGCCGTTGGCGAACCCGCTGGTGGCGACGTGGATTTCGCGGTAGGTCCCGCCGTCGATGCCGTCCGGTTCGAAGCGCACGATCTCGACGCGCGCCAGCGGCTCGGTGCCCGCGGCCTTGAGGTGAAACGACCGCGGAGACGTGGATACATAGCCGCCACCGAGATCAAGACCATCCACTGAGAAGTCCAGATAGATGCGCGCGCCGGTCGTTCCATATGTTCGTCGCATGATCAGCGAATCCCAGATTCCGTCGCGATCGTTGCCGTAGGCCAGTGCCGCTGCCAGACTGCCCTGATTCGCCTCGACCGTGTGGGCGAAGAGGCCCGGCGTCTGCGTGTGGTTATCGCTGGAGCCAATGACCCCGACATGCAGGTGATGCTTGGCCCCGTCGCTGTTGCCCCAAGCGTACTGCAGGCTGTTGATCAACTCGGTCCCGTCAACCTGAATCACGCCAGCCGTGCCCAGATCCTCCTTGCTGCCCAGCTCAAAATCTTGCGGCGCAATCGCATGGTCCGAGTGGAATTCAGCGAGCCGCGAGTAGCGCTCATCGATCTCGCCAGGCTGGTACATCAGGCGGCCCGTTGGAATTTGAGACATCGGGTGGGGAATAATGACAAAACCGGCGCCTTGGTCTTCGAGCGCGCTGACCAGATGTGCAAAGTTGCCGGAACTGCGCGGAATGTACGCAGCCGTATCCGCATTGAAGATGACTATTTGGTGATTGTCGTTTTTGGTCCATTCGTATGCGACAAACGCGGTAAAACCGCTCGTGTTCATTTCATCCGCAAGCTGCTGGGCGGCGGTCCACCCCGTCGCTGTCATACTGGAGTCGTGTTCCGAGAGGGAACCGAAGTCCAGTCGGGAAACGTCACGCGCGTAGGTCCAGGCCTGCTCGCCATAGTTGTATCCGCCGGAATGATCACCATTGGTATCGTTCCAGCGGTTGCCCGAGCCCGTTCCGGTGTGAAAGTGCGTGTCGCCGAAGTAGCGGCGGTAGGTGGGGGCGTCGGCGTGGACGTAGCTGAAGTTGGAGTAGATGGGCAGGGCGTTGGAGCCGGCGTCGAAGACGCGCTGAAAGCCAGTGGCCGCATAGGTGACGTTGGGGAACTCGACGATGCCACCGCCGTTGGTGGCGAAGTCGAAGGTGGGCGGCAGGCCGGTCAGGCCAGTGTCGGTGGAATCGAGTTCGAGCACACCGCCGGTTCCGTTCGAGGCGACGTTGCCATACTGGTCGAAGGCGACGGCTGCCATCGTGAACGGCTCGCCGGCGACCAGATCCGCCGGCGCGGTGAGCTGGATGTACGCGGCGTCGGTGCCGGTGATGGTGAAGGCCGGACCGGGAAAGGAGTCGAAGTCACCGGGCGGCTCGATTGGGTCGAGTGCGTCGCGATCAGTCTTGTATCGCCAGTAGATGGTCCCGGCTACTGTAGGCAGCTTGGTCTGATAGGTGATCGTGATCTTTTCCCCTGCGGTTAGCTCATCGTCTACCGCCAACTCCGCAGCTTGAATTTGCCGACCAGCTACCAACGGCTGGACCGTAACGCCGACGTTTTCGTCGGACGACGTAGCGCTGATATGCCCGTCTCCGAGCGGGCTTATCACCTAAAGCAGAGAGAATCCCCTATTGCGGGGAAACTCGATTAGGACAGTACCGTTGCTGGTGATGCCTCCAGCACCTACCTGCAATTCCAGGTGAATCATTGCTCCCTCATGTCCAGCCGAACGGATGCCCGCGGACACGCTCAACTGATCCGGAGAGTGGATGCTGTGCGCGTAGAGCGGATTGGCCGTGGGCTGCCCTTTACCTGGTGGACTGGACTCCCATCCCTCGTTGCCGTAGTCGCCATAGGCCACAAACTCTGGATCGGTGGTATGCCTGAGTGCGTTCCACGTATATGGAGTCCCCTGGCCGTCGAGAACCCAGACAGGATGCGCGAAGGCGATCGGCAAAATCTCGCTGGGTTGGAATTTCTCCAATCGCACAGTCTGGGTGCCAATCTTGAATGAGCCTGGGCCTGCGAGGTTATAGAGTGAGCTGAGCGCACTGAAGCTCACCTGCTCATCGACGCCAATCGGAAAGCCATCGACCGGCGCACGCGCCCATCCATTCGGGTGGACGGTAAGCGCCGTTCGAACGATTCCTTCAACTGACACATTGCTGAAGTTGATTCCCGAGAGTTCCTCGCCTGCGATCAGGTCGACCCAAATGTCCATTTCTGCAGGAAGACCAGCCAGCAGGTCGAGTGAATTCGAGGATGCATCTACCCAGTTCATTCGCACAGTCGCCGCGCTGGTGCCGAGCGAAAAGGTCAACAGGACGACTGAGGCGAGCAAAGATCTGAACATAGCTGTTCCTCGCGACGCAATTTTATCGGAAGAAGCACTGGCGGACCCGAAGAACGTCTTCCTGGAATAGCTGGCTTGAACTATGGACGCCTTCGACGCACGTACAGCAACGCGATAACGACCAGCGCTGCGCCATGCGCTGGCTCGGGTACGCGCACGAGTCGGAAGCCGATATCGACGGAGTTGGCGGTTGGACCGGTGCCATTGCGATAGGATGTTTCAAATGCGATACCACCCTCGCGCCATCCGCCACCACGCAGGATTCGGATGTTGCTGACGAGTTCGGCCTGATCCTGGGCCCATTCAGTCACGTTGCCGTTTAGGTCGAAGATTCCGTACCCGTTCTCATTTGCTCGCGTCTGGAATGTGGGAAAATCATCGTCAGGCCAGTTCCAATCGCTCTGCTGCCAGTTCGTGCCGTCGTAGAACCCCACAGGGGTCGTTTCGGGGAGCGTTCCCTCTTCGAACGGGTCATCTCGGACGGTGGGCCAGTTTGCATTCAGTGCGAGCCCGTTGGCGTCGCGCTCGTCAAGCGTCTCGCGGCCAAACGCGTAGGTATGGTTGACGCCGTCTGCAGAGTCCCATGCTGCTGCCTTGTAAAACTCGTTATAGGCGCTGGCTGAGGCAGAATGATCTTCCATTGGGAGGCGGAAGCCCTTTACGTTGCTAACCAGCGCCTGGCGCTCGCCGGCGTTCATGTCCCGCGTGGTCCAGTCCGTGCTGCTTATTGTGACCGGATGCCACTCGGCTGCATTGGGCCCTTCGGTGTAGGCCCGCTGAACTTCACCGAGGCCCCGGTCGATCGTCAGCCAGTTGGAGAACTTCAGTGCACCGTACCAGCTCACTACGTTCACGGGGTGATAACCGAAGTCCAGGCCATTGACGATGCGCGGGCTGTAACGCTGCCCGATCGGAGCAGTGGCGTTGTAGGTGATCCCGGATCCCGTTGCAGGGTAGGCCCGGTACATAGTCGGCCCCGAAGCGGAGGTGCGTACTTCACCTGTGCTTAGGAAGTACATGTTGCTGCCGCGGCCGGTGGCGCCGCCGTCGAGCTGGGCGTCGTTGAGGAAGGCGGCGAACTGGGCGTTGGTGATCTCGTAGCGGCCCATGGCGAAGGTGTACGCGGGCCCGCCCGGCTGGCCGCCGCCGGGGACGGTGCGCATGTAGTCCGCCATGGTCGCCCCGGTGCCGTACACGTCCGGGTTGAACACGCCGGCCAGCGCCGATAACGGCGCCAAGGCACCAGCGACCAACGCGAGCAACGTTGCCGTCCGGTAATGCCGCAATGCTGCCATCGATCGACGCTCCGTGAAGAATGGTCCTGCCATTTTACCCGCATGCCACGGCGAGATACAAGCCTGGTGTGCCCGCAATCAGGCCTGTTCGCCGTAGTAATACCCGCCGGCATGATCACTATTGGCGTGGTTCCAGCGGTTGCCCGAACCGGTGCCAGTGTGAAAGTGCGTGTCGCCGAAGTAGCGGCGGTAGGTGGGCGCTTCGGCGTGGACGTAGCTGAAGTTGGAGTAGATGGGCAGGGCGTTGGAGCCGGCGTCGAAGACGCGCTGGAAGCCAGTGGCTGCATAGGTGACGTTGGGGAACTCGACGATGCCACCGCCGTTGGTGGCGAAGTCGAAGGTGGGCGGAAGCCCGGTCAGGCCAGTGTCGGTGGAATCGAGTTCGAGCACACCGCCGGTTCCGTTCGAGGCGACGTTGCCGTACCGGTCGAACGCGACGGCTGCCAACGTGAACGGCTCGCCGGCGACCAGATCCGCCGGCGCGGTGAGCTGGATGTACGCGGCGTCGGTGCCGGTGATGGTGAAGGCCGGGCCGGGGAAGGAGTCGAACAAACCGGGCGGCTCCGGAAACGGGTCAGCGTCGCGGTTCGTCTTGTACCGCCAGTAGATCGTACCGGCGACTGTGGGGATGACCGTGTTGTAGGTGATGGTGATGGTTTCGCCGGGCAGTAGGTCATCACCAACCACAGTGAATCTCATCTGATCAAGCAGCGTATTGAGTTTCAGTGCGTTGATGGCGACACTATTCGTAGAGCAATCAACGGAAACGTACCCGGCTTCCGATTCGTCAGCTTCCACGTCGATCCTCGAGAGTCCGCGCGAGCTGCCTTCTTTGGCAGCAAATTCGATGTCAAGGAAACCGCCGTCTTTGAAGCCAGCGCCAAACTGATCTGCTCCGACAGTGAACGTCAGCGTTACAGTCGATAGTCCTGAGCCTGCGCGCTGCGACGTCACGTTGACCGTAAGCGTGTCCGGTGATCCGATACCACTGACAAGAAGCGGATTGGGAGCCGGTTGTCCCTTCAGGGAAGGCATGGCTGTCCAGCCCTCGTTGCCATAATCGCCGTAGGCGATGTAGCCCGCATCGGTCGTGTGATAACGCGCGTCCCACGTGAACTGCGCTCCGTTCTTATTGAAAACTCTTACCGTGTCGTGTCCAAAGGCGATGGGCAAGGTGTCGCCAGTATGAAGTGCTTCCAGCCGGACGGTCTGCGTGCCGAGCTTGAACGATCCGGGACCGGTCAGAGCACTCGGATCACCGCCAGCGCTGAATACCACTTCGTCCTGCAAGCTGCCCGGCAGGCCGTCGGCGGCGAAGAACTCCCAACCGCTGGGGGCAACGCCCAGCCCGATCCGGAGCAGATCCGAGTCCCCAATGTTGGCGAAGATGACGCCGGAAAGGTCCTCGCCAGAAAGCAGATCGACCCAGATGTCGATATCAGCACTTGCCCCGGGGTAGAGTGCAATCGAATTCGAGGACACGTCCGCCCAATTCATGCGCAGCGTAGCGGAGTGCACGCTACAAGTCAGAGCCAGTGTGGCGAGAAACGGTAAAAGTGCCTTCCTCACGATCGTGCTCCTCAGTTGTTATCGGACCGTGTGTGCCGACATACATCCCCCACAATCAGGACTCGCACACTTACGAACGACGTCGACCGAGAGCAAGAATTGTCATTACGAGCAGCGCCGCACCAGCGCCCGGCTCGGGGGCAGCCACGACGCGAAAGCCGATGTTCGCATCGGTCAAACCATGTAGACTATGATTCCGGTCGCTCCCCTCGATATCGAGATAACTTCCGGACCAGCTTCCGCCACGAAGGGCGCGTTCATCGCTTCCGTCAGAGCGCTGGTCTTGTCCCCACTCCATCACGTTGCCACTCAAGTCGAATACACCGTAGGCGTTCTCATTGGCGCGGGTCTGGAAGGTGGCGAAGCTGTCGTCGGGCCAGTTCCAGTCGCTCTGCTGCCAGTTGGTGCCGTCGTAGAAGCCGACCGGCGTGGTTTGTTGCGGATTGAAACCTCGTTCGAAAGGATCGTCGGGGAGTGCGGGCCAATTGGGATTGAGACCGGTCGCGTTGGCGTCACGCTGGTCGATCGTGTCACGCCCGAAGCCGTAGACGTGGTTCACTCCGTCAATGGGGTCCCAGGCGGCCGCCTTGTAAAACTCATTGTACGCGCTGGCGGTCGCTGAGTGGTTGTCCATCGGCAGCCGGAATCCTTTGACGTCGTTGACGAGTGCCTGCCGCTCACTGGCGTTGAGGTCGCGCGTGGTCCAGTCCATGCTGCTGATCGTCACTGGGTGCCAGCCGTCCGCCGTGGCGCCTTCCGTGTACGCCCGCTCGCTTTCCCCCAAGCCCCGGTCGATGGTCAGCCAGTTCGCGAACTTCAGCGCGCCAAACCAACTGACCGTATGAACCGGATGAACTGACATGTCCGTTCCCGAAACGAACTGCGTTCCGAACCGGCTTCCGAGAGGGGCCGAGGAGTTGTACGTGATTCCAAGTTGGCCGCCGGTCCGAAAGATGGTCGGCCCGCCATCTGCGATGCGAATCCGACCGTCGTCCTGGAAGTACATGTTGCTGCCGCGGCCGGTGGCGCCGCCGTCGAGCTGGGCGTCGTTGAGGAAGGCGGCGAACTGGGCGTTGGTGATCTCGTAGCGGCCCATGGCGAAGGTGTACGCGGGCCCGCCCGGCTGGCCGCCGCCGGGGACGGTGCGCATGTAGTCCGCCATGGTCGCCCCGGTGCCGTACACGTCCGGGTTGAACACGCCGGCCAGCGCCGATAACGGCGCCAAGGCACCAGCGACCAACGCGAGCAACGTTGCCGTCCGGTAATTCCACGATACGGACATTCGCAGACCCTCCTGGAGAAATGCTCCTGCCAGCTTACCCTCGGCGCACCACTCGGTACAAGCAAATTGCCAAGCGCCGCAGTTATGAGATGGCTACGCGCACTACCGCCGCGGACCGGTCGGAGGCGAGTCGCGCGAGCGTCCGCGAGAGACGGGACAGACCAGTGCCGTTAAGAGGGGGAAGCATGGCGGCACAGCGCTGCAGGGAAGGCCAGCCGGGATCGGCCCCCCTGAGTACAGGCGGATGGGACCCAACGGCGACCGCTCGGCCCCGTCAGCGTGCATTCGGAACAAGTGGGGGGATTATCAGAACGTGTGTCGGTTGCGTTCGACGGGCATCTGGACGAACAATGGGCGGCTGGCGGCGCGGTGCGCGGCCACGTCCGCTTGCGCAGGGAATCATGCGGCTGTGGGTGATGCGATGTCCGCGTTGACGTTCGAGATATGCATCTACTGGCCAGGCTGGGTACGTATTGACTTAGCTTCCGGTGGCCAGCACGTTTCCGCTGACTGCTCGAATTGTCGCGACACCCTTGGCGATCTGATCCGCGGGCTGGCGCAGCTCGTTGACTCCCCCGGAAAGTTCGAGATCGTTGGCGACACCGAGAATCACGGAATCACGCTGCTGGCGTTTCGCCGAACGAACGAAGATCTGGAGATCACCGCCAAACGCGAAGGGGGCCTGGGAAAAATCACCAGCGCCCATCACCGCCGCGCGCGAATCCGTCACCGCGGACCGTGGCCGCGTGACCTGCGGCAGATCGCCACCGCGATTCAGACCCTGCTGATCGGAAACGGTGTTGCTGCGCGCTACGAAGCCAACTGGGGACATCCGTTTCCAGGCGTGGAGTTTGCAAAGATCACCGCCGACACCGACTGATGCTGTCAGCCTCTGGCTGATAGCTGATAGCTGACAGCCGATAGCTCCCTACGGCAACTGCTCCAGCATCTCGTTGATATTCTCCAGCATGTGGGCTTCACCGGCGCTGCGGGCGACCTCGGCGCCGCGTTCGAGCGCGGCGCGGGCCTCGTCGTAGCGGCCGGCCTGCATCAGGGTTTCCCCTTTACGCTGGTAGGCGGCCAGGTAGTGCGGGTCGAGCGCGATGGTGCGGTCGAACTGGGCGAGGGCGGCGTCCACGTCGCCAGCCGCCCGCTGCTCCATCGCCAGGCCGAAGTTGACGAACACGTCGTCGGGGTCCTTTTCCAGCATGCGGGTGAGTTGTTCGAGTCGCGACATCGGCGGTGGCTCCCTTTCCATGCCCTCGGTGACCGTGCTGCCGGAATGTAGGGGCGGCTGGGGCGCCCGTCAAAGCCGGTGTTTCGTTGACCCGCGCGCCCGCGGATCGTAAAATCAGCCCCTGCATCTGTTGTGGCCGTGGCGGCGCTCATCAGCCGCTGCGCCCCCTTGGGAGGTATGGCAGCATGGCACAGGGCAGACTCTGGTCGAGGATGACCGCCTGGATGCGGACTTCCGCCAAGGACGGACCGCACGCCGACGCGGGCGCTGGGCCCGATGCGGACGACGAAGCGGTCAACCTCGTCACCCGGCGGCCGGATCCCGCCCTCACCAAGCTCGAAGAAGGCTACAATAAGGTGATCGACCTGATCGACGCGATCAAGCGCCATCAGCAGGGACAGGCGGAGCGCGCCACCGAGGTGACCGAGGCGCTCACGCGGATGTCCGCGACGCTCGAGCGGATCGACGGCGGCGGCCAGCAGCAGTCCGAGCACCTCGCGGCGATCGCCGAGGAGATCCGGATCGCGGGCCGCCACGCGGCGAAGTGGGAGGAGGCGCTCTGCGAGTTTCCCCGCATGGCCGAGGCCCAGCGCGAGGCGCTGGGTGCGGTCTCGCGGCAGATGGAGGACGCCGGGCGGCGCGACAAGGAACTCACCGGTTCGCTCGCGTCGTTCCGCGAGGCCGTGCAGACGCTGGGCGACACGACGACGGCCTCGACCGTGGCGCTCAAGGACCTGCAGCGCGCCTCGCTCGAGCAGCAGGCGCAGACCGCGGCGCTGATCCGCGCCCAGAGCCGGCGTTTCACCATCCTGCTGGTGGTGACGCTCGTGCTGGCGGCTGCGGGCATCATCGCCGCGCTCGCCGGCCTCGCCCGGGGGGGATAGAGCCAGCATTGCCGCGGGGCGGAAGGGGCAGGTGTGCCGCTGCGCTGCCGCGGATTCCATGAGTACCGTCCAGAGGAAACACCGCCATGTCGACGGGCGAACTGCCACCGCCGGAAAAACTCATCGAGCAACTGCTCACCGGAATGTCCAAGCTCAACGCGTCGGACCTCCACGTCAAGGTCGGGTATATCCCCATCTACCGCATCGGCGGGCATCTCAAGCACCTGAGCATGTCGGCGATCCCGGATTCCGAGTTCGTCGCCAAGATGTTCATGCCGATGGTGCCCCCGAACCGCCAGGACGACTACGAGAAACGCGGCAGCGTGGACTTCTCGTTCAGCGGCACCACCGGCGACCGCTACCGCATCAACGTCTTTCGCAGCGGCAACGAAATGAACGCTGCCGTTCGCCGCGTGCAGAGCAACATTCCCGACTTCAACAGCCTGACCCTCCCGCCCGTGTACCGCAAGATTTGCGAGCGCGCCAACGACGGTCTGGTTCTGATCAGCGGCGTGACCGGCTCGGGAAAAAGCAGCACGCTTGCAGCCATGCTGAACCACATCAATCAGCACCGCAGTGCGCACGTAATCACGATCGAGGACCCCGTGGAGTTCCGCTTCACGCCCGACAAGTGCATCATCTCGCAGCGCGAGGTGGGCATCGACGTGGACAGCTTCCACACGGCACTGCGCTACGTCGTGCGGCAGGACCCGGATATCATTCTCATCGGCGAAATGCGCGACCGCGAAACGATGATGGCGGCGCTGCAATCCGCGGAAACCGGCCACCTCGTACTCGGTACGCTGCACTGCTCGGACGCGCAGCAGTCGTTCGCGCGTATTCTCGAATTCTTCCCGCGCAACGAGCACTCATTCATCCGTTCGTCACTCGCGAACAGCCTGCGGGCCATCTGCTGCCAGCGGCTGCTGCCCGGCATCACCAAGGGCTCGCGCTTGCCCGCGACCGAGGTGCTGCTGAGCAACTCCATCGTGCGCGACCGCATCCGCACCGAGCGCGACCAGGACATCCCCGCGATCATCAACCAGTCCACCGAGGAGGGCATGCGCAGCTTCACCCACTCCCTGGCGGAGATGATCGAGAAGGAAATGGTGCACTACGACACCGCGATGGAATACGCCCCGAGCCGCGAGGCCCTCGCCAGCCAGGTGAAGGGCATCAAGACATCGGCGCAGGGTCTGGTATAGTCGGGCTGTTGACGGGTTGATTCGTTTCGGACCAGCTTCCCCCCTCGAAGGCGGCGGCTGGCCCGCCGTTTGCGCCGCCAACCGCGGCGTCACCGCGCAACGCAGAGGTGCGGCTGCGCGCCTGTGCCGGAGGAGACCATCATGAAGAAACGCATCAAGCGCCTCATCGCCGCCATCGTGCTGATTCCCGTCGTCCTGGTCATCGTGCTCTTCGTCTACATCGACGCCATCGCGAAGGCGGGTGTTGAGCGCGGCGCGACCTACGCGCTGGGCGTCAACACGACGCTCGACAGCATGAGCGTTGGCGTCCTTCGCGGGCGTGTGGCCATGGAGGGCCTGGACGTCGCCAACCCGCCCGGCTTCAACAGCGATCGTTTCCTGCGGCTGGGCGAGGGACGCGTGGCCGTCACGCTGGGCTCGCTCATGGAAAACACGGTCGTGCTGCCGGAACTGCGGTTGACCGGGATCAACGTCAACCTCGAGAAGAAGGGCAAATCGGCCAACTACCAGGTCATTCTCGACGGCCTGAAGAAGTTCGAGTCGGAAGGCGAGCCCGCGGCACCGGCCAAGGAGGATGCCAAGAAGTTCATCGTCAAGCTCGTCACCGTCGAGGACGTCAACGTTCAGGTGGATCTGCTGGGCATCGGCGGCGGACTCACCCAGCTCCCGATCCATCTCGACAAGATCGAGCTGCGCGACGTGGGCTCCGAGTCGGACGGCGGCGTCGTGCTGTCGCAGCTTTCGGGCATGCTCATCAAGGCGCTGCTCGAGGCAATCGTGCAGAAGGGCGGGGCTGTGCTGCCGGCGGAGATCACGGCGGAGCTCAATCGCGGGCTCGCCATGCTCGGCGGGCTGGGCGACGCGTCGATCCAGGTGGTCGGCGACGTCACCACCATGGTCGACGGCAAGGTGAAGGAAATCACCAGCCTCGGCAGCGGCCTGCTGCAGGATGTGGGCTCGATCGGCCTGCCCGGCGGCGACGTTCGCGAAGGGCTCGACAAGACGAAGGACAACCTCGGCAAGGAAGTGGACAAGCTCAAGGACGGGATCGGCGGACTGCTCGGCGGCAAGAAAAAAGACGAGAAGAAGGACGACTAGCCGTAGGCAAGCTCGCGTCGCATGGGTGTTCGTGCCCAACCACGGCTTCCCCGCAGTCGGCGCACAATTGCGATTAGTCGTCGTTGCTCGTTTGCGTGTTGTCAGGGGGTTGGTCGCGAAAGTTACGGAAACCTGACAGGAATTCCGGTATCGTTTGGTTGGAGCAGCCGGGAGGGCGATCTACACTGGAGCGGAATGGAACCGGCTCCCGCCCAACGCGCGTCCGCCGAGCCGAATTCGGCCCCCGGCGGAGCGGTCGATCCTCAGACGTGGGTGCAGCGCTACGGCGACCTGCTCTTCGGGTATGCCCTGCTCCGCGTGCGCGACCGCACCGTGGCCGAGGAACTCGTGCAGGAATGCTTCGTGGCGGCCCTCGAGGCCAAGGACCGCTTCCTCGGCGGCTCCACCGAGCAGACCTGGCTTGTGGGCATTCTCAAGCACAAGCTGCTCGACCACCTGCGCCGCCGCTCCCGTCAGCCGGCCAGCGCCGACCAGGACGCCGGCCTCGAGGACTTCGACAAGCGCGGCCTGTGGCGCGTGCGGGTGAACGCCTGGAGCGACGACCCCCAGGCCCGGCTCGAAAACGAGGCCTTCCGCAACGCCCTCAACGGCTGCATCGGCGGCCTGCCCAACACCCACGCCGTCGCGTTCATCCTCCGCGAAATCGACGGGATGCAGAGCGAGGAAATCTGCACGCTCCTGGAGATCTCGCCGACCAATCTATGGGCCCGCCTGCACCGGGCCCGCCTGGGGCTGCGGCGCTGCCTGGAAAGCAAGTGGTTCCAGCGCTGACGACCGGCAGAACGGCACATTTTGGTGGAGAAACCAGGGCGAGTTTCGGTAAGAATAAGCTAAAAGGTTTGCTCGGCACCCGGTGACCAAGCGACACATCCATGATCGATTTTATCAGGCAACTCAACGCGCCGTGCCGCGACATGACCGAGTACGTTTCGCGCTCGCTCGACAGCGAACTCACCCGCAGCCAGCGCGCCGCCGTCCAGGTGCACATGCTCTACTGCCGAGCCTGCCGGCGCTACCGCGCCCAGGTGAGAATGCTCCGGGCCCTGCTGGCCGAACGCCCCGACGCCCCGGAAATCCTCGCCGAGGCCGCCAACCTCCACCTCGACCCCGCCACCAAGGATCGCATCATCGCGCTGCTCCGCGAGCGCTCGAATCCTCCCAAGCCTGACAACGGTCAGTAAATTCTGCGCGATCAAGATTACTTCGTGATGAGGTCAGCCAGCGTGCGCTCGCCGAGCGAACTCGTGCACCGCGTGCGCACCTCGCTGAGCATATCGCGCAACTCGCCGTCGGTCGTACCGATCTGCTCCGGCTGACGCGGGTCGCCCGCCGCCAGGAGCTGGGCGACCGTGATGTGGTCCGCCGGGGCCGCCAGCGTGTAGTCCGGCTCCTCGCCGTTGGCCTCGCCCACCGGACAGAGCACGCCGGCCTGCACCAGCCGCTCGATCACCGAACGCGTCAGTGCGCCCGGCAGGTTGATGCCCGCCGAAATGTCCTCGAACGGCGTCGGACCGTCGCCACGCCCGAAGTGCCGCGCGACGATGGCCGCCGCCGCCACGATGTCTGACGGACCCAGCTCGATCTTCTCCGCCTGCTCCGCCAGCTTGAACCGCTCCAGGTTCGTCGCGGTGTACGCGAGCAGCGCCCCGAACAGGAAGATCGTCCACGACAGGTTGAGCCACAGCAGAAACAGCGGCAACAGCCCCAGCACGCCGTACAGGCTGCCCGTCAGATGCTGCACGTACTGCGCAAAGCCCCATCGCGCGATCAGCCAGAGCGGCACCGCGACCAGCGCGCCGACCAGCGCGGAACGCGAGTGCACCCGCGTGTTCGGCAGCAGCTTGTACACGGTCGCAATGACCAGCACGCCCACGACGATCGGCCCGAACCAGCCCGCGGGCACCAGCAGCCAGCGGATGACCGGCACGTCCACGAACGTCTCGACGATCTTCTCGCCCAGGTACGACGCGAGCACGAGCACCACCGGCCCCAGCGTGAGCGCCGACCAGTAGAGCACGATGCGCCGGCCCATCGCCCGGCTGCGGGTCGCGCCGAAGATACGGTTCAGCGCCGCCTCGATGGTCGAGAGCAGGGCGATCGCGGTCCAGATGAGCAGGGCCCCGCCGATGGGGCCGATGCGGCCGAAGGTAAGTTTGCTCTCGACCTGCGTGAGCAGCGCCTCGATCTCGTCGGCGACGTTGTAGATGCGTTCCTGCGTCTTGGCGGCTGCGTCGTCGGCGGCGTCCTGGATCGTGCCCTCGGGGGCCGTGTCGGCCCGGTAGTTCGCCGGCATGGGCGCGTACTTCCAGACCAGCGGCATCTCGTCCGACTGCGGCGACTCCTTGGCGACGGTGGCGATGCGGTTGAACCCGGAAACGTCGAGGAACTGCCGCAGGCTCTGCTTGCTGTCCTCGACCACGCCGATCGACTTGAGCACCAGCAGCGCGAAAATCAGCAGGGGGATGAGCGCGAAGATCGTGCGGAACGACAGCGCCGCGCTCAGCGCCATCAGGTTGTTTTCCTTCAACCGGCGCAGGCAGTAACGCCACAGCTCCCATTGGTAGCGGACGACGCGCGCCCAGCCGGTGATCTGGTGGCCCGGATCGCGAACGGCCTGTATGAACTGGTTCAGCGAGGCCTTCACACCCATCAGCATACGCGAAGCGGCGCCGCCGAGCCAGAATCAACTCGCCGCGTGCCGGGCCGACCGCCCGGACCCCCGCAGGCCCCGACCGCCGCAATCTTCTATCGTCAGCACGGCACCTCGGGACGAGCCGGCGCGCCCTTATCGGTCCGCTGCTCCGCCCGTCCGCAGCCGAACGGGGCCAGCACCCGGTCGATGATTCCCAGCGCAAATGCGATCGCCAGCCCGTAGTTCGTCATGGGCACGCCCTGGCTGCGGCAACGTGCAATCCGCGAAAGCACCTCCCGCCGGTTCTGCACGCACGCGCCGCAGTGCACCACGAGTGAATAAGGCTTCAGATCCTGCGGGAAATCGTGGCCCTGCACGTGGTCGAAGTGCAGCTCCCCGCCGACGTACTCGCGCAGCCAGCGCGGGATCTTCTCCGTGCCGATGTCGTCCACGATCGGATGGTGCGAGCACGCCTCCGCGATCAGCACGCGGTCGCCCGGGCGCAGCGTATCGATGGCATAAGCCCCGCGGGCGAGTTCCGGCAGGTCGCCCTTGAACCGCGCGAAGAGAATGGAAAAGGAGGTCAGCGGCACGTCGGGCGGCGTCTCCGCCGCCACCTTGTGAAACGCCTGCGAGTCGGTCACCACCAGGGCCGGCGGATGCGTCAAGCGGCTGAGCCCGGCGCGCAACTCGTGCTCGCGCAGCACCAGCGCCTGGCACCCGGCGTCGAGCAGGTCACGGATCGCCTGCACCTGCGGCAGGATCAGCCGGCCCTTCGGCGCTTCCTTGTCGATGGGGACAACCAGTACCGCGAGTTCGCCCGGCGGAATCAGGTCGGACAGGATCGGCGGGCTCTGCAGGAATTCGTCCGGGCACGCCCGGATCAGCGCCTCACGCAGCGCGCTCACCCCGACCCGCTCCGCCGCGACCGCTTCCACGACCGCGACGCGCTGCTGCTCCAGGCGGCCGACGACCGCGGCATCGGGCGCCGCCAGGTCGCGCTTGTTGAACACGACGATCACCGGCAGCCCGCGCGCGCGAAACTCCTCGACGAGCTGCTCCTCGAACGCGTTCCATTCGCCGGCCGCCGCGACGACGATCGCCAGCTCCGTGCGGTCGAAAACCTGCCGCGTCCGCGCCGCGCGCAACGCCCCCAGGTCGCCGATATCGTCCACCCCGGCTGTGTCGATGAACACCACCGGCCCCAGCGGCAGCATCTCCATCACCTTCTCGACCGGGTCGGTCGTCGTACCCGCCACGTCCGAGACGATGGAACTGGTCTGCCGCGTCAGTGCGTTGAGCAGCGACGATTTGCCCACGTTGCGCCGGCCGAAGATGCCGATGTGCAGCCGCAAGCCCTTGGGAGTTACCTGGACCATGATCGTACGATGGGCATCGCCCACCACCCCGGGGCGCCCGGACGCCCCCGAACTCAGAAATACAAATCGCGCTCCCCGTTCCCGGTGATGCGCGCCAAGCGCTGCTCCAATTCCCGCCGGAGCGAATCGTCCTCCATGCGCCCGACCTCCGCCGCGATCAACCGCTCGCCCGCGGCCCGCGTCGCCTCCGACGCGTAATCCACGAGGTACTCCTGCAGCGTGAGCAGCCCGTTCGGCGTGCAGAACTTCTTGATGAATCCCGGGATGGCGAATTCCATGAAGTGCTCGCCCGTGCGGCCCAGCCGGTAGCACGCCGTGCAGAAGCTCGGCAGGTGCCCCTGCCCGATCAGCTCACCCATCACTTCGTCGAGGTGCCGCACGTCGCCGAGCACGAACTGCTCGCGCTCCGCGTGCTGGGCGTTCTCCGCCTCGGTGTAACCGCCCAGTTCGATCCGGCTGCCGGCGTCGATCTGCGACACGCCGAACTCCATCACCGTGTCGCGCACCGCCGCTGGCTCGCGTGCGGTGAGAATCATCCCGGTGTAGGGCACCGCGAGCCGCAGGATCGCGATCAGCCGCATGAAGTCCGCGTCGCTCACCGTCCACGTCCCCGGCAGTTGCACGTTGTGCGCCGGCTGAATCCGCGGAAAACTGATCGTGTGCGGCCCCACGCCGAAACGCTCCTGCATGTGCAGCGCGTGCGTCACCAGCCCGAGCACCTCGAAACGCCAGTCGTACAGGCCGAACAACGCGCCAATGCCCACGTCGTCGATCCCCGCCTCCTGCGCCCGGTCGAGCGCGTCCAGCCGGTAGAGGTAATGCTGCCCCTTGCGGGTATTCTCCGGATGATACTGCGCGTACGTCGCGTGGTGGTACGTCTCCTGGAAAACCTGGTACGTGCCGATGCCCGCAGAGTGCACGAGCCGGTAGCCGTCCACGTCGAGCGGGGCCGCGTTGATGTTCACCCGCCGGATCTCGCCCGGCCCGAACTTCACGCCGTACACCTGCCGCACCGTCTCCGCGATGAACGTCGCGTCGTACCGCGGATGCTCACCGAACACCAGGATCAACCGCTTGTGCCCCTGCTGCTCCAGCGCCGTGACCTGCCGGGCCACGTCGCCGGGGTCGAGCGTGCGCCGCACCGCGGCGCGGTTCGACCGCCGAAACCCACAGTACAGACAGTCGTTGACGCAGTCGTTGCCGATGTACAGCGGGGCAAAGAGCACGATGCGATTGCCGTAGACCACGTTCTTGAGCCGCCGCGCGCCATCCAGGATTGCCTCAATCAGCTCAGGATCCGTCGCCCGCAGCAGGACAGCCGTCTCCTCCGTCGAAAGCACTTCCTTCGCCAGGCTCTTGGCGATCAGGTCGCGCACCACCGCGGGCTCGGACGCGGGGCCGCCCAGCAGCCCCTCGAGCCGCGCGTCGTCGATGAAGTCGCGGGCCCCGCTGC
This sequence comes from Phycisphaerales bacterium, assembly GCA_020639115.1. Lineage (GTDB taxonomy): Bacteria > Planctomycetota > Phycisphaerae > UBA1845 > UBA1845 > JACKHG01. Next base: position 58,442 of record JACKHG010000018.1, read on the forward strand.
TCAACGACAGGTTGGGAAGGGTGGACAAACGCATCACGGCAAAACTCCCATCACGCGCAAACCGGCGCGCTCTCGACCGGACGAACCGCGTCGCCCCGACCGGCGGCGATCGGTCGCCCCAGCCGCGTGATGCGGTCCTTGAGCCGCTCGGCGACGCGGTCCGGCTCGTCGCCGCAGGCGGCTTTGCCCGGGTAAATCTCGTAAAACGCGCGATACGGCAGGGGGGTGAAGTTCGGCATCACCACGTTCGCACCGCGCTTAAGACCCGACTCACGCCCCCGCTCCGGATCGAGCGCACTCAGCGCCGTCGTGCTCGGAATGTTCGCCCACGGACACGCCAGCCGCGCCAACGCCATCACCTTGCACGTCGTCAGTTCGTCCGCGGGCACCTGCTCCGTACCGCCCGCCTCCGCTGGCTGTGCCCCGAGCGGCGTCGCCGGATGGGCGATGAACGGCCCCACGCCGATCATGTCCAGTGCCCGCTCCTCGAGAAAAACAATGTCGTCCGCGAGATCGCTCCACGTCTGGCCGGGCAGCCCGACGAGTACGCCGCTGCCGATCGCGTAGCCGAGCGCCCGCAGCCGCGCGAGCATCGCCTTACGCTCGGATGGCTGGCGCCCGCGCGGCGGATGCACCGCGCGGTAGAGCGTCTCGTTGGACGTCTCGATGCGCAGCAGGTAGCGATCGGCGCCGGCGGCGCGCCACTGGGCAAATTCGACGTCGCTTCGCTCTCCCAGGCTCAACGTGACGGCGATATCCCCCAGTGCTTTGATGCCGCGGATCATCGCCGCCACCGCGCCGGCGCTCAGCCCCCGGTCCTCACCCGCCTGCAGCACGACGGTGCCACAGCCAAACGCCAGCGCCGCGCGGGCGGCGGTCATAACCTGCTCGTGCGTGAGTCGATAGCGTGTGACGCCGGCGTTCTCCGCCCGAATGCCGCAGTAGTGGCAGGCCCGAACGCAGTGATTCGACACCTCGATGAGCCCGCGCAGATGCACCGCGTCGCCGACCCACGCACTGCGCGTACGGTCCGCCTCCGCCCACAGCTCCTCGAGCCGGCGCGGGTCGTGCTCACACAGCCAGTGATTGATCGTCGCGCGCGAAAGCATCGTCGGCCTGCGCTTCTCCTGCGGGTTTCAAGGTCACCGTGAACGTCGTGCCGGCATCGGGCGTCGATGCCACCGCGACATCGCCGCCATAGAGCCCCGCGATCTTCTTCACGATCGCCAGGCCCAGCCCGCTGCCCGTGATCTCCCGCGTCTTCTCGTTGCGAATCCGGACGAAGTCCTGGAACAACCGGGCTGACTCCTCGGCCGACATCCCGATGCCCGTATCCCGCACCACGATCCGCACGTACGGATCGTCACGCTGCACCGCCACGTCGACTCGGCCGCCGTCGCGGTTGTACTTCACCGCGTTCGACACCAGGTTGTTGAGCACGATTTCTAGCTCGGCACGATCGCAGCGCAGCACGACGGGACCGTCAGCCGCCAGCGCCAGGGCGATCCCGCGCGCCTCGGCCACGGGTGCGACCAGCTCCAGCGCTTCGCGCGCAATCTCCGCGACGTCCACCGCTTCGAACGTACGCTGCCGCTGGCCCGATTCGATCCGGGTAAGATCGAGCAGGTCCGCGATCAGCTTGCGCATGCCCTGCGCCCGGCACAGGCACCGCTGGATGGGCCGCTCGTACGCCTCGACGTACTCGCCCGCGGTCCGGTCGCGCAGCAGGTACAGGTAATTCTCAATGGCCGCGAGCGGCGTCTTCAGCTCGTGCCCCAGCACGCGGATGAAATCGAAACGGACGCGGCGGTTCTCCTCCGCCAGCTCGCGGGCCCGCCGCTGGGCGGTCAGATGCTCCGCCGCCTTGCGAATCACGCCGCGCAGCTCGTCCGGCGTGAACGGCTTGGCGATGAAGTCGAACGCCCCGCACTTCGTCGCCTGCACCGCCGACTCGATCGTGGCGAACGCCGTGATCATGATGGTCAAGAACTCGCTGCCGCGTTGCTGCAACGCGTGCAGCACGTCCAGCCCGCTCATCCCCGTCATCTTCTGATCCAGCAGCAGGATGTCGGGCGGTTGCACATCGACGCGGGCCAGCGCTTCCTCGCCGCTGGCTACCTCCTCCACCTCGACGCCGACCGTCGCGTCGACGTCCGGCAGGCGCACGCTGAGACCGCGCAATGCGCGCATCACGCCGTGCCGCATGCCCGCCTCGTCGTCCGCAACCAGGATCCGCAGCGCGTTCATGATCGCACGTTCTGCACGTGGCGCAGAATCTCCCGCTCGAGCTGCTCGAACCGGATCGGCTTGGCCAGAAACGCATCGGCCTTGATCCACGCCCGTTCCTCCGGCGTGGCAGCATCGAAGTCGAGACCCGTCTCGCTCGTCACCGCCGAGATGATGATCACCGGCAGTTGCGGCGCCTTCGCCTTGAAGGCGTGGCACAGCGTGAACCCGCCGTCCGCGTCCTCCATCATCAGGTCGATCAACGCGATGTCCGGTACCTGCTGATCGAAAGCAGCCCGCGCCGCCTTCACCCCGTCCGCCGTCGTCACCGTGTGCCCGGCAGCCTCCAGCGGTATCCGCAGGCTCTCCAGAAAGTCCGGGTCGTCGTCGACCAGCAGAATGTTCAGCCGCAATTCCGCCGCGGTCGCGTGGCCTTGGGCTGAGCGGTCAGTTGCGTGCATGGTTCAACTCCTCGGGTGGATTGATCCGGCGCCGCGGCAGCGTCACGGTGAACGCGGTGCCCGTCGCGCCCGCCGCCGGGTCCGCGTTCGAGTCGACGCGGATGTCGCCGCGGTGCATCTTGATGATGCCGTACGTGACCGACAGTCCGAGCCCCGTGCCGGCGCCGGCGGGCTTGGTTGAGAAAAACGGTTCGAAGATCTTCGTGCGGTACTCCGCGGGAATGCCGTGCCCCGTGTCGCGGACGCACACGTCCACCCGCGCATCTGTGCCCTGGGCGCTCAGCTCGAGCCGGCCCCCCGTGGGCATCGCCGCGTAGGCGTTCGTGATCAGGTTGGTGAGCACCTGCTGGATCTGGTCGCGATCGATCTCCGCCCACGTGTCGCCCGCGCTCGTCGCGGTCGCGTTCACCCCGGGCGGCGGCGGCAGCATGCGCAGCGTGTGCTCGAGCAGCTCGCGCAGGTCGGTCATCTGCGCCTCGACCTTGTTGCGGCGTGCGAAGTGCAGCAGCCCGGAGACGATCCGCTTGCACCGGTCGGCCTCGCGCGCGATCATGCTCAGGTCGGTGTGCAGCTCGCTCTCCGGCGGCGCTTCCTCGCGCAGCACGTGGGCGAGCATCAACACCGTACCCAGCGGATTGTTCACCTCGTGGGCGATGCCGGCGGCGAGCTGCCCCATGCTCGCCAGCTTCTCCGACTGCATCAGCGCCTCCTGCGTCGTGGCGAGCTGCTCGTTCGAGCGCGTCAGCTCCTGGCAGGTGACGCGGAGCTGCTCGATCGTGTACGGCAGGCACATCTCGCTCTCCGCCAGGCCCTTGCAGATCGCCACCGCGTGCTCGCGGCACGTCTCGTAGCCGCAAGCGCCGCAGTTGAGCTCGTCCTCCGGTTGGAATTTGCCCATCCGCCGCATCACCTGCTCGATCTCCGCGTCGCTGGGGGCCGCGACCCGCTGGTCGCAGCGCGCAAACGTCCGCACCAGATCGCACCCGGCGAACCGGGCCAGGTCGCGCCGCCAGTCGTCCTGCCGCTGATCGGTCATCCGCGAACGCACGTAGCGGCTGATCCGCGCCCGCCGCCGAAACAGCGGGGCGTCGGTGGTCATGCCCGGCCCCATGATGCAGCCGTTGCAGCACAGCACCTCGAGCAGTTGCACGTCCATGTCGCCCGTGCCGAACTCGCGGATCGCCTCGACAAAACCCCGCGACCCGTCCGCCGCCACCACCTTGCCGGCAGCGAGATCCTCGTCGATGCTGGCCGCCTGGAGCATCCCCCGGCTCACCGGAAAGAGCGCGCCCGACCCGGCACACGGCGGATCGAAATCGGACGGCGCGGCGTCGTACGGCTCGATCATGCGCTCGTCGAACAGCTCGTAGAGTTCCCGGAACGTGAGCACCGCGTCGATCTCGTCGCACACCGCGTCGTCCCGCGCCTCGTCCTTCTTCGCGATGCACGGCCCGACGAAGACGATGCGCACGCCGTCGCCGTAGAGCTGCCGCAGCACGCGGGCCATCGCGATCATCGGCGACACGATCGGCACCAGCGCCCCGACCAGTTCCGGCTGATAACGCTCGACGTACGCCACCACCGCCGGACACGTCGTGGCGATGAAGCGCTTCTCCGGCTCGTCCTCGAGCAGCCGGCGGTACGCCCGCGCCACCAGGTCCGCACCGAACCCCACCTCGTGCACGTACGTGAAACCCACCCGCCGCAGCATCCCCACCATCAGGTCGGCGGGCAGATCGTGAAACTCCGCCGGAAAACTCGGCGCGAGAATCGCTGCCAGCTTTTCACCATCCGCGAGCAGCCCGCGCACCACCGGCAAATCCGAAAGCACCCGCTTGGCCCGCTGGCTGCACACCCGCACGCAGTTCCCGCATCCGATGCACCGCTCCACGATCACCTCGGCCTGCCGATCCGCGATGCGGATCGCCTTCGCCGGGCACTCGCGCACGCACGTGTAGCACACGCGGCAGCGCTCCTGGATCGTCGAGACCAGCGGTGTACCGTTCGGCCGCATCATGGTACCTCAGCGCACCACCTCGCGCTGTACGTAGTGCGTGTGCAGCAGCGCGTGGCTGCGTTCGCCCAGCGGGGCCCCCAGAAACTCCCGGTAGAGCCGCTGCAGCGCCTCGTTGTGGTGCGACATCCGCACCGGCTCGTCGCGATCGATCGTGTACAGCGCCCGCATCCGCGCCCGCACCGCCGCGATGTCCGTCTTGAACGGCTGGCCGCCGCCCGCGATGCACCCGCCCGGACACGTCATCACCTCGATGAAATGCAGGTCGTCCCGCCCGGCGCGCAGCTCCTCGAGCAGCTTGATCGCGTTGCCCAGGCCGCTCACCACGGCGACGCCCAGCTCCAGCCCGTTGATGGTCACCCGCGCGTGCTTCACACCGCGCAACCCGCGCAGCGGCTTGAGCCGCAGCGCCGGCAACTCGGTGCCGGTCAGCAGGTGGTGCGCCGTACGCAGGGCCGCCTCCATCACGCCGCCGGTCACCCCGAACATCTTGCCCGCGGAGCTGCGCTCGCCGAGCACGTCGTCAGCCGGCTCCGGATCCAGCGCCCGCAGATCCATCCCCAGGTTGCGGATCATCCGCACCAGCTCGCGCGTGGTCAGCACCGCATCGACGTCCGCCAGGCCGTCGCGGCCCATCTCCGGACGCTGCGCCTCGAACTTCTTCGCCGCGCAGGGCATCACCGCCACGCTGAAGATCTTCTCCGGCGGCACGCCCGCCTTGTCCGCGAAGTACGTCTTGATCACCGCGCCCAGCATCTGCTGCGGACTCTTGCACGTGGAGAGGTTCTCCCGGAAATCCGGGTACTGCTGCTCGACAAACTTCACCCATCCCGGCGAACAGCTCGTCATCATCGGCAGTCGCCCGCCGGTCTGGATCCGCTGCACCAGCTCCGACGCCTCCTCCATGATCGTGAGGTCCGCGGCGAAGGCCGAATCGAACACGCGGTCAAATCCCAACCGCCGCAACGCCGCGTTCAGCGTGCCGCTCGCGTCGTGGCCCGGCCGGGCGCCAAACTCCTCGGCGATCGTCACCGAAATGGATGGCGCATGCTGCACCACCACCATCATGTCCGAGTCGTGCAGTGCCGCGCTCACTTCCTTCAGGTGGCTCTGCTCGCGCAGCGCGCCCGTCGGGCACACCGTCACGCACTGCCCGCAGTTGATGCAACTCGAGATGTTCAAACCCTGGTTGAACGCCGTGCCCACGATCGCCTGGCTGCCGCGGCCGAGAAAGTCGATCGCGCCCACGCCCTGGATCTCCTCGCACACCCGCACGCACTTGCCGCAGAGGATGCACTTGTCCGGGTCGCGCAGAATCGCCGGGCTCGACACGTCCAGCCGGTGCACGTTGCGCCCGCCGCAGAAACGCCGGTCGCGCACGCCGTGCTCGCGGGCCAGGTCCTGCAGATCGCACTCGCCGCTGCGCATGCAATACAGGCAGTCGTCCGGATGGTTCGCGAGCAGCAGCTCGATGATCGTCTTCCGCGCCCGCACCGCCCGCGGCGAGTGCGTCGTGATCTTCAGACCCTCCGCCGCCGGAAACGCGCACGCGGGCACCAGGTTGCGCTGCCCCTCCACCTCCACCACGCACATGCGGCACGCGCCGGTGGGGGAGAGCGTCGCCAGGTGACACAGCGTCGGCACCTTGATGCCGGCGCGCTCCAGCGCCGTCAGCACCGTTTCACCCGGCTCAGCCGACACTTTCCGGTTGTTGACCTCCATTTCGATCATCATGCCACCCTGGCTCAGTTCGCAATGACCGCATCGAAGCGGCACACCTGCACGCAGGCGCCGCACGCGATGCACTTCTCTTCCACGATGTGATGCGCGTTCTTGGGGGCGCCCAGGATCGCGTTCGCCGGGCACTGCCGCGCGCACACCGTACAACCCTTGCACTTCTTCGCGTCGATCGTGTAGTGCAGCAGCTCCGCGCACGCACCGGCTGGACAACGCCGCTCGTACACGTGCGCCTCGTACTCGTCGCGGAACCAGCGCAGCGTGCTCAGGACGGGGTTCGGCGCGGTCTGCCCGAGGCCGCACAGACTCGTGTCGCGAATCACGCCGGCGAGCCGCTCGAGGTACATCACGCCCCGGAAACGCTCCAGCGCGTCGTGCCCGCTCTCGCGCCGCCGCGCCCGCGTGATCCGCTCCAGGATCTCCCGCATGCGCCGCGTGCCCTCGCGGCACGGAATGCACTTGCCGCAGCTCTCCCGCTGGATGAAGTCCATGAAGAACTTGGCCACGTCCACCATGCACGTGTCCTCGTCCATCGCGACCAGTCCGCCCGAACCCATCATCGCGCCCACCGTCTTGAGCGACTCGTAGTCGATCTGGATATCCAGGTGCTGCTCGGGAATGCACCCGCCCGACGGCCCGCCGATCTGCACCGCCTTGAACGCCTTGCCGTCCGCGATGCCGCCGCCGATCGCGAACACGATGTCGCGGATCGTCGTACCCATCGCCACCTCGACCAGCCCGGTGCGCTGCACCTTGCCCGACAGCGCGAACACCTTCGTCCCCTTGCTCGTCGCCGTGCCCACGGCTCCAAACCAGTCGGCGCCGTGCGCCGCCAGCAGCGGCAGGTTCGCCAGCGTCTCCACGTTGTTGATCACCGTCGGCTTGCCGAAAAGCCCGCTGATCGCCGGGTAGGGCGGCCGCGAACGTGGCATGCCCCGCTTGCCCTCGATGCTGTGAATCAGCGCCGTCTCCTCGCCGCAGACGAACGCGCCCGCACCCATCTTGATCATGATCTCCAGGTTGAAGCCGCTGCCCAGGATGTTTTTCCCCAGCAGCCCGCACGCCTTCGCCTGGTCGATCGCCCGCCGCAACCGCTCGATCGCCAGCGGATACTCCGCCCGGATGTACACGTACGCCTTCGTCGCACCGATGCCGTACGCCGCGATCGCCATCCCCTCCACCAGCCGGTGCGGATCGCCCTCGATCACCGCCCGATCCATGAACGCGCCCGGATCGCCCTCGTCCGCATTGCAGATCAGGTAACGCTGCTCGGCAGCCGTGTTCAACGCGATCGCCCACTTGCGCCCGGTGGGAAATCCACCACCGCCGCGACCCCGCAGACCGCTGCGCTCCACCTCCGCGGTCACCTCAGCCGGGGTCATCCGCCGCAGCGTCTTCGCCAGCGCCCGGTAGCCTCCGTGGGCCAGGTATTCGTCGATGCTGTCCGGATTGATGATCCCACAGTTCTTCAGCACCCACCGCGTCTGCGGCGCGAAGAACGGATGCTCCGCCAGCGCCGGAACGCCCGGCCACGCCGCCACGCCCTCCCGCGGAAACTGGCCGAGCGCCAGCTCCGCAGGCGCTTCGCCCGCCAGCACCCGCGACAGCAACTCCGGTACCTTCTCCGCCGTCACCTGTCGAAATGCGATCCGCGCTCGACCCGGAACCTGCACATCCAGCAGCGGTTCATCCGAGCACAGCCCGATGCACCCGACCGTCAGCACGTCCGCTTCCAGCCGCGGCTGGGCCAGGTACGACTCGACCGCATTGTGCTGCTCGACGTACGCGTGCACCGCCTCGAGCGTCTTGGCGGCGCCGGCGCCGAGCCCGCACGTGCCCGCGCCCACGAAGATCGTCAGTCGCTCCACGTCGTCACGACGCAACGCCCGCATCGTCTCGGCGTCGCGTACGCTCGCCGCCGCGTCGTTGTCGGCGCACAGCCACTCCTTAACCTGCGCCGGTGTGAATCGGCTCTCCGGCATCGCCGTGGGGCTGGCCGGAACTTCACTTTGCACGGGCATCGGCCTCGCTCGCTTTCAGTTGTTTGCGGATGATGCGCTGGATGCTGTCCACGCTGACCGCGGCGTGAAACTCCTCGTTGAGCGTAACCAGCGGCGCCAGGCCGCAGGCGCCCATGCACGCGACGACCTCGAGGCTGAAGGCGCCGTCACGCGTCGTCTGCCCCGCGTCGATCTTGAGCATGCGCTTGATCGTCTCCAGCAGCGCCAGCGACCCCTTCACGTGGCACGCCGTCCCGCGGCACACCGTGCAGTGCACGCGTCCCTTCGGCTGGAAACGGAACTGGTTGTAGAACGTGGCCACGCCGTACACCTTGCTGGCGGGCAGGTGCAACCGCTCGCCGATGCGGATCATTGCCTCCTGGGAAAGATAGCCCTGGCGGTCCTGCACCTCCTGCAGGATGGGAATGAGATGCTCGCGTCGCGGCTGGGCATATCCGTCCAGCACCGCGCCGACGTCATCGTTCGCAATCATGCCGTTTCCTCCACCGCGCCGCTGTTCGGCCGCGCAAAGAAGCAGACCTTCTCGAGTTTCGCAGCGATATCCACGTGCTCGAGGTGGACGCCGGGGGGCACGCGCAGCCGCCGCGGCGCGAAGTTCAGCACGCCCGTCACGCCCGCCTTCACCAACCGTTCGACGACCGCAGCCGCCTCGGCCCCGGGCGTCGCGATGATGGCGGTGCGGATGTTCTGCTGCTGTATCACCGTCTCCAGCTCCGCCATGTCGTGGCACCGCACGCCGTTGATCACCGTCCCGGTCTTCTCCGGGGCAACGTCGAACGCCGCTACGATCTTCGGCCGACCGACCGGCCCGAAATAGCCCAGCAGGGCGCGGCCCAGTTGGCCCACGCCGATCAGGGCCACGCGATCCTCGCCCCCCGGATGCAGCAGCCCGACGATGTGGTCCCGCAGGGCCACCACGTCGTAGCCGCGGGCAGGGCTGCCGGTGTGCCCGATCAGCATGATGTCCCGGCGGACCTGGGGCGCGGTCAGATGGAGCATGGCTGCCAGTTCGTGGGAGAAGGCGCGGGTGCGGCCCTCGGCCTGGAGGCGTTCCATGAGCCGCCGGTAGCTGATCAGGCGCGCCACGGTGGCCTCAGGCAGGGCTGACTGGTTCGAAATCCCGGTTTGCAGGGGTCTGTGCGTCATGCTGTTAATCTCTTCACAATGTTAGTCGACTAACAAAAGACGTCAATCCACCAAATTACCGCCAGTCCGGTAATCCGCGGCATCGCGCCAACCCACCCTCGCCCCCCCCCAAAAAAACCTCCGGACGATTTCCCGCCCCAGGTCGGTGCCCCTTGCCGCACAACCCGGAACCCTCCGGGTGGCGGAGCCGCAGGCAACGTCCAGGTACGCGTCTGCCCCCCGGATCGCTCCGCAACGCCCCCGGCATGCCGGGCCCCTCCGCCGGCGGCGGGGCGGGTGAATTACCCAGTCGGCGCAACCTCCCGCACGGCGCCTGCGGCGCGAGCGTCTGGGTCGTCTTCTCATCCCTGCGGCGTAGCCGCTGCGGCGCTCCGCGTCCTGTTTGGTTTTGCCAATTGTGTTTTCGCAAGGATGTGCCGCCGGTTCACCGTCGCTGAACACGCCGATAAATTCCGCGCCGGGCGCGCGACGCACGCGCGCCACTTGCGTCATCACTCATAGTCGGTCACTTCATCGCCACTCGATTCGCTGGCCTGACTCGACGCCGTGCGGCTGGCCTCTGCACCGCGTCGCCGAATCCCCAGGAACCCAAGGGCGCTTGTCCGCACCCGCAACGCCGGCGCGTGTCCGGTGGGGGAGCGCTGCGCGCCCACTTTTTGGAAAGGAACTTGTCATGAACCGCACCCTGATCGCGATCGCCGCAACCGCAATCACACTCGCCGCCGTCGCGCCCGCGCACGCCGGCTGGCCGGCGGACCGCACCGCCACCTACACCCTGCGCGCCGTGCCCACCAGCGAAACGAGCGACATCATCTTTACCGTGGAGTTCGAACTCACCGCCATCGACATGGACGGCGACGACGTGGGCTGGCGCATTCTCAGCGCGACCTTCGCCGAGACCGACACGAACGGAGTCGCCATCCGCTCCTGGACGAAGAACGACCCGGGTATCGATACGCCCGACGGCCTCTGGTGGATCAGCCACGACGACGGCACCGCGCCCACCGCGGACGAGTTCACCGACGTGCCCTACCTGTCCGGCCGCGCCGATGCCAACGCGGGCAACGATCCCGACCTGGACTACGTGCTCGCGGCCGGCACGCTCGCCCAGCAGTACCGGACAATGTTCAGTGGGTCAGTGACCGCGCTCGACTCGTACTTCCACGAGGTCGAGGCATCCCAGGCGCTGATCGATGACGATGATGAGCCGATCGAAATCGGCGGTTCCCCAAACGTCTGAGTCGCAACCATCACGATCGGCTGGCGTCTGGCCGGATGGGGCCCGCATCCTATTGCTTCCAGCCCTCGGTCAGACGCCGGACGATCAGCAGACGGTTGCCGTCGATGGCTTCCGCGCATTCGTCGTACAGACCGTCCATGTCCGTGAGCAGCGGCGTGCCGCGCAGATTCCACAACAGCCCATCCGCCTCGTCGAGCAGTCTCTGCGCCTCGGCATAGCTTTCCAGCGTGCGCTGGCGGATATGCCAGGCGGCCATGTTGTTCAGGCACCAAATCACCTTCACGTGTCGATCGCCCACCTCCGGCTGCAGCGTGCGCAACTGGACGGCGAGGTCGAACTGAGCGACCGAGTGCTGCCAGGACGCCTCGTACCGCTTCAATTGGGCCAGGCACGAGGCCAGACGCCCGTGGGTGTACGCCGTCGCATCAAGGTACGCCAGGTTGTTGGGGTCGCGGTCGAGCAGCTCCTCATCGATATCGAGCGCCTGCTCCAGATCCGTCAGCCCCTCCTCGGCATCGCCGCTGAGTTGGCGCGCATAACCTCGCGTGGCCAGGGCCAGGCCGCGCGACCGGAGCGACTCAGCGCTTTCCGGCTCCAAGACGACAAGCCGATCTGCCAGTTCCACCATGGCGGAGGCCGGCCCTACCGCGGCAGGATGGTCGCCCTCCAAATGCCTGGCATTAATCAGGTGTCGGTTGGCGACAATCAGGTCCCGGCACCACATGGCGTTTTGCGGCTCGGCCCGCACCAGATTGTCACCCAGCGCAACGGCCTCCGTGGCGCGGTCGGCCGATTCCGCGTATTCCTTCTGATCACGCAACACGCCCGCCAGCGCAGTCAGCGTCACCATCGTCTTGTACTGCACTTGCACGTCTTGCGGCCGCTCGGCAATCAGGATGGAACGGATCGCAATCGCCTCTTCCAGTGACGCTCGCGCCCTGGCGCCATCACCCAGCCAGATGCGGACCTGTCCGTCCCAGTTCAGCGCGTCCGCACTCAGGCCCTGCCAACGCGGCTCTTTGAGAACGTTGGGATCCGGGAGCGTTTCCAGAATTGCCAGCGCTTCATCAATCGGCTCCACCGCCGCTTCGATCTCGCCCTGCCGCCACTCGACCCGGGCCAGCTCCACCAGGTCCTGGCAAAGCTCATGCAGCGCGTCCTCCGGTGGGGCGGTGGCCTCCAGCAGCCGCGCCACCGCAACCGCCTCACGCATGTCTTCCGCGGGCTCAGCCGAAACGCCGGAGCGCTTGCGGTACAGTCGCGACAGCGTGAACAGGTCCTCGTCGCTCGCCGTTTCGAGCGTTTGCCCGTCGAGAATCGTCTCGATCAATGCCGCATAAATCTCGTGAGCCTCGCTGGATCGCCCCGTCGCCGCAGCCACATCACCCTGCTTCTCGTGCAGCGAACGCAGCACGCCGTCCATCGCGACGTCCGACGCCACCAGCGGCTCGAGCGCATCCAGGTTCGCCGCCACCGTCTTGAGCAGGTGCTCGCGGGCCGCCGTGCCGCCTGCGAGCGGCGCGATCGTGTTGTCGATCTCGGTCACCACATCGTCGAGCGTCCCCTGCGCGAGTATCGCCACCTGGCGGGCGTTGTCGCGCTCCGCGCGGGCCTGCAGCCAGAAATCGATGCTGACCACTGCGGCGATCAGCATCACGACGGCGATGGCGGATGCCGCGACCAGGTGGCGGCGATACCGCTTCAGCGCCTTGCGCAACAGGTACGCGCCCTGGTCCGCGCGGGCGCTGACCGCGTCCCCGCGCAGGTACGCATCCAGGTCGGCGACCATGTGGTCCGCCGATGGGTAGCGCTCCTCCTTGTCCTTGGCCAGCGCCTTCGCGACGATCGCCTCGAGGTCGTCGTCAAGCTCCGCGCGCTTCGGCAGCCCGGTCCACCCGTCATCCACCGCCACGTCGCGGAGGTGCCGCGGCGGCTCGCGCAGGATGCGGCTGCGCGACTGCTCGCGCGTCCCGGACAAATCGTAGGGGTACTCCCCGGTGAGCAGTTCGAAGAGCACGACGCCCATGGCGTAGATGTCGCCGCGCACGTCCACTTCATCGAAGCCCGTCGCCTGCTCGGGGCTCAGGTAGGGCAGCGTGCCGACGACGTGCCCGATCATCGAGATGCCGTCGTCATCATCGCCGGCGCTGGAAAGCGCCTTGGCCAGTCCGAAGTCGAGAATCTGCGGGGCGCCCTCGGCGTCGATGAGCAGGTTGGTCGGTTTGAGGTCGCGGTGGATCACGCCGCGCTGGTGGGCCCGGCTGATCGCCCGCATCGTCTCCGCCACGAGGCCCACGCGCTCGCGGGCCGAATGGCAGTTGAGCAGCGCGTAGTCGTCGATGGCCATGCCGTCGACGTACTGCATCACGAAAAAATACTGTCCCTGCACGACGCCGCTGTCATACACCTGCACGATATTGGGTAATTGCAGGTGCGACGTGAGCTTGATCTCCCGCTCGAAACGCTGCCGGCGGCGCTCGCTCGCCACCGCGCCGTCGTGCATCACCTTCACCGCCACGAGCCGGTGCGTGGAGACCTGCAACGCCTTGAACACCGTGCCCTGGCCGCCCGCGTGGATCACCTCCAGAAAACGGTAGCCCGGCATCTCCCGGTTCAGCGTGTCCAGCAGGCCGCCCGCCGGAGCCTGCGGCGAGGCCGGACCGGCTGCGTCCTCGTCAGCCGCCGCCTCCGCGTCGAGAATCGCCTGCAGCGTCGCCAACTGCTCGCCCAACTCCGGCATCAGGTCCGTGTGCAAACGCCGCAGATCGTCCCAGCCAATCCGCTCTCCCGCCTCGAGCCGCTCCGTGACCGCGTCGATGATCGTCGCGATGCGCACGGCACGATCGTCCGTGGCGCTCGGCCGTGCGTCCATTCCGGTGCTGGTTCCTCGGTCGGTGATCATGGCATGGGTGGATGCTGGTCGCGCGTCGCGAGCGTCGTGCCCGCGTCGCTGAAAAATCGGGATGCCGAGCGCAGCTCGGTACGCAGCTTCCGCATCCCGCGGGTCAGCAGCCCGCGCACCGCGGGAATCGACCGGTCAATCTCTCGAGAAATCTGCTCGTACGACATCCCCTGGATGTGCCGCATGCGCACCACGCGCCCCAGGTCCTCCGGTATGCACTCCAGCGCCGATTGCAACAACCGCACCGCCTCGCCCACCGCCACCTCGGTGCTCGGCGATGTCCGCGAACTCGCCACGCGGTTGAACAGATCGAGAAATGTCGTCTGCTCCGCCGCCATCCGCGCCGGCCGCTGCCGACCGCCACGCTTCACCGCCTGGTGCGCCCGCAACTGGTCCACCAGCACGCTCGACGTGAGCGTCAGCAACCAGCGGTCGAACGAATCAATGGCTTCGCCTCCGCCGTCGCGCAGGAAGCGGTGGGCCCGGATCCAGACCTCCTGGAGGATGTCATCCGGCGCAATGGTCCGCTTCATCTCCAGCGGCAGACGCCGGTTGATGTACGCGCGGAGCATCGGTGCCCGGCTGAAGAGTTCGCGATTGATTTTGGTGCTGACCATCGACTGCGTACCTGCACGACCCCGAGTTTATCCTGCCTCGGCTGTCCATGCGCTGATGCTCGAAATGACGCAGGAGACTCGATCGAACTGTTGACGCGGCGACCCGCCTGAGCGGGCCACATCCCCGCTCAAGCGCATCACATCAGAGTATCTACCATGATTATGTCGATCAATCCCCGATTCTGTCACAAAACTAGAGCACGCCAGGGTTGTCCAGGCGCGCAACCTACTGCTAGATAAACAATTGCGGATAATGCGCCCCCTTGCCGCCGGGCGGCGCAATTCAACACCAACCACATGCCCATAATCCAAAGAGATGAGAATAGGGAAGCGGGAAAAAAGGGGCGGAGGGGTCAGGCGTTGGCTCGCTTGCCAGCGAGTGGTCGGGTTCCAAGCCGACCCCTCCAAGGTCTGTGCGCCAAGCACAAATAGCGCAGACACCCTGGCATTGTTTGCCAGCGCACCTACGCTTTCGGCCCGGCGTCTGCACGTCTCCCAGTCAGTTCGACGCAAAGCAGGCGCAGCGCGCGCGCTCCACATCTACTTTTTTTTCGCTCGTCGGACCCTGGTCTCGGACATCCCCTGGAAGCACTCGAGCAGCTCCGCGCTAAAGTGCACACCCCCACACTCCGCCGGCCCGGACGCCATCCGCGACAGTTTCTCGCAATTGTGTCGGTAGACGCCGCCGGATACGCTTCGCGCCATGCCGGCCATCATCGAAACCCACCAACTGCGCAAGCACTACGGCAAGGTGGCCGCCCTGCGCAACGTCAGCCTGACGATGGAGCCCGGCGTCGTGGGCTTGCTCGGCCCGAATGGTGCCGGCAAGAGCACCCTCCTCAGCGTCCTGCTCGGCCAGGTGCCCTCCACCGGTGGCTCGGCGAAGGTGCTCGGCTTCGACGTCGCCCGCGAGCAGTTCCGCATCCGCCGCCGCATCGGCTTCATGCCCGAAAACGACTGCCTGATCGCCGGATTCACCGGTATCGGCTACGTGCACTACTGCGGACGGCTCGCCGGCATGAGCCATGCAGCCGCCATGCAGCGCGGCCACGAGGTGCTCGACTACGTCGGCCTGGGCGAGGCCCGCTATCGGCCTGGCGAGGAGTACTCAGCCGGCATGAAGCAACGCCTCAAGCTGGCCCAGGCCCTCGTGCACGATCCCGACCTCCTCTTCCTCGACGAACCGACCAACGGCATGGACCCCCAGGGCCGCGTGCTCATGCTCGACCTCATCCGCGACCTCGGTCGCTGCGGGATCAGCGTGCTGCTCTCCAGCCACCTGCTGCCGGACGTCGAGCGCGTCTGCCAGCGCGTCGTGATCATGGCCAACGGCGACGTCCTGGCCCAGGGCGACATCGCCAACATGCGCACGCCGCATCCCACCCGCTACGCCGTTACCGTCCTGCCGGGCGCCGACCGCGCCTTCGAGCAGGCCCTGCGCGAACGCAGCGTCCGGGTGGAGGCGGCCAAGCCCAGCGGCACGTTCGCGATCGAACTACCCGGGGTCAACACCCAGCACCTGGTGTACGAGGCGGCACGGGAGGCTGCTGCAACCGTCTCGGGCCTGGCGCCGGAACGCAGCTCGCTCGAAGCGATGTTCATGGCAGCGATCCGGAGGCAGGACGCGGCATGAGCACGCTCAGCTCCAACCTGACCGGCCCGACGCGCTATCGCCGCTGGACACGTGCGGAGCGGGCCGGCACGCCCCGAGGCATCCGCGGCGTGCTGGCCCGGCTGGCATGGTTGCGGGGGTTCGGTTCGGGTACGTGGTTCGCAATCGTGCGCGCCGGAGTCAAGCGGGCGAACAAGGATGCGCAGCTCCGCTTCCTGCTGTGGTTCGGACTCTCGTTTGTCGCGGGTACGACCGGCCTGTTCTATGCGCTGGCGACGCTCGAGATTCTGGCCGGTTCGCCGCAGGCACGCGGGCTCTACGACATGGCCCGGGGGCTGCTCGGCGTGGACCTCAGCGGCGTGCAGCGCGTTGGGGAATTCCGAGAACTGCTCTGGCGGACGGTCTACCTGCTGACGCTCAAGGTACAGCTCTTCTGGGTGATGACGACGGTGTCGCGCGTCGGTCCGCAGTTGATCGCGCAGGATATCCGCACGCGCGCCCTGCCCATCTACTTCTCGAAGCCGGTGACGCCGCGGACCTACCTGCTGGGCAAGTGGCTCATCCTGGCGGTGGTCGTCGGTCTCGTGACCTTCGTGCCCAACCTGCTGTCGCTCACGCTCGGCGTGATGGTGACGGGCGGTCTCGCGACGTGGGCGCAGACGCTGCACCTCGCGGGCGACCTGGCGCTCGCCAGCGGGGGAATCATGGTGCTCGCCGGCCTGCTGATCCTGGCGCTGTCCTCGCTGTCGGCGGACAAACGCTACGTGAGCGTCGCGTGGTTCGCCCTATGCATCCTGCCGGTGATCGCCCAGGGGATCATCAATGAAAACGTACCGCGCGACGCACGCGCCCACTGGCTCGGCAGCATCTCCATCTACGGCGACTGCAACGTGCTGATCGGCTGGCTGTTCGACATGCGCAGCCGCTTCGACGCGAGTGGTCTGCCGTCGGAGGCGTGCGCGCGGGCCGTGCCGCCCCAACTCCAAACCCACAAACCCCCGCTCGGGGGGGGTGGCGTGTGTGTTGTGGCGCCGGTGGGGTTGA
>JACKHG010000019.1 GCA_020639115.1 Phycisphaerales bacterium
GCGATGGCAAGGAGACGATCTTCCGTTCCGACGGTCTGCCCGCCACCGACCCGCCGCCCACCGGCCGGCGCCGCCAGATGGACTGCATGGATTGCCACAACCGGCCGGGCCACAAGTTCGTCTCCCCCAACGCCGCCGTCAACGAGGCCCTGGCCGACGGCCGGCTCGATCCGGCGCTGCCGTACATCAAACGCGAGGCGGTCAACGCGCTCGTGGTGACTTACCCGGATGTCGACGCCGCCCGCGCGGGCATCACCCAGCACCTCGAGACGTTCTACCAGAAGAACTACGCAGATCGCGTCGCGAAGAACGCCGATGCCGTCAGCTCCGCCGCCGACGTCGTGTACGCCATCTATCGCGCCAACATTTTTCCCTACATGCGCGTCGACTGGCGCACCTATCCCGACAACATCGGGCACTTCATCTCGCCGGGCTGCTACCGCTGCCACGACGGCAAGCACGTGACCGACGACGGCGTCGCCATCGGCCACCAGTGCGACACGTGCCACACGTTCCTCAACCCGGTGAAGGCGCCCAGCGGGCACGAGTTCATCTCCGAAGGCGAGTTCGTGCATCCCTTCAAACTGCAGGGCGTGCACCAGCAACTGCGCTGCGACAAGTGCCACACCGGCGGCCCGGAGCCCGTCCCGACGTGCGGCGGCTGCCACCACGAAGTGCAGTCGGTCTACGACGCGTCCGCGCCCGAACTGGCCCGCTTCTCCGTTGATGAGAATCCCATGTCGGGCCTCGTCGACTGCACCGATTGTCACGATCTGGACAAGCCGGTGTCGCTCGCGAGCGTCAACGAGCACTGCCTCGAGTGTCACGATGATCACACCAAGTACGGCGGCATGCTCGAGAAGTGGGAAGGCGAACTGCACGACGCCTACAAACAGGTGGACCAGGCGCTGCTTCGCCTCGCAGCCACCCTCGCCGATCAGGTTGGTTCATCCGCCGACGAAGATCGGAAGTGGCTCGAGCAGAACCAGGCGACGGTCGACTTGCTCCGCAAGGCCAATGGACTGCACAACGCGGACGCGGCCCTCGACGTGCTCAAGACCATCACCCATGAGGCCGAGGAGCGCGCCAAGAAACTCAGCGCACCGGCGGCCCGGCAGGCCACGGTCCTCTCCTTGAAGTGATTGCGCTGCGCCGGCCTGCACTCCGCTGCCGGGTCAGGTCAGCCGCTTGGATAGAACTGCCGCTTGGTCGATGGCGCTGCCGCGTCAGAGCGACTCGAGCCACGCCGCGACCGCGGTGATGTCGGCGTCGCTGAGCGTCGCGCCGTTGTGCGATGCGCCGCCGCCCAACCGGGCCTGCAGCGCCGCCAACTCATCCATGCCCGCCAGCGCCGGCCCAACGCCGCCACCGGCCATCGCACCGTGGCATGCACTGCAACCCGCATCCACAAAGGCCTGCTCGCCTGCAGACTGGCCCCCGCCGCCGCTATCCCCCAGCAGCCAGGTCGCGACGTCCTCGATCTCCGTGTCGGTCAGCGTGCGCCCGAAGTGGCTGGCACCGTTGCTGAAGCGCGTCTTGAGCTCCGCGAACTTGTTCATGTCCGCCAGGGCTGGGGCGGAGCCGCCCTCACCGTTCGCGCCGTGGCAGGCTGCGCAGTCCTGGGCCATGTACGCCGTCTCGCCGGCGGCGGCATCGCCGTTGGGCACTTCGCCACCGCCACCGCCGTTGCTCTCGAGCGTGAGCAACCAGGTCGCCACGTTCTCGACTTCGTCGTCCGTCATCGTCCGACTGCGATGCACCGCGCCGTCACCGAAGAGGTCGGTCAAATTCTCCAGTTCGTTCACGCCCGCCAGGGCCGGTCCGGTTCCGCCCTCGGCATTGTCGCCGTGGCAGACGCCGCAAGCCTTGGCGATGTAAGTCTGCTCGCCGGCGTTGGCGTCACCGTCGGGCAGGTTTTCGTCGCCCCCCGGCGGCGGATTGAGCTGATCGGCGACGTTGTTGGCGAAGTCGGTCAGCCAGAGGTCGAGCGCGGTGTTCCCGGCGGCTGCCACGCCCTGGTAGATCAGGTCAGCGACATTGTTGCCACAGCCGCTGACCGACAGGGCGGCGCCGGTGAGCAGCGCGATGGCTGCGCTGCGGGTCGTCATTCTGGTAAGACGGGCTGGTTTATTCATGGCGCGCACCTCCGCTGCATTGCGTGATCACATTCAGTGGAAAGTTATCGGCGAAGTGGCTGCGCCGGCTGTACCCTGCGACGCGCCTTGGACCCGACCGCTCAGGGTTTTTCGGGTGCCTTCGCCGGTACGAAGTCCTTCTTGAGCAGATATTCGCCGCCGAAGTGGGCGTCGTGACATTTGACGCAGTTGCTCACATCGCCCTGGTGCGCATCTTCGCTCAGGTCACCGGTGTCGTGGCAACCGGCGCAGGTGTCCTTGACCGATTGGACGAGCAGCGCTGGAAACCGACTTCGATGCGGTTGATGGCACGACAGGCAGTCGCCGGAGGCCACCGGAAAATGCGTCACCTTGTCCTCGTCGAAGAAATCCTCGTGGCATTCACCGCAGGTGTCGCGCGTTTCGCCCACGACATTCATGCGTTTTTCAGCGTTGTGACAGGCGTCGCACTGCTGATCGGCGTAGGGGGGATGGATGGAAACGAACGCCGACGGCGGCAGATGCAGTTCAGGCAGATTCGACGAGTCCTTGGACGATTTCGACTCGGTGGACGCCGTCGCGCCGGCGGACTCGTCGGGAACCTCGAAGAAGAAGTGCTTGGCGCGCTGCCGGGCCTCCGGGGTGCAACTCAAGCCGGCTGCCACCAGCAGCGCCATCACGACCAGCAGCTTGCGCATACCATCCACCCTTCAACATGCGCCGGGGTAGCGCGTGGCCTCTAACCATAGCTGCGCTCGGCGCAAAATCAACCGAATTTCTCGCCGATCACGTCGCGGGGCTGGCGGCGGGGTGGGACTTTCCACTTGCAAAGATTCAACGTGATCCGTATATCGAGCCGATCATCTATAATTGCAGGCACGCGGGCTGCTTCAGGCGTGGGGCGGTCCGCCGTATTCGAACGTCGACTGATATTCTAAGGACACGTGATGCGCTGTCCGAGTGGGGGCAAGCGGTACGTCTGGGTGTTGGCGGCAGTCGTCGCGCCGTGGTTTGCCGTTACCGCGGCCCTCGCGGATGACGAACCGGATGGCGACGTCGAGCGCCCGCGGTACTTCACCCTCGATCGCCTGGACGGATACCTGGAACTCGAATCGCAGTTCGACCAGACGCGCGTGCGCTCCCGCATCGGTCAGCGCCGCAGCCGCGAATGGTCCCAGACCAACCGCAACTGGACGATCGAGGAGCGGCTCGGACTCAATCTCGCCGGCACCATCCTCGACCCGTCGATCATCACCTACCAGGCGGACCTCAGCTTCGCCCTGACGCAATCGCACTACTGGAGCGTAGCCCGACGCGCGACATCTCCGGACGACGACAGCGGCAACTCGCGCTCTCTATTGACGTGCGTTTAACCTTCTTCTTCGGGCCGGCCCTCTCCGGTTCCGTCTACGCGGTCCGCCGCGATGAGACCGCAATCAATCGCCGTTCCAGCCGTCACTCAACGAATGCCAGACCGGTTTTCGGTACCGCGTGAGCTACGTCGGCGACGAGACTTCTCCATGCACCTCACCTACGATTACCTTCGAAACCGACCGCACCGGCAACCGTGACCGCTACGACGACGAACACTACACCGACAGCGAAACCTGACCTACTCGGCGGAATGGACGCTCCACTGACAAATCATTAAAGGTCGACTTCGACTACGAACACGCCGTCATGCGGCAGGGAGTACCAGGGACCTGGACGCCCTCGAGACCACCCGCGACCTGTTCACCGACGACCGCGTCACCTTCGGCCCGGACGACTGCCACGGTTCTGGGACCCGCCGCGTTGGCAGGAGGAAAGGTGATTTGCCCATGATATTCTTCGAAATCACCCCGCAGCTCACCCTGGAGCATTCAGAAAAACTCAGCACATCTACATCGCTACCAGTTCACCCGCGAGGACTACGAGGCGTTCGACATCTCGACGCACCGCGCGGACTTCGAACTCATCCACCAGCTCTACTCGAACTCGACCGGCTTGACGGTCGACGTGTTCGGCCTCTACGAGACATCCGCAACGGACGCGCAGACCACGCAGTACGGCGCAATGGTCGACTGGCAGCATAATTCCAAACCCCCCACGGCGAGTTCTCTACGGCACCTCGCCCCGCCTACGACACCGAGGACGTCTCCGGCGACAACGGCGATCGCATCGTGCTCAACGAGTCCGGCACCTTCCGCGGACCGCTGCTCGGCATCATCCCTCCGCAACTCGCAACGTCGTGCCTGGCAGCATCGCGTCGTGACCGACGCCAGCAACCGCCGGTACTACCTGCTCGGCTGCACCTCCTCGCCTACAGCGGCGGTGCACACGCAGACTCTTCCGCGTCACGACCGGCAACATCCAGGACGACGAAACCGGTCCTCGTCGATTACCGCTGCGACGCCGGCTGACGGCGCCTGACACGATCCGCGGTACCGACCTCGCCTCGAACAACGCTTCTTCCGACTGGCTCACCCCGCGCTACCGCCTCCTACCGCAACCAGGAGGTGGATCGTCCCGCGGGTTTGTCGCTACGCCGACCGCACCAACCACTGCTGCATCGGTGTCCGCTACGAGCAGCCGCGCTACACCCCTCGGGCGCCGAGTACGAGATCTGACGATACCGTGGAACCCCAGTACGACGCGTTCCACCCTCAACGGCCTCTCACCGCTTCGTCCAGACCGCGGACCATAAATACGCCTGACGCACGAAAGTGCTTCTCCCGCTTCTTCTTCGACGGCGGCTTCGACGCCCAACGTCGTGGCTGGACCTCCAGCTCGACCACCGCTGCCTGCGTGAGGACCTCGACCTTCCAGCTGCTTGACCTACCGCTGGCAGGATGATTCAGTTCGCGGTACCACCAACGCGTGGGACGTCACCGCGGGCCTGGATTACGCTTTATGATGTGGACCGCCGAACTGTCGCCGAGTACGACCGGCCTGATGTGTGCCGGGCAGCAAGAGGATGACCTGCCCACCTGCGGATACGAAGGAATTCCAGAATGTGCTCGCCCGCAGGTAACCGCCGCTTTCTTCGCCCTGGCGAGCGTTTCCAACGCCCCGATCCTGGCGGGCGGCTGCGCGCGCCCCAGCGGCCCCTGTTCATCCAGCTCGCTGCCGCCGGTCTGGCTCCGGCACACCGGAGACCGCCTGATCCACATGTCGGCATGCTCACCGGCAGCGAAGACCTCAACGCCGCAGAGGGGGCGAGGTGCTGGTGCCGCGTCGCGCGGCCCGCGTCAGCCCCCCGGCTTTCCACTGCACACGCCCGCCCGCAGCGGGTCGCTGCTCGCGGTCGCAGACCTGGGCAACGCCGGCGTACACCTGCTCGACTTGGTGGCACGCACGCATTCGCTGGTGACCGGCTGGCAGGAAGCCGGAGTGGACGAACGCTCAGCGTGCTGATCGGCGCCTGTCGGCGTTCCGGATGTACGTCACCGACGCGCAAGCGCCACGAGGTCGTTTCCGTTCGACGTCCACGGTGCGTTTCAGCGCTTTGGAGCGGATGCGCTCCTCCGGCCCGTCGGCATCGTCCATACAACTGCGCCCGACCGGCTCTTCGTCGTCGACGGGGCGTTTCACTGCGTGGTCGTTCGACCTGATGGCAACGAGGTCCGCCGGTTCGGCCACTCGTGCCGCGCCTGAGTCTGTCCCACGCACATCGCCTGGGACGGCGGCGAACGCATCGCCGTCGCCGACTGGCGAACTTTCGCGTCCAACTGTTCAGCTGCGACGGCACGAGCCTGTCGTCGATCGGCAAGAAGTGGGGCGATGCCGCCGGCGACTTTCGCTGCCCAGTGGGCGTGGCCTTTCGACCGCACCGCCGGGCGGCTCTACGTCGTGGACGCCCAGTTTGAAAAACGCAGGTGTTCGATCGCAAAGGACGCCTGTTGATCGCCTTCGGTCAGGAGGTGGCGGCGATCCCGGCGAGTTCGCCCTGCCCGCCGGTCTGGCCATTGACCCTGAGAACCGCATCTGGGTCGCGGACTCCGCGAATCACCGCATCCAGGTGTTTGACTATGTCGGGGATGTGCCATGAGGAGAGGGACATTCCAGTGCATCATCTGCGGGTTGGTTGCGGTGTGGACGCTCGCGGCCCGCGCCGACGAATCGGTGGTGAATTGCACGATCTGGTCGTCGCATTACCGTAATCCGCGCCGTGAACGAGGACCAGGTGTGCATCTTCTGCCACACGCCGCAGAATAACGCGGGTGCCGCAGACGCCGCTCTGGAATCGTGAAAAACCCCAGCTCTACTACCGCATCTACGAGGAGCTCCACGACCGACGCACGCATCGATCAGCCCACCGGCCTCGCTGAAGATGCCTGAGCTGCCACGACGGCTCCATGGCCCTCGGCAACGCTCTCTGGCCTGTGACTGAGCTCCTTTCAGATGACGGGCGCGGACCATGCCGCCTGGACCCTTCGATCGCAACAGCGACCTGACCAACGATCTTTCCGACGATCACCCGATCGTCTCCGCTACGACCGCCAGCTCGCCAACGTCGACGACCAGATCCGCCCGCCGGAGGTCGTCTCCGCGAGCTGCCGCTGGGCGTGCACGCGGAGGTGCAGTGCACCACCTGCCACGACGCGCACAACAAACGAGCTGGGCAGCCTCCGCGAGCGACCGTATGCCGCGATCTGCGTGTCCTGCCACGACATGGACGGCTGGCGGCACGCGCCCACGCGCTGAGCAACAGCCCACCCACGCAACGTCGATCCGCGCGAGCGGCTCAAGTACGCGACCGCCGGGACAACGCCTGCGCCAGTTGCCACCGCATCCACTCGCCGCAGCAAGTGAGCGCGTCTGCTCCGCTTCCAAGCGCGAGGAGGACACCGTCTTCAACTGCCACAGCGCTACGCGGCCCGCCGCCAACATCGCCGCCATATCAGCAAAGCCGCAAGCGCCCACGATCCGCGCTGGCTCAGCGGCATCCATGATCCCGCCGAGATGCCGTTCAAATCATGCGCCGCCACACCGAATGCACCGATTGCCACAACCTGCACGCATCGCGCGGACGCGACATCGGCGCGGTCCAGGGCACCTTCGGCCTGATTCGTCAAGGGGCCGAACATGCACGTGTCCGGCGTATTCATCACTGGCGGCCAGATCGACGACTCCCCGCTTCGAGTACGAGATCTGCTTCTGCGCTTACGCGATGGCGCCCTCCCGGCCCCGCCTCATCACCTCACGCCAGGCGAGCTTCAGACCAATACGCGGCTCGAGCTCCAGCCGTCCAACCCCCTCGTTCCATCCGCTGGTCGCGGGCCCGAAGTCGCAACGCGCTTTCGACGTCGTCAGCCTGATTCCGCCCCCTGCGCACCGGCAGCATCATCACCTGCATCGATCGCTACAACAGCGACAACTCCTTCTGCTGGCGGCACCGGGCGTTAACGGACCCCACGATCGCTCTACGATCCGCTCGTCGCCAACTATGAACGCACCGACTTCACCGTCGAAAGCCGCCAACGCCTACGCTGTGCTAAGCAACTGCCACAGCCGCGACAGCATCCTCAACAACGAGAGTTTTCCCGCTCCATCGCCGCCACATCGTCGATCTGCGCACACCCTGCAGCGTGCCACGACGCCCACGGCGTCTACCGCGGCCAGGGCAACGCGGTCAACCACAGCAGCCTGATCAACTTCGACCTCGCCGTGGTGAGCCCCGCCGATTCGCCCACCGGGCGCCGGCTCGAGTACATCGACACGGGCCGGCTGGCCGGCAACTGCACGCTGGTGTGCCATGGAGCGACGCACGTGAACTTCCCCTACGCGAACGCGGCGGGCGGCGCCAAGATCTCGACCGCGCGACGCAGTACGATGGGAGCAAACCGATGAGAAGAGCAGCCGTCATCACGACCCTGCTGCTGGCCACCGCGCTGCTGACCGTCGCGGGCATCGCCAGCGCGGGCATCGAGGGTTCCAAGCACGATTTCAGCAACGACGCGTGGTCCGGAGGCGACACCTGCGGCGCCTGCCATACGCCGCACCGCGCCGCGCCGCCCAAGGTGGCTCCGCTTTGGAATCCCCAGGCCGACCTCAAGCGCACCTTCGGCACGACCGACCCGCAGCGCGAACGCACCAACGTCGGCGACCTGACCGAACACAACCGCGCCCAGGGCACCCGCCTCATGGCCGGCCAGCGCCAGGAACCCGGCGCCGCCACGCTCACCTGCCTGCGCTGCCACGACGGCGCGCTGGCCCGCGACTTCGTCCCGAGCAGCATGCCGCGCAACGTGAACAACGTGTTCTCGCCCGGCTTCTTCGCCACCGGCCACGGCCGCTCCGACCATCCCGTCGGCGTGCCCTACCCGGCGTTCGACCGCGGCTACCGGCCCATGACCGAAGTGATCTCCGTCGGCGCCATCCAGTTGCCGAGCGGCTACGTCGAATGCACCTCGTGCCACGACCCGCACAACGAGGCGGGCGTCCCGCACATGCTCGTCATGAACAACGCCGGCAGCGCACTCTGCCTGAGCTGCCACAGGAAATAGCCGTGCGATCAACCGCGATGCCCATGGCGCGCCTGTCGCGTCGCAGCCGCAACATCCTGACGACCGCCCTGGCGGGCGCGCTCCTCGGCATGGCCGGATGTTCCGCGAAGCGGATCACCGCCGACCCGGTCTACTTCCCGCCCGCGCCGGCGACACCGCACGTCGTCCACCTCAAGTCGTTCAACGCGCTCAACGATCTCGTCGCCGTGCATCAGGACTGGCTGGACGTGCTCCACGGTCACCTCGTCAGCCCCTTCGCCGCCAAGCCATCGGGTATCGCCTACCGCGACGGGCATCTCTACATCTGTGATCTCGAGATCAACGCGGTCCACGACTGGGACCTCGCGACGGGCACGTCGCGCCGCTGGGGCGAAACGGGCGATGTCGTGCTGCGCAAACCGGTGGACGTCGCGGTCGGCGGCGACGGCACGCTCTACGTGGCTGATACCGAACGCTCATCCGTCGTCGCCATCGGACCGGACGGAACCGCGCGCGACCTGCGCACCGACCGCAAGGCCTACCGTCCGGTCGCGGTCGCCGTCAGCGGATCGACGCTCTACGTCGCCGACGTCGCAGCGCACCAAGTCGATGCGTTCACCCTGCCGGCGGGCACGGTCGCCACGACGATCGGCGGAGTCGGCGACGCGCCCGGCAAGTTCTACTTCCCCTCCGGCGTGGCGGTCGACGCCGCCGGCCGGTTGTACGTCTCTGACATGCTCAACGCCCGCGTGCAGGTCCTCGACGCCGACGCCAAGCCGCTGCGCTCCATGGGCCAGCCGGGCGACCGCTACGGCGACATGGGCAAGCCGCGCGGCGTCGACGTCGGCCCCGACGGCGTCACCTTCATCGCCGATGGCGAATTCCAGCATGTCCATCTCTTCGACGACCAGGGCCGCCTGCTCATGCTGCTCGGCGGCCCGGAGGAGGGCGCCGGCAGCACGCCCATGCCCGTCGGCATCGCCGTCGCCCGCGCCGTTCCCGATGCGGTCGCGGCACTCGTCCCCGCGAACTTCGACGCCGATTACTATCTCTTCGTGACCAACAGCGTCGGGGCCAAACGCATCAGCCTCTACGCCGTCGGCCTCGGCCGTTGATCCGCCCGATCACCCGCAACAGCGCAGCCCAATAAAAAAGCCAGGACGCCGAACGGCGCCCTGGCTGAGTTCGTTCTACGGATAGGAGGGGTGAATCAGCCCTTCTTGAGCTTGAGTTCGGTGTGCTCGTGCACGCCCTTCTCTTTCATCTTGTCGAAGTCGAACTTGTCTTCCGGATCGTACGTCGGGTGATCCTCGGTGTGGCACTTCATGCACACCTCAGCCGTCGGCTCGATCATCCCCTTCGCGTGCAGCTCCTCGAAGGTGTACTCGCGCTTGTCCTTCATGATCTCCTTCTTGAGATCGAGGTAGCCGCTGCCCGGTCCGTGGCAGCTCTCGCACCCGACCGCCGCCAGCGGCTCCAGCTTCTTCATCGCCGCCTCATCACCCTCCGGCGGGACGGTGTAGCCACCCGCCTTGCCGAAGCCGACCACGTGGCACGCCAGGCACTTCTCGTCACGCGTGTAGTCCTTCGCCGGGTCGAGATTGTGCTTGGTCTTCGCCTCGGTCGCCTCGTTCGGCTTGAGCACATCCATCGTCTTCGCGTGGGGCGTGTCCTCCCACGACTTGTACTCCTTGATGTGGCACATCTTGCACTTCTTGGAACCGACATACTCGAACTCGTCGGCGCCGATCGCCGAGGTCACCACAGCCGTGGTGACCGCGCTGGTGTCGTCCGCCACCGCCTGGTTCCCGCGATCCTGCACCAGATACGCGAAAGCGCCGGCGAGCGCAACGACCGCAACCACTCTGCTCAGCTTCATGTGATTCCTCCTTTGGTTTGATTGCCTTCTGGCGTCCGGAAAACGCACCGCGCCCGACGGCGAGCACGCTCGAACCCTCACGGCAATGACATTTTTGACCGCCAGCAAATCATAAAACGCGCCCCAGGGGCTGTAAAGCCACGCCGGCGCACGACACCACACCGGCGTATTAAAAACGCGCAAGCCAGTCGGGTGGGGCGACTGGCTCGCGAATGCCCGTCACGCCCACCCGCAACAGTTGACACTTGAAATGGCCGGTGGTTGGTCGCCGCCGACTATGGAATTCTCACCTTTGAGAAACCTGCGGACCGGGACGCTTGGCAGGATAGGTCACTTCCTCGTCGTGACACTCCGTGCACACCGGCGGCGCTGTGAAATCGCGGCCGCGATGACATTCGCCGCAGTCGGTTTCGGCGTGCCGCTCGTCCAGTCCCTGGCCCGTGATGGTGTGGTCAAAATTCTCCGGCGTCCATCCCTTGTGGCAACCATTGCAGGAGCGCTCGACCTTGGCGAAGGGGACCGCCTTGTGACATTCGCGGCAGTTGTGATCGCGGTGGTAGCGGTTGAGCGGCCAGCCCGTGTCGGCGTGATCGAAGCTCTTGGGCCGCGGCTCGTTGGGTTTCCAGTGGCACCGCTGGCAGCGTTCCTTGCTGCTGCACGTTTCGTCCATGTCACAGGCGTGGCAGGCCAGGCACGGCTTGTGATGCTCCGCGACCGTTCGCTCCCGTTGGGAATGGCCGTTGCCCTCGGTGTGGCAGCGCGTGCAGTTGTCCTCGTGATGGCATTCCACGCAGGTGAGCCCGAAACGATGCACGTGCTCGCGATGCCGGAAGATCACCAGCGCACCGGCTGACTCGCGGGCCTCCGCCCGGTAGATCTCCGTGTCCGGTTCGGGTATCGGCGGGTGCATCCGGCCGAGCAGGTCATCCTTCGTGACGCCGGTGTCCGCGTCGCCGGACGCACCGGCCTTCGGCGCGTGACACTTGACGCAGTCCTTCTCGTCCGTCCACTCCCTGTGGCAGTTGAGGCACTGGCGATGATAAGCGCCCTTCAGGCCGGGCTTGGCGATGTCCGTGCCCGCGGAAGTCGCGTCGTGGCACGTCCGGCACGCCGGATGGGTCATCCCCTCGGGCGTGTAGTGGTGGCACGTGGCGCACCCGCGCGTCATCTCCGCCATGCGCGCATGGCCGCGATGATCGAACGGCACGGGCAGGTAGAGATCGACGAGCTGATCGAGAATCACGATGTCCGGCCCGTCCTCCACCTTGTTCGGCGTGCCCACCAGGCGCGCGCAGATCAGCAGGCTGGGATTTTCCTTGGTCGGCGCCGGGCAGGTGTGGCAGCGCAGGCAGCCCTCCGCGGGCAGCTTGTCGTAGGGACTGTCCGGATTCGCCCGGGCGGCGCCGGCCAGCAACAGGCCGGTGGTGGCAACCAGTAACGTTCGCAGTTTCAAGGTGCTTCCGGAAGCGGATGCGGGTTTCATGCAAAATGCCTTCGTTCTTCCGGCCCGAGTACAGGGAAGTAGGTCACAATGGCACGCCAGATGAACAGCAGGGCGGCAATGGCCCCGATGGTGACCGCCCATTCGGTGAGCGACGGATGGTACATCTTGTCGGTGTAGGGCGGGTGATAGCCGATGATGTAGACGTTGGCCCGGTTGAGCACGATGCCGAACATCACCAGGCCGCACGCGATCCCCAGCCGGCGCGGCGAACGCCGCGTCTGCGCACGGGTCAACAGCGCCAGCGGCACCACGAGTCCGGCGACGATCTCGAGCCAGAAAAACCAGGTATCCCGCGTGCCCTCGAACAGGTACACCCACGATTCGCGAATGACCATGTCCCCCAGCTTGAATGCGGCGTAGACCGCGACCAGCACCGTGGCGTAGCGCGCCAGGCTGCCCAGCATGGCCATGTCGGGCCGCCGCTTCAGCGCCCACGAGGACACCAGCGACACGACGATCGCCGTGGGAAAACCAGCCGCGATCGCCGACACCAGGAACATCAGCGACAGCACCGGCGTGTACCACAACGGGTGCAGCTTCGTCGGCGTCAGTACCATCACGTGCCCGAGCGACGACTGGTGCAGGCAGGAAATGCCCACGCCCAGCACGATGAAGACCGGCATGATCTTCTCCGCTATGCCGTGCACCCGCGTGCACGCGCGGGCCAGGCGCGGACGCGCCGCGTCGCCCATGAACCGCTCGCAGAACACCGGCACGAACTCGATGTAGAGCACGGTGAGGTAGCACATCACGCACATGCCCACCTCGAACAGCGCCGAGTTGCCCTGCCACATCCAGGGCAGCAGCGGATGCCAGATGTTGTAGTACTTGCCCAGGTCCGCGAAGAGCGCAATGCACGCGCAGGTGTAGCCCAGCATCGCGAAGACCAGCACCGGCCGGGCCAGCGCGTGAAAGTGCTCGCGGTGGAAAACGTGCGTGATCGCCGCCATGGTGAACCCGCCGGCCGCCAACGCAATGAACGACACGTCGGCCACGATCCAGATCCCCCACGGATACTGCTGGTCGAGGTTGGTCGTCGCCGCCAGGCCGAAGATGAACCGGTACAGGCCGAACGCCGCGCCCACACCCATCAGCGCCAGCAGCACGAGCGTGCCGCGCGTGATCAGCGGCGGACAATCGGCGCAGGCGAGGCTGCGCGGTGCAGCCGCGGACCGGCGCGCCGAGTGGGGTTGCAGTGAAGTCAGGGTCGTCATCGCTGTTCCGCCGCGTCCGCGGCGCCCTCCGCCTCGCCCTCGGGACGGGTCATCACCATGGCCAGCGCCAGGATGCCGCACCACGCCACGGGCGGTACAAAATGCTTGAAAACACCGTGCTGGATCGTCTCGGTCAGCGCGGGCGCCGCCCGGTCCGGAACGTTCAGGAAGCCGAGCTTCTCGAACGGGATGTGCGACAAGTAGAGCCACGCCGTCCCGCCCGCCTCGTGCTCGCCGTAGACGTGCGGCAGGTAGTGGTCGGGATGCTCGGCGATCAGCCCGTGCGCCTTGACCAGCAGATCCTTCCGCCGGCCCCAGGTGAGGCACTCCTTGGGGCAGGCTTTCACGCAGGCCGGCGGCCCGTCGCGATTGGGATTGCCTTCATCCCGGCAGAGCGTGCACTTGCGCACCTGGGGGGTGAACGCGTTGCTGTACTCGTACGCCGGAATCTGGAAGGGGCACGCCACCATGCAGTAGCGGCACCCCATGCACTTCTGGGCGTCGTACAGGACGGCGCCGCTGGCGTCGCGCTGCAGCGCGCCCACGATGCATCCGGACACGCAGCCCGGCCGCAGGCAGTGCAGGCAGTTGGCCTTCACGTAGGTGTTGGGGTCCTCCGGCTCGCCTTCGCCCGGCTCGCCGTGCCCGTTGTGAAAGGCGTTGACCACCGTGTAGCTTCCGGACCCGGCGGCGATGCTGCGCGAACACCGTCCGGTCCTCCAGGCGCCTCCGCGCTGAGCGGATCGAATCCCGCCGTCTGCCGGCAAACCGCCTCGCAACGCCGGCAGCCGTTGCAGTTGGTCAGGTCGACGAGAACCCCCATGCCCTCGTCGGCTGATTCGTCATGTCCGCTGGATGCCTCTGCCCTCTCCGCTCCGATGCCCGCGAGCCCGATCGCGCCGATCTGCTGAATGAACCGACGCCGGTTGAGACTCATGATGTATTCCCCTATGAAGTAGCTTCGCGCTGTGGTCTCCTGGCTGGGCGGACCGATCCCGCGCGGGTGGATCTCGACCGGCGCGTCGCCGCGCCGGTCTCCGCCCGGGTCGTATGGGTCTAGCGCCGGACGACGGGTCCGGGACGCTTCTTCGGGAAGATTACCGCGTCGTCACCCTCGCTCTCGTGGCACTCGTTGCACGTCGGGGGCGCCGTGTACGCGCGGTCGGCGTGACAGTCGGTGCAGTCCAGATCGCCGTGCCGCTCGTCGAGAATCTGTCCGGTGATCTCGTGCTTGAAGTTCGCCTGCGTCCAACTGTCGTGACACGAACCGCACTCCGGATTCAGCTTCGCAAAGGGCACCGTAACGTGGCATTCGCGGCACGTGTTGGACCGGTGGTATTTCATCAGCGGCAGGTCGGTGATGGTGTGCTCGAACGGGCGCGGCGGGCCGCTCCGCCGATCGTAATGGCAGACCTCGCACTTGGCGCCGTCCTTGCCGGGGTTGACGTTCTCGTGGCACTGCATGCACGGGCGATGGTGGTCCGCCAGCGTGCGCTCGCGCGGCTGGCGGGAGGCCGCATCCTGGTGACAACGCGCACAGTTGTCCTCGCGATGACACTCCGCGCACGTCAGCCCGTAGCGCTTGATGTGCTCCTGGTGCCGGAACAGCACCTCGGTCGGCGGCTTGCCCTCGACCCGCGTCTTGTAGATCTTCGTGTCCGGCTCCGGTATCGGCGGGTGCATGCGCCCGATCAGATCGTCCTTCGACGGCACGATGCTCAACTCCGCCTCCCGCGCCACCCCCGTCTTCGGATGGTGGCACGCCCCGCACTCCGTGTTGCCGCTCCACTCGCGGTGGCACGACATGCACTGCCGGTGATACGCGCCCTTCAGACTCGGCTTGCGCATGTCCTCGCGCACCGGATTCAGCTCGTGGCAGGTCCGGCACGCCGGATGGGCCAACCCCTCGGGCGTGTAGTGATGGCACACCTGGCAGCCACGCGTCATGTTGGCCATGTTCGCGTGACCCTTGTGGTCGAACGGCACCGGCAGGTAGCGATCCTCGAGTTCGTCGAGGATCACGATCGTCGGGCCGTGCTTGTGCTTGAACTCCTCGCTGATGCTCACCGCGCTCGGCCGCGTGCACGCCTGCAGACAGGGATTCTCCACCGTCGGCGCATCGCACGTATGGCGTCTTGCAGTCGGCGGGCTCTTCCATCGCCTTCTTGGCGCGTTGGGCGTCTGGGCCGTGACCTGCACACACCAGGCCAGCGCCAACGCCGTGCCCACGACGACGCCCGGCGTGATTCGACGCGAATAACGGCACAACTGCTTGCTGCGGAGGTTCATGCGACCTCGCCTCCCGGATGACTGATGACTGGGAAGTAGTTCACGATGACGCGATAGCAGAAGATGAGCAGTGAGATCAGTCCAACCGTCACCGCCACCTCACCGATCGACGGGAAGTACGTTTTTTCGGGATACAGTGGCTGATACGCCACCAGAAAGACGTTGATGCGGTTGATCGCCACCCCCACGACCACCATCGTCGCCGCGGCGAACAGACCCGACGGCGAGTTGCGCACGCGGCGCATCAGCAGCAGCACAAATGGCACCACCACGCCGATGACCACCTCGATCACCCACATCGTCGCCTGCGGCGAGCCCTCCGCGAGCAGGTGCAGCTTCTCCCGCACCGCCAGATCGCCGACCTTGAACGCCAGGTAGATGCCCAGTATCACCGGCACGAACTTCGCCAGCGGACTCAGCACGTGCATCTCCGGCTTCAATCCGAACGCCCGCGACGCCACCATCGACTCGACGATCACCATCGGGAAACCGACCGCGAATGCCGAAAGCAGGAATAGCAGCGACAGAATCGGCGTATCCCACAGGTCGTGCATCTTCGACGGGGCGAGCACCATCAGGTTGCCCAGCGACGACTGATGCAGACACGACAGCACCACGCCCGCGATGATGAAGAAGAACATGATCCTGCCGACCAGCCCGTTCAGCTTCATGCAGAACACGCGAACACGCGGCCAGCGCTCTTCCTTCTCCAACCGCTCGCACACGATCGGCAAAAACTCAATGTACAACACCGTGAGGTAGCACATCACGCACAAACCGACCTCGAACAGCACCGAGTGACCGCTCCACATCGCCGGCACAATCGGGTGCCAGATGTTGTAGAAGCGACCCAGGTCAATCATCAGGCCGAGACCCACGAACGTGTACCCGAGCATCGCCGTCAGCAGTGCGGGCCGCACCACCGCGTGATAGTGCTCGCGATGGAAAATGTGCGCCAAGGCAGCCGTTGTGAAACCACCCGCCGCCAGCGCCACGCCCGTCGCCACGTCGATCGCGATCCAGATGCCCCACGGATGCTGATTGTCCAGGTTCGTAATCGAGCCGATTCCAAAGATGAACCGCCAGATCGCGAAGCACACACCGATCCCGGTCAGGATCAGCAGCACCAGCACGCCGGGCGTGATCAGCTTCTGGTTCATCGGCTGGGGTGGATGGTGGTCGCTCACTGTTGGCCTCCGCTCGATGGGAACCGTGGTCACCGCCGTCTGGTCGGCGTCCGCCGGATCCGGCCGCGTCAGCCACATCGCCGCACCCAGCAGGCCGTACCACATGACCGGGGAGAAACTACCGAAAACGCCGTGCTGAATCGACTCCGCCAGCCGCGGCGGCGCGCTCGAATCAACCTTGTGAAAACCAATCTGCTCGAACGGAATGCTCGACAGGTACATCCAGCTCGTGCCGCCGGCCTCGTGCTCGCCGTACACGTGATCCACGTAGGCGTCCGGATTATCGCGGATACGGTCGTGGGCCGGCTCGAGCAGGTCGCTGCGGCTTTGCCGTACGTCATCACCTCCGCCGGACAGATCTTCACGCAGGCGGGCAGCTCCTGCTTCTCCGGCACGAGGTGGGCACAGAAGTTGCACTTGCACCTCCGGCGTGAGCGGATTGTCGTAATCGTACCGTGGGAATCTCGAACGGACAGGCCACCTATGCAGCAGCGGCAGCCCATGACCGGCTCGCGTCGTAAACCATCGGCCCGTCCGCCCGCTTGCTGAACGCCGTGACCAGGCACGCCGAGTAGCACGACGGATCGAGACAGTGCAGGCAGTTGAACTTCGCGTAGACGGGGGCGCCGCCCTCGGCGTTGGCGTACCGGTTGATCACCGTGTGGCTGCGCGGCACCGGCCGGCGCTGCGCGCTGAATACCGACTTGTCCTCGAACGACTCGATGTCCGGCGGATCGAAACCCGCCGCTTCCTGGCAGGCGAATTCGCAACGGCGGCAACCGATGCACTTGGTCACGTCGACCAGCACACCCATGTCATTCGAGCGATCCCCGTGCGGAGATGTCCCCGAAGCACGGGCGGAGGGCCCACCCGCCAGCGTTCCCGTCCCGATGACCGACAGCGTCTTCAAGAAGCCGCGACGTGATACGCCCATCCAGGCACCCCCTTTCCGGGTGACTGCCAGAAGCGCCGCGCCAGCCCTTGCGGCCATCTACGAATCGCATCCAACCGGGACCCTCAAACCCGATCGGGCATCCGGACAGACACCACCCGGACACCACGAAATTCTAGCGCGATTCGCGATTTCCGATCGGTTTTTGAAGGTTCTCCGGCGGAATTTGTTCGCACTGAACGGGACCGTCCACCGGTCCGATAGAGATGCTCAAATCAGCCGCCACTCGACCTCAGCGACGCCCCGGCGACTTCTTCCGATCGCCCCTCCGCCCGACGCGCACACCCGACTTCTTGCTTCTCGGTTTGGGTTTCTCAGCTTCAGGAGCCGGCGTCGCCTGCGGCGCGCGCTGATCACCCGTTTCGGCGCCGCCCGACTTCTCCTCTCTGCCCTTCTTGCCCGAAAGACCGCCGATCAGGTCGATCAGGCCACCTCCGGTCAGCAGATCCTCCCCCTGCTTGTGCAACGCCTGATCGAGCAGGCTCTTCACGTTGACCTGGCTGAAATCGAGGCGCGGATTCTGCCGCGTGCCCACGACGGGCACATCCACCCGCAAACCCGCCAGCAGCCGGGCGTACTCAGCCGTCCCCGTCCGCACGCCCACCCGCTCCAGCACCGTCTCACCCACGGGAATCGACACGACGAGGTCCACCGTGTCGTCAAATCCAACCGAGCCGTAGAACTTCAAGTCAAACTTGTCCTGCACGAAGCTCAGCGTGAGATCACGATAGTGAATCCGGCCGTCGTGCACCTCGAAGACCAGCCCGCTGACGTCCACCACGTACATCCCCCGCGCCAGCTTGCCCAGCGAAAGCAACTCCGCCAGAATCCCGCCGGGCGCAATCTGAAACTGATCGAGCGTCAGCGTCCCGCCCCCGGATCCGCCCGACGTGATCCCCTTGCCCAGCGGCAGTTCAAGATCGCGAACCACCAGGTCAACCGTCCCCCGCAGCTCTGTCGCGTGCCCGAAAATCGGGTTGAACCGCGTCAGCAACTGGCGGGCCAGCTCCGGCGTGACCTTGACGCCCTCCAACACCGCCGTCTGACCCGGCATCCGCAGCAGCGGAGGCGTGGGATTCAGGTCGATGGACCCGCCCACCCGCACCGTGCCGCTCGCGGCTGGTATCGGTCCCGCCGGCAGCGTGACCACCCCCTTGCGCAGCGTCGGCGCCAGGTCCGTTCGCCCCAGGTCCACCCCGAGCACCTGCGCCGTCTCCCAGCCCACCCCCGTACGCGCGACCAGACCCGACAGCACCGACTCCGTCTCACCCTCCGGCAGCGACCCGCTGATCTGCACTTTGTCGGCGCTCGTGCCCGTCAGCGCAATCTGGTCGCGCAGCTCCGGCGCCAGCGCGTAGATCACCGGCAACACGTCCGCCCACACCAGCCGGTAATCGCCGGTCAACGCCACCGTGCGGGCCCGCGCACCGTAACCGATCGATCCCTTCAGATTCAGGTTCGCCAGGGTCGAATCGAGCTTGAACGTCTGCAGCCCCACGCTCTGCCGCTCCGTGTCGACCCGCGCCGCGTACGCGAACTTCGCGCTGCGCGGAGCCTCCGACGGCGCATCCGGCACCGTGAAGTTCACCACGTCCGCCTGGCCGGAAACGTCGATCGCGCCGCCGCCCGTGCGCATCTGGCCGTCCGCGGTCAGCGTGCCGGTGATTCCCGGGTTCGTGTCCAGCACGCCCAAGCCAGCCAGCAGCGTGGTCAGCAGGTGCAGGTCGCTGGAGAGTTTCACCTCGCCGCTGGCCTCCGGCTGGTCGCCCAGGCGCGCGTCCAGGTTCGTCGCGGTCAGGCGCAGCGGTTCGCTCGTCACTTCCACCTGCCCGGCGCGCAGGCTCCCCGCGGCGGGCGCGAACGCGACGTTCTGCCAGCGACACTTGCCGGTGCTGACCACCGGCAGGCCGTCAACCGTGAGTTGTTCCGCGGTGAGCGCGCCTGCGGACTGGACCGGGCCGCCGGCATCCTGCCGGGATACCTTGAAATCGCCGCGGGCCGAGCCGGTCATCGCCTTGGTATTTTCAGTACCGGCTGCCGCCAGCATCCGCGTCGCGTATGCGAGATCCGCCTGCCTGACGGAGACGTCCGCGGAGAACGTTCCGTCCTGCGGCGCGAGCCAGCCCTTCGCCTGCACCTGCACGCCGTCATCGAGCGTCAGTGCGGTCTCGCTGGAATCGATGCGCGCCACGGCACCGTCCTGAACGCGCACGGTGCCCGACTGCAGCACGCGCGCCCGGCTGGCTGCAAAGGTCTGCGCGCCATGGGCATAGCGCAGATTCGAGCCGTCCGCCTCGACCTTGACGGCGATGTCATCGCCGCTGCCGCGTTGCGCCGCCACCGAGGCGGTGATCACGCCCGCCATGTCCTCCGCGGGCAACGCGACGATTCCCGCCAACTGTTCCTTCAGACGACCCAGGTCGGCTTTCAGCGTGCCGTTGACGTTCCCGGGCGAGCCGTGGGCGCTCGCCGTTGCGAAACCCGTGGTGATCTCCGCCCGGCGGACCTCCACGCCCGCCTTCGGCGACGATGCGGCGTCAACCGCGGCCGTGATCGGTTCGCAGCGCACCATGCGCTCCGGCGTCTGCGCCGCCAGACCGCGCAGCTCGGCGTTCAGTTGCAGCGTCGGCTCGGACCCGCCGCGCACCGCGAGGCTGCTCAGCTTTAGCCGGCCGCCGGTGATCTCCGTGCCCCGCTGCGGAGCCAGCAGCGCCGGAACCGCCCGGCTGAGGACGGCGAGACCGCCCCCCCCCGCCAGATCCGCCTGCCCTTCGGGCAGGTGCACGGTCGCCGCTCACCAGCCAGCGCCGGGATGAAATCCTTGTCGTCGCAAATCCGCTGCAGGGCATCCAGCGGCCCGGCGAAGCGGCCTTTAAGATTTCCCCAATCGCCCTGCGCCGTGACGTCGCTTTCGAGATCCTCACCCGCCAGCGTGGCCTTCCCGTCCAGCGCAATGTCCACGGGGTTGACCAGCGTCTGCTCGGCCGTTGCCACCTCGACGCGCGTGAGTGCTACAGTGAATGTGCCATCAACATGGTCGATCCGTCCGCCGCCCGTGGGCAGTTGCAGCGTCCCCTGCTGCGTGGTCCGGCCCTCGGCGATCGCCACGCGCGTGCCCCCGGCTGCATAGCGCACGGCATCCGCCGTGGCATCGACCTTGTAGTTGATGGTGTCGCTGGCGCCGCGCTCGACGGCGAGCGTCGCGTTCAGCTTGCCGGCGAGTTCCTCGACCGGCAGCTCGAAAATGCCGCCGAGCTGCGCGCGCAGCTCGGCGAGATCCGTGTCCAGCCTGGCTGTGACCTCGCCCGGCGTTCCGCGCGCGGTGAGCGTGCCGAACCCGCTCGTGACGGTGGCGTTCTGAATCACCAGTCCGTCCGCCGCCGTGGAAGCAGCCGACACCTGCGTCGCGATCGGCGCGCAGCGGATTTCGCGATCCCCATCCTGCGCCGCAAGCTCCGACAACTCGGCCTTCAAGGTCACGCTCGGTTCGGCACCGCCGTTCACGCGCGCCTCCTCGAGCGTCAGCGTTCCCGACGTGATGCGCGTGCCCGGCCGGACCCGCAACAGCGCCGGCACCGCCTGACCCAGCGCCGCCAGGTCGAGCGTGCCGCGCGCCGTGCCCGTCACGTCGGGCAGCGTCAGCGCCCGCTTCTCCCCGGCGAGCCAGCGCGGCACCAGCTCGGGATCGATGTGCGCCTGCGCCAACCCGTCCAGCGGTCCCGCGAGCTGCGTATGGATATTCCCCCATCCGCCCCGTACGGTCACGTCGGTGCTGAGCGCGTCGCCGGCGAGCTGCACGCTTCCCGTCGCATCGATATCGACCGGCTCCGCCAGGTCCCGGGCCGCACCCGCCGCCGTCACCTTCGTCGCAGCCAGTGCGAACTTCCCGTCCACGCGCCCCGGCGCGAGCGTGCCGTCCAGCGTGAGCGTGGCGGCGCCCTGCAGCCCGGCCTGCAGCGCCGCGAGCCGGTCCACCACCGCGAGGTCCACCGGCCCCTCGGTCACCACCCGCGCGGTGCCGGCAGCCCCCGCCGCATTGAAAGCGCCGTCCTTCATCCAGTCCGCAAGGTCGACCTCGGCGCGCACCAGCCCGCCGTCGGCCAGCGTCGCCACGACGTCGCCCTTGAGTTTCCCCATCGTCGCGACGTCGGCGTGCGCGTCGACGTTCTGGACGCGCGTGCGGCTGCCGTCGGCGGAGACGATCTCCACCGCTCCGTCCTGCACATCGATCGTCGTGCGCAGGGACAGCGGGCCGCCCGGCGCGCTGGGCGCCGGCGTGCGCGCCGCAAACGCGCCCGCCAGCGATACGCTCCCGTCGTCGGTGACGATGAGGGTCGCCTGCGGCGCTTCGATCGCGATCGCGCCCGGCGCCTCCCGCGAAGTGAGCGCGTGCCACAGCCCCGACTGGAGCGTGACGGCCTTCACCGCGAGCACGTCCCGCTCCTGCGCGTCGCGCACGCGCACGCCGCGCAGTTGGCAATTGCCAAACCAGGACAACGCCCAGTCGTCCACCGCGACCGACCCGCGCAGGTTCGCATTGACCTTGCCCAGCACGTAACGCCGCGCCCAGTCCGCCGACGCGATGGTCGGTGCCAGGGCCGTCAGCGCCGCCAGACCTGCGACCAGGACCAGCGCAAGGATCACCATCCGCCGCCCCCAGCGTCGCCGGGGACGCGGCGCGGACGGTGCAGGCTCATGCTGGGGCGTAGGAACGTCGGACTGCGGTCTTTCGGGGGTCGTCATCGGTGGTACTCCGGCAACAGCACACCGCTCGCTGAATCGGCTGTCCGGCCGTCGCCCGCATCAGCCGCAGAGAATTGTCACTTCGGGCGCCGGTCGGGCAAGCCCCCGGCTCGCGGATGGGCCGCGGTGACGTGCAGAGCCTAGCGCGCCAGGGTTGAATCGACCAAGAAACGCCGTGACCTAACGCATCCCGATCGCCCGCACGAAGGCGGCAAAGTCGTGCAGATCGACGTCCGCGTCGTGCCCGTCGAGATCGAACATCTCGAGGCAGCTTGCGGGCGAGAGGTGCGGCAACTGGGGCGCCGGGACAACCGCCGGTCCCGCGAGGCAATCACCAAGTTCGCTCAGCGATCCCAGCAGGACAGGCGCGCCCGTGAAGCGCTGCTGGTATGCCACGAGGTCGCGCAGATCGACGTCCCCGTCGTCGTCGCAATCAAACGCCCGCAGGCATTCCGCCGGCGTCAACGGCGGATCGGGCATCGGCGCGGCTTCGGGCCCGCTCAGGCACGTCGCCAGCGCGGCGGGCGAACGGTCCGGCGGGGAATAAACGACCCGTTGAACCGTCGCCGGCCCCTGCCGTGTGAAGTTCACGAAAAACAGGTCGCCGCCCGGCCCGATCTGCAGATCGACCGGCGTGACCTGGGTCACAAAGTCCCGGATGCTCCCGGGATCGGGCAACCCGTTCGAACCCGCAAACATCACGCGAATGTACGCCTCGTTCCAGTCGCTGAAGAACAGCGCTCCGTCAAACGCGCTGGGATAATCACCACCCTGGTAAAACGCCACGCCGGAGATGGCGTACCCGCCGTTGCCGATGTGCTCGTACGACCAGTAGGGCGGGATCGCCGTGCCTTCAGCGTACAGGCCCTCGCAGATCGGCAGCTCGAGCGCCTCCCAACTCGGTTGCCGCGACGGCCCCTCGTAGCACGGCCAGCCAAAATTCTCGACCGGGCCGCCCACCGGGTCGACCAGACGGTCGATCTCTTCGTAGGTGTTCCATCCGACATCGCCGATCCAGATCTCGCTCGTGCCGGGCCGGAACACGAACCGGAACGGATTGCGCAACCCGTGTGCGATGATGCGGTCGTCCCCGCTCTCCGCGCCGCCGTACAGCGGATTGTTGGGCAGCGCCGTACCCGTCAGCGCGTTGATCCGGAGAATGGCGCCGTGGAACGACACCGGATCTCCCGCCGTGCGAATGTCTTGTGCCCGCAGCGACCCGCCCTCGTTCGGCGGATCCCCGCAAGGGTTGCCGCCAAGCTGGCCGTAGTCCGGCTGCTGGAAATTGGCGCCCTCCCCGTGACTCACGTACAGCGCGCCGTCGGGCCCGAAGCGCAGATCGCCCGCAGAATGACTGGGATACTGCTGGCACCAGTCGTCGATCAACACCACCGGCGTGCCGGTCATCGTGTCGCCGGAGGCGGTCAGGCGGACGAGCCGGCTGCTCGCGACGCACCCGTCGATCAATGCTCCCGGCGGCGTCGGGCAGGTGTCACCCCAGAGCGGCACCGTCCCGCCGACTTCCGCGTCCCGGGTGTACAGGGCATAGACATACGGCACGTTGCTGAAGTTCGGGTGCACCGCCAGCCCCAGCAGACCGCGATCGGCAAAGGCGTACACCTCCTGCCGCAGATCCGCGAAGACCGTGGGCGTGGGATCATCCACGCCGTCGAAAACCTTGATGATCCCGCTGCGCTCGGCCACGAATACCTTGCCGTTGTTCGCGAAGCGCACAGCCGATGCCCCGTTGAACACGTAGCCGCCGAACGCCGGCTCGACGACAAAATCGTGACTCCAGTCGTCCACGCCGCGCGCGGCACCTGCCGGCACCACGATCGCGAGGGCGCACACCCACGCGCGCAGGCGACGACTGAACCGCTTGAACGTGCGCAGGGATTCGAGCATGGTTGCCGTCGTGTTCACGGTGCCAATAGGGTATGTACCCCCCTCCGATGCTCTATCGTAGCGTTCCCCTGCCACGCAATTCAAGCGTCGGCGCCGCCCTGAGGTTTCCTCCCCCGGGCGCAGGCGGTTACAGTGGGACCGTTGGGCGGCTCGTCGCGTGCAGCCGCACTTGCCTGGCTTCGAAGCAATCTGGATGCATACGCCTCATGGCTTCATTCGGCTACCGCAACGGTGAGTTGTACTGCGAGGATATGTCCGCCGCGTCGCTGGCCCAGCGCTTCGGCACGCCGCTCTATGTCTACGCGCGCGGCGCGCTGGAGCAGTCCTTCGACCGCATGGCCGCGGCCTTCGCGGCGCTGTCGCCCAAGATCTGCTTCTCCATCAAGAGCTGCAGCAACCTGCACGTCCTGCGCCTGCTCCGCCAGCGCGGCGCCGCGTTCGACGCGGTGAGCATCGGCGAGGTGCGCCGGGCGATCGAGGCGGGCGCACCCGCGGCGGATATCGTCTTCGCCGGCGTTGGGAAAACCAGAGCGGAGATCGATACGGCCCTCCAGCTCGGCGTCGGCTGCTTCAACGTCGAGTCCGCCGAGGAACTCGCCGCCCTGCGCGCCGCCGCCGCGCAGGCCGGCCTCACCGTGCGCGCGGCGCTGCGCGTCAACCCCGACGTCGACGCGCACACCCACCCCTACACGACGACCGGCAAGGACGAGAACAAGTTCGGCATCAACCTCGCCGCCGCCCGTGACCTCTTCGCAGCCCATCGCCAGGACACGCACGTGCGCCTCACCGGCATCCACCTGCACATCGGTTCGCCGGTCAACACCGTGGAACCCTACGTCGAGACGGTGGGGCGGGCGCTGCAGCTCATCGACGAACTGGCTGCGCAGGGGGTAGCGATCGACCTGCTCAACCTCGGCGGCGGGTGGGGGGCCTGCTACCAGGACGACGATGCGCCGCCCATCGAGGCCTACGCCGACGCAATCGTGCCACTGCTCGCCGGGCGCAACCTCGACGTGCACTTCGAACCGGGCCGCTCCATCGCCGCCGACGCCGGCGTGCTCCTCGCCCGCGTCGTCTACCGCAAGGCGAGCCGCTCGCGCCGCTTCGTCATCGTCGATACCGCCATGACCGACCTCATCCGCCCGGCGCTCTACGACGCGTACCACTTCCTCTGGCCCGTCAGCCCGGGCGCCGCCTTCACGCCCGCCAGCCGCCGCGCAGATCTGGACATGCCGGGATTGGAAGCCGTGGACGTCGTCGGACCCGTCTGCGAAAGCAGCGACTTCCTCGCCAAGCAGCGCTGCCTGCCACCCCTCGCCCCCGACGACCTCCTTGCGGTTTTCTCCGCGGGCGCCTACGGCTTCGTCATGGCCAGCCAGTACAACTCGCGCCCCCGCGCCGCCGAAGTGCTCGTCCACCGCGACGAAGCCCGCCTCATCCGCCGCCGCGAAACCTACGACGATCTCGTCGCCGCCGAACGCGAGGTCTGACGCGTCGCGATCCGGGTAATCCGGCAACGCGGCTGCGGGTTGCCGCGCGGAGCTAGGGAACTCTCCGGCATCCGGCGGGGACTACGCCCACGCGTCGTCCCGCGGACGGGACGCCGGCAGGTGAGGACACTATGATTTCACCGCCAGCGCTGCTATGCTGGCCGATTCGAGTTGCGGCGTCGTTCCACCCCGCAGCCGGCAGAATCGCTGTCGGCAACTTCCGTGTCCGGACGATGCATCAGTAAACGCACTGCGCAGCGGCGTCCCGCAGAGTCCAGGACGCCGGCAGGCCTCCAACGAACACGAGGCGACACGATCATGGCCGAGGCGGCAAAATCGGTAAAAACCAAGAAGGCGGCATCCGCACTCACCCCGGCGCCGGGCATCAGCGCGGTCGAACAGGTGGCGGTCGCCGCCAGCGGCTACGAACTCATCTATGGCCCGCGCGAGAAGATCCCCGCAATCGTCGTCGACAACTTCCCCAACCTCGGCCGCCTGACCGCGTTGCGCTTTCTCGAATGGGTGAACACCAACCCCGAAGGCGTGATCTCGCTGCCCACCGGCAAGACGCCGGAGTACTTCATCAAGTACGTCACCCACTACCTGCAGAACTGGAACCGCAAGGACGTGCGCGCCGAACTCGAACAGCACGGCCTCAAGCTGGAACGCAAGCCGTCGCTCGCCGGGCTGCGCTTCGTGCAGATCGATGATTTCTATCCCATCGACACGCGCCAGCACAACAGCTTCCACTACTACGTCAAGAAGTTCTACCTCAAGGGTTTCGGACTCGATCCCAAGCGGGCCATGCTCATCGATCCCTGTCGCATCGGCCTGCCCGCCGGCGTCAGCCTCGAAGACATGTTCCCCGACATGACCGTCGACCTCTCGCTGCGCATCCGCAAGGCCCGCTCGCTTCAGGAAAAACGCCAGCAGGCCGTGCTCGAAGAGGTCGACCAGTTCTGCACCGAGTACGAACATCGCATCCGCGAAATGGGCGGCATCGGCTTCTTCCTCGGCGGCATCGGACCCGACGGCCACATCGCCTTCAACATCAAGGGCTCCGACTTCTACTCCACCACCCGCCTGATCGAGCCCAACTACGAGACGCGTGCAGCCGCCGCCACCGACCTCGGCGGCATGGAAGTGGCCCGCAACAAGCTGGTCATCACCATCGGCCTGCGCACCATCACCCACAACCCCAACTGCGTCGCGATCATCATCGCCGCCGGCGAGGCCAAGGCGAACATGGTGGCCCGGACCATCCACTCCCGGCCCCGCAACGCCTACCCCGGCTCGGCCCTCGGCGTGCTGCCCAACGCCCGCTTCTACGTCACCCGCGGAGCCGCCAACCGCCTCACCGAACGCGTCTTCGTCGACTTCACCCGCCGCGAAGAGGTCGCCCCCGAGCAGATCCACCGCATCGTCATGGACCTCTCGCTCGCCGCGGACAAGCCGATCCAGCAGCTCTCCAAGGAGGACTTCCAGAACAACCGCTTCGCCGCCGAGCTGATGAAAAAAACCAAGGCGTCCTACCAGGCCCTCAAGGACCAGACCCACGAGGCGGTCCTGGATAATCTCAAACGCGGCAACCAGCGCATCGAAAACAAGGCGTTCCTGCACACCGCCCCGCACCACGACGACATCATCCTTGCCTACCTGCCCTACGTGACCAACTTGGTGCGGCGCAGCAGCACGCGCCACTGCTTCTCCTACATGACCAGCGGATTCAACGCGGTCACCAACAGCTACATGCACGGGGCCGTGCGCGACCTGCTCGCCCGCCTCGAGCACGGCGAGTTCGA
The DNA here is from genome assembly GCA_020639115.1 of Phycisphaerales bacterium. GTDB lineage: Bacteria > Planctomycetota > Phycisphaerae > UBA1845 > UBA1845 > JACKHG01. The sequence continues at coordinate 27,547 of JACKHG010000019.1, forward strand.
CGAACTCCTCGCCCGCGGCTACTTCGATCCGTACAACGCGCTCGCCCGCCGCATCGACGTCTCCTTCTACCACGAGGGCGCGGAACGCCGCCACGAGGACAAGATGCTCGCGGCCATCTCCCGCCGCCTGCTCCGCAACATGTTCGAACTCTACGAGGAGGACAACGTCGAGAACCTCAAGCAGCGCTGCCACGAACTCGTCAACTACTTCAGCACGCAGTACCCCGGCAAGAAGGACATGGGCCTCGTCCAGCAGCTCAAGGGCCGCGTCCGCGAGTTCGAGTCGGAACTGAAGTGGGCGTCCTACGGGTTCATCGGCGAGTCGGTGCGCCACCTGCGCCTCGGCTTCTACAAGGGCGACCTCTTCACCGAGGTGCCCCGCGTCGATCGCGACGTGCCGCCCATCCTCCAGCTCCTCTCCGAGGTCGCGCCCGACATCGTCACCGTCGCCTTCGATCCCGAGGGCAGCGGTCCCGACACGCACTACAAGGTGCTCCAGGCGGTCTCCGAAGCGCTCAAGGCCTACGAGCAGGAATCGAACCGCCACGACGTCAAGGTGATCGGTTACCGCAACGTGTGGTTCAAGTTCCACCCGTCGGAGGCCAACCTCTTCGTGCCCACGTCGTCCACGCACCTGGCCGACATGGACAGCACCTTCGACACCTGCTTCAACACGCAGAAGACGGCGTCCTTCCCGAGCTACGAGCTGGACGGCCCCTTCTCGCACCTGGCCCGCAAGATCCAGGTCAAGCAGTTCGAGCAGGTCAAGACCTTCCTCGGCGAGGACTTCTTCGTGAACAACGAGGACCACGGCATGCGTGCCTGCCGCGGCATCGTCTACCTTCGCGAGATGGACCTGCCCGAGTTCTACTCGAAGTCCCGCGAGCTGCGCCAGGTGGCTGAGGCCGTCTAGCAACCGCCGGCAGAACGCGTGGATAAGGTTTGAATTCTTCCCCCGATGGACGTGGAATGGGTGGCTGGCTGGGCTGCGCGCTCAGTGCTCCTCGGGCGCGGGCGCGGCCATGCGCGGTGCGTTGTGCTGGGTCAGCTCCTCCGCACTCGGCGTCCACCCGCGCGTCAGGTAGTCCCCGACCGTCAACAGCATGAGCATCGCCAGCCACACGAAGCCCGCACCCACAAACACCCACGTCAACCGCGACGCCGCCTTCACCTCCATGAAGAACAGCACCACCAGCGCGGCCTTCACCACCGCGATCAGGTACGCGGGGATCACCTCGTAGCCGCCCATCGGGACGTACGCCAGCCCCGTCGTCAGCGCCAATAGCGCCATCAACGCCCAGAAGATCAGCAGCAGCGACCGCCGCCCGGATTGTGCACTTACCGCGTTCATCTCGTTATCCCGGCTTGATCAGGTAGAGCGTGGGCAGCAGGAAAATCCACACGATATCCACGAAGTGCCAGTACAACCCCACCATCTCGATCGGGTTGTGCCACTCCGTATCGTATTCCCCCCGGCGGCACAGCGCCGCGAAGAAGAGGAGCAGCACGATGCCGATCGTCACGTGCACCGCGTGCAGCCCCGTCATGAACCAATAGAACACCAGGAACAGCTTGGTGGCTGCATCGTTCGCCCCCTCCGGGTGAAAGTGGTACCAGGGCAGCAGCCCTTCGCGGATATCCAGCGTGTACTCGATGCTCTTGAGGCCGAGAAAGACCACCCCGAGCGCCGCAGCGACGACCAGGTCGCGCGTGCACGCCCGGTTGTCCCCGTGCTTGATCGCGTGCACCGCCAGCGCCACGAACAGCGAGCTGAGCAGCAGAACAGCCGTGTTGCCCACCCCGATCCACCGGTAGAGATGTTCGCTGCCCACCTCGAATGCGTGCGGATACGTCGCGCGGTACGCGGTGAAGGCCGTGAACAGACCCCCGAACATCAGGATCTCCGTGGCCAGAAAAACCCACATCCCCAGCGTCGCGGCCTCGTGTTGCTGCGGCAGATCGTCGAACTGCTGGGCCAGTCCGGTCTCCCATTCGATGGCGGTGTTCTTAACGCGCATCCGGCACCTCCATCAGGTGGTAGGCGTAGGCTTCCTGGTCCACGGTCGGAATGCTCTCGAAATTGTGCTCCGGCGGCGGCGACGTCGTCTGCCACTCCAGGCCCGTCGCGTTCCACGGATTGGCCTTGGCCAGCGGCCCGTAGCGCAGCGACCAGATCAGGTAGCACAGCGGCAGGAAATAACCCACGGCCAGGATCGACGCGCCCGCCGTGGACATCACGTTCAGCGTCTGGAACTCCGGGGCGTACGCGTGGTAGCGCCGCGGCATCCCCAGGTACCCCAGGATGAACTGCGGGAAAAACGTCAGGTTGAAGCCGATGAAGATGGTGAACGCCGAAAACCGCCCCCACCACTCGGGGTACATCCGCCCCGTCATCTTCGGCCACCAGAAGTGCAGCGCCCCCATGTACCCCATCACCATGCCGCCCACCATGATGTAGTGGAAGTGGGCGATCACGAAGTACGTGTCGTGCACGTGCACGTCCATGCCCAGCGCCGCGAGAAACAGGCCCGTCAGCCCGCCCATCGTGAACAGGCCGATGAACCCCAGCGCATAGAGCATCGGCGTCTCCAGCGATATCGACCCCTTGTACAGCGTCGCCGTCCAGTTGAAGACCTTGATCGCCGAGGGCACCGCGACGATGTAGCTCAGCAGCGAAAAGGCGAAGGCGATGTACGTCGATTCCCCCGCCACGAACATGTGGTGGCCCCAGACCAGAAAGCCGAAAAACGCGATCGCCAGGCTGGAGAACGCGATGAACGAGTACCCGAAAACCCGCTTGCGCGAAAAACACGTGATCAGTTCGCTCACCACGCCCATCCCCGGCAGGATCATGATGTACACCGCCGGGTGCGAGTAGAACCAGAACAGATGCTGGAAAAGCACCGGGTCGCCGCCCGCTGCAGGATCGAAGATGCCCAGCCCCAGCATCCGCTCCGCCGCCACCAGCGCCAGCGTGATCGCCAGCACCGGCGTGGCCAGCACCATGATGATGCTCGTCGCGTAGAGCGACCACAAGAACAGCGGCAACCGGAACCACGTCAGGCCCGGGCAGCGCATCGTGTGAATCGTGACGATAAAGTTGAGCCCCGTCAGGATCGACGAGAAACCCGAGATCATGATCCCCGTCGCGGTGAGAAAGACGTACGTGTTCGCGTAGCCCGTGCTGTACGGCGTGTAGAACGTCCACCCCGTGTCCACGCCGCCGCGAACCATCGCCGTCAACGCCACGATCCCGCCGATCGTGAACAGGTACCAGCTCAGCAGGTTCAGCCGCGGAAACGCCACGTCGCGGGCGCCGATCATCAGCGGTACGATGAAGTTCCCGATCACCGCGGGCACCGCCGGCACCAGGAAAAACCACACCATGATCACGCCGTGCATCGTGAACAGCTTGTTGTACGTCGCCCCCTCGACGAGCCAGCCGTTCGGCGTCAGCAGGTTCAACCGCATCAGCGTCGCCGCCAGCCCGCCCAGCAGGAAAAACGCCGTGATCGTCACCAGGTACAGGATCCCGATGCGCTTGTGGTCCTTGGTCAGGAGCCACGACAGCACGTGGTAGTCCCGGCTGAGGTAGTTGTGCTCCGAGCCGCTGAGTGGGGCGGGTAGCGTGGTCATGGCTTCTTGATCCGTCCTTCCTCAGCCGCCGGATCCTTGAGCGACTTGATGTATTCCAAGAGTTGCATCATCTGCACCTCCGATACCTGGCTGCGGTAGCTCGGCATCACCGGCGCGTACCCCTGCACCACCTGACTCGTCGAATCGAGAATCGAGTCGCGGATGTAACGCTCGTCGGCCGTCACCTGCGAGCCGTCCTGCAGCGTGACCTGCGAGCGGTACAGACCCGCCAGCGTCGGCGCATTCACCCCGTGACACCCGGCGCATCCGAACTTCACGAAGAGCTTCGCGCCCGCATCCGCCGGCGTCTGCTCCGGCGCCGTCCCCGCCAGCCACGCCTCGTACCGCGACGGCTCCATCGCGATCACCTGCCCGACCATGTCCGCGTGCCCGGCCCCGCAGTACTGCGAACAGAAGAAGTGGTAGCTGCCCGGCTTCGTCGCCGTGAACCACAGCGACGTGTACCGCCCGGGCAATACGTCGTGCTTGATCCGGAACGCCGGCACGAAAAAGTCGTGAATCACGTCCTGCGACGACATCACCAGCTTCACCGGCTGGCCCACCGGCACGTGCAGCTCGTTGATCTCGCGGTGACCCTCCGGATGCTGAATCTTCCACATCCACTGCTTGGCCACCACGTACACGACCATCGCCGAATCCGGCGGGTCGAACATCCGCGCATAGAGCTTGGCCCCCCAGGCGAACATCACCATCGCCAGGCAGAACGTCACGATCGTCCAGGTCAGCTCCAGCGACGTGTACGTCCGCGTCGCCGGCGGAATCGTCTTGTCCCCGCGCCGCCGCCGGTAACGCAGCGCGAACGTCATGATCAGCACGAACACCAGCAGCGTGATCGCGCCGCTCACGATGAGCAGGAAAATGAAGAGATGGTCCACGTGCTTGGCAATCGTGGAACCCGTCTCCGGAAATAGTCGAAAAGCCGTCAACATGGCCGCCTGGACCGCTCCATCAGAAGTCGGAATCCTCGTACGATGACGCGCCCGCAGCCGCGAGCGCCGCACGCTTCCGCCGGTTGTGCCGCGACATCACCCCGAGCATGCCGCCCATCACCACCAGGATCAGCACCCCGCCCAGCTTCAACGCATTGAGAATCGAAAGAGAATACTTGCCGCGCGTCGGGTCGTAGTGGAAACAGCCCAAGAGAAACTGGTCCACCAGCCCGCCGATCTTGTTCTTCGAGGCCTCCACCAGCGTGAGCCGCAGATCGTTCGGCTCGTACCCGATCCCGAAGAAATACCGCGCGATCTTGCCGTCCGGCGTCACCACGATGATCCCGCTGGGATGCGCGTATTGCTGGAACTTCACGTCCCAGCGGTAGTGAAAACCCGCCGCCTCCGTCAGCTTCCGGATCGACGCCTCCTCCCCCGTGAGAAAATGCCACGACGCCTCGACCTTGGCACGATCGTGGTGCAGTCCCCGGCAGTACTCCGTCACGTAGTGACCCTTCTTCTCCGCCGCCAGCTCCGGCCCCTCCCGCGGGTTGAAACTCACCGTCACGATCTGAAAGTCGTCGCCCAACTGCAGCCCGGACATCGCCCGGATCGATCGCAGCGTGTCGTTGAGCACCAGCGTGCACAGCATCGGGCACTTGAAATACACCAGCGTCAGGATGACCGGGCGCTTGCCGTCGAAGTAGTCGCCCAGGTGCACCTCCGCGCCGTGCTCGTCGCGAAAAACCGCATCGAGCGGCAACGGCGCGTCCAGGTTCTGATCCAGACGCACCCCCTTGAGCTGGTTGTCCAGCGGCGGCCCGTCCGCATTCGCGTCCGGCTGATTCGCGTAGGCCCCCAGTGGGGCGATCGCCAGCACCCCGCACAGTTCCAGCACCCAGCAGAGTTGTCGAGACTTGCGTTGCATCGTTCATTCGCCTTGATTCGAAGAGGAAGCTCCCCGCGGCGCCAGGCCGCGCTCCAGTACGAGCTTCTTCGCCCGCTCGATGGGGATATGCACCGCTCCGGCGGCGCGGTCCGCCCATCCGTAACTCGTCAGCCGCTCCCGCTCCTGCGCGTGCAGCTCCGCGAGATCCGTCCACGGCAGGTTGGGATGCACCGCCGATCCCTCCTGCTGCGGATCGGGCGGCACCGGAAGCTGCAACTGCAGCGGCGACGCCGGCTTCAACCCCAGCCCCGCGCGGATCGCCCGGTAGCTGTAGTAAACCGTCAGGTGTACGGCAAAACCGAAAAACACCAGGCCGATCAGGAATATGAGAAATCCCCGACCGCGCACCTCGCTGGGCGCGTGCTTCGGCGCTTCCGGCAGCATCGAGTCGGATCCCTCAGGCTGCATGCTTCGCACCCTCCGCCGACTCGACCGCGAGCGCCGCCGCCGGCAGCAGCGGCCGCCGTCCGAGCAGCCACAAAAACGCCGCCACCCACACCCCGCCGATGCCGATCGGCGCCACGAACGCGAAGATCACCGCCACCGCCCCGACCACGTGCGGCTGGGCCGCCGTGCCCGACGGCGCCACCATCCAGAACACGTCCACGAGCCGCATCACCAGCAGCAGCACCGCCACGCCGCCCATCACCCGCAGGCTCCGCTTGTTCCGCCGCGACAGCAGCGTGAAAAACGGTACGAAAAAGTGGAACACCACCAGCACCACCGCCAGCCAGCCCCACGCGTGCGCCATCCGCGGCACGTACCACGCAATCTCGTTCTGCTGGTTGCCCGCCCAGTTGACCAGGTACTGCGCAAACTCCATGTACCCGAACAAAATCACCAGCGTGAACAGCAGACTGCCCAGATCGTTCAACGCCTGCGGCGCAATCGCCCGGTCGTACGGCGCCTCCTTCGCCACCAGCGTCAGCACCAGCACCACGAACGCCAGCCCCTCCAGCGCGTGCCCGACCACCACGATGAAACCAAACACCGTCGAGTAGTAGTGCGGCTCACGCGACATGTTCCAGTCAACCGCCGCGTACGACATCGTGAAGACGTACGCCAGGATCCCCACGGCGCACAGCCGCTGCACGCGCAACCGGTCCTTCGGGGCGTCGCTGGCCTCCGCCCGCAGCGACCAGCGCCGCAGCAGCAGCGCGATCACCGTCCAGACGCAAAAATAGACCGCCGCGCGGACGAGCCAGAACGGCAGATTCAGATACGGCGCCTTGTGCCGCAGCAACGCGTCACCCGCGAGCCGCGCCTCGTTCGCCCACGGATAGAGCACGTGCACCGCCAGCGCCACCGGAATGAAAAACAGGATCATCAGCGGAATGACCCCCGCTGCCGCCTCCTGGAACCTTCGAATCAACAGACCCCACCGGCCATGCACCATCCAGTGCACCATCGAAAAGGCCATCGCCCCCAGCGAAATCCCCAACCAGAACAGAAACGCGAACAGGTACGCGATGAAAAACTGCGCCGGGTTGATCAACACCCCGACCACGCATACCGCCAGCGCCACCAGCCCGGCGATGAGCGCCGGCCGCTGCAGCCGCGACAGGTTGGCAGGCAGATGAGCACTCATCGCGGCGCCTCCTGCAACCGGCTGCGCTCGTCCGCGGGCACGTCGTCCAGCGTCGCCGCCTGGCTCAACTGCAACGTGCGGATGTACGCGGCAATCGCCCAGCGGTCCCGCGGCGTGATCCGGTCGGCATAGCTGTACATCGCCCCGAACCCGTCGGTCATCACCTTCACGAAATGGCCCAGCGGAATCTCTCGCAGCCGCGGACTGTGCAGGCTCGGCGGCGGCGTGAAACCACGCTGCACCACGATCCCCCGGCCGTCGCCCACCGCGTCGTGACACGGCGTACAGTAAATCCCAAAACGCTCCTCGCCGCGGTCCAGCACCTCCCGCGACAGCGGAAACGGCAGCTCCTCCACGGTGTCCAGGTCCCGCCCGCCCATATCGATCAGCCGCTGCTCCTCCAACTGGCCACGCGCCACCGTGCCGGGCACCAGCGGCCGCGCCGAACCGTTGTCGTCAAAGAACGTGCTCGGCGCCAGCGGCTCCGCGTAGGGCTGCTTCTTCATGTTGTCACAACCGGAGAGCATCTCGTTGTTGCATCCCGCCAACAGCAGGACGTACACCACGATGCTCGCCCTGCGCAGTCTCACTTCGGTACCTCCATCACCCGCACCGGCCCCAGGCTCTCCAGGAAACGCCGCGTGCCCTCGAGATCGAACCGCTCGTCATCCTTCTGAATGCACAGAAAGAACCGATCGCGCGACGCCAGGTGAAACGTGGGCGCGTTGAACACCGGGTGATTCGGACGCGGCAGGCCGTTCAGCCCCAGCATCCCGACAAACGCGAAAATCCCGGCGAACAGCACCGTCAGCTCGAACGTGATCGGAATCCACGCCGGCCAACTGTTGTGCGGCCGGCCCGCGATGATCCACGGATAACTGATGACGTTGGCGTACCACAGCATGAAGAACCCGCCGCAACCGCCGATCAACCCGCCGATCAGCACGATCAGCGGAACCGCCGTGCGCTTCAGGCCAATCGCCTCGGGCAGGCCGTCAACGGGAAAGGGCGTGTACGCGTCCACCCGGGCATACCCCTCCGCGTGCGTTCGCCGCGCAGCAGACATGATCGTGTCCACCGTCTCGAACTCCGCGATCAACCCATAAATGTCCTGCGCGTCCGCCATATCCCCGAAACCTCAAACTCCCTTTCTCACCTTCTCACTTTCCCACTTTCCCACTTTCTCACTTTCCCACTGCCTCACTGCCCCTCGTGCTTCTTCTCGTGCACCAGCTCCCGCACCTCCGCGATGGAAATCGCCGGCAGGAACCGGATGAACAGCAGAAAGCACCAGAAGAAAAACCCGATCGTGCCGAACAGCGTCGCGTAGTCCCAGATCGTCGGGTAGTACATGTCCCATTGCGACGGCACGAAGTCGCGGTGCAGGCTCGTCACCACGATCATGAAACGCTCCGTCCACATGCCGAGCTGGATGATCAGCGAAAGGACGAAGAGCGTGACCGCGCTCGTGCGCACCCGCTTGAACCAGAGCAACTGCGGCGTGACCACGTTGCACGCCATGATCAGCCACCACGACCACGCGTACGGGCCGAACATCCGGTTGTGCGCCACGAACGTCTCGTACACGTCGCCGCTGTACCAGCCCATGAAGTGCTCGGTCATGTAGCCGTAAGCCACCACCAGCCCCGTCACCAGCGTCAGCTTGGCGCAGTTGTCCAGGTGCCGCGTCGTGATCAATCCCTCCAGCCCGAACGCCCAACGCATCGGAATCGCCAGCGTCAGCACCATCGCGAACCCGGAGAAAATCGCCCCCGCGACGAAGTAGGGGGGGAAGATCGTCGAATGCCACCCCGGCAACTGCGCGACCGCGAAATCGAGGCTCACCACGCTGTGCACCGAGATGACCAAAGGCGTCGCCAGCCCCGCGAGCAGCAGGTACGCCGACTTGTAACGCTGCCAGTGACGCACCGAACCGCGCCACCCCATCGCCAGAATCCCGTACACGATCTGCCCGGCCCGCGTGTGCGCCCGGTCGCGCAGCGTCGCCAGGTCCGGAATCAGGCCCGCGTACCAGAACAGCAGCGAAATCGTGAAGTACGTGCTCACCGCGAACACGTCCCACACCAGCGGGCTGCGAAACTGCGGCCAGAGCCACATCGTGTTCGGATAGGGCAAAAGCCAGTAGAAGTACCACTGCCGGCCGAGGTGCAGCAGCGGGAACAACCCGGCGCACATCACTGCGAACAGCGTCATCGCCTCGGCGAACCGGTTGATCGACGTCCGCCACTCCTGCCGCATCAGCAGCAGAAACGCCGAGATGAACGTGCCCGCGTGGCCGATTCCGATCCACCAGACGAAATTCGCAATCGCGAATCCCCACGCCACCGGGATGTTCACGCCCCAGATCCCGACGCCGCGGTAAATCACGTAACTCACCGCCGCGATCAGGATCGCCACCCACATCGACGTGAACGCGAAACTCAGCCACCACAACCGGCCCGCCCGGCGGTTCTGCACGATCGAGCTGATCTTGTCCGTGACCGACGCGTACGTCTGTCCGGGCGCGAGAATGTGTTCGCCGTGTGCGGGCTGGCTGCTCATGCGTGCCCTTCATCCAGTGCGGGGTTGGGATTGGTGACCCGCGCCAGGTACGTCGTGCGCGGCACGGTCGTCAGTTCCGTGAGCATCCCGTACTCCAGCGGGCTCTGCTTCAGCTCGTGCACGTGCGACTTCGGATCGTTCAGGTCGCCGAAAACGATCGCGCCCGTCGGGCAGGCCTGCTGGCACGCGGTCTGCAGCTCTCCGTCGCGGATGCGCCGGTCCTCCTTCTCCGCCTCGATCCGCGCCGCGGAGATCCGCTGGATGCAGTACGTGCATTTCTCCATCACGCCCCGGGAGCGGACCGTCACGTTGGGGTTCTTCTGCAACGCGATCGTCGCGTGCGTGTCGTCGGAGTACTTGAGAAAGTTGAAGCGCCGCACCTTGTACGGGCAGTTGTTCGAGCAGTACCGCGTGCCCACGCAGCGGTTGTACACCATGTTGTTGATGCCCTCGTGGTCGTGCACCGTCGCCCCCACCGGGCAGACCAGCTCGCACGGGGCGTTCTCACACTGCATGCACGGCACCGGCTGATGAAAGATCTCCGGATCCGCGGCGTCACCCTTGAAGTACTTGTCCACCCGCAGCCAGTGCATTTCCCGTCCGGCCAGCACCTGCTCCTTGCCCACCACCGGGCTGTTGTTCTCCGCCTGGCACCCGACCACGCACGCCATGCACCCGTTGCACGACGTCAGGTCGATGGTCATGCCCCACTTGTAGTCCTTGTACGCGTACTGCGGGAACATCGAGTTCAGCGGCGGATTCGCCGATTCCTCGTCCACCTCCTTGGCAAAACGCGGATTGGCGTTGAACACCGGCAGCGGCGCCGTACGCACCAGCCGCCGGTTCTCGTCGTCCGCCTCCGCGTGCGCCTGCTCGGCCACGACCACCACTTCCGGCTGCAGCTCCTTCTTGATCTCCCCACCCACGATCACGTGGTGCATGTCCACGTTGGCCAGCTTGCGCTTTCCGCCCGTCGGGCTTACCCTCAGCCCGCCGCCGAACCACGGGGCGCCCGCGGTGCGCAACGCGTACGCGTTGAAACCCGCCCCCTCGCCGACCTCGCCCACCTGCCACCGCCCGTACCCCAGCGTGACCGTGACCACCTCGTCGTGCTGGCCCGGCATCAGCAGCACCGGCGCCTCCACCGTGCGCCCCGCGTATTGCAGTTTGACGATATCCCCGTGCCCCAGCCCCAGCTTCCGCGCCCGCTGCACGCCCATCAGCGCGGCGTTGTCCCAGGTCAGGTGCGTCATCGGCTTGGGCAGCTCCTGCTGCCAGCCGTTGTTGGCAAAACAGCCATCCCAGATCGTCGGGTCGGGCTGGAAGACGAGTTCCAACCCGTCGCCGTCCGCCTCCGCCGGCGCGTCCGCCGCGAGCTGCTCGGCGACGTTCTGCGCCGCCGGCTCGCGCAGCTTGGCCGTCGTGTCCGGCACCACGCCCTTCTCGAGCCACCTATCCCACTTCGCGTCGAAACCCGCCGCCCCCGCCCGCCGCCGCCAGTAGTCCCGCAGCAGCGCGTGCGGCGTCGTGTCCACGTTGCCCGTCAGCAACGCCAGCATCTCGTGGTCGGACTTGCCCCCGAACAGCGGGGCGATCAGCGGCTGAACGATCGCGACCGTCCCGTCGTACGCCCGCACGTCGCCCCAGCTCTCCAGGTAGTGCTGCCGCGGCACGTGCCAGTGACTCAGCAGCGACGTCTCGTCGTAGTGCGTCGAAAGATGCACCGCGAGCCGCTTCGTCTCCTGCGCGTCCTTCGGCAGCGCCCAGTTCAGCAGCCGCTGCCCGAAATTGAGATCCGCCGGCGCCGTGTACACCGGGTTGCCCCCGATCATCACCAGCATCCGCGCGTCACCAGCCTCCAACCGCTCGACCAGCTCCCGCAGCGAACGCTCGTGATTCAGCGGCCCGCCCTCCAGCGGCTCGGTGTAACTCACGGTCTTCCCAATACCGCCCAGCGCGTGGTTGAGCGCACACGCCAGCGCATGCACCGCCGGCGGCTGGGACCGCCCGGCGATCACCAGGCTCGCGCCCCGGTTCGCCTTCAGGTCGTTCGCGACCGCCTCCAGCCAGCGCCGCTGCCGCGCGTCGCGCACGTCCGCACCGCCGACGTTCACCCCGAGCCGCCGCGCCAGGCCCCGCGCCAACGCCTCGATGTCCCGCGCCCGCGCCGGAAGCCGGTGATCCGCCATCGAACCCGTCACCGTCGGCGTCGGCTCCGCGACGTACAACCGGCTCATCGCGTCGCCCGGCTTGCGCACCCGCCGCGCCGCGGCAAAGTCCCGCGCGTAACGCACGCTGCCCGGATCGCTGTGCAGGAAATCTCCGTCCAGGCTCACGATCCGCGCCGCCTGCGCCAGGTCGTACACCGGGTGCAGCGCCTCGCCGAACGCGATCCGCGTCCCCTCATGCTCGTTGTCGTGGTTGATCGGCGCGTAGCAGTACCAGCTTGCCTCCGGCATCTGCTCGCGAATCTGCCGCTGAAGATCCAGCAGGCTCGGCGAGGTGATCGCTTCGCTCAGAATGCACAGGCCCGCGCCCCGGCTGCGGCGGATGTCGGCGAGTTGCCCGTTCGCCGCTTCGATGAAGCGGCCCCATTCGCTCCCGTTGCCGCGGTGCATGACCATGCCCGAGCGGTCCGGATCGTACAGATCGAGCACCGACGCCTGCGCAAACGCGTTCGTCGCGCCGCGACTGGCGGGGTGGTCGGGATTCCCCTCAATCTTGGTGGGGCGGCCCTCGTGACTCTCCGCCAGCAGGCCGATGCCGTAGCCGTTGTGCGGCATCGCTGTCGCGAAACGCAGCGGCTTGCCCGGCACCATCATCTCCGGCTGCTCCACGTACGGCAGACGCTTCTCCGCCGGCGGCGACCCGCAGCCCGTCAGGCCCGCCAGCGCCAGCGACGCCCCCATGAACCGCAAGAATTCGCGGCGGCTCACCCCGTCGCGCAACTCGCCCACCCCGGCGGGAAATTCCCGCTCGATCTGCTCCCGGAACGACGGCGAATCCACCAGCTCCTCCAGCGTGCGCCACAACCGCGCTTGCGTGGGCGGCACGTTCGCGCTGCTGAGTTCCCTGGTGCTCGTTTTCACGTCGTTCATCGATGGCATGTGTAGCAATCCGACAGGCGTTCGACCGGGATGTTGTATTCCTTCACGAGCTGGCGACCGAGTTTCTCCTGGTCATCCGGCGGCGACCAATGCAGGTTGAAGACTTCGTCCTTCGGACGGATGTACTTCTCCGGGGCGCGGTGGCAGTTCAGGCACCACTCCATCTTCAGGTTGACCACCGACCACATCAGCGGCATCTCGTCGACCTGCCCGTGGCACGTCGAGCATCCGATCCCCTTGTTCACGTGTATGCTGTGATTGAAGAAAACGTAGTCGGGAAGCGTGTACACCTTCGTCCACTCGATGCGCTCACCGGTCTTCCAACTGTTGCGCACCGGCGCCAGCGTGTCGGCGTCCGACCACATCTTCGAATGACAGGTCATGCAGGTGTGCGTCGGCGGCAGACCCGCGAACGACGAGGTCTCCACGCCCGTGTGGCAGTAGCGGCAGTCCAGCCCGAGCCCGCCGACGTGATGCTCGTGACTGAACGGCACCGGCTGCGGACGCGCCATCCCCTCCCGCGTCACCCACGGCCCGCGCTGTATCTCGAACGCGCCCCAGGCCACCACCCCGATGCCGATAACCACGGCGGCAATGCACAGCCGCGACACCGTGTTCCATACTCGGCCGAATACTTGCGCCATCGCCCCGTCCGCGGTAATCTGTCCGCTGCCGTGAGGTTGAGACTGCACGTATGCTCACACCTGACGACGGTGTCAGGTGGTGCGAAGTCCGTTCACTAAGTTTGTTGCACAGTTCCAATCGCGCCCGAATCCGCGCGAGGGGTCACTGGAGGCCATCATAGGTCCGACCCGCCCAGCGGCCACTTCACCGCATGAATTCACCGTCAATGCAACCGCCGCGCCGCCCGCCCACGCATCGCTAAGTTCTTGTCAATCAAGAATCCAGCATCAGATAACAGACAGTTTATGGGTGTCCTGCGCGTTACACGACAGGAACGCAGCACACGAACACCGCCGCTGATCGCGGGTACGCAACGAACCTGCCGCGCGCCGTCATATGCAGAATTGGAGAAAACCAAGACGGGCGCGCGCACCGCACGGCCGGCGCATGGCACACGATTGATGCCGACGCGCCGCGTGCCGAAGCCGGCCGACGACCGTCGCCCGCGGGGTCTCGATCACGCGAGGCTTCCGCGTCTTCCCTCCGGACCCCGGAAAGGGCGGAGCGTGGCCACCAACCGCTTGGCCTCTCACTGGGGATTCTTCTCAAGACTGCCCGCAACAGGCGGCTTTTTGTCCGCGTGCCGGCTGTTTCGACCCCACGGCTGCCCGCAAAGCGGCTTTGCTTTCCCCGTCCCGGCGCGGTTACAATTGGATTATGTCCATCGTCGGCGAATACACCCTCGAGACGCCCGAGAGCATCGAGGTCACGTTCGACCTCGCCGGCCCGGGCTCGCGTTTCTGCGCCCTGCTCCTCGATACGCTGCTGTTGTGGATCGTAGTGTTTCTGGTCGCGGTGTTCGCCGTGGTGTTCCTCCCCGCGGGCGGCGATGTCGACGATGGCTGGGGCGCCTGGTCCGTCGCCGTTGTCATCGTCGCCGCCATGACCGCACTCTTCGGCTACTACACCTTCTTCGAACTCATTCTCAACGGACAGACGCCGGGCAAGCGGGCCCTGCGCCTGCGCGTCATCCGGGACGACGGCACGCCGGCGCTGCCGCTCGACATCGTCGTCCGCAACCTCGTCCGCATCGTCGATGCGCTCCCGGGCGTCTACGTCGTCGGCGGCCTCGCCGCCATGTTCAGCGCCCAGCACCGCCGCCTCGGCGATATGGCCGCTGGCACCATCGTGGTCAAGGAGGGTGAAATCGACTACCGCGCAGCCGCGGACCGGCGCGACAGCCCGCAACTCGCCAGCGCCACGATTGCGAACGCCGCGCTCAGCGCCGAGGAACGCCGGCTCGTTCGCGGATTCCTGCAGCGCCGCGTCGAACTGCTGCCCGACGCCCGCCAGCGCCTTGCGGAAAACCTGGTCGCTCGCCTGCACGCCGTCCATGGCGGTGACATGCCGGATGCGGAAATCTACCTCGAGCGACTCGCGGAGGGGCGCCACCATGACGCCTGACGAGGCCGTCGCTGCGCTGCGGCCGAAGTGGGAACGCCTGAACAACCTCGTGGACCAGCTCCACCACAGCGGGGCGGCCGGCCTCGGCGGCGCCCAGGTCCGCGAACTGATCTTCCTCTACCGTGAGGCGAGCGCCGACCTGGCGCGCCTCCGCGCCCTCGATGCCGAGCCCGGCGTCATCCGCGAACTCAATCGCACCGTCGTGCGCGCCCACGGGCAGGTGTATGGTCGGCGCCGGCGGTCGCACACGTCGCTGCGCGACTTCTTCCTGCGCGATTTCCCGCGCCTCTTCCGCCGGCGCTGGCCGTTCACCGCGGTCAGCCTCGCGATCTTCCTCGCCTTCACCGGCCTCGGCTACTTCAGCGTCCAGTCCAACCCCTCCGTCGTGGCCGACATCCTCGGCGGCGCAGAGTGGGAATTCCGCGGCGAGAAAACCGGTTCTGGTTTCCGCGAACGCTTCGAACAGACACCCTCGCCCGTCCTCTCCAGCGCCGTGACCACCAACAACATCGTCGTGGCCCTGTCCGCCTTCGCACTCGGCGTCACCTTTGCAGCCGGTACGGTCTACGTGCTGGTCGTCAACGGGACCATGCTCGGCGGGTTCGCCGGGGCCTACGCCCAGAACCACGCAGCCGGCGACTTCTGGGCGACCGTCCTGGTCCACGGCGGACTCGAACTGTCTGCGATCATTATCGCCGGCGGCGCCGGCCTGCTCATGGGCTACGCGCTCTGGTGCCCGGGCCGACGCACCCGCCTGCGGGCGCTGCGCGACCACGCCCGCGAAGGCGCCCAGATCGCCCTCGGACTCATCCCCGCATTCCTCGTCGCCGGATTTTTCGAGGGATTCATCACGCCCAGCACGCTGCTTTCCCCCGCGGTCAAGCTGGCGCTGGGTCTGTCGGCCATGTTGGTTTTCTGGCTCTATCTCGCCGTCGCCGGCCGCGGCCCCGACATGGCGCCAACCGACGACCAAGACAACGCCACCCCCGCGCTGCTGCGCTGAAACGTCCACCCGCACGCCTTTACTCAGAAGCGCCCGCTCCGCTTCAGATCCAGGTAGCGGCTGAGCACCGCCGGCGTGAGCCCCCGCGGATCCACGTCCAGCACGTCCACGCCGCTGTGCCGCATCCGCTCGAGCGCGTCGCGCCGCCGCTCGAGCGACTGCAACGCGACGGCGGTCACGTAGCAGTCACCAGCCGCCTGCGGCTGCTGCTGGGCGAGCCGCTCGACCTCGCCGTTCCGCAACGTCACGCACAACGCCCGGTGCCGCCGGGCAAAGTGCGCCGTATGCGCCAACAATGCCGCCGAAGCCGCACGATCGATCACGTCCGTGAACACGATGATCAGCGAACGCTTGCGCTGGCGCAGAGCCAGAAAGCGGCACGCCCGATCGTAGTTCGGCTCGCGCAACCGCGCCTCGATCCGGTACAGCGCCTCGTTCATCCGGCGCAGCACGCCCTGGCCCCGCATCGGCGGAACGTACGCCTCGATCTCGTCGCTGAAACCCAGCAGCCCGATCGAATCACCCTGCTTCATCGCGGCGTACGTCAGCAGAATCGTCGCGTTGATCGCGTGATCCAGACGCGAAACCTGGTCCGCCTGCGTCGTCATCAGCCGCCCGCAGTCCAGCATGATCAGGATGTTCTGGCTCCGCTCGACGCCGTACTCACGCACGATCAGCTTGCTGCGCCGCGCCGTGGCCTTCCACGCAATGTCCCCCGGGTCGTCGCCCGGAATGTACTCGCGCAGACCGTCGAACTGCGCCCCCTTGCCCCGCTCGAACGTGCGCACCACCCCCAGCTCCTGCAGCCGGTGGCGCTGCAGCGCCATCTCGTAGTGCCGCAGATTCTGCACGTTGGGATATACCTTGACGTCGTGCTCGAGCCGCAGACGATACTGCCGCAGCCCCAGCCCCAGCACCGTGCCCAGGCGCAGATGCACGTCCCCGAACCGGTACTGACCGCGCCGCGTCGGCCGCACCTCGTAGCGCAGCTCCGCCCGCGAACGCGGCCGCAGCACGCCGTCCACCACCGCGCGACTCCGCCGCATCCCCTCGGGAACGTCGTCCGTCAACGCAAACGCCATGACGCGCTCGCTCGCGTTGCGCACGTCCCACCCGACCACGTTCTTCGCGTTCAGCGACAGGAACGGCGGCATGATCCGCTTGACCTCGAACGCGCGGCTGCCCGGCGAAATCAGCAGGTCCACCGCCCACACGACGCAGATCACGACGTCCAGCGCGAAGCCCAGCGCCAGCCCGCCGCTGCTGCGCCACAGCAACATCACCGGCGCGGGCAGCAGCAGCAGAATCAGCAGACGCCGCGTCGGCAGAACGTGCGGGTGGGATGGCGCGAAGTCCGTCATGTGAGCCGGGGAACCTCCACCTGCGCGAGCACCTGCGTGATCGCCGCGTCGGTCGTCAGCCCCTCGATCTCCGCCTCGGGCTGCAGCAGCAGACGGTGCCGCAGCACCGGCTGGGCCACGTCGCGAACGTCGTCCGGTGTCACGAAGTCACGCCCGCGCAGCAGCGCCGTCGCCCGCGCCGCCTGGAACATGATCACGCCCGCCCGCGGACTCGCCCCCAGCGCCAACGCATGGAAGCCCCGCGTCGCCCGCACCACCGCCGTGATGTACTGGATCACCGGCTGGGCCACGGTGAGTGTCCGCACCGCCGCCCGCGCCTCCGCCAGCGCCTGCGGATCGGTGCACGGCTCGATCCCGAACGTCTCCGGCCGCGCCGCGTCGAACCCCTGCTGGTAGCGGTGGAGAATCTCCTGCTCGTCCGCTTCCGCCGGGTAACCGACCCGCGACTTGAACATGAAGCGGTCGAGCTGCGCCTCTGGCAGCGGATACGTGCCCTCGTACTCGATCGGGTTCTGCGTGGCCAACGCGGTGAAGATCGGGCTCAGCGCGTGCGTCTCCCCGTCGATCGAAACCTGCACGTCCTGCATCGCCTCGAGCAGCGCCGATTGCGTTTTCGCCGGGGCCCGGTTGATCTCGTCCGCCAGCAGCAGGTCGCAGAACACCGGCCCGGGCCGGAACTCGAACGCAGCCTGCTCGCTGCGGTACACGTTGACGCCCAGCAGGTCCGCCGGCATCACGTCCGGTGTGAACTGCACCCGCCGGAATCGCCCCCGCAGCGTCAGCGCGATCGCCCGCACCAGCAGCGTCTTGGCCGTCCCCGGCGGCCCCTCCAGCAGCACGTGCCCGCCCGCGAGCAGCGCCACCACGACCTCGTCGAGCAGCGCATCCTGCCCGATAATCACTTTCCCAAGTTCACGCCTCACGCTGCGCGCCAACTCGACGACGCGATCCAGTTCCATGCTCAACGGCCTCCACTGCGGTGTTCAACCGGCGCACCAGCTCCAGGAGCGTCGCGTCCGGCAGTCGGGATTGATGTACTTGTTGCGCCGCCGCCTGCACGGCCCGCGCCGCCTCCGCGTGCCCCTGCCGCGCAAGCTGATCGCTGATCTCCCCATCGGTGCAGTTCACCGGCAGGTGCAATGCGCGGCGCAGCCGGTCGCGGTCGTGCCGCCAGATCGTCGCCAGCGCCACGTCGCCCGCCCGCGCCTGGTGCAACAGGCGGCCGGCTGCCGCGGTGAACTCCCCCTGCGTGCGCCGCACCCGCCGCACCAGACCCTCCGGACGGCCGAAGTGCCGCCCGGCTGCGTAAAGGCCGAGCGCGCTCACCACCGCCACCTGCAGCACCGTCCAGCCCCAGCGCTCGTCCCAGAGCAACGCGAGCATCGCCATCCACGGACGCTCGTTATAGGGAAAGCCCTGGTGGTACTCGTCCACCGCGATCACCGCGTCCGCATCGCCGTCGGCCAGCGCCGTCGCCAGGTCCGCAAGCCAGATCGGGTCGTCCGCCTCGCGAAGGCCCGCATTGGTCAACGCGTAAATGTCCGCCAGCGCGAACACCCATCCCTCCCCGTATTCCGCCGCGAACGCCACGAGCCCGTCCTCGTCGGCCAGCAGAGGCGTAATCGGCAGATCCGCCTCCGGCCACGACAGGGGCGCGTCCGGGTCAAAGCGGTGCGCGGTCCCGACCCGAACCGCCGCAACGTCCGGCAGCCACGCCCGCCCGCCGTCCGCGGCCGGATGGAGATCGACGAATTCCCTCTTGGCGTCGCCCGCCTTCGCCGCGCGTTCCGCGAAGCGGAACCAGTCGACGGTTTCGACACAGTCGTCAGCATTGTCCATGACGCGGCAGTCTGGCCCGTATTCCTCCAACGTCCGCGGCGCCACCAGCAGGCGATGCCCGTCCGCTACCCACGACTTCAGCGTCTGGGCCTCGTGCGGGTGCAGACATTTCACCGGCTCGAGCAACACCAGCGCATCGATGTCCGCGAGCGTATCGGTGTCGATCGGCCGGCGCAGCCGGATCGCGGAATACCTCAGCTTGTTCAGCGTCAGGTACGCGGCCTTCGTCCCGTAGGGCTCGTTGAAAAATGTCGATGGCTGGGCGGCGGCGCTCCCCGTGCGCGCCGGCGGCAGCAGCAGCCAGCTCACCGCCGCAATCGCGCCGGCTGCGGCGAGCATCATCACCAGCAGGCGCAGGTCACGCCTGGTCTCGGGGCTCAACTTCACGTCGCAGCGTCTCCAGCGTATCGGCCACGCTTCGGCAGGCGCTTTCCGTCGCCGGCCGGTTGCCGTACACCACGTTTTCGAATGCTGTCGTCAATTCCTCGAAGGACTCGCGCACCGCCCGCCGCGGCGTCAGCTCCAGCGCGTAATCATGGTTGGTCTTGGATTGCACGAACCGCACGAGATTCTGCCGGTCGAGCCACAGAATCGCAGCCACGTAGTACCAGCGGATCGCCGTCGCCCAGTCGCCTTCGGCAAACGCCGCTTGGGCGCGGGCCAGCGCGCCGCCGTACTCCAGCTCCGCGACGCCGTACACCGCGCAATCCGCCGCCGCGCGGCGCGCGCCGCGAACGCCTCCGCCTCCGCCGAATTGCTTGTAAATCGTGTAGGCCAGGTGAACCAGGATCGCCACGAGCACCAGCACCAACCAGGTCACGATGAAGTAAAACACACCCGGCGGCAAATCGTGCAACCAGTCACGCACCGCCCGCAACAGGCCGAGGAAATGCGCCCACACCCACGTCAGCCAACTCTCCGTCGAGGCCTCGCCCCGGTTGAACTCGCGCGCCGCCAGCACCTCCTGCACCGCGGCACGCACCTCGCCGGGCGCCGGTCGCTCGGGACCCGCCGGCGCCGCGCTCGCTCCGAGCGCGACCGCCAGCAACCCGACGAGCAGGCTCATGATCCGGGTTGATCCAGTCCGCCGTGCCATCCGCGTAGGGCGTTCACAATCCACGTGTAGCGTCATGACCCCCTGAGTCCGCGCAATAAACATGGGCCGATCCGCTACAGATGGATAGAGCTTGCTCTAGGCCATCGAGACCTCGGGCCCGCCTTGCACCGACTCCGCCAGGCGCTCGAGATCGAACGCCTCCTTGCGCACCCGCAAATCATAGTACAGCAGGATGAGCGGCGCCGTCTGCACCGGGAGGATGATCGCTTCCACGATGAGCAGAATGGCCTGGTAGATAAAAGCTGGCAGCGGCAGGTAGGCGAATATCGCGGCCGCGCCGAAAGTGATGGCCCAGCCGATTATCGCCAGCACCAGCGCCAGCAGAAACCCCTTGCCGAGATTGTCCCGCATCAACTCACGCGACCGTCCCATGGCTGTCGATCCGCTCAGCCGCTCCAGAATCACGACCGGTGCGACCACCATGAACCACAGCGAGAAGATGACGCCCGGCACGATGAGGAGCATGAATCCGATCACGACGACGATGCCGACGAGGAATTGCGTCCCCAGCAACGGGAGAATGCACTTCTTCGCGCGGCCAAAAGCGCTGCCCGCCTCGACGGGCTCCCCCAGCACGGCGCCGGAGATGGCGAACGTCAGCGCCGCCTGCACGAGCGGCAACACCACCACGAGGAACACCAGGCGGCCAAGGACGTTGGCAATTTCCTGCCCGGCCGATACCGTGGGCGCCGCAAACGGGTTGTCCGGCGACACGGCCTCCGCCGCACCGGAACCCATGCCGACCAGCATCATGTAAAGGGCGTACGGAACGTACGCGATCAGCGCGATCACCATGAAGGGCACGAAGTGCGTCTTGTACATGCGGAACGTCGCGTCGAGGATGTCCCCAATCCCCATCGGACGCAGCAGAACCGGTGTTGCGGCAGTGTCGGACATGACGTCAATCTCCTCGCATCAGGACCGAAGTTGATGACGCCCGCAATCTAACCGAATTGTCCACGCCTCCGCCACTATCTCTTGGAAATTATCCATTTCCGCAGGACGCGGCAGGCTCGACCACCAGCGCCCACCCGCCAACCGCCTAGGGCACGCTCGCGGGATCCCCGTTGACGAAGTACATCTGCACCGCCACGTCGTCCGGGAAATCATTCACCAGGTCGATAAAGGTGTCCTGCCGCAGCACCGTGCCCGTCGGATCCCAGCGCAGCTCCACCTTGGGATACACCAGCAGGCTGCCCTTGTGGCTGATGCTCGCCCGGTCCGTCGGCGCCTGCGCCACCGGCGCACCGACTGCCGCCACGCCCGCCGAACGCTCCGGCGGCACGCCGCCCGTCACGTCCGCCCGAATCACGCCGGCCTGCGTGCCCATCCCCGCCAGATTCGACCCGAACGCGTCCCGCGCTCCGCCCGAACCGAAGTGAACCTGCGTTGCCACCACGCCCACCAGCGCAGCCGCCTCACTGATCGTGTCCCGCGGATCCCCGCCGAGCGGCACGCCGTCCACCGGGTCATAGTCCACGTCGCAGACCTGGCTCGCCAGCCCGTCGATCTGCGCCTTGCCCTTGCTCGTCTGCAGGTTGCCGACCAGCAGGTGATTGGGATTGCCATACTGGCTGAACCATGCGCTGTCCCAGCAGGTTACGCACCGATCCAGCCCGGTCAGCTTGGTCTCGTTCTCGTTCCACACGGTGAAGCTGGCCTTCGTCGTCACCGGGCCAGCCGTCTCCTGCCGCACATCCACGGTCAGGGGCATCAACGTCAGGTCGCTGTCGAAACCCGAACCGCAGTTGAGTCCCAGCGGCTGGCTGCCCGTCGCGTAAAAATCCAACAGCAACAGGTCGTAACCGTTGTCGTACTCCACGCCGTCCAGCCCCAGCACGCCCGGCGTACCCGTCACCGCACCGTTCGCGACCCCGCTCACCACGCGAAACGCGTAACTTGCGTATTCCCAGGAGGTCCCCCGCTCGTAATTCACCACCGTCGCCCCGCCCGTCAGGTGATTCCACCGGATCTCCTCACCCTCCGCGTTCACCGCCCACGCGAGTATGAACCCGCGCAGCACCCGGTCACCCGAACCGTCCGCCGCCGGCTGACCCGGTGGGGGACCCGGCATCAGAATCGTGAAGGGCGGCACGTCCACGCCGCCGCGACCCGTCGCCGCCGACCAGTACGTCGGCTGATTCGCCGTCAGTGAAATCCCCACATCAACCCAGTTCCACGTCGCCTCCGCCGGCGCTCCCCGCACCACTGTGATCGTCGCCGGCTCATAGGCCACCGTGGCGAATCCGCTCGGATCCAGCGCAAAGCCCTCCGCCAGGTCACCGGCGCTCGCGCTCGCCGCGAGGCTCACCTGCCCGAGCCCGGTCGCCACGAACTGCAGCGTCGCCAGCACCACGCTGCCGCCCGACACGGCGCTGGGAAAGGCCAGCGCCGCCAGCCCGTCACCGTCGCTCGCCGGTGCCGCGATCCACGCCGGCCCGACCGCCGGCATCCCGACCGGCTGAAGCAGCGCCGGCGCGTCGATCGTCACGTCCAGCCCCCAGCCCAGCACCGCGGGCGCGATATCGGCCACGACGTCCACGCTGAACACGTCCCCGTAGTCCACCGTCGTCGCCGAGGGCACGAACCGCACCGTCACGTCCGCCCCCGGACCCGCCACCCGCGCCGCCGCACGCGTCGGCGGCCCGTACTCCTGGAACAACGCATACCACGCCTGGTAATCCTCCAGCGTCACGCACCCGTCGAAATCCAGGTCAGCCGCCGACAGGTACGCCACGTCGCCCGCACACGAGCCGTACGCCGCCAGAAACGCGTCGAAGTCCGCGTTGTCGATCACGCCGTTGCTGTCCACGTCGCCGCCGCCGATCGGAATAACCCGCGTCCCCAACTCCGGAATCGATCCGCCCTCGTTGATCAGCGTCTCGAAGTACAGCTTGCACCCGTCGGTCAGCAGCGTCGCCCCCGGCCGGATGATCAGCACCTTCACGTACGCCGCCTCGTCGCAATCCGCCGTGCCGTCCTGCTGGTTGTCGAACTCGTCGACGATCCGCACCGTCGCGTTCGTGCCGATCTCCACCACGCCGAACGCGAAGTTGCTGTTGAACCCGCTCAGGTCCAGCGGACCGCGATCCTCCGACGCGTTCTCGATCTGCCGTTCGCCTCGTGCCGCTACCCCCGACATCGTCAGCGTGCCGTCCTCCCACGAATAACTGGACGGGTTCGTGCTCTGGTTCTGAAAACTCCCGCCGACCGCGACCTTGCCGGTCACTTCGACGGTTGCGGAAGTCTCAATCGAAAAATCACCACCGGACATGACCGTCGCGTCCGGCGCCACGTTCAGCACCGGTGGCGTCAGCCCGCGCGTCGCCCCCGAACTGAGGCTCACGTTCCCCGTCGCCGCGGCCTGCGCCGAGTTCTGCACCGAGAGCGCACCGTCGTCGATGACCGCAATCGATCCCGCCGTCGCCTGGCTGCTGCCGCGCACGTTCAGCACCGGCGGCGTGAGCCCCCGGGCCGCCGCGAACACGACCGCGTTCCCCACCGTGACCGCGCCGCTCGCCGCCAGCGATCCGTCCTCGCTCACGTCCACCTGCCCGCTGTCCGCAACGTCGATCGTCCCCGCCGTCAGTTCGCCTTCGCCCCTGACGTTGAGCACCGGCGGCGTGAGCCCCCGCGTCACGAAGCTCTGCGTGTCGTGCACCACCACGGCGCCGCTGACATTGAGTTTCGCCATACCGACCACGTTGACCTGCCCGTCGCCGCCGACCTCCATCCCGCCCGCACCAACCGTCGTGTCCTCCGTGATGTTCAGCACCGGCGGCGTCAGCCCCCGCGCCGCGTCCGCACGCCCGACCGCTTCGTACAACACCGTGATCTGCCCGATGTCCGTCGTCGTCTCCGCCCCCAGGTTCATCGTGCCGCTGTTGATCCGCACCTCGGGTACCTGCAGAAAACCCGTCGTGGCCACGTCCGGATCAAACACGCCCCCGTCGATGAACACGCTGCCCGTCAGCAGCAGCGCCCACGCGCTGCGCATCGTCATCTGCCCACCGAAGTAGATTCCCAGCGAATCCCCGCCGACGCTGACCGAGCCGCCGCCAGCGCCCAATTGAATCGTCCCGCCCAGCGCGGCGTAGTCCCCCGTCCCCGTCACGTCGAGCGCCCGCAGGTCGCTCACGTCCTCCAGCAGCAGCGTGCCGCCGCCCGTTGCCTCGAAAACCCCGTTGTTCACCTTGCTGCCGGGACCGGCGACCACCAGTTGTGTTTCTTCAACATCCGCGCTCAGGTACGATTCGTTGATGAAGTCCGCGGAAATCCGCCCGAACCCGCGAATTCCCGAACGCGACGTCATCACGTCCCCGCCGCTCCGCGACGCGATAAATGCGTCCCCGCCCGCGAGATTCACCGGCGCGCTCCCCCGGATCCCCATCGTCGTGCCCGCGATCAGCCCGTGCCCCGCCCCGACCGTCAGGCTCCCGTCGAGCTGCACGCCGTCGGTCGATTCGATCGTGAGATTCCCCTGCGTGATCCGCAGGCGCGGCTCGCCCTCCCCGCGGATCGAGTTCGCCGCCAGGTTCAGCGTCTGGATCTCCGCGTCGATGTCCAGCGTGACGTCCGCGCCGAAATTCCCGATCGTCACGTAGAACTTCCGCTTCGGCGTGTTGTCGGGCACCTCCTCCGGGTCCCAGTTCGACGCCACGCTCCACAACCCCGTGCCGTCGATCCAGAAGCTGCACGCGTCCAGCACGTTGCCCTCGTTGCCGCTCGCCGTACCCGCCGCGATGTCGCACCCGTCCGGAATGCGGTTGAGGTTGCAGTCCGCCGCGATCCCGAACGCGATATCGCACACGTCCGCCTGCTCGTTCCCGTCGCAGTCCGGCTGGCAGTCGTCGGGAATTCCATCGTTCGTGCAGTCGTTCCCCGCCAGGTCGCATTCATCCGGTTGGCCATTGCTGTTGCAATCCGGCGCCGAACCCGCCGCCACCTCGCACGCATCCACCTGCCCGTTCGCGTTGCAGTCGTACGCCGACGGATTGGCGATGTCGCACTCGTCAGGAATCGCGTTGAGGTTGCAGTCCAGGCTCGTCCCGCCCGCGATGTCGAGCGCGTCGTCCACGCCGTTGTCGTTGCAGTCTATCCCGCCCACGCGCACGGCTTCCGCCTGCGCCCGCTCCAGCGGCCGCAGCGGCCCCGCCTGGGCCGCGGCCCACGCCGTCAGCACGCCGCCGAGCACCACCCCCGCACCCGCCCCGCGCAGCACGCCCGTCACTGCTCCGTATCGCTTTTCCCAAATTCGCCGCATGCCGCACCGCCTTCAGCTTCGTACCGTGAGGATTCCAGACGTGATCGGCCCCGTGGACGGACACCCGCCCAGCCCGGAACCGCGGACCTGCAGCCTGCCGTTGCCCGAAACGCCGACCGATTGAGTCGCCTTCAGCAGCCCGAGATCGCCAGCCACCAGTGTAAAAACCCCGCGAAACGCTTGCAAGCCGCACCGCGGGTGCGCCACACCCGATTCCACCGCACGCCCCTGCCCCGAAAGTGCATTGCCGCCGCCTTCGGAGTATCATCACCCCCTCGGGACGCGCCGCGCCCCGTCCAGCGCGCACCCCCAAGGCCGGGTCGATGCAGGGCTGCCCAACACACGACGAAATCCGCCGCTTCGCTAGCGGCCACGCCGCGCCCGAAGACGCCTCGCGCGTCGCCCGCCACCTGCGCGACTGCCCGAACTGCCGCAGCCTCCTCGCCGCCGGCACCACCGACGCCACCGTGCCGCTCGCATCCACGCTCGCCGAAACGGTCGTGCAATCACCTGCCGCCGACGAGGCGACTGAGGAAACCCGCATCCTCGACGACCCCTCCGCCACTGCCCAAACCGCCGACTCCGCCGAAACCGTCGCCACTGCCGGAAAATCCACCCTCGACTGGACCGAACCAGCCACCGTCCCGCTCGCCGGCAAATCCCCCACGGGACCCGCACCGGGCGCATGGTCACTCGACGCCGGCGCCTCCGGCGCCACGCCCGATCGCAACTACCTCCCGTCCATCGCCGGCTACGAGATCCAACGCATCGTCGGCCGCGGCGGCATGGGCGTCGTCTACGAGGCCGTCCAACTCAAACTCCGCCGCCGCGTCGCCCTCAAGCTCCTCCCCGCGGTGGTGGGTTCCCAGCATCCCGACCTCGTCGCCCGCTTCCAGCGCGAAGCGACCGCAGCCGCCCGCCTCCACCACTCCAACATCATCCCCATCTACGACTACGGCGAGTCACGCGACGGCTACTACTACGCCATGGAACTCATCCAGGGCGAATCGCTCGGCAGCGTCATCCGCCGCCTCGCCGCCTTCGATACGCCCCTCACCGCCCGCACCAGCGTCTCCCTCTCGCTCGGCAGCGACGTCGTCCCGCCCGACGCAGCCGCCCCCCAACCCATCGAACGCCAGATCGTCTCCCTCGGCTCCGGCGGCGTACCCTACTACCGCCAGGTCGCCGAGTGGGTCGCCTCCATCGCCGACGCCCTCGACTACGCCCACCAGCACGGCATGATTCACCGCGACATCAAGCCCGGCAACATCATGCTCGCCGCCGACGGACGCGTCATCATCCTCGACTTCGGACTCGTCAAGATGGACGACGACGTCTCCGTCACCGCCAGCGGCTCCACCGTCGGAACCTTCCGCTACATCAGCCCCGAGCAGATCGCCTGCCGCGACAAGCTCGACGGCCGCTGCGACCAGTACGCCCTCGGCGTCACCTTCTACGAGCTGCTCGTGCTCCGTCCGGCTTTTCCCGAACTCGATCAGCGCGCCGTCCTCGACGCCGTCCTCCACCGCGAACCCACCGCGCCGCGCCGGATCGCCCCCTCCATCCCCCGCGAACTCGAGGTCGTCTGCC
Source organism: Phycisphaerales bacterium (assembly GCA_020639115.1). Taxonomy (GTDB): domain Bacteria; phylum Planctomycetota; class Phycisphaerae; order UBA1845; family UBA1845; genus JACKHG01. The sequence goes on from JACKHG010000019.1 coordinate 54,600, forward strand.
GCAAGGCCATGGAGAAATCCGCCAAGGACCGCTACGCGTCCTGCGCCGCGATGGCGGCTGACCTGCGCCGCTTCCTCGCCGACGTGCCCATCCAGGCCCGGCCCGCCGGACCCGTGCGCCGCGCCGTCAAGTTCGTCAAACGCCACCGCGCCGCGTCCCTCACCACGCTGACCGCGCTGCTCCTCGCCACCTCCATCGCCTTCGGCGCCTGGCAACGCGAAAAGGCCCACCGCCTCCGCCTCGACGCCCTCCTCCGCGAGGCCGTCGCCGCCTGGCAACAACGCGACTGGAACTCCGCCGAAGACAAGTTCCAGCAGGTCCTCGCCGCCGACCCCCACGACTTCCGCGCGCTCGTGAACTTCGCAGCCACCCGCAAGGACGAGTACTTCGCCGACCCGCGTCCCGAACTCCTCGCCGAGGCCGCCGCCCTCCTCGACCGCGCCCTCCGCGATCAGCCCACCCGGCCCGAAATCTGGAACTTCCGCGGCGTCGTCCTCCGCGAACAGGGCAAGCTGAGCGAAGCGCTCGCCGCCCACGAGAAGGCCGCCGAACTCGCTCCCGACCACGACGTCACCTGGATCAATCTCGCGACCGTGCGGGCCATGGTCGGCGACTTGGAAAAAGCCGAAGAGGAGATGCGCCGGGGCATCGACCTCGGCGCCGGCAAGTGGGGGCCCAAGGCCTGGTACAACCTCGCTGCCGTCCAGCTCGAACTCGACCGCCCGGAAGCCCTCGCCTCCACCCTCCAGGCCATCGACCACCCCCCGGAAAAGGTCGACGACCTCTGGCGCCCCGCCCCATACCTGCTCCGCACGCGCCTCTACCTGAATCGAGCCCATCAGAGCCCCGGGCGCAAGCCCGGGGACAAACTCGACGATCGTCATACCGACGCGAATCAACCCAACGACGCCGTTAGCGGCATCACCCCCGCCCCCAGAACTCCACCCGACGAACCCGCCGCCGACCTCCGCGCAGCCGTACGCTCCGCCATCGTCGCCGACGAACTCTGCGCCCCCATCGCCCGCCGCAAACCCGCCAACCTCCTCGAGCGCCTCGTCCTCGCCCGCGCCAAACGCAACCTCGCCCTCGCCGAACTCCGCGCCCAACACTGGACCGAGGCCCTGTCAGCCGCCGAAGCCGCCCGCGCCTACGCCGACCTCCCGTCCGCAGCCGACCTCATCGCCGCCATCGCCCGCGCCCACCTCGGCGAACCCGACGTCGCGAAGATCCACTACGCCCGCGCCCTCGCCAACTGGCCCCCAGCCCTCCGCGAATCCCCCTACACCGTCCGCGCCGACGGCGGCATGCTCTGGTTCGAAAACGCAGCCACCCTCGAATCCCTCCGCACCGAAGCCGAAACCCTCATCGAAGGTCAAAAGTCAAAGGTCGCAGGTCAAACGTCAAAAACGCAAGGCCAGTAGTGTGCTCCCGACGTTCGTCGGGACTCTTGATCAGTGCCGTGTGCGCGTGTGCCACTGCGCTCGAGCAGTGCCCACGTCGCAAGTGCAACATCGCTCGAGCAGTGCCAACGCCATCAGCGCCGCGTCTTCAACAGAGCCGCGCCTGTAAGGAAGCGGAACGGCGCTCCAACAGACAAGGCCTGTAAGGGAAGCGGAACGGCGCCCCAACAGAGCGCGCCCAAAGGAAGCGGAGTCGGAAACCGGTCCCCTGTAGAAGAATGTCTCCTGAAGAAGCGGAACGAACCCCCCAGCCCCAAAACGTCCCCACCGCTGCATTGAATCAGAACCCCCACGCCAGTAGGCCATGAGCCATCGCCGTGTATCGTCACCGCGTCGCAGTCATCACGTACCGCAGACCCCCCGTGCCGTTCCTCCTTTCTTCTCTTCACTTTCGCACCTTCTCACCTTCCCACTGCGGTAACCCAATCGAACCCCCCACGCCAGTGGGGGCCATGAGCGCCAGCGCCGCGTATTATCACCGCGTCAACCCACGCGTACCGCGACCCCCCGTGCTGTTCCCCTTTCTTCACTTTCGCACCTTCTCACCTTCCACTGCGGTACCGATCAGAACCCCCACGCCAGTGGGGGCTGCGACGCCAGCGCCGCGTATCATCACTGCGTCTAATCAATCGCGTACCGCAATCCCCGCGCCGTTCCCCCTTCTCACTTTCTCACTTTCTCACGTTCTCACTTTCCCCACTGCAGTATTGCCCAACCCTTCGCCCTATAAGGCGTAAGATGTTGTTTATGCCAGCCCCTGGAATCTGCTCACCCAACGTCCCCCCAAGCTCCCGCCCAGGGCGACACGCGCGCCGCAACCGCCGATACCACCGCAAGGCTCCGTCGCGCCCGCGACATCCCGTTCCACGACATGGTCAAATGATCGACGCCGCCCTGGCCGCATCCAAGCGAAATCCCAAGAGCTGCAGCGCTGACTACCCGGCCGTAAACCCAACTGGCTCATGGCGACCTGCTGTCCCAACAGAGAGCTGCCTGTAAGGAAGCGGGACCCACGCGCGGCCCCCATTACCCCTCGGGCGCTTGATTTGCTCAGCCGTTAGTCCCCATCCTGAAGGCCGCACGCTCGCGCCAGGGCTCCCCACCCCTGCCCGCGACCAATCCCGCACCGCAGAAAAGCAGAAACGTGCCGCGGGTGCAGCGTAACACGGGCACAGCCCGCGCTTCGTGCCGCAACCTGTGGACCTGTTCGCGGGGTAACAAACGCGGGTCGAAGGAACAAATGGGTCGAGTCGTTTCTGCGCGTAATCAGGCCGTACTTCGTTGATACGACGGGTCGATAAAGGCTTCGAAACGACTCCCTGACCCCTTCTACCTCCCACGCTGAGGCTAAAGCCGCTGTACGGCTACCAGGATGATGTTCGGGAGCAGCGCGCCCACATCGTCATCATCCGCCGCCAGCACGTCGGCACGGCTGCCAATGACGTCGGCTGAGCGGGCAGGTTGACGGCATTCCATTGAGTTCTGGATCTCCGGGGAGTACGACGGTCGCCACCGGTTTAACTCTGGAGTTCCAGAACAGGATCAAGCAGGAGCGCGTGGCCAGGGTGATCACCGCCAGCAGCGGGCCCGTGCTCGGTGTCACGGCAGCGAAGCTGCCCAGCGGCGATCAGAGGTGCTCATCGAGGGATACTGCTGATTCCTGCCGCGTCGGCTGCGGCACCTGATAGCTAAAGAAAAGAAGAGTCTAACATGCCCAGAGGCAAGCACCTCACAATGATTATTGCTATCGACGGATCGTGCAGCGTCGATGCCTCAACTTCACTGGTCCGCGTGCCGCGTCGTTACGCTGGTGATCACCTCGATGCTGGGCGGCGATGTGACTGGACAGGCACGACAGGCCTGGGAGGCCCCGGCTGCATGAGCGGGGCCAGCCAGGCTGAGCGAGGGGCGCGATGACCAAGACTTTCCAGGATCGCGTCCACGGGATGTGCAGGGGCTGTGGACCGACGACGTGGTCTCGGCAGGCCATCGGCCAGGTCGCAGCAGCAGCCGGGCATCGCACGCCGAGTTCTCGACGCGCCGACAGATGGTACGCGCGCGCCGGCGGGCGCGTAACGCGTTTCGTCGCTGCGGCTCCAAGCGGTGCTGCGACGCATGTGCGGTGAGATCGTCTATCGGTCGGTCAGCTGGCTGACGCGTTTCGCCTGGGGAGGCGCAGTATTTCGGCGTCGGCGGCCCGGGTGGGCGGATTGTCGCAAGAACTCTGCGTCAAGTGATGACCCGGCATGATTCTGCTGACCTGATGATCGGCTGTCAACGAAGGCTGGGCAGTACCGAGGTTGGAGGTGTGCAGCCGGTCTCGCTCGCCGCTGGCTCTCCACCCTTCGCCCCTGATCACCTGTTTACCTCTCGCCGCCCACAAGGGTGACGTTCCAGTTGGCCCCTCCAAGGCGAACGATTCTGTTCGCGTCTCGCGGGCAGGCCTGGAGCGTCTGCTCGCCTGCATCCCTGCTCGCTTTCCTCCCTGTTCGGTCGGCGACGTTTTCAGGGGCGTTCGCTTTCGCTCACCCTGGGACGCGTATAGCCGGCCGAGGTCCTTCACCCTCAGGCCGACGACCCTGTCGATAAGCGCGTGCCGTGGTACACCTGCAGCTCCACGTTCCCGAGCTGTCCTGCGTCTCACATTTCCACATTTGATTCTGAGTCAGCTTCTGTCGCGTAGGGATTACAATCATGCGCTCCTACCAGACGTTTCGGCAGTCAGTTTTAGGGCCCAACACGCTGTCCTGCTTTGTCAAGTCTTGTGGCACACCCGCATTCGGGACAGATCTTCGATACGTTACTGATTAAGAATTCCGCAGCCCCTGATCCTGATGCCGATATACTGCATCGTTTGGTCAAGAGAAGGCTGCAAGGAGTAGGGGATTCGAATTCCCAAGAATCTGTCTTCGCGGATTATAGTAATGCGATCTTCCAATACGAATACCACAGAAGCTCCATTCAGATGTCGAAAGGCCAGTCTGGCAACCGTAAGATCGACTGTGGTATTGACCAAGATATCGCCTGCCCTGGAGCTCAAGGCCCCACCGCAGCCTGAATCATCCGTTCCCTGATAATACCACTGAGAACTGGGAAGCGGAATCGCTCGCGTAGACGCCCACATTGCCAATGTGGCAACCGAGGCCATCATGGGCATGGCGACTAGAGTTGGCTTTGGTATTGTGGCGTCGCAACGCCACAATAGGCGGAAAAGTTCTCGTCCTTTACATTACTCTGGCCTACACCCATGGATCATCACCACCAGGATACTCTGGAGCCGGACATTTTCCTCTCATAGTAGTTCTTGTATTCCTGTATAATGTCGGCTTGCTGGACCATAGTTGGGGTCGGGGTATTGTGAAGAATTCATGCACCTTCTTTTTGCTCTTTTCATCGCTTGAAGATGCTGCTAGTATACAAAACATTCGGATCTAGTATATATCCGAATAGGCAACGGGCCAGTTGTCCTCTCTTCTGGACCATGCACGCGTCCGGCGTAAACTTGCAGAAGGCGTCAACATGAGAGCCCCGTGAGCCGCATGTGCATGCAGACACTGGCACCTTCGCAATCACGCGGCCTGCAATGGGGGAAGGGGGTGGCGGAGGGTGCACGGACTATTCGGAGCCGCCCTCTGGGCCGCATTACCGTCTGAATATCCCTTGATGTTGCCGTCAGGCCAAAATGACACATATTATGTAGAAGCCGCCAGTTCCATCGCAGAATGTTTCTCCAACTCCAGGGCCGCCTGGAATTTCCTTCTCACGGCAGAGTTGTGTGGCCCCCTCATCAGTTGACATTCCAGATGGATCACGATACCGAGTCGGCCTCGCTAGCACATAACTATAGAAGTTCACTAATCGTCGATCAAAAAGGCGATCCCTTTGCATAAACCGCTTCGCCCCCGGTGCGTACTGCCGCGCCCGGTTCTGATACGACCCGATCTCCGGATCGAGCACCAGCCCCTGGTGGGCGAAGAGGTTGCCGCGGCGGCTGTGAGTGGCAGCCGGCACGCGCTGCAGCTCGGTGTCGCTGTCCAGCGTGGCGAGGTACGCGGCGATCGCCGTGCGGTCGGCGCTGTTGACCACGCCGTCGGCGTTGGCGTCCAGCCGGCGGCAGCCGCCGGTGGCTGTGCCGCTGCACGTCCCGTTGGTGGTCACGGCATAGTCGTCCGCGTCCACGTCGCCATCGTCATCGTAATCGAACGGGTACGCTGTACGACCGCCTCCCAGCTCGCCGTGTGTACGGGCTGGTACCAGTAGCGCTCGATCACCCGGCCGGTAAGGTCGGCTGTGCCGCGGTGACGTTCCAGTTGGTTCTCCAGCGCGAACGATCCTGTTCGCGTCCTGCGGGCAGGCCTGAGCGGTCTGCCGCTCGCGTCCTGTTTCGCTCGTCCTCCCTGTTCGGTCGGTAACGTTTCGCTGTTCGCTGCGCCTGGCCTCCTGGACGCGTAGCGTCACGAGTCCTAACCCTCAGGCTGACGACCTCGTCGATGCGCGTGCAAGCCGTGGTACACCAGAACGACGCTTCTGGTGTCAGCGTCTTTTCTCGGTCGCCCTGAAGTCCCTGGAGACTGATGAACACAGGTCCTGAATTCCTTCCGCGCCGAGCTGACGAAATTCGCTGCCCAGCGTCTGCGTCAGAGCCTTACGGGCCTATCAATGTTCCACACTCTGAACACCGTCCGGCCTAAGTTGCCTGTCGGGTTACATCCACACACCGGACAAGACATCGTTTGTACGCTTCTGATGTGCAGTGTCGCCACAGCATAGCCTGCAAGCAGCCCACAGGAGACTGGCACGACCGCGAAGCCCACTGCATCAAGCCCACGTTGTTCGAATGAGAATAGGTTGACAGCCGGGAGGAAAAACCCCATGGTACAATAGGGTGCATACGCCGGTGACAATAAGACCAGTCACAATTGCTGACATACGGCCTCGTCTGTGCTTCTCTGGCTGAATTCTCATATGGGATACCAGCTACAGTAGAATGCCGACCACATTTGTTGAGCTCTGTCGCACATATTTACCGTGGATGGCGGTTGGTTAACAAGGGCACATGGGCTTCCGTTTAGCAACTTCTGCAGGTCTCGACAAAGTTCTATATCGCAGGACATTTGTGCCTGTCCTGGCCAAAGCCACTCATAGCTGCATTTATTCTTGCGGTAGCATAGGTCATGATCCATGCACGCCGAGTCCAATTCGTCGATCGGTGGTGTTTGGCAGCCCCAGCCTGTGCATCCGCCGCTCCAATTAGGGCCACACCAGTTGCCGTAATATGCGAAGGTGCCACTTGGGTCGATGTTGTGAACTGGATTGAGCAGGTTGTACGCATATAAGTCGACGCCGTCGTGCATGCCGCTACCAGCTGAATTAAGACGGCTCAACTGATCGACTTGCATAAACCGCTTTGCCCCCGGTGTGTACTGCCGCGCCCGGTTCTGGTACGACCCGATCTCCGGATCGAGCAGAAGCCCCTGGTGCGCGAAGAGGTTGCCGCGGCGGCTGTGGGTGGCAGCCGGACGCGCTGCAGCCTCGGTGTCGCTGTCCAGGGTCGCGAGGTACGCGGCGATCGCCGTGCGGTCGGTGCTGTTCACCACGCCGTCGGCATTGGCGTCCAGCCGGCGGCAGTCGCCGGTGGCTGTGCCGCTGCACGTGCCGTTGGTGGTCACGGCGTAGCTCGTCGGCGTCCACGTCGTTGTCGTCCTCTCTCCAGCGCGAACGATCCTGTTCGCGTCCTGCGGGCAGGCCTGAGCGTCTGCCGCTTGCGTCCTTGTTCGCCTTCCTCCCCTATTCGGTCGAGATTTGCGTTCGCTGCGCTCACCGTAATCGAACGGTGGACGCCAGACCGCTTCCAGCTCGCCGTGTAATACGGGCTTGTACTCCAGTGTGGACCGACTTTCCAGTCGGTCTCTCGTCCACCCCAGGCACCGTTCTGTCTCCGTTCACCTGTTCCAAGCTCACCTGCTCAAACCGGCGTTCCAGTTGGTCCCCTCCGCCGCGAACGATCCTGTTCGCGTCTCAGTGGGCAGGCTCTGAGCGTCTGCCGCTCGCGTCCCTGCTCGCTCTTCCTCCCTGTTCGGTCGGCGACGTTTGTGTTCGCCGCGCTCACCCTGGGACGCGTACAGCCGGCCGAGGTCCTTTCACCCTCAGGCCGACGGTCTTCGTTTCGATGGGCGCGTGCCGTGGTACACCTGTAACTCCACGTTCTTGACTCGACGGTGCCGGACTTTGTCCGGCGGAATTGTTTGCACCTGGTGGGTTTCGCCTGCACAGTAGTCAGCACGTCCGACATCTGGTTCCCCGGTAAAGATACACGGTGGTGCCATCGAGATCACCGGAATTCGTCACGACCTTCGATACCTGCCCCTGACACGAGGATAACGCTGCGTGCCAGTGCCAGTGCGCACTCGCCCGGCATGCCGGAGGCATCCTCGCGTCAAGGATCGAAAGCGGCTGCCCTGACACTGGCTGTCCCGTGTCATTCAGCGTGAAGGTGCCCAACCCCACCCATCAATTCTTCATCCGCCTCCTCCAGACTCCGACTCCAGATTTGCCCTCGTCCGGCTGACGGCAGAAAGCCGATATTGACAGCCCGCCCAAAAAATCAACTTGCGCAATAAACCCGCCAAACGTGCAGCCGCCCGCCAAGTAGTAGGGGGTAGCTGGGCGACATGGCGCTGGGCCACCAGCCTGCCGTCCAATCATCAGTCCACGGGCGCGAAGCCTGTGACCGAAACACACCGGAGGTGAGAGACCATGCAGCCGCTTACGCGCAGGAACATCTGATCAGAGAGAGGCATCAGGAGGCCCCCAACCAAACCAGTGCCGTTCTTCCGCGTCCTCCGCGCCTCCGCGGTAAGTGTCCATCCGGAGAAGACGTCGTCCGTCCGGCCCGCGCAAAAAACTCTCGCCCCTAAAGTTGCTTGCCAGTTGCCACGGGTAACTTCGCGCGAGCGCCAACGCGGTTCACCTCGCGCCACGACTCCAGAATCGCGGTCAATAGCGTAGCCACTTCGTCAAACGGCTTTGGAGCCGCGCGCCAGCCGACCACGCTTTTTTGCCCCGCGCGCCGCCACATGCCGCCCACTGCCTGACTCACCTCGACCTCGTCACCCGTGTCCTCGCTACTGCCCATGCCCACGACACCCGCCAGCCGCGCTTGCCTCGAACCCGCGGATCCAGACGCCGCCCCGGCGCCGCTCACCCAAATCTCAATCCCTCAATCCCTCAATCCCTCAATCCCTCAGTTCCGCAATCCCTCAATCCCTCAATCCCTTTCCCTCCCCCAAATATCTCCGCCCATTCTCCCGAATACCCGACCAGCCAACCCGCGACGCCCGCCACCCGGCTGCCCCAACCACCCGCCGGACCAGCCGGCCCGCGCGCTGGCTGCTACCCCGAAAACCCCAAACAGGAGGATCGATCATGCGCTCCCTACGCTCTCTGACGACGGCAGCCGCCCTCATCGCCGCCATCACCCTCGCACCGACAGCCTGGGCCCTCACCGACTCACCCCAGGCCTTCCGCGACGCCTACTACCTCGAAACCCATGACCACGACCTCGCCGCCGCCGTCGCCGCCTACGAACGCGTCATCGCCTCCGGCGACGCCTCATCCGCAATCGTCGCCGAGGCCAAGCACCGACTGGCTGGCTGCCGCGAGGATCTCCGCGCAGCCGACCTCGCCGCGCTCATGCCTCCCGACGCCATCGCCTACTTCGAACTCAAGAACCCCGGCGACCACCTCGAGCAACTCGTCAACCTGCTCGGCCTCCGCGCCGGCGCCCAGGCCGCAAACGCCCAGGCCGCCGCCTCCGACGACGGCTTCGCCGTCCCCGGCGAACCCGCCCTCATCATCCCCCGCCACATCGTCGTCAGCGACGCTATCATCCACGAGATCAAGCGCTTCCGCGGCGTGGCCGCCGCCATCACCGACATCAACTTCGCCGCCGAGCGGCCCGAAGGCATCCTCGTCGTCCACCCCGGTGATGTCGATCTTCTCCGCGGCGCGCTCGAGACCGCCGTCCAGTTCGTCCGGCCCGCCGAACCCATCCGCGGCTACCGCACCATCGAAATCCCCGACTCCGAGTGCCCCGGCACCATTGTGTTTACCCAGCGCCTGATGATCGCCGGCACGCAGCGCAGCCTCGTCGAGGCCGCGCTCGATCGCCTGCAGAACGCATCCGCTCCCTCGCTCGCGACCGCCCCGGCCCTCGCCGCCCAGCAGGCCACGCGCCATTCGGCTTTTGCCTACGCGTTCGTCAACGCGCCCGAGGGCCTCAAGCGCGCCCAGCAGATGGCCGCCCACGACCCCGAGATGCTCCAGGGCCTCGCGATCGGCCAGGCGTTCTTCGACCTCGCCCACCTCCACAGCCTCTCGCTCGCCCTCGGCACCGCCCCCGACGGACTCGCGGCTGAGTTCACCATGACCATGGCCGAAGAGCAGTCCATGATCGCCTACAACCTGCTGCGTACGCCGCCGCTGCGCGGACAGGCGCTGGCCGTCGTGCCCTCCGGGGCGGCTGTCGCGCTCGCCCTCGGCGTCAATCCCGGCGATTCCGCGGACGACGCTGCCCGCGTCGATCAGAAAACCCAGGCGATGCGCGCCGTCACCGGCATGGACCTCGGCCGCGAGATCTTCGCCAACATCCGCGAGGTGGCGGTTTTCGTCATGCCCGCGTCGAGCGCCCCCCGCGCCGGCGGCCCGCCGCTGCCCGACGCCGCGCTTGTTACCGTGGTAGGGGATTCCGCCAAGTCCGAGGCGCTCTGGATCTTCCTGCTCTCGCTGCCCAGCCGCGTCCAGGGCAACACCGAGCCGGAATCCACCACCGAGATCGCCGGCGTCGAGGTCCGCGCCTACCCGCTCCCCAACGGCATGAACGTCTACTTCGCCCGCTCGGGCGCGAACATCATCATCGGCGCCACGCCGGAAGTGATGAAGACCAGCCTCGCCACGCTCCAGGGCGGGCCCAACGTGCTCACCGACGAGGCCATGCGCTCCGCCACCGGGCGCGTCGGCCCCGACACCAGCGTCGCGCTGCTCGCCCACGTCGGCCGCATCGCCCAACTCGCCGCCGGCTACGCCCGCGGCGAGGAGGCTGCCGGTTTCAGCCTGCTCAGCCGCACCGCCTCCGAGACGACCGCGTCGATCACCGTGGACGAATCCAACGCCCGCCTGCACGTAGCTGCCCGCCTCGCCAACCTGCCCAAGGTCGAGCGCATCCTCCAGGCCCTGGCCGACGCCGGCGTGCTCGCCCCGGCCCGCATTCAGTTATCCCAATCCCGCGAGGAGGTGATCCCCGCCCAGTAGGGCGGGCCATTGCCCAAGGTAGGGCACGCCCTTGCCTGCCGCCGGCCGAGCCGCCGATAGGGTATTCCCAAAAAGCCGCGAGCCCGCCGATCGCTCTTGCGATCGACGGGCTCTGTCTCGCGCTGGAAGTACAGGTGGCGGTGTCACCACCCGGTTGTCGCCTTGTTGAAGTTGTCATTCACTTTTGTGCCCAGTGCCCGCACCGTCCCGATGCATACCAGCAGGATCAGTGCGAACATCACGGCATACTCTGTGGTTGTCGGCCCGTCCTCGCTCCGGAGGAAGGCTCCGACGCGTCGCCGGATCTCCTCTACCATTGGACTATCCCCCACTGCGCACGGGGTCCGCGCCCCGCGCTGGTTCGCCTGTTCCGTGACACAGCACCCGAAAGGGCCGGATGCAATCTCCGTCCAGGTTGAGGCTACGATTCGCCCGCAGTGGACGCAAACATTTGCGCCCCCACTTCAGCGCTGAGGCGCACCCGCGACCCGGACCGATAAGTCCTGTGAATTGTGATTGGGAATGTCCAGTGCGTGCCCAGTCCACCGGCAGCGTCAAAGTGCCGGTCCGTGCTCGAAGTAAATCCGGTCCCGCCCGCTGCACTTGACTAGAGCTTGCTCTAGCCGCGCTAGCCGCGCGTGCTGTCCGCCGGTATGACCGTCAGATCCACCGTGAACGGTTCCGGACCCGCGTCGTTCACCTCGAAACGGTAGATCAACAACGCCCCGCAGTCGAAATCGGACCCGATCAACGCCTGGTGCGGAGCCGCCACCCCCTCCGTCGCCGCGTCGGCGTTATCGTCCCCGACCGCCGCCGACGAAAACCGCACGCCCTGCACCAGCGCGTCGTTGTCGTAGTTCGCCGGCGCCAGGTTGGCGTGCACCCGCGTGATCAACCCCTCGGTCCCGATCGCATAAACCCGCGCACACCGCACCTGCAACGTATCGGACTGCGTGTTGCCCTCGAGGTTCAGCGTCGACGTCGCCGAACTGAACTGCCGCAGCGTCGGTACGGTCTGCCGATCGAACTCGTCGTACGTCCCGAACGTGAAGATCGCCCGGTACGGCGTGTTGTTGATGAATACCACCTCGGTGTTGCCGCGCTGACCCGCCGTCGTCCCGCCCAGCGAAGCCGTCGCATGCAACCACGCGTCACAACCGCCGGCCATGCCCGCCAGCAGCAACCCGCATCCCACCAGCATCCCACGTCGCCACATCACACGCATCATCCTACGTCCGCTTCGCCAATGCCGCCTTCCAGCACCGACATCGGCCCACCCGTTCGCCGTCCTTGAACCCATCCGCCCGCTCCGTCCCATAAACCCCACCGCCCGCAGACAAAGTTCCGCATTCTATCCGCCGCCCAACCGTCCAGCCACCCGCCGACCCCGCTTGCAATACTGCCGCGTCCAGCCACACCGGCCTCTTCGCCGATACTACGTACAGGGCGCCGCCGGGAGCGGTCCGCCCACCGGAAATTTCTGCGCACCACAAGCCATGCTCGGTCTATCGGTCAAACGCAAACTCAGGCAACTCCGGTCGGACGTCGCCGCGACCCGGGCAGCCGCCGTCACCGCGCTGGCCGAAATCGGCGACCCCCAGGCGGTCCCCGGACTGGCTGAACTCCTCCAGGACGAGGAACGCGCGCTGCGCGTCGGAGCCGCCCAGGCCCTCGGCGCCATCGGCCACCCGTCCGCCGTCGGCCCCCTCATCGGCGCCCTCCTCGCCGAAAACACTTGGGAAGTTCGCCACGAGATCGTCGACGCCCTCCGCAAGATCGGCGACCCCACCGCCGTCAACCAGCTCGTCCTCGTGCTCGAGAGCGACCGCGACGCCGGCGCCCGCGAATTCGCCGCCTGGGCCCTGCGCTCTTTCGGTTGGGATAACCTCACGCCCGCGCAACAGGCCGAGGTCGCCGTCATGCAGGACGACTGGACCCTCGTCCGCCGCCTCGGCGCCTCCGCGATTGAACCGCTCCGCGGCGTCCTCCGCGACGGCACGCCGCGCACGCGCCGCTACGCAGCCGAGGCCCTCGCCGCGCTCCACGATGCCCGGGCCCTCAATACCCTGGTCGAATGCCTCGACGCCAAGGATGCCGCGCTGCGCACGCTCGTCGCCCAAGTGCTCGAGGAAAAAGCCTGGGCCCGCCTCGAACCCCGCCGCCTCGCCCAGGCCTCCGTCATCCTCGGCAAGTGGCCAGCCGCCGTCAGCGCCGGCGAGGCTGCGATCGGTCCGCTCAGCGCCGCCCTGGCCACCGCGGACCGCGCCTGCAAACGGCAGATCGTCGAAGCCCTGGCTGCGATCGGCGGCGCCGAAGCCACCACCGTACTGCTCGCCGTAGCCCACGACGAGGACGTGGCTGTGCGCCTCTGCGCCGCCCACGCCCTGGCCGCCGCCGAGGACCCCTCGGCGGAGGACGCGCTGCTCACCGCGCTGGCCGACGAGGACCCCGGAGTACGCCGCGCCGCAGCCGGCGGCCTGAAACGCCTCGGTTGGGAACCCCCCAACGACGCCGCCCGCGCCCGCCTGAGCATCGCCGCGGGCAACACAGCCGCTCTGCTCGCCCTCGGCGCCGCGGCGGCTGACGAATTGATCGATGACCTGGCTGCGCCGACCCTGCGCAGCGCCACGATCGAAATGCTCGCCGCACTGGGGGCCGTCGGTACGGACGCGCTGCTCCGTGCGATCGCCGCCACCACGGCCGACGTACGCCAGCAGGCGCTCGAGGCCCTCGCCGTCGTCGGCAACGCCCAGGTTGTGCCGCGTCTGACCCTGCTGTTCGAGGACGCCGACGTCGAGGTGCCGCGACGGTCCGCGCGGCTCAACCGCCTCGGCTGGCAACCCCCGACGACGCCGCGCGCGCCGCGATGCTCGTCGCCATCGAGGATTGGGAGCAGGTGGCCGCGTGCGGAGCGCTCGCCGTCGAACCGCTGCTGCACGCCATCGGTAAGAAACAGTCCGCGGAAGCCGCGTGGAAAGCGCTCGAAAAGCAGGTGACTGGCGCCGCGGCGCAGGCACTCACGCCCGAGCAACTGCAGGCCGTGCAGCGCGCGACCGACTCGGCGCCGCGTTCGCCCGGCGCAGCTTCACGCGTCCTCGTGGCCAGCCCCGCCCTCAAGCAGGCCGTCACGCGCCGGCGCATCGCACAGCTCGTCCAGGCGGAACTGCTCCGCCGCAAGGCCGCGCGCTGAGATGCAGTAGGGGAGCCCGCGAAAAAGCGGTCATTCGCGTCCGGCGGAGAACGACAATTCAGCCGGCGCCTGCAGCGCCGCGTCGTCCGGCGACTTCCCTTCCAGCGTGGCGAGCAACTGGTCGGCGTACATCGCCGCGCTCTGTGCCGCTGACCAGATCGTCAGCTTGTGAATCCCCTTGTTCGACAGGATGCCCTGCAGGCACATGGCGGCGACGTACTCGCGCTTGCTCAGTCCCGGCGGCTGGCCGGTGTTGAGACCTTGGGGGAATGCAGGAAGCAGGGCGCTGTCCACTGGCTGGGTCATGGCCGTCGTCTCCGTGGTGAACGCGCCGCAGACACCCAGACGCGCGGCGCAGTTCAACCTCGCTGATATCGTCGGCGGATTCCGCGCAGGCCTGCAATGGCCGATAACGTGCCCGGCTGCGCGGAATTCCCGTGGCGGCGGCGCCGCCGGCCTTCTATGATCCGCACACCTCGGGTCTCGATGTTCTCGACCGCGTGATTTCAGCACAACGCACTTGCGTAAAGGGCGCCAGCCATGAACATCACCATCACCGGAGCCACCGGACTCGTCGGAACGCGGCTCGTGCACGCCCTGGAGGCGAACGGCCACGCGATCCGCAAGCTCAGCCGCAGTCGCCACAGCGCCCCCAACACGTTTGTCTGGGATCCGCAGGGCGGCACCGTCGATCCCGCGGCGCTGGCTGGTTGCGACGCCGTCGTCCACCTCGCCGGCGAGAATATCGCCGCCGGCCGCTGGACCGACGCGCAGAAGGCGCGGATCCGCGACAGCCGCGTCGCCGGCACGCGCACGATCTGTACGGCCCTCGCAGGTCTTGACGTGAAACCCAAGGTGCTCGTGTCGGCCTCCGCGATCGGCTTCTACGGCGACCGCGGCGATGCGGTGCTCGACGAGAACGCACCGGCGGGGGAGGGCTTCCTCGCCGGCGTGTGCGTCGCCTGGGAACGCGAGACGCAGCCCGCTGTCGATGCGGGCATCCGCGTGGTCATGCCGCGCATCGGCGTCGTGCTCTCGCCCGACGGCGGAGCGCTCGCCAAGATGCTCACGCCGTTCAAGCTCGGCGCCGGCGGCGTGCTCGGCAACGGCCGCCAGTACCTGAGCTGGATCGATCTGGACGACCTCGTGGGCATCATCGTCTTCGCGCTCGAGCACGCGACGCTCGCCGGACCGGTCAACGCGACCGCGCCGAACCCGGCCACGAATCGTGAATTCACCAAGACGCTGGGCAGGGTGCTGCACCGCCCGACGATCTTCCCGGTCCCGGCGGCCGCCGCGAAGCTGGCCTTCGGCGAAATGGCCGAGGCCCTGCTGCTGGCGAGCACGCGCGTGCTGCCCGAGCGCGTGCAGCAGGCCGGCTACCGGTTCCAGTACCCCCAACTCGACGCCGCGCTGCGCCACCAGCTCGATCGCTGACGTGTTCTCCAGTCGGGGAAAGGATGAAGCCGAGTAGCGCTGTAGACCTGAAGACCAGGACGATTAACCGTGGACACGCTGGAGGCTCCGCAACAGGCCGCTCCCGACTGGTCGCAGATCGACGCGGAGATCTGCTGCCCGCGCTGCGGATATAACCTGCGCATGCTCGAACGCCCGCGGTGTCCGGAATGTGGGCTCTCTTACGACTGGGCGGACATTCTCGAGGAGGCCCGCTGGCAGAGCGACTTTCTCTTCGAGCACCAGTGGCGCAAACGCCCGCTGCGCTCGTACCTCGCGACGATTCTGCTCAGCCTGCGGCCAACCCGCTTCTGGACGCGCGTATCGCTGCATACGCGACCTCATCCGCGTCCGATCTGGTTGGTGTTCCTTTCGGTCCAGGCGTGGTTTCTGCTGGTGATGTACGCCATCGTGTACGCCAGCACGGCGCTGGCGACATGGTCGTTACGGCAGTGGATACCTGGACGAGGCTATCCGCCGCTCGCTCACGAGCTCTTTCTCATCAGCAACAACGTGGCGCGCTTCCTTGACGATTACGGAGTCCGCGTACAGCCGTTGCTTGCGCTGTGGGCTGCGCTGATCGTTCTGGTCTGTCTGCGCCAGACGCTGGCGCGCTGCCGGGTGCGCGGCGTTCACATGCTGCGGATCGTGGCCTACTCGGCCGCTCCTTTGCTCTTTTTCTGGACGTTACTGACCTTGATGGTGGGGCTCGCGGGCGGATTCACGATAAAGGGTGCCCGATTCCAGGGCCAAAGTGCGCTGTTGGCAGCCTTGCTCGGCTGTGTCGTGTCGCTGGGGATTTTCATTTCCGTGGGGGCACGCCGGTACGCCCGCCTGCCGCGCCCCTGGCTAGTGGGCATGGTCACGGCTGCGCTGAGCGTGCTCTTCGGGTTCACCGCGGTCATGCTCTGGCGGGTCGGCTACTGAGCGCTACCCCGACGCACGTAACCGCGGCCCGCGCGCATTGGCGAAGCCGAGATATTGAGTTCAGCGATGTCCGAGTCAACCAGCGCCAGCGGTGTCGAGCACCTTGGCAATGTGCTCATGCGCACGCACCGTCCGAAGCGGCCCCATCGGGGAGCGTATCACGTGCGGAGTCCGGTGTCCGCGCATATCGTGTCATTGATGGGGTCGAGCGT